>JAKFCX010000001.1:0-192984 GCA_036676415.1 Chitinophagaceae bacterium
AAGTTGCATGAAGACATTTTAGATGATAAAGACAAACAGCTTGTTGAAGAAATTCAAAAGTCAAAAGTCAAAATTGAAGGCCTGCTGGAAGGATATAATTTTCGTGAAGCATTATTTGAAGTGATTGACCTTTCGAGAAAAGGTAATAAATACATGCAGGAAAAGCAACCATGGATCGTTGCTAAAAAGCTGACTGAAATTCCTGATGCACAAAAACAGATCGATAACTGCCTTCACTTATGTTTACAGCTAACGGCAAACCTTTCGATATTGATCAATCCTTTTCTGCCCAATACAGCAAGGAAGATGATATATATGATGAAGGTGGTGGACAAAATGTTGGATTGGGAAAATGCAGGCAAGATCAAACTCTTGAGTGTAGGATATACCTTAAGAGCACCTGAATTATTATTTAGAAAAATCGAAGACGGAGAAATTGCAGCGCAATTAGACAAGTTAAAAATCAAAAGCCAACAATCAAAAGTGGAAACAACAAATACAACTGCAGATGCAAATCAGCCATCATCAAATCTGAAATCAGAGATTCAATATGATGATTTTGCCAAAATGGATTTCAGGATTGGAACAATAACCTCAGCTGAAAAGGTTGCAAAGGCAGATAAGCTTTTGAAACTTGAAGTTGATCTTGGTTTTGAAAAACGAACCATTGTTTCTGGAATTGCGATGCATTTTAACCCGGAAGATATTGTGGGAAAACAAGTGACAGTTGTTGCCAACCTAGCCCCAAGGAAAATGAGAGGAATTGAAAGCCAGGGAATGATATTGATGGCAGAAGATAAAGCTGGAAAGCTGCATTTTATCAATCCGGAAGAAAAGATTGATGATGGGTCTACCGTAAGCTAAATAATCTAAAAACATAATGGAAAGCTGCTTGAATTTCAGGCAGCTTTTTTATTATCTTCGAAAATAGTTGCATAGCTAACTAATTCTTTAAAACCTGTATATGAAACGAATCATCAAAAAAGTTGCTGTTTTGGGTAGTGGTGTTATGGGTAGCCGTATTGCCTGTCATTTTGCAGGTATCGGTGTACAGGTGTTATTGTTAGACATTGTTCCAAAAGATGCGGCTGCTGATGCAAAACCTGCAGAGAAGAATAAGATTGTGAATGATGCTTTACAGGCAGCGCTAAAAAGTAATCCATCTCCCGTTTATACAAAGGATGTAGTAAAAAGAATTACCACAGGCAATTTTGACGACAACATGAAAGATATTGCTTCATGTGACTGGGTAATTGAAGTTGTAATTGAGCGATTAGATATAAAACAACAGGTGTATGAAAAAGTAGAACAGTTCAGGAAACCAGGATCACTGATCACATCCAATACTTCCGGTATCCCAATTCATCTTTTATCACAAGGAAGAAGCGAGGATTTCAGGAAGAATTTCTGCGGAACCCACTTTTTCAATCCTCCAAGATATCTACGCTTATTAGAGATCATTCCAACTCCTGATACTGATCCTGCAGTTACAGAATTCCTGATGCATTATGGTGATCTTTTCCTCGGCAAAACAACAGTGCTGGCAAAAGATACTCCTGCATTTATTGCCAACAGGATCGGAGTTTTCAGTATCATGAGCATCTTTCATATCATGGATAAAATGGGATTGAGTATTGATGAGATTGATGCGTTAACCGGACCAATTGCAGGCCGTCCGAAGTCTGCCACCTTTAGAACAGCAGATGTAGTAGGTATCGATACTTTGGTAAAAGTGGCAAAAGGTGTTGGCGAGAATTGTCCGGCAGATGAAGCAAAAGATATATTCAATATTCCTGCATGGCTCGAAAAAGTGGTTGCCAATAATTGGTTAGGCGATAAATCAGGACAAGGTTTCTTCAAAAAGATCAAACTTCCAATAACAGAAGGAAGTCCGGAAGAAAGAAAGTCTGACAAAGAGATTCATGTACTCAACTTACAGACTTTGGAATACACATCCCGTATCAAACCAAAGTTTGCTACGTTGGAAGCAGCGAAACCTGTTGAAGACCTGAAACAAAGATTGAAAATATTAGCAGCAGGTAAGGATAAAGCAGGTGATTTTTACAGGGAGTTTCATAACAGTCTTTTTTCTTACATCTCTTTCAGAATACCGGAGATCAGCGATGAGGTTTATCGTGTGGATGATGCAATGAAAGCAGGTTTTGGCTGGGAAATTGGTCCTTTTGAAAGTTGGGATGTGATTGGTGTAGCCAAAACAGTTGAGGCAATGAAAGCTGATGGAGTAAAAGTAGCAGCTTGGGTTGATGAGATGCTGGCAGCTGGAAATACGAATTTCTACAAGGTTGAAAATGGTAAACGTTTATACTATGATGTTACTTCAAAATCTTACAAAGAAATTCCTGGTGCAGAATCATTCCTCATCTTAAATAACCATAGCGATAAAACAATATGGAAGAACAGTGCTTGTAAACTATACGATATCGGTGATGGTGTTGCTGCATTGGAATGGAGCACCAAAATGAACAGCATTGGCGGCGAAGTATTGGAAGGAATTCAAAAGTCAATTGCAATTGCCGAAGAAAAATTTAAAGGATTAGTGATTGCCAATGAAGGTGCAAATTTCTCTGCAGGTGCAAATGTTGGAATGATCTTCATGTTTGCCATAGAACAGGAATATGATGAGCTTGATATGGCCATTCGTATGTTCCAGAACACCATGATGAGAGCAAGATATTCTTCTGTTCCTGTTGTAGTAGCTCCACACGGATTAACATTGGGTGGTGCATGTGAATTGAGTTTACATGCCGATAAAGTTTGTGCCGCAGCAGAAACCTATATTGGTCTTGTTGAATTAGGTGTTGGATTGATACCAGGTGGTGGTGGCACTAAAGAATTTGCTTTACGTGCTGCCGATGAAATGCATGAAGATGAACCGGAAACCATCACTTTAAAAAATCGCTTCTTAACCATAGCAACAGCCAAAGTTGCTACTTCCGGATTTGAAGGTTATGATATTGGTGTTTTAAGAAAAGGATTGGATGAAGTAGTCATCAATCAATCAAGAAGAATTTCAGAAGCAAAAAAATCTGTTATTGAGTTATACGACCAGGGTTATGTAACACCTGTTCAAAGAAAAGATATTAAAGTACTCGGCCAATCTGCACTCGGAGCTTTATATGCAGGCATCAATGGAATGTGGAGAGCAGGTTATGCAACAGATCATGATGTAACTGTTGCAAAAAAACTGGCTTATGTAATGTGTGGTGGTGATTTGAGTGAACAAACACTTGTCGCTGAACAATACTTACTGGATCTTGAAAGAGAAGCTTTCTTATCACTTTGTGGTGAAAGAAAATCTTTGGAGAGAATTCAAGCTGTGCTGAAGACTGGTAAGCCGATCAGGAATTAATAGGTTCATATGAAAGTCAGATCATAATCTTCTGAACGTACAAGTGGTTACCTCAGATATGTTGTTTTATGGCTATTGTTTCGGTGTATCCTCCTTCGTCGGATTTTCACACAACTGGTGATGCCACCAGCATTTCAGCTGGCCAACATACTTTTCATCCCTCTAATTTGCCTATTCGTAACAAAATAGTAGTCGCTATTTCCAAATATTTTATTTTCACTCCCAATCAATAAAATAACCGTGACTACTGTTCTATCATTGAAAGGCATTTCCAAGAACTACGGAAGAATACAGGCACTTAAAAATGTGTCGTTCGATGTTCCTGCAGGTTCTGTATTCGGAATATTAGGGCCTAATGGAAGTGGCAAAACCACTTTACTCGGCATTATCCTGGACATTCTTCGTCCCAATGCAGGGAGTTTTGAACTCTTGGGCCATCCTCCTTCAGCTGAAGTAAGAAAAGGTATAGGAACCTTACTCGAAACGCCGAACTTCTATCATTATTTATCCGGCGAAAGAAATCTTCGCATCGCTGCAGAAATAAAAGGCAGGGGATTAAACGATATTGACACTGTTCTGCAAAAAGTAAATCTTCACCAGCGCAAAACGAGCAAGTTCAATACCTATTCATTAGGAATGAAACAAAGACTTGCCATTGCTTCTACATTACTAGGTGATCCCAATGTGTTGATCTTCGATGAGCCGACAAACGGATTAGATCCTGTTGGTATTGCCGAAATAAGAGAGCTGATAAAAAAACTGGCGAAAGAAGGTAAAACTATCATCATGGCCAGCCATTTACTGGACGAAGTTGAAAAAGTGTGTACACATGTGGCAATATTGAAGAAAGGTGAACTGCTTGCTTCAGGGCATGTAGATGAAGTACTGGTGAATGAAGACATAGTTGAAATTGCAGCTGCTGATCTTGAAAAGCTTGAGAATACTATTCAGTCGATCAATGGTTATACCCATATTAAACATGCAGAAAATGGTACGCTGCAATTATTTTATCCTATGGGATCGGCAAAGCTTGAAGAGGTGAATCAGCATTGTTTTAATCATGGCGTTGTGCTTACACATCTTTTATTTAAGAAAAAAAGTCTCGAAACAAAATTCTTTGAATTAACGGGAAAGGATAGTGATCGTTAGTTTACCAGATGCAACAAACACTTCAACATTTGTTGCGTCGCATTACGTTCATCACCTGTACTACTATTAAACAGTTCAAACATGTTACATCTTTTAAAAATAGAATGGCTTAAAGTAAAGAACTATCGTACGTTCTGGGTATTGTTCATCCTGTACCTGGTAAGCATTGTAGGTGCCAACTATCTTATTCATGAAGTGTTGCAGGCCAACCTTCGAGATACGATAAAAAAACAACCAACTGATGCATTTATCAGGATGATGATCGGAAGTCCTCCCTATGCTTTTCCGCTTTCCTGGGCTATGACAGCTTACGTTAGTAGCTTCCTGTTAATTATTCCGGGCTTTCTCACCATCATTCTTTTTACAAATGAATTTACTTACAAAACGCACCGCCAGAATTTAATTGACGGGCTAACAAGAAATCAATTTATTTCCGCAAAACTGCTGAGTATTGTTACGCTTTCTGCGATCTCTGCATTAACTGTTGGCCTTACGGCTACAGGGTTTGGATTTTTTACCGGTGAAAATCCTTTTGGTGGCAATTATGCGAGATATCTTTCCCTGTCATTTCTTCAATGCCTTAATTACTGCGTGATGGCATTAATGCTGGGTACACTTTTCAAAAGAAGTGGTATAGCATTAGGCGTTTACTTTATCTACGTTGTGATCTTTGATAATGTGCTGTTCCAGGTATTGAACAAATACATTTATAACACGGGGTATTTTTTACCAATGGAATCAGCAGACAACCTGATACCCTTACCACTTGCAGAACATTTACAAAACCAGTTCCTGGACAGGAGAGATATTTCTGATATTCTCATCACCTGTATCGCATATATTCTATTGTGGGTTTTTATCAGTTTCCGAAAGTTTAAAACCGATGATCTGTAAAAGAAGAGCTGTCCATAGACAGCTCTTCTTTTTAATGCATTATCATTATTTTCTGTTTCGATCCTGTTTCCTGTTCAACAAGATAATAAATACCATTACTAAGACCACTTACGTCAAAACGATTGTTTCCAATATTTGTTTGCAGGCGTTTTATAATTCTTCCAATTCCATCTATAAGATTCAAAGTTGTTTTCCTTGAAGATGCAATCACCAATTCATTGGCAACAGGGTTTGGATATACACTTAAAGACTCGGTTTGTTTACCAGCTTTTAAGATCACAATAGATGAATATTCATAACTTCCATCACGGTCAATCATCTTTAACCGGTAATAATTTGTTCCGGGCTTTATCTCAGCATCAATAAAGTCGTATGCTGTTTCAGTTGATGAATTTCCTTTAGCCTGTACATCACCAATTGAATTATACTCAACTCCGTTATAGCTTCTTTGTATTTCAAATCTATCTGCGTTGATCTCGTTCTGTGTTATCCATTTCAATTCAGCATCATATCTTTTCAACTCACCTGTAAAACTGATCAGCTTAACAGGAAAAGGACATCCGGCAGCAATCATTGGTGTTCCACTACCAGTAGGATCAAAGCAGGTAGGCATTGTACTGTAAGCCATCTTATCTTGTCCACCCTGTACTTCCTGTGGTGCCGGCGTTCGAATATTAGACGCATTTGAAACAGAGAAATTCATCAATTGACCCGGTGCAATCCTATGACCCAAGCCATGTGCATGTCCTAATTCATGTAAGATCACTGTTTCAAAATCGTATTGAGATCCTGTAGCCAAAGCAGGACCGAATTGCCAGGTTACACTTGTTGATCTTGCCTGGATATCGATCTCCTCTAACCACCAAACAGTGTTTTCCAGTGTACAGGCACCAGTTGCAAAACCAGAAAATCTACTGGTGGCTCTTGCCAAAACACCTGCAGGTAAAGAGCCATCGAATAAAACCACGTTTTGATCATCATTGGCATACAATGTTGGTGTAACTCCACCTGTTCTCCAGTTGATGCCGGTATTACATGTCCATGTGTTTAAAGCTCTTTCATAGGCAGCCACAGCAGCAATATTGCTTGCAAAATCAGTATGATAGAGAAAAGTATATCCACCCAGTAAGTCAGTATTTCTCAGGTAATAACGTTGCCTGGTTGTTGACGGAAAGCCACTGAAATCCTGGTTAAGTGAAATATGAGAGTACCGAATAACCAAAGGTTGTGGAGAGGAAAAGGTGCCGTTCACTAAAAAAGACCCGGTTCCTGCATTTGCGCTATTACCAGTTGGAACTTTTACTACGATCGTATTATCTGACCAGCTGACATAATCTGATGTATTGGGTGGTGTGATAAAAGTTGATCCTCCGTTATCAGCATTTGGAAACTGTACCGTACCAGGTGTAGTTCCAAAACCTGTTCCGTTGATCGTTAAAAAATCAGCAGGATTAACTGTTCCTGCATTGGTAGGGTTGGGTCCGAAAGATGTAACAGTATTTACGCCATCATTTCTACCAGATAATTCTGAGGAAGTATAAATTGTTCCCCCAGGCTTCCTGGCTTCGAAACCTGCAATTAAGAATATTTTTTGCAGCAATTCATTTTCGGAAAGTGCACCTTCAACAAAGAGATCATGATATTTTCCATTCTGAAATAACCATGCACCCTGTGCATCTGCAAAAGGGAGAGCCTGTATTTTATCAGGAAATGAGTTCCGGATATTATCATCATCAGAAGATTGGTTATCGTTCTCCAGCATTAAGAAATACCGTTGCCCTTTTTCAAGTTGAACTGCCGGATTGGTGACCTGAGCTTTTCCATTCAATACACCTCCCAGTGTGATAACATATACTTCGTTCTCTGAACGGTGATTTTTTATCCACGCATCTACTTCAACCCTGTTTAGCGTGAAGATGTTCCCGTTTTCATCATCATAACAATGCTGGGCTACCACTTTACCAATCACTAATGAAGTAGCATTATTTATCCTTTCATTAAATGAAACGGGAAAAGATAAACATTGAGCCACTCCAGAAACAGAAAATATGGTACAGAATAAGATCAGTACCCAGGACCGCTGTAGAGAATTTATAGGCATAAAAAAAGGTGTGTGTTCTGCTACTTCAAATGCAATGCCGCTCTGATTGTTGGATACAGAAATGTAAAACCAGTTTGACGGATTTTCTCTCCGGATACCGTTGCACTTTTCAAGACTTCTACACTCATTTCGCCTAAAGCGAGTTTTAGAATAAATGAAGGCACATGAACCGGGATGAATTGCTTTCCTCTCAATTTTTTAGCAATGGTTAATATAAGTTCTTTGTTACTAACCGGCTGTGGAGCAACAGCATTATATACTCCTGAGATTTGAGTGTTTTCTATAGCATGGATAAACATACGGCAAAGATCGTCGACATGTATCCAGCTTACTACCTGTTCTCCACTGCCCATTATGGTTCCAATTCCGAATTTCAAAGGCCTGGAAAATTCTTTTAGTGCACCTCCATTTTCAGCAAGTACGATCCCTATCCTGAATTTGATCAATCGTTTACCCAATTCTTTTACGGGATTGATGCTTTCCTCCCATAACCTGCAGGTTTCTCCCAAAAAATGATTATCGGCTGGTGCTTCTTCCGTGAATCCTTTTGCCCGGCTTTGTTTTGTATCTGGCCCATACCATCCAATTGCTGAAGCACTCACGACAGTTTGTACGTTGTTAGGAATTTCTTTTAGTGCTTTTACAACCAGTTTGGCAGAATCGGTTCTGCTGTCCTGTATTTCTTTTTTTCTCTCATCAGACCATCGTTTATCTGCAACTCCAGCTCCTGCAAGATGTATGATATGATCTGCTTTTCTTATCGCCTCGGCATCTATTGCTTCTGATGCAACATTCCAGGTTGCATAAGATAAATCAGGATGATTGCTTTGCTTTGGTGCTCTGGAGAGAATAATTACTTTATACCCTTTTTCTACAAGCATTCGTGACAGGTGAGTACCTACCAAACCGGTTCCGCCTGTGATCAATATAGTCGTCATACTGCTAACATACGAAGAATAAAAAAGGAGGTCATGTTTTTGCCTAGCAGGAAGTAATAAATCAACCCAGGGATGAAACTGCCTTTTGGTTGTAGATTTCTTGTCTGGTATATTGCTTTGCTTAACGCTTTAAATGGGCTTTTGCTTTACAGCGTCCCTGATCTCTTCAAGCAATTTTTCAGTAACTGTTGGAGCCGGTGGTCCTGATTCTTCTGGCTTACCGGCATGCTTTCTTCTCAATTTATTGATGCCCTTGATTAACCAAAATATTACAAATGCAAGAATAATAAAATTGAATAGTACCGTTATAAAATTACCCCAGGCAAATACAGGCCCGATGGCTTTGGCTTCGGCCAGTGTCATTCCTGGCTTGATATCATCCGATAGCGGTACATACAGATTGGTGAAATCAGCTGAGAAAAATATTCCGATCAAAGGCATTACCAGGTCCGTTACTACTGAGTCTACGATCTTACTAAATGCAGCTCCGATTATAACACCAACTGCAAGATCAACTACGTTTCCCCTGATAGCAAATTCTCTGAATTCTTTTAAAAAGCTCATAAGCAGGTATTAGGAACTAAATATAAATATAATATTTTGAAAGCTAGTCGATGGTTGGCGTTTCTTCAGGAACATCTCCCTCCTCTTCATCACCATATTCCGTCTTTACTTCAGCGGATTCAATTCCGATTTCGTTCAGGTACCTGCTGAAAGCTGCCTGGTAGCCATGTGTAACAAAAACTTTCGTTGCCCCTGTTGCCTTAACTGCATCCAGTAATCCATTCCAGTCAGCATGATCACTGATGATAAATCCACCATCAACATTTTTACGCCTTACATTACCTCTCACCTGCATCCATCCACTGCAAACACCAACAGCATATGGTTGAAAACGTTTCATCCAACTACTTCCCTGGGCACCAGGAGGAGCAAGTATCACTGCATTCTTTAGTTTCTCTTTAGGTGTCTCGAAGGTAATTCTCTCCATTGGTGGAAACTTCCATCCTGCATTAACCAGGGTCATATACATATTGTACACTGCACCGTGAGCATAGATAATATCGGTTACCTCGCTAAGAGGCTGCAGAACTCTCTGAGCCTTTCCTAAACTATAAGCAAGTACAATAGAAGCTTTTCCTTGTTCCTTATTTTTCAATATCCAGGATTTCATCTGGCTGAAAATTTCGGCCTGGGATTTCCAATTATAAATAGGTAGGCCGAATGTAGATTCTGTTATAAACGTATCACATTTTACAGGTTCAAATTCTCCGCTCACCCCATCATTTTCTGTCTTATAATCACCACTGAATACCCAAACTTCTCCATTGTATTCTAAGCGAATTTGCGATGAACCTATCATGTGACCTGCCGGATGAAACGACACTTTTACACCATTGATATTTATTTGTTCATTCCACTCAATGGACTCATAAAACCCTTCACCCAATCTTGCATGTAATAAAGGTTTTGTATGATGATGAGAGAGATAAGCTTTGCTGCCAAACCTTGCATGATCAGCATGTGCATGGGTGATGAGTGCTTTATCTACAGGCTTCCATGGATCAATATAAAAACCACCTTGCGGACAGTATAAACCTTTTGAGGAAAATTCTATGAGTGCCATTAAAATGATTTGATGGTCTTTGGTAGAGATAAAAAGGAAACTATCTCACTGATTTTATAACGCCATCCATTTTTACGATGTAATACAGTTTTTTATTTTCAAGGTAATCTACGGTGGAACTATCTTTCCTGGTTCTCACAGGTTGAAAGTCATATTCATTGGTGATCTTAAAATCCCTGTCTGAAAGATTATTGATAAAGGCTGTATCATGTTTCAGGTATAGCCTTGTAAAATGATACATAGCTTCATAGCCTTTGAACATCATATCACTTGCTTTTCCATGTAGCTTTGCGTTATAGTTTGCAGCAAGTCGTACCAGGTTTTTATCACCTCGCTGATAATTATAGGGGGAAGAATATATGATTTCAACACCTCTTATATCAGATCTTTTTAATGCTTTCATATTATCCCATGTGGGCATTCCGATAACCGATGTTTGATAAGACGATTTGATACTACTGAGTGTTCTTACAATATTACCTGCAAAAGCTTCATTTAAAGTAGCCCCGATAACCACATTTGTTTTATTGCTATCTAACCTGGCAATGATCTCACGTGAATTGAAAACATCACTCACCTCTACATAGCTGATTCTTGCAGGAAGGTGGGAATGTTTCTTTGAAGACCCCATAATATTTTCCATGATGTACCTGTCAGTTGCATCGCCTTTTCGTATAAAAAGAACGATGTTATCCATGCTGTGATTGCGTTGAACATATTTAAAAACACCTTCAATATGCGTAGTCAGTGTAGGATTAATAAGAATAAGATTGGGGTTTCCTGTTATGCCTCCGTCGTTAGGATAAGTAGCCGATATCAATGGAATATTCTTTAAAGCGGCAAAATCTGCTACTTTCTTTAGCTCTTCTTTTGCCGTAAAAGATCCGATGATAAATGAAGCAGTAGAAATTTCGGGTTCAGCCAAAAGTAAATTGAGTGATTTATTTTTTGATTTAGTATCATGAATCATTACTTCCATTGCAAGACCTTCTTTTTGCAAAGAATCGATTGCCATCATTACTCCATTATAAAAGTGTAAGCCGGGAAGAATGTATTTTGGAATATTATTATTGCCAAACTTGTACGATGCACCGTTAAAAGCTGAATCAAGATACAGTGGAAGTAACACAGCTACTTTAACAGGATTGGCAGAATCTCTGTTAGAGAACCCCTTTGCTGAGATCAACAGGATGATCATTAAAAAAAATACGCTCCTCAGGTGCATGTAAACATTTTTCATAAATCAGCAAATTTTATACCCTATTCCCATTCAATTGTTGCCGGTGGCTTACTGCTAATATCGTATACAACCCTATTGATGCCTCGTACAGAATTGATGATCTCATTAGAAACATGAGCAAGGAAATCGTATGGAAGATGAGCCCAGTCAGCCGTCATTCCATCGATCGATGTTACTGCTCTTAATGCTACCGTAAACTCGTATGTTCTTTCATCTCCCATCACTCCAACGCTTTTTACCGGTAGCAATATTGTTCCTGCCTGCCAGACAGTTGAATAAAGATGATGTTCTTTCAGGGCATTAATATAAATCTCATCTGCAGCCTGCAGTAACTTAACTTTTTCTTCTGTTATTTCACCCAAAATACGAATGGCTAAACCCGGACCAGGGAATGGATGACGCTGGATCATATCTGTAGGAATACCTAACTCAAGGCCAACTTTTCTTACCTCATCTTTAAACAACGAACGAAGTGGTTCCACCAGTTGCAGGTGCATTTTCTCCGGTAATCCACCAACATTGTGATGTGATTTGATCATAACCGATGGACCATGTACACTTACACTTTCAATTACATCAGGATAAATGGTTCCCTGGCCAAGAAATTTTACTTCGGGAATTTTAAGGGCCTCTTCTTGGAAAACATCAATAAACAATTTGCCGATCACTTTTCTTTTTGCTTCCGGATCAACTTTATCTTTCAGCTCATCGTAGAACAATTGCTTTGCATCAATACCTCTTACGTTTAGATTGAGTTGTTTGTAGGTTTCCAGCACCTGTTCGAATTCACCTTTTCGCAACACACCATTATCAACGAATATTCCATGCAGTCTATTGCCAATTGCTTTGCTGATAAGTGTTGCTGCAACGGTACTATCCACTCCACCACTCAATGCCATGATCACATGACCATCACCGATTTTCTTTTTTAGCTGCTCCACCGTTTCATGAACAAATGACGAAGGAGTCCAATCCTGCTTGCAACCACACACTTTCACCAAAAAATTATGAATGATCTTTTTCCCTTCTATAGAATGATATACTTCAGGATGAAATTGCAATCCATATAAGGGATTGGATGCAGTGCCTGATTTTCTAAAAGCCGCAACAGGAATACTGTTCGTAGTTGCCAATACTTCAAAGCCTTCAGGTAAAACTGCAATGGAATCACTATGACTCATCCAAACCTGTGAGTGAGGTGTAACAGTTTCAAAAAGCGGATCAGCTTTATGATCCAGTATTGCCCTTCCGTATTCTCGTTTGTTTGATTTGTCTACCCTTCCACCAAATGCTTTTGCTGTTAACTGGGCTCCATAGCAAACACCCAACACTGGTAACTTACTATTGAAATTACTGATGTCAACCTCAGGCGCATTTTCATCGTTTACACTGAAAGGAGACCCGCTAAGGATAATTCCTTTTAACCCATCGTAAGAGAAGGATTTATTAAATGGGATGATCTCGCAGTAAACATTGGCTTCCCTGACAGCTCTTGCAATTAATTGTGTGTACTGGCTGCCGAAATCTAGAATCAGTATCTTTTCTGACATGCGGCGAAGTTAATACTCCCTTGGCAGTTGACAGTTTAAGTGGCTGGAAAATGCTACTAATTTGCATAAATTGCTGCCATAAAAACGGAACTGTGAACTGAGCGTAGCAAGTGGTGATGCTATGAAAAAACTGCTGCCGGCAACATAAAAATCTTAGTACTTTCATATTTTAAAAGCCCCTTCAATGAAAAAGATATTCCTGATCGTTTTGATCACCGCTGTAACATTTTCCTGCAATGTAAATATGAACAGGCGTGTGAAGGGAAATGGCAATCTTACCACCGAAACAAGGGATGTTGATGAAGTAACAAGGATAAAGATCAGGGGTGGCATAAACGTAGAACTGGTGCCTGGAAATTCATCCTCTGTGAAAGTGGAAGCAGATGAGAATCTTCAGAAACATATTATCACCAGGAATGAAGATGGATGGCTGGTTGTAAAAACAAAAGACAACGTAAACCTGAAATCGAGCAATCCAATTAAAGTATATGTTTCTGCTGATATGATCAACGCCATCAACATTGCAGGAAGTGGCAACCTGCTTGGCAAAGGAAAATTTACTGGTGCCGATAAGCTTGAAATAGATGTTGCAGGATCTGGTGATGTTGATATGGATGTGAATACACCAAGAGTGATCGTTGATATTGCAGGAAGTGGAAATGTTATTTTATCGGGTGAAACAAAAGATGCCAGGATCAATATTGCAGGATCAGGAAATTATAATGCCGCCGACCTGATGACTGAAACTACCGACATTGATATTGCCGGCAGTGGTGATGCAAAAGTGCATGCTGATGTCAGCCTGAAAGCTGATGTATTTGGCAGTGGAAGTATTTATTACAGGGGTAAGGCAAGTGTAAAAACTAATTCCACAGGAAGTGGAAAGGTTAAGCCGATGGATTGATGGTGTTTGAATAATTCATTCTTCTGCATCTTCATTATCCTGCTTGCGAATGGTTCTTGCTTTTAGCAGTGAATCTCTTCCGTATTTGTTTTTTACTGAATCAATTGCCTTGTAAAGGTTAGACTGCTTTTCTGCATCATCAAATAAATTAGCCTGCATGGCGTGGTTGGTTAGCTCTGATATTCTTACCCCTAATAACCTCACCTGTTTTCCTTTCCTGTACAGTTTATGAAAAAGGTCTTTGGCTACTGCAATCAGTTCATCATCCCTGAAAGTATAATCAATAGAAACCTGGCGTGATGTAGTTTCAAAATCAGGATATCGAATCTTTACAGCAATGCAACCTGCTAATTTTTCATCCTGCCGCAGTTCAAATGCAACTTTTTCTGTCATTCTCACTAATTCGCTCAACAGGAAATTCATATCGCCTGTATTCTCATGAAATGTATTTTCAGTTGAAATGGATTTCGCTTCATGATATTCATGCACCTCACCATGGTGAATACCCTGGGCTTTGTGCCAGAGATCATGGCCCCATTTCCCAAGTTGTTGTTCCAGTTCTTCAATCGAGAATCTCAGAATATCTCCGATCGTTGCAATACCCATAGCTTTTAACACCTGGAAAGTAGCATCACCAACACCCGGAATTTTGTTTACACCCAATGGCCCTAGAAAATCTTTTTCCTTACCCGGCTGAATAAAAATATATCCGTTTGGTTTTGCCTGGTCAGTTGCCACTTTCGCAACAAATTTATTGGCAGCCAATGCAAACGAAATGGGCAATTGAGTAGCATCAATGATCTCCTGTCGCAGGTCTTTTGTCCATTGAAAAGGATCAAAAAACCTATCCATTCCTGTAAGGTCAATATAAAACTCATCGATAGATGCTTTCTCAAACTTTGGTGCTTTTGCTGCAATAATATCTGTGACCCATCTTGAGTATCGGCTGTACTCTCCTCTTGTTCCCCTTACCAAAATCGCATGCGGACATAATTTCATCGCAGTAGCCATTGGCATTGCTGAATGCACACCAAATTTTCTTGATTCATAACTACAGGCTGCCACCACACCTCTTTCCCTGCTGCCTCCAACAATTACAGCTTTGCCTTTCAATGATGTATTGTTCAATACTTCCACACTCACAAAGAATGAGTCAAGATCAAAATGGGCTATATATCGTTGAGGTTGTTGCAAGAAAGCTAAGGTAGAAACTAATTTTTATGAGGCAGAATGCAGAAAAGGAATTAAGCTTTTCTTGCGTCGCACTCTTGTACAACAACAAGTGCATCATCTGTAAACATCCAGTAAACCATCAGGTAGTGTTACATGAACCTGCTGTTTTTTATGATCTATTTTATCCAGTGTTTCATCATGAAGTGGGATTAATGCTTCATTTCCACCAAGCGTTATTCGCAGTAAAACCTGGTGCGGTTGTTCAATCACTTCTTCAATGGGTGCTAATTCTTCTCCTTCGTTGATCAATAAATATCCGATCAAAGCAATGACGGAAGATTTGCCGGCAAGTTTCCTGAAATCGTCTGTCTTTAACCAAACCTTCTTCTGAGTAAGTCGTTGTGCAGCTTCCTTCGAGTTTATTCCCTCAACTTTCAAATGCATTTCTTCGTCCGTTTTGGCTTTAGAAGTTTCCACAAACCAGGGAATATAACTGTCCTTTACTTCCTCAATAAATATCACCGAAATATCCTTGAGGGCCGTTTTTTTTCCAAGTCCGTGCTTCAGAATCAACTCACCCGATAAACCAAAAGCCGCTACAATCTTTCCAATGCTTGTGTACTCAGCCATAATGCAATTTAATCAGGCAAAAATCCTTCAATTAACTGATTATACAAAAAAGGGCTACACATGAGTGCAGCCCTTTTCTAAAAAATATAAAAACCATTATGGTCTTGGACCAACATAAGTCAATGTATCAAAAAATGCACGAAGATCATTATTGGCATATCTCCAGTAAGCATATATTTTGCTTTGTGTTGGAGTTGCGCCTGCAACATAACGGGAAACCAAAGTTTCGCCAACGGCAACGTTGTTATCACCACCTGCCGGATTGATTGTCTGCATGCTAATAACTGTACCTGGAGTCTGATTGTAAATATCAGTAGCAAGGTCAGTCGCCTGGTTAAATACAATGGATGGAGCAATTGCAGCACCATACCAGCTCATAGATGTTGCACTGATTCCAATTGGGTGTCCAATTGAGTTCACATCAGGCCAGAAGAAGTATACTTCATTAGGGCCTTTTGTAACCATATGCATTTCAGTTTCATAAGGGAAGGTATATGGAGTACGATTGTGATGCCCTTTTAGGGTGTAAATACCATCATATTTATTTTTGATGGTAAATCCAAGTACAACATTCCTTGAATTTGCAGCAATAGTATATCCACCATCCACACTTACGATCTTAAATCCAATGCCGTAAGAGATATTTGGATCCAGCGTATTACTGTTGTTAACAGTAACTTTCAACTGGTCATAAAAGCTCTTTCCTGCAGGAATTGTAATATCTAGTGTATTAACACTATAAGAACCTGCTGGCAACGGAGTCATTCCTGCTGCAGTTACTAACGCATCGTCAAATGCCAGCTTGATGTGTACATCGCTGGATGCAGGACGATCGGCCTCCAAAGTAAGGAAAGGCCCAGTTACTGTTAGTGGAGCTGCCTGACCTGTAATACCCACAACGATCGGGCTGCTGGCAGCTTGCGGGAATGCGACTCCCTTTACTTCCGAAATCACCATACCTGTACGGTAGCTTTCGAATTCTTTATCTTTTAAACACCCCGTCAGTGCCATGAAGCTTACCAGGGTTATGATCAATGATAATTTTTTCATTTTTTAATATTTAGTGTGCTCAGAATTAGTTTAGATCCCAGAATACTTTACCAGTAAATACGTTGATCGTTCCTTCGCCTGCAACATTGGCTGCGTTATAGTTATACTCGTTTTGAGGATACAACAAACGTCTTGGGATTGAAGTCGCCGTACGTGCTGGATCAACTGAAAGTGGTGGTCCTGGATCGTAACCTACAGGAACCCCCAATACATAATCAGTCCTTCTATAATCAGACCATGTTTCATAAGGAGCAATAGAATTCATTGCAAACCACTTCTGGCTCATTATGGTGAATATACCTCCACCTACAGCTGTATAATCTACATCAGGCCATGTTGCATTACCAGTGATATAGCTGTTGGCCTGGGCTGTAGTTAAACCTAACCAAACAAAAGATTCCTGTATAGCTGCTGTTAAAAGAGCAGAAGCCGTAGGACCTGCTGTTAAAACACCACGGTGTCTTGCCTCAGCTTGTAAGAACAGGCTTTCAACACTTGTCATGATCCATGCTCTTGAAGAAGCACCGCTTGGAGATAAACCCGGACCTCTCACAGTAGATAATTTACTACCGATAAGATCCTGATTACCTGATGGAGTTCCAAATGCAATTCCTTTATGTGTTGCAGTTGTTCCACCTGGCGATACATAGAAACGATCGATACGAGGATCAGCATTGTACTTGTAATAATCAATAGCATACTCATTTCCTCTGATATGATCACGCTGGCTACCTGAACCTGATTCGTTTGTATTGTAAAAACGATAGTAAGGCTGAGGTTTAGAACCGCTGAAACCTGGATTCAGGTGAGCAGATTCACCTGCACCCATCAAAGGTTTGCTTTGAATAGCAGCTGAAAGAGCAGCCACATCAAAACCAGGTGCAACTGTAGTCGTGTTCATGCCGTTATGCAAATGCATCAGCAATCTTAATCTTAATGTATTAGCAAATTTTGCCCAGCTAGCCGCATTTCCAGCATAAACGAAATCAGCAGTCGCTTTATCAGGATTACGGGCAGCCACTACAGTATCTGCATTGTTCAACAGGTTAATTGCTGTATCCAGTTGCTTGAACAGGTCTTTGTAAATGTCAGCTCCTTTGTCGTACTTAGGAGTAGGCACTTCTGAACGACGGAAAGCTTCGAAATATGGAATGTTACCATAAGTGTCCACTAATAATCCGAAGTTATGAGCTCTCATAATACGGCCAACTGCATTGTAAAAACCCTGGCCACCAGCTGCAGCTTTTTTCTGCATCAGGTCGTAAGCATTGGCATTGCTGTAAAGGTCATTCCAAACCTGTACCTGGAAATCATTGGTAAATTGGTAAGTTTCAATATCAGTTAATGACTGGTATGAACCTGATCTTGCCCAATAACCCATCCACATTTGAAGGTGTACGAAATCACCTGCCACGATTCCGGCAGTGGTTTGTAAAGCACCAGGTAATAGAACTGAAGGAGATACTGACACATCAGTAACGTCATCCGGGTTCTGGTTGATATCAAACTTGTCCTTCTTACAAGCGCTAACTGAAATGATCAGCGCTGCAAGCGTGGTCGTATATAATAAGTTTTTAAATTTCATCATTTTTCTTTTTTAGAATTTAGAATCTTACAGCAAGGTTAAATCCGAATAATCTTGTTGGAGGCATATTGAATGCAGTACTTCTACCTGTAGCATTACCGGTATAAGCATTATTTCCGTTTGCAGAATACTCAGGATCTGTCCACTGGTTAGAATCATGAACAAACATCAGCAGGTTTCTTCCGTTAACACCAACTGTTAAGCCTTTAACTACATTACCCAATTTGCTGCCCAATACTCTGGTTGGAACATCGTAGCTAAGAGACAGCTCACGTAACTTCCAGAAATTAGCACTTGCAAGGTAGTTAGTAGTAACGTTCGTATTAAGATCGCTGTTCCAGAACAAACGACCATAAGTCTGTGTATACACGTTGGTGTTTTCTACATACTTACCAGTACCGTCATCATAAACTGAATTAGGGAAGATAAATGCACGACGACCGTTCTGAGCACTACGTGCAGAGATTCCGTTATCATCTAAGAATCCACCTAACTGATCAGCAACCATCTGGCTACCACCACGGTAATCCCAAACCATTTTAAATGAGAGGCCCTTCCATTCTACACCGAGGTTCAATCCTAATAAATGCTCAGGAGAAGTTCTGCCGAACATGGTAAGATTTGGATTCTGTGTAGGCATACCTGTATTAGCATCAACGATCACACGGCCTTGTGGATCTTTCACATAGTCAGTTAACTTGAACACATAAGCAGGCTGGCCAACTATTGCATAGTTGAAATTTCCTAAACCTAATTCATCCAAACCTTCAACGATCTTAGTCACTTCACTATTCTGGTTAGTATAGTTAGCACTGAAATCGATGTTAACCTGTCCAAGTTTTACCAAAGGTGTAAGACGAAGATCTAATTCAAAGCCTTTATTGATAAACGATGCAGCATTCTGAACCACAGTAGTAACACCAGTAGTATTTGACTGCTGAACATTCACGATCTGATCTGTATTATTCTGGTTGTAATATGTAGCTTCCAGATTGATCCTGTTCTTTAAGAATCCGATTTCAATTCCCACTTCTTTACTGTTTACAAACTCAGGCTTCAGTGATGTAGCCGTTGTAGTAGCCGTAGGGCTGAAACCTAATACATCTCCATAAGGGAAAAACAATGAGGTATTGAACACATCTTCAAACGCATAAGGACCAACGTTTGCATTACCTGATTTGGTTAGAGCACCACGAAGTTTCAGGTAGCTGATAGCGTTACTGTTCTGAACAAAAGGCAATACCTGGTGTAATAAGAATGAAGCACTCACACCTGGATAGAAGTAAGCTATATCTTTCTTTTCGAAATCAACACCTGGTTTTACCAGCAAACTTGAGATATCATAAGAAGCGGTTGCTTCTAAGAAAGCCCAGTTGTCATAGTCAAAACTTAACTTACCAAAATAACGCTCAAGCGCCTGCTTTGAATTATCTACAGAAACAGCAGGTTCGCCTTTACGCATTTGTACTGACAGTAAAGTAGAAGTTCCTAAGTTATTACTTCCAATGCTTAAGAATCTTGAAGTAGATTGCCTGTACTGCTGACCTACTAATAAGCCTAAGCCGATCTTGTCAAAACGCTTATTGAAATTGGCGAATATCTCAGAAGTGATCCTGTTAGCAAGGCTGTTGTTGTTAGTTACCGCAGAAGTAATATTCAGCGTACCATGATCTCTTAATGTATTATGGAAGGCTGAGTAGTCAAATGCTCCTCTGCTGCTACGTGCATCAGCACTGCTAAGTGAAATACCTACACGGTAAGTCAGGTTTAACCATGAAGTAGCTTTGAAATTCAATTCACCATTACCAAAAATGTCATGGCTCGTTCCTTTTTCCCTGTAGTTATCTTTTGCGAAATATGGTGTTTTACCATTGTTATCAAGATACGGAGTAAAATATCCGTCAGGGCTAGAGAAATAATCATTTCTCCAGTCTTCGAACATGCTTAAATCGTATTGTCCTGGAGAACCAGTAACATCATAATAAACAATTGTATTGTTATTGGTTACATCGTACTGGCCATTGGTATAACGAAGATTGAAACCAGCTTTGAACTTGCCATACTCTCTGTCTGCTTTTAAAGTAATGCTTCTGCGATGGTTCTCATCACCTGGCATTACACCTTTGATATCTACATTCTGAGCACTGATATAAAAATCACCTGCAGAATAAGAGATATCTGTTTGATTGGTTACACCTGTATTGTAAAAATTTCTTCTTCCGTTCTTTACATTACTGTAAGGCAACATCAGTTTTTCACCGTTAGGACCAGTTTGTCCCATTTGTCTGATAGAACCATCAAACTCATCACCCCAGCTCTGCTGCTCAATTGGTTCGAATGTTCCGTAACCCATTGCATCAGGAGCATAACCTGATCCATAACGTGTCTGGAACTTAGGCATATAAGAAATGCTCTCGAACTGTGTAGAATGACTTACTGAAACTACAGGTCTTCCTTTTACACCTTTCTTGGTTGTTACTACTAACGCACCATTTACACCATCAGGACCATATACTGCAGTACCTGATGCAGATTTCAATACGGTAACATTCTCAATATCATTTGGGTTAATAGAATTGATAAAACCCAAAGGCATTGGCACACCATCCACGATTAACATTGGCTGGTTGTTACCGGTTAAAGAACGTATACCTCTCAAGGTCAAACGAGTTTGTGCAAATACACCGTTATTCGTTGTATTCACGTTCAAACCAGAAACCTTCGCAGTTAAGCCATTCTGAATATTCACCGGTGAACCCTGTGTTAATTCTGCTGATCTTACTTTTGCTGTAGAATAACCGAGCTCTTTCGACTGCCTGGCTATACCAAGTGCAGTAACCACAACTTCATCAATCACAGCAACCTGGCTCGTAAGCTGTACGTTAACTGTTGTTTGATTGGTGATGGTAATTTCTCTTGAGGCAAAATTGGTTGCAGAGATTACTAAAACGTCTCCTGCTTTTGCGTTGATGCGGAAATTTCCGTTGGCATCAGCAGCCGTTCCTGTTGTTCCGCCCCGAATCTGTACAGAGGCTCCGGCAACTGGTTGATTTTGATCATCTGTGACTCTTCCGGTAATTTCCCGTGTCTGGGCTGTAGCTACCAATGCAGTCAGTAGCATCACTGTTACCAGTGATAGGATTTTTCTCATGTGCTATAGGTTTTTAAAAATTATACGGCGTAAATATAGAGGAAATGTTAAAAACTCCTAAAAATTTTTACAAATTCCTGTTAACGCCCTAATTGAAGACACAGATGTTAAACAATAGCTGCATAGATCAAAAATTTTTAATCCGTTTCAATAAAATACCTTTGCCGCATGCTTATTCTAGATGGAAAACTAGCTTCCCGGGCTATCAAATCCCAATTAAAAGACCAGGTTGGCAGCATTACAACGGCTCGTAAACCACATCTCGCAGCAATTCTGGTAGGAACCGATGGTGCCAGTGAAACCTATGTGGCTAGTAAAGTCAGATCGTGCGAAGAAGTCGGGATTAGATCAACTTTAGTGAGATTTTCAGCACAAATACCAGAATCTGAACTGCTTAAACAGATCAGTTTATTCAACGAAGATGAAGAAATCGATGGGATACTTGTTCAGCTTCCGCTGCCAAAGCATATCAATGAACAAAAAGTGATAGAGTCGATTGATCCGAATAAAGATGTAGATGGCTTTCATCCTTCTAATGTTGGGAAACTGGTTCAGGGATTGCCAACGTTTATTCCTGCTACTCCGTATGGAATAATGCTGATGCTGGAACATTTCAACATACAAACAAAGGGCAAGCACGCTGTAGTGATAGGCAGAAGTAATATTGTAGGCAGGCCAATGAGCATTTTACTCAGCAGCAACCTATCAAAAGGAAATTGTACAGTAACGCTTTGTCATTCACATACAAAAAACCTCGAAGAACTTTGCCTGCAGGCAGACATCATTGTAGCTGCTCTTGGAAAACCAGGTTTTGTAAAAGCGAATATGGTAAAAGAAGGTGCTGTTATCATTGACGTAGGGATAACACGAATTGAAGACACCACATCTGCAAAGGGTTATCGCATTAAAGGAGATGTGGCTTATGATGAAGTTGCATCGAAAGCATCAGCAATAACACCTGTGCCTGGTGGTGTTGGTTTAATGACCATTGCAGGCTTATTGAAAAATACATTGCAGGCATATTTAAACAGAACGGAAGCGACAATTGAAGTATGATTGGTGAGGACACAATATTGAATAATGTAAAGCTTCCTGTAATGGAAGCTTTTTATACCATACAGGGTGAAGGTTTTCACCAGGGCAAAGCAGCATACTTCATTCGTTTGGGTGGATGTGACGTTGGTTGTTTCTGGTGTGATGTAAAAGAAAGCTGGGATGCTGATGTTCATCCAAAAATCTCTATTGAACAAATTGTATCGCAGGCAAGGGATGCATCTGGAAATAATAAAGTGATTGCAGTAATTACAGGTGGCGAGCCATTGTTGCACAACCTTGACGCATTAACACATCATTTACACGAAGCAGGATTTGAAACCAATATAGAAACTTCAGGATCATCTCCATTATCCGGTGAGTGGGATTGGATATGTTTATCACCTAAGAAATTTAAAGCACCATTGCCTGAAGTATTAAAGAAAGCAAACGAATTAAAAATCATCGTTTATAATAATGATGATTTTAACTGGGCCGAAGAACATGCATCACAAACTTCACCAAATTGCAAACTTTACCTGCAGCCTGAATGGAGTAAAGCTGCTGCGATAACGCCAATGATCGTTGAATATATCAAGGCAAATCCTAAATGGGAGCTGAGCCTCCAGATTCATAAGTACATTAAAGTTCCCTAAGCTGAATTGATGCCATTATAACCGAACCATAAAGTGCTTGCGACGCAACAAAGTTGCCATGAAACACTAAAGCTGGTATAACAATCGTTTTTAACAACGCTATTCACCTGTTTTAAACGAACTTTCCGCATCTATGAAACGAATTTTAGTTGCCGTTCTGTTGCTTATCAGCGTTACTGCTATTTCACAAACCTATGATCCTGCCAAAGTAAATCCAAGGGCAAAAAAATTGCATGAACAGGGTTTAACAAGCTACAGGGATGGAAATCTGAAAGATGCAGTCAATCTTTTTAAACAGGCGATTGCAATTGATGGAAATTTCGTTGATGCAATTCTTGATCTCGCTACCTTATACAACGAACTGAAAGATTACAATAACGCCATTACATATTTTGAAAGTGGATTGGCAAAAGATACCGCCGTTTTTAAAACATCGTACTTAACCTACTCTACAAGTCTTGCAGGTGTAGGTCGTTTTTCTGATGCTTTGAACGCAGTGAATAAATACCTGCTAATTCCTAAACTTGGTCAAAGAGGTATGGCACAGGGAAATTTCAGGAAGAGAACCTACCAGTTTGCACTTGACCAGGCTGCCAAATTTCCTTCGGGCAATTATGTGTTTACACCGATGAATTTAGGTGATAGCATCAATAGTGTTCACCTGGAATATTATCCTTCCATAACTATCAACGATAGTATCCTGGTGTTTACAAGACGTGGTGCAAATGTTCGGGAAGATTTTTTTTCCAGCACCATGAAGGATAAAACCTATGGCAAAGCCGGGCTTTTAGAAGGAGAATTAAACGATGAACCTTACAAAGGTGCGTTGCATATTTCACAGGATGGAGAATGGCTGATCTTTGCTGCCGATTACGGTCCACGTGGTTATGGTGGCTACGATCTTTATATTTCTTACTGGACACCACAGGGATGGAGTCAACCTGAAAATCTTGGCGAAAATATTAATACAGAAGCCTGGGAAAGTTCTCCAAGTTTAAGTCCTGATAAAAAAACATTGTACTTCAGCAGCACACGATATGGTGGTTACGGACAAGGTGATATTTATGTAAGCCATAGAACAAATAAGGGTTGGTCTCCTGCACTAAATATGGGGCCACAGGTGAATAGTCCTGGTGGTGAGATCGCTCCTTTCATTCATGCTGATAATGAAACTTTGTATTTTACTTCAGATGGGTTGTTGGGATATGGTGGAACTGATCTTTACATGCTAAAAAAAGATCACAGAACAGGCAAATGGGGAGCACCTAGAAATCTTGGTTATCCAATTAATACGATTGATGATGAAGGTGGATTATTCGTTGCAGCTGATGGAAAAACAGCCTACTATTCAAGTGACAGAACCGATAGCCGTGGTGGATTGGATCTTTACAAATTTGAATTAAGAGAAGATGTTCGTCCTGCAAGAACATTATATGTACAAGGCTTTGTGTACGATGAAAAGACAAAGAAAGGGTTACCTTCTTCTGTTGAATTGATCGACAACAACACAAATACTACCAGGACAAAAGTGCAGACCGATGAAACAGGATTTTACTTTATCACACTTCCTGTTGGCAACGATTATACATTTACGGTGAACCGGCAGGGTTATTTGTTTTTTAGTAAACTGTACGAACTAAGTAAAGAAAGATCCGATAGTACTTATAAAATGGATATTCCACTTCAGCCGATTGAGATGAATGCGTCTGTTACATTAAAGAATGTACACTTCGAAACAAACTCAACTAAGTTGGTTCCGGTTAGCCTGGTAGAACTTGATAAGCTTTTACAATTACTAAATGAGAACACACAGATCAAAGTATTGATCACGGGACATACAGATAATGTGGGTGCACCTGCAGATAATCTTAAGCTATCAAATAACAGGGCAAAAGCAGTAGCCGATTATTTAATAAGCAAGGGCATTGATGCAAAAAGACTAACCTGGAAAGGCCTTGGTGAAACAAAGCCAGTTGCTGATAATAAAAACGAAGAAGGAAGGGCTAAAAACAGGAGAACGGAATTTACTATTGTGGGAATTTAATTTTTAGTATATTAGAATATGAAGTCACGATCATTCGATAATGTAATTTGGAAAGAAGGCAATCATTTCGTTGCTCAATGTCTGAATGTTGATATATCTTCTTTTGGTGATTCTAAAGAAGAAGCTTTGAAGCATTTAAAAGAAGCCCTGGAATTATATTATGAAGATGAAGATATTACAGAGTTCACTATGATTGAACAACCAGAGATCGTTCATACTGAAATTAATGCCTAAACTTTATTCATCGTATTATATTATTCGCATTCTACTCAAACATGGATTTGAACAGGTTTCACAGAAGGGAAGCCACATTAAATTGAGGAAGCAGGGAAACCCAACTTTAACTACCATTATTCCGGCTGACAGAAAAGAAATACCTATAGGTACTTTTCGATCTATATGCAGGCAAAGTAATTTGCAACCTTCGGATTTTGAATGATAATTTTTATCTTCAAACTCCATGAACCCTGACCTCTTATACCAAATTGCACTAACGCAAGTGCCTAACATCGGTGCTGTTCAGGCAAAAATATTGCTCGATCATTTCGAAGATGCGGCAAGTATATTCAAAGCAAAGAAAAAAGACCTGGCAGCCGTTGATGGAATTGGCGAGATAAAAGCAAAGGCCATTAAAAATTTTACTGATTTTGACACGGCAGAAAATGAAATTGAATTTACTGAGAAGCATCGAATCAGGCCCTTATTCTTAAAAGATGAAGATTATCCAAAAAGGTTATTACACTGCTATGATCCTCCAACTCTATTGTATTACAGGGGTAATGCTGATTTGAATAACACAAAAGTTATTAGCGTCATCGGCACAAGAAATAATACCGATTATGGTAAGCAGCTAACCGAATCAATTGTACAGGGTTTGGCTGAACTGAATGTGTTGATCGTAAGTGGACTTGCTTTTGGAATCGATGCCATTGCCCACAAATCTGCAAACACGAATAATCTTCCTACAGTTGGTGTACTTGCTCACGGATTGGATACCATCTATCCATTACAACATAAACAACTTGCGAAAGATATTTTATTGAACGGTGGTTTATTAACTGAGTTTGTACGGAATACAAAACCAGACAAACACAATTTTCCTAAGCGAAACAGGGTTGTGGCAGGTATGGCCGATGCAACAATCGTAATTGAGACCCCTGTGAAAGGTGGCAGCATGATTACTGCAGAATTAGCTTACAATTACAACCGAGACCTTTTTGCTGTTCCTGGAAAAACAACAGATAGTAAAAGCAGTGGTTGTTTAAAATTGATACAGCAGAACAAGGCGATATTATTTTCTGATGTTGCGCATTTATTACAGGTAATGGGCTGGCAGGAAAAAATGAAACCTAAAACAAAAAATACCCGGGAATTGTTTATCGATCTCAGTGAAGATGAAAAAGTGATCGTTGATATTTTAAAGGATAAAGAATCTGTGCACATTGATGAATTGCATATGAAAAGCAGCTTAAGCAGTAGCTCAGTTGCTGAAGCGATATTGAATCTTGAACTGCAGAATGTGATTGCTTCAATGCCGGGCAAACTGTATAGACTGAATTAATTTTTTTCAAGCAAAGACGCAAAGGAAAATTAAGACGCAAACTAATTGCTCAGTCTATGAGAATCGTTGAATAATGTATCACCTGTACAAGTGAGTACCTCAATATGTCTATTGGATATAATATTGATTCGGTGAATCTCCTTCGTCGATTTGACACAACGAAGCTGAATAAGGTAACGACTGCTTGTTGCCAAATTCCAGATATCAAATTCCTAGTTCCAGATCATTTCCTGCTATAATTCGGAGCCTCCCTTGTAATATCAATATCATGTGCATGGCTTTCAGTAATGCCGGCATTAGTAATCTTGATGAACGTAGCCTGTTGTAATGCTTTGATATCTTTTGCACCACTATACCCCATCCCTGCTCTCAATCCACCGGTATATTGATACACGATCTCGGCTACGTGACCTTTATAAGCAACACGACCTTCAATTCCTTCGGGAACATATTTTTTTACATCGGCTTCTACATCCTGGAAATAACGATCACCACTTCCCTGTACCATAGCACCCAATGATCCCATTCCACGGTACTCTTTGAATTTTCTTCCTTCGTAGATGATTGTTTCACCAGGACTTTCTTCTGTTCCTGCGAAGATGCTTCCCATCATTACCACATCTGCACCTGCAGCAAGTGCTTTCACCATATCACCAGTGTAACGAATACCACCATCACCGATCACAGGAATGTTCCTTGCTTTTAATACACCGGCAGCTTCCATAATTGCAGTGATCTGTGGAATACCAGCACCAGCAACAATTCTTGTTGTACAAATCGATCCTGGCCCGATACCAACTTTCACAGCATCGGCACCTGCATCGGCCAAAGCTTTTGCACCTGCAGCAGTTCCTACATTTCCAGCGATCACTTGTAAGCCCTTAAAATTCTTCTTCAGATTTTTCAATGCATCCATTACACCTTTACTATGACCGTGGGCACTGTCGAGTGTAACTACATCAACTCCTACATTTTGCAAAGCAGCGGCTCTGTCAAGTATATCGGAGGTAATTCCTAAAGCTGCACCGACAAGTAATCTTCCAAATTCATCCTTCACGGCATTGGGGAAATTGCGAAGCTGTAATATATCCCTGTAAGTGATCAGGCCAATCAGCTTTCCTTGTTTATCAACCACAGGTAATTTCTCGATCTTGTATTGCTGGAGGATCTTCTCGGCTTTCTTCATATCTGTTCCTTGTGGAGCAGTTACAAGCCGGTCTTTCGTCATCACCTTGCTCACCTTTTTTTTACCGTCAGTTTCAAATCTGAGGTCACGGTTGGTGAGAATGCCAACGAGTTTTCTATTCGAATCAATGATAGGAATTCCACCGATCCTGTTTTCACGCATGATTCTTTGAGCATCTCCAATGGTAGCATCTTCATTTAATGTAACCGGGTCTAAGATCAAACCACTTTCACTACGCTTTACTTTTCTGGCATGTTCGGCCTGCCGTTCTATGCTCATGTTCTTGTGCAAAATACCAAGACCACCTTCTCTTGCCAATGCAATAGCGAGATTGGCTTCTGTGACCGTATCCATAGCTGCAGAAAGCATAGGAATATTCAACTTAATAGACTTAGTAAGATTTGTCTGGATGCTGACTTCTCTTGGCAAAACCTGGCTATAAGCAGGCATTAATAAAACATCGTCAAAGGTTAATCCTTCACCAAAGAATCTTGAATCTGCAGACTTATTACGTGGGGAAGTGGAGTTTGTTGCCATGTGCAAAGATAATTGTGCAGGTAAAACAACAGAAATCAAATTTCATACACAATAAAAAACCTGCTACGGGCAGCAGGTTAAAACTATATATCATCAAGATAATTACCCTTTATCAAAAACAAAAGTAATAGACTGTTTTTGCCTGTAATTAACTGGAATTCCTTCTTTGGTGGCAGGCTGCCATTTTGGAGACTTCTTCATAACTCTCATAACTTCTGCGCCACAACCATAGCCTGGATCTTTTTCCAGTTTTAAGTCAACAACATTACCTTCCGAGTCGATAGTGAAACTTACAACTGCAGTGTATCTTCCAGCCGGGGCACGATTTTCCTCGGGAATACGATCATTCAAATTCTTCTCTAAAAATCGTTTCCAGACATTAATACCACCCACTACTTCAAGTTTGTTGTCGTTATCCTCTGGTTCTGCCTGAACTTTCTTTAGAAAAACAAGATACGTTGGGAAGTGATCACTGTAACCACCCCTGTAAGTATTTCCATCCCAGGTTCTCATTGGATATCCCCTGTAACGGCCAGAGTTTTCCATCAGGAACTCTTTATTAAAGATGAATTGCTTGTAGAAGAAAAATCCATCCTGTTCTTTTTTTAACCAGGGATGAGAAATGATGATCTGGTCGAAAAGATTCCAGTTATCCTGGTAAGCCAATGTACCAATACCATTCTTATACATTTCCCACCATGGATTAAACAATCCTCCTTGCCTTACATCTTTAGCTTTACCTTTTGCTTTCAGAATTTCCGCAACACTCGGACTGGTTGGATCATCGTTCAGATCACCCATCAACAGCACTTTCTGTTCTCCATCTGCCTTTGCAATAGAATCAATATGTCTTTTTGCCACTGTTGCTGCTGCAGCTCTTGCTGGTGCACTTCTTTCTTCACCACCTGATCTGGATGGCCAGTGATTTACGTAGATATGAATTGTTTCACCATCCAGTTTACCTTTCACCCAAAGAATATCCCTGGTAAAATAAGCATCTTTGCTTCCCCCAGGTAACTGAACAAAAAGTTTATCTGAAGCTTCTACAGTAAAATATTTAGGGTTATATAAAAGACCCACATCAACACCTCTTATATCCCGGGAATCGTAATGCACGATCTTATACCCTCTTTTGCTAAGTAATGGATGCCGAACAAGATCATTCAACACGGTATCATTCTCTATTTCTGAAACACCGATCAATGCAAGACCGTCAGGGTTCGGAACACCAGGAACATCTGTACCAATTTGTGATAAAACGGAAGCAAGCTTACCAAGTTTATCGTTATAAATATTAGTGTTATAATTCTTGGGACCTGTAGGTGTAAACTCGTTATCGTTCTTAATTGGATTATCAACCGTGTCATAAAGATTCTCGAGGTTGTAAAAACCAACCATAGAAACTTTAAAACTCTTCTTCTGGCAAAAACTCAGGATAGGGGATAAAAGTAAAACAGCAAACAATATCTTTCTCATGGGTATGATTCTTCAGCAAACTTACATTGGTAATCTGAACCATTGAGCATCTAACCGTTAAATTACTATTATAACAACGGATGCCAGGCTGGAATTCAAATGGCCCGATACATTGTCGCCTAACAACCTTTATATGCTTGATTTACAGCCATAATCCAGGTGAAAAAAAATTCCTCCTGCACAATTAATTTATTATCTTCGGTATGTCCAAGGTTACAGTTCTTCCATTTCTCATTGAGCGTCTCTCTCGTAAATGGGTTTTTTGGCTGGTCTGTTTTGCCATGGTTTATTATTTCACTTAACATTTTAAGAAATGAACATTTACGTTGGAAACCTGAACTGGAGTATGACCAGTGATGACCTTTACAACATGTTTGCACCTTATGGAGAGGTTGCATCTGCAAAAATCGTTACCGACAAATTCAACAACAATCGTAGCAAAGGCTTCGGTTTCGTTGAAATGAATGATGACGAAGCTGCAAGAACAGCAATCGCTGCATTAAACGAAACAGAAGTAATGGAAAGAAAACTGGTAGTGAACGAATCAGCTCCACGTCCAGAAGGACAAGGTGGTGGTGGTGGATTCAAGAAGAAAAGCTTCGGTGGCGGAGGTGGCGGAGGCTACAACCGTGGTGGAAGTGGAGGTGGCGGAGGCTACAATCGTGGCGGAAGTGGCGGAGGCTACAACCGTGGCGGAGGTGGTGGTGGATACAACCGCGATTAATTCATGCTCAACCAGGAAAGAAATGGAAGTCTCGCATTTAGCGGGACTTTTTTACTTTTAGCCAATGATCAATTTATCCATACCGATAGCTGGTTGTATGAGATGGGGTAAATGGGGAGCTAATTTTACTTTGTCTGAATATGAGCAACTCATAAATCAGTGTGTTGAGAATGGAATCACTTCGTTTGATCATGCAGATATTTATGGTGACTACAGCACGGAAGAAGAATTTGGACATGTAATAAGAAATCGCTCATCGCTCAGAGAACAGGTCCAGCTTATTACAAAATGCGGTATTCAACTAAAAACAAATCCAAGACAGGAGCACGTCATCAAATCCTACAACACATCACGAGACCATCTCATTGCTTCTGTAGAATATTCTTTAAGAGCATTGTGCACAGATCATATTGATGTATTGCTTATTCATCGACCTGATCCATTGATGAATCCTATTGAAGTGGCTGATGCTATCGATCTTTTAAAAAGGCAGGGGAAAATCTTACAGTTTGGCGTTTCTAATTTCCTGCCACAACACATTGATCTTCTCCTGAAATATTTACCTGTCGATTATAATCAAATAGAAATATCGATATTAAATCATCTCCCTTTTACCAATGGCGTATTGGATTATTGCCTGCTTCATAACATCACTCCGATGGCCTGGGCTCCTTTAGGTGGTGGAATCATGAATGACGACAGCCATCCAAGGTACAGGGCTATCATTGCCGCAGCTACTTTACTGGCAGAAAAATATAACACAGGCATTAACCAGGTGTTGATTGCTTACCTGTTGAAACATCCTTCAGGAATTATTCCTGTAATTGGCACTACAAAAATTGAAAGACTACAGCAGGCAAAAGAAGCAAGGGAAATTGTACTGAGCAGAGAAGACTGGTTTCAACTGCATATAGCTTGTACCGGTGAAGATGTGGCTTAAAAAATTATAGGCGGTTATTTGTTATAAAAGAGCATACATATCTTTCCACCCATGAAACATATTGTCTTATTCTTTGTCATATCTATCGTGTCAATTAATCTCAAAGCGCAGAAAGCAGAAGATTCAGTGAAAGCTGTTATCAATAAAATGTTTACAGCTATGTTGGAAGCAGACGGAAAGATGTTTGCTGAATGTTTTGCTGATAACGCAATACTTCAAACAATTGATTCCAAAGATGGGATAGTTATAAAAACAGGTTCATTAGAAAATTTTGCGAAGTCAGTGAGCGGATTAAAGAAAAATGCTGCAGATGAACGTATCAGGTTCGAGGCAATACTTATAGATGCTGATTTAGCCTCAGCCTGGACACCTTATAGTTTTTACTACAATGGAAAGTTCAGTCATTGTGGCGTGAATTCATTCCAATTAGTGAGATTGAATGGAAACTGGAAAATTAACTACCTCATTGACACAAGAAGAACAAATACCTGTCTTTAATTACCTGTAAGAAGTATTCACTTTAATTACTCCGAATATTTCTTTCTGAGATCCTTCAGGATTTTGCTCTTCATCGTCCATCACTTGCCAGTTTCTCGAGTGGTCTATAAAGCCATTAGTATTTAGCCAAACTATACGTTTGTTTACTGTTTGTCCAACATTGCCCCCTACAGTTGTAATAAAACCCTGCTCTTTATTAAGCGCAACAACAATATCGCAATGAGAAATACATTTCTGGTTAATCGTTTCCATTGTGTAACGGTTACTTCTCCTGTTCATACAAATAAGGTCACCAGGTTCTGGCCATGCAGATCGTTGATCATACACAGCATAAGCCGCAAATAACGATTGTGGCTGAGCAGTAGCATTATCCCGTGCCCAAACAATATACTTCGCATGATTATTTGAATAGGGAAAATTGTCTCCTGCACCAGCCTGCAACATTACATGAGAAATAAAAACAGCACTCCAGGGATGGCGATACTGCCATGAACTGTTCCTGAGATTTTGTTCTGTAACAGTAATCACCCCCAGTTTCCAGTACTCTTGCAGAATTGGAATGGCATCATCGTCGGTTTCTCTCAATACTCCATTCAAATGCCAGCGGTCATACTCTTCCAATGCTTTGTTTGCGATTTGTTTTTTTAGTGTTATCTCTTCAAAAGGTTTTTTATCGTTTACAGTTGAACTGCTTGCCACTACATGAATCATGCTGCTGTAGGTACTGCCCAATGCAACAATACATATACAAGCCAATAAAAGGCCTCTGATAATATTAGGGGTTCTTTGCATGTACTAACGATAGCTACTCTTTATAAAACTGAATTCAATAAAATTTTTTTTTATAATGTGGCATATGCCTGTCTGTAAATTCTTTATTGGTCTTCTCCCAGTTTTCCAATGCCTGCGTTCTTCCGTTATTCAGGTTATTGATGGATTTATTGAATGAACCTACAGCTTCATTTATTTCTTTTACTGCTTTATTAAACTCATCTACATCTTTCTGTGTTCGCTGAGATTCAGGTTTTGATTCAAATGATTTTTTGATCTTCTCAAAATTCTCCTGTTTCAGATAATACTCAGAAAGCTTTGCAAGTTCATTCTCTGCAGATTTCTTGTAATAGGTTAATACCTGACGACAGGCTACTGCCAAAGAAGGGTCACCATTAAATGTCTTTAAGGTATCTAAAGCTTTCAGCCCTTCCGCTGCATATTGTAATAACGCATTTCTTCCCTGTTCTATTTCGTTCACCTTCTTATTATTCATTGCCTTGGTGATCACACCATCCTGCCAGTTACTCTTAAAAAATACCAGGAACATCTGGTTTTTATAACGGTTCAGCTTTCCTGCCTGTTCCATCTTCTCACCTAACTCGCTTTTTCCATCTATTAGTTTGATCTCATACTTTGCTGCGAAAGCTTTTTCTGCGTCACTCATTTGTTGAGATGCCTCTTTCAACTTCTCGCTGATCTTTTCCTGCATCAACAGGTAAGCCTGCATGCCATCAAAAGATTGCTCAGCTATCTCTTCCATGTTAATGAGTTTAGCGTAATCATCATTAAATACATGGTAACAGACCATTATATAATCTGCACCGCTTTTCTTTAATGAATTATCTCCTTTATAAGCACCTAAACCATTTGTATTGTTTCTTGCATCAATAATTGTTTCAAGAACCTTCTGACGCAGCTTTTCTACTTTTTTTGCCCTTCTGCCATGTGCAGCTGCACTCATATAAGCCATATAGGTTTGATTCATCTCTTCCTGGGCCGTGTTAATAGCACTGAGATAACCTACCGGAGTTGAAAGATCCTGTGCCGATACTGCAAAACTGTAGCAGGCAAAAATCATTGACAAAAACAAAAAACGCAATTGGTGTTTGGTACTCATTTTATAAAGGTTTATTTCATTTGTAACGCAAGTTCATATGTGATCTGCAGGTAAGGATCGCTCTCCAGGAAAAGTTTCCATGTATCATGCAGCTCCTGTAGATTCTCATTACCCTTCAGCCTGTCTTCATCATAATTATGATTTGCAACGGTAAAAACTTTACGCTTATTCATAGAAAATGAAGGCATCTGCTGAATAAATTTCTTTTTCATATCTAAAGCTTCTTTCCAGTTTAGGGAAAAGTCTTTCTTAGCTAACTCAGCTTTTCTCAAACGGATGTATTGATCCAGGCTTTTGAAGAATGAAGATGTGTCAATAACAGATCGTGCATACTCCTGTAACAGCTTTGTTGATGCAATTGGTGCAAGCGGTTTATAATATTTATTGGCCTCGATTCCTGTTGCAGGTATAGCAAAAGGTTCATCAGCTTCACGTCGTGGATCAGCTTCAGCAATATCTGGCAACATCACATCAGGTTTCACACCTGTAAACTGTGCCGTTGCTCCATTCACACGATATAGTTTCGACATTGTCATCTTAACATAAGCTGATGTTTTTCTATTGGTGAAATCCTTTAATAAATTGATGGTGGTATCCATCGGCAAAACTGCCTGGGCGGTAGCTTTTCCATAAGTTGTAGACCCAACAATTACAGCACGGTTATAATCCTGCAAAGTAGCAGCAACCAGTTCAGATGCTGATGCACTATATCCATTCACCATCAATAACAATGGACCATCGTAGATAGTACCACGATTCACATCTTTTAAGGTGATTGCTTTTTCACCCTTGTCCTTTATCTGTCCTACCGGTCCGGCATCAATAAAAATTCCTGCAAGTTCAATGGCTTCCTGTATTGAACCACCACCATTATACCTCACATCAAAAATCAATGCCTCGATTCCTTGTTTCTTCAACTTAATAATCTCCCTGGCAACGTCGTTGGCACAACCATTCACATTATTATCCTCATTTTCCCAGTCTTCGTAAAATGCAGGAAGAGAAATATACCCAACAGTCTTCTTTCCCTTCAATAAAAAACTTTTTACTTTATCTGCATCAGAATCATCATCCACTATTGCTTTTGCCAGTTCGATCTTTCGGTTACTTCCATCTGCTTTCTTTACATTGATGATTACTTTCTCATGATTGCTGGCATCTAATATTTCAGCGATATCCTGCAAAGAGGCATCACTAACATCAATGGCAGCTTTGCCCTGCCATTGAACTGATATTATCTTATCACCTTCATTCAACTGGCCACTCTGGTAAGCCGGACTTCCGGGCTGAAGTTTTGAAATGTAAACACTACCACCTTCATCTTCATCAAGACCAAAACCAAACATCATCGATTTTTGTCCCAGCTCACTATCAAAATTTTCCTTGCCCGTTACAGAGAAATAATTGGTATGTGGATCATAATAACTGGCTATTAATTCACAATATTTTTCTCCCAATAATTGCTCAACACCTCCCGGGCTATGCAGTTCCTTTGCAATACTACGTTTGAAAGATGCCATTACCTTTTTCCGGTAAATAACTTCGAGACTATCTATATACTTTTTTGTTAGCGTAGTAGCTGAAGAACTGCTATCTGTTACAACTCCCAGTAAGCTTTCCATCACTGATAATTTCAACAACTTACGCAGTTTGTTTCGTTGCGATAATACGTTTACGGGGTAAGCTGAATCTTCGAAAACCGTAAAGGATTCCTTCGTATTAAATTCAAATGGTGATTTACAAATAGAATTGATCATTGTATCTACCTGCTCAAGCCTCAACTTATAAATGCCGGAAAGCGTTTGGAGGAATGTGGCCTGCCTGTTTTTTATTTGATCATCAATATGGAAACGATGAAGCCGGAGTTTTGCAATGTCTTCTGCTGTGAAGAAAATTTTCTGTTCATCCAATGACTGTAATAAACCATCAAACACTGCTACAGAAAGATCATCATTCAAAAGTTTAGGCTGCAGATGAAATTTCTCTGCCATTCTTGTCAACACAAATGCTTCTGTTGCCGTCTTATCGAAAGATGCCTGGGCATTTAATAGTTTCGACAAGCAAATTGTCAGCAATACAATAAGTAACTTCTTCATCATCAGTTGAGGGCTGAAATGGTATAATACTCAAATATAAGGCTTCAAAATTCATGTATGAAATCCGGGAAACATGAAGAAATTATGCATATTGAAGGCGATAATTTTCAATTGATAAAGGTTATTGCTTCGTATCCAACACTTCAATATCAAACTCCAGTATACTATTCGGAGGAATCGTAGCTGCTCTCGTTCTGATGGAATAAGCAAAACCCGATGGAATAACGATTTTCAGTTTTCCCCCTGTTCTCACCATAGGTATTGCTATTTGCCAGGCTTTGATTAACCTGTTCAAAGGAAATGTAGCAGGTTTATCAGTAGCCTGGTCAATTATCTCCGTTGTTCCAAATATGCGAAGTTTATAATAAACGGTAACTGTATCAGTAACGGAAACAGGTTTGCCATTTCCCATTTCAATAATCTTATAATAAATGCCTGCAGTATCTTTTGATACATCAGTCTTACCAGAAGCAATCGCTTTAGATAAAAGATCTCTTTCCAATTGATATTGCTGCACACTATCTACATTCGGCATCGGGTTTACAACAGGTCTTGCATCATTATTACTGCCATCTAACTTCTTCCATGATCCTGCTGATCGCTGGGCCCATACATTATTTATTGAAGATTGTATAACGGTTTTTTTATGTTTTGCCGAAATAAAAGAAGCTGGTTGTGTTATAGAAGACCATTGCCCTGAAATTTTACAGGTACCAATGAGTTTCCATTTATTTTCTTCCGGCAAGAAGATATATCCTGAGTACAAAACAAAATTACCTGCTGAATCGGCAGCAGAAGCAATCAACAACTTGTAGGTGGTATTCAGTTTCCAGTTATATTCCCACTCAAGTTCATCCTTCTCTTTACTTACATCAATACCTGTTGCAACGATGGTGGCAGAAGCAGGGAATTTAAACTCCACTTCTCTCTCTGCTTTATCTGCCTCCAGCATTAAGCTTACCTCAGAAGTTTTTATACCTGCATATCCCTCTTTTTTTGAGTTGATTGATTCAATTCTAATCTCTGCGATCAGCGAAACCGCTTTTATACTGTCGGGCAGAACATAATAAAATACCGAATCTTTATCAGCAGCATATGATGGAACAACTAGTACTGAAAGAATTAGCAACATGTAAGACCGCATATTGATTTTTTATCATGGGAAAGATACTTTCTTATTTACAAACCAGTCAAGTTGTGTAAATAAATCCTCAGCTCAGGGCAGTTTTTGATGCTAATCAGGTCATATTACTAATGCAGAGATTGGATATATTTTTGCTATTTTATGTTTTCCCCGAACTTATTCAGACATGGACCCAATTGTTACCAATCCGCTGCAGAAGAAACACGATCCCTATTCAGAAAAATTCGAATACCTCGAAGAACTTATCCAGGGGCAAAGCACAATTTTAGAGATGATCTCGAACGGATCAGACCTAACCGAAATTTTAAATGCCATTGTGCTTTGGGCTGAGAAAGAAAGCACAGAAGGCTTGCTGGCATCTATTCTTCTTACCAATTACAACGGAGAAAACCTGCTGCACGGTGCGGCACCATCATTACCTGAAGATTACAATAATGCAATTCATGGGGTTTCGATTGCTGATAATGTGGGCTCTTGTGGTACAGCGGCATTCACAAAACAATTAGTGGTAACGGATGATATAGATAAAGACCCTCGTTGGGCAGCATTTAAAACGCTTGCCGGAAAATATGGATTGAAGTCCTGTTGGTCATCTCCATTGATCAATAAAGCAGGTTCCGTGTTAGGCACTTTCGCAATGTACTACAGGCACCCTAAAAAACCATCAGCACATGATCTCAGGATCATCAAGCTTATAACCAACACTACGATCATTGCCATTGAACTCACCAGGGCAAGAGAAGAGCGATTAGTTCTTTTGGAGAATGAAAAAAGAGTACATCAGAAAACAAAAGACGAATCAAAACAGTTCTACCGTCTTTTTATGAATATTCCTGCAATGGTAGCGATATTAAAAGGGCCTGATCATGTGTTTGAATTAGCCAACCCCATATACATGAAAGCAGTGGGACCAAACAGAAATGTTATTGGGAAACCACTTCGTGAAGCGTTGCCGGAAGTAGTTGACCAGGGTTTTGTAGCGATTCTCGATTCCGTTTATACTACCAGTCAGCCATATTATGGAAACGAAGTATCCATACAACTTGACAAAGGGCAGGGTTTGGAAACTGCATATTTCAACTTTATATATCATCCCATAAAAAATGAGCAAAACATAACTGAAGGTATTTTCGTCCATGCCGTAGATGTTACCGAATTAGTAAGTGAAAGAAAAAGAGCGGAGCAGAACGAAGAGCGTTTCAGGAGTTTTGTTTTAAACTCTCCCATGCCAATTGGAATTTATGTAGGAAGAGAAATGAGGGTGCAAACTGCTAATGATGCAATCTTAAAAGCCTGGGAAAAAGACAGGACGGTCGTTGGGAAAACTTTCCGTGAAGCCCTGCCTGAATTGGAGGGTCAGCCATTTTATGATATTCTTGATAATGTTTACACTTCCGGAATTCCGTATGAGGCGATAGAAGAAAAAGTTTATTTAATGCGTGATGGAAAGATCACTCCAACATACTGGAACTTCAGCTATACACCATTGAAGAATGAATCAGAAAACATCTACGGAGTGATGAATACTGCTGCAGAAGTAACCGAGCTGGTTATGGCAAAAAAACAATTACTGGCTGCAGAAGAAACACTGAGATCGGCCATCACTATTTCAGAACTTGGAACATGGCAGATTGATCTGCAGAACTCCAGGACTACACTTTCAAAGCGTGTTGCCGATTGGTTCGGCTTGCCTGAACAAGGTGCAACGATGGAAGATGTTATTGAAAGAATCGATGGAGAATATAAGGATCACGTCGCTAAATCAATTAAGCAAGCCATTGATTCCAAAGGCGTTTATGAAGTTGAATACAGGGTCATTAATCCATTTACATCCCAGGAAGTTTTTCTATATGCAAAAGGTAAAGTAGAAACTGATGAGGATGGAAACCTGATGTTTAATGGGATTTGTAAAGACATAACATTTCAGAAGCAGACAGAAAAAGAACTGGCTAAACAGGTTGAACTCAGGACAGTTGAGTTACAACAGGCCAATGATGAATTAAATGCACTCAATGATAATCTTAAGCAGTTCGCTTACATTGCAAGTCACGATTTGCAGGAACCCTTAAGAAAGATCAACTTGTTCTCTGATATTCTAAAGCAAAAAATAGCAAACAATCCGGATAATGATTTAACTCCTTACATTGGAAAAATCAGCCAGGCTGCAAGCCGAATGACAAACCTTATCAAAGATCTGCTGGATTTTTCAAGAGCAGAGGCCGGCAATAAAACATCGGCTACAATCGATCTTGAAGAAATTGTCGGAAATGTTATTGAAGATTATGAAATGTTGATCCAGCAAAAGAATGCCGTTATCGAGATATCATCTTTACCTGTAATTCCGGGAATTCCATTGCAGATGAACCAGCTTTTTTACAACCTTGTCGGCAATGCACTCAAGTTCACAAGAGAGGGTGTAGTTCCTCATATAACAATCAGTTCACGGATCCTGACACAAGATGATATACGATCACATGAAAAATTATTTCTCAATACATCGTATGCAGAAATAGTCATAAAAGATAATGGCATCGGGTTTAATCCAAAATTCAGGGAACATATTTTTTTGATTTTTCAGAGATTACATGGAAAAGATGATTACGAAGGCACCGGAATAGGCCTTGCACTCTGCAAGAAAATAGCAGAGAATCACAAAGGAATAATTTTCGCACAGTCAAAAGAAAATGAAGGGGCGGCATTTCATATTATCTTACCTGTGTCATAACGAACATATGGCTATAAGATAAAAATGGCTGCCAATTGGCAGCCATTTTTCATAAACCCGGAAAACTGATTAGCGTGCAATCACCACCTGTGTGCTGATCACCTCTTTTCCATTCATAACTCTTATGTAATAAGTACCAGAAGCATTGTTTCTCAGATCAAACCTTATATCCTGTGTAGAATACTCGGTATTAACATTTCTTGATGCTACGAACTTACCTGTTATATCTATAACGTTCACCTGGTATGTGCCTGGTTTGAAGTTGATCAATCGAACTTCAAAAGCACCACTTGCAGGATTAGGATAAACCTTCAAAGCAGATGCTTTTACAATAGGCTCAACTGTTGTGCCTTTTGCTGCCATGCAGCTTCCAAGATAAGATCCATTTGCTAAATGTGTTGCTACAGCTGATGGAGCAATACATACCTGAACCCAAGGATTTTTTGCACTGCCTGTACTGTGACATACCAATACTTTATCATTCTTATTGCCACATCTAACGTCTGTAACATTTACATTATAACTGCTTGATGTAACACAACCATAAGCATCTGTTACAACAAGACTAACCGTGTAAGGTGAGCTGCTGTTTGCAGACGTAGCAGTTACTTTAACTGTTGCTGCATTGTTAGAACCTACAATTGAAAGGTTATTGCTAACTGTCCAGTTATAATAGTATTGATTAGACCCGCTACCAGTTGCTGATGCTGTAAGCGACAAAGTAGAAGCTGGTGTATAACCAATATATATTGTATTTGGATTTACACCTTGTGGCAATACAGAACTACCTGCAATACTCACAGCTAATGCATTCGTTACAATTACATTGTAGCTGCAAGTTGATGTGTTACCATGAATGTCAGTAACTGTCCATGTTACATTTGTTGAACCTACAGGGAATGTTGCATTGGAAAGACTGCTGTTGTTATTGTAATTATTAATAACAGATGCAATTCCGCAATTATCTGATGGCGTAATATCGAATTCAGTTCCTTTTACAATGTATGTACAACCCGCATTATCTACTACTTTACTGTAAGATGAAGCTGTACAATTTGCAACAGGAGCCTCGTTATCAGCAACAGTTATTACCTGTGTTGAAGTTGAAGTTAATCCTCCACCATCAGTTGCAGTCCATGTAATGGTTGTATTACCAACAGGGTATGCATCAGTCAATGAAAGATTATCGCTTCTTACTCCTGTAACCACAACATCATTCGAACCACAGAGAGAAATATCATCTACATAGAATAATGATGGTGCTGAAAGATTCGGCTCTACCCCACCGATATTGCTGGTGTTTGCAAAGAAATCCAAACCACCCAGTTGTTTTGTTCCGGCTGAATTATTAGCCTGTCTTGAGAACTGCCATGTTTTTACTGCCGTGCCATCAACTGATAAAGTAGTAGCATCTGCATCAAGATCAAAATACTGCTCTACATCGAACCATTGGCCCTGAGGATAAGTGAACATTGTAAAAGCCCCGCCAGCCTGTAATACACCATTACCATTTGATGCAAACTGAACCTGCTGACCCCACTCTAAACCTGCAGTCTCAAAATGTTGCGTGTTGAAGTAAGCTGTTCTGCCTGCAGGAACGTACATCTTCCACTTAACAGTCCATTTGCCAGTATTTTTATTGCCTAAAAGGTAAAGCTGGTCTTGACCGTTTGCAAACGCTACACTATTCGATCCACTGAAAGACTGTGCATTACTCACATTACCACTTACACCATAGTAAGGCCATGGGATCCATCTTGAAGATTGTCCACTTACGGCACCTAAAGTATAAGAATCAATATTATCAGTACCGCACTCATTGATTGAACAACCTGAAGCTGCAACAGGAGTGGATACATTTACCACAGCACCACATGCATTCATGTCGTTATTAGCAGTGATCGTGTTCACAGCACCAATAACAGGGGGTGTAGTATTTACAACAGTTACTTTCTGATACCCGATGTTCCAGTTACCTGCACCATCGATTGCCTTCCAGGTAACAACGGTTGTACCTATAGGAAAAGGAGCAGTTACATCATTAGTTATTGCTACTACTCCGCAATTATCAGTTGCGTTAGCGGTTCCTAAACTAAATCCTGTAGCACTACATGCACCATAAGCTGCATTTACAGTAACTGCCGGAGGAGGAATCATAGTTGGCAAAGTCTGGTCAACAACTGTTACAGTGGTGCTGCAAGAACTGGTTGCACCTTTTGAATCAGTAACAGTTAATACAACATTTGTGGTTCCGTTATAGTAAGGACCAGCCGGAGAAACACTGAAAGTGATTACATCTCCATCAGGATCTGAAGAACCGTTATCGAAAGCTATTGCCGCAGGATTAGCCTGGCAATTTGCATTTGCAGCGAAAGTACGAGGACGACAAACTGCAATTGGAGCCTTATTACAAACAGAACCAGGATCTGCTACTGTAACCATTGAAACTGCAGAACTACTTAAGCCTGCATTATCAGTAATGGTTAAGGTAACAGGGAAACTTTGGCCTGCATCAGCACATGTAAAAGAAGTACGGCCTGCTGTGATAGCAATAGAAGCAACACTGCAATTATCTGAACTGTTATTGTTCACCTGACCTGCAGTTACACTTGCATTTCCATTTGCGTCAATGTTTACTGAAACATTTTGTACAGATGCAACCGGTGGTTGATTATCTGCAACTGTTACAGAGAAAGAACAATTAACAAAATTTCCGGAAGGATCAGCGATTCTAAAAGTGTTTACGGTAGTTCCTACAGGGAAAACAGAACCACTTCCTAATCCTGACAGCTGTGTAATGCTTGCAGTTCCGCAATTATCGCTATAAGGAATAGCATAATTATACACTGCTCCGCAAATGCCATCTTGTGCATTAAGCGTTACATTCGAAGGGCAACTTACAACCGGAGCTGTGTTGTCTACCACTTGTACTCTTACAGGAAAAGTGCATTGCGACGTAAATCCATTGATGTCTGTAGCAGTAGCGGTAACATTTGTTGTACCGACAGGGAAGAATGAACCAGATGGAACACTGTAAGTTATTGAAGCAACGCCACAATTATCAACTGCGGTAGCTGCGAAATTTACATTTGTTCCTGCAGCACCACATGCAACATTTGCTACAGGTGCAGGACAAGTTAATACCGGACCTGAATTGTCTGTAAAAGTTGCATTAATAGTTACCGGATACAACGAACCACAGCCATCCTGCAATACAACAGTGTTACCTGAATTCAGTCGAATACTGATCGGAATACCACAAGCCGCAGGTGCAAAATCGTAGTACGCCCAGTTATTATATGTATTGGCTTCTCCGGCACATGCTCTTAGAACAGTTAATGCAGAACCACCACCAGGTAAATTATTTACAGAGGTATTGTTGATTGCCCCTGTTGGATTAATGTTCTGGGTTAAGCTTGTTGAACCGTAAGTTGTGGTAATACTCATACCATTACCAACAAGCGATCCTGTGGTCATAGCTCCATGCCAATGTTCTACATAAACACGGATAAAGCCATTGGGCAGCACACGATAAGCCACCTGCACTCCATGTGCAAAAGCGGATGCCGTAGCCAGTACCATGGCAAAAATTAGTAGCAATTTTCTCATAAAAGCGTATTTGGGTTTGATTAATGACAAAACAAGTTCACCTCTTAAAAAGAGATAAAATCTACCAGGTTAGTGCGGTGGTTTTTGCAGATTACTTCCTGAGGTTTGTCGGTCTCACATGGCTTAGGGTCAAGAAGAAAAAGGGGTGTCTGTAGAATATTGGAATTATCTACAAATAAAGACAATAAGAAAGCTATTTCCTATACCTATAAAGGGGTAAAATAAAATGTATTAACGAAAAGACTGATATCTCGCTCTTAAAAACATAAAAACACCATAACATATTAATCCTATCGCTACAATAGCCAGTAAGATGGAGCCGTAAGAAGATTGTTGCAGCCATCCCAAAGCTTCATCACTTCCGCCTGCTTCTTTTGCATTGGCGTTAAACGCAGCTTTGATGAACATCCATCCTAATATCAGCCATACAACACCTCTTGCTGCATATCCCGCTATACCTACTTTAGAAACCCACCCTGCAGTATCATGGTGTAAAGCTTCACGTACGTATTTTTTATATTTACCTGAGACGGCCCGGTAAATTTGATAAAAGCCAATACCGATCATTATCGCTGCAACAATGCCTACCAGCCATTGTCCAAAAGGTTGTTGAAGTAAAGTTGCCGTCCAGTCTTCCTGCTTATCTCCACCACTGCCTGATGAACTTCCTAATACAATCTTTATAGCATACACAGCCAGACTTGCATACACAAGTCCACTAAAGAAATAAGTAAAACGTTTAGAAAACCCCTTTTTGTCAGATCCTTTATGTTCTGTGTCTTTAAATGCCTGTATCCATCTCCATGCTGTATAACATACAAGTCCAAGTGCAACGATTAATAACAACCATTTGCCGAATGGCTGATCTTCTATAAAACTAAACACACCACCTTTGCCTGCATCATTAACTGAGTTGCCGCCGAAATGAAGTGCTGCCATCACAGCCATCAATCCGCTTAAACAATACACAACTCCTTTGGCAGACAATCCAATTCTTGCTGCACTTTCATACCATTTAGATGTGTTGGCTGAAGATATTCCTGCTATCATGGTTAAGTTATTGATATGCTTACACATCAATAACTTAACCAGATTTTCTGGGGAAGAAGGTTACCCGAAGTCGATCTCAGTATTATCACCAATATTCAGGCTACGGCTCAGGCCACGAACAGAAGCATCGCTGCCTATGAGTGAATTGTCCAATACCACTTCGTACAGATTGGTATAAGAGCCGATAATACTGTCTCTTAAAATAGAATGTTGTACTACCGTATTGGCACCAATCGTTACATGCGGACCAATGATAGAATTGCTGATGTTGCAACCAGGTGCAATACTCACAGGAGGAATAATGATGGTGTCTTTATACTCATGGCCATCTGTTGTATTACCGCCATTCTTTTTCAGGAGCAATGCATTTGTGGTCAATAAAGTTTCTCGCTTACCACAGTCGAACCAGTTCTTTACTTTGAAAGACCTGAATTCGGCACCACGGCTGATCATACATTCCAGGGCATCGGTAAGGTTATACTCACCATAACTTTTTATCTCCTGCTCAAATATGTGGTGAAGACATTCAAAAAGAAAATGCGTTTCTTTTATCTTATACAGACCAACAAGGGCCATATTGCTTTTAGGGATTGCTGGCTTCTCAACAACATGTTCAATTTCGCCTTCATTACCTAACTCTGCCACACCAAAGCTTCTCGGATCATCTACTTTTTTAATACCAAGCATGCTGTACGGACTATCTACTACAGCCTTTACATCATATTCACAAATGGTATCGCCGAGGGCTACAAACACTTCATCATCACCCACAATGCTTTTGGTAAGCTCTACGGCATGACCGGTTCCCTGTCTCTCGTTCTGGTAAACGAAATGCGTGGTAAGATCAGGATAGGTTTGTTTAACGTAGTCCTGGATCTTTTCACCAAGGTAGCCTACGATAAAAATGAATTCTGTAATACCGGCATCTCTCAACTGGTCAACGATAAAACTCAAAATAGTTTTACCAGCAATTGGTATTAATGCCTTAGGTTGTGTATAGGTATGTGGCCTCAGCTTGGTACCGGCTCCGGCCACAGGAATAATTGCTTTCATCTGCGTAAATCGTTTTGCTAACCCCTCAAAATCAATGCTTCAGGTTCAGTTTGGCTCAATAACAGTGTGAAAGTAAGGAATAATCGATAAGTGGTATTGCTAAAATCGGTTAGCGGCTGGAGTTGGGTATTATTTGAAGGCCAGCAACAGAATAAATGTTGAACTTTCGTTGCGTCGCACTCTTGTACTGAAGGTCAGAAACAGCCAAATATTTTATTAAAATATTCTTCCCAGTTTTTATAAACTATAAGTGAAATGCAACCACATCCTTTTTGGGATGGAAATAAGAGAAAGATGCAAATACTGTTGTTACGGATGAATAAAGGCTCACTAATTGCAAAAATTAAATTATTCCCTGAAGATGTCCCTCCATATTCCGACCTAAATGAGTTGTCTATTAAATTTGTAGGCCATTCAGCTTTTGATTGTGAATAAAACTTAAGTTTTAATGATTCATATTCTTCAACTGAAAGAATAAGGAATTGCTTTTTTCCATTACTATCGAACCCAGTTAGTGTATCTGGTAAAATAACTTCAGTTCCATACAGAGATAAAACTCGCTTAGAATAATGATAAATACCAGTATCCTGCTTTTGCTTAATAGTAGTTATTAAAATATTCTTGAAATCAGAGTTGCTTTGGCTTGAGCAAAATGATGGCAAATACAATATCAATAATAGCATGCAGAATTTCATTCCTTAGTCTAATTATTTTTGATATTCAATAAATGTAAGTAAAGCTCCCTGAAACTCCAACCGTATAAGTGAGTGACACAAGGAACGATGCCATGAAACCTTCAGCCAGTTCAATAAAATCTTCCTACCAATTACAAATTCCCAATTCCCAATCCCAATCCCAAAACAACTTACTTTTGCCACACAATATTCACTCATGCAAAGAGATACACTGGTATTTGATATTATTAAAGAAGAACTGCACCGTCAGCGTAGAGGAATTGAGCTCATTGCTTCTGAAAACTTCACCAGTTTGCAGGTGATGCAGGCTATGGGTAACGTGATGACGAATAAATATGCTGAAGGTTATCCCGGCAGAAGATATTATGGTGGTTGTGAAGTGGTGGATAAAACAGAAACCCTTGCCATCGATCGTTTGAAACAGATCTTTAATATTGAATATGCCAATGTGCAGCCTCATAGTGGTGCACAGGCCAATGCTGCATTGATGCTGGCTATTCTTCAACCTGGTGATGATATTCTTGGTTTGGATCTTAGTATGGGTGGCCATCTTACACATGGCTCGGCAGTAAACTTTAGCGGTAAATTATACAAGCCACATTTTTATGGCGTAACAAAAGAAACAGGCCTGATAGATTATGAAATGCTGGAGCAAAAAGCCAGGGAAGTAAAACCAAAGCTCATCATTTGTGGTGCTTCTGCTTACAGTCGTGATATAGATTACCCAAGAATTCGTAAGGTAGCTGATGAAGTTGGTGCTTTGGTGATGGCCGATATTGCACACCCTGCAGGATTGATCGCAAAAGGATTACTCAGTTCACCTTTCGACCATTGCCATTTTGTTACTTCAACTACACACAAAACTCTACGTGGACCTCGTGGTGGTATCATCATGATGGGTAAAGATTTTGAAAACCCGTTTGGACTCAAAGATCCGAAAGGCAACATACGAATGATGAGCCATGTAATTGATATGGCTGTTTTTCCAGGAACACAAGGTGGTCCTTTGGAACATGTGATCGCTGCTAAGGCTGTTGCTTTTGGTGAAATTCTAACGGATGAGTTCACTGTGTATGCAAAGCAAGTACAAAGCAATGCACAGGCTTTGGCTAAAGCTTTTGTTGCAAAAGATTACCATATTATCAGTGGCGGAACGGATAATCATTTAATGCTGATCGATCTTCGCAATAAGAACATCAGTGGTAAAAAAGCAGAAAATGTTTTAGGCGGAGCTGATATTACAGCCAACAAGAACATGGTACCTTATGATGATAAGAGTGCTTTTGTTACATCAGGTATAAGATTTGGTGTTGCAGCCATTACTACAAGAGGCATGAAGGAAAACGACATGCAGTTTGTTGTTGATGTGATCGATAAAGTGCTGATGAATGCTGATGACGAAACGCTAATCGCTGGAGTGAAAAAAGACGTGAACAGCTTTATGGAGCAATTTCCTCTATACCCTGAGCTTGGATAAACAAGTTTTTCGTTTGGAGTCTTTAGTTTTATGCTGAGCATAACTCCAAACTGTAACCTATAAACTATAAACTTAATTTATGATACAACGTATACAATCTCTCTGGCTTTTACTGGCTGCTGTTTGTTGCTTTTTAACATTGCAGTTTTCTTTTTTTAGTGGCAACATTCTCGACAATGAACAACTGGTGTTGAAATCTATGACAGCACTGGGATTAACTAGTCACCCCGAAGCCGGCAAGACAGAATATAACATCCTTAGCTTGTTGCTTACAGCAACTACAGGTGTGATTTCGTTTATTGCCATATTCATGTATGCCAACAGGATGACACAACTGAAATTAACTGTTACAGCACTTTTGCTTTCATTGTTGACGCTGGTATACCTTTTTATCTTAACGCAGGATTTTTCTGACGGAACACTCAGTCTTACTTCAGTTTTTGCATTTCTGCCACCCATATTTTTATTTCTTGCATCGAGAGGAATTTACAAGGATCAGAAACTGGTAAAGAGTATGGACAGGTTGAGGTAATTGATGATACTATAATAATATAACGGGAAGTATGATTTGTACTTCCCGTTTTTTATTTACAGAGATTTTCAGGGATGACAATCTTTGAAAGGTTGCCATCCCTGGAACCCCTTCATTTGAACGAGCTTACACTTATCTTTCCTTTATGAAACTGCTTTCATTAAACGTGGGTTTACCTCAAACTTATTCTTACCAGGGTAAAGCATTAGCAACTTCTATTTTTAAATCAGCGGTAGAAGGTTCACGATCAGTTTCCAAAACAAATATAGAAGGTGATGGCCAGGGTGATCTTGTACATCATGGTGGAGAGATGAAAGCAGTGTATTCCTATGATATTGCCTATTATGAACATTGGAAAAATATCCTTCAAAGAGATGAGTGGAATTATGGTCTGTTTGGTGAAAATCTCACAACAGAAGGTTTAACTGACGACCAAGTACTCATTGGAAATGTCTACAAGGTTGGCAGTGTATATCTAAAAGCCATTCAACCAAGATTTCCATGTTACAAACTGAATTTTCGTTTTGAAATGCACGATATGCTGCAACAGTTTATGCAGCAGGGAAAACATGGAACGTATTTCAGCGTAGTGCAGGAAGGCAGTTTACAAGCCGGTGATGAGATTACCTTGGTTGAAGAATCGAAACATCTAATAAGCATACAACAAATCGTAGAATGTTATTATAGCAAAGGAGCTGACCAAAGCCTGCTCCATAAAATATTGAGGATCGATTTTCTACCTGCCAGACTGCGGAAATCTTTCGAAAGCTTTTTGCGTTAGAACAAAATAAAAATGGTTGACAAACTTTGGAAGTTTGTCAACCATTGGCCTTTAAATAACTATAGACTCAAAACTTTAAACTATACACTTTCCTCACCAGCTTCCACTGGCTCCACCACCTCCAGACATTCCACCTCCGAATCCACCGAAGCCTCCACCACCTCCTCCAAATCCACCACCACCGAATCCTCCTCCACTACTTCTTCCACCTCCTAACATAGATCCGATGATCAATGGCCCAAGCCAGTCACTACCTCTTCTGCTCATCACTCTTCCACCTTTGCCACCTCTTCCACCACCACCACTTCTGCCGATAAATATCAGTACGAAAATGGCGATCATGATGAACTTGAAAATAGAACTTCCACCTGTTCCTTTTGATCTGGCTTTTTCTTCACGGGGAATGTTGTATTCACCTACCGCAGCTTTACTAAGACTTTCTACCGCTTTTAAAATGCCATGGTAATAATCATTCGCTCTAAAATAAGGCTGCATATCATTCCTGATAATGCTTCCTGCTATGGCATCAGGTATTGCACCTTCTAAACCATAACCCACTTCAATCCTCATTCTCCTGTCGTCCACCACAACAATGATCAATACACCATTGTTATTTTTTGCATTGCCAATACCCCAGGCTCTGAAAGTAGCAACAGCCACATCTTCGATGCTTCCACCGTTTAAAGAAGGAATTGTTGCAATAGCAATTTGATTGGAACTGCTCTTATCAAGCTGTATTAATTGTTCATTCAGTAATTGTTCCTGCTGGGCATCTAAAACATTTGCCCCATCATAGATCAAAGTACCTGCAGGAGGTTTATCAATTTGCCTGATAACATCCTGTGCAAATACTGCAAGACTGATACAGCTAAAAACAATTATGTAAAGGAGTTTCTTCATGCCTAATTACCAAAAACGATATCGTCTGACAATTCGTTCTTATCTGTTGATCTATTGTAAGGAAAATGTTGCACCAGCACTTCGCCAATTTCTTTTACTACCGTAGCAATCCCTTCAGCATAATGTTCCTTGTTGAATTCCGCAAGCATGTGCTTCAGTTCTTCATTCCAGAATGCAGTACCTACTTTCTGGTGAATACCTTCGTCACCATAAATTGCTAACTGGTGATCTTTCAAAGCAACATATACCAGCACTGCATTTCTGTCTGCCGTTTCGTACATTTTCAATCCCTGGAAAAGTTCAAGTGCTCTGTCTAAAGCGTCCATGTATTCACATTTGCTTTCAACATACACCCTCACTTCACCACTGGTTCGTTGTTCGGCAGATTTGATTGCAGCAACGATGAGTTCATTTTCCGCTGGGGAAAAGAACTCAGGTTGTTTTTTCTGAAGGAAAGAGAAAATGCCCACAGTATTATTTGGTTGTGTCTTGTGATGTTCCTGTATTGGTATTGCCTCCACTGTTACCACCAACATTATCACCAAAATCAACAGTTGGTGCATTCTGAGAACCTGCCTCTGCTTCAAAAGGAGTTTTAGGACTGAAGCCTAACAAGCCTGCAAAGATGTTAGCAGGAAATCTTCTTACCCTTGTATTATATTCCTGAACGGAAGTATTAAAATCATTTCTTGCAACGGTGATCCTGTTTTCTGTACCCTCCAGTTGAACCTGCAGATTACGGAAAGCATCATTGGCTCTTAAGTTTGGATAATTTTCAGTCACCATCAATAATCTTCCCAAAGCCTGTGATAACTGGCCTTGTGCCTGCTGGAATTCCTGGATTTTTTCTGGAGTAAGGTCATCAGGGTTTACAGTGATCTGTGTAGCTCTTGCTCTTGCACTGATCACATCATTCAATGTTCCTCTTTCAAAATTAGCCTCACCTTTTACAGTGTTAACAAGGTTAGGAATAAGATCTGCTCTACGCTGATACTGCGATTGAACAGCAGCCCATTTATTTTTTACATTCTCGTCCAGGCCTATCAGGCTATTGTAAGTGTTACATCCACCACAACCTGCAAGCAGCACAATGAAGGCAATGATTCCAACAATAAGAAGAGATTTACTTTTCATCTGTTTGTTTTTAGTTTGCTAAAAGTAAACAAAAACCCGTCCATATGAACGGGTTTGACAATATGACTTGTTTTAGATCATTTCTGATTGATTGCTGCAATCCCTGGCAATTCTTTTCCTTCGAAATATTCCAGCATGGCACCACCACCGGTAGAAACATAACTCACTTTATCAGTAAAGCCGAATTGGTTTACGGCAGCAACACTGTCACCACCACCTACTAAAGAAAAAGCGCCTCTCTCGGTAGCATCTGCAACAGCCACGGCAATGGCTTTGGTTCCCTTCTGGAATTTCTCCATTTCAAACACACCCATTGGGCCATTCCATAAAATTGTTTTTGATTTATGGAGCACATTGGTGAAGGTTTCGATTGCCATTGGGCCAATATCCAATCCCATCCAGCCATCCGGAATAGCATTGCTTGGTGAAGAAGAAACATCAGCATTGGCATCAAACTTATCAGCGATCACAGAATCAGACGGAAGATGAATGCAAACACCTTTCGCTTCTGCTTTTTTCATGAGTTCCCTGGCTGTGTCTAATCTATCTTCTTCACACAAAGAATTACCGATTTGTCCACCTTGTGCTTTCATAAAAGTATAAGCCATACCACCACCAATGATGATATCGGTTGCTCTTTCCAGTAGATTTTCAATAATGAGTATCTTATCAGAAACTTTTGCTCCACCAATTATCGCTGTGAATGGCTTTTCATTACTGTGCATCACCTTTTCTGCACTGATCACCTCACCTTCCATTAAGAGACCAAACATTTTCTTTTCGCCCGGAAAAAATTTTGCGATCACTGCTGTAGAAGCATGAGCCCTGTGTGCCGTTCCGAAAGCATCATTTACATAAACATCTCCCAGTTTAGAAAGTTTCTCGGCAAAACCTTCATCACCTTTTTCTTCTTCTTTGTAAAAGCGAAGGTTCTCTAATAGCAATACTTCACCAGGTTTGAGATCAGCGGCAAGTTGTTTTGCAGGTTCACCAATACAATCATCTGCAAATTTCACTTCAGTACCGATAGATTTGCTGAGGTGATCGGTGATGTGCTTTAAAGAGTATTTGTCTTCTGGCCCTTCCTTCGGACGACCAAGATGACTCATGAGAATTACACTTCCGCCATCCTTCAATATTTTTTGTATGGTAGGAATGGCAGCCCTTATCCTGTTATCGTCTGTTATTTCAAACGTCTTTTTATCGAGTGGAACATTGAAGTCAACCCTTATCAATGCTTTTTGCCCGGAGAAATTATGAGATGAAAACTTGCTCATGATAAATGATTTTAAAAATAAACCCCCACCAAATTAGATGAGGGTTTGAGTATTAATTGTTGAATATTGATCTGTAAGTACAAGGGTGCGACGCAACCAATGATGAAATATTTGTTGCAGCAGACCTCATAATAATTATTTACTGATCAACCCTGCAAAGTGTTTTACTGTACGAACGAGCTGACTTACATAACTCATTTCGTTATCGTACCAGCTAACGGTACGTACCATTTGAGTATCGCCAACTGTCATCACTTTTGTTTGTGTTGCATCGAACAAAGAACCATAAGAAATGCCGATGATATCACTGCTCACGATCTCGTCTTCGGTATAACCGAAACTTTCGTTGGCTGCAGCTTTCATAGCAGTATTGATTTCTTCAACAGTTGTTTTCTTTCCGAGAGAAACCGTTAGCTCAGTTAAAGAACCGGTAATGGTTGGAACTCTTTGAGCAGAACCATCCAGTTTTCCTTTCAACGAAGGAAGCACAAGCCCAATTGCTTTTGCAGCACCGGTACTGTTTGGAACGATGTTTCCGGCAGCAGCTCTTGCCCTTCTAAGGTCACCTTTCGCATGAGGTGCATCTAATGTATTCTGATCGTTTGTATAAGCATGAACCGTTGTCATTAAACCTGCAACGATACCGAATTTCTCATCCAGTACTTTTGCCATTGGAGCAAGGCAGTTGGTAGTACAAGAAGCACATGAGATTACCGTTTCGCTACCGTCAAGTATTTCATGGTTTACATTGAATACAACTGTTTTCAATTCACCTGTTGCTGGTGCAGAGATCACCACTCTTTTTGCACCAGCAGTGATGTGTGCTTCAGCTTTTGCTTTGTCAGTAAAGAAACCGGTACATTCCAAAACAACATCCACCTGGTGAGATCCCCAAGGTATCTGTGCAGGATCTTTCTGTGCATATATCTTTACTTCGTCACCATTAACAGTAATTGAATTTTCTCCAGCCTTTACATCTGCATCAAACCTGCCTTGTGCGCTATCATATTTAAGAAGATGAGCCAAAACCTTTGGACTGGTAAGATCGTTGATGGCAACCACGTCAATTCCCTTCATATTATATATCTGGCGAAAAACAAGACGACCGATCCGTCCGAATCCATTAATGGCAACTTTAACCGTACTCATGTTCAGTAATTTAAATTATTTAATTAAAAGCGATGCGAAATTACAGGTTTGAGATAAACAAAACCGTGATAAATAGTAGTAGTAACGGGTTGAAATTGTTCTTAAAACAAAAAAGCTTCACAATGTGAAGCTTTTGGTAGCCCGTACGGGAATCGAACCCGTCTTTCCTCCGTGAAAGGGAGATGTCCTAGCCGATAGACGAACGGGCCAGGTTCGTTTTCTAAAGGGTTGCAAAAATAGGTTTGTGAGGCATTACAGCCAAAACTTTTTAAACTAAATTCATTGGAACAGCAAAATTTAAAAAAACGTATTACCAGCAGAAACGGCTATTGAAGCTTATAACTCAGACACTTGGCATTTTAATTTCATATAAGTCATAAATAGCCTAGATTGCATTTGCAATTATTTATGGTGGTGCTTTAGCAGACCTAGCACTTTCATTCTTCGGAAATACCTCTGCCTGTGTTTAGCAGGTGCTATATCCTTTCCGCCACGCATGAAAAAATTGTAACTACTGAACCCGAATCCCGGAACAGTTAAACTATTGAACCATGCAGATCAGTATCCAATCTTTAGAAATAGAGTTTAACAAGACACCCCATCGGTTTATTGTTAAGAAATTATACAATACAAGCCAAAATGAACTATTGTTCCATTGCTGGGCACCGGAAGACAGTATTCAATCAAAAGAACTGTTAGACAATGAAGTGTTGGTATTTGAATGGGACATTCAACATGAGGAACTTAAACCTCGGCAAACCAATCCTGTGGGTGATAAGCTAAAGCAAGCCATCCGGGCAAGCTTTAAAATGTAAAGACTTTAAAAAAAGAAAGTGGCAAGCTCAGTGAACTTGCCACTTTTATTTTAAAGATTTTCTCCCAGTGTATCTGAATCCAGACCAGAAGATTGAGTTTGACCTAAATTAGAAGCCTGGGGTTGACCCTGAACCTGGTTTGCTTTACTGCGATTACTGCCTGAAGCTTCACCACCTCTTCTACCGATTTCGGCCATGTGCTCCCTGTTACGACTAACAGCTTCTCCTCCCTTGCGGGCAATTTCTCTTTGCTCGTCTTTATTCATTGCGGCAAAACCACGGTTTGATCTTCCTGATTGGTTACTTCCACGGTCAGTACCCTGGCTTTGTCCTCTTTGATCGTTTCTTGAACTTGGCATAACAAAAACAATTTTAGTTATCTAATTAGTAAGTGCAGGAGAAATCATTCAACTCTATGCCAAAAAGACAAAAGCTATGATTAGCAGCAAACAATACTTTATTGATGAGAATATTTACTTTACGCTTGTAGTGCGAAGTACCCATTAAACAAAACACGTTCCTATTTTGTGTTACTACAACTGAAACACGATAGTTAACACTAAACTGAGCTGTGCGAATGAAACCTATGATCTAAGCTTAATTCTTTCTCGATGATTTTTCCAACTGATTCTGAAAGGTTGGTTTTACCTGATTTCATGTCTACCCATATGCCATCATCTCTTTTTGCAAAAGTGAATTCCTGCTTGTCATCTATCACACAGTAATAATAATGGGTATTGTCTGAATTGTATTTGATAAATACTTCCAGAAATGACTTCTTCCCTTCGTAGTCAAAGTCTATATCGAAAGCAAATATTCCGGAGTTATCTAACATAACACGGCATTTACGGATAGTTATACAAGTTTTAAGCCGTTAAACTTCAAAGGCTTCGATGGCATCATTCTCGGCCAGCAAATGACTGATTTGTCCATGTATTCTTCGGCCTGCAGTTATTCGATAGTTGACCACTATTCTATTTGAATTTTTCTTTAGCTGTGATCTTGAGAAAGTAACGCCCATTGAACTAAGCTGGGTTTCAAGATCATCAAGCGAATGCACATAAGGCTTAAAAATTATTTCATAGCTGCGTTTCTGAATGATGTTCTGCAAGACTCTTTCAAATCTATTCAGGATCACTAAAGTAGAGAGCACGAGGAAGAGTTCGATTGCGGCAAGAACGTACGCTCCTACCCCAATGGTCATTCCAATTGCTGCGGTAACCCAGATCGTAGAAGCTGTTGTTATTCCTTTAACTGTTAACCCTTCTTTTAACATCACACCTGCACCGAGAAAACCGATACCGGTAACAATGTTAGATGCTACCCTGTCCTGGTGAAAATATTTGTCTGAGATGATGGTGAAGATGGCAGAGCCAATACAGATCAATGCAAGTGTTCTGAATCCTGCCGGCTTATCATGAAATTCTCTTTCAAATCCTAAACATGCACCAGCCACTAAAGCCACAAATATTTTGATGATATCTTCTGTTATAAAATCCATCAGCCTAAGTTATTGCATATTTAATATTCAGGAAAAGAGACTCCATTATTTCTGTCTTCGTTTTAGACTCCAGGTTATCCAGAATTCAGCGATCATATCCCCTTCAGCATTTGTAGCGATAGAATAGCATTTAATGGGGTAGCCCTCCCCTGTCGATTTTGTTTTCTCTACAGTTTCAGAGATCATAATACCGTCATTGCATGTAAACCTGATCTTACCAACAGCCTTCTTATGATAAACACCCTCAGTTTTAACTACCAGCATGCTCACTGCAGGATGCTGTTCATAAATATTACCCATGCACAATACTCCTGTACTTAATTCAGCTGCCATTTGCATTACTGCGAAATACATAGAGCGAAATGGATTTTGATTGATCCATTTATAAGACGCTGTTGTGGTGCAGGAAGTTTCTGATAACTGAGCTATCCTTATACCAGTAAAATAAACGAGTGGAAGTTTACTGAGCAGGAACATCCTGTAAGCAACAGGATTCATGATCTTGTTCCTGAATTTTGCAAAGCCTGGATTCATTGCTCTAAGCTACATTAATTGTATAAATGGAAAGTTTATTTGAACAGATCCTCACAGCTCAGAACGTACAAGGGAGTGACACAACTTACGATGCCATAAAAAAATGAAGCCGGCCAATAAAAATCGGGCTGTTATCCTAACATCAAGGCAGCAAGCACATAGTCTGCAAGGAGAATAAGAATACAGGTAGTTACAACTGCTGTGGTACTTGCCCTGCCTATTTCCAATGCACCGCCTTTTACATAATACCCAAAATACGCCGAAACGCTGCTGATGATAAATGCAAAGGTGTATGCTTTTGTAAGTGCAAACGTTACATTGAAAGCCGAAAAATTCTGACGAAGACCCATATCGAAAATATCCGTAGCAATGATCTGAGACATGGAGCCGGCCATTCTTCCACCCCAGATTCCTAAAGCTGCAGATAATGCAATTAAACAAGGTATCATCAACAATGCACCAACAACTTTTGGCAGCACGAGATATGTTTTGGTATTGATGCCCATAATTTCTAAGGCATCGATCTGCTCTGTTGTTCTCATATTGCCGAGTTCACTTGCTATTTTACTTCCAACAACACCGGCTAATACAATACTTACAACTGTTGGCGACAATTCAAGTATCATACTATCTCTAACAATCTGTGCAATGGTTGATTTAGGAACAAGAGGTGTGACTAACTGATAAGCTGTCTGTACAGTGGTTACTGCACCAAGAAATAACGAGATGATAATTACGATGGGCAAAGAACCAATTCCAATTTCAACACACTGGTGCATGAATTCTTTCCAATACATTTTTCCATTCTCCGGCCTTTTAAACATAGCCTTGAGCATGAGCAAATACCTGCCGAAATGGTTAAAAAATTTCATGTTGTGCTTGTTGATTCTGCTGGCTTCTTATTTTCTACTTCTTATTTCGTTTTCTTTTCCACCAGGGTGATTTCTGTATTTCCTCTGAGCTCACACTGCTTTTCATCTGTGCATCTACTACTGCAATATTCGCCATATTTATGATGCTGCGAACACTACTTCCCAACTGTAATACATGGACAGGCTTTTTCAAACCGAGCAAAATGGGTCCAATTGCATCAGCATCACCTACTTCCCGCAGTAAATTATATGCCACATTACCTGCAGCCAGGTTAGGGAAGATCAATACATTTACCTGTTCATTCACCAACTCGCTGAATGGATAATTATCTTTTAGAATTTCTTTGTTGAAAGGAAGACTTGCCTGCATTTCTCCATCGATGATCAAAGAAGGATCTCTTTCTTTCACAAGTCTTGTTGCCTTTGCTACCAATCTTGCTTCGGGAGAATCACTGCTACCGAAATTACTGTAACTGAGCATTGCTATTCTTGGCTTCATGTTGAAAGCCTGCACAGCTTTGGCAACCATTATTGCAATATCAGCGAGTTCTTCTGCCGTAGGATTGAAATTAACTGTTGTATCAGCAAGGAATAATGGTCCTTTCTTCGTTAGTAAAAGATACATACCAGCGAGTTTCTTCACACCTTCTTCCATCCCAATGATGTTTAAGGCTGGACGGATAGCATCAGCATAATTCCGGGTAAGCCCAGAGATCATTGCATCAGCATCACCCATTTCTACCATCATGGCACCAAAATGATTCCGGTCTTTCATCATCTTCTTACTCTCATAATAATTGAAGCCTTTCCGCTGACGTTTGCCAAAGAAGATTTCGCTGTACACATTTCTTTTGTCTTCCATCTCATCACTTCTGGGATCGATGATCGGTAAATCAGAAATATCCAGTAAATTTTCTTCCGCTATCTTTTTAATCTTGGCCGCATCCCCTAAAAGAATCGGCAAAGCAATTCCCTCGTCATAAACAATTGTTGCCGCTTTCAATATCTTTTGATTATCCGCTTCAGCAAAGACCAACCTTCTTGGATCTCTCCTTGCTTTTGTTCCCAGCACTCTAATTAACTGGTTATCTAATCCAAGCCTTTTATCTAAGTTCACTTTGTACGCATCCCAATTAGTGATAGGATGTTGTGCAACACCACTATCAATTGCAGCTTTTGCAACAGCAGGTGCTACAGTAGAAAGTAAACGTGGGTCTACAGGTTTTGGAATAATATAATCCGGACCAAAACTCATGTTCTTCTGATCATAAGCAAGATTCACCATATCCGGCACCGGAGTTTTAGCTAAGTCTGCCAAAGCTCTTACCGCAGCAAGTTTCATTGCTTCGTTAATGGTGGTAGCTCTTACATCCAACGCTCCTCTGAAGATATATGGGAAACCTAAAACGTTATTTACCTGGTTAGGATAATCGCTCCTGCCAGTTGCCATGATAATATCTTTCCTAACAGCAGTGGCCGCTTCATAAGTGATCTCAGGATCAGGATTAGCCATAGCAAAAACAATCGGGTTTTTTGCCATGCTTTTCACCATTTCAGGCGTAACAACATTTCCTGCACTCAACCCAATAAATACATCAGCATCCTTCATTGCTTCCACCAAAGTGCAATCGGTATTCCTTGTATTCGCAAATCTTTTCTTTTCTTCTTCAAGGTCTGTTCTTCCTGAATGGATCACCCCTTTCCTGTCGAACATGGTAACATTTGTATGCTTTGCACCCAGGGCTTCATACAACAACACGCAAGCCATTGCTGCAGCACCAGCACCATTCACTACGAACTTTACCTTCTCTATTTTCTTTTTCTGAATTTCCAGGGCATTCAATAATGCAGCAGCACTGATGATGGCAGTGCCATGCTGGTCATCATGCATCACAGGGATCTTACAAACTTCTTTCAGCTTTTTCTCTATGTAAAAACATTCAGGAGCTTTGATATCTTCCAGGTTGATGCCGCCAAAAGTTGGCTCTAACGACTTCACGATCTCAACAAACTTAACCGGGTCCTTTTCATTGATCTCGATGTCAAACACATCTATATCTGCAAATATTTTGAAGAGTACACCCTTACCTTCCATAACCGGTTTACTGGCTTCTGGACCAATGTCGCCTAATCCTAAAACAGCAGTTCCGTTACTGATTACGCCAACAAGATTTCCTTTGGCTGTGTATTTATAAACATCTTCAGGGTTTGCAGCAATCTCTTTACAAGGTTCTGCAACACCCGGACTATACGCTAATGAAAGATCTCTCTGTGTTTTGGCTTCTTTGGTTGGAATGACTTCAATTTTTCCCGGCCTTCCTTTGGAATGATATTCCAATGCCTGTTCTTTTCTTAATCCTTTAGATTTTTCCATGTTACCATTTTTGATGACCATCTGTTTGTTCTAGTGGCATCGACTGTTGCTACGCTCAGTTCAAAGTTCCTTTTTCATATGAACTATCAAAACGTAGCAGCATGTCTTGTTTTAAACAAGGATCAACCACTGCTACGTTCTGAGTTTCAAATCAGCAAATACAGCTGAAATGAGCATTTAAAAAAGTGGTGCAAAATACAACTTAATGAGAGGAAATTGCTAACCGGCGTCAGTTTGTTGAGGCTCCTGGCAAGGCTATTATTGTATTTTAAAGTTTAATGGTACGTTTATTTTCATGCTAAAATTTCGGCCCATATTAAATACACCTTGCCTTCCGTTGACATTATTAACTGAAGTGTACTTCAACCTGCTTAAATGGTTCTGGTAAGCAACATCAGTAAAATTGTTTAGTGCAAGGTGCAAGCTAAACAGCGTTTTGTTCTTCTTAGAAACATCTGTACCCAAACCAAAATTGAAAATGCTATACCCTTCTGTTGCTGTTTCTGTGTTATAAGTGGAGAATATTTTTTGCTGGTCAAATACATGTTCCATTTCCAGTTTCATATACATATTTCTGAAGAAGCTGCCTGCTTTTCGAAAGTCTGTTCTTATCTCGCTATTCAGTTTTGCGGGAGGCATGAATGGCAGATTATTGCTTCCATCTATGGCTGAATGAAACTTTCCTCTTACATAAGAAAAATTATTTTCAAAATGCAACCAGTCTAAAGGGTGAGGGTGAAGATCAAAGCTAACCTCAAAGCCATACAAAGAAGCCGTTGACTGATCAAAACGGAATGCAGTTAGTTCTTCTCCATCTGCAATAATGATAGAATCATTTCCAGACACACTGCTCAGCTTCCTGTAGAATATATAATCCTGGATATTATTATAAAAACCGGCAACAGATAAACCAAAGTGCGTAGAGTGGAATTCAAGACCAGCATCGATTTGAAAAGATGTTTCTGACTTCAGATCCTGCTGACCATACTCATATCGGTTAGTTCCTTCATGTGCACCATTGCTGGAAAGCTCGGCAATGTTGGGAGCACGAAAACCTCTTGCTATATTAGCTTTTAAAGTAAGGTCACTGTTTACATCATAACTCACTCCAACACTTCCACTAATATTTGAAAAAGATTTATTGAATGAGCTGAACTTAACATCTCCATTTTCCTGGAACTCATCTGTTGCTAAAGTCCTGATATCACCTCGTAAGCCTCCACTGATAGTGTACTTATCAAAGCTCTTCTTTGTGTATACGAAAGCCCCGATATCAAATTGTTTATACTCAGGTATCAACACCTCTTCAGCAAGGTTTTTATTCTGTTGTAGCATACCGTTTATACCAACAGATGTTGCCCAACTTCCCTTGGCTGCAGGAGAATGATATTGAATATTGTAATTGATGGTATTCAGATCAAAAAACAATTCAGGTGTTTGAATATTGGTTGCATCACCATATTCTTGTCGCTTATTATTCTGATAACCGATCAACACATTCATTCTTCCTTTTGGCAGCCGGATGTTATTATCAACAGCAATTTTAAAATGCCTGATGTGCTGGAATGGAGCGATCATTTCTTTGCTCTTTAAATCCGCATTAAGTGCAATTCTTTCTAACGGACTTTCTGCAAAAAGGAGAAACGCTCCGGTTGCAGAATCTCTTTCGCCTTCTATCAAACCAGCTTTCTGATTGAAGTGACTTACCAATAAATGACTATAACCCCAGCTTTTATTCAACCCAATGTATCCACCAAAATTCTTTTCATTAAAACGGCTATTCAGAACTGTACCATCAAATTTATTCTTATAATCACCCGCCGATTTATAACTGCCGTAGATATTCCAGTTGAACCCGTTTTTAGAATGCCCGGCAAGTGTTGCATGCACACCAAACAATTCATTATTGCTCATGTAACTGCTAAAAATATTTCCCTTTATCGTACCTCGTTCAACAGGAACATTCGACATTAAATTTATCACACCAGCCATTGCATCACTACCATACATCAGCGAAGCCGGGCCTTTTAAAATTTCAGCTCTTTGAACACTGTATTCGTCTACCTCAATTCCATGTTCATCACCCCATTGTTGCCCTTCTTGTTTGATGCCATCATTGATCACGATGATCCTGTTATAACCTAACCCACGGATAACAGGTTTGGCTATTGCCGGACCAGTTGTTAAGGAACTGATGCCAGGCTCTTTTGCCAAAGCATCTATGATATTTGTAGATATGGTTTTTAAAAGATCATTTCTTCGGATCAGCGTTACAGGCTGAGTTGCCTGCCGGAGTTTTGTTGCTGTAGCCACTCCTGTTACAATAACACCCTGGTGTTCTACTACTGATTCTTCGAGAATAAAATCATGTACGGCATTGCTGGTGAGCTGTATAGCTTCGGTAATCGAACTATAACCCAGGTAATTCACTTCAATCAGGTAAGTTCCTGCAGGAAGAGATTGGATTTTATAGTTTCCGAGACTATCAGATATAGCACCGATTTTTATATCATGCACATAAACGGAGGCACCGGCTAAGGGTTTACCATTTGTGTCCTTAATTCTTCCCGAAAGACTTCCGGCCTGACCGTAAGAAAAAACGGAAAAGCCACACATAATGACTAAAACGCTAAGAATCTTCATCATAATATTTTTTGCTACGTTGTTGCAAAAATATGAATTCGGAGCAATTTCCAAAATCTTTATGCCCCAGGTAGTCGATTTGAAGATTTAATGCAGCAGATATTTACCCTATCATGTCAAACACTAGGGAAATAACAGAAGTGAAGATGAAACTAACTGCTTATAAGATTCTACCCGAATCTGATTATTGATGAAAAACCGCTACCCTGGATGTTCAGAAACAACAATAAAAGAAGCAGTAACCCAAAGCCGAAATTGTCTATATTTAGGGCTGAGACAAACCTACAAATGACAGAAGAAGCGATCATCTTTGGCTGTTTGCATAATGATCCGGCATCGCAACGAGAGTTATACAACAGGTATAGCCCAAAGATGCTTTCGGTATGTTATCGTTTTGCCCAAAGCCGGGAAGATGCTGAGGATATGCTCCAGGAAGGTTTCATTAAAGTATTTACTCAAATACACACCTTTCAGAATAAAGGAGCTTTTGAAGGTTGGATAAGAAGGATCATCGTTCATACCTGTATCAATTTCCTGAAAAAATATAAAAAGTTCAATGAAAGTGTTGACCTGGCTTTTGCAGGATATCTTTCTGTAAAAGAAGAAACAATGCCTTCAATCATGCAGGCAAAACAAGTGGTTGAATGTATCAGGCTATTACCCATTGGTTACAGAACAGTATTGAATTTATACGCTCTGGAAGGTTATAGTCATAAAGAAATTGCAGGTATGCTTGATATTGAAGAGAGTACCAGCAGAAGTCAGTACACGAGGGCAAAATCTATGTTAGAGACAATTCTGATAAAGAAGAAGATCGTAGAAAGACCGAAGGAAAACTTTGATCTTGCTGCTGTATTAAAACATTAAAGTTGATGTGAGGCTTGTATATGGATGATCATTTTTACGATAACGATTTTGAAAAATTTCTGCAGCAGCAGGTGAAACATCACCGGATGTATCCTTCCGATGCTGCATGGAAAGGAATATATAAACAAATTCACGGCGATAGAAAATGGCCGGGCCTTTATTTCTTTGCCATTCTTATGGTAGCTGCATTAACTGTATGTACCGTATTCATAGAATCAAAACCTATTGTTTATACCCAGAAAACTTTTGCAACTACTGCTCTTGAACCGGTGTACAATCAATTAAATCCTGTTCAAACTACGGAACACACTTTAAAATATATTAACAGCAATATCGCTTCACCTGTTTCATCTGATAATCTCATTACTGCCTTAACACTTACTGCTACAGAACCTACAACCGAACCTGCGAGTAATTTAAATGATCAGGCTTCAAGGTACGAGGAGGTTTCTTTACAGCCTGCAACAGATCTGCAAATAGCATCAACAGGTGTTACTGAAACAGAACTTAAGACTGTAACATCTTCAAACAAAACTGATCTTTCAAATAAGATCATAACTGCCACACCAGTAGTTACTGTTGATGAAAAAGAAAAAGATGCTATTGCAAAGAAAAATTCAACAGATGAATACCTGGAGCAGCATCCTGACGAAACAGAAAGGATATTGAAACAGCAGCTTAGAACCAAGCCATCAAGGTGGCAAATGCAGTTCTATATTGCACCATCATTAAATTATCGCAAAGTAATTGACGAGAATCCAACCTCTACTCATTTTTATGGCCCAGTGGCAAACAATACAAGAACAAGTGCAAATAAAGTGATCAGGTATAAGCCAGGAATGGGAATCGAGATCGGCATTGGAGCATTGTACAGCCTGACTGATAAAATAAAAATAAAAACTGCATTACAATACAATATCAGGCAATTTAACCTTGAAGCATATACAGGTGGTACTGAACTGGCTAAGATTGCAGAACAGGATGGTAATACAGTTTACGCATTAACCAAATACAGGAGTGCCGGTGTAAATAGTGAAACAGAACTGCTTAATAAATATCACCAACTATCAATACCTGTTGGCCTTGAATATTCGTTACTCAGATCTAAACGGATCGGTATTCAAATCGGCGGAACTGTACAACCTACATATACATTCAGTCAAAAAGCTTACCTGCTAACATCTGATTATAAGAGTTATGCGAACGGAAAGGATATTCTTCGTAAATGGAATGTCAATAGCAGTTTAGAAGCAACCTTTAGCCTGAAAGCAAAAAATGTTGAATGGAAGTTTGGACCGCAATTACGTTACCAACATCTCCCAACCTATTCTGATCAATATACAATTAAAGAATACCTGATCGATTATGGATTTAAGATTGGGTTTACAAAAACAATTCAATGATGCCGTGACCTTTACAAACTGCAAAAGAGCTGTTCAACAGCTCTTTTTTATTTTTATGAACATTAATTTTACAGCATGAGGATTTGCACTATTCTACTATTATTTCTTATCTGCAGCTGTGGTAATAAAAACAATTCAACAGAAGAAGAAGTGGCCACTTACGATACATCAACACTATATTATGATATTCCGCTGGGTATCAAAAATGAGATCGCTGAAGTGAAAAGAACTTTCGCTTACACCTATATGCTAACTATCGAAGGAACAGCAAGGGATTCTGTCGAAATCGACTCTACCAAATTCCTGCAACTTGCATCTCCGTTTCTGCAACTCGACCTGAACCATCAGCGTATAAGAAAATATTATAAAGAAAGTATTTTTGAAGATGGCGATACAAAAAGTATCGTACTTAATTACAGTACAAACAATCCTGAATTACCAGTGAGATCAGCATCCATAATGCTGGATAACGAAACGCAGCAGTTTAAACGAATGGATATTCAGAAGTCATATGCTAAAGCTGATACTTCCTATGAAGAAAGGCTTGCATGGATTAGTAATAAGAACTTCCAAATAATCCAGATTGCTTCGACAAAAGAAACTGAAAGAACCAGGCAGATCTATGTAAAATGGAACCAGAGATAATTAACCTGCCACCTGATGACGAGTAAAGAATTCCAGCAGCGTGTACATAAAATTCCTACCGAACCCGGCATCTATAAATATTATGATGAAAAAGGAACACTGATTTATGTTGGTAAGGCAAAAAATTTGCGGAAAAGAGTTTCATCTTATTTTACCAAGAGTTTATCCAGCTATAAAACACATGAACTCGTTCATCGCATCAGGACGATAGAGTTTACGATTGTAAATTCGGAACAGGATGCACTCTTCCTTGAAAACTCCCTGATAAAAGAATACCAGCCATTATTTAATATCAACCTCAAGGATGATAAAAGTTATCCTTTCATCGTTATAAAAAAAGAGCCATTCCCCAGGGTCTTTTTAACCAGAAGAAAGATCAATGACGGATCTGAATATCTCGGACCTTTTACCTCTGTTGCCAAAGTGAGAGATCTTTTGAATTTTATTCGCTACAGCATTCCATTAAGAACCTGCAAACTCAACCTTTCTAAACAAAACATTGAAAGAGGGAAATTTAAAGTCTGTCTTGAATATCATCTTGGCAATTGCAAAGGGCCTTGTGAAGGATTGCAGACAATGGAAAACTATAATGGGGAGTTGCAACAGGTACGAAATATTCTAAAGGGAAACCTTACACCTGTACTTACTCAGTTCAAGAAAGAAATGCAATTACTGGCTTCGAATATGGAGTTTGAAAAAGCGGAAATGCTTCGTAAGAAGATTGAGCATCTTGAGCATTATGAATCAAAGTCAGTGATCGTGAGCCGGCACATATTTCATGTTGATGTATTTACGATGATCAGAGAGTACGAAAATGCTTACGTGAATTACCTGATGGTGCAAAATGGCACCATTGTACAAACCCATACTGTACAACTGAGAACACCTTTGGAAGAGACGGATGAAGAGGTTTTGGTTTTTGCTATCAGTAACCTAAGACAGACATTCAGCAGCACATCTAAAGAAATTATTGTTCCGATACAATTGGAATATCATGAGCCGGAAGTGATCATTACTGTACCCAGAAGTGGTGACAAAAAAAAGTTGCTTGATCTTTCGATCAAGAATGTTGAATACTACCAGGAAGAATTGCACAGAAAAAAAATCCTCCAATTAGAGGGTTCCACCGACAAAGAAAAAAAGAAAGTGCTTTATCAATTGCAGAGCGATCTGCATCTCTCTGATCTTCCGCTGCATATTGAATGTTTTGATAACTCCAACTTCCAGGGAAGTTATGCTGTAGCTGCCATGGTATGTTTTAAAGATGGTGTTCCAAGTAAAGAGAATTACCGGCACTTCAATATCAAAACTGTAGAAGGTATCAATGACTTTGCTTCTATGAAAGAAGTTGTTTCACGACGATATAAAAGACTGGTTACAGAAGATAAACCGCTTCCACAACTCATCATCATTGATGGCGGAAAAGGTCAGCTGAATGCTGCTGTTGAAGCTTTGGACGAAGTTGGACTGAGAGGTAAGGTGAATATTTTCGGGCTTGCAAAAAATGAAGAAGAGCTTTTCTTTCCGGGTGACCAGCAATCGATAAAACTTCCTTGGGACAGCGAAAGTTTGAAACTGATACGAAGGATCAGGGATGAGGTCCACCGTTTTGGAATTACCCATCACCGAAATAAAAGATCAAAAGGCACTTTCAAAAATGAGTTGGAAGACATAAAAGGAATTGGCAAACAGACAGCAGATATGCTACTCAGGAAATTTCGTTCGGTAAAAAATATCCAGGCTAAGAGTTTCGAAGAACTTACTGCAGAAGTTGGCAGTGCCAAAGCAAAACTAATCTGGGATCATTTTCATAAGGTTTAAAAAAAGAAGGGGCCAGGATGTAAATCCAGCCCCGTTTTTAAAATCCAATATCCTATGAAAAACCGTTGTAAAGATAGAATTAGTTGTCAATTTCTCCATACCGGATTAAAGCTATTTTAAATGTATTTATCCTCATTTCCTTCATCTTTTCTCTGAAAAGCTTCAGTTGTGCACAATAAAAAAGGAGCCAAATGGCTCCTTAAATATTTATGTTTTGAAAGGCTATTAGTAAGCCCAAAGGTTCTGTTCGTAATTGAATATCTTTTCTTTGATATTCTCACCCTCCAGCAAACGGAAGAGTGGATCTCTGATCAGGTCTTTCAACCTGGCATCGGTTGGATTATCAACACTCGACTTAACGATATAACTGCTGAAGAACCTGCTTTCAAAAAGATCTTCCCAAGTCATTCGTCCACTGGAATTCTTTGGATTGTAAGCAAACGACTTTGCAAGTTTTGGTCGCAGATCAGGATAATAGATCCAGAACAAAGTTTTCTCTGCCGAAGGCTGACCTTTTATCGCAGATATTTTTGCTACAGGAGCAATTCCCAAAATACGAGTAAACAATCGGCTACTTTCTTTATCAAACATCACCTGCTCTTTAATCCTGAAAGTGTAGATAGAATCCGGTTTAGGAGCAAAAGGATTTGTTCTCCACTGAACGATGGTGTCATAAACATTCTCGTCATTCAGATTTGGCACATACTGGGTATCCAATGTGCTTCCTGATTGAGCAACAAACGACATTAAGCTGTCATAAGTCATTGGAGTGGTAAACCTGTCATCATCTGCAGAAAAAGCCATTACAGAATCATTCTTCATTGCATCTAAAAGGATCGCAAAGAAACGCTGATCACCAATATTGTCTTTTCCAGGATAAGAGAATACACGATTCATCTTTTCTCTTGCATCAATCTCTCTCCATACAAAATGACTAAACACAACATCCTCTTCCCTGATATGTTCATAAGCAAGTGGCGTTCTGTCAGCTACCTGTGTGTTCTTATCATCATAACCAAATTCGGGTCTAAGGCTTCTCTTTACAGATCCGCCATATTCTTTACCGCTGGTGCTTCTTGTGGTATCAAGGCGTTTCTCCGGTACAACATTCCCTGTTCCGGTTGTTGTAGTTGTTGTTGTAGTTCCGGTTCCTGAGGTTCCGGTAGTACCTGTACCTGTTGTTCCAGTTCCTGTAGTTCCGGTTCCTGGCTTCTTAGGCCTGAATTGAGCATTAGCAATTGATGCACTCAACCCAATAAAAACCGCACTTAAGATCAATACCTTTTTCATAGATAATTGTTTCTTTAATCTAACACTATCGTAATACCTTGTTGTAATGTACGTCCAACACCACCTGGCCCACGTACTTTAATATTTCCAATAATAACTGTTGTTCCTGATTCTGCCCTGTTGATCCAGCCTCTTACCGGACCAGAAAATGCAGGTCCGTTTACTTCAGTCATTTCAGGCTCTGGAAAACCAGGACCAGAAAACATGATGAAATAAGAAACAACGTCATACTTAACACCTTCAAAAACGAAATCTCCCAATGTTGCGATCACACCCTGCTGTGCCCTGAACCTGTTAACAGCCATAGAACCTGAAGCCACACCACCAACAGTTGCTAACGGATCCGGAACCCTTTTTACAGGAATTTCAAATCTTGCTGTTGTTTTGTTTTTTCTGTCAGTAGCGGTTACTGTTACCTTTCCTGTTTGAGTGAAAGTGGCTATGTATTGACCTCTTCCTGCTGCTCTTACAGAAGCACCTGCACCCGCAATACTCAGATCAACTGTTTCAGCACCACCAGAACCTGTTACGCTTACCGGGTTTTCTAATCCCTGGTAAAATACTCTTGTTTTGTCAGTTGAAACTGTTAAACCTGAAGGAGCACCAACAGTGTACTTAATAACCTTATTTACAGTAGCCGGTTGTCCTGTATTCGGGTCAATATAATTTACTACTACCGTTTTGCTATATTCTCCCGGTGCATTTTCAGCTTTTGTTTTCAACTCATAATCTCCTAGCGGAGTTCTTTGAGCAGTAGCTCCACCAACAGTAATAGTAGGCATTGCTTTACTACTGTAAGCACCAATACCTGCATTGATGGTAAATTCTTCGCCTGGCATCATGTAAGTAGAACTTGAGTTGGCAATTACCTGGAATTGATCATAAGTAATCACTACTTCACCAACTTTCCTGTGGAAATGCTCTACTAATTGTGCTTCTGCATTCTTCACGTCGTTTTGAAACTTACTAAGAATAGTTAATGCAGCAACAGTTGGAACCATCCTGAAGTATGAAGCACTCCAGTCTCCCTTGTTGGCAATGTTATTCGTTTTAGGCAGTGTCAGGTTGATAGGCAAGGTTTTTTCAAACATTGCTTTTGCTTCCGGATCAATCGCAAGAAGTTTGTTTTTTAGATCTCTTAATTTGGCTTCCAGTTGTTTCCCTTTATTATTCTCTACAAACATTCTTGTAGCTGCATCAAGGTTATCTTCTTTATATGAAGAATCTTTCGCTTCGAATTCAGCTTCTTTTAAAAGCTCAGATTTCAGCGCCTGGATGTAATTATAAGTTTCAGTTGAATATTTACGTGCCTGGTCTGCTTTTGCATGCCAGATTTTTGCCTTTTCTGCAGTAGCGCCATCCTTCATTTTATCTTCGAAAGAACGAAAGATCTGCAGGACCTTAGATTCTGCAATACTGGTTGAGGTTTCCAGTGTGCTGTTAACCGTTTTGAAGGCATTCAGGATCTCAGCTGATACGTTCAATGCTAACAATGCTGTTAACACGAGGTACATTATGTTGATCATCTTCTGCCGTGGCTCTTTAGGTAGTGCCATTGTGTTTTATATATTTTAAGTAGTCCTTATTTTTGGTTTCGGTCATTTAACTAAGAGAGACAATTACTGTCTTCCACCCTGCATAGCGCTAAGCATATTTCCGTAGATGTTGTTCAGTCTGCCAAGGTTGTTAGCCAATGCACCGATCTCTTTCTTTGCTTTTTCAGCATCTTCTGCAGTAGCACCCATAGCAGTTGCTGCCTGGTTAAGTTTACCATAAAAAGCATTCAACGCTTTCAGGTGGTTGTTGCTTTCCTGCAATTCCATTTCATAAATAGTATTCAGAGAAGACAAGTTCTTTGTCATTACCTGTACCTGCTCGTGGAATTGCTTGGTTGTTTCAGAAGCACCATTAAATACCTGCATTGAAGCAGCAGCATTTACATAAGCATCTTTAACAGTACCCAAAGCTGCAGCAGCTTCTTTAGTTTTTGCTGTGTAATCACTAGTTGCAGAAACTGCACCACTCACATCAGCAATACCATCAACACTTGTAGTAAGTTTTTGGAAACCTGCGCTTAGCTTAGAAAGACTGGCAGGCGTAATTTCAGCTTCTTCCAGCATTTTTTCCATCGTTCTTAAAGCAGGGTTACCTTTGTCTTTCTTTTTTTCGTGTACTACAACTTCATCCATAGAAGGATCGGTTACAGCAGGAAAATATAAATATAGAGCTCCATATATAGTAAATATCACAGCTTCGGTACCCAGACCCACGATGAGCATTATGTCAGCACCTTTCCAGTGCATTAATTTAAACAATGCACCAACAATTACCACTGCTGCTCCCAGTGATACAAAAATATCTACTACTTTACTAACTTTTGATGGAATTGCAACTGCCATAAAACGGTTTTTTTAATTTTTTTCAGTTTTGATGTTATAGCTAAAAAGACTAAGAGGGGAAGGTATGATTCCCCTGCTTAATTCAGTAAAATTTTCTAGAGATATACTTATACTAATAAACTTTTCGGGGTGATTATCTTTTTCTCATTTGTGCAGGAAGGTCTATCACACAACGAAATCCGATGTATGATTTAGCAGTATCCTGGTATTCGAATGCTCTTGTACCTGTCTGTAGGAAGTAAGCCACATCTTTCCAGCTTCCGCCACGAACAACTTTCCGCTGCATACGTGGATAATCTCCTCTTGCCACTAAATTACCTTCGGCATCGTATTCATCGCTTTTGGCATTGATACGTACATCAGGGTTCATATCGTGTTGGAAGTTATAAGAACCTTCATAATAGTAAGAAGAAGTCCACTCTGCTACGTTACCGGCCATGTTGTAAAGGCCCCAGTCGTTTGGCCAATAAGCATCGGCCCGCACTGTATAGAATCCACCATCTTCCGGATAGTTACCACGGCCCGGTTTGAAGTTGGCCAGTAAACAACCTTTCTTATTTCTCAGGTAATAATTACCCCATGGATACATTGATTGCTGACGGCCACCTCTTGCAGCATATTCCCACTCAGCCTCTGTTGGCAAACGGAAATCACTTTCCACTGCATATTTCTTTCTTTCGAGAAAGCTGTTTAAATAATGGCTTCTCCAATGAGCAAAGGCCATCGCTTGTTTCCAGCTTACACCCACTACAGGATAATTACCAAAGCTTGGGTGAGCGAAATATTTTTTAGTCATCGGATCATTGTAAGAATATGACCAGTCTCTCATCCATACCAAAGTATCAGGATAGATCTTCTCATCATATCTCACGATATAAGTGCTGCGTGGTTTGCGTTTGTTCTCCACTTTTGCAGCTTCCTTCAGATCAAAATATTCGATGTGGTAAATAACTTTTTGAGGATCGAGTTCCATTTTGCCTTTTAAACGATCACCAACACTTAAGATAAGTTTATCGGCAATGCCTTCCAGCACTTTAGGATCACTGTACTTAACAGTCTGCATTTTCTTCCAGTCAACTGCAGTGTCACCATTTGGTCCGGCTTTAAAATAGTTCAATGCCATGGCAGCCAAAGAATCTCTAACCCACCATACAAACTGGCGATATTCATTGTTAGTGATCTCGGTAGCATCCATCCAGAAACCATTAATGGAAACTTGCTTATTACGAGCCGTGAAATTGTAGTTTACATCTTCATCACTTGGCCCCATGTGAAAAGTTCCTGGTGGTATATATACCATTCCAAGCGGTTTTCCCATACTCTTCTTTGTGCTCGGGCTTGCACCTACTAATTGTCCATTATCAGGTAAGCCCTTCGATTTTCCCTTCTTGTTACAACTGGTTATTCCAAATACCAGAGTAGTCAAGGCTAATACAGCGATCAGTTGGCGTTTCATTCCTTTTAATCTAAGATTGAGGTAGTGGACAAATATAATGATATAATTCAATCAACCAATTCCAGACCGTATTTTAAGGATTAGTCTTCTCCTTAAAAAAAGACCGGTAATGGAAAACGACAGCATGTTTTTTTTATTGTGTTAAAGGAGTACTAAAACGCCTTAAGGCTTACTGGTTTGTGCATCTATCAAGGCCTTTTTCAAGTCATCCACAGAAGCAAATGGAAGCAAACAAATATAATTTTTACAAAGATGTATTAGTGTTTCCCCGGATACTCTTCCTTTCAATAAGGGGAAATTTTCATCATCTATTGTTGAGGATTGCAACACCTTGTTTGGAACATACAGCTTCAGTACTTCTAACAGGTACCCGGCCGATTCCTTTCCTGTGACGGCAATTTCATTAATACCATTCACCTGGATTTGAGCCTGTTGAGCCCATAAACCGAATGAAGTGGGATATTTCGTTACCAGTGGACGTAGCGAATTTGCCATTGAAACTGTTCTTTCTTCCCAATCAGGCAGGTCAAATACTTTCGCCAGGTAACTCAACACGATAGCCATAACTGCGTTACCAGATGGAACAGCTCCATCGTAAATTTCTTTTTTGCGGACGATGATATCTGGCTGGCCTTCCCTAGTATAATAGAACATCGTTTGAGATTCATCGCTGTATGCTGAGATGACCTGTTCCACCAATTGCTTTGCTTTCAACAGGTAATTTCCATCGCCAGTGATCTCCTGGAGATGAATATAAGCCTGAGCCAGGTAAGCCAGGTCGTCTAGAAATGCAGGAATTCTTGCTTCCGTTTTGAACGTGTGATGCCATTTACCATTTACAAACAGCTTCCCCTCAAGGAATTTCATATTTTCTATGGCAATTTGCCTGTAATGTTCGTTGGCAGTTGCAGCAAAAGCTTTGCAATAAGCAATATTCATTAGTGCATTCCAGCCAAGGAGGATCTTATCATCCAGCAAAGGCCTGATCCTTCGTTCTCTTTCTGTTAGAAGCTTTTCCCTATTGGCTTTGAGCTTTTCCCTTAAAACAAGGAGGTTAATACTTTTTTCAGTTGCAAACTGTTCTGCAGGCATCATCACTCTTAATATATTCGTATGTTCCCAGTTTCCTTGTTCCGACACATCATAGAACTGCTTAAATAGTTCACTATCATTTCCTAAGATATCATCAATTTCATCTTTCGACCAGGTATAAAATTTTCCCTCAACCCCCTCACTGTCAGCATCCAGGGCACTATAAAATCCATTTTCGGTACTCATCAATTCCCTTTCAATAAATTCAAGGGCATGCCCAATGGTCTCTTTGTACAATTCATTGTTAGTCAGTTGATATGCTTCAGCCATTGTCATCACTAACAATGCATTATCGTACAGCATCTTCTCAAAATGAGGTGCCAGCCATTCTGCATCAGTGCTGTACCTGGCAAAACCTCCACCTAGCTGGTCATAAATCCCACCATCGATCATCTTATCCAAACTCAGTAAGGCCTGGTTCAGACTTGCTGCATCTTTTGTGAAGTAATAATGCCGCAACAAATATTGAATGGTAAAGGTTTGAGGGAACTTTGGTGCTGCTCCAAAACCACCATGAATTGTATCAGCTTGTTTTAAAATATTCGAAGCCATTAATGTTAAATCAGCTTCTGTAAACTGATCTTTTGACACAGATGTTCCGAAAGAATTTGCCTGTGTAAGATGTGCAGTAAGGTTCTCTGCTTGTGATTCCAGTTCATGTTTCCGGTTAGTATAAGCATCATGCACACTCAATAATATTTCCTGCCAGCTCGGACGATTGAAAGCTCTTTTGGGAGGAAAGTATGTACCTCCATAAAAAGGTTTGCCCCCAGGCATCAGAAAAACGTTCAAAGGCCAGCCACCACTTCCAGCCATTGCCTGCACAGCATCCATATAAACGTGATCCAGATCCGGCCTTTCCTCACGATCTATTTTTATGTTGATGAAATGCTCATTCATAATTGCTGCCGTTGTTTCATCTTCAAAACTTTCTCTTTCCATCACATGACACCAATGGCAGGCAGCATAACCGATGCTTACCAGGATCGGTTTGTCTTCTGTTTTTGCTTTTTCTAAAGCTTCATCACCCCATGGATACCAGTCAACCGGGTTATGAGCATGTTGTAGAAGGTACGGACTGGTTTCACTGATGAGACGATTGATGTGTTTAGTCATTTTTTTTAATTGAGTCGGCGATATTGCTACTATGAAGCTTCGGTTGTGTCACTCACTTGTACGTTCAGATCTTTATTCAACATCCCTCCGAAAGACTCACGTTTTATTGAAGTTGTTGCACAAAGCTTCAACCCTTGAAGAGAGTGACACAACGAAGATCAAAAGCGATACAAAGCTTGCTAAATAATAATGATTGTTGCAAAGAAAATGCCTCTACAGTTGCAGAGGCATTTCAATATAGAAAATGAAGTTTACTTTTTGTGTTCAGCAAGAAATTTATCCAATGCAGCAGCCATGCTTGGAGCTTGTGGAGCTGGTGCTTTAATATTTAGATTTAGTCCAGCCTCCTCAGCGGCCTTTGTTGTATTTCCGCCAAATGTGCCTACATAAATTCCATTCTGCTTGAATTTTGGGAAATTATCATACAAGCTTTTGATGCCACTTGGCGTAAAGAAACAGATCACATCAAAATAATCTTCTTTAGGCATTACTACTTTAATATCGTTGCTCACCGTTCTGTACATAAATGCCAGTTCAAATTCGCAATTGTGCGATTTTAACCAGCCAACGATCTCGTTATCCTGTTGATTCTCGCTGCATACATAAAGAAACCTTTCGTTCTCTTTATGCTTATTAATCACGTCAAACAAGCTTTTATTGGTTCCGTCGGCACCATAAAAAACTTTACGCTTTCTGTAAAGGATGAACTTCTGGAGATATAATGCTACAGCTTCGGTAATGCAGAAATATTTGGTGTCCTGTCCAATGGTGATCTTCATTTCATCGCACATACGAAAGAAGTGATCGATAGCATTCCTGCTGGTGAAGATCACTGCAGAATATTGCATGATATCTATCTTCTGCTTACGGAATTCCCTTGCAACGATTGGTTCTAATTTGATAAAGGGGTGAAAAACGAGTTCTACGTCGTATTTTTTTGCCAGATCGAAATACGGTGATTTTTCGCTCTCAGGTTTTGGCTGTGAAATGAGAAGCTTTTTAACTGCTTTTACAGTCGAATTCTTTGAACCGATTTTCGCCATGCTGTTGATCTAAGGTTGGTACAAATTTAAAATCTTCCGTCGATATAGTTGAAAACGACCTTACCAATAACGAGCAGCGGTACAATTTCAACGCCGCAAAGGTAGAGGAAAAAATGAAAAGGACTGATATGCAAGTCTCTGCGAAAACTTTTTAATGAAACAAAATAGCGATAAACGAACAACATGATGAGTAAGATTACTGAAGCTGTTATTGCTGCATCTGCCAAGGACGATTGTGCAAAAGCAATCACCAGTATAAACGGTATCAGCATTACACCGATGATCTTATTAATTAGAAAAACAATAAATATGTAGGTCTCTGCTCCTTCTTTTGCATTGAAGACCCATCCTGCAAAACGCAGGAAAATAAACTTGCCGATGTACAATACCGCCAATAAAATAAGGCTATACAAAAGCAGTTTCCAGAACGGAAAAACGGAGGAGTCATAATATTCCAGCACCAATGTTAAGTAACAGGCACCGCTGAAGAAAAATAAGATATTCAGCAATAACGATCCAACACTCTGCTGTAAAAGCTGGTCACGGGTCTGCTTTTGCCTGAAACTCGTTTGAAAGAATAACCTGAACGTATTCTGAAAATATTTTGGGAACAGCAACCTTATAAATGCAACAAAGAATAGTAGCCCAACAAGCAAATAAAACACCGTGTCTTTAGATTCAGCTGTTCTTGCCTTCATCAACATGTACACTGGTATTTTATCAAAACCCAGATTGGGATGACGATAATACGCATAATAGGTGCTGGTATCTTTAAACACAACTTCAGGAACAACGATTGCAATTGAATCTCGTGGAAGAGTGTCTATTGTTGTGGTATTTGTATCTGTTGCACTAGTATCTATTACCGGCCGTGGTTCTGGTCTTGGTATTGGCGGTCTTGGTGTTACCGGCCTTACAGAATCTCTTCGTCTATTAGTGGTGTCTCTTCGTCTGTTGGATGTATCGTTTCCTACTCTTCGGTTTGAAGTATCGGTTTGACGGGTAGCGGTATCAGTTTGTGCAGTAAGGTCTGCAGCAAACATCAGGATCATTAAGAGAAAAAGAATCCGTTTCCAGGTCATCGGCCACAAAAATAAGTAAGCAGATGGTAGTGAATTAAAAAAAGCTGGTGTAGCCGAAATGAATTTTGGATTGTCGCAGATCAAATCGCAGATCGTTTCGTTTGCCTACAGCATAACTGATGTTGAAAATGCCCTGCTTTGTTTCAAAAGCCATACCTCCACCTATTCCAAAATAAGTATGAGAAACAGCTGTTTGTTGGTTTTTTGAATTGGTGTAACCAAGGTCAGTAAAACCGAAGAAGTATGAGTTTAACCCAACGAGGTAGCGATATTCTATGGTAGCAACGGCAAAACGATTGGCAAAAATACTTTCCTCATCAAAACCTCGCAAAAGCCTGTAACCACCAACCTGGAACATTTCATTGCGAAAGTAATTGGGTGTCTGCAGTAACCCTGCCTGCAAAGCAGTTTTCAGCACAGCCTGTTTTGCAATCGGAAAATATTTCGCTGCATTCACCCGGAATCTTAACTGGTAGCTATCCAATTCAAGAGAATCGTACAAAGTATTATAATTAAAGCTGCCGTCCTTGATACTGGAGATGGCATTATTTCGCCTGATTGTTTTCTTTCCTGCGATTGCACTCAATGAAAATTCTATTCCATTTCTTGGGTTGAAACGATAGTTGGTTTTATTGTATGCATACTCAATACCTATATTAACGTTATTGAGGTCGATGATATCGGGTAACCGTTTACTGAAACGAATACTGTTGGTATCTACGTCCAGCAGGTTGGTTCCTTGAGTTTGAAGTATAACTTTTGCTGATTGGTAGCTACCGAGACTATATTCCAAGCCGATATTTCCAAACACATTTAAAAACGACGAGTCCTTTTTATAAAGTTGAAATGCAAGATCTAATCCAAACCTCGACTTGAAAATATAAGGCTGCTGGTAAATAAGATGCAGTCTTGGTGAACGAGGTTGAATTTGTTCCCAGCTGAAATCAATGGTTTCACCGGTTCCAAAAGCATTACGAAACAAAAGATTTGCATCTACTGTTAATAATAATTTCCCACCGTTCTGTTGGTTCGAAGGAAGAAAACCAATAAGTGCATCTACCTGGTTACTTCGTTTGGGTTCAAAATAAAAATTGAGCACATAACCAGTTGGCTGCATGGTAACATTCCATGGCTTAGACTGCTGTATATATTGAAGCTCGGCAAGCTTCTGGTCAATATCATCAAGCACATCCCTTTTGTAAATTCCATCCTCCGGTAAACCAAGATAACGTTCAAGAAAATGCTTTGATAATTTTGCTGAGCCGTGGAGACTAATGCTATCCATTTTGTATAAATGGCCTTTATCAATAAAAAGCTTTGCATTGATTTGCTCATCGATCAACTGAACACTGTCCCATTTTACTTTTGCAAATGGATGTCCATTGTTTTGGTAGTGATCAATGACCCTGGTTGGTAGGGACGAGATGGTAGTTGCATCGGCAATTTTAAAAATGCTGGTGTTAAATCCAAGATCGTTCAACAACTGCTGATATTCCGGATTGATCCTTACCTCTTTCCACTGATACTGTTTTCCGAGATGAAGAAATGCAATGATCAAACTATCTTTCTCTGCAATGCTGTCAATCGAAGCTGATAAATATCCTTTTGATTGCAGAATAACAGGAAGTTGTTGCAAATATCCAAACAGCTCTTGCCTTGATTTGAAACTATTTTTGAATGGCACACCATTTACCTGAGATTGTACTTCATTTGCAACAGGCTCTATTCTTAATTGTATTTGTGCATCAGCATTGATTGTTAGTAAACTGCCAATCATTATCACTATCAGCCTGTATATTGCTAATTTTGCCATCTTTCTAAAACAAGTATAATCCATTTTCTTACATGGCAGGCATTTACATTCATATTCCGTTTTGCAGGAAGGCCTGTCACTACTGCAATTTTCATTTTTCCACCTCGGCTTCAAATATTTCTGAAATGGTTAAGGCAATTGTAAAAGAAGCAGAACTGAGGAAAGATTATTTGAAAGAGGAAGTGCAGACGATATATTTTGGAGGAGGAACACCTTCCCTGATGACCATAGACGATGGACGATGGATGATGGATAATCTCCGAAAGCTCTTCGTTATTTCAAAGGAGGCAGAAGTAACGTTGGAGGCAAATCCGGATGATATTACAGAAGAGAAATTGTTGCATTGGAAGTCCATTGGCATTACCAGGTTAAGCATCGGAATACAATCTTTTTTTGAAGAAGATCTTGTGTGGATGAACAGGGCTCATAATGCTGAACAGGCAATAAGCAGTCTGCAGTTGGCAGTGAAGCAGTTTGATAATATAACCATTGATCTTATTTATGGTACTCCAACTCTGACCGATGAAAAATGGAAAAAAAATGTTGAGAAAGCAATTGGATTAAATATTCCGCATCTCTCCTGTTATGCATTGACTGTTGAGCCAAAAACTGCACTCGACAAAATGATTCAGCAGAAGAAAAAAGAAAACGTTGATGCTGAAAAACAGGCCAGGCATTTTGAATTGCTGATGCAATGGACAAAAGATGCCGGCTATGAGCATTACGAGATTTCCAATTTTGCAAAGCCCGGGTTTCGCAGTAAACATAATAGCAGTTACTGGCAGGGCAAACCTTATTTAGGCCTCGGACCTTCAGCTCATTCATTTAATGGGAGTGAAAGAGAATGGAACATCAGCAACAATGCTTTGTACTTAAAAAGTATGGAGCAAAATTTAATTCCCGCAGAAAAGGAGAAGCTTACAGAAACACAAAAGCTGAATGAATATATTATGATCAGCCTGAGAACAATGGAAGGTTTGTCATTAAGCAATATTGCTTCAAAATGGAATGATATTTTGGCTGATGCCATAAAAAAAGATGCTGCCATTTTCCTTGAAGAAGGATCACTGACAGCATCGAATGATTATTTAATATTAACGAACAAAGGCAAACTACTTGCTGATGGTATTTCGGCTGAGCTGTTCAGGTAAATTCAGAACGCTGAAGTGAGTGACACAACGAAGATGCCACATGTACTTCCGCTTGCTCAATTAATTTCCTCCTATTCCACCACCACCACTTGTACGGCTATTTTCTTCTTCAGCAGCTGTTTTTCTATTTCGTGCAGCCTTCACCTGGTTGTTACCAAAACGATAGCTGAAGTTGATTCGGAACACACGTGTTTCTCCATAGCCCGAAGCTCTTGTTAGCTGGTTGGCATAAAATGCTTCGCTATCAAACTTGAAGGTTTTGAAAACATCGCTCAATGCAAAACGCAATGTTCCTTTTCCTTTTAAGATTGATTTCTGCAGACCGGCATCCATTTGTCCCATGAGTTTTGTTTTAAACAATCCACCCCATAATGAAGGACCATTGATCCATCCACTCAACTCTGCAGTAACGGTTTTGCTGAGCTTGTAACTATTTTGTGCATATACACGATAAGAAAAAACATCCTGGTTCACTACACGATTTGGTCCAAGGTTCGCTTCGTAATGTGAGTAATATGCATTCACATTCGTGAACAAACTATACGCTCTGTACTGGAAAGGAAAACTGATGTTCAAACCAATATTCTCCTGTGTTGCAAGATTCTTTTTTGTAAGAAAACTCTTTGAAGTCTCGATCACATCAGGAACCTGTGCAAATACATCTTCGGTATGGCTATAGGTTAAGCTTGTGGTTAGTTTGTATTTGTAAATATTGGTGAGGCTGAACGAATGAGTGAATTGCGGTGTTAAGGTGGTATTTCCCTTCATGTAAGTATAAGCATCCAGCTTGAATTCAAAAGGATTCAGATCCTGGTAAGCAGGCCTGTCAATCCTACGACTATAAGAAAGGCTCCACTGCTTCATTGGATTTTTGTTGAACGTAATAGCAGCACTTGGAAAAAGATTCGTATAATTTCTTTTGAAGGATGAATCATAAGGAACATACGATGTTCCATTGAACTTCAATCCAGTTGATCTTCCTTCTGTAACTGTATTTTCAACACGAACACCAACCTGGTACATCCATCCTTTCAGTTGTTTGTTATAGTTGAGGTAACCTGCATTGATGTTTTCGTTATAACGGAAACGGTTGCTCTTGTCTTTATCGAGATCTTTTGCAGAACCTACCACATTATACATCTGGAAATCATTGTCTGTTCTGATGATCGACACTTTACCACCGATACCAAAACGGCCTTTATTGATGTTCTGCTCATAGTCAATTTTTCCAGAATAGATTTTAATGTCTGTTGGAGATATCATGTTGTTGATCTCACGATTGGTTTCAACAGTTGCATTTGCATTCAGGTAAATGTTCGTAAGTAGTTGATCAGTTAAGATGTCATAGTTCGAATAATCAAAATCGATGTTGAGATCTCTTCCCAAAGTATCTGTGTGCTTGTAATTGATATTATAAATAGTGTTATCTCTTTCGCTGATGTTCCGATTATTGGCTCGCAATTGTTTTACCCCAGCCTTGGTAGGGAGGTAACTGATCATTGTATGGCTGTTGTTGTTGCTTCTTGGATCGGCCCTGACACCACTCACCATTACGCCAATAGTATTGAAGCGATTAATAAAATAATCTGCTCCGAATTTGAAATTGTTACTTTGAATTTTGTTGATGTTCTTTGAGCGTTGATCAAAGATGCTATCGGCCACCTCACGATAAAGATTAAAAGGGCCTTCGCTCATTCCCTTATTGTAATTGTAATTACCAAAAAAGTTCCATGACTGGTTTCTATGATTTAATGCAATACCTGTATTATACTTCGAATAAATTCCAATACCATATCCCGCATTTACCGAACCATTCGTTCCAAGACTTTTATTCCTTTTCAAACGAATATTGATAATGCCTGCATTACCTGCAGCTTCATATTTCGCCGAGGGATTGGTAATGATCTCGATAGCTTCAACCTGTGCAGATTGAAGCGTTTTAAGATACTCACTCAGGTCTTTTCCGGCAAGTGGAGATGGCTTTCCATCAATAAAAACCTGCACACCGTTTTTTCCGCTGATGCTGATGTTGTCGTCTCTGTCAACCTGTACACCAGGTGCCTTTCTCAATAACTCAAGCACATCCTGGCCAACAGCATTGATGGTTCCTTCTACATTGAAAACTGTCTTATCGGCTTTCACTTCTACCAATTGCTTTTGTGCAGTAACCGTTACTTCTTTAAGATCTCCTCCTTTTGCTAATTTGATTGCTGGCAAATTGACATCAGTCTCACCAACTTCAAATGAAGGCGAATAACTGGTTACATGACCTACATACGAAGCACTCAACAAATATTTGCCCTGTGGAATTCCACCAATAGAAAATTTCCCCTCTTTATCAGTAATTCCAAATTTTGCGATTGTAGAATCCTTTAAACGTAGTATAGAAACTGTTGCACTGGCCAGTGGTTTATCTTCAGTATCCAGTATTGATCCTTTAATGGATTGTGCACTGACAGCATAGCTCAGTATACTGAACAGCATCAGGTAAAGTAGCCTTCTCATTGTTGTGGTTTTAATAGATACCACAAAAATCTCATATTCGGTGACATTTTCATGACAAATACCATTAAGTTTCCTCCCTTATTTGATGAGTGGTAAAATTTGGGCTTTGTCCGACTCTTAGTTGCATAAACAACCTTTTTGTATATTTGGTTTACTCAAATGATAAATATGCAGGATGCTTATATAGTTGCAGGTTACCGAACTGCAGTAGGAAAAGCCAAAAAAGGAAGTTTCAGGTTTACAAGGCCAGATGATCTTGCTATTGACGTGATAAAAGGTCTGATGGCATCTGTACCTCAGCTGGATGCAAAAAGAGTGGATGATGTGATCGTTGGTAATGCAGTGCCTGAAGCCGAACAGGGTTTACAGGTAGGAAGAATTATTGCAGCACGAGCTTTAGGAATTGAAATCCCCGGGATGACGGTGAATAGATATTGTGCAAGTGGATTAGAAACTATTGCACTTGCCACAGCCAAGATCAGGATGGGCATGGCCGAATGTATTGTTGCCGGTGGAACAGAAAGCATGAGCCTGGTTCCAACTGCAGGATGGAAAACTGTTCCGGCGTATTCCATAGCGAAAGAGGAACCTGATTATTATTTAAGCATGGGTCTTACAGCAGAAGCAGTTGCTAAAGAATTTAATGTGAGCAGGGAAGATCAGGATCAGTTTGCTTTAGCTTCTCATCAAAAAGCAAAGACAGCAATCGATAATGGATATTTCAAACCAGGTATTCTTCCAATAGAAGTTGAACAGACTTACCTGGATGAAAAAGGAAAAAAGAAAGTAAAAAAATATACGGTTGATACGGATGAAGGAGTGAGAGCAGATACCTCAATAGAAGGATTGGCGAAGTTGAAACCTGCATTTTCTGCTAAAGGAACAGTAACTGCAGGTAATTCATCTCAAACAAGTGATGGTGCTGCTTTTGTGATCGTAATGAGTGAGAAGATGGTGAAAGAACTGGGATTAAAACCGATCGGCAGGCTGGTTAATTGTGTTAGTGCTGGTGTTCACCCGAGAATAATGGGTATCGGACCTGTTGCTGCTGTACCAAAAGTGTTGAAGCAGGCAAACATGAGTTTAAGCCAGATAGATCTTGTTGAGTTGAATGAAGCTTTCGCATCTCAGTCCATTGCAGTGATAAGAGAATTAGGCATTGATCCAAATATTGTAAATATCAATGGTGGAGCAATAGCTCTTGGTCATCCTTTAGGATGTACTGGTTGCAAACTTACTATCCAGCTTTTAAGTGATATGAAACGATTGAACAAAAAATACGGACTTGTTACTGCTTGTGTTGGTGGTGGACAAGGAATAGCCGGCATCATAGAAAATTTCTAATGCTTGTTATTCCCGTGATCAAAATCATCGGTTTCATAAATTACCTTGACTACCTTTAGGTATAAACAAAATCTATGAATAGCATCCTGGTTCCAACCGATTTCTCTGACAATGCTATGAACGCTGGTCGTTATGCAGTATCACTTGCTTGTGATCTTGGAATTCAGAAGATCATTCTTTACAATGCTTACCAGGCACCAATGGCTGCAGATCCTTCAATGCCTGCAGTGCAATTGTTCGATATAGATATTCTTAAAAAAACAAGTGAAGAGGGACTACAGAAATTCCGCTCTATGTTACAGGCATCATGCAACAGGCCGATGTTATTCGAAACAAAAAGCGAATTTCAAACCTTAACCGGTGGTGTTGAAGATCTGTGTAAAGAAGAAGAAATAGACGTGATTGTAATGGGAATTACGGGTGGAAGTAAGATGGAAGAAGTATTAATCGGAAGTAATACCATCAGCGTTGCAAAACATGTTACTGTGCCAGTCTTCATTGTACCCAAAAAAGCGATGTATGAAAAAATTCAGCAAATAGTGCTTGCCTGTGATTTCAGGAAAGTGGTTGATACGATGCCGGTGCATTCTATTAAAAACCTGCTTGACCTTACCAAAGCAAAGCTGCATATTCTAAATGTTTCTGAGAAGCCTACGAAACCTGATGAAGCTTTCGAAAGTCTGTTGTTAGATACTTTGTTCCAGGGATACGAACCAACCTATCATTTTATTCACGATACACATTTTACCGAAGCGATCAATCATTTTGCGGACAATAATGATATCGACCTCATCATCACCATTCCAAAAAAACACGGGTTGTTTGAAGGATTATTCAGGAAAAGCCATACCAAATCACTTGCATTTCACAGCCATTTGCCACTGATGATCATTCACGATTGACGGAATTCAATCAGAGAACTGCGGCAGGTTTTGATACCCTAAATCATCAACCTCCATTGCATTATTAAAAAACGCCCAGCTCATCTTTATTCTTATCCTGGTAACCCCATTCTTCATCATCACTTAGTTCACGACCGTTGTAAGAAGCATGTTTTAAAATAGTATATGCCATCCAAATAACAAGAAATGGCGAAGCAACAAACATTACACTAAGCAGCGTTAACGATGCTCCGGATTGATGCAATACAGTGTAAACAACAAGGTAAAGCGTAACAAGAACGGTTGCCAGTTTGTGATTTTGATAGAATTTTTTCATAGTTCAATCAATATCTCACAAAAATCTAACCAGTATTAGGTAAACTTAGACTGATTATGCTACGCTATAATCCTTTTTGAGTATTCTCAATAGGGGGGGGGGGGATTCTATATTTGATACGTCAATAAGTTGGCTCGCATTATCAATTAATAGCTGAAAAAGCATATCAAATAAATCAATTAGGGTAAATGATTTATTAAGATTCATTGATATACAAAAGCCGGCTTAATTCGGTAATTTATAAAACTAAACACATGAAAAAAATTCTTTTAATCCTAATGCTGATAGGAATTATTTCCCTGTCATTCAAGCATGAAGAAACTCGAAAATTGACGGAAAATGTAATTCTTGTACAAGGTGCAGATTCGGAAGATGAAGCTTATATTGCTGCAGAAGAATTGAGTTATGATATTGAGGAAGGAGATTTCGCTGAAAATTCTATACCTGGACTAACGGCTGAAGGTGAAACGAATGGAACGATAGTAGATATATGTCCGGGGAAAGGTGTAAGATGTCGAGTTATGATAGTTGATGGTAATCATATTACCTCTTACTCAGGATGGAAAAGACAAGGTTCTAAAGATGTTGTTATTAGTGCGTCGTAAATTAGGTCGTCTCAATAGACGACCTTTCTATTATGAAAATAAAAAAATATCAGCCATATTTAATCATTCTAATAATCTGCATTGTCGCAGGAATTGGGATAATTTTAATAAAGTCATATTCGCCAAAATCTAATCAAAACTCTCTCGCTAAAAGAAACTTTACGAAAGTATTAGACCCGATATTAGTAACTATTTCTCCTAAAGCTTTTCGATTGGATAGATCTTTAACTGAATTATTCATCATTACAGAAGATCAATTCTCAATATTATCAGCCATATCCACTTCAACCAAGTCGCATAGTATTCAATCTAATGAAGCGTGGAATATATTTCAGATTCAGGATTCAATAATAATGTATGGAGAAAAAAATAATTGTTTTTACCTTTTAAATGGCACTACCCTAGATAAAATTATTTCCATTGATTCTTCCGATGACAATGTTTTACTTATCAATAATCATTTATTCTATGGTAACGAACTGTCAAACTTTAAAACTCCATATTTAATAAGGGACAAAAGAAACTCAGATTTTATTTGCAATGTCAATCAACTTCTCTATCCGTTTTTAAAAAATATAGATTCAATGTGTGCTTTAAATTATATGGAAGGGGCTCTACTTGATTATGACAAATTAAACTTTATTTTTCTGCCATATAGATTATCACAATTCTTTATCATCAATAAAAAAGATGCAAAAGCTAAATCGATTAAGACCATTGATGTTAGAGAACGGGTAGAACTTAATTCAATAGAAACAAAAATGCCTAATGGCGGTTCAATGTTTACTTGTGAATCTATAAATGGTAGCGACATACTACAAAATGCAGCCACGACTTCCATAAAATATTTGTTTATACTTACAACTTCTATAATTGATAATTCAAAATACAATGCACAAATTGTTGATGTTTATAGTAAATCTGAATTTAAATATTTGTTTTCTATAAAGATTAAACTTTCGGATAAAAAGCGATTAATATTAGATTTAGAATACGTTGATCATAGCTTATATTTTTTAGATAGTGAAGCAGAAATAAAAAAAGCCTCTTTCATTGAATGACTCATTAATATATAAGATTTTACGAATATTTTTCATAGTCGTATTTATAGCTTTACTATACAATCATCTAAACGGTTTTGAAAGAAAGTATTTCAAATATGCAAGTTCGTTTTTGATAAATAAATATCATTTAGAAAAATTTTATTACTACATGATATTTGTTGAGGCTGCATCAATACTGATTTTTTTATTCAATATTCATTTAAGATGGATTATAAAAACGTATGACATTCTTCTTGCTTTATATGTTATTTTCCTAATTATTTGCTTGGCATGTCTAAACGAAATCACAAATGGTTGTATTGATTGCCATTTTATTGCACAAGGATTTTTTCAGGATTATTTTTCGACTTTACTTACTATAATTTTAATAGGCCTTGTGTATTTTTTAATCTTTCGTTCTATGATATTCAAAAAATCCTTTTCGAAGGATTCTCCGAATACTACATCCGCAAAAATATAAACTCAACCAACTAAGAAAGATACTTACCTACGATCGGTACTCTTCTTCCAATACCGAATGCTTTAGGACTGATCCTGATGATTGGGCAGAACTGGTTTCGCTTGTACTCATTTGTATTCACCAGCTTCAATGTTCTGTCAACTACAGCTGCATCAAAACCTTGCTCTTTAATCTCTGACGGACCTAAGCGTCTTTCTATATATTGGTATAAAATATTATCCAGCACATCATAATCCGGCAAACTGTCGCTGTCTTTTTGATTTGGCCGCAACTCAGCACTGGGTGGTTTTGTAATGATATGTGCCGGTATTATTTCCTTTTCCCGGTTAATGTATTTAGCCATTTCATATACCTGCAGTTTATAGCAATCACCTAACACACCAATTCCTCCTGCCATATCACCATACAACGTTCCATATCCGGTAGCCAGTTCGCTTTTATTAGATGTGTTAAGTAAGATATAACCAAATTTATTGGCTATGGCCATCAGCAGATTTCCTCTTGTTCGGCTTTGTATATTCTCTTCTGCTACAGAAAATGGAAGATCCTTGAAGATGGGTTTGAGTGTTGAGAGAAATGATTCATACACGTCACTGATCTTAATAATATCGTATGGATTGTTCAGATTTTTGCTCAACTGCACTGCATCGTTTACAGAATGTTCGGTAGAATACGGTGAAGGCATCAGGATAGCTCTTACATTTTCATTTCCCAATGCTTCACAAGCCAAAGCAAGCGTAACAGCCGAATCAATTCCACCCGAAGAACCGATAATAGCTTTTTTAAAACCCATCTTTTGAAAATAATCCCTGATGCCTGTTATTAATGCAGTGTAAACTTTTTCAATGTTGAGCTTTGGCTGAAGCTTTACTGGATCAAGGTCTGATGATGGCAAATGATGTAAAGCTTCTTCGATTGCTGCTTTAATGCTTCCATCCTCATTGATTTCTACTGTATGATATGCTTCCTCAAACAATGGAAGTGTTTTGCAGATGTTACCATTTTTATCAAACACTAAAGAACCTCCATCAAAAACAATTTCTGTCTGGCTGCCTACTCCATTACAATAGATCAAAGGAATTTTATACTTCAGCACATTATTCTTGCAGATCACTTTCCTGTCATCTGCATGTGTATAGTCAAATGGAGATGCACTCAGGTTGATCATAATATCAGGCTTCTGTTCAATCAACTGGTCCATTGGCGAATAACGATACATCGGGTTATCAACAAGGTTCCAGATATCTTCACAAATAGTGACGGCTAATTTCATTCCTTTAAACTCCACCACGTTCCATTCAGATGCTGGTTCAAAATATCGGTACTCATCAAATACATCATAAGTTGGCAGCAACGTTTTATGAACCTCGGCCCTGATCTTTTTTTCGTAAAGCAGAAAAGCGGCATTAAACAGGTCTTTGCCTTCTTTCACTTTGTTTCGGGCAGGAGATCCGATCAGCACACCAATTGTATCTGCATGCTGCATGATCTGCTCAACTGACTCATAACATTTATCAATAAAATCCTGGAACTCCAGAAAATCTCTTGGAGGATAACCACAAACACTCAACTCGCTGAAGACAATAAGATCAGCCTTTTCCTCTTTTGCTTTTTCTATTGCATTGATGATCTTACCTCTATTCAGTTCGAAATTTCCGATATGATAGTTCTGCTGAGCTAATACGATCTTCATAGTACAAAGATATAATGTAGAAATCCCGTTAAATGGTCATTTTCAACCTTAAAAACAAATCAAAAGGCAGGCCTTTGTTAAGTAATTCGGTTAAATTTGAATGCCCTACACACATAGCACATCTATATCATGCGAAAAAAAATTATCGGCGCTTCTCTTTTACTGGCATCTGTTGCTGTTGTTACATCCGCTATTTATCTTTTCATTCAACTGGATTATACAGACATCAGGACCGCTAAAATTCCCAAGAGAGACAGAATAGAACTTGCCTGGGAACAGGAATTTGAGATGACGAAAGACCTGTCTCTTGGGTCTGTTCCTATCGAAAGATTGATTCCTGCATACAACTATGCAAAAGCTTCCTTAGCTGCAAGAACCAATCAGCCGATCGCTGGCATACAATGGACTGCTTTGGGACCAAAAAATTTCGGCGGCAGAACAAGAGCCTTACTGGTTGACCTGAATGACCCTACACGTAAAACTGTCTGGGCAGGAAGTGTAGGTGGTGGTTTATGGAAGACCACAGACATCACAGCAGCCGAACCTGACTGGATACCTGTGAACGATCTGTTTGGAAATCTCGCAGTAACATCAGTTGCACAAGATCCAACCAATCCACAGATCATGTACTTTGCCACAGGTGAAGGTTACGGCAACAGCGATGCAATAAGAGGATTGGGTATCTGGAAAAGTATCAACGGTGGAGTTAGCTGGAATCAATTAACATCAACCAATAACTCAAGTTTTTATTACAATCAAAAAATACTTGTTTCAAACACCGGTGTATTGTTTTCGTGTACACAAAGTGGTGTGTTCAGATCAGCTAATGGTGGTACAAGCTTTACAAAAGTATTAGGTACAGGTTTAGGCATCGGCGGGGCCAACAGTAATGTGAGTTATGATATTGAGCAGGCCGGCAACGGCGATATCTATGCAACATTAAGAGGCAATGAAGGTGCTGGTTTGGATGGCAGCATTCATAAATCAACCAATGGTGGACTTTCCTGGAGTGCCGCTCTTTCATTACCGATTAATGCTGACAGAATTGAAATAGCTACACCACAATCCAACCCAAATTATATATACGCATTAGTTGAATTAGCCAATACGGTTCATGGTATTTTACAGAGCTCAGATGGAGGATTAACTTTTGTTTCTAAAACTGAACCCGATGATGCTGATGGAGGAATTACTGCAGCAGATTTTTCAAGAGGCCAGGCCTGGTATGATCTTACGATAGAAGTATCTCCTACTGATCCTTTCACCCTTTATGTTGGAGGCATCGACCTTTTTAAAAGCAGCGATGGTGGAGGTAGTTGGGGACAGATTGCACATTGGTATGGAGGTTTTGGCTACCAGGAAGTGCATGCCGACCAGCACAACATTGTTTTTTCACCCGGCAACAGCAACATCGTTTATTTTACTAACGACGGAGCCGTTTTCAGAACTGAAAATGGTGGTGAGTTTGTGCCTACGATTGTAAACAAATCATCCAACTATAATACGCTGCAGTTTTATGGCTGTGCAATGAATCCAACTGCAGGATCTTTTAACTTCCTGGCAGGAGCACAGGATAATGGAAGCCACAGATTCACTCAGCCATTATTACACAACACAACAGAAGTAACAGGTGGTGACGGTGCTTTTTGTCATATAGACCAGGATCAGCCACAATACCAGTTCACCAGTTATGTGTACAATAATTACTACCGTTCATCAAATGGCGGAAACTCGTTTTCGAGTGCCAATCATGGCAATGTCGGCAGATTTATCAACCCAACAGACTATGACGATCTTGGAAATAAAATGTATTGTGCGAGAAGCAGCAATCAATATTTAAGATGGGAGAACCCTCAAACGGGTAACACATTCACAACAGTCACTTGCACAGAATTGAACGGAACAGTTTCAGCTGTTAAGGTTTCACCCAACACACCGAATCGTGTATTTTTTGGAACCAGTAACGGTAACGTGGTAAGAGTTGATGATGCACATACCGCTACTCCATTGGCAACAACCATCAATGCTGTTACGTCAATGCCTTCAGGCTATATTTCATGTGTTGAAGTACAACCTGGAAATGATGATCATATCCTCGTTACGTTTAGTAATTATGGGTCTAACAGTATCTGGGAAACAACAAATGGAGGAAATAACTGGGTGAGTGTTGAAGGAAATTTACCGGATATGCCAGTAAGGTGGATCATCTTCAATCCAATTAATAACGACCAGGCACTGATTGCAACTGAATTGGGAGTCTGGTCAACCGATAACCTGAATGGAACATCCACTAACTGGGGTTCATCTAACAATGGGCTTGCCAATGTAAGAGTTGATATGTTGCAAACCCGTTCTTCAGATAAACTAATTATTGCAGCTACTCATGGACGTGGCTTATACTACACCGGTGCTTTTTCTCCTGCTTCAGCAGGGTTTGTTACAAGCACTCAGATCATTTATCCTGGCAGGGCTTTACAGTTCGTCAATACTTCTGTGAATGCAAATTCATACAGCTGGAATTTTGGTGATGGCAATACATCAACAACCCAGAATCCTGTAAAAAGTTATACAACACCCGGAACTTATAGTGTAACGCTCAGTGTAAATGGAGGTAGTTCAACAGTTGTAAAAAATATTACCGTAATGCCGATGATTGGCACCCCATATACTCCAGCTCAAGGTGGCAATTTTGATGTGAACCAATTTCATTTTGCAGCTGAAACGATTTCAGGAACAGGATGGGAAAGAGGCAACTCAGCAATCACTGCGAAAAGTGGAACCAATAGTGGCTCTGATGCATGGGTCACAGGTTTGAATGCAAGTGTTTACACCAACAATAGTGAGTCTTATTTATATGGCCCTTCTTACAATTTAACTGCATCGGGTAGTTACAATTTCAGCTTCTATACGAAATATGCTTTCGAAGCAGATTATGATGGGTTCAGAATAGAATATAGCCTCGATACAGGAAAAAACTGGACTCCATTAAGCACTAACACAGCATTCAACTGGTACAATTTTGCAAATACTGCTGGCACAACTGCATTTCCACAGTTCGAAGCTTATTTTTCTTCTAATCAAACGTCATTCGCAAAAAAGAATTACGATATATCATTCCTGGCCGGCAATAACCAGGTTGCTTTTCGCTTTGCATTTAAAACTGATGGTGGAGTTACCGCAGCAGGTGCTGTTATTGATGATGTGGAAATTACCGGCACTGCTAATGCTCCGTTGCCATTAAAGCTAATAAGCTTTTCCGCATCAAAAGAAAATAATGATGCGATGTTGAAATGGGTTACTTCCAATGAAATCAATGTTTCACATTTTGAGATTCAAAGAAGCTGGACAGGTGTTGAATTCACTTCCATCGGAAGAGTGAATGCATTGAACCAGAATAGTAATTCTTATAGCTTTAAAGATTTGCTGAGTAGGATCACAAATATTCCGTCCAACACAACCTATTATCGTTTGAAGATGATAGATAAAGATGGAAAGTTCAGCTATAGTCCTATAGAAAGTTTAAAATGGCAGGATCTGCAGAATACAAGAATTTCTGTAAGCCCTAATCCATTTAGAGATTACCTGCAACTCAACACTCAACTCAGGATCACACAGGTGCAATTGATCGATAATAACGGTCGTGTGGTTGCTACAACAAGAGCTTTGAATAACAACAGGTTTAATTTGCCGAATTTACCTGTCGGAACTTATTATCTAAGGATATTTACATCTGAAGGCACCATCACAGAAAAAGTGATGAAACAATAGTTTGTAAAAGCGATAACATTTTTTTCAATAATTCTGCATGATGAAGAAGATCGTTATCGCTTTTTTATTGCTCTCAACTCTGTATGGTTGTAAGGATGATAAAACGCCTGATGTAAGCCATATTAAAATAGATCTGCAGGTACAACGCTTCGATCAGGATTTTTTTGCATTGGATACAACTGACCTTGATGCTTCTTTAGATGAATTGAACCAGAAGTATCCAGCCTTTATGCAGGATTATATTTTCAACATCCTTACACAGCCTTCACATCCAGATAGCATAAAAAAAGACATCCTGCTTTTTCTCAGTAGCTACCGTTCTTTATATGATTCGTCAAAACTCATATTCAACAATATTGACAATGAAGCCGCTCTTGTAAAAAGAGGATTGCAGTTTACCAAACACTATTTCCCTAAATACCAGGCACCAGCTAAACTCATCACTTTCATCGGGCCGATCAATAGTTTCAGCAACGTAATTACTTCTGATGCATTGGCTGTTGGGTTACAATTGTATATGGGTAAGAATTATTCCATTTACAATTCAGCAGCAGGACAACAATTATATCCCGCATTTGTGTCACGCAGGTTTGAAAGAGAATACATTCCTGTGAACAGCATGAAAAACATTGTAGACGATCTAAGCGACAATGTCTACCGCAACAGCACAACAGGAAAGCCATTGATCGAACAAATGATAGAGGTTGGCAGAAGATTGTATGTACTTGACCAGTTATTGCCTGAAGTTGACGACACATTAAAAACAGGTTATACAAAAGCACAATTGGAAGGCGCTTATGCCAATGAAGCAAACATCTGGGGCTTTTTTATCACCAACGATCTTTTATACAAGAATGATCCTGCAACTGCAAGAGACTATATGAATGATTCCCCAAACACCACAGCTTTGGGGCCTGCATCTCCGGGATTTATCGGGCAATTTGTTGGATGGCAGATCGTAAAAAAATGGATGGAGAAAGAAGGAAAAACTTTAGATGAGTTGATGAAAACACCCACGAAACAAATATTTGATGAAGCGAAATACAAACCGAGTTAAAGCACTGGCACATTTTGTTCTTTGCACTTCATCGTGATGAGAATAACACCATGTTTTGCTTTGTCTCCGTATTTATCAATTGCTGGTTTATCTTTCAAAATTTCTATTGACTCTATGTCTTGGGGGTTAATACTATTTAATATGCTCATTTCTTTCAAAACTCCATCCACTAAAACTAATGGGTCTCCCATTTTTGCTTTAGAAGAACCACAACTTATTCTGAATTTTCGGGAATCGGGTGCAACAAAAAAATGTTTGTTTACATCCCAGGGCTCAACGTAAGATTTGATTTTTTTAACTTGATTATATACTTCAACTGCTTCCTCCTTTGTAATAGCCTGGGCATAACAATCAAAAGAAATGATTACTGTCATTATAAGAAGAAGCGGTTTCATATTAATTGAATTTTGCAGGCACGATCAATTCAAATGGCGGAATATTCACTTCAAAGATTCTTTGGCTGTTCTGATTCACCATCTGGTAAGTGCCAACCATTCTGCCCATTTCGGTATTGAGATTACATCCACTTACGTATTGGTATTGTTCTCCTGGTTTCAACACAGGCTGCTCACCTACTACCCCTTCACCATCAACTTCACGGTATTCACCATTACTGTCAAAAATATTCCAGTGCCTTTTAAGTAACTGGATAGAAAAGTTATTGTGGTTATCTATGATTATCCGGTAAGCAAACATGTATTCATGCTGCTTCGGATTGCTGTATTCCGGCTGGTAAAACGTTTCCACGCTAATTTCAACACCTTCTGAGATCTCAGATATCATGGATCATTGCTTTGAAGTAAAAATAATCATCTGCCTATTAAACTTACGCATTTTTTCTATAGCTGGCTACATCATTCTTACGGACAGCTTTAAACAAACAAACAGCTGTTAGTTTTAGCTAAATAGATAACCCGATCTCAAAATGGTTCAATTGGGCTTTTTTGCTGTAATTTCGGCGCTCATTTTAGCTGAATAGCATTGTAACAGCACAAGGGTGCGACGCAACCTAAGTTATATGCATATTCAGCAGCCGAAAATCAATAAATAAAAATCGCAAATGGCTGAAGTGATCTTAATGCCTCGTTTAAGTGATACGATGACCGAAGGTGTTATTGCTGCATGGCATAAAAAAGTGGGTGATCCTGTAAAAAAAGGTGATTTGTTAGCGGAAATCGAAACTGATAAAGCTACCATGGAACTGGAAAGTTACCAGGAAGGATATATACTTCATTTAGGTGGAGATAACGGTTCTAAACTACAGGTGAATGACCTATTGGCCATTATAGGTAAACAGGGTGAAGATGTAAGTGCAGAAGTTGCCAAACATGCTGGAGGTGGCCAGTCAGCCGAAAGCAATCAGCAGCCAGTAGAAAATAAGGAACAAGGAACAAAGAATGCTGAGCAAGGAAGTGACCAATCTACCAACAGCCAGCCAGCAACTGCCAGTAAAGATTACGCTTCAATGGAAGAAGTAGTGTTGATGCCTCGTTTAAGTGATACGATGACCGAAGGTGTGATAGCATCATGGCACAAAAAAGTAGGTGATGCAGTTAAAAAAGGTGAAGTGTTAGCCGATATCGAAACTGATAAGGCTACCATGGAACTGGAAAGTTATAAAGATGGAATTCTGTTATACCAGGGTGCTAAAGACGGAGAAAAGATACAAGTGAATGACCTCCTCTGCATTATTGGTAAAGAAGGATTGGATATTGACGCTATTGTAAAAGGCATCAGCAATTCATCATCAGCAAAACAACCCACAGCACAAGACACTGATGATAAACAAAAAGCTGAAGGTGATGTTTCAAAAGGTGGAAATGCTGGAAATATTCCGGCAGTTGCAGTAAGTAATCAAACTTCAGCAAGCCAGGATCAGCAAGTGGTGAATGAAGGACGAATATTCGCTTCTCCATTAGCAAAAAAACTTGCTGCTGAAAAAGGAATTGACCTGAAGTTTGTAAAGGGATCTGGCGATAATGGAAGAATCACCAAGACCGATATTGAAAATTATAAACCATCTGCTCAGCTACAGTCACCAGCGAATAGTGCACAGCAAACTGTAAAATCATCTGCACCTGCAGGACAGGAAAGCTTTGATGAAGTGGCTGTTTCGCAGATGAGAAAAACAATTGCAAAACGTTTAGCCGAAAGTAAATTCTCAGCACCGCATTTTTATCTTACCATGAGTATTGATATGGATGCAGCGGTGGCAGCAAGAGGCAAGATAAACGAAGTGAGCCCGGTAAAAATTTCATTCAATGATATCGTGTTGAAAGCGGTAGCAGTATCATTAAAACAACATCCTAAGGTTAACAGCAGTTGGTTGGATGATAAGATCAGGACAAATCATCATGTAAATATTGGTGTTGCTGTTGCAGTAGAAGAGGGATTATTGGTACCAGTAATACGATTTGCCGATACAAAACCTTTGAGCCAGATTGCTGTTGAAGTAAAAGACTTTGCACAGAAAGCAAAAGATAAAAAACTACAACCTTCAGATTGGGAAGGCAACACATTCACCATCTCCAATCTCGGGATGTTTGGTATAGATGAATTCACAGCTATCATTAACCCACCGGATGCATGCATTCTTGCTATCGGAGGTATCTCACAGGTTCCGGTAGTGAAAAATGGCAATATTGTTCCGGGTAATGTTATGAAAGTAACATTGAGCTGCGATCACAGGGTTGTTGATGGTGCAACAGGAGCTGCATTTTTACAAACACTGAAAGGTTTACTGGAAGAACCATTGAGAATGCTCGTATAAAGTATATCATTTATTAGATAAGTATAAGTCCTGCATTGCAGGACTTTTTTCTACAGGAAGTTTGAGGATTTACCCTGAAATTTATATGATGGCTAAAATGCTACTCTGTTTTCTTGCCAGTGTAATTTCGCTTCTGTCAACAGCACAAAGTCTTGTGGGAAATGTTGGATTTGAAGAAAGGAATGTATGTACGGAATACCAGGTAAAATGTGCTCCTGAAGCTTGGTTCTTTTTACCAAGGTATGCAAGAATGTCTCCGGTAGAATTGAACAATAATCATTACGAGATTATTGCGATGGGTGACCCAAGAAGTGATTACAGTGTTGGTAATTATATTTATACAAAATTGTTTTGTCCGCTTGTGCCTAAAGCGAAATATAGGATCAGTTTCAGAATATACATTCCCACATTTGATTTCGATTATCTTGATATATGGATGAGCAATGGTGAGCCAGGTTCAAGAAGAAACTCACTATACAGTGCAAGGCCAGCAGTTACTATTCTGCCAGACAGTATTTCAGGAACAAAAAAATACTGGATGCAGGTGAACCACACCTTCACTGCAAAAGGAGGCGAAAGATTTTTAACTATGGGTAACTTCCAGCAAAAAGCTTTGGTTAAAGCAAAACGAAGTTCTCGAAAGCGAAAAACAGTAGAATATTACATAGATGATGTTTCACTCATTCCGGTAGAACCCTCCCATCAATCTTGTCCCGAATATGAAGCAGTAAAAGACCAGGTTTATAGAAATAATCCACGGCATCCCGGAAGATTTATTGAAAGCATTCCGATAGATAGTTCTTTACTTCCAATCCCACCCAAAAGAGATACGGTTGTCATCAACAAACCAGGTGTTGATACAACACCGGTGATTAACACAACACCGAAAACGGATACACTCATCATTCCTGATGTATTATTTCATTTCAATAGCAGCAGGTTGAATCCTGCATTTGCAGCAAGGCTGGATAGCTTAGGAAGAAAGATCAGCGAAATCACATTCACCAAGTTATTGATTGCAGGACATACCGATAATGTTGGGTCGGATGATTACAACCTGAAGCTTTCCGGAGACAGGGCTGTAACAATAAAAAACTACCTGGGAGATAAATTCAGGTTGAACAAAAGTATAATTGAGACAATAGGATTCGGAGAATCACAGCCCAGGGCAACAAATACAACAGCTGCAGGACGGCAACAAAACAGAAGGGTAGAGATCATTATATACTATAAATAAAAAAGCTCCTTATCAGGAGCTTTTCAATTTCTTTAGAAGCTGTTCGATTCAGGCTTTGCCGGATCTTCATTATCTGCTGTAGGTTCTGCAACAGGTGCATCACTAACTGGCTCTTCTACTACCGGATTATTAACCCAATCAGGAACTTTAACCGGTTCATTATTATTCTCAGGTTTTGGTTTTGGTGTACTTGTTTTTTTAGCGGGTGCTTTTGCTACTTTTTTTGGTGCGGATTTCTTTACGGCTTTCTTCGGTGCAGCCTTTGGTGCAACTTTCTTAGTCGCTGCCTTTTTTACAGCCTTTTTAGGTGAAGCCTTCTTGGCTGTTTTTTTTGCTGCAGCTTTCTTCACTGCTTTTTTTACTGATTTTTTTGGAGCAGCTTTCTTCACAGATTTTTTTGCTCCTTTTTTAGGTGCTGATCTTTTCGCCGTTTTTTTCGCTCCTTTTTTTGGTGCAGTTTTCTTTGCAGCCTTCTTTGCTATTTTTCTAGCAGGAGATTTTTTTGCAGCTTTCTTTGGTGATTTCTTTGCGGCTTTTTTGGGTGCAGATTTCTTAGCAGCTTTCTTCACTGCTTTTTTTGCAGGTGATTTTTTTACAGCTTTTTTTGCTGCCTTCTTTTTTGCCTTTGCCATAGAATAGGTATTGTTAGTTGTGGTTAATTGAGAAAGTAAGTTAGAAATATTTTTAATAAAATTAATCATTTGCTGGTATTAAATACAGTTATCTGTCATGTTCACTATGTTCTTAAATATAACCCGTGCCCTTAAAGAGTATTGTATCCGATTCGTTTCGTGAAATAAGGAGCATTATTATGGCTTCAATCTTGCAGCATTTGTCGTAAACTTGTATATGCCTAAGAAAACATTGGTTTTAGGAGCATCTGACAACCCTTCCCGCTATAGCTTTCTTGCCATTAACAGGTTAAGAGCACACCAGCATCCGGTTGTTGCCATTGGAAAAAAAGAAGGTGAGGTGGCAGGCATACACATTACAAAGGAACATCCGGAAGAAGAAGGAGTAGATACCATTACACTTTATCTCAATCCGACGAATCAAAAGCCTTATTACGATTATATTATGTCACTGGCTCCGAAACGTATCATCTTTAACCCCGGAACAGAGAATGATGAACTTATGGATATGGCCCGAGAAAAAGGAATTGAACCAGTAATGGGCTGTACCTTGGTAATGCTGAGCACAGGACAATATTAATTGAAACTATAGAAGTTAGGCTGAAGGCAGTAGACAAAGCTCATTTCCAATTTTACTTGCCAATGCTGATCTTCAACTGATGCTTAGCATTCAGAAAGTACAAGTGAGTAACACAACAGACGATGCCATGAAATGCTATCGTTTGCTCTATAAAAATCCGCTGAAACCCACACCTGTTAATAATCTCGTAACCCTCTGTTGAATTTTGTATTGCAAATAATGGGTAACTTACAAAAACCTCATTCATATGCGTTGGAGAAAATTCAATGGAGAAACGATTCACCTGCCAATCAAAGATGCAGTGGAAGACACCATCAAACGGGAAGCTGAAAAAGGTAATCGTTTGAAAGTTTGCATAGGAACCGATAGCCAGGTAAAAGGCAGCGAAACAGAATTTGCAACGGTTATCGTTTTTCTTCGTGAACACAATGGTGGATTTATGTATATCCACAACGATAAGACCCGGCAACAATATCACATCAAAGAACGGATGCTGGTAGAAGTGGCAAAAAGTATTGAGATCGCTTATGAACTATGCGATCTTTTTATTGCCTACAATGTTGATATGGAAGTGCATGCCGACATCAATACCAATCCAGGTTTCAAAAGCAATGATGCTTTAAAGGAGGCCATGGGTTATATCTTAGGAATGGGCTTTGCCTTTAAAGCAAAACCAGAAGCTTTTGCCAGCAGTTGCTGTGCAGATAAAGTAGTGAACTAGTTTATGAGATATTTATTGGCCAGCTGAAAGTACAGCAGGCACCGTTCCTTGTGTCACACACTTGTGCTAAGGAACATTAAGGAGCTATCCATGCATAGGAATCTATTCTTCCTCTACACTTCCTGCTTTCTTTTTAGTAATGCCAATGATTAATACTACCAGAAGAACCACCCCGCCCAAAACGTACAAGAATGTTGTTTCCATATGGTGCATTTTTCTAAATATACTCCTTAATATCCTGGAAACCTGAAATCTTATCCACTATTTAGTTACTGCCGCTTGTCTAAAGCTGTAAGCTATTTTAAAGTTCCTTTTTTATGTGCAAGAATCACGAATAATACAGAAAACAATGCTACTCCACCAATGATAGATAATGCTAACAATTCCATTTCTTTTCTATTTTGAATATTACCGAATTATATTCCGGGAATAAACAAAACGTGTTCCAAACCGGTATTAGAAAACATTAGAAAAGTCAAGCTTTCAACTTATCATTCGCTTTCTGAATGAAAGTCAATACCTCTTCTCTTCCTTCTTTCTTTTCAGCACTGGTTACAAAATATTGTGGGAGGAACTGCCAGGTCTTTTTCATTTCCACAAAAAACGCTTCCACGTTTCGTTTTACCACACCTGGCTTTTCTTTATCAGATTTGGTAAAGGCTATTGCAAATGGCACCTTCCATTTATCGAGATTGTTTACAAATTCAAGATCTATTTTCTGTGGTGGATGCCTGCTGTCTATTAAAACCAATACACTCACCAGGTTTTCTCTTTTCCGAAGGTAATTTTCGATCATCTGCTCCCATCTTCTCCTGGTACTTTGTGAGAGTTTTGCATATCCATAACCCGGAAGATCTACTAAATACCATTTTTCTATCGGGGATCTTGCAGCTGCAGCACTTTCTATTTCAAAATGATTGATGAGCTGTGTTTTACCAGGTGTTCCGGATGTTTTTGCCAGGCTTTTATGATTGGTGATCATGTTGATCAACGATGATTTGCCAACATTACTCCTGCCAATAAAGGCATACTCCGGTTTATCCGGTTTCGGACATTGTTCAAATGAAGGCGAAGAAATAATATACTTAGCGGATTTGATCTGCATCATGTAAAAATAGGCTAAGAGATCGAAGGAGGAAAAGAGAAAAGAAGCCATTACACTCCATAACACCTCTCCTCCCTTCTCTCTTAGCTTCTATTTACACTTAAAACGAAGCTTTCAGGCTTATTATAAAATTTCTTCCCGGTGCTGAGATTCCGCTTGCAAAATAGCGGTAATTGCGGTCGAACATGTTCTCTAACATTACCTGTGTTTGCAAATGCTTGCCAAGCTGTAATACTGCTTTTGCGTTTATCGTAAACCAGGAAGGCATACCATCAGGCGTTGCATATTGAGGATTATCTTCACCTGAAAGACTATAATCTGCAATCCTTTTCCACCCATTGAATAAACCATACACTTCAGCCTGCCATTTGGTTCTGGTATGTTTAACTGCCACTCGTCCGTACATAGGTGGAACATGATCTAACGGAACTTCAATGGTATTGGCTTTATATCGTCCATAGGTGTAAGTAACTACTCCATCCAGCATGGTTTTGTCAAAAATAGTTACAGCAGCATTGGCACTAAATCCGTACAAATATGCCTTCGCTTTGTTCTGAGTGGAGAACACAGCACTTTTTATACCCTGGAAAACAATGCTGTCCTGACCGTTGAATTTACTTTTATCAACTACCAAAGCATTTCTGAACAAGCTATAAAAAACTGCGGCACCATAGCTAAACTCAGAATGTTGTTTACTAAAATTGATCTCTGCATTATAGGTGTATTCCGGCTTTATTTCAGCATTAGGCACTACAACTGCTCCCACTCTGGTGTCAAACACCTTTGTAAGATCGTCAACATTGGGTGAGCGAAAACCACTGCTCAGCAAAAAAGCAAGCTTGAACTGAGATGGTGTTGCATATATTAATCCAACATTCCCTGTTACGGCAAGATTATTCTGTTTGGCCGAAGTAAATGGAAGATGCAGAATGGACGTATCAACAAACACCGCACTTAAGTTAACATAATTCAATCTTAAGCCATCATTCAACGTCCATTGATCGTTGATCTTTAAAGTATGTTGTGTATAAATGGAATTGAAAGACATTCTGGTAGGACCATCGGAATACCTGGTTTGAATTTTACTAACAGCCCCGGTAACAATATTTCTTCTTTCAGCAGTTGATCTTACAAAATTCATGTACCGCTCTGCTCCAAAATGAAGCTCGTGTTTCCCGGCATATCGCTTTGCATCAATAGTAACTCCAACAATGTTGACAGCCTCCCAATTATAACTTTTATTATTGTTCCTGAATCTTCGATTGACCCGGCTTTCTTTAATATCCTGGAAATTTGCATTCACTTTTATTTCCCTGAAAAATCCAGCGAGTTGCGACGCATTAAATTCATAAGCAGCCACATTTCTTATTTGCGGACCATAATACCATTCTGCAAAAACAGGTGATCCTGCAGACACTTCAGTTAATCTGTCATACCTTGGAATATCAGTTGAACCTGAAAATTGAAGGTTAACAATGTGCTGAATGTTTGCTTTTTGCTGGAAAAGAATTTTCTGAACAACATCCCATTGCTTATAACCTGAAGGTGATTGTTTGTCAGGATCTGGATTTACAAAACTACTATCTGTATTGCCTATCCTTTTTACGATGAAGGGCTTTGATCCAAAAGACGAATACTTGTTCTTTCGTTGTTTTCCCTGGGTAATGTCTCCAAAAGAACCGTAAGTAACAGATGTAAAAGATGCCCATTGCTTGCCGCCAATATTCACATCAATATGTGCTTTTGCTTCTTCTGTTGCGGTGCCATAACGAACAATTGCATTACCTTTTATCTGTGCTTTTGCTTTGTCTGAAAGCTTCGGATTTCTTGTATAGAGATTGATGACACCACCCAACGCATCACTGCCATATAAAGTGGATGATGGCCCATAGATAATCTCGATCCTGTCAAGGATAGAATTATCCACTGTTATCACATTCTGCAAATGACCGGCACGATAAATAGCATTGTTCATCCTTATCCCATCTACCATTAATACGATCCTGCTGGCTTCAAAGCCTCTTATTACAGGACTACCGCCACCCTGCTGACTTTTCTGAACAAACAAACTGCCCGAATTAATGAGAACATCAGCAGTATTGGGTTGAAAGTTTAGCGTGGGTTTATCCCGGATAACTTTTATCGTTTGGGCAATACGTTTAGAACGTTCTGGAAATTTACCGGAGTAAACGATTGCATCCAGTGTATCGGTTGCTGTTATTAATGTGTCTTGTGCTGTTGTGGTTAATTCAAATAACAGGAATGCACTTATCATAAATGCGGTGCCAAATACCTTCATTCAAATAAATTATTGCTTTTTCACAAGGCTATCGATCGGATAATTAGCTTCCATCTGTTTTCTAATGCCTACAGACCATTGAGCCAGTGTTTGTTGTTCTTCCGTGGTGAGATCTGCATCTCTATGCATCCAGGTATAAGAATCGAGCGGCATGTGCTTTTCCTTTATCATCTCTTCTGTTTCTTCTAACTTATGATATTGTTTCCGCAGATTATAGGAGGCAAATTCACTAAAATTCATATGCGCTTTGCCTTCTTCAACATGATCGGCCAGCCACCAGGCTACAGGTTGTATTTCTGCATACCATGGATACTTGGTGTTATTGCTATGGCAATCGTTACATGCCTTATCAAGAATCAGCTTCACATCACCTGGAACTGTATGCAAAGTGCTGATATCATTTGGTGAAGTTTGTGCAGATATATTTTTTTCAGGACGAAAGAATTGGATAACGATAAAGCCAATAAGCAGTATGATCAATATTCTTTTAAGCATTCTCATGGAAGTATGTTTTAAGTACAATAAAGTTATGTATTATAAGAGTGTCCCGATAGCTATCGGGATAACAGAAGCTTCATTTATTTACGATCGTTGATTAACCACTTATCAAAATTTCTCCTGTCATTTCAACAGGAATCGGAACTCCCATAACTGTTAGTATACTTGGAGCAATGTCGGCCAGTTTTCCTTGTTTCACTTGTCCGCTCCACTTATTATCAATTACAAATAACGGTACAGGGTTTAAAGTATGAGCTGTATTGGGTGTACCATCTGCATTGATCAGGTAATCTGCATTTCCATGATCTGCTGTAAGAAAAACCGTATAATTATGTTGCAACGCTGCAGTAACAACTCTTTCAACACAACGATCAACCGTTTCAACTGCTTTGATCACGGCTGACCATACACCTGTATGACCTACCATATCTGCATTGGCATAGTTGAGGCAAATAAAATCTGCAGTTTCATTTTCTATTTCAGGGATCAGTTCATTGGTGAGTTCAACGGCACTCATCTCTGGCTGAAGATCATAAGTTGGCACTTTTGGAGAAGATACCATGATCCTTCTTTCGCCATCGAACACTAGTTCTCTTCCACCACTGAAAAAGAAAGTTACATGCGGATATTTTTCGGTTTCCGCTATTCGTATCTGTGTTTTTCCATGAGCAGCCAGCACTTCTCCGATAGTATTGTTGAGATTATCGGTTTCAAAAACAACGTTTACATCCTTGTATGTTTTATCATATTCGGTCATGGTAGTATAATGAAGATTTAACCGGTGCATACATAATTCCGGCATATCAACTTGAGTAAGCACCTGTGTTATCTCCCTGCACCTGTCTGTCCTAAAGTTGAAACATATTGCCACATCTCCTTCCTGGATTGTTGCCAGGGGCTGCTGTGCCTCATCTATTATCACTGTTGGCAGAATAAATTCATCGGTCATACCAACTGAATATGATTGTTCCACTGCCGCAATAGCGTCTGTTGATTTTTGTCCTTCACCTTTTACCAAAGCATCATAAGCAAGTTTCACTCTATCCCATCTCTTGTCTCTGTCCATGGCATAATAACGACCACTTACGGATGCAATTTTTCCGACGGAAATATTTAAATGCTGCTGCAATTCGGTTATAAATCCTAGTCCACTCTTTGGATCAGTATCTCTTCCATCAGTAAAAGCATGGATGAACACCTCAGTTAAACCTTCATTTTTACATACATCGCAAATGGCTTTAACATGATTGATGTGAGAATGCACTCCACCATCACTCACCAGACCCAGCAGGTGCAAAGGCTTGCTTTGCTGCTTTGCATAACGGATAGATTTCAGTAATTGTTCATTCTGCTGAAATGCACCATCTCTTACCGCTACGTTTATTCTCTGCAGCTCCTGGTAAACAATTCTGCCTGCTCCGATATTAAGATGACCCACTTCACTATTGCCCATTTGCCCATCAGGAAGTCCTACAGCTTCACCACAGGTTGTTAAGGTGGTGTTAGGATATTTGGCATAGAGCGAAGACACAAAAGGAACGTTGGCATGTTGTATTGCATCTGACGATGGTACTTTTCCCAATCCCCAACCGTCCATGATCACTAAAATCACTTTTTTCATACTGTGGATAATTTCCAGCTTTGTTAAAGCGTTAAAACTACATCTTTATAAGAAGCTTAAAAATGCCTAAACTTATGTTATCAGCAGCTCGTGGCATATTTTTAGCAAATTGTACCGCAAAATCTACACAGATGAAAAAGTTATTGGTCCTATTTGGTTTGAGCCTGGCACTGTTTGCTTTTACGCCAAAACAGGATTCCGATGATATAGTAAAGGCCCTGCAGACAGCCAATGCCGATAATATTGCTTCTTTTTTTGACAATATGATCGACTTAAAGCTTCCTGACAATGTTAATGAGATAAAGAACATTAATAAAAACCAGGCTGGCATAAAGCTCAAGTCTTTCTTTAACGAGAATGATGTGAACAGTTTTGATCTTACATCTAAGAGAGAAATGGGTGGCTTAATGGCCATTACCGGTAAGTTAAGTGCTGCTAATAAATCAGGTTATAATATTACGCTTATGCTAAAAGAGAAAGGTGGAAAATTCAGCATCATTACAGTGAGAGTGAATTAATACCAGCTTCAGCATTTCATAGCATCGTTCCTTGCGTCGCAATCACTTCAACATAAGTTCACCTGGCAACAATTTTATAGAAGCTTCCCATAAAAGGAAGCTTTTTTCTTTCTGCATCTTCTGCGTTTTCAGCGAGAAACCTAACTTGCATTCTTATGGAAAATTTCGACCAGCAGTTGAAACATTTGGTAGAAGAAGCTTTGAAAGAAGACATCGGTGATGGTGATCATTCTACGCTCAGCTGTATTCCTTCAGATAAAAAAGGAAAAGCAGTGCTGAAAATCAAACAGGATGGAATCTTAGCAGGTGTTGCTGTTGCCGAAAAGATATTCAAGATTGTGGAACCTGCAACAATGTTTCAGCAATTTAAAGCTGACGGTGATGCCATGATCTTTGGCGAAAAAGCTTTTGAAGTAGAAGCCTCAATTCACACCATACTTAAATGCGAAAGGTTGGTGCTGAATTGCATGCAGCGAATGAGTGGCATTGCAACACTCACCAAACAATACACTGATAAACTCCAGGGTTATAAAACCAGGTTATTAGACACAAGAAAAACAACACCCAATTTCCGCCTGCTGGAGAAAGAAGCTGTGAAAATCGGTGGTGGTCTCAATCATCGCTTTGGTTTGTACGATATGATTATGCTGAAGGACAATCATATTGATTATGCCGGTGGACTGGAAGCTGCAATAAACAAAGCACATGAATATGCTGTTTCTACCAAACCGGGTTTGAAGATCGAAGTTGAAACAAGAAGCATTGAGGATGTGAAGAAGGTATATGAAATAGGAAAAGGAAAAGTATTCAGGATAATGCTGGATAATTTTACGCCTGAGCAATGTGCAGAAGCAGTAAAGATCATTGGTGAAGATTTTGAAACAGAAGCCAGTGGTGGAATTAATTTAGATACAATAGAAGCCTATGCATCAACTGGAGTTGACTTTGTGAGCGTAGGAGGGTTGATACACCAGGCTAAAAGTCTAGATCTAAGTTTAAAAGCAGTGATTATTTAACCCCCAAGACGCTATGTTACTTTTCGTCTTGGCGTCATAGCGGTTCAACTATAAACAATGAGCAAGAAGAACAAACCAGATACACGAGGATTTGTTTTCAGCACCGATCCTAACTTCAGGTTCGAAGAAGAAAATGAGCACCAGGAAACCCTGGAACCGGCCCAACAAAAACTACGTGTTCGTTTAGAAACAAAGCATCGTGGTGGTAAAGCAGTAACCCTTATTACAGGATTTATCGGCTCAACGGAAGACTTGGAAGATCTTGGCAAAAAACTCAAGAATTTTTGTGGAACCGGTGGTTCTGCAAAAGATGGAGAGATCATTGTTCAGGGTGACCAGAGAGAAAAAGTGATGCAATGGTTATTGAAGAATGAATACAAACAAACTAAAAAAGCCGGATAGTATCTGGCGAATTGTATTCTTCAGTACAAGAGTGCGACGCAACAGAAGTAAAATATATTTCAAAAGCCGGCTCCACAAAAAAATTCCTGATTTAATAGTGGTATGTTACTTGTCAGCCTAATTTTGCACCACGAAAAATTCTAATATGACTAAGATTGCTGTAGCTAAAGGAGATGGAATTGGCCCGGAAATAATGCAGGCTGTACTTGGCATTTTTGATGCTGCAAAAGTTCCGTTGCAATATGAGTACGTGGATATGGGTAAGTGGGTGTTCGACAAAGGCTATAGCAATGGTATGACACCAGAGGCACAGGAAGCAATCGAACGTCTTGGTATTTTGTTTAAAGGTCCAATGGAAACACCAAAAGGTAAAGGCGTAAAAAGTGTGAATGTTACAGCAAGAAAAACATGGAACACTTACGCTAATAACAGAACTTTTCAAACCTTACACGGTGTTGATACGGTTTTTTCCAAAGCAGGGATTCCGATTGACATAACAATTGTTCGAGAGAACATTGAAGATACTTATGGTGGCATTGAACACATGTTAACGCATGATGTTGCTTTGAGCCGTCGGTTTATTACAAGACCAGGCAGCATGCAGGTGATCAAGTATGCATTTGAAATGGCGAAGAAAAAAGGAACAAGGAGAATCACCTGTGGACACAAGGCAAACATCATGAAAATCACTGATGGGTTGTTCCTTGAAACATTTTACGAAATAGCAAAAGAATATCCTGAGCTCAAAGCAGATGATGTGATCGTTGATGATCTCTGTATGAAGCTCGTTACTCGTCCTGATCTGTTTGATGTAGTTGTGCTTACGAATTTACAAGGCGATATCGTTTCTGATCTTTGTGCTGGTCTTGTTGGTGGATTAGGTTTTGCACCATCTGCAAATATTGGTGATCATATTTCCATATTTGAAGCTGTACATGGAACAGCACCGGATATTGCAGGTAAGAATATAGCTAATCCAACAGCACTTTTGTTGAGTGGTTTTGCCATGTTACGTCACCTGGGAATGATGAAAAGTGCTGCAACAATTGAGAATGCCTTGCTCTATACTTTAGAACAGGGAACAAGAACAGGTGACTTCGGAGATAAAAATAAACCTGCACACAACACAACTGCTTTTGCACAAGCCATCATTGATAATTTTGGTAAACTGCCACAGCATAATCCTCGTCCGATGCTGGATGATATGCCTGCCACGCCAACAGTATTTAAGCTGGAGAAAAACCCGATGCTGGAGAGTAAAGACAATGAAGTGGAACTGATAAGAGGTGTTGATCTTTTCCTCGAAAGCAATGAGCAACACAATGTTGTTGCAGAAAAATGCCTGAAGCTCACGGGTGATCTTTTTAAACTAGTTACCATCAGTAACCGTGGTACACAGGTTTGGCCTAAGGGTTCTGTCTTCACCAACCTGGTGAATCAATATACTTGTCGCTTTGAAAGTACCAGTGAAATGGCTGTAACGCAAACAGACATTCTCGAGTTGCAAAAAAGAATTGCAACAGAATTTAAGATCTGTTCTACTGAATTATTAAATGTGTGGGGTGATAAGAAAGCTTATAGCTTAGCACAGGGACAGTAACGAAATTTAGAGTGTAGAATGATGAATGATGAGTTTGGAGCAAGCTATAGGATTGCATGGCATCGTCTGTTGTGTCACTCACTTGTACGTTCAGATCATTATTGAGAGATCAGTTAATAATCTATCTCCAGCTTTAATTTATCCTTCAACTCTTTCACCAAAGGGTATTTTTCAGCAATCCTTTCAAAACGTTGACGGCTATTCATCGTTACATGCTGTGGAATATCCACTGCATCACCAGCTTCTACCCTGATGGCAAACTTTATAGTTGGATTGCAAAAGGATTTTTGAATGTGATCGATCAGCATCATTCTTTCCTGCTCAATAAATTTCTGCTGTGTAAGAGAATTAACTGTTATACAGAACAGCGTTTCTGTTTCGATCGACAGTTTTGCTTCTTTAAAGGTTCTGGCAGAGGTGCTGGTGAGCTTTTCTCCATAGGCATTCCAGCTGCTTTGCAACTTTTCTATATCTAATAATTCTGCTTCCTTAACCTCACTCAGTTGCATCCCTGATTCTGCAGCTTTCTCTTTTAAAACATCTAACAATGATTTTTTACTCCCGCTTCCGTTACTTCCAAAAGGTTTAATAACAGTTGTGGAAGGCTGGAGTGATGCAGGAGTTTCCTGTACCCTTGCAGGTTTTTCTTTTGCTGCTGGCTTAGGTTCCTCAACATACAGTTTTGCTTCTTCTGTTGCTGTTTGCTGTTGCTGTTTGGGCTGTAGTGATTGTAAATTTTTATACCGGAAAGCTACAGGTCCGTCAACTCGCTTTTTTTTTACGACTGCACCATTATCAGATGCAAGTTCCAAAGCCTGTTGAAGAAAGTTGAGCTTGATCAAACAAAGTTCCACATGCAATCTTTTGTTACGTGCCATCTTGAAATTGATCTCGGCATCATTCAAAATATTCAAAGCACTTACCATGTAAGACATTGAAACATTGGCTGCCGTAGATGTATATCGTGATTGCATTCCTTCAACAACATCTAATAGTGCTGCAGCTTTTGCATCTTTGGAAACAAGCAGGTTCCTGATAAATTCAGCAAAGCCATTCAGCACAAGATCACCTTCAAATCCTTTACGATTGATCTCATCAAACAACAACATCGCACCGGCCATATCCTGCTGAACTAAACAATCTAACAATCTGAAATAATAATCCTCATCAAGAATGTTCAGGTGCTCTAACGTATTTTGATAAGTAACAGTGCCACTCGTGAAGCTCACGATCTTATCTAGAATACTCAAAGCATCTCTCATACAGCCTTCACTTTTCTGTGCAATAACCTGGAGCGCTGCTTTTTCTGCTATGATTTCTTCCTTGTTTACAATCTCTTCTAAATGCTCAACAGTATCATTGGAAGTGATTCGCTTAAAGTCGAATATCTGGCATCGTGAAAGTATCGTTGGAAGTATCTTATGCTTTTCTGTAGTTGCTAAAATAAATATGGCGTAAGAAGGTGGCTCCTCCAGTGTTTTCAAAAAGGCATTAAAAGCCGAAGCACTCAACATGTGTACCTCATCCACAATATACACTTTGTACTTCCCTGCCTGTGGTGCAAAACGAACCTGTTCTACCAATGAACGAATATCATCCACAGAGTTATTACTGGCAGCATCCAGCTCATGAATGTTCAGTGAAGTTCCCTCATTAAAGCTTGTGCAGGAATGGCAGGTGTTACATGCTTCACCGTCTGATTGTAAATTCTCACAGTTGATCGTCTTTGCAAGAATTCTTGCACAGGTTGTCTTACCAACACCTCGTGGACCACAAAACAAAAATGCATGTGCCAGCTGATTATTCCTGATAGCATTTTTTAATGTGGTGGTAATGTGTGACTGACCCACAACTGTATCAAAAGCCTGGGGACGGTACTTTCTTGCCGAAACGATGAATTTATCCATACTTACGGGTGCAATTTAGCAGTTTCAGGTTTTTAGTTTCAAGTTTAATAACAGTTGTTATGCACATCCAACTTAAAACTTTGAACTGTAAACTTTACAATCACTTATACTCCATAACCGGATGTCTTTCAAAAGAATGTTTATTATCAAAAATATACCGGTAAGTCACCATTCTCCGGCTCTGTACAGCATTCAAACTTTTGTAGATATTGATCATCTTCGGATTCCAGTCACCTGCCCAGCCCATTTCATAGGTTTCGTACCAGCCTTTGCCCTGTATCAGTAAAGCACTTTCGTATATCATGAAAGAATCTATACCCAGAGCCTGGTATTTTGGAACGATACCAAAAGCAAGTCCAGTTGCTTTTTTGCAGACACCTCTTTCTTTCATCCACACTAAGCGAAGCTTTTCGATCCACCCAAGTTTTCCATTAAAGTATTTGAAATACTGGTTAATGTCAGGAATATTGATGAACATACCGATCGGATCATCTTTGTAATAGGCAAACCAGATCATTCGTTCGTCCATGATCGGTTTCATTTTATTAAAAAGTTTCAATACCTGTTCAGTGGTGATTTCTTTTCCTTCTCCATGCTGTGCCCATGCAGCATTATAAACTGTTGCAAAATCCTGTGCATACTTATCAAGATCTTTCAGGTTGATGTGTTTGGCAACATAACCTGGCTTTGCTTTGAACTTTGCATGGCGTTCAGGAAAACGATCAGGTAATGGATCATCAACCCTCATAGAATAATAATACTGGTTGTAATAATTCTGAAAGCCATAATCTTCAAACAATTTTTCATAGTAAGTTGGATTGTATGGCATTCCATACATTGGTTCTTTGTCAAAACCTTCAACCATCAAGCCCCACCATTTGTCACGATCACCAAAATTGATCGGACCATCCATAGCATCCATTCCTTTCGACTTCAACCATTCTTTAGCCCCATCAAATAACATGTTGGCTGACTGCTGATCATCAATTGAATCGAAGAAACCTACTCCACCTACTGGATACTCAGTTCCCTTGCTAATGTATTTATCATGTGTAAAAGCTGCAATTCTGCCAATCAGATTTCCTTGGGCATCTTTCAGTATCCAGCGTTTGGCTTCACCATATTTGAAATTCTTATTCTTCTCAGTATTGAATACTTCGTAAATCTCTTTATCGAGGGGACGAATGTAATTTGGATTGCCAGCATTCATCAACACGTTTACTTTGATGAATTCTTTTGCGGAAGTGGAATCATTAACTTCAATCAGTTGCATAAACACGAATTACACGAATTTGTACGAATTATTGAAGTGGCGAAAGTACGAATTACAAGTTCATGAGTAATGTAGCTGCTACCACTCCTGCAGTTTCCGTCCTTAATCGTGTTTCCCCAAGCGAAATAGGTTGAAAATTATTATGTAGGGCTGAAGTGATCTCTTCTGGAGCGAAATCACCTTCCGGACCGATCAGCATCAGTATATTCCCATTGAGCTGATGATCATTTATTTCCTTTTTCTGTTGATCTGTACAATGAGCAATAAACTTTTGATGTGGTGAAACCAGCACCTGGTCAAAAGGTCTTGGCTCATGTAATTCTGGTAACCATGATTGCTGGCTTTGAATCATTGCTGCAATAAGAACAGCATTCATTCGGTCGTAACGGAAATGTTGCCTTTCGGTTCTGCTACAGATCAATGGAATGATCTCACTAACGCCAATCTCCGTTGCTTTTTCTAAAAACCATTCGAACCGGCCGGTATTTTTTAAAAGAGAAATTCCAATGGCAATTTTTCTTTTGGGGTGAGGTGCTGTTATTGTTGCATCAATTTTTACTTCAGTAGATTTTTTATCCGCTATGAGAATTGACGCAGTAAGCAAATTGCCTTTGCCATCAGTTAAATTCAATTGCTCACCCTTCTCCATCCTAAGTACTTTGATGCAATGTTTGCTTGTCTCCTCACTTAAGGTGAAAGCAGTTGCTGCAGGAGAAATTTCAGGTTCGTAGAAATAAGGTAAAGCCATATACAATATTAAAATAAAAAACACCTTGTTACAGGTGTTCTATGTTGAATAATGTGCTGGACGTACAAGTGAGTGACACAACAGAAGCTCAGTAGTAGCAAAAAGCTGGCTAATTAAAAAGGCTGTTCATCAAATCCTTCATCAAACTCACCACTGTTCATCTTACTCCCTTTCTGTATAAAGAATTTTCCACCTTCACCACCACTTCCTGCTGCTGCAGGGCCAGGACCCATTCCTGGAGTAATTGGTCTCCAGCTTCCCGGGCCAAGATCTTGTCTTGGTCCATCTTCATCACCGGCATCTTCAAATTTCTGGATATGAAGATGTGCCTGGAATTTCAGGATCTTCAATTCACCATTTCTATGCTTGGCAATACGAACATAGGTTTCGCCTTTTGTACTATCGCCATTTTCATTGTTATGAATTTCATGATACTCCGGACGATAGATAAACATTACCATGTCAGCATCCTGTTCAATGGCACCAGATTCTCTAAGGTCACTCAACTGTGGCATTTTACTTTCCTTCCGTGTTTCAACAGCACGACTCAACTGGCTTAATGCAATGATTGGAATATTCAACTCTTTTGCAAGTGCTTTCAGGTTTCTCGAGATATTGCTGATCTCCTGCTCACGATTTGAATTACGATCACCACTTCCACTCATTAATTGTAAGTAGTCAATAATGATCAGCCCTACATTATGTTTATTCACCAACCTTCTTGCTTTTGCCCTGAACTCAAAAATGTTTAAGGCTGCTGTATCGTCGATAAATAAAGGAGCAGTTTCTAATCGTTTGATGCCTTTATCAATTAATTGCTTGTATTCATGATCTTCTAATTTACCCCGGGAAATCTTCTCTAAACGTATTTCACTTTCAGCACTTAAAATACGTTGCACCAATTGGGATGAACTCATCTCTAAACTAAAGAAAGCAACAGGCGTTTTTCGCTTCGGATCCATTGCAGCATTTCGAGCAAGGTTCAATGCAAAAGCCGTTTTACCCACAGATGGACGTGCTGCAAGAATGATCAGATCGGTTGGTTGCCAGCCATGAATAATTCTGTCCATGTTATTAAATCCACTGGTAACACCTGAAATGTCATCCTCCTGTGTTCTCAGGTCATCGATTCGTTTGATCGTTTTTGCAAGGGCATCATTGATGTCTTCAAAATTCTTCTTCAGGTAATTGTTCGTGATCTTGAACATCTTATCCTCTGCTTCATCCAAAAGGTCAAACACATCGGTGCTGTCTTCATAAGCATCGCTGATAATTTCACCACTCAGCCTGATCAGTTCTCTTTGAATGAATTTCTGCAGAATAATTCTTGCATGTGCTTCGATGTTGGCTGTGGAAACAACAGAGTTGGTGAGTTTGGTTATCGCATAAGGTCCACCTACCATTTCCAGTTCTTCTTTACGCTTCAGTTCTTCAACAACGGTGAGGATATCAATTGGCTGGTGACCATCAGCCAGGGATTTGAAAGCCTTATAAATTCTCTGGTGCGCATCTACATAAAAACATTCGGGCTGCAAAATTTCTATTACTGTATCAAAAGCACTTTTCTCAAGCATTACTGCACCAAGTACTGCTTCTTCTAATTCCTTGGCTTGTGGCGGAATTTTGCCATAAACCATCGTGCTCAGATCAATTGAGGGTTTTCTCCTGCTCTTTCTGTCTTTGTTTAAGTTGGTTAAATCCATGAAAAACAACTAGTCTTAATTGGGTGAGTAAACTTTCCAACTCAATTGGGTAAAAGATCAGTTTTTTGCATTTCTCCGGAAAAACCTGCTTCCTTCATCCAATTGAACCGCCGAAAAACCATTGCCGGAGGACGAATATAGTTGTGATTTAAACCACCAATGAATATTTGTTTCATCAATATTTATTCTATTTCCATCCACATTCCACCCACCAAATTCATCATTTATTCACGGCTGAACTACAGTTGTTCATAAGTTTTAGAGGCTTTGTCCACAAATTTTCATTCTGTTCACAATTAGATGCACATTTTGTGTGCAGAAAGAAATCCGAAAGAAATGTTTGCTTTTCCATCCTTTTTGAGTAACTCAATAGCTTTTTTAGTTAGCCAGCTAATGTTCATCCATTATGCTTCTCTTGCGTCGCACTCTTGTACAATATGAGCATTATTCAGCAGGGCTGCACTGCATCAATTATATTTGCAGCATATAACAACAGCAAGCACTCTATGACGATCTCTTACAACTGGTTATGTGATTATTTACCTGAAAGAATTGAACCCGAAAAACTCTCCAGGATCCTTACTTCTATTGGTCTTGAAGTAGAAAGCCTTGAAAAATACGAAAGCATAAAAGGTGGCTTACAAGGATTGATCATTGGTGAAGTGCTTGAAGCTGAACAACATCCAAATGCAGATAAGCTAAGACTAACTAAAGTAAATACAGGTGCAGCAGAACCTTTACAGATCGTATGTGGTGCACCAAATGTTGCAGCAGGACAAAAAGTAGTTGTAGCGACAGTAGGAACAACGATTTATCCATTGACAGGAGATCCACTTACGATGAAAGTTGCAAAGATCAGGAGGGTGGAAAGTCATGGAATGATCTGTGCCGAAGATGAAATTGGTATTGGAGAAAGTCATGCTGGTATTATAGTGTTACCGGATAATGTTGTTGTTGGATCTCCTGCATCAGAATACTTCAAACCTTATACAGATTGGATCTTTGAAATTGGTTTAACGCCGAACAGAATGGATGCAATGAGTCATTTAGGTGTTGCAAGAGATGTGTGTGCTTATTTATCACATCACGAAAGAAAAAATGCGAGACCAAAAACACCTTTTACAAACAGTTTCAAAGCTGAGAATAACAACTTACCTCTAAAAGTTGTTGTTGAAAATACTGAAGCCTGTCCAAGATATTCAGGAGTTAGTATTTCAAATGTTACCGTAAAAGAATCACCACAATGGCTGAAAGATAGATTGATTGCTATTGGCCAAAGGCCCATTAACAATATCGTTGACATTACAAATTACGTGTTGAATGAAACGGGTCAGCCTTTACATGCTTTTGATGCCGATAAAATAACTGGCAATACTGTTCTTGTAAAGAATCTTACTGAAGGAAGTACCTTTACAACATTGGATGAAAAAGAAAGAAAGCTCAGCACTGAAGACCTGATGATCTGCAATGGAAACAGTGAAGGAATGTGTATTGCAGGAGTGTTTGGCGGAATAACATCCGGAGTAAAAGAAACAACAACAAACATCTTCCTGGAAAGTGCATGCTTTAGTTCTACCTCAATTCGCAGAACATCTTTAAGTCATGGCTTAAGAACTGATGCGGCAACACGATTTGAAAAAGGTGTTGATATTTCAAACACGGTGAATGTGCTGAAAAGAGCAGCAAAGCTCATACAGGAAATTGCCGGTGGAGAAATTGCTTCTGAAGTGATTGATATTTATCCTGAGCCAAAAAGAAAAGTTGAAGTAGCACTGAAGAATCATTACCTCAAAAAACTCAGTGGTAAAAACTATCATTCAGACACGATAAGAAACCTGTTGCAGAGCCTGGACTTCGAGATCGTTAAAGAGGGTATGGATGAACTTTGGGTAGCTGTTCCTTTCAGCAAACCAGATATTAGTTTACCTGCCGACATCGTTGAAGAAATTATCAGGATAGATGGGCTTGATAATATAGAAATACCGGCTTCTATCAGGATCACTCCAGCTGTAAATGAACTGGGAGTAAAAGAAAGCCTGAAAGAGAAACTTGCTACGTATTTAGTGGGACAAGGCTTTTCCGAGATCATGACCAATTCTATTACGAACAGTAAGTATTATAACGAAGAAGTGATTGGCTCATCCGTAAAAATGATCAATAGCCTTAGTGCCGATCTTGATATAATGAGGCCTTCTATGTTGGAAACAGGATTGGAAGCCATTTCATTCAATATCAATCGAAGGAATAGCAACCTCAGGTTTTTTGAGTTTGGAAAAACCTATCATCAGAAGGAAATTGGAAAATATTCCGAGAAGGAACACCTCTGTATTTATGTTACGGGTAATGACCATGAAGATAGTTGGAGCGAAAAATCAGCAACCAGTAGTATATTTCAACTGAAAGGAATTGCGGCCTCAATACTTACGCTTACAGGTTTAGTTGATGCAAAATTTGAAAAACCCGAGGGCAGTAACAATATCGATGTCATTCATTCCAAACAGAAACTTGCCAGTTTGCAACAAGTAGGTAAAAAACGATTGGAGCAATTTGATATCAAACAACCGGTTTTCTTTCTCGACATCAACTTTGAAGTGCTGCTGAAGCTGTTTGAAAGAAATAAGATTACCTATAAAGAGATATCTAAATATCCTGCTGTTACAAGAGACCTTGCTATGGTGGTTGACAGGAATATCAGCTATGAAACACTCGAATCAGCTGCAAAAAAATTGAAGATTTCGAAGTTGCAGGATATTCGTTTGTTCGATGTATTTGAAAGTGATAAACTGGGCAAGGATAAAAAATCGTTAGCGGTGAGTTTTACTTTTCTGGATGAAGAAAAGACAATGACCGATAAAGAAATTGATAGCATGGTAGGCAAGTTGATTCAAAGTTTTGAAAAAGAGTTAGGAGCTGAAATAAGAAAATAATATCTTGTAAGTATGAGCATGGAGATTGACTCCCAATTAAAAAACATCCAGGCCAAACTACAGCAATTGCTGAAGCAGTACCAGCTTTTGCAGAAAGAGAATACTCAGCTCAAAAAGGAACTTAGCAAATCACAGGAAAACATACATAGCAAAACGGACCAATTGCAAACACTACAGCAGCAGGTTGATGTGTTGAAACTTGGTGTTAGCGGTTGGAATGAACAGGAAAAAGTGGAATTAGAGAAACGGATAGACGTTTACCTGAAAGAAATAGATAAGTGTATTGCTCTTCTGAACAATTAACCAATGAAAGAACTGATACCTGTAAATATTGTTATTGCTGAAAGAACTTATCGCCTGAAAATAGATCCGGCTGATGAAGAAACGGTTCGCAAAACAATAAAGCTGATCAACGAAAAGATCTACGAATACAAAAGCAGTTTTGCTGGAAAAGATATGCAGGATTATGTGTCGATGGTCTTGCTTTGGTTTGCTACGGAACAAACAAAGACATCAAAGGATAATTTCTCTTCAAAAGATACTGCGGATAAACTTTCATCACTGGAAGCTATGCTGGATAAGACTTTAGCTGAAATGAAAACTGCTGAATAGCACTCCTGCAAGTACAAGTGAGTGACACAAGGGACGATCAGTAACATTACAAATGCCTATCAATATTATCTCCTACTTGCAATCAACAAATTCAAATCTGTATACTTCAGGTCAAATCTTTGGCTGATATAGAAACTGGTGAGTGCTCCTTTGTACATGTAAATACCATGACGAAGGTTGAAATCGTGCCACACCATTTCATCAAAGCCTCCGTTTTCGCTGGCCTCTAACAACAAAGGCATTAACACGTTACTGATGGCATGACTGGCTGTTCTTGCAAAACCACTTGGAATGTTCGGAACACAATAATGAATAACCCCATGTTTGATGAATGTTGGTTTTTCGTAACTCGTCATTTCACTGGTTTCAAAACAACCACCACGATCAATACTTACATCAATGATCACACTGCCTGTTCTCATTGCTGCCACCATGTCTTCTGAAACAACAACAGGTGATCTTCCTGCATCACCACCCAAAGCACCAACGGCAACTTCAGAAGTTTTTAATTGCTTCGCAAGAATTCTTGGCTCCAGCACACTTGTCCAGACACGAACACCCAAATTATTCTGCAAACGTTTTAACCGGTATACGTTATTATCAAAAACTTTCACCGAAGCACCCATTGCCAAAGCTGTTCTGGTAGCAAATTCACCTACAACACCTGCTCCAATGATAACAACTTTTGTTGGCGGAATACCACTGATACCTCCAAGCAAAACACCTTTTCCGTGGTTGAAACTTCCAAGGTACTGACCTGCTATCAACATTACCGCACTACCTGCAATTTCACTCATGCTGCGAACGATAGGATAGGTTCCACTATCATCTTTTAAACTTTCAAAGCAAAGCGCAGAAATTCTTTTCTCCATCATCTTTTCAATATGCTCTTTCTTTAAAGCAGAAAATTGCAGGGGAGAAATGATGGTTTGATTTAGCTGCAGGTAATTCAGATCTTCACCAACTACAGGGGCAGTTTTGATAAGTATAGGAGATTTATAAACTTCTGTTTTTTCGTAAACAACCTGAGCCCCTGCTTCAGAATAATCCCGATCGCTGTAATTGCTTCCTTCACCAGCTTTGTGTTCAATGGTAACCTGATGTCCATTATTCACTAACACAGCAACAGCCTCGGGAATCAATGCAACACGATTTTCCTGGAAAGCAGTCTCCTTCGGCATTCCGATATGAAGTTTTGCTCCCTTTGGTTTAATATCCAGTACCTCTTCTAAGGTCTCAAGCGAAATAGATGGGCTGATAGATGGTTTGGAAAAGGCCATTGAATGGTGTTTCGTTGCTTTAAATAAAATTAGTTCTTTTTAGGCAATGCTTCTGGAGAAGTAGTGATTTTACGAGTGTCTTCACTTATTAATTCTATATTGATAATAAACACATCCTCAGGTAAAAGTTCCTCAGCTTTTTCCGGCCATTCAATAAAACAATAATTATCACTCAGGATTGCATCCTCCATACCAGCCTGTACAGCTTCCTGTTCATCTTTTAACCGGTACCAGTCCATATGGAAGATTGTTCCAGCTACAGTGCTGGAATATTCATTGATCAAGGCAAAAGTTGGACTGCTGATGGTGTCTTTCACCTGTAAATACTCGCAAAGCGCATGAATAAAAGTCGTTTTCCCTGCACCCATTGATGCATAGAAAGTCCAGACTTTATATTGTTTGCCAAGTTGCCAAACTTCCTGGGCAATACTGTCAATTTCAGCTATGTTGTACGTCTTTATCACAAGGTTGCAAAAATATCCTTAGAAATGCAACCACGTAAAAAAGATATTCCCTAATTGGAAAAATCAGGCATTAAGTTGTCGATAATTTTGTGATATGGAAAAAGTGAACTGGCAGGTAGAAGGTATGAGTTGTACAAATTGTGCCTTATCTATCAATAAATACCTGGAAAAAGAAGGCGTTAAGAATATCAAGGTCAATTTTATGGGTGGTGATGTTAGTTTTGATCTTGAAGAAGCAGCTAAAAAAGAGCAGCTAAAAAAAGGAATTCGTTCTTTAGGTTATACCGTTAATGGGCATGATGAACACGATCACAGTCATGGGCATGATCACAATGAAAAGGGAACGTTCCGATTCAAAAGTCATTTGCAAAGGTTCCTGTTCTGTTTAATCTTTACAATTCCGTTGTTTTTTGCTCACCTGCTTCCCTGGCACATTCATTTTTTAATGAATCCATATGTGCAACTTGGATTGACTATTCCGGTTTATATAGTAGGTATGGATTTTTTTGGACGAAGTGCGATTAAAAGTCTGACCAAGGGCATTCCAAATATGAATGTGTTGATCGCTTTGGGAGCGACAGCAGCATTTGTATATAGTTTGATCGGAACGATACAAGGTGATCCGGAAAAGATATTTTACGAAACGGCAGCAACGATTCTTACGCTGGTTTTCTTAGGAAACTGGATGGAGGATAAATCTGTACAAACAACGCAGAATGAACTGAAGAAGCTTGCATCTACTCAGAAAGTGATGGCAAATATGATTGCTTATGATGATAAACATGAGGAACATATTTTCCCGGTAGAAAGTTCCAAGCTTAAAGTTGGTGACCTGATCCTCATTAAAAACGGAGAATATGTTCCGATGGATGCAAAGATCCTTTGGGGTGAAGCCAGTGTAAATGAAGCCATCATCACAGGTGAAAGTGTTCCGGTTGAAAAGAAGATGAACGATAAAATTATTGGCGGAAGTATTCTTGAAAACGGTACAGTAAAAGCATATGTTACAGCTGTAGGAGAAGAATCGGTGATGGGTCACATTCTTAGAATGGTGAGGGATGCACAATCAGAAAAACCACCGATACAACAACTGGCAGATAAAATAAGTGCATGGTTCGTTCCGACGGTTATTGGTATTGCCTTCGTAACACTCGGAGGAAATTATTTCTTTGCCGATCATTCTTTCCAGGAGAGTTTAATGAGAAGTATTGCGGTATTGGTTATTGCTTGTCCATGTGCAATGGGTTTAGCCACACCTGCAGCCATTGCAGTTGGATTAGGAAGAGCTGCAAGAAGTGGTGTGTTGTTTAAAAATGCGAAAAGTCTCGAAGTGTTTAAAGATATCAGGCAGGTTGTGTTCGATAAAACAGGTACGTTAACAACAGGTCATTTTGCCATTTCTCGTTTTGAAACTTCGATTGAAGAAATGGAATTCAAACGAATCGTCTACTCACTGGAAAAATATTCTAATCATCCTGTGGCCAGAGCCATCAATAAAGAATGGAAACAATCCAATGAAATAAGATGGGCTTCGGTTGAAGAAGTGAAGGGTTTAGGAATGAAAGCCATTGACAAAGACGGTACTGAATATATTGCAGGCTCATATAAAGTTGCTGCACATCTTACTACTGATGAAGAACACAATATTTATATCCTGAAAAAAAATACGTTGCTCGGATGGATAGATGTAGCTGATGACATACGGCCGGAAGCTAAGAATGTAGTGGCAATGTTGCGATCAAAAAATATCAGGACTATATTATTAAGTGGTGATCAGCAACAAAAATCTGAAAGAGTAGCTGCAGCTTTGGGCATAGATGAAGTGATCGCTGAACAAACACCTCAACAAAAACTCGATAAAATAGCCGAGTTGAATGCTGCTGCTCCTACTGCAATGGTTGGAGATGGAATTAATGATGCTCCTGCATTGGCAAAAGCCACGGTTGGTATTTCTTTAAGCGATGCTTCAAAGGTGGCTATGAACAGTGCACAGGTGGTATTAATGAATCACGGACTGAAGAATCTACCACTGGCTCTCGGATTAGGAAGACATACATACATTACTATTAAAGAAAACTTGTTCTGGGCTTTTTGTTACAACATTGTGGCGATCCCTGTTGCAGCATTGGGTTACTTAAGTCCAATGTTTGGTGCTTTGGTGATGGGCTTTAGTGATGTGGTGCTGGCAATTAATTCTATCAGGTTAAAGTTCAAAAAGGTAATTTAGTTGCTGTAGTATCAGCATGAATCAATCACCAACGGAAATTCTTAAACGTTATTGGGGTCACCCTTCTTTTCGTGGAGAGCAGGAAAAGATAATCAACTCTGTTCTTATAAAGAAAGATACGCTTGCATTACTTCCTACAGGTGGTGGTAAATCACTATGTTTTCAGGTGCCAGCATTAATGACTGAAGGTCTTTGTATTGTTATTAGTCCGTTGATTGCTTTAATGAAAGACCAGGTAGAGAATCTGCAAAAGAGAAATATTCCTGCTTTAGCTATTCACAGCGGAATGAATTTTTACGAGGTGAAGCAAACACTTTATGAAGCTTCATCCGGTGATTATAAATTTCTATACTTATCTCCCGAAAGACTTCAGACAAAGCTTTTCAAAGAGTTTCTCCATTCATTAAACATTAGCCTGGTTGCAGTTGATGAAGCACATTGCATTTCTCAATGGGGTTATGATTTCAGGCCATCCTATCTACGGATCATTGAACTAAGAGAAGAACTAGATGATGTTCCAGTTATTGCATTAACGGCTTCTGCCACACCAAAAGTGCAGGAAGATATTGTTCATCGACTTATGATGAAAGATGTTGCCATCTTTCACCAGTCTTTTGAAAGAACCAATTTATCGTACTCTGCTTTTAAGGTTGACAGTAAGATCAATAAAGTGATTAATGTTTTGAAAAATGTTCCGGGCAGCAGTGTTGTGTACTGCAGGAACAGGAGACAAACACAAAACATTGCCCAGCTGTTGCGGTTGCAACAGTTTTCAGCGGAACACTACCATGCAGGCTTAACACAGGAAGAAAGAAACCGGAAACAGGAAGAGTGGATCAATGGAAAGATCAGGGTGATCGTTTGTACCAATGCATTTGGAATGGGAATAGACAAACCTGATGTACGAACGGTGATACATTATGACATACCTGATTGCCTGGAAAATTATTACCAGGAAGCAGGAAGAGCAGGAAGAGATGGGAAGAAATCTTACGCAGTAGCCGTTTACCAGGAACAGGATGTAACAGAACTTCAATCATTACCTGAGTTAAAATTTCCTTCTATCCCTGATATAAAGAAAGTGTATCAATCAATTGCTGACTACCTGAATATTCCTGTGGGAATTGGTGAAGGCAATTATTACAACTTTGACCTACTGGAATTTTCTAAGAACTTCAAATACGATGTTCACCTTGTTATGAATGTTTTAAAAGCTTTGGAACATGAAGGGCACCTTTCCTTCAATGAAAATATTTTTCTTCCGTCACAAGTGACTTTCGTTTCTCCTAAAGAAGTACTGGAAGATTTTGAAACTGCACATCCTGAACTGGAACCGATAATAAAATGTTTACTCAGAACATACGAAGGCATTTATGATAACCGTGTTTCTGTAAATGAAAAGTATTTAGCAAAACTTGCAAGACTTTCACCAGAGAACGTCAAAGAGAAATTGCAACAACTTCAATCTTTTAATATTATTGAGTATTTACCTCAAAAGGAAACACCGCAAATATATTTTTTGCTGAACAGGGCTCCGGCACAACATCTGAACATTAACAATGAAGCTTATCTCAAACGAAAGCAATTATATAAATCCCGTGTTGAAGTAATGCTGGATTATTTAAAAGCAAAAGACTGTCGAAGTCAGCTTATCGCTTCTTATTTTGGAGAAAAAGATTCGATAAAATGTGGTGTTTGCGATAATTGCCTGGATGAAAAAGCTACTGGTCTCACCGAAGAAGAATTTAAAAGCATTGAAGCAAAAATTTACGAGCATATTCCTGATGAAGGAATTGAGATAAAAGAATTGGTGCCTTTGTTAAAAGGAGTTCGTAAAGAGAAGGTTTGGAAGGTGATAGACTTTCTGCAATCAGAAAGATGTGTATATGTATTGAATACAACGATTCACAAAAAGTAAGTGACAACTAATACCACTGTAAAAAAAACAAGCAAAAAATATAGCGGCATTCTATCTCTTTTTGGAAGTATGGTAAGAATAATGATATAAGCACTCAGTATTACTGCAAACTTTACTACCCACAAAAGAATATTATCTCCCGGATGTGAAATAAAAAATGATAAGGCAAGCAGGATTAAAGCTGCTGCCAGTTTCCAGCGTTTCTTTTTCTCTAATAGTTGTTTCAATTGTGTATTAATTCTTTATCAATTTTACGGATCTATAAAAAACATGGACACAATAAAGGCTGCCTTTTCAGACAGCCTCATTAATATGCTTTAGTAGAAGTGAGTGACACAACGAAGTTCAACGATGTTCCTCCAGCTGGTCAATAAAATTATCTCGCTATGTTCACTGCTCTCTTTTCTCTTATCACCGTAACTTTTATCTGGCCGGGATAGGTCATTTCTGTTTGTATCTTCTGGGCAATTTCAAAGCTGAGTTTATCGCTATCACCATCTGTTACTCTATCTGCTTCAACAATTACACGAAGTTCTCTTCCTGCCTGTATCGCATAAGCTTTTTCAACTCCCTGGTATGCCAAAGCCAAATTCTCAAGATCTTTGATACGCTGCAAATACTGCTGCATGATCTCTCTTCTTGCTCCTGGTCTCGCACCACTAATGGCATCGCAAGCCTGGATGATCGGAGAAATAACATACTGCATTTCCATTTCATCATGGTGTGCACCAATGGCGTTCACTACTGCAGGATTTTCGCCATACTTCTCGGCAAGCTTTGCTCCGAGTAAAGCGTGGCTCAATTCTGTTTCTTCGTCTGGCACTTTACCAATATCATGTAACAAACCTGCACGTTTTGCAAGCTTCGGATTCAATCCAAGTTCCGCTGCCATGATGCCACAAAGGTTAGCCGTTTCACGGCTATGCATCAATAAATTCTGGCCATAAGAAGAACGGAAACGCATTTTACCAACGATACGCACCAGTTCTTTATGTAAACCATGAATGCCTAATTCTATTACTGTTCTTTCGCCGATCTCCATCACCTGCTCTTCTAACTGGCGACGAGTTTTCTCCACCACTTCTTCAATTCTGGCAGGGTGAATACGTCCGTCAGCAACAAGTCTTTGCAATGCAAGCCTTGCTATCTCACGACGAAGTGGATCGAATGAAGAAAGTACAATAGCTTCAGGCGTATCATCAACGATCAGGTCAACCCCAGTTGCAGCTTCAATAGCACGGATGTTTCTTCCTTCACGACCAATGATCTGGCCTTTGATCTCATCGCTTTCAAGCGCAAAAACGGTGATTGTATTTTCAATCGTAACCTCTGCTGCGGTACGCTGGATAGACTGAATAACAATTTTACGGGCTTCTTTATTGGCCTTGCCTTTTGCTTCTTCAATGATCTCCTGTTGAATACCCAAAGCTTTGGTTTGTGCTTCCTGCTTAAGGCTATCGATCAACTGTGTCCTTGCTTCATCAGCAGTAAGACCGGCAATTTTTTCGAGCCGGCGAATGTGTTCTTCCTGGTGTTTCTCCAGTTCTGTACGCTTCTGGCTTACAACTTCTATCTGGCGATTAAGATTTTCCTTAATCGCATCGTTCTCTTTGATCTGCTTTTCTAAAGAAGTCTCTTTTTGAGTGATGGAAAGTTCTTTTTGCTTAACCCTGTTTTCAGCCTCACCGATCTTGCGGTTCTTCTCTAAAAGCTCTCTATCGTGCTCTGATTTAAGCTGTACAAATCTTTCCTTGGCTTCGAGCTGTTTCTCCTTTTTTATTGTTTCAGCTCTGATCTCGGCCTCTTTTAAAATGCTTTGTGCCTGTAACTCTGCCTCTTCTACCTGTTTTCTCGTGTTTTTTGCAAAAATGACTTTACCCACTATAATGCCCACGATCAGGGCAATAACGCCAATGATTACCTGTATAATTATAGGATCCATGCTTTTGGTTGAATTTAAAATGGTTAAATTTACTCATAGCGCTCATAAACATTTATATGAGTGATTGTTGCGAAGATAATTTAAATAAGTATTGAGTGCTTGCCTGACACATTTCCAATTTTGAGACGATCAATTCAGAATTTGGAAATATCTTTAACTTAGCCAAGGTGATGTTAACTGATAGTCACAGGTTTATGCCTTTTTATTTTTTCGGCATCTCATTTGGCAATAAGGGCAAACCATGCTGAGCAACCAGCATCCACTTACAAATCCTAATATCTCCTGACGAGCCTACAAAGCCAATAATCTTACGAAGAGCCGCTTTAATGCACACTAATGAAAAAGTTTGTATCAGCGGTTATCGCACTAATCATTTTAGCGTCTTGCAGCAAAACAGATGTTGTGGCTCCTCAACCAGTTGAAGCAGCTTCCGCAAACATGTTTTATAAAGATGCCAATGTGGCCATATCGGATATCAAGGGAACAAACGTTGGAAACGGTGTTAAACTGCAGTTCAACAGTTTGTATGAAAAGAACGTAGTGAAGATTGAGCTGATGAGTGGACCTTATGAAAATATGCTCTGCTTTATTCACGAAGAAACAATTGCTACAAACTCATTCCAGAAGAAGAGCTATGCTGTTACAGAAGCTGATGCCAATTCAAGCACCAGGTTTTATGTTATCAAGTACACGTTGAAAGATGGTGGCTGGATTTTAACTCCTGCTTTCAAGCATCAAAAATAGTTTTATTCGTACCATATATCTTTAGAAGAAGCCTCACATTTTAGTGAGGTTTTTTTGTGGCAGAGATTTTTATTGCTATGAAGCATTGTTGCGTCGCACTCTTTCTGCTGGGTAACACTATTGGGCAGGAACATTATTAATCTTGTAATCCATAATATTGACCTGTTGATCACAGAAAGAATACTCATTAACATCGTTACTGCTAACGATCACCAGTTTGGAGCTACAGAATTGTTTAATAAGCCGATGGTATAATTCGTAACCAGATGTATCGAGATTCGTACACGGTTCATCGAGTAATAATATTTCAGCATCAGAAAAAATTGCCTGGGCAAGTTTTATCCTTTGTTTCATTCCACTGCTAAAATTCTTCAGCTGTTTTCCTTTTGTTTTTTCAAGACCAATGATTACCAATATTTCTTCAATTGGCAATATCAATCGTTTAAAGACAGAATGAAACTTTAGGAACTCATCAGCTGTCATTTCTTCAATCAGTTCCAGGTAAGGAGCAGCAATAGAAACATGTTTGTATACATCCTCTGCAAGTATCTCAATATTGCTTCTAAAAATTTGAATCCCACCTTCAGTTAAATTCATGCTGCCGGCTAATACCTGGAGCAAGGTGCTTTTACCACTACCATTAGGACCGGTAATAGCATATTTTGTTTGCTGATCGAAGTTGAAGGTGAAGTTGCGGAAAATCCAATCCCTGTTAAATCGTTTACCTGCTTTGTCTAAGGTGATATTCATGCAGGAGAACATTGGTTAAAAAGCATAATCATCAGCTGTCGTATCCTTATGTCTTTTAATGATACCTGTAGCCGAGTTCTTAATAAAGGAAACGATGTGATTTTTCACTTCAGAATCTTCTATAGTTGCCTGCACTATTTCCAGGGCTTTAGAAGTAGAATTACCCTGCACGAAAATAATATGATAAATGTCGTGTATCTGCCTGATGGACTCTTTGGTATAGCCATTCCTGTCCAATCCAACAACATTAACTCCCACATAGCTCAACGGATCTCTTGCAGCTTTTACAAAAGGAGGTACGTCTTTTCGAATGAGAATCTGGCCAGCGATATAAGAATGTGCCCCGAGATGAATAAACTGGTGAACACCTGCCAATCCACCAACTCTTGCAAAATCATCAATGATCACATGCCCTGCTAATTGAACACCATTAGCAAGTATTACATTATTGCCAACGATACAATCGTGAGCAATATGGCTGTAAGCCATGATCAAACAATTAGTGCCGACCTTTGTGGTCCATTTATCCTGGGTACCACGATGAATGGTAACACATTCTCTCAGTATTGTATTATCACCAATAACAGCAGTAGTATTTTCACCTTTAAACTTCAGATCCTGCGGAACAGCACCAACAACAGCACCAGGGAAAATGGTACAGTTCTTTCCGATCCTGCTCCCGTCAAAAACACAAACATTTGGCATTATATGAGTGCCATCACCAATTTCAACGTCAGCTTCAATAACACAAAATGGATCGATGGTAACATTGTTACCAATTTGGGCTTTAGGGTGTATCTGAGCTAACGGACTAATCATTTTTTTGTTTTACTATTTGAGCTACAAGATCTCCCTCAGCTACAACTTTATCCCCTACAAAAACAGTTCCGTGCATCTCGCACATTCCTCTGCGAATAGGGTGTGTCAATTCCATTTTCAGGATCAAAGTATCACCAGGAACCACTTTCTGTTTAAACTTACAGTTATCAATCTTTACAAAATATGTATCAAACTTGTCACCTTCCTCACCCATGCTCGTAATTGCCAGAATTCCACCACATTGAGCAAGAGCTTCTACCATCAAAACACCAGGCATTACGCTGTTTCCTGGAAAATGCCCCTGGAAAAATGGCTCATTGAAAGTAACGTTTTTAATGCCAATTACATGTTTTGTATCAAGTTCAATTATCTTATCAACGAGTAAAAAGGGATAACGGTGTGGCAATATGTTTTCTATTGCCTGTATATCATAAACTGGTGGCTTGTTAGGATCGTACTGCGGCACATTGGCTGAATTCCTTATTTTCCTGATGTGCTCTTTGATCTTCTTTGCAAAAGCCACATTACTGGCATGTCCTGGTCGGTTTGCAATAATATGAGCTTTGAAAGGGAAACCTACTAATGCAAGGTCTCCTACCAGGTCTAACAGCTTATGCCTGGCTGGTTCATTGGAAAAACGCAACTCAAGATTATTTAAATAACCCTGGCTGGTGATCTCAAACTTCTTTTGGATATGTCCGAAGTGTTTTGACAATCGTTCTAACTGTTCGTCTTTTACCGGTTTTTCAACAACAACGATTGCATTATTAAAATCACCACCTTTTATAAGATTATTATTGAACAGGTATTCCAACTCATGAAAGAAAGAAAAAGTACGACATGGTGCAATTTCTTCTTTAAAATCTGACATGTTGTGCAACGAGGCATGTTGTGTTCCTAAAACCTGTGAGCTGAAATCTATTAAGGTATTGATGCGATAATCGTCTGAAGGCATTGCAACCATTTCCACGTTACCGGCTTCATCTGTGAAATAAATATTCTGCTTTAGTTTGTAATAAACTTTTGCAGCTTCCTGCTTTTTTATTCCGACTTCAGTAATTGCATCAACAAAAGGCTTTGAGCTGCCGTCTAAAATCGGAAGTTCAGCACCATCCAGTTTGATCAATACATTATCAACACCAGTTCCTACCAATGCCGCTAACAAATGTTCAACCGTACTCACTTTAGCACCATTGTTCTCTAACGTTGTGCTACGACGAGTTTCGGTAACAAAGTCAACATCGGCTTTAACCGTTGGTTGTCCATCCAGATCTATTCTTTGAAAAACAATACCAGTATTTGGTTCAGAAGGAACGAGAGACATATTCACAGGTTCACCGGTATGAATTCCTACCCCTGAAATGGTTATCTCTTTTTCGATTGTATGCTGGAAATCCTGGCAGTCAGTACCTGCTTTCATGGGTGCGAAAGTAGTGAAATATGGCTAAAAACAGGAATGATCCATAACTGAAACGGACTTTATGATATACAGATGGAGATACTTATACCAATGTTCTAATACATAATTGTCATGATCTTTTTACATTGAAATTTTTCTTTCCACTTACAAATGGATTAGCGGCTATAAAAAAACGATAAGGCAATACTGCATCTTCAGCAGCATAGTCCACACCAATTCTTGCTGAAATGCCAATTGAGGATGATTTTAACCTGAAGCCATCATCGGCAATAAAAAGTTGTTTGCCTGATAAACTCAATCCCGTGTGTGGTGTTAATATTCCCAGTGCTTTTGAAACATTTCCAGGCCCTTTTGTTAATGTATAATCCAACTTAGGTTTACCTGTTCTTAGCAACATATCTTCAATGCCAATTAACGGTTCAACTGCTCTTACCAAGACGGCATGAGGCGTATCCTTTACGTTGGTTACCACATTAAACAAATGATGTATTCCATAACACAGGTATACATATGCTACACCTCCTTCTGCAAACATGATCTCTGTACGATTGGTTCTCCTGTTTCCATATGCATGGGAAGCTTTATCCACTGCACCATTGTAAGCTTCTGTTTCAACGATTCGGGCTGCAGTAGTTATATTATCAAAGTTGGTTACAATGATTTTCCCTAAAAGTTCTTTAGCAATCTTCACTACATCTTTTCGCAGGTAGAACTCCTTAGGCAGCTTATTAAATGAGGAAACTATTGGCTCTTTCATTGATTTAGAAAATGAAACGTCTAATTTAGAGCTTCAAATTTAGTTCCCTTGTTGAAAGACCTTGTAATAGCGATACAATCTTATTCTAAGGCTCATGATTTCATTCGTGTGCACCGGCTTTGGAAATGGATATTGATCCCCGGAATACTGTATTGTCTGCTGTTTATGGTAAGTATGTATTATTTCGGCAGTAGCGTGAATGATTTTATAGAATGGATCAAGAATTTCACCGGGATAACAGGATGGCAGGAAAGGATCAATAATTATTCTGTTGATTTTTTGCTGGCTTTCGGTGGGCTCGTCTTATGGATCATCCTGCTACTCTTTTATTTCTCCTTGTTCAAATATTTATGGTTGATCATTGGATCTCCGGTTTTTGCTTACCTGAGTGAAAAAACAGAATCGATTATTGAAGGAAAAGATTTCCCTTTCAGCTTTAAACAATTATCAAAAGATATTTTCAGGGGCATCCGGATGTCGTTAAGAAATATGCTGTGGCAAACAGTGTATGTGATCTTCATTGCCATACTATCCTTGTTACCAGTCATTGGTTGGCCGGCACCCATTCTGAGTCTTTTTACCGAATGTTATTACTATGGCTTCTCTATGTTAGATTATAGCATGGAAAGACGTAAGAAAACAATGAGTGAAAGTATTTATTTCATCAACCAACATAAAGGACTTGCAATAGGCAATGGCATTGTGTTTTACCTGATGCATCTTGTGCCAATCCTGGGATGGATTTTAGCACCGGCATACGCTGTTGTAGCAGCAACACTCAGTTTACAACATTACAAAACCACCACTACTGTAACAGTCTAATATGAGTACAGGTATTTTATATCTTATTCCATCTTTCTTGCATGATGATGCCGTTAATACAATTCCAACTTATGTTGCTGATGCTGCAAAAGAATGCCAGGTATTTTTTGTGGAGAATGAAAGATCAGCAAGGAGATTTCTGAAGAAGATATGGAAAGAAATAGTGATTGATGATTACCAGTGGTTCACTATTCATAAAGCGGAACAGGATGTTCAACAGCAGTTTATTAAGTTATTAAAAGAAGGGAAGAATATCGGCATCATCAGTGAAGCAGGATGTCCTGGAATTGCAGATCCGGGGCAAATATTGGTGGAAGCTGCCCAGCAATTAAGTGCACCGATCAAACCTTTAGTGGGACCAAGTTCTATCGTGCTTGCATTAATGGCAAGCGGAATGAATGGTCAATGTTTTCAATTCAATGGTTACTTACCAATAGATAATACGGCCAGAAAGAAGATGATCCGTGAACTGGAAGCAGATTCAGCAAAGCGAAACTGCACACAGATCTTTATTGAAACCCCTTATCGCAACAATCAACTTTTAAGCGATATACTGCAAAGCTGCAGGGAAGAAACAAAAGTTTGCATTGCCGTTGATATTACTTCACCTGCAGAATCTATAAAAACAAAATCCGTTAAGCAGTGGAAAAAAGAAGTGCCGGACATTCATAAAAAGCTGGTGATATTTTTAATGCAAGGCTGATGGTTCAAATTGATTACACGTATTATTGCGAATTACAAGAATTATAAAAATTTGCTTGTATAGCTTGCCTTTACTTTTTTAAATTCCTTCGGCACACCTGCAAATACTAAATTTCCTCCGGCATCACCGGCTTCAGGTCCAAGATCGATCACCCAATCAGCACTCTTAATCACATCTGTATTGTGTTCGATGACAATCAATGAATGTCCCTGTTCGATCAATGCATTGAAAGATGTCAGCAGTTTTTTGATATCATGAAAATGCAATCCGGTTGTTGGTTCATCAAAGATGAAAAGCACATGACCAGCTCCTTTTCCTTTACCGAGAAAACTGGCCAGCTTCACTCTCTGTGCCTCACCACCAGATAAAGTATCAGATGACTGACCAAGTTTAATATACCCAAGTCCAACATCCTGCAAAGGTTGGATAGCTTTACTTAATCCCTTCTCGTTTTTAAAAAATTCTATGGCTTCGTCCACACTCATCTGCAACACATCATAAATACTTTTGCCATTGTATTGTACCTCTAATACTTCTTCCTTAAATCTTTTTCCACTACAAACTTCACAGGTTAAATGAACGTCAGCCAGGAACTGCATTTCAACTACCTGCTCACCTTCACCTTTACACGCATCACATCTTCCACCATCAACATTAAAGGAAAAATGTTTTGGCATAAAGCCCCTCACCTTCGACAAACCTTGCTTGGAGAACACATCTCTTATCTCATCATACGCTTTTATATACGTAACCGGATTACTTCGAGATGATTTACCAATGGGATTCTGATCGATCAGTTCTATCTGAGAGATGTATTCAATGTCTCCGTCTATTGATTTGTGAAATCCTACTTTCTCACCAAATTCTCCTTTCAACTTTTTCAAAGCCGGATATAAAATCTGTTTTACCAAAGTAGTTTTACCGCTTCCACTTACACCACTCACTACACAAAGCAGGTTCAATGGAAATTCAACAGTGATGTTTTTCAAATTGTTTTGCCTTGCTCCTTCTACTTTTATACTGCGATTCCATTTACGCAAGGTTTTTGGTGGAGCGATCGTAAGTTCTTCTTTGAGGTATTTACCGGTGAGGCTTTTTTCATTAGCGACAATCTTATCATAATTTCCTTCGGCAATTACTTCTCCACCTAAATGTGCTGCCAGTGGGCCCATATCGATTATATGATCAGCTTCTCGCATCATCATCTCATCATGCTCCACTACCACAACTGTATTTCCAAGATCACGAAGCGATTTTAAAACGGTTATAAGTCTTTCGGTATCTCTTGAATGCAAACCGATAGAAGGCTCATCCAGAATATACAGTGAATCTGTAAGATTACTTCCCAAGCTTCTTGTTAATTGTATTCTTTGACTCTCACCACCACTTAAACTATTGGCCAAACGGTTTAACGTGAGGTAACCCAAACCAACATCAAGCAGGGTTTGTATTCTCTGGTTCAACTCCAGTAGCAATCTTTTTGCGATCTGGAAATCATTCGCTGAAAACTGTAATCCATCGAACCAGGCTTTCAGGTCTTTCACCTGCATTTCGCAAAGTTCACCAATATGTCTTCCATGCACTTTGATATACAGGGCTTCTTTTCGTAAACGAAAACCCATACAATCAGGACACAGCGTTTTACCCCGATAACGACTCTGTAATACTCTATATTGAACCTTGTATAAGTTCTGCGATACTTCTTTAAAAAAATCATCTATCCCATGTACATCACTGTTGCCATGCCATAACATTTTATAATGTTCATCACTGAGATCTGCTATGGCTGCGTGAATAGGAAATCCTGTTTTCTTTGAAGCTTTTACAAACTGTTCTCTCCACCATCCCAGCTTTTCTCCTTTCCAGGGAGCCACTGCACCTTCGTATACGCTCAATCGTTTATCAGGAATAACCAGATCGGCATCAATGCCAAGCACCAGGCTAAAACCTTCACAGGTTGGGCAGGCACCAAAAGGATTATTGAATGAAAACAAGTTGGGTACAGGTTCTTCAAACTGCATTCCATCCAGTTCAAACTTATTGCTGAAATGCCTGATCGTTGTTCCATCCAACTCAATGTACATTTCACCTTCACCTTCATAGAATGCTGTGCCTATCGAATCAGATAAACGGTGAATATCATCTTCATCAAATTCCTTTACCACAACTCTATCAACCAGCACATAAACATTCTCCTCTTTTTTTGTCTTTGATCTTGAACCTTTCACCTGCTTCACTAATTCCTTCTCGTCCATCTCCAGCAGATCCTCAATACGCACTGGCTTTTTATCAATATACATTCTTGAAAAGCCTTTCTGCAGCAAAATATTTAGCTCTTCCCTGGCATCCCTGTTAGCATGTTGCTTAAAAGGAACAATAATCACCACTTTGGTTCCTTCAGCCAAACCCTTAATCGCATTAATTACATCAGCAACATCATCTTTCTTTACTTCCTGTCCGCTGATGGGTGAAATGGTTCTGCCAATCCGGGCATACAGCAATCGCATGTAATCATAAATCTCTGTCATGCTGCCGACAGTGCTTCTCGGTGTTCTCGTAATGACCTTTTGTTCAATTGCTATTGCAGGACATAAACCTTTAATGTAATCGACATCAGGTTTGGCAATTCTCGCCATGAATTGCCGAACATAAGCACTTAAGCTTTCTGCATACTTACGCTGACCTTCAGCAAATAAGGTATCGATGGTAAGGGAAGACTTTCCACTTCCACTCACACCTGTTACCACAATAAACTTATTACGTGGAAATTCTACTGTTACATTCTTAAGATTATGCACCCTGGCACCCTTCACTAATATTGAATTCTGCGCTTTCACCCCATCACCCTTCTTCCGTTTCGTAGTTTTACTAAGCATTCAAATGTTGATTGTACTAAATTTTTTAAGCCTTCTTTCAGTATCCTGCGGTTTCAGATTAAAATATCAATAACTGGGAAAAAAACAGCACAAATGTCTTGGATTGTCTCTTCACTCCCCTAATTTCAAACTCCCAATACGGGATGAAACAGTCTAAGATTTGGAATTTTGTGAACTGTTTAACCGTTGATGGAAAACCAAAACAAACCAAATATCCTAATTTTCTTGACCCAGAAAAACCATTGCTATGAAAACATTGACGCCACTGACCGACACCCAGCTCATCAGGTCGTTTCAAAATGGAAACACCACTGCTTTAGAGGAACTGATCAATCGCTACAAAGACAAGATCTATTCTTCCATTCTTTTTCTTGTAAAGGACAAATATCTTGCTGAAGACCTCTTCCAGGATGTATTCATCAAAGTAATTGACACCTTACGCAACAATCGTTACACAGAAGAAGGAAAATTTCTTCCATGGGCACTCAGAATTTCTCACAACTTATGTGTTGATCATTTCAGAAAAGTAAAAAGAGCACCGGCAATTAAAACCAGTGATGACCGTGACATCTTTGAAGTGATCAATGTGTTTGAAGATTCTGCAGACACTGTGTTAATGCAGGGACAAAGTCATAACCGCATCAGAACAATGCTTGAAATGCTTCCGGAAGAACAAAGAGAAGTGATCGTGTTGCGTCATTTTGCAGACATGAGTTTTAAAGACATTGCAAGAATTACAGATTGCAGCATCAACACAGCTCTTGGTCGTATGCGTTATGGCTTAATTAACCTTAGGAAGCTGATGATGGAAAAACAAATTGCTTTATAATATTTACCGTATAGAATAAAAAAGTCCTCTTTGGTTTAAGAGGACTTTTTTATTTACTTGACTGTATTATTACTATCGGGCTTCATTGTGTCAAATCGACGAAGGAGATTCACCGAAACTAACAAATCAAATAAATATTCTGAGGTACTCACTTGTACTTCACAACATAACGGTACTATCAATCACCCACGGTAATCATACCTTTCCATGAAATCCATCCAACTGCTTCTCTTTTGCCTTTCGGATTATCAGCTGTAATTTGTTGATGGTTGCATCTGCAGCAATATAAAAATCAGCCGCACTTTCCTTTACAAAATGATCATTACCCGGAACTTCTAATCTTATCTCGCAAAAATGTTCTCTTGTAGCTTTATCTGCACCAAGAAACAAAGTAACATTTGCCGCTACAATATGATCGCTGGGAGTTAATTTTCCCAGTTTCTTGTTGATGTAAGATTCTAACTCTTCACCTGCTTTAAATCCCAGAGACTGGATGTTAACATTCATATCTATTATTTAGTAAGTAAAAGAACCATTTTCATACCACTGTAAGCGGCTAAGGATAAAAATATTGAGATCACTATTTATTGACTATTCTTATCAAAAGTTTCCTTACCGCATTTCAGCCATTCAAGGTATTCTTTCCAGTCAGGTGTATAACCAACAGGATTTGTAACCAGTTTTTCATTCGTGTTCAGCACAACATATAAAGGTTGTGTAACCTGGTTAAAATTCTCTGCCTGGAAGGTTGACCATTTATCACCAATGGTTTTGATGTTTTTCCTCTGGCCATCTTTGGTTGTGTAAGTAATCCGTTCCTCTATCGGTAATTTTTCCCTGTCATCTACATACAAAGAAACCAGGATGAAATTGTTTTTAATATAATCATGTACTTCTGGCTGTGTCCAGACGTTCTCTTCCATCTTTCTGCAGTTTACACAAGCCCAACCGGTGAAGTCAATTAAGATCGGTTTGCCTTGCTTTTTTGCCATATCAACTGCAGCAGCGTAATTGTTCAGCACATTCGGCTCCAGCCCTTTGTTATGAACATTGTCTTTACCATAAATGCTGTAAGACAATGGTGGAGGAAAGCCACTCAGCCATTGAAGATTTGCATATTTAGATGGAGTAACTCCAGGCAGTAAGTACAGCACAAAAAGTATTGTCAATCCTCCCAGTAACTTACGAATGATGCCGGGCTTTTGAGTTCTGTCATCATGGGGAAGATGCAACTTGCCAAAAAGAAAAAGTGCAAGGCCGATACTGATCAATATCCATAACCCAATAAACACTTCTCTTTTCAACAAACCCCAGTGCATAACAAGATCAGCATTAGATAAGAACTTCAATGCAAGCGCTAATTCAAGGAATGCAAGGAATTTTTTAACTGTATCTAACCATCCACCCGATTTTGGTAAACTAGCCAGCCAATGAGGAAAGATGGCAAACAAAGCAAAAGGTAATGCTAATGCAAAACCAAAGCCTGCAAGGCCAGCAGTTAATGGCCATGCTCCTTCACTGATAGAACCTACGAGTAATGATCCTAATATCACACCAGTGCAAGAGAAGGAAACGATGACTAAGGTTAAGGCCATGAAGAAAATTCCACCAATACTTCCCAAGCTGCTTTTTGAGTCTGCTTTGTTGGCAATACCACTTGGCAATGTGATCTCGAAATATCCAAAGAATGAAATGGCAAATACAATAAAGATGATGAAGAAGATGATATTCAGCCAGACATTGGTTGAGATGTTATTGAATATCTCAGGCTGAACATTTCCTGCAATATGAAAAGGAATACTAGCTGATAAATAAATCAATAAAATGAAAAAGCCATAGAAGAAACCATTTCTAATAGCCTGGTTTTTATTCTTTGATCTTTTAGTAAAGAATGACACCGTTACTGGTATCATGGGAAATACACAAGGTGTAAGCAAACCGATAAGGCCTCCGATGAATCCAAGCAAAAAAACACCCCATAAGCTTTTTGTTTCAATGCCGGCATCTCCACAAGGTGCAAGTGGGCTTGCAAGATCAATGGCAGGCAACAGAATATTGTTTGTGGTTGTGATCGTCGCTCCTGCAAGTGCTAATTCAAATGAGGGTTCTTTAGAGATAAATTCTAAATCTTTACCAATATAATATTGTGTTTTGCCTGTAATGACCGGAGGAATGGCACCAGTGAACACGATCACTTGTTTCACCTGCACATTCCCAGTGTATACCTGAACTTTTGTTTCGAAAACAGCATCATCAATACTGGAGGGTGTTCCAGAATAAACAATATCTCCCTGCTTTTGTATTTTCTCGTAATCGAAAATAAAAGTAACGGGGTCAAGACCCTCTACCGTTGGATTAGAGCCATATAAATGCCAACCCTGAGGTACTGTAGCTGAAGCGATGATCTCGTATCGGCTACTATCAAGTTGATTGGAAGTGACTGTCCATTTCACCGGATCATCTTCCTGCGCAAAAGCCGGGACAAGAAATAAAAAGAGGACAGTTAGTAGTGCTAAAAATCTCCCCATCTGATCATTTTACAATTTGATCTCAAAGGATTTTGTGGCTGGAGGCAGACAACGTTCATCATCACAAACCATGTACTCTACCGATCCCACGATATTTGTTTTTGCTTTCCCTTTTAAAACGATGGTTTGTATAAATTCTACTTTATTGGAATAATATTTAACGGTCATCTCAAAATTTTCATCATACTCAGATTCAAGTTTACCGTTCTCTTTAATTGGACCGAGCAGCGAGATCAATGGATTTTTCTTAAAAAGAATACTTGTTGGCATTCCTGCTCCTTTCGGAGATTTTACAGAATAGATATGCCATGGTTTTGGCAGTGTTGCAGTGATGATAACATCATATGTATTACCAGATTTTTTCTTAGCGATATAAGTCCAGCTCACCGGATCTTTCTTCTGGGCAAAAGCCATACTGCCCACCATCACGAGTAACAAAAATGTAATAATCCTTTTCATATCTCACTATTTACGAACGTTATACTACTAACGGCGTTGCTTGTTTTTACTTACGTTAATTCAACCCTAAAAGAGAAAAAATCTTCTTTCCGTCAACATTTCCGAGTGCTTCAGAAGTTGCCCTTTCAGGATGAGGCATCATTCCAAATACATTTCCTTCCCTGTTCCTGATACCGGCGATATTTCTGCATGCTCCGTTTGGATTACAAAAATCATCCGTTGAACCCAGTTCATTGCAATAACGGAAGATCACCTGGTTATTCTGCTCTAATTCATCCAGCATCTTATCTTCAGCAAAATATCTTCCTTCACCATGAGCAATAGGTATTTTATAAATACCTCCTTCGGTTGATGTGATGTTCACATTTTTACAAATGAACTGCTGGTTTGCATTCTGTAATAAAACACCTGGCAACAAATGACTTTCACACAAAATCTGGAAACCATTGCACACACCTAATACCTTTCCACCCTTATTTGCAAACTCAATCACACTTTGCATCATGGGACTAAACCTTGCTATGGCACCACAACGTAAATAATCGCCATAAGAAAATCCACCCGGTAGCACGATACAATCATTTGTCGAAAACATGCCCAGGTCTTTGTCTTTATGCCACAACATCACCACTTCTTTATTCAGATCATTCTGAATAGCATCCTGCATATCTCTGTCGCAATTAGATCCGGGAAATACAACAACGCCAAACTTCATTAGTATGATTTATAGGTGTTTGAGTGCCTCAAAGGTAGGTATATGAGGCGTTAAGAATAAGTGTATTTTTTATTGATAGAACCAGTTATTATAAATGGATGCAAGTACGATCAGCCAGAATAATATTAACGGGAAAACGGTTTTTCTCGGATAAAGAAAAGCATTGGCTACAAATGCTGCCAATGGTGCAATCCAGAGCATCATGGCATTCACACTATTTTCATAATGTACCAGAGGAACAGGCAGGAACAAAATAAATAGCAGTAAAAGCACTCCCCAGTTTTTTCGAGATTGAATTAACATTCTGCGATTATTTCGTTCCCATACCACCACACCTGCAATAAGACTGATTATCAGTACCCCGAATGTTAAGATCAGCCTGTAATCTTTTTCCAGTTTAGGCCATTTGAATTCCCACGATGGCAAATACCTGATTAAATCATCCCATTGGTCAGTAAAGAAGAGATAAGCACCGAGAAAATAGAATGGAGTGAGTAAACCCATTAACAGTACAAAAATCTCGGTGAGATTAAAAGGCCGGATAACAATCAAGGCGAATAATACTACAACTCCCATCAACATCAATGGATGATAGGATACTATGGCAACACCTGTTATTAAACCAATATTATAAAGGAGTGACCGGGGATTTTTATTGTTGTATAACTTAAGTACAAGGCTGTAGATCCAGATGATGAAAATGTTTGCCACCAAAGCCGGTGATACTGTATGCCATTGCGGCAACAGCGATGCAAACATGACAAAAGCCATTGCCGTGAGGTAATTAGCATGCTGAAACATCCGCAGCTCATTCATCACATAATTAAAACGCAGGGCCTGGGTTAGTAATAAAAAAAGGTACAAGAGGGTTACAGGAAGTCCGGATATACCAGAAAATACCTGCCTGAAAAAAAATGAGATCAGTCCATCTTTGGCAGTTGACAACACAACCGGCTGCTCCAGGAATAAATGGGCATGCAATCCGAAGGCGATAAGCAATATCCAAACAATGCTAACAGGAGATCTTTCTCTGAATAATACTACCACTAATTAAAATTCTACTTTTGCAAAGCAAATGTAGTTCCTGTACTGGCAAGGAAAAATAATTGTTTTAGCCCCTATTTGTTTGCCGAAGCGTGGCATAAATTCATATCCTTTATCCAGGTTTTTCAGCGTAGGCCTTCTTGTTAACTGCCCTGAAGGCTCGATGCTTTGATCGGAGAGTATCAGGTTTCTTTTCTCCTGCAGGTTATACAAGAAATGCAGTTCAGCACCGGTGTTCATCATGGTATATCCCAAAAAGTTGTCAGTATTATCATCGTACTGGCTTTTGCGAACAAGGTTGCTCCATTCCATTGTGCCGATATTATTGAATGATAACACCAACACATTATCAGAATAATATCTTGTATTCTGCCCTGCTGTTCTGCTTCTCCACCATGGATAATAATAAGGGTTAGCACCTACCGGAACAAATTCGCCGGCATAAGGTGATCCATAGATATAATCCCACCTGCTAAAAGGGTTGCCCCCTCTTGAAGTGGAATAAACCGATTCTGCAGTTAATACAAAACCACCATCTTCCCTCATTACTATGTTCCGTAGAAAATAATCGTTAAAAGCCGTTTTATTTGATGCATTACCACCTTTGGCTTCAGACCTCAAATCGTCATTAAAAGCCAGGCTGTTTGTTACTGTTGATGTAACATCTTTTTTATTGACAAGTGCTGAATAAATACCTTCAATATTCCCTCTCCTGGTCTTTGTATAAAAAGAAGTGATCAAAAACCGATTGTTCCCGTTAACAGCTCTAACTCTCAGATCATCCAGGAACAATCCTTTAAGGTCAATATCAGATTCAATCAGAGATTCACCATAAAGGGGCTTTAAGATCAACTGGAGTTTATTCGCATTATCGCCCTGGCCAGAACTACTCACTCTTAAAAAAGCGATATCACCTTCGTTATCTAAAGTAAACTCTGAAAGAAAATCGTACCGGTCAGGCATTTTCATTCCAATACGGTGCTTTGCAAGGAGTTTCAGCTCATTGTTAAAAACAGCTGTAGTAGCAATATGCAGTTTATCATTCTTTGTATTCAGCTTAAAGACACCGATTTTCTGTTTGTCTTCGCTGACGATCAGGTTGTAAATCTTATTACTTGCCCAAAAATTAATATGGGTTGTATCCATTTCAACTGCTTCACCCATTGATTTTCCGGCAGCATCAATTTTAAGCGCCATGCAGTAGACAACACTTTTCTTCTGGTATTGGTATAGCATAAGAGAGTAGTCGGCATAGTTGATGAAATCTGCATTGATGATTCTCTCAGGTAAGTTTTCAAGTTTATTTTTTGCAGTCTGTTTCATCTGAAGATCATAAACAGCTACAAAATGGTCATCCCTGTAATTCTTATAGATATGGATACTCGGGCCTATTTTGCCGATGATTTCGTAAGCAGATAACTGCCTGCCATCATTCTCATCGGGTGTAGAGTAAACGATCTTTTGAGCCTGTGCATCAAAAGATACCAGCAAAAAAAGCGAAAGTAGCAATCGAATGAGGTTGGCTGCCATCAGCATATTATTATAGTTTCAAATGTAAGCTTTGTAACCTAGGGCTGACTATAAAGAAACCAAAAAAGCTGCTTATGAAGTGTGAAATTCTTTTGGAAGACACGGACAAATTCCGTTTACATTTGTTAAAGAAACACAACACAACTATATTTTGTGGGCAAACATCTTGATAAAGTAAGCGCTGCAGGGTTATTGATCGCTTTAGGAATTATTTATGGTGATATAGGAACGTCTCCGCTCTATGTTTTTAATGCCATCATCAAAAACAGGATCGTTACGCCTGAGCTGATAATAGGCAGTTTATCTTGCATTATCTGGACCCTCACACTCCAAACTACTATTAAATATGTATGGCTCGTTTTAAGAGCTGATAATAAAGGTGAAGGTGGAACATTTTCGCTATTTGCATTGGTGAGAAGGAGAAAAAAATGGCTGGTCATTCCTGCAATGATCGGTGGTGCTGCATTATTAGCCGATGGAATTATCACACCTCCTATCTCTATCACATCTGCGATCGAAGGTTTGAAGGAGTTACCTGCTCTTCATAAGATGTCTACCAACATTATTGTTGGAATTGTGATTGGCATTCTTGCATTGTTTTTCCTCGTACAACAATTCGGAACCGCTTCTATCGGTAAATTTTTCGGGCCGATCATGTTTATCTGGTTCACCATGCTGGCAATACTTGGAATCGTTCACTTATCAGATGATTTTTCCATATTCAAAGCACTTAACCCCTATTATGCCATCAATTTTCTGGCAACTTATGAAGGGGGTTTCTGGTTATTAGGTGCTGTATTTCTCTGCACAACCGGGGCTGAAGCTTTGTATTCTGACCTGGGTCATTGCGGAAGAGCGAATATCAGGAGATCGTGGATATTCGTTAAAGCCTGCCTGTTGTTGAATTATTTCGGACAGGGAGCCTTCCTGTTATCACACAGAGGTGGAATAATGATGGATGATGCCAACAGAAGTGCATTAGGTGTAAATGCTTTTTATGACCTGATGCCGGAATGGTTCGTTATTGCCGGAGTTATCATAGCCACGACTGCTGCAGTAATTGCCAGCCAGGCAATGATTGCAGGATCTTATACATTGATCGCTGAAGCACTGAGATTGAATCTCTGGCCAAAGCTTAAAGTAAACTACCCCAGTGAAGAGAAAGGGCAAATTTTTATCCCTTCGATTAACTTAATCATGTTCTTGGGTTGTGTTGGAGTAGTACTCTACTTCCGTGAATCTTCGAACATGGAGGCAGCTTACGGTTTAGCCATCATTGTTACAATGATCATGACCACTATTCTTTTTGCAAACTATATGGTTAGTAAAAGGGTGAAGCCTATCTGGATCTATTTATTTATCGGGGTTTATTCTATAATAGAAGCAGCTTTCCTTATCGCTAATATTGAGAAATTCCCTCATGGTGGTTTTGCAACCTTTATCGTGGGCGGAATTATGTTCTTTGTGATGTACGTTTGGTACCGTAGCAGGAAGATCAAGAACCGCTATGTGGAATTTGTAAGGCTTGAACATTATATACCACAGATACAGGAGCTGAGTAATGATAAAACTGTACCGAAGTATGCCACTCACCTGGTGTACATGACCAGTGCTAATAATCCAAAGGAAATTGAGCACAAGATCATTCACTCTATCTTAAGCAAGAAACCGAAGAGAGCAGACATCTATTGGTTTGTGCATGTAGATGTATTAGACGATCCATATACCCAGGAATATATTGTAGAGCATATTATTCCAAACGATATCATTCGTGTGGAGTTCAGGTTAGGATTTAGGGTGGAGCACAGAATTAACCTGATGTTCAGAAAAGTAGTTTCAGACCTCGTAGCCAACAAAGAAGTGAATATCATCAGTCGTTACGAAAGCCAGGAAAAAAACAATGTGGCAGGAGATTTCCAGTTCGTGGTGATGGAGAAATACCTGAGCCAGGATAATGATCTTCCTTTCTTTGAACGTATTATTATGAAATTCTACTTCTGGCTAAAAGACATCAGCCTTAGCGAAGAAAGAGGCTTTGGGCTTGATCCAAGTACCGTAACGATTGAAAAATTCCCATTGATCGTTTCGCCGGTGAGTAATCTTAAATTGAAGAGAATACTTCCGCTGGATGAAGAATAAAAAAGCTGCTCATTTCTGAACAGCTTTCATCTTATTTTTTACTTCCCACTTCTTATTTCTTTAACGCTTCGGCCATTTTCTTCCCGATATCAGCAGGGCTGTCAACAACAGTAATTCCACATTCAGCCATGATCTTCATTTTGGCAGCAGCTGTATCATCTGCACCACCAATAATTGCTCCGGCATGACCCATTCTTCTTCCTGGAGGAGCTGTTTGCCCGGCAATAAAACCAACTACCGGTTTTCTTGAATTTTCCTTTATCCATTTTGCAGCTTCAGCTTCCATTCCACCACCGATCTCACCGATCATTACAATACCTTCTGTTTCAGGATCATTCATAAACAATTCCACTGCTTCTTTGGTTGTGGTACCGATGATCGGGTCACCACCAATTCCTATTGCAGTAGAAATTCCCATTCCTGCTTTTACAACCTGGTCAGCAGCTTCATATGTTAATGTTCCGCTTTTTGACACGATACCAATCTTTCCCTTTTTAAAGATAAAACCAGGCATGATACCAACTTTCGCTTCATCTGCTGTAATTACACCAGGACAGTTTGGCCCTATTAATCTTGTAGTCTTTCCAAGGAGGTAACTCTTCACTTTCACCATATCCTGCACCGGAATTCCTTCTGTTATGCAAACCACCAATGCAATTCCTGCATCTGCAGCTTCCATAATAGCGTCTGCAGCAAAAGCAGGTGGAACGAAAATGATGCTTACATCTGCACCAGTTTGCTTTACGGCTTCGGCAACAGTATTGAAAATTGGTTTGTCGAGATGAGTGCCTCCACCTTTTCCAGGAGTTACACCACCTACCACATTTGTTCCGTATTCTATCATTTGCGTGGCGTGAAAAGTACCTTCTGTACCTGTAAAGCCCTGTACGATTATCTTGGAATTCTTATTTACCAGTACTGACATAAGCGTTATTTAGTGGCGGCAAAATTAGGGGAAAGGACTTGGAGTTGGCTGATTAAAATCAGTGGTTTTATACCAGCTGTGCATTTTCATAGCACCGTCTGTTGGGTCGCAAATCCGACGACGGAGGATTCACCGAGGCAATAACCTGCAATAACTATTGATGAGGTAATCACTTCAGGGTTCAGAACTTTGAGGAGCATTGCCCAGCCTCGATTATCTTTGCTGGCCTTTCTGAGTAATGCTCAGAACGTACAAGTGAGTGACACAACCAACGATGCCACATAGGTAAACGCTGGCAAAACACTCATAAATCATCATAAATAACTCAGAATATAGAATGTTCAGAACCAGGACCTGCGGAGAATTAAGAATATCTAACGTAAACGAAGAAGTTACCTTAGCCGGTTGGGTGCAAACCGTAAGAAAATTCGGCGCCATTACATTTGTTGACCTCAGAGACCGTTACGGCATCACCCAATTATTATTTGGAGAAGAACTGAATGCTTTGCTGGATGAAAATCCTCTAGGCCGGGAATTCGTATTGCAGGCTACCGGAAAAGTGAATGAACGCAGCAACAAAAATGCAAACATTCCAACAGGTGATATTGAGATTCTGATCTCGTCTTTTAAAGTATTGAATAAGTCTGTTACACCTCCGTTTACCATTCAAGATGACACCGATGGTGGAGATGACGTGAGAATGAAATATCGTTTTCTTGACTTACGTAGAAATGCAGTAAAGAAAAATCTTGAATTGCGTTATGCCGTAAACCGTGCTGCAAGGAATTATTTGCATGAGCAGGGATTCATGGATATTGAAACACCTTTTCTAATCAAATCTACTCCAGAAGGTGCAAGAGATTTTGTTGTTCCATCAAGGATGAATGCCGGACAGTTTTATGCATTGCCTCAAAGTCCACAAACCTTTAAGCAATTGCTGATGGTGAGTGGTTATGACCGTTACTACCAGATCGTAAAATGTTTCAGGGATGAAGACCTGAGAGCAGATCGTCAGCCAGAGTTTACACAGATCGATTGTGAAATGGCATTTGTTGAGCAGGAAGACATCCTGAATATGTTTGAGGGAATGGTAAAATCGATCTTCAAAGAAGTAAAAGGAATTGATTATACCGATACCGTTGAACGAATGACCTGGGAAGAAGCCATGTGGCAATATGGCAACGATAAACCAGACATTCGATTTGAGATGAAACTGGCCAACCTGAAATTTCCCTCACATACATTTCCCACAAAGGACAGTAAAGAAAACCTGATCGGTGGAGTTGATTTTAAAGTGTTTGACGAAGCGGAAACAGTGATCGCTATTGCCGTTCCGGGTGCTGCAGAATATTCGAGGAAACAGACAGATGAACTGACTGAATGGGTAAAACGTCCACAGATCGGCATGAAAGGTTTGGTGTTTATTAAGTGTAATGCTGATGGAACATGCAAAAGCAGCGTAGATAAATTTTATGGCGAAGAGAAACTAAAAGCCATTGCTGAATATGCCAATGCAAAACCGGGTGATTTAGTATTAATACTTGCCGGTGCAGAAGAAAGAACAAGAAAAGCTACGAGTGACCTGAGGATGGAACTGGCTGAAAGACTTGGTTTAAGAAAGAAAGATGAGTTCAGGTTATTGTGGGTGCTGGACTTTCCATTGTTTGAATATGATGAAGAAGGAAATCGCTGGGTGGCAAGGCATCATCCTTTCACCTCACCAAAACCAGCACAGATAGAGACGATGATCAATAATAATCCTGTGATTGAAAATGCTGCTGAGTATTTAAAACATCCATATGCAACCATCAAAGCCAATGCTTATGATATGGTGCTTAACGGAAATGAAATTGGCGGAGGATCGATTCGTATATACCAGAGAGAATTACAGGAGAAAATGTTTGCTGCATTGGGGATGGATGAAGAAGAACAGAAACATAAATTCGGATTTCTTTTAGGTGCATTTGAATATGGCGCACCTCCACATGGTGGAATTGCGTTTGGTTTTGACCGTTTGTGTGCCATTCTCGGTGGAAGTGAAAGCATCCGTGATTTTATTGCATTTCCAAAGAACAATTCGGGAAGAGATGTAATGTTAGATGCACCTTCGGCGATAGATGAAAAACAATTTGAAGAGTTACAGATAAAGTTGGATTTAAAATAATGCAGAAACATACCTTTTACAAGATCACCAGTTATATCCTCCTTCCTGTTGCAGCACTATTCGGTGTCTTTACATTGATCTTATTATTTGTTGCACTTGCAAATCCACCTATGTTACTGCCTTTGTTTGTAGTAGCATGTGTGGTGATTTATGTCATCACCAGTTTCAAATTCCTCAACAGAGGAATCATCCGCAACAATGAATGTAAACCAGGCCTGAGAGACTGGATAAAAGTAAACGCTTATGTTTCAGTAGTTTTTGCCACCTTGATGCTGATACAAACAATAGCAGTAGTACAGAACCCTGAACTGATGTCGAAAGCCTTGGATGATACGCTGGCAATGCAACCAGCCAATCAACAACTATCCAAAGCCATGATGATGAATATGGTAACCGGAATCATGTATTTTTTTGGTGTGATCTCAGTGTTATTATTCATACACATCTTCATCACTTTCCGGTTACTGAAACAGTACAGGTATTTGTTTGAAACCTCACCCAACGATCCAGAGTAAAATGGGCTTATTGCTTTTATCAATATAACCTGAAAGCACCTCCAAAAACTTATACGACACCATCGGACATCCTTCGCTGTTGCATAAATATTCAGGATACAAATTTTTATCCGGCACACAATCGTAGGCATGCAAAACGATGAACCTTTCAAAAGCTTTGCTGTTTGTATTATCCAAACCATGCAGTTTATATGCTTTGCCGAATCTTCCGTTGTACTTCGATCCTATTTTATATTTGCCTGGACTGCTGCAAAGGCTATTTGGCGTATTGGAGAACACAGCGTTTCTCGACCAATACTTCCCTCCTGCACCATGTGCCACTAAACCGTTATGCATTATTGAATCCTTCTTCAAATCCATCACAGCAAATCTTTCCAATCCGCTATGCATCGAAAGATCAGCAATGAATACAATATCCTGGTTATAATGTTTAGTTTTCGTGAACTCTTTAGCGAATGGAACAAGGCTGTCGATTTTTTTGTTAAACTGATCTTTGAGAAATACCATCGCTGAAGGCTTTTCAACTGCTGATTTATTCTTTTGTTGAGAACCACGGGTATCATCTTTGCAACTGAAATAAAATATTGAAATAAGCAGCAGCAGCTTGTTCATGGTTCAACTTAACCAGATTTACTGAACCGCAATGCAAACAACTTCTTAAAAGATTTAACTTGCCACCATGTCAACTCCTCTTGCAGAAAGAATGCGGCCAAATACTTTAGATGAGCTTGTAGGACAAGAGCACCTTACCGGACAAGGAAGTATTTTACGTACTACAATTGAGAATGGAAATATTCCTTCCATGATACTTTGGGGACCTCCAGGAACTGGCAAAACAACTATTGCTAATATCATTGCGCACACGTTGAATGTTCCTTACTTTCAGCTCAGTGCAATCAGCAGTGGAGTGAAAGACGTTCGTGAAGTGATCGAACAGGCCAAACAACAAACCAGTGCCATTCTGTTTATTGATGAGATACATCGTTTTAATAAAGGTCAACAGGATGCTTTGCTTGGTGCTGTAGAAAAAGGAACAGTAACACTGATCGGTGCTACCACAGAAAATCCCTCTTTTGAAGTGAACTCGGCTTTGCTCAGCCGAAGCCAGGTTTATGTTTTAAAAGCGTTAGATGAAACAGCACTCACAAAACTTTTACAACAAGCCATTGAAAAAGATGAGCAACTGCAGCAATATAAAATTGAATTGAAAGAAACTGCAGCACTCATCAACATCAGTGGTGGTGATGCAAGGAAATTATTGAATTTGCTGGAGCTTGTTGTTTCCGCTTCAAAATCGAAATCTATTATTATTACCGATGATTATGTAATGTCTGTTGCCCAGAAACGCATTGCTATTTATGACAAACAGGGTGAACAGCATTACGACATCATCTCCGCTTTTATAAAAAGTATGAGAGGCAGCGATCCCAATGCTGCTGTTTATTGGCTGGCAAGAATGATTGAAGGTGGTGAAGACGTAAAATTCATTGCACGACGAATGGTGATCTTTGCCAGTGAAGATGTTGGCAATGCAAATCCAAATGCATTGCTCCTTGCTAATACAACTTTTGATGCAGTAAATAAGATCGGCTATCCTGAATCACGAATCATTCTCTCACAATGTGCCACTTACCTGGCTTCTTCGGCCAAGAGTAATGCATCTTATATGGCTATCGGCGAAGCAATTGCTGCAGTTCAAAAACATGGTGATCTTCCTGTGCCTTTACATATTCGTAATGCACCAACAAAGCTTATGAAAGATCTCAACTACGGAAAAGACTACAAGTATTCTCACCAGGGTGAAGGAAACTTTCTTGAGCAGGAATATTTACCAGATAAAATAAAAGGCAGTAAGTTTTATGATCCCGGGAATAATGCAAGAGAAAATGAATTGCGGAAGTTTTTAAAGGATCGCTGGAAAGATAAATACGGTTATTAGTACACAGGCAGTTGTTTTTCATAGCATCTTCGTTGTCCCGATAGCTATCGGGACTCACTTCAACTGCAATGCTTAACGGGGCTTTTTAAATCGATTATCATTTATCATCGTAGAATCGGTTAGTGTATTTAAAAATGCAGTAAGCTGTCCCTGCTCAAAATTACTCAACGGAATTCCGGCAGTTAACAATGGATCTGTTGTTGGCCCATTTACCACACCACCATTGTAATGCATATACATATTTGTATAGCTGAAGAATCGTCCATCATGTGCAAATGGTCTTGTCAGTTGTGCATTCCGCAAAGACAATACACGGAACTTTAAAGAATCATTGCTATTACCTGTTGCCCTCATTCTGCCAAAATCATTTCTGTCAGGATCAGTTGCAAGCCCAATATTTCTGTAGGTCATATCAGTGAACAAAGGTTCTTTATGACAAGTGCCACATTTCGTTTTAAAAATATCATAACCCAATTGTTCGGCTAAAGTAAATGTAGCTTCTCCTCTTTTCACTTTGTCATACTTGCTGTTATTACTAACAATGGTCAATACAAACTGTGATAATGCTTTTGTCATTCTATCAGCATTGATCTCCGGATCACCATAAGCAGCACGAAACATACTCCTGTACATTGCGTCCATCTTCAACTTAGCAATAACATTTTCGACTGTTTCACCCATATCAACCGGTGAATTGATGTGATCGATATATACATCTTCCAGTTTCTTTTTACTTCCATCCTGCAAAAACTCATTGTACCAGGCCATGTTATAAATGCCGGGAGGATTTCTGTAAGTATCTCCTCCATGACCATGTGCAAATGAATGATCTTCATGTGTAAATGCACTCTCCTGTTCATGGCAACTTGCACACGAAATATGATGAGTTTTACTCAGCATACCTTCATAAAAAAGATGCCTGCCCAGTTCAATTCCTTCAGCTGTCAATGGATTCTGTGTGAAATCATACTCCGGCTCCGGCCATCCTGCAGGAACAATAAAACTTACTGCATTTGGAGGAAGTATATAATCGATCTTTCTGCAACTCTCTAACAAGAGAGCTCCACTAATGATAAATCCAATAATCAATATCAGTACATATCGCTTCATCAAAAATCGGTTGATCTGTATTTCTTTCTTGTTTGCTTTATCTCACTTCTCGTTTTCTTATTCTTCAAGATCTTCTCTTTTACAGCTTTCGGAACCTTTGTAGCTATTCTCGATTTCTTCTTCACCAAAGCCTGTTCAATAAGATGATTCATTTTTTTGATGACACGTTGCTTGTTACCAAGCTGTGATCTTTCAACCTGTGATTTCACCAGCAAAAATCCTTCAGCAGTGATCTTATTAGCCAGCTTTTCCTTTACCAGCAACTTCTGGTCATCATTCAATAATTGCGAAGTTTCAACATTCCACCTACCCTCTACCATCGTCTCTACCTTGTTTACATTCTGGCCACCTTTGCCTCCACTTCTTGCTGTTCTGAATGCTATCTCCTGTGTAATATCTACATTCATATAATAGTTACGATATTTAGACCTGAGATCATCGATCTCCACCATATAAAGGTAGAAGTAAAACTGTTAAAGAATTATGAGAGTGGTTATCCAGAGAGTAACAGAAGCATCTGTAAAAGTTGATGAAAAGGTGACCGGAGAAATAACATCAGGTTTACTCGTCTTGCTGGGAATTGAAGATACAGATACTGATGAAGACGTTTTATGGCTTAGCAATAAGATCGTTAACTTACGAATCTTTAATGATGACGCTGGTGTAATGAATAAAAGTTTACCAGAAGTTGATGGAGATATCTTACTCATAAGCCAGTTCACCTTGCATGCATCTACAAAAAAAGGAAACCGGCCTTCTTATATCAAAGCATCCAAACCTGATTTAGCCATTCCTATGTACGAGAAAATGATAAAACAATTAGAAACTTATCTCAATAAAAAAATTCAAACAGGAGTATTTGGTGCTGATATGAAAGTGAGTTTATTAAACGACGGACCGGTGACGATAATTATTGATTCGAAGAACAAAGACTTTTGAACTAACCGCAAAGACGCAGAGAACGCAAAGTTTACGCAGAGCCTCTGCGAGATCTCTTTAAACTCAGGGGCTTTGCGGTAATAAAAAATTCGTGTAATGACCATAAAAGAAGCGCAGCAACAAGTAGACAACTGGATCAAAACCATCGGTGTTCGTTATTTCAGTGAGCTTACCAACATGGCCATCCTTACAGAAGAAGTAGGTGAACTGGCCAGGATCATGGCAAGGAAATATGGTGACCAGTCTTTTAAAGAATCTGATAAAAACAAAGACCTGGGTGATGAAATGGCCGATGTGCTTTGGGTACTCATTTGTCTCGCCAACCAAACAGGTGTTGATCTTACCGCTGCTATGGAAAAAAACTTTGAAAAGAAATCAACTCGTGATGCAGAGAGGCATCAGAATAATGAAAAGCTGAAATAGCTACTAATAAATAGTCGATGATAGTCAGATTCTATATCTTACATCCGACATCTTATATCCAACAACGGCCTCCATACATTGGCATACAGTTAGTTACAATCATTAATCATGAAACTGAGTCTTACAAATATCTGGACCATCTTTAAGCAGGCATTTTCAGAATTTATCGATATCAATATCCCGAAAATGGCAGCAGCACTGGCTTATTATACAGTGTTTGCGCTTGCTCCTATGCTTGTAGTGATCATTACCATACTCCAATTCACCTATGGAGAAGAAGCCATACAAGGGGATTTGTATCCTCAGCTCTCCGGTTTTTTTGGTGCAGAAGCAGGTCTCCAGATCCAGGAGATGATTAAAAATGCCGCTATCTCTGGTAAGAGTACCTTATCAACAATACTCAGTGTATTCATCCTCATTTTCACAGCTACGGGAGTATTTGTAGAGATCCAGGATTCCATCAATAGCATCTGGCATTTAAAAGCAAAACCGAAAGGTGGGTTCATGAAAATTCTTTTTGATCGACTGCTGAGTTTTTCAATGGTGGTGAGTCTTGGTTTTATATTATTAGTATCGCTTACAATAAACTCTGTGGTGGAATCGCTGATGGGAAATCTTGAAAAACTTTTTCCCGATTCAATGGTTTACATTGCTTATACCGTTAACCTGGTTATCACTTTTGCCATTATCACGTTACTGTTCTCCACCATTTTCAAAGTATTGCCCGATGCAGTTATTAAATGGAAACATGTTTTGCCTGGTGCTATCGCTACTTCAGTACTTTTTATGCTGGGAAAATTTGGAATTACCTTATACCTGAGCACAAGTAATATTGGTTCTACTTATGGTGCTGCCGGCTCTATTATTATCATTTTACTCTGGGTCTATTATTCAGCTATCATTTTATATTTCGGAGCATTGCTAACCCGAATTTATTTATCCTGCACCGGACGTGGCATCAAACCAAATAAATATGCCTATTTCGTAAGACATGTAGAGATCGAAAATAAAGCAACACTTGCAGCACAACCTGCAGCAAGAGAACTGAAAAAGCACATAAAAGAAGATGAACAAGCCAAACAGGAGGAGGATCCTGATAAAAGAATAGGCTTTTAGATACCAGCACAGGTTTTCATAGCATCGTCTGTTGCGTCGCAAATCCGACGAAGGAGGATTCATCGAGACAATAATCTAAAACAGATATTTGCGAGGTAATCACTTCATCTTCCGGTATGTTGACTGATCAGGCAAAGAACCTGTGGGTTAAACTGTCTTCACAATTCACCTTTCACCATTCACCATTCACTTCTTACCTTTGCCGCCTTATGAGCAGCATACAGGACAATAAATTTCAGTCGATCATTTCCCATGCAAAAGAATATGGGTTTGTATTTCCAAGCAGTGAGATCTATGATGGTTTAGGTGCAGTATATGATTACGGTCCCTGGGGTTCTGAATTAAAAAAGAACATCCGTGATTACTGGTGGAAGAGCATGACACAAATGCATGAGAATATTGTTGGTATTGATGCTGCAATATTCATGCACCCAACAACCTGGAAAGCCAGTGGCCACGTCGATAATTTCAGTGACCCAATGATCGATAACAAGGATAGCAAAAAACGTTATCGTGTTGATCATTTGATAGAAGCACAGGCAGATAAGCTAAGAGAAAAAGGAGCCGAAGGAGAAAAAGAGGCTGAAGCACTCATAGCTGAGATGGATCGTTTATTAGGTGCTGATGATTTTGCAGGGCTTAAATCTTTACTTGAAACAAACAAGATCGTTTGTGCTGTAAGTGGTACTGATAACTGGACCGACATTCGCCAATTTAATTTGATGTTCTCTACCCAAATGGGTTCTGTGGCTGATGATGCTGATGAAATTTATTTAAGACCAGAAACAGCACAGGGAATATTCGTGAACTTCCTGAATGTTCAGAAGACTGCGAGAATGAAAATTCCTTTTGGTATTGCACAAACAGGAAAGGCTTTCAGGAATGAGATCGTTGCAAGGCAGTTCATTTTTCGCATGAGGGAATTTGAACAGATGGAAATGCAGTTCTTCTGCAGACCAGGCACAGAAGACAAATGGTACGAGTACTGGAAGAATGAAAGAATGAACTGGCATTTAAGTTTAGGAATTGATCCTTCCAAATACCGTTACCACGATCATGCGAAACTTGCACATTATGCAAAAGCTGCAGTGGACATAGAATTTGAATTCCCGATTGGTTTTAAAGAAGTGGAAGGTATCCACTCAAGAACAGATTTTGACCTGAAGCAACACCAGGAATACAGCAAAAAGAAACAGCAATATTTCGATGCTGAGTTAGATGAAAATGGAAAACCTTATGGCAATTACATTCCTTACGTGGTTGAAACATCTATTGGTTTAGACAGGATGTTCTTACTTGTATTGAGCAATGCTTATGAAGAAGAAGTGATACCAAAAGAAGATGGCAAGAATGATAGCAGAACAGTATTAAGATTTCCTGCCAAGATCGCTCCTATGAAACTGGCTGTATTGCCATTGATGAAGAAAGATGGTTTACCTGAACTTGCCAGGAAATTAATGGATGATTGCAAACCACATTTCCGTTGCTTTTATGAAGAGAAAGACACCATTGGTAAAAGATACAGGAGAATGGATGCTATTGGTACACCTTTCTGCGTTACAATTGATCACCAGACAAAAGAAGATGATACAGTTACGATTCGTTACAGGGATAATATGCAGCAGGAAAGAGTGCCAATGAGTAAGGTGAAGGAGATTGTGATGAATGCAATGATGTAAAGTAAAAACTGAATTAAGAAGAATCCCCAATTATAACTTGCTACTTAGAAAGCAACAACCCCTCTCTTATGACTTTAAAAGAAACTCTACTAAAAAGAGCAGATTTTGTTTTAGAAAATGCTTCATTGGCAAAAAAGAGTGGAAAAACAAATGAATATGGATCTATAGAAATTGATTATGTTAAAATGAATTCATTCAGAACCTGTGCAAAATCTTTCATACTGAGCCTCTTTAAACAGGAGCATCCATACTTCACTTCTTTTTCTGACGTAACAAGGGATCGTTATTCATCCAACTTAGAAGCAGGTGTTGCAATTATTGAAAATGTGAAAGCGGAAATTATTAATGACTGGCTCTCGAGTATTAAAGGTTTGGTTTCCGCAGAAATCTATTCCGACTTTTTAGATATGGCTAAACATCTCTTAGATAGAGATTACAAAGACGCTGCTGCAGTAATGATTGGTGGTGTTTTGGAAGAACAACTTAGACAATTGTGCATTAAACATGGAATTCCGATAACTCAAGAAAAAGATGGAAAAGTGGTGCCATTGAAAGCTGACAGACTCAACAGCGAACTTGCCAAAGCCGAGGTTTATAATAAATTAGATCAAAAAAATGTTACTGCTCAATTGGATTTAAGAAATAATGCTGCACATGGAAGCTACAATCAATATGATAAAAATCAAGTAGAAATAATGTATGATTCCGTAACTAATTTTATAGTAAGACACCAGTTATAAATATTCCAAATTCAAAGCCCACTTTGTTTCCCTCAGTACAAGAGTGCGACGCAAGTAAAGCTCAATAGCAGCATTGGCCTATGCTCAATAATATCCACGCAAAGCAGATAAGTAAGCAAAGTCGCAAAGAGTCTTAGAACCTTTTGCCATCTTTGCGTCTTTGCGTGAAACCCTATCCGTACAACTCCAGGTGAATATCTTTCTTATCATACCCCAATGCAATGATCTTTTGCCTGGCTTCATCAACCATGTTCTTCCAGCCACAGAGATAAAAGGTTGCATCAGGTTTTGAAGTGTTGATGATCTCTTCGTAAATACCATGCACATATCCTTTTCTTAGTGCTGGATCATCACCAGTTTCTCTTGAACAAGTTGGAAGGTATTGGAAGGATGGAAGTTTCTGCTGCAGTTCCAACAATTCCTCAGCGTATAGAAAATCCGATTTCATCCTGCAACCGAAAATGAGATACAGGTTTTTGTGTGGTACATTATTCTGATAAATGTATTGCACCATCGACCGGAAAGGAGCAATACCAGTTCCGGTACAGATTAAGAAAAGATCCTTCTCAATTGTTTCGGGTAATGTAAAAACACCCTGTGCACCCCTGAATAAAAGTTCGGAACCCACTTTCACTTCGTCAAAAAGATAGGCAGTACCAATTCCGCCAGGCAATTGCACAACGATCAGTTCAAAAACATTGGAACCATCAGGCCATGAAGCAATGGAATAACTTCTCCATCTTTTATTCTTCTTCTCGTGAATGGGAAGATCAAGTGTAACGAATTGTCCTGGTTTGAAATCGAAAACTTCTAACTCAGGAACTTCTATCCAGAATCTCCTGGTATATTGAGTAGCATCTTCTATCCTAATTACTTTACCGGTTCGCCAGGGCAATAACATGTGAAGGTTTTAAACAAAAGAAAGCAATCTATTTATAAAAGACAGTTTGGAGTTCAATTTCTTTTGCAATCGTATGCGTAAACTGTTTATTGTTCCATTCTGTTATCACCACCATATCGTTAGTTTTTAACATCGAGGCAATGTTCGGAGGAACTTTTGCTTTCATCGGCACTAAGGTAAGCTGCCATAGCCTGTTGCCTCTTTTTGCAGCGATTGTAACCGGTTGTGCATTGGACTTCAGTTTTCCTACTTCATATTTACCGGCCTTGATCTCTTCAGGTTGCACTGCAAAAACGCCTTTATTGGTATAGACTACATTCCAGCTCGGCAAATATTTTCCTGTTGTTTCTGCAAAAAGATAATGTAAACCATCAACACCTGAATTTACCTGGTTGCCATTACTGTCAACCTCTACATTACCAGCAACGGTTACCAGCCAGTAAGAATGAAGTTTTACAACGTTGTTCTTTACCTGTGCACAAGCTGAAACCATGATCGACAGGCAAAATATTTGCAGCAAGAAGTAGCGGTTGAGAATCTTCATAATCTTCATTTCCATAAAGATACATTCAAAAGCAGCTGAATGAATCTAAATATCATCTCCAAATAGCAATGATGATGTTATTTTTATACAACTGATATGATTACATCACTTCGCAAAATTGCTTTGATAACATTAATGTTTGCCTTTGTGCAATCTTATGCACAGACAAAACTGGTGAAATTAAAGAACAGGATGTTTCGGCCTGATCAAAATGTAGCCGTATTTAACTATCAGGATTTATCTATTAAAAACAAGGACTTCGGAGGGAATGTATTTTGCATCATCCAGTTTAATGAACCGGTTACGCAACAGCAGAAGCAATTGTTGTCAGCAAACGGAATAGAATTATTTCATTACATACCTGATTATACTTTCACCGCTGTTATCAAAAGAGTAGTAGACAATGAGTTTCTGAAAAAGCAAAATATCATTTCTGTTTCGCAACTTTCTATCGGAGACAAACTGAGCAAAAGATTGTCAGGCAAACAAATTCCGTCATGGGCTATTAAGCAAGCCCATAAAGTGGATGTGATCATTCACTTCAGTAAAGGAATCACACCCACCATTGCTAAAGAATATTTCATCTCTCATCAATATCAATTGATAGAAGAAGTATGGAGCAGTTATGGATTTGTTACGCTACGTATTGATCAGCAGAAGATCAGCGAGCTTGCTTCTATACCTTTTGTTGAATATATAGAACCAATTGCACCTGATCCAAAAACTTTCAATTATGCCATGATGGCTAACACAAGAGCCAATGTGTTGAATGCACCAGTATCAGCAGGAGGTGAAAACCTTCGTGGCAAAGGTGTAACGATTGGTATTGGAGATGATGCTGACCCATCTGATCATGTTGATCTCAGGGATCGTGTAATCAACAGGGCTGCAGGCATACAACAAACACATGGAACACATGTTGCAGGTATTGCAGCAGGTGGTGGATTAAAAGATCCAATGTTCCAGGGAGTTGCTCCGTTAGCAACAATTGTAGGACAACTTTTCAATGGAATATTTCTTAACGCTGCAGCGTACATTGCTGACTACAGGATGGTCGTCACCAATAATTCCTGGGGCAATATTACAGGTGAATGTGATTTGACCGGTGTATATGATACTTATTCTAAACTAATGGATGATATCTCTATTCAATATCCATTTCTTTTAAATGTTTTTGCAGCAGGAAATGATGGCCCGTTTACTTGTTTGGGTTACCCAAAGCAGTATCATACAATTGTAAGTGGACATCAATCTGCAAAAAATGTATTGAGTGTTGGATGGTCTGAAAAGGATCAAACGGTTAGTGCTTTCAGCAGTATTGGACCGACAGCTGATGGGAGATTGAAACCAGAGATCACTTCACAGGGAAGTGGATTAAGAAGTACTGCACCAAACGATGATTATTTTACAGATTGGGGAACCAGTATGGCAGCACCAACTGTTTCAGGCGGTGCGGCATTGCTGATAGAAAAATACAGGCAAATGAATGGTGGTGCTGATCCTAAAAGTGGATTGGTTAAAGCACTGTTGATGAATGGTGCAAGAGATATTGAAAATAAAGGAGCTGATTATAAAAGTGGTTATGGTTACCTGCATCTTGTTAGAAGTCTTGATATGTTGAAAAACAACAGGCATATTACTTCTTCCATTGCTACTGGTGCGTCAAACAATCACAATATTGTTGTTCCTGCAGCTATATCGCAATTAAAAGTGATGATCTATTGGCATGATCCTGCTGCTGCCATTTTTGCACAGAATGCTTTGGTAAATGATCTTGATATAGAAGTGATCACTCCTTCTTCATCCGTAATACTGCCATGGATATTACAAACCGATAGCAGCAATGCTACAATGAATGCGACAAGAGGAATAGATCGATTGAATAACAGCGAGCAGGTAACAATAGATAATCCTGCTGAGGGTAATTATACAATACGTGTAAAAGGAGCAGCAATAAATAGTGGTTCCAGTCAGGAATATTTCATTGTATACGATTTTGTTCCTTCTGGTGTTGATATAACGTATCCTTCAGTTAATGAACCATTGGTTCCCGGAGAAATGATCGTGGTTAACTGGGATGCATGGGGTGAATCGTCCAATAACTTCACTTTGGAATATTCAACAGATAATGGACTAAACTGGATAACCATCAGCAATTCAATAGCAGCAAATGCAAGGCAATATGAGTGGATCGTTCCAAATGTTTCTACCGAACATGCTAAAATGAGGATCAGCAGAAACGTAACAAGCCAATCAGATGTAAGTCAGCCCTTCGTTATTATTGCTCAGCCTACAGTATCACTTAGTTCTATACAATGTGAAGATTACATCAATATTGAATGGAATGCAATTAGCAATGCCACTGATTATGAAGTAATGATGAAACAAGGTGCTGAAATGATCAGCATCAGCACAACAACAAATACAAGCTATACGTTCAGCGGTTTAAATGCTGACAGCACTTACTGGGTTACAGTAAGGCCGAGGATCAATGCAAAACCAGGAAGAGGGGCTGTTGCGATAAGCAGGAAACCTGGTAATGGAAATTGTTCTGGAAGTATTTCAGATAATGATCTCAAAGTAGCGACTATTGTTTCATCGGTCACAGGAAGACAATTCACTGCAACCGAAATTACTGCTAATTCTCTTGTTGTAAGAATAAAGAATTTAGATGATGCCCCTGTAACAGGTTTTTCTGTTCAATACTCAATCAATGGATCAGCATTTATAACTGAAAATGTAGCTGCAACTATTCCAGCACAGGGAACATACGATCATAGTTTCAACGGGATAAATTTTTCTAATCCTGGTGATTATTACATCACAACAGTAGTAAAAAATCATATTGCAGACAATAATTCAATCAACGATACACTTCGAAAAAGTGTAAGACAATTAGCAAACCCTCCTGTTTCACTTCCGTACACTGAGAATTTTGAGTCAGCACCTGCATTCGAAATCACTGCTGATACGATAGGCTTACCATCATTGAATCGTTGGGATTTTATCAGCTCAACAACCACTGGTCGAGTTCGTTCTTTTGTAAATACAGGTATCGCAAAAACCGGAAACAGGGCTGTTACGCTTGATGTTTCTGAATATACAGCCTCAGGAAATACAAACTACCTGGTCGGAACTTTCAACTTAAGTAACTACAGTAACATAAACCCTTCAGAACTTGGATTGCAACTTTCATTTTCCTATAAACATCATGGGCAAAATGCTCATGCCGATAATCGTGTCTGGGTAAGAAGAAGTGATGTTGATCAATGGATACAAGTCTTTAACCTGGATAGCCTTAATTTACGACGTGGAGAATGGAAAGAGATTGCTATTCATCTTGCAAACACTGCTGCAGCGATTAATCCGACTTCAAGTTTCCAGGTGAGGTTTGGCCAGCATGGCAATTTAAGTATGGGTGATGACGTATCCAATAATGGCATTACAATAGATGATGTTACGCTTACTTCAAATCCCTATGATGTTGAATTGATAAGTATCGATTCCCCATTAATTAATAGTTGTGGCTTGGGCAATGATGTTTCAATAAAGGTCAGGTACATTGATCATCGTGGAATATCCGGCTGTATTCCCGTTAAATACAGAATTAATAATGGAGCGGTTGTTTCAGAATGCATCTTGAGTAACGGAACAGGTGTTTATACATTTAGTACAAAAGGAAACTTTTCATCCTTTGGTTCACATTTATTAGAAGTATGGAGTGATCATCCTGCAGATACATATAGAAACAACGATACTGTACGAATAATCATAAGAAATAAACCTGTCGTCACTACTTTTCCTTACAACGAAAATTTTGAGAACAATTTTGCTACATGGCACACTGAAGGTTATAAAAGTTCGTGGGAATTAGGAACACCATCGTCATTAAAAATAAAAACTGCAGCCAGTGGAAGTAAAGCATGGAAGACTACTTTAAGAGGCCAGTACAATGAAAATGAATTGAGTTATTTATATTCTCCCTGTTTTGACATTTCAAATCTGTCGTCTCCTTTACTTAGTTTCAATATTGCATTAGATCTTGAACAATGTAATCCATTTGTGTGCGATAAGCTTTGGATGGAATATTCTCCAGATGGAAAAACATGGAGCAAACTGGGCAGTTATGGACAAGGCATCAACTGGTATAACAACAAAACAGAAAATGTTTGGGACTCTGCTAATTTTACGAACTGGCATATTGCAGGTATTGCACTTCCGTCATCAGCTACTCCAATTCAATTTCGTTTTGTTTTACAATCCGATGCAGGTGTTACAAGAGAAGGTGTTGCAATTGATGATATACAAATCTTCGATCGGCAAATCAGCAATGATCCAGGCTGGTTAGTATTTCCAAATCCTGTAAACGATGTTTTACAAATCGTATCCAACCATTCATTAGGAAGCAATGTAACACTTTCGATATTTGATGCATCAGGAAGAAAACTGCTCATACAGAATTTTACTGCTACAGGATTGCTGGACAAAAACACTTTAGACCTCAACAGATTACCGGCAGGATTGTATGCTTTGAGTATTTCAGACGGAACTAATAACAAAGTATTTAAGATCATCAAACAATAGATCAGAAAACGAAGACTAGTATCAACTATCTTTGCTGCCGCAGAATATGAACCTGGGTGAGTTGTTAGATAAGTACAGAAATAACCCCCGCCTTTTCCAATTGGCGGACAGGCTTCTTTTTGCCGATCCTCAAAAAATATTTTTAAAGAATCTCCAGGGAAGTTCAGCAGAATTTGTTGTGGCATCTATGTTCACCCATGAAAAAACACAAGGGTTGAATCATCTTGTTGTTTGTAATGATGCAGAAGATGCAGCTTATTTCCATAACACTTTAGAGAACCTTACAGAAGCACTTGACCTGTTTTACTTCCCTTCTTCTTTCAAGAACAGGAAGAATTTCAAGTTGCTCAACAGTTCACATGTAATGCTTCGTACAGAAGCTTTAACAAAACTGTCTTCAGGTGGAAACAAAAAGATAATCGTTACCTATCCTGAAGCATTGTTTGAAAAAGTAGTGCTGCCGAAAACGCTGAGTGGAAATATTATTCTTATCAAGACAAACGATTCTGTAAACCTTGATGGCTTGCTTGAATTATTTGTGATGTATGGTTTTGAGAGAACTGATTTTGTTTACGAGCCAGGTCAATTTGCATTAAGGGGTGGTATACTTGATATCTATTCGTTCGGCAATGAAAAACCCTATCGTGTTGAATTGTTTGGCAACGAAGTAGACAGCATCAGGATATTTGATCCGGAAACACAATTGAGTGAACGAAAACTGATGCAGGTTTCAATTATCCCAAATGTTGAAACACAATTCGACAGTGCAGATAAAGTTTCGTTACTTGAATTTCTACCTGAGAATACGATCGTGTGGCTGAAAGATTGGGATGTGATAAAAGAACAGATCAATGTGCAGGAGGAAGACCTTGGAATGTTCCTGGAGAGATCACAAACTTTTGTTTCGAAAGATGAATCTGAAGATGATGATGCGAAAGTTTTGAAAGAAGTAAAACTCCAGGATTTTGTTCCGGCTGCAACCATTGAACGACAGGTGCAACAAAGACATATTGTTGAATTTGGTTACAAGCCACAACTCTCAACTTTTGAAATTGAATTTAAAACAAGACCGCAGCCTGCTTTTAATAGGCAATTTGATCTGCTCATCAAAGACCTGAAAGCACATGAAGGCTCTGGTTTTAGCATATACATATTCGCAGAACAGGTAAAACAGTTAGAAAGGCTTAGTTCAATCTTTACCGATCTTAATACTGAGATACAATTTGTTCCCGTCGGCACTTCCATTCACGAAGGTTTTATTGATGAAGACCTGAAAGTGATTTGCTATACTGATCACCAGATCTTTCAGCGATATCATAAGTACAGGGTTAAACAGGCTTATAATAAGAATAAGGCACTTACATTAAAAACATTAAGAGAATTACAGCCGGGAGATTATGTAACACATATCGATCATGGTGTTGGAACATATAGTGGCTTGCAAAAGATAGAGGTAAATGGCAAAGTGCAGGAAGCGGTAAGGATTATTTATAAAGACAGTGATATTCTGTACGTAAACATCAACTCCCTTCACAAAATATCAAAGTACACAGGCAAAGAAGGAAGTGTACCGAAGATCAATAAATTAGGCAGTGATGTTTGGGCAAGACTGAAAGAGAAAACAAAAGCGAAGGTTAAAGAGATCGCATTTGATCTTATTAAATTATACGCTCAACGAAAAGCACAACAAGGCTTCCCTTTTGCTCCTGACAATTACATGCAAACTGAATTGGAAGCTTCATTTATTTATGAAGACACTCCTGACCAGAGTAAAGCCACTGCCGATGTAAAGAAAGACATGGAATCACCTTCACCAATGGATCGTTTGGTTTGTGGTGATGTTGGTTTTGGCAAAACTGAGATAGCAGTTAGAGCAGCTTTCAAAGCTGTGGTGGATGGGAAGCAGGCAGCTGTACTTGTACCAACAACCATCCTTGCTTTTCAGCATTATAAAACATTCAGTGAACGTTTGAAAGATTTCCCTGTTACAGTTGATTATGTAAACAGGTTCAAATCAGCCAAAGAGAAGAAAGAAACATATAAAAAACTGGAAGAAGGCAAAGTAGATATCATCATAGGTACACATGCATTGCTGGGTAAAGATGTAAAGTTCAAAGACATCGGCATCATGATCATTGATGAAGAACAGAAGTTTGGAGTGGCTCATAAAGAAAAATTAAAAACACTCAGAACTACTGTTGATTGCTTGACTTTAACTGCTACGCCGATTCCTAGAACATTGCAGTTCTCATTGATGGGTGCAAGAGATCTCAGCATCATCAATACACCACCACCAAATCGTCAGCCAATACAAACTGAAGTGCAGGTATTTAATGATGATTTTATTCGTGATGCCATCTATTATGAAACAGAAAGAGGAGGACAGGTCTTCTTTATTCATAACCGTGTACAGGGCTTAAGAGAAATGGCTGGTATCATCCAGGGATTTTGTCCAGACCTGAGTATTTCATATGCCCATGGTCAAATGGAAGGTCATGAGCTGGAAGAAAAGATCATGGATTTCATCGATAGAAAATATGATGTATTGGTTTGTACCAACATTGTTGAAAGTGGAGTAGACATTCCAAATGTGAACACGATCATTGTAAATAATGCACATCATTTTGGATTAAGTGACCTTCACCAGTTGAGAGGAAGAGTTGGAAGAAGCAATAAAAAAGCATTCTGTTATTTGCTTGCTCCTCCGCTAAGCACTTTACCTTCTGATTCAAGAAAAAGGTTACAGACACTGGAACAATTCAGTGACCTGGGAAGTGGTTTCCAGATTGCCATGAGAGATCTTGACATTCGTGGCGCAGGAAATTTATTAGGTGGAGAACAAACTGGTTTCATGGCTGAGATCGGCTTTGAAATGTATCAGAAGATATTGGAAGAAGCCATCAAAGAATTAAAACGAACGTCATTTAAAGACTTGTTTAAAGAAGAGATCAGCAAACAGGATGATTTTGTTAGTGATTGTACGATAGATACAGACCTTGAAATATTATTGCCCGATAATTATGTTGAAAGTATTACCGAAAGATTATCGCTTTATACGAGACTGGATAACTGCGAAAAAGATGAAGAACTGCAGGCTTTCAAAAATGAAATGACCGATCGTTTTGGTCCGTTACCTCTACAGGTGGAGGATCTTTTTACAACAGTAAAATGCCGGTGGTTAGCTGTTGATCTTGGTTTTGAAAAGATGAGTCTGAAGGATGAAACATTGAGATGCTATTTCGTAAATAAGAATGATTCGCCATATTTTGAGTCTGACACTTTCAAAAATGTGATCCAGTTTCTGCAGGTTGGAACCAATAAAGGACGACTAAAACAAGTTGGGAAGAATTTCTTACTAGTGGTGAACGACATCAAAGGCATGGCCGACATGGAACGCTTTCTTCAACAAATGCACAGTTTTGTAGTAAAGCCTGTTCAAATTGGTGAATAAAATTGTTGAAGACAAGGCTCTGCCACCGTATCTGTTTTATATAAAAATAGCCTGCAAGAATAATTCCTGCAGGCTATTTTATATCTGGGATAATTAGAATCCTTTAGTAGCAACACCATCCTGTATGGCTTGCAAGGCTTTTGTTTCGCTCATAATGGCAGCCATTTTATTACCTTTTCCGTCATGGCCGTTTGCAATATAACCGCCTCTTGCAGTTTTAGAAATTACCGCATCCTGCATTGGAACATTCTTTTCTTTTGTTTTAAGGCAGTACGCTTTGATCATTTTTTCTGTATCCATAGTAATTAGTTTTGTTGTCTCTCAGGACGGGTTTTGTAAAATCAGGATACAAACTAAACAAATTTTTCCTGAAAACTGGTTTTTTCAATTGGCAACGGTGATAAATAGGTGATAATGGAGATTTTATTGACCTTTAATCCATGGATATCTCTTACATAATCAATGAACTTGCTGAAGATCGTGAAGATTACTTTCGAGCCATTGCACCACCGATTGTACAAACAAGCAATTTCGCTTTTAAAACAGTTGATGCATTTCGAAAAAGTTTTGAAGATGAATATTCAACCTGGTTGTATAGTCGTGGTTTAAACCCAACAGTAGATATACTCAGAAAAAAACTGGCTGCACTGGATGGTGCTGAGGATTGTCTTGTATTCAACAGTGGAGCTGCTGCAATTTTTGCTGCAGTATTAGCCAACGTAAAAAGCGGAGATCATATTGTTAGTGTAAGAAATCCATACACCTGGGCTCAAAGAACATTTGAAGTGATACTGCCTAGGTTTAATGTCAGTCACACTTATGTTGATGGAACGGATGTTCAAAATTTTGAATCTGCTATACAGCCCAACACCACGCTGATCTACCTGGAATCTCCCAATAGCTGGACATTTGAATTGCAGGATCTCGAAGCGATAGCATCGCTGGCAAAACAAAAAAACATCATCACCATTTGCGACAATAGTTACTGTACTCCTCTTTACCAAAAACCAATCGAATTGGGTATTGACCTTGTATTGCAATCTGCTACAAAATATATTGGTGGACACAGTGATGTTATCGCAGGAGTTTTGAGTGGAAGCAAATCAATGATAGAAAGGATTTTTAATAGTGAGTATATGAATATCGGCAGCGGTATTCAACCTTTTAATGCCTGGCTTTTGATCAGGGGATTAAGAACATTGCCGATAAGATTGGAAAGGATCACAGCATCAACATACACGATCGTCGATTACCTGAAACAGCATACAAAAGTGGAAAAAGTATACTTCCCTTTCGATAAAGACTTTCCGCAGTATGGATTGGCAAAGAAACAAATGAAAAATGCCTGTGGACTGATTAGCCTTGTTTTGAAAGCAGGATCAGTAGAGGAAATTGAGCGATTCTGCGAAACATTAAAGCATTTTTTTATGGCGGTAAGCTGGGGTGGACATGAATCATTGATCATACCTCGATGTGCAGGTATGAAAAGAGATGCTTTTGATACATCTAACCCCGAACACCGGATGATAAGGATGTACATTGGATTGGAAGATGCTGATTACCTCATTAAAGATCTCGATGCTGCTTTTGCCACATTAAAATAAGAGTTCACCCTTTTAAGGAAAATTTGTCATCCGAATGTCAGCCAACCGTGGCTTTACATTATTTTTGTTATATGAGGTTCTATATACTACCCCTTATCCTCCTTACCAGTATTCCTGCTATAGCACAGGATACTACCAACAGATGGACATTAAGAAAAGCTGTGGATTATGCAGTAAGAAATAACCTAACAGTTCAGCAGGCCGATATACAAAGAATGTATGCGGATGTTGATCTGCACCAGGCCAATATGGCTAAGCTGCCTACATTGAATGGGAATTTATATGGAGGATATAGTTTCGGATTAACGGAGAACCGAACAACTGGTACACTGGCTTCCGCCAATATTTTTCAAAGCCAGGCAAATGTATCTGCCAACTATACCATCTTTAACTGGTTTGTTAGAAAAAATAATATAGAAGCAAATAAAATAGCCCTTGCAGCAACTAAAGCTGGCATTGAAAGAGCACAGAATGATATTTCCTTAAGTGTAGCCAATACTTTTTTGCAGGCTATGCTGAATAATGAAACAGTGAGGGTCGCAGAAGTGCAATTGAGCCAGTCTCAGGAACAATTGAGAAGAACTAATGCATTGGTAAATGCAGGAACAGTTCCTGAACTTAATTCTTTACAGTTGCAGGCACAGGTAGCAACTGACAGTGCCAACCTTATCCAGGCTCAATCAGCTTATCGCCAGGCAATCATACAAATGAAAGCTTTATTGAACCTGCCACAGGATACAGCTTTCAGCATTGTGATTCCACCAGTTGAATTGATACCACTTGATAATCTTTCAGATCTTGAACCACGTTTTGTGTACAGCCAGGCCTTGACCAATCAACCATTGCAAAAGATCAATGAACTTCGTTTACAACAAGCAGGTTATCTTGTAAAAGCTGCAAGAGGTGCAATGTATCCAACAGTTTTCGCACAAGGAAGTTTAAGCACTGCTTATGCAAGAATAGGATTTCCAACGATAAATACTACAATAAGAAAAGATGTTCTTACAGATAACTATGTAATAGTAAATGGAGTAAAACAATTTCTGTATCTGGATCAAGTAGTCGAAGGCTCACCTGGAAAACTTCTATACACGCCTTTCTGGAGACAGTTAAATAACAACTTTGGTCAGAATATCGGCATTGGTATCAGCTTTAACATATTCAATCAACACCAGGCAAGAAGCCAATGGAACAGATCTAAAATACAGGTACAGCAATACCAGATTCAACAACAACAGGATAATGCTACTTTACAGTCTGATATTTTTAATGCTTATGAACTTTCTGTTGCTGCTTTGCAAAAATATAATGCATCTATCAAACAGGTTGATGTCAGCCAGCAGGCACTTGACCTTGCCAACAAAAGATATGAATTGGGTTTGCTGAATGTGTTGGACCTGATCATCACGCAAAACAATTTACAGCGAGCAAGAATAGAAATGGTACGTAACAGGTATGATTATGTGTTCAAAATGAAAGTGCTGGAGTTTTATAAAGGAAACGGGATAAGGTTATAAGTAAAAATTAAAAAAGTAAAAGTCAAAATGAGTAGCAGGGTTTTTTGAATTTTTACTTTTGAATTTTGATTTGCTCAATAAAGTTCAGAACGTACAAGTGAGTCCCGATAGTTATCGGGACAACAGACGATGGGTAAAGATTTGAAAGCCGACTAAAACATACTCTTAAAGAATTTATATGAAGAAAAAGACTATCTGGTGGATCATTGCAGGACTTTGTTTGATCGTGATACTGCTTATTGTTTTAGGTGGTGGTGGTGACAAAGAAGGTCTGAAGATATCTGCTGAAACTGCAACAACAAGAACCATCATAGAAACAGTGAATGCAAGTGGTAAAGTATATCCTGAGATCGAGGTGAAAGTTAGCCCCGATATTAGTGGTGAAGTGGTTGAGCTTACTGTTGAAGAAGGTGATACCGTACAAAGAGGGCAGGTTCTTGCAAGAATTTACGCCGATATTTATGCAACGCAAAGAGACCAGGCATCTGCCGGTGTTACTCAAATGCAGGCACAGGTAGCCAATTCAAGAGCACAACTTGGTGCATTGAAAGCCACACTTGATCAGGCTGAAACAAATTATAATCGTCAGAAGGACCTGCTTGCTCAAAAAGTTATTTCAAGATTGGAATTTGAACAGGCCGAACAAGCTTATTTAACCGCAAGGGCAAATTACAATGCAGCAGTGCAAGGCATCAGGGCCAATGAAGCTTCTGTACAAAGTGCAATGGCAAATTTAAACAGGGCCAGCAAAGATGTATCAAGAGCAACCATTACTGCACCTATGACTGGTGTGGTGAGTTTACTTGCTGTAAAGAAAGGTGAAAGAGTTGTTGGAACAGCACAAATGGCCGGAACCGAGATCATGCGAATTGCCGATCTGAATAGTATTGAAGTAAGAGTAGATGTTGGCGAAAGCGATATTCCCAAAGTAAAAATCGGCGATACTGCTTTAGTAGAGATTGATGCATTTAACAACAGGAAATTTAAGGGCCTTGTATATAAAGTAGCAAATCCTTTACCTTCTGTTGGTGCTGCCGGGGGAAATGAAGTGACCAATTACAAAGTGCATATCAGGTTATTGTATGATAGTTATGCGGACTTGCTGAGAACAGGAAATGGCTTTCCATTTCGTCCGAATATGAATGCCAGTGCAGATATACAAACAAGAACCGTGAGTAATGTACTTGCAGTACCGATCAATGCTGTTACTACAAGAGACAAAAAAACGGATAAGGTTCCTGAGAAAAAATCTGATGATAAAAAAGAAAATGAAGCTCCGGAATCGACAAATGATGAACCTGCAGAAGTGGTTTTTGTAATGCAGAAAGATGGTACAGTTAAGAAATACAATGTACAAACCGGTATACAGGATATTAATTACATACAGATCATCTCAGGTATAAAGAAAGGAGACAAAGTGATAACCGGGCCTTATAATATTGTAACGAAAACCTTGAAGGATGGAACGAAGGTAAAAGAGGTAAAAAAAGAGGAGCTGATAGATGTGCAGAAAACGGATTAAAAAAACTGAAAGCTGTCATCTCTGACAGCTTTTTTGTTTTGTATGTTTGCCCTATGCAATTTGGTATCATCGGCAGCGGTAGCTGGGCAACAGCATTGGCAAAGATCCTTACAGATGGAAAACACACGATCCATTGGTGGATCAGAGATGCCAACAGCATTAAACACATTCAGCAAAGACATCATAATCCGCATTACCTCAATTCTGCTTATTTCGATCCTGCTTTGCTTAAAATGAGCACTGACGTAAACGAAGTAGTGAAGCATTGTGATGTAGTGGTGATGGCTGTTCCTTCAGCATATATAGCCAGTGCTTTATCTACACTTGATAAAAATGCTTTACAGGATAAAAAGATCGTTTCTGCCATTAAAGGAATTCTCCCTGAAAGCAACCAACTGCTGAACGAATATTTAGCTGAGCACTTCAAGGTTTCAATCGACAATTATTATACGGTGCTTGGCCCTTGTCATGCCGAAGAGGTTGCCAGTGAAAAATTATCGTACTTAACTTTCTCGGGAGTTGATCAAACTATTTCAGCAGAAATTGCAAGCTATTTCAAAACAGAATACATGAACGTGGTCACCAATCATGATGTGAATGGTGTACAGTATGCTGCTGTTTTAAAGAACATTTATGCTTTAGGTGCAGGTATTGCTCATGGACTGGAATATGGCGATAATTTTTTAAGCGTTTATATTGCCAACAGTGCAGATGAAATGGTGAAATTCTCCCGTAAGGTGATCAGTGATTTTTCACTGGAGAATACAACGATCAATTATGCCTCATCAGTTTATCTGGGTGATCTTCTTGTAACCTGTTATTCACTGTTCAGCCGTAACAGAATGTTCGGCAATATGATCGGCAAAGGTTACTCAGTAAAAGCAGCGCAATTAGAGTTAAACATGGTAGCAGAGGGTTATAATGCAAGCCGTTGTATTTTTAAAGCCAATGAGGTTTTCCAGGCTGATATACCGATTGCCACTACCATTTATCAGATTTTATGGGAACACTTATCGCCTGAAGAAGGTTTTAAGAAAATAGAAAGCAGGCTGCAATAAATAAGTTCGTAAATTTGGGTATGCCGGTTTCGTTCACATTGTTTCATCCCTTTGTATTGGTGCTGCTATTGGCTGTAGTAGTTACGATCAATCTTTTGAAAAGACGTAAGGCTTCTAATTAATTATTCCTGCGCTAGTATTTCAATCTAACTTTTCTTGCGTCGCACTCTTGTACCGAAGATTCAGCTATCATCAATGACTCAGTCCGATAATTTGCTCAGTAACGGTAAAGGCTTTGAAGTGAGTGACACAACGAATTTGATTACGAATCTGTCGCTGGCTAAATTAAGACTGATCTCTGGTAGTCCTTATCAATCCAATTCCTGCAAAAAAGAAAACAGCACCCAGTATTGCATAAACGCTGATAGCTCTTATATTCTGGTTTCCGCTACTGTTAGCAAAATACCAGGCAGCAACGATAAGACCTACGATGCCTAAAATAGTGAGAATAACCCCGAAAGCTTTCTTTTCCATAAGGGATGTTTGTAAATAACTTCACAAACAATATGCCGCTGATTTACAGGATGGTATTTTGCAGCACCTCACTTTTCTCCGGGTGATCTGTATTGAAATGTAGCCCACGGCTTTCCTTCCTGAACTGGGCACCTTTTACAATGAGATATCCTACAGTGATCAGGTTTCTTAATTCACATAGTTGAGGAGAGACTTTCGTGTTTCGATATAATTCTTCTGTTTCGGCAAACAAAAGATCAAGTCTTTTCATTGCCCTGTCTAAACGAACATCCGTTCTTACGATACCCACATAATCACTCATCAGCAACTGAAGCTCCTTCAAACTCTGGGTTATCAAAATCATTTCTTTGGGAGCAGATGTGCTTAATGCATTCCATTCAGGGATATCGGTTCGTAGTTCTACCTGGTTGATTCGCTCAATACTGTGAAGAAAACAGCGATGACCAAATACCATTGCTTCCAATAAACTATTACTGGCTAAACGATTGGCTCCATGTAAACCGGTGCTGGCAGTTTCGCCACATGAATACAGGTTTGTTATTGACGTTCTTCCCCATTCATCGGTTTTAATACCACCACAACTATAATGTGCTGCAGGAGCAACAGGAATCATTTTCTGAGAAACATCGATACCAATGCTCAAACATTTTTCATAAATATTGGGAAAGTGATTAATGAATTTTTCTTTGTCCATGTGACGGCAATCGAGGTACACATGTTCCGTACCGTTGATCTTCATTTCACTGTCAATGGCTCTTGCAACAATATCTCTTGGAGCAAGATCTTCTCTTGCATCATATCGCTTCATGAAAGCTTCTTCCTCTTTATTGCGAAGAATACCACCATCACCTCTTACCGCTTCTGTGATGAGGAAAGAAGGTGAAATTCCTGGTTCATATAAAGCCGTGGGATGAAACTGAATGAACTCCATATTTTCAATCCTTCCTTTGGCCCTATACACCATAGCAACACCATCACCTGTTGCAATTTTTGGGTTGGTCGTGGTTCTGTAAGCTTGTCCACAACCACCTGTTGCCAGTAATGTGATCTTAGAAATGATCTTTTCGATCGTGTTTGTCTTCAGGTTCAGAACATATACTCCATAGCAAGTTATATCTGGAGTTGCTTTGGTAACAAGATAACCAAGATGGTGCTGTGTAATGATATCAACAACGTAGCAATAATTGATGAGCTGGATGTTCGGACGGCTTTCCAATGTATCGATCAAAGCCCTTTCCATTTCTTTACCCGTAACATCTTTATGATGCAATATTCTGAACTCACTATGTCCACCTTCTTTTCCTAAAGAGAATTCTCCGGTTTCTGTTTTATCAAACTGTGCACCCCATTCAATAATTTCACGAATACGTTCCGGGCCTTCTTTCACAACTATTTCAACTATTTCAGGATCACACAAACCATCACCTGCAACCAGTGTATCTTCAATGTGTTTGTTGAAACTGTCTTTCAGCTCATCCATCACACCTGCAATACCACCTTGAGCGTATTTGGTATTGGTTTCATCGGCCATTGTTTTGGTGATGACAACTACTTTTTTATCAGGAAATTTTTCTGCAGTTTTTAATGCATATGTAAGTCCTGCAACGCCTGATCCTATAACTAAAAAATCTGTTTGCATGTTAGAAGTCTATACTGAAATCAAAATCGGCAGGTGTTAGTTTAGTTTCCATGTCAATGTTCTTATTGAACTTCAACTGCTTTTTATCCGCAGATAAAATACCGTTGTTACCGCTCCAGTTTTTTACAGGTCTTGGTAAATTGATGATGGTTGTATAATTCATCTTCATCATCTCTTTAAATTCTGCTGGCATGTCATTGGTGCCGGTTTCAGCTGTTTCGGGTTTTGAACTTGGCTTCACCTTCTTTACAAGACTGTTTCCGGTTAATGTGTAGGTAAATTCAGAGGTAGGCATTGCAGGTTGTTTCTCCTGGGGAGCACTCATTGCACCACCTTTATTACCCATAGCACCACCGATTGCAGCTGCAATAGCTTTGTTGTTGCCATCCTTGGTCATTGCTTTTTGAATGGTTGCAAATTCATTTGCATTGGCAAAAGGATATATGATTACAAAACTCAACTCATTTGCCGTTTCGTCAATGTGTAATCTCATTGATGATTTGCCTAATACATTTTTCTCTTCAGCAGACAAAGATGCAACCGTATCAACGATGGTTTTAAGATCAATAAGTGTGTCTTTTTTCTCCGGTACTTTTCCATTGCTGCTACCGCCTTTCATCATACTATTCAACGAGAGGAGTCGTGACATATCCATTTTCTGTTCATACACTCCACTTCCATCTTCGTTGATGTTGAATGTTTCAAATATATCAAAGCAACTGGTTAAGGAGATAAAAAATGCACCAAGTACAAGTAGTCTTAATTTCATTATATGTGGTTTAATCATTTACAGGTTCGATCCATGCATTATTTTCTTTCAGCAGGTTGATGAGTTCATCAACAGCTACATCACTATCAACGTTTCGTTTCACTATTTCTTTCCCTTTATATAAAGTGATCTTTCCAATACCGCTTCCCACATAACCAAAATCAGCATCAGCCATTTCCCCAGGACCATTAACAATACAACCCATGATGGCTATTTTAAGGCCTTTGAGATGATTTGTTCTTGAGCGAATCTTTGCAGTGGTTTCCTGCAGATCAAACAAAGTTCTGCCGCAACTTGGGCAGGAAATATATTCTGTCTTTGAGATTCTTGTTCTTGTTGCTTGTAGAATGCTGAAAGCTGTATTATTTATAAATTCTTAAACGGTCTGGTTGCTGATGTAATTTCTACCACTTACTTCCTGGTTTTGTTCAGCCTGGAGTCTGTAACTGTCTGCACCCATACCCAAACATATTCCGTCACCAAAACCATCCAGGAATAAGGCACCACATTCGGTTGAATAATGAATAAGATGTTCATCGGCCGATTGCCAGTTACTGTCGCAAATGATAACAACCGGGTTTTTTATTTCACGATTCTGCAACTCAACAAACATCCTTCGGATTGATTGCATTGCATTTTTATTGGTGCTGCTTAAACAAATAACAGCAGTTGTATCATTTGCTAATTCATCGATATGAGTAAAATCGTTTATCGGCGTATCGTCGTTAAAGCAATCCTTCATCACAAAATTAATTCGATTGCTTTTGATTTTTGTATCAAGGTATGCAGCAGCGTCAAATATTGGAAAATAATGATCGTCTAATGAAGGTGTATTGGCAATGATTTCTCCCCATGTTGCAGGATAGCAGATCACTTTTAAAGTACCGGGTAAGGCAAAATCCAGCAACTGATTACCTGTAAAAACATAATCCGCAGCAGCATCACTGATGTTCCATTTATCGGAGGGCTCATGATAAGCATATCCTATTGCCTTCAAATGATCACGACTAATCTTTTCTATTCTGCTAAGATCTGCGATAACAACAGGAACATGATGATCTCCAATATTATCGACAGCAAATGATTCTCTTCTTTTATACGAGAATGGATCATACTTCAAACTGCTCTCTCCAGATGGAATTAGAACAGGAGGGACAATTCCATTAGTAGATTTATTTGTAGTGATAGAATAACGCTTCACAAGATCCCTGCACACCGGTATTTCAAACTCCGGGTCTTCTGTTAAACTCACACGAACGGTATCACCAATTCCATCTTCCAGTAATGTTCCAATTCCTGCTGCACTCTTCACTCTTCCATCTTCTCCATCCCCTGCTTCTGTAACACCAAGATGTAAAGGATAACATTCACCAAACTCATTTTCCATTTGCTGAATCAGTAACCGATAAGCCTGTACCATCACTTGTGGATTACTGCTCTTCATGCTCAACACAATGTTATGATAGCTTTCTGATCTTGCTACACGTAAAAACTCCATAGCACTTTCCACCATACCCATTGGTGTGTCACCATAACGACTCATGATACGATCACTCAATGAACCATGATTGGTACCAATTCTCATTGCAGTACCATACTCTTTACAAATCCTGATGAGTGGAGTAAATCTTTCCTGTATCCTTTCTATTTCTTCTGCATAATCGGCATCGGAATATTCTATCAGTTCAAACTTTTTCTTATCAATATAATTTCCGGGATTCACTCTTACTTTCTCCACAATCCTGGCTGCAATCTCTGCAGCATTTGGAGTGAAATGAATATCTGCAACAAGTGGTATTGAATAACCTCTGCTCTTTAATTCATTTTTGATATTGAGAAGATTCTCGGCTTCCTTTTTTGAGGGAGCTGTGATCCTGACCAATTCTGCACCAGCTTCAATACAACGAATGGTTTGTTCCACTGTAGCAATGGTATTCATTGTATCGGTGGTGGTCATGGTCTGTACACGAATCGGATGAAAATTGCCCAGCAATAAATCACCGACCTTCACCTCACGGGTTTTTAACCGTTGGTATTCTGTAATTGAGTTACAATAGAGTTGCATACGAGGTTGCAAATCTAATAAAAGAAAGCGGGAGGAACGGTTATTAAGTGCTGTTCTACCAATCTTTTAACTGCCGGCCAGATTGATTTTTCTTTTGAATGTCTTTTTGAAGATTCTTCTCATCTTTCGAAAGATTATTGAGCATCTTCTCGGCCTCTTCTTTCTTCAGGTTTGACTTTTGCGGCTCTTTTTTCTGATCTTTCTCTTTTGATTTCTGCTGATTCTTATCCTGCTGATGTTGCTGCTGTTGCTGCTTTTGTTCTTTTAATGCCTTTTGCAGATTTTGCCGGGCTTCATTATCTTCCGGATTCAGCCGTAGAGATTTTTTAAATGCATCAATGGCCTCGTTCAATTTCTTTTGTTTGATAAAAGACAATCCCAGGTTATAAAAAGCCTGCGATTTTAGTAATGGATCGTTGGTTCCTGAGGCTGCAGCTTCATAGTCTTTACCTGCTTCCTCGTATTTCTTTAGCTGTTGTTTCGCATTGCCGGAATTAAACTGCGCTACAGCATTTGTATTATCTTTTTGAATTGCCTTATTATATTCTTCACTTGCTTTTAAAAACTCTTTCTTCTTGTAGTTCTCATTGCCTTTCTCAATCAATTGTACAGCTTTCTGGGCCTTTACAGCAAGCGATAACAAGATACAGGTGCAAAAAATGATCAACCTCATGCTAAACTCATTTTTCGTTCAGGAATAAAAATCTCGGCAATTAATAACAGTAGCGTCAAAGCAATTAACAAAGGAAAGTAATTGAAGTAATCAACATTCCCTCCTGCACTAAACCCTTTTGCTTCCATAGAATTTACCTGGGATGCGATTAGTTTGGTTGATTCGTTTACATTCTCCAGCCGGTGGTAACTACCTTTTGTAGTGGATGATATTTTCTGAAGCAAATTTTCATTCAGCCTTGAAACAATAATATTTCCATCCATATCTTTCTTAGGTTCATCGGAACCGGGTTCAATAATATTGGATCCCTCTGGTGAGCCAATACCAACTGCATGAACCACTACTCCATCATTAAATAATTCTTTTGCTGTTTCTTCTGCAGCTTCATCATTGTCCTCACCATCTGTAATAAGGATCGCAGTTTTATACTTTTTCTCCTTTACGTCAAGCGATGTATTTGCCAGCTTCAATGCCTCACTCAAAACTGTACCCTGTACCGGAATAAAATCAGAACTGGCATTGGCTACAAACATTTTTGCTGCAGCAACATCTGGCGTGAGCGGCATTTGGAGATAAGCCTGTCCTGCAAACAATATCAACCCAACTCTATTATTCTGCAGCGAAGGAAGCAGGTTATTGATGAGTTGCTTTGCTTTATCGAGACGAGTTGGCTTTGCATCCTGGCTGAGCATACTTTTACTTACATCCAGCATGATCATTACATCTACTCCACTTCCTTTAGTGATTGATGATTGTTCAGGTGTTCGAATATTTACCGCAGCAAGAATACCAAGTGTGATAGCAATTAATATCAAGATGATCCTGGTCTTGAATAATCTTGAAGAATAATTTTTCAGCAGCTGATCTACCAATCGTTTATCACCTAACTTTTCTCTTATCCATTTTTTCCAATAAAGCAGCCCAATGAATAGAGCGATCAATGGCAATAATGCAATTAATGCGAAGAGGAATTGTATGGTTTCGAATTGTAGCAATTAATAAGATAAACCTGAGATAATGTCGAGAACCGTCATCCAAAAACTTTTCTTTGGATTTTTAAAAACGATACTGTTAATCCAATAGAGCAATCCTATGGCAAAAACAATACCTATGATGATTAAAGTTATCATCTACTAAAGATAATTGCAGAATTGTTAATGAAACTTGAACACCTAATCAAAATGAGATTGATCAGGATTTTCGTCATTAATCTCTGGAGTCTCATTATTCTTTGCTTTCATAAGCTTTATAAAGACCCAGACCGATGCAAGACCAATTGATATGGCAATTAACCAGTTGATCATTTGTTACCTAGGAAAAACCCCAATTTGCTAAGGATACCTTTCAAAATATGCATTCTCACCTTTATCATATCAGTATCACGTGGACCCTCCACATTTAATACGAAGAAATATGGCCGTTTGTTTTCTTCTACCCAACCTACAATCCAACCTAAGCCATTACCATTTTCTTTAAAACCCCAACCGGTTTTATAGCTGAGTTTATAATTGGCGTTATCTTCAAAAAGCATCATTTGCTTTACAAGTCTTTGCGGTCTTTTATCGATCGGAAGCTCCTCAAAATATAATTTCTTCATAAGCCCTAATTGCTCGTCAGGCGTGATCTTAAGAGAATTATCTAACCAAAAAGAATCAACCGTGCTGATCTTCCTGTTTCCATATTCCAGGCTATCCAGCCAAACCTGCATAGTATCCTGTCCAATTCTTCTAGCTATTTCCTGGTAATGACTGGCTGAAGAAAATTTGAATGCTTGTTCTAAACTGAGATCCTGGTTCCATTGTGGATTTGATCTTTGTTTACCATCCCATTTGATCACATCTTTTTCATCAAAGATCTTCCCTGTCTTCAGTGCAATTAATGAATTGATGATCTTAAATGTAGATGCAGGTGTATAAGCAGAATCTCGATATCGCTCAAGGTTATAAATGGTGAATTTATTCTGACTGTTATCATACAGAGCAAAACAGCCCTCGACATTATTACTGTCGAAGTATGTTTCAAGGTCGTTATGGATGTTCACATTACTTGTAGAGCATCCACTCACAAAAACAAAAAGCACTGCTATTAATGCCGAACTATATCTTTCAATTGGTTTCATTCTTATTTATTTCAATACACCTAATTCTTTACCTACTTTGGTGAATGCTGCAATGGCTTTATCTAAATGCTCCTGTTCATGAGCAGCACTTAACTGAACCCTGATCCTTGCTTTTCCTTTTGCAACCACAGGATAAAAGAATCCAATTACATATATCCCTTCTTCTAATAGTTTAGCCGCAAATTCCTGTGCCACCACAGCCTCATATAACATAATCGGAACGATCGGATGATCTCCAGGTTTAATATCAAAACCTGCTTCGGTCATTTTAGTTCTGAAGTATTTTGTGTTATACTCCAATTTATCTCTTAACTCAGTCTTCTCCGTTAACATATCCAACACAGCTATTGAAGCACCAACAATTGAGGGTGCAAGTGTATTAGAAAATAAGTAAGGACGACTTCTCTGCCTGAGCATTTCAATGATCTCTTTTCTGCCAGATGTAAATCCACCACTGGCACCACCCAAAGCTTTACCAAGTGTTCCGGTGATGATGTCAATACGTCCCATCACATTTTTGTATTCATGTGTGCCTCTTCCTGTCTTTCCAAGAAAACCTGATGAGTGGGAATCATCTACCATTACGATTGCCTGGTATTTATCTGCCAGGTCACATATTTTATCTAATTGTGCTATCGTTCCATCCATACTGAATGAGCCATCAGTAACAATAATCCTGCTTCTTAGTTCAGCAGTTTCCTGCAGTTTTGCTTCCAGGTCATTCATATCGTTATGGAGGTAACGATAACGTTGTGCTTTACATAAACGAACACCATCTATAATAGAAGCATGATTTAATTCATCACTAATAATCGCATCCTGCTCATTGAATAATGGTTCAAAAACACCACCATTTGCATCAAAAGCAGCTACATATAAAATAGTGCTTTCTGTTCCGAGGAATGCGGATAATTTTTGTTCGAGTTCTTTGTGAATGTCCTGGGTTCCGCAGATAAAACGAACACTGCTCATGCCATATCCATGACTGTCTATTGTTTTATGAGCAGCCTCGATCACTTTTGGATGTGACGAAAGTCCGAGATAATTGTTTGCACAAAAGTTCAATACTTGCCTTCCGTTAACTGTGATCTCAGGACCCTGTTCACTTGTGATCACCCTTTCTTTCTTGAATAATCCTGCCGATTCTATCTCTTTAAGTTCAGATGCAATACGTTGTACGAATTTCTCGTTCATAGACAATCTTTTAGCGGTGCAAAGATAGGTTCAGAGGCTATTGGTTAAATTAGGCAGGAAAGAGTTTTTGACGAACGCTGTATTTACATGGCATCGTTCCTTGTGCAAATCGAGGAACGAGATTCACCGAATCCAAAATAAAAAAAATAAACTGAGGTACTCTCTTGTACAGCATAACTATTAGCGACATAAGCCAGCATTTTTCCTGCTCCTCATCGTTCCAATTATAGAAGTGTGCGACGCAACGAAAGCTACATAGCAGCACCATTGCCTGAATCATATGGATTTTGTTAAGGCTTTGCAAACAAAATTTAATGTCATACGACTGTAACCTTTCTATTTTATCTTCGTTCAACTGTTCTCAAACCGCTGTTTATGAAACGTTTACTTATTGCTACCTTTTTAATTATCAGCTCCATTACCATTTTTGCGATCGCTGATCAACCTGGAAAATTAGGCTGTGCAAACAAGAAGATGTGCTGTAAGAAAAAGCCTGTTACTCCTGCTCAAGACCTCAAAACAGACTATATATTCTGGCAACCCATGAATAAATTGATGTTTATCTCGAAGTAATTTCCTCCTGTTGGAGGATTTTTTATATAAAGATGTAACATTTGATATTCAGGGTCGTTACACCCAATAGCAAACAACCAAGACCACCCCAACCATGACTGAAACGGAATACAACCACTGTGTTGACCTTTATTCTGACGGTGTCTTCCGATTTATCGTGAAGAACCTTAGACACGAGGAAGATGCAAGGGATATTGTTCAAACTGCTTTTGAAAAACTCTGGCGAAACCGGGAAACGGTAGAAAATGCCAAAAGCAAATCTTACCTGTTTACGGTTGCATACAACCAGATGATCGACCACCTCAGGAAGAACAAAAGAGTGCAGCTGAAAGAAGAATTTGATGCGAACACCAAGATCCAGCATTCAAACTTCAGCAGCAACACCAAAAAGATATTAATGGAAGCAATCAACAGGTTGAATGAAACGCAGAAAAGCCTGGTGATGCTGAAGGATTATGAAGGGTATAGTTATGATGAGATTGGAAAAATAATGGGATTAACTGAAAGCCAGGTAAAAGTTTACCTGCACAGAGCCAGATTGATTTTGAAAGAATATTTAGTGAGCCCTGAAAACGTAATGTAAAATGATCAACCGCAATAATTACGAAGAATACCTGCTAATGTACTTAGATGGTGAACTATCATCTGAAGACAGAAAAAGCATGGAATTATTCCTGGAGTCAAATCCTGATATACAGGAAGAGTTGTCATTATTACAACAAACCATTTTACAGCCGGAAGCGATTGAATTTTCAGGAAAAGCTGATCTATACAGGAAAGCAGAAGGCATCACCATAAATAATTACCAGGAATATTTTCTTTTATATATCGACAAGGAACTTTCACCGAAAGATAAAGAAGCGGTTGAAACCTTTGTATTACAGAACCCTCAACTTCAGGGTGAGTTTACGTTACTGAAAGAAACTGTTTTACCTGAAGAGAAAATTGTATTCGCTAATAAAGAATCACTTTACAGAAAAGAAGAAAAGAAAAGGCCAATCGTTATTGGTTTACGTTGGGCATCATTAGCTGCTGCTGCAATAATTGGATTGATTGCATTGGTGGTATTTAATAATGGTAGCGAACCAGATGCAATTGCAGTAAAAGATCCCAAGGTCCAGGAAAAGCCGGCTCCACAACAGCAGTTGCCATTACCGGTAGTTGAGAACAGTACTGCTATTGCTTACGAAAAAGAAGAAAAAAATAATACCAGTAACAAAAATATTGTTCGTCCGTTGAAAGTACAGGAGCAGAAATTAATACAGCAGCAACCGGTGATTGCTTACGAACCGAAGACACAGGAAGAACAAAGAACGCTGGCAATTGTGGAACCAGTAACTGTTACAAATAACACAGGTAACACACAGGTAACAAGTTCTTTTACTGAACCAGGCGAAACCAAGGTAACGAGCACAAACTTTACGGGAGAAAATGATAATAACTACTTGCACCAGGCCGTATATACAGAAGAGGTTGATGCAGAAAAAGAGAATAATCTTTATATAGGTGCACTCCAGGTAAATACAGATAAGGTTCGTGGACTTTTTAGAAAAGCGACTCGTTTCTTATCCAATAAGGTAAAAAACAACAACGAAGAATCAGGCGAAAAAATTCAGATCGCCAATATTGAAATGAAGAAAATATAGAATACCCTTAAATCAAGAATTATGAAAAAAGCAATCGTAGCTATTGCAGCATTGTTAGCTGTAGGAAATGTTTTTGCCCAGGAAGAACAAAAAGCAGACACTGTAGTTGTAGGTAACTTCATCATTATAAAAAAAGACAAGAAGAAAGGAGACGACTCCGATACCACCAGCAGAACTTTTGAAATCTCAAAGCGAAAGAAGAAAAGCAATTTAAGCACTAACTGGAGTATCCTGGATATCGGATTTGCCAATGTAAGAGATGAAACTGTATATGGCTCACCTGAAGCCAATGCCTACCTGCAAGGTGGTACAAATCATTTTACCAAAAACGACATGAAGCTTCGTGCCAACAAAACAACCAATGTTAACTATTGGCTGTTTATGCAGAAGCTGAATGTTTCAAAGCATGTATTGAACCTGAAATATGGATTAGGATTGGAGATGTACAATTTCCGTTACAGCACCAACATCAGTTACAGGGAAGCCAATGGTGTTGCTTATGCTTTCAGAGACAGCGTAACCTTTTCAAAAAACAAACTGTATGCAGGCTATGTTACCGTTCCATTCTTAGTGAACATCAATGCTACGCCTAACCGAAAAAACGGATTTAGCTTTAGTGCTGGTGTCAGTGCCGGTTATCTTGTTGGCAGCCGTAACAAGCAGGTGAGTGATGCAAGAGGAAAAGAAAAGTTTAAAAGCGATTTTGAACTCGAAAAATGGAGACTGGCTTATATAGCAGAAATTGGACTAGGCCCTGTTCGCCTTTACGGCAGCTATAGCACCAACCCTCTTCATGAAAGAGGTTTGAAACAATATCCTTATGCAGTAGGTATAAGATTGAGCAATTGGTAATATTATCTAAATAGTTTCTCATGTGCATTCGGCCTCTGTTTATACAGGGGCCTTTTCTTTTGAGATTAAAATTTCATCAAACAGGTTAAGAAAAGTTTGGTTTAACCATTTTGTGCATAGTTCTTGCTTTTAGTGAACCGATTATTTGCTGCATTTATAACCCATAAACTTTTGTGAAAGGGTGGTGCATCTTATAATCAGGAAGTCATAACCGTCGTTAGATTTTAAAATCACTAGTCCTATGCGTCACCTCTTAAGCACTTCTGTGTTACTTGCAGTGCTTTTTATTGCCAATACTTCTTTCTTTGTAAAACCTGAGTATAGCATATTAATAGACAAGAGTGATTATAATTTATACGTGTTTGAAGATGATGAATGGCTGATAACTTATCCGGTTGTATTTGGCAATAAAGACCAGGGAGATAAATTAATGGAAGGAGATCGCAAAACTCCTGAAGGAACATTTCGGATCATCACAAAAAGAGTTCATGAAAAATGGTGTCGATTCTTGTTAATTGATTACCCAACAGCAGAAAGCAGGGCAAGATTCAACGACAGAAAAAACAAAGGTGTTATTCCAGCCAGTGCAAAAATCGGTGGAGCCATTGGTATTCATGGTACATGGCCAAGAGAAGATTTTGCAGTTGATCGTTTTCAAAACTGGACACAGGGTTGCATTAGTATGAAGAACAGCGACGTAATTCAATTGTACAATATGATTGCGAATGGAACAAGGGTAACCATCAGAAAATAAAAATCAACATCGTGTTAATCTATCAGGTGGCTTCCAAAATAAGTCTGCAACACCTTTGGAACTTTAATGCCATCTGGTGTCTGGTGATTTTCCAAAATAGCAGCAACAATTCTTGGTAATGCCAGGCTGCTTCCGTTTAATGTATGCACCAGCTGTGTTTTTCCTGAAGCATCTTTAAAACGACATTTCATCCTGTTAGCCTGGAAATTTTCAAAATTACTTACACTACTCACCTCAAGCCATCTGGCCTGTGCTGCACTGTAGACTTCAAAGTCATAAGTAATGGCACTGGCAAAACCCATATCACCTCCACATAACTTCAATATTCTGTATGGAAGTTCTAAGGACTGAACAAGTCTTTCCACATGGTTCACCATTTCGTCCAACACTTCATAACTCTTTTCCGGATCCACGATCTGTATAATCTCTACTTTTTCAAACTGGTGCAAACGATTCAATCCCCTTACATCTTTTCCATAACTGCCGGCCTCTCTTCTGAAACATGGAGAGTAAGCCGTCATCTTTATCGGCAGATCTTCTGATTTTACAATGGTATCCCTGTAAATATTGGTAACAGGAACTTCTGCAGTCGGTATCAAATAAAATTTATCCTCGGTAACAAAATACATCTGGCCTTCTTTATCAGGCAGCTGACCTGTTCCATAAGCAGAATCTTCATTCACCACAAAAGGCGGAATGAACTCCATATAGCCAGCTTCTGTATTGTAATCAAGGAAATACTGAATCAACGAACGCTGTAGCTTTGCTCCTTTGTTCATATACACCGGAAACCCACTGCCTGTTATCTTATTACCTAACTCAAAATCAATCAGGTTGTATTTTTTTGTAAGTTCCCAGTGTGGCAAAGGTTCACCTGTAAACTCTGGCTTAATGCCACCCTCTCTTACCACTTCATTCTCCTCTGGTGTTTTTCCAACAGGTACTTGTTCTGATGGAAGATTCGGAAGTTGAATCAAAGTATCAATCAGCTTTTTCTCTACATCAGCCATCTGTTGCTTCAATGGTTCTAAAGCTGTCTTATGATCGGAAACTTCTTTCTTTAACGCTTCAGCTTCTTCCTTCTTTCCCTGGCCCATTAACTTACCAATGTCTTTAGAAGCAGCATTTACTTTTGACTGTGTATTATCAAATTCAGCCTGCAATCTTTTTCTTTCATCATCCAAAGCAATCACTTCATCAACAATTCCGGGTTGCTTAAAGTTTTTTATAGCCAGTCTTCTCAATACTTCATCTTTATTCTGGCGAAGAAAATTTACCTGTAACATCTGTTGCTATTTGCGGCAAAGATAGCCTTTGAACCTTTTTATTTTATGTAACCAGCTTCAGTACTACTATTATACTTCGTTGTGTCACTCCCTTCGAGGTCTTGTTCTCTATGGATCATACTAAGAAGCATGTTATAAATTCTTTGCGTCTCAGCGTCATGGCGGTTAATTATCTTTGCCCGCTATGAATATGAATGATGATCTGATGTCACGGTGGTGGACATTAGAAGCAAAACTGGTAGAGCGATTTGGCAAAAAGCCGGATATGGAGGCCATTCTTTTTCTGATTGGCATCAATGAAACAGGTTTTTTACCCGAAAAGATCACCAAAGAACAAAAGCAGGATTTGATGCATGTGGCCACCTGCAGTCTTTTGGCTCCCAGCGGGTTTTATATTTTTGAAGGCAGAGACGAAGAAGGCTGGCCACATTATAAACAAGTGAAAGAACTGCCAAATCTTAGTATGCCTGAGCAGGAAAATTTCCTGAAAGACCATATTTTACTTTATTTCGGTCAACACGAATTCTGAAAGACGCAACAATGAAAAAATTACTCCTTGGTATATTAATGATCGGAACATTGTCGGTAAATGCCCAGACAAAAAAAGCAACAAAAGCACCGGCTAAGCCTGCAACAAAAACAGTTAGCACGAAAAAAGCGCCGGTAAGTAAAGAAAAACTCGTTGAGCTTACTACGAATTACGGTACGATGATCCTGAAGTTGTACGACTCAACTCCTTTGCACCGTGATAATTTTATCAAGCTGGTAAAAACCGGTTTTTACGACAGTTTACTGTTTCATAGAGTGATTCAGGGTTTTATGATTCAAGGTGGAGATCCCGAAAGCAGGAATGCCGACAGCACCACGATGCTCGGTGGAGGTGCAGCTCCAGGCGAAAGAATTCCGGCTGAATTTAAAGTACAGTTTTTTCATAAGAAAGGAGCTTTGGCTGCAGCCAGAGATGGCAATCCGGCAAGAGCCAGTAGCAATTGCCAGTTCTATATTGTGCAGGGAAATAAAATACCTGCTGAACAGCTGAAACAAACAGAACAATCCGTAAAGTCGGCAAATCCTGCATTCAGCTACTCAGCAGCACAAAGAGAAGTGTATGCAAGAATCGGAGGCACTCCATTTCTTGATCAGAACTACACCGTATTTGGAGAAGTGATCAGTGGCCTGGATGTGATAGATAAAATAGCTGCGGTTCAAAAAGGCCAGGCTGATCGTCCGAAAGTAGATGTAAGAATGAAAATGAGGATGCTGAACTGATGCCATAGGCATTACAGCTGAAGTGCTTGCGACGCAACGAAGCTGCCATGAAAATCATCTGCTGGTATCATTAAATTCCTAATATTTGCAGTCTTAAATTAATTGATATGAATTTTCCTTCCGAACTCAGGTACACCAAAGATCATGAATGGGTAAAACTGGATGGCAATATTGCAACCATTGGCATTACCGATTTTGCTCAAAGAGAATTGGGCGACATTGTTTATGTTGACATCAATACTGTTGGTAAAAGCCTGAATGCAGAGGAAGTTTTTGGAACGGTTGAGGCAGTAAAAACAGTGAGTGATCTTTTTTTACCTGTTGCAGGAACCATCAAAGAAATTAACCCTGTTTTAGAAAAGCAACCAGAACTGGTAAACAACGATCCTTATAATGAAGGATGGATGGTAAAAGTCGAAGTTGCTGATGTTGCATCAGTAGAAAAACTGATGAGTGCAGAAGAGTATGGACAGATGGTTGGCTAATTACGATAGTAATAACGCTATTAAGCCGAAGTGGTGATGTTGCAGCTGCAGTGTTATCAATCGGCTTTTTTATTTAATGACTGTTTGACTCATCTAAGTGAGTAGTTTTGAAAATGATTTTCCCTACCCGAAGTTTTCTGACGGCGATTATCTGGTTTATCACTGTTTCCGTTTTGTTTGTATTGCCAGGTTCAGAATTTCCACAGGAAGATTGGTTTGAAAAAGTATACCTGGATAAGGTCGTTCATATTGCCTTCATCTTCCTCCTGATTTATTTGTTTCTTTCGCCAGTCAGATATGCAGATAAAAAATGGATATTAATGATAGTTGGATTAGGAATTATGTACGGAGTTGGGATAGAGTTTATTCAAAAATATTTTATTAAGGGAAGGTCGTTTGAAGTGGCAGATATTGTTTGTGATATCGCAGGTTGCCTTTCAGCTTACTTAGTTATTTCCTGGCAACGAAAGGCTGAAAAAAAGTAAGCCCCTGTGGAAACAGGGGCCGCAACCAAAACTAACTGCTTATGAGAAAATTGACTACTTGCATTTATATCAAGACAAAACCAATGCCAAAATCTTAATCAAAACGGTTAAAGAAATCTCAACATCTGGTTCTTTATTGCCTTATGATATACTCTTAGAACGCAAGAAGGATTCTTTTGTTTAACAATGAAATGTTAATGGTTTAATGGCAGGAAGCAGCAGCAGAAGCTGCTGCAAAAGAGGGGCTTATAAATGGAATTCCGAGGTTCATTCCACGCATTACCAAAAGGACCCCCATTAACAGAAAGGCATAGGGTGTCAATTTCCGGATAAAACTTCTTGCCTGGATGCTGATAATGAAGCCGGCAAATGACAACAGCATTAAGGGTGGCATTGTTCCTAATCCAAAAGCTGCCATAAATTCCATTCCATGCCATGGATTACTGCTAGCCATAGCACCTGTTATAGCCAGGTAAACCATGCCGCAAGGCAATAGACCGTTGGCCAAACCTGTAAGATAAAAGCCCCCTATACTCCTGATACGTAGAAACTGCGCAACAAGTGACTGCACTTTTGTGTAGAATTGATTGACACCGCCAAAGCCGCTAACCCGTTTATTGAGTTTTATCATTAGGAAGAAAGTAAGGATCACCACACCAGCTACGATCGAGAAAATCTGCTGAAAACCAGCGATGAATACTTGTCGTCCCAGGAATCCAAAAAATAATCCTATTAAAGCATAAGTAGTAACTCTTCCTAAATTATACAGAATAATACCCAGCACTTTTTGCGCTTTCGAATGTGATGCAAGTGGCAGTGACAATGCCAATGGCCCACACATTCCAACACAGTGAAAACTACTGATACTGCCTAATACAAAACCTGATATGAATACTTCCCAGATCACTATTGAACTGTAATAAATTCCCTGTAATAATATTGTTTACCCTTATTGGTAAGCTGTAGTTTCAATTCATAGGTGCCTTTTGCAAAAACAGATTTATCGAAGTTGTAAATACCATCTTCTATTTTAACAGGCAATCGCTGATCTTTAATTGCATCGGTTTTACAGTAGAACCATGCTTCTCCTTCTGAAATAGTAGTTTGTAATGATGCAGGCAGCTGAAGTGTAATGGTTGAAGCATCCTGCATCAATGTTAAACTCCCTGCCGTGCTTGCATTGGCAGCACCATCAATCTTGTCCTGGTAACGCAGTTCCTCCTTGTAATAATCTTTGGTTACTAACTCGAATTTTGTATTTACTGCTTTATATACCAATGTTGCCATTAATCCCACAAAGACGACGAATACAACAACTAATTTGTTACCCCAACTCATAGTTTATTTTTTGTGCCGAAGAACATTCCTACAGTACAAGTGAGTGACACAACGATGTACAATAGAAATGCTGCAGCTTGTTCAATTATTTTAATCACTCACCGGACCAAGGAAGTTTGTTTTTACTACTGCAATTCTTTTATCTCCCTCGTATAATCCTAAACTGATCCTGGTTTTTCTATCGTGGATCATTTGTTTGGGCAACACAACGAAGAAAGAACCTCCACCTTGTCCTTCTTCTTTCACTGCTATGAATTTTCCACCAATGATCTCCACCAACCCCTTTCCATCTTCCACCTTAATGGTGAGGGGAATAGGCTTAATGGTCTTATTAACCATTTTAATATTGTACAGGTTGGAAACACTGTCCGTTCCTCTTTCCTGGTAAAGAATTCCTGGTGTACGCATTACGGTTGCACCAACATCTTTTCTTGTTGCCAACAAAGCGGTAAGCGCAACAAGTAATAATACACAAAGACCTGTATAGACTTTCATCCTGGTGGTGAAACGAAACTTTGTACCTTTTTCTATAGAATCTTCAGATGCATAGCGAATAAGTCCTTCAGCCTTGTGCAAACGTGTCATTACACTATCGCATGCATCAATGCAGGCTGTGCATCCAACACATTCCATTTGTACACCATTTCTAATATCAATACCTGTTGGACAAACCTCAACACATTGATAACAGTCAATACAATCGCCCAAAGGTTTTTCAACTTCCTTTTTAAAATTTCCTCTTGGTTCACCTCTTTTATAATCGTAAGCCACGATCATTGAGTTCTTGTCCAGCAAAACACTTTGCAATCTTCCGTAAGGACAAACTGCAGTACATGCCTGTTCTCTGAAGAATGCAAACACTCCATAAAATACTCCACTAAAAGCAAGTAAAGCCGTGAACCCAACTATATGTTTACTGGCTGGTTCTGAAATTATCTGTTGCAACTCTTTTATACCAATGATATACGCAAGAAAGAAATTGGCTATTATAAAAGATATGATGAAGAAGGTGATGTGATTGCCACCCACTTTAAAAATCTTCTTAAGTGTCCATGGTGCTTTACGAAGTTCTCTTTGCTGGTTAGCATTACCGAGGAAAAGATATTCTACTTTGCGGAACATCATTTCCATGAAGTTGGTATGAGGGCAGGCCCAGCCACAAAACAATCTTCCGAAAGCTGCGGTAAAAAGAATAATAAAGAACATGAAGGTTAGCATCACCAGGCCGAAAATGAAAAAATCCTGTGGCCAGAACACCTTACCAAATATGTGAAACTTAGCTTCTGTTACATTGAAGAGAAAAAGTGGTCTTCCATCAACATGAATAAATGGTAACGCAAAGAATAAGATAAAAAAGAAAAAGCTGAGTATTGTTCTTGCATTATAATACCGGCCTTTGGGCTTTTTGGCAAAAACCCATTTACGCTTTCCCTGTTCATCAACAGTTGCCAGCCTGTCTCTGAAATCTTCGTGTATGTCTGGTGTTATGTGCATGTTATGCTGTTATTTAACAGCAGCTATCCTGGTTGTATCTGACACTGCTGTTTCTTCTTTATATAAATCACCCTGAGGCTCTTTTGCATTCGCAACTTTACTTCCTTTTATCGATTTTATATAACTGGTCAACTGTGCAATTTGCACAGGAGTAAAGGTTCCTTTCCATGGTTGCATACCTTTTTCAGGAACTCCATACTTGATAGTTTTAAAAACATCTTTCACACTGCCACCGTGAATCCAATAATCATCTGTAAGATTTGGACCTACTACACCACCACCATCAGCTGCATGACAAGGAGAACAAGAGCTGGTGTATATTTTTTTACCGGCATCTAAATCTGTTGCTGCAGTTAACAGCTTAACCGTATTCTCGTCTACACTGTTTCCTGCTTTCTTTAGATTGTTTGCTTTTTCTTCCTCAGCCTTTGCCATTTCGATTTGAAATTCCTGCAGACTTAACGGAGCCGTTTCAGATACATGGTATCTCCACAAATAAATTCCTGCGAAGATGATTGTGATATAGAAACCATATATCCACCAGGGTGGAAGCTTATTATCCAATTCATGTATATCATCGTAGTTATGGTCAAGCTGAATATCTTTTTCTTCATTCAGTGAACGGAAACTGTTGATCTTCATCCACCAGTTTTTCCATTTGCTTTCTTTTACAGCTGCATGTTCTTCAACTAATGTAACGGCCACTTCTTTTGCAATAAGTGATCTCAAAAACAAGAGCATACTAACGATGATGATGAACTCGAGACCGATAACGCTAACTAATGCATAAAAAGAACTTTTAGCCATACCACTGATGGTATTACTCACTACTTCGGCTGCTGCAGGAGCACCTGCCTGTGCAAATAATGTGGAGCTGATCAAAGAAAGAATGATTACAGAAACAACTTTTGCCGCAGCTCTTTCCTTTTTTACTCTGTCTGTCTTTAGCTGGGCTGCACCAATAACAATATGCCCCAGCAATGCAATAGCCAATGCTAACACTCCTATTATGATGAGCAATGTAACTGCTAAGGGATTATCCAGTTCAGATTTTTTTGGTGGACCGGCAGCCCATACATTCATTGGAATGATCAACCAAACAAAACATACTGAAGCAATTCTAAATATCAATTTATTGTTCAACAACTTTCTCATGTTGTAGTCTTTTTTATTAATTGTCTAAAGGAATCCTGTTGATCTTATCAATCATTTTTTTATCGGCTTTTAATGCCCATAATGTCATCACAACAAAAAAGGTGAAGAAGATCATGAACGATGACATCGCATAAATGTCAACACCGATGATGGATTCTAAGTAGTTAATGAATTTCATTTTTGTTATTTTATTTACCCTGCTTCATATAATAATTAAACATCGTTGCGTCGCACCCTTCTGGTCCCTGTTCACTATTTTGTCAGTGGAGGAAGCAACAAGTGGGGGTATGAACTTATTGCTTCCGTACTCCACCAACTATTTTTCTGCTACCTGCTTCTCCCCTTTTATATCTGTACCAACTCTTTGCAGGTAAGCGATCAATGCAACTATCTCAGCTGTGCTGCTTGTTTCTATTTTGTCTTTCTTTAAATTCTCTTTTATCTTTTGTGCCTGTTTCATCAGGTCTTCATTCGCTATCTTATCAAAACCTTCAGGATAAGGAACACCCAATGTTTGCATTGCCCTGATCTTAGCACCAGTTACAGCAGTATCAATTTTATCGTCCATCAGCCAAGGATAGCTTGGCATGATAGATCCAGGACTCATGATCCTCGGATCTAACATATGATTGTAATGCCAGCTGTTCGGATATTTTCCACCAATCCTGGCAAGGTCTGGTCCTGTTCTTTTGCTACCCCATTGAAATGGATGATCATATACAAACTCGCCTGCTTTGCTGTATTCACCATATCGCTCAACTTCGTCTCTGAATGGACGAATCATTTGAGAGTGACAGGTATAACAACCTTCTCTTACATAAATATCTCTTCCCTGTAATTCAAGCGGTGTATATGGTTTTACGGAGGCTATTGTTGGAATATTGCTCTTTATCAAAAATGTAGGAACGATCTCGAGTATTCCACCAATCGCAACAGCTATCAAACTAAACACGAGTAACTGAATTGGTCTTCTCTCGATCCACCTGTGCCAATGTTGTTTACCATGTGTTTCAATAACTTTTGGCAATGGTGCAGCTTCAGCAGCTTCGTTGGCAACGAGTGTACCTTTTGCTACTGTCTTCCAGATATTGTATATCATGATGAATACACCAATCAGGTACAATAATCCACCAACACTACGTAACATATACATCGGAAGTATATTGGTTACAGTTTCCATGAACTGGAATTGCAATGTACCATCGTCTGTAAAGCTCTTCCACATCATTGCCTGTGCAAAACCAGCCCAGTACAATGGAACAGCATATACTATAATACCTATTGTACCGATCCAGAAGTGTGTTGTTGCAAGTTTTTTAGAGTAAAGTTGTGTATTGAATATTTTCGGGATGATCCAATACAAAACGCCAAAGGTTAAAAATCCGTTCCATCCAAGCGCACCTACGTGTACGTGTGCAATAGTCCAGTCAGTGAAGTGAGATATCGCATTCACATTCTTCAGACTCAACATCGGGCCTTCAAATGTAGCCATACCATAACAGGTGATGGCAACAACAAGGAACTTAAGAATAGGATCTTCTCTTACTTTATCCCAAGCACCACGAAGAGTAAATAAGCCATTCAACATTCCACCCCAGCTTGGTGCAAGAAGCATAATGCTGAAAACGGTTCCTAAACTTTGAGCCCAGTCAGGTAGTGCAGTATATAATAAATGGTGAGGGCCGGCCCAGATATAAATAAATATCAAAGCCCAGAAGTGAATAATAGAAAGCCTGTAACTATATACCGGCCTGTTTGCAGCTTTTGGCAGGAAGTAATACATGATGCCGAGATAAGGTGTAGTAAGGAAGAATGCAACAGCATTGTGACCATACCACCATTGAACCAGAGCATCCTGCACACCTGCATACCAGCTATAACTCTTCATAAAAGAGAAAGGGATCTCAAATGAGTTTACAATATGCAGCATAGCTACCGTAACCCAGGTACCAATATAAAACCAGATAGCAACGTATAAATGACTCTCTCTCCTTTTAAGTATTGTTCCAAACATATTTACACCAAACACTACCCAGATGATCGTGATGAGTATATCAATTGGCCACTCAAGTTCAGCATACTCTTTACCCGTAGTATAACCTGCCAATAATGTAACAGCTGCGAGTACAATGATGAGCTGCCATCCCCAAAAATGAATCTGGCTAAGTTTATCACTCCACATTCTTGCTTTACACAAACGTTGCAAGGAGTAATAAACACCCATAAAAATTCCGTTACCTACGAATGCGAAAATCACAGCATTGGTATGTAACGGACGAACACGACCAAACGTAGTGGGTGCCAGGTCAAAATTTGCTGCCGGCAAGTAAATCTGGATTGCAGCCAGTAGGCCTGCTGTCATACCAACTGCCCCCCAAAGAATAGTAGCGTAAGCAAACCATTTAACGATCTTATTGTCGTAATAAAATTTCTCTAATTGCATATAGATCTATTTCAGTTCTGATGTTACTGATGTTTTGGAAAAATCAATTTGAAGAGTCGGAGACCGGTTTGTCGTCGAAAAGTATTCGTACCGGTGGACTTATTTCATCATCATACTGGCCTTTCTTGATACTGTAAATAAAGAATCCCAGGAACATTCCGGCTACGGCAATGCTGGCTATCATTAATACGATGATGACGCTCATACCCCTCTTTTGATTTCGGTTCAAAAGTAGATTTACAGCT
>JAKFCX010000002.1:0-3824 GCA_036676415.1 Chitinophagaceae bacterium
GGCTTTACTAAAAGCATTAAATGAGAAGCAACCAATACAGATCATCTATCTTTCCGATAAACAAAAAATTACTCAACGAACAATCCTTGTAAATGAAATCAATCCACATACGATCCGGGCTTATTGTTTTTTACGAAAGCAAAGCAGATTGTTTAAAATTAATAATATACTGTCTGTTTTCCCAATAAAACAAACAAAAAGAGCCTAACATTAGCTAGGCTCTTTAAATAAATCACTTACTTATAGCTGTTGTTGGCTCAGGTCGTTTTATGAATAATTGAAGTGCAACTAAAACGGCAAATGTCACCAAGCCAATGATGTCAGTAACCCCTTCTGGATAGATAAGAAGAATTCCACCTACAATACCAACAATTCGTTCCCACCAGAATAGCTTTCTCATCCAATACCCGATAACCCCTGCACCTATCGCCATCATACCTGCAAGTGCAGAGAAGATGACCCAAATAAGGTACGTCCATGTGGTATCAATCATTAACAACTCTGGCGATAAAACAAACATATATGGAATGATAAATGCTGCAATAGCCAACTTCGCTGATTGTACACCTGTACGAATCGGCTCGCCTCCAGAAACACCTGCTGCTGCAAAAGCTGCTAATGCAACCGGTGGTGTAATGTCAGCAATGATTCCGAAATAAAACACAAATAAATGGGCCGACAAATCAGGTACACCAAGCAATATGATTGCTGGTGCAGCAATTGTAGACGTAATAACATAGTTAGCTGTTGTCGGTGATCCCATTCCTAGCACAATCGCTGCGAGCATAGTTAACATTAATGTCGGAATTAACGCTCCACCAGCAAGATCTAATAACCCATTAGCAAGCTTTAAGCCTAGTCCTGTCTTTGTAACAACCCCCACAATAATACCAGCCGCCGCCGTTGCCGCTGCCACCCCAAGCGCCGTTCTTGCACCATCAACAAGCGCTTCAATAATCCCTCTAATACCTATGCGTGTTTCTTTATTAATAGCTCCTACAATAATTGCTACAAGGATGGAAAAAAGTGCAGCTCTTGTTACTGTCATACCAGATGTCATTAACACGATAACTGCGATAATCGGTGTTAATAAATAGAACTTTTTAAGTACTTCTTTACGATTAGGCATTTCCTCATCTTTTAAGCCTCTTAGTCCAAGTCGCTTGGCTTCAAAGTGAGTCATAATCCATATTCCAGCAAAATATAACAAAGCTGGAATAGCAGCTGCTTTCGCAATCTCCCAATATGTTATTCCACCAATAAATTCAACCATTAAGAATGCAGCAGCACCCATGATTGGTGGCATTAACTGTCCACCTGTTGACGCCGCTGCCTCTACTGCACCAGCAAAGTCCTTTTTATAACCAAGTTTTTTCATCATAGGGATTGTAAATGAACCAGAGGTAACAACGTTAGCCACTGAGCTCCCACTAATTGTCCCTTGTAAAGCACTTGAGAAAATAGCCACCTTTGCTGGCCCACCAATTCTTTTTCCGGCAATTGATACTGCCAAGTCATTGAAATACTGCCCAACACCTGTTTTTACAAGGAAGGCACCAAAGAGTAAAAATAAGAAGATATACGTTGAAGATACTCCTAATGGTGTACCCAGGATTCCTTCTGTTGTATAAAACATCGTTTGAACAAGTCGTTCAAGTGATAGCCCTCGATGTGCTAAGAAGCTCGGCATATATGGTCCATATACAGCATACGCAAGAAAAAGTCCTGCAATAATTGTTATTGGTAGCCCCACTGCCCTTCTTGTTGCCTCAAGCACAAGAATAATGGCAAGAAGACCAATATAAAAGTCCATATCATTTAACATACCAACTCGTAACACTAACTCATCGATCATAAGAGGCCAATAGGCACCCACCGCAACTGAAGCTATTGCAAGTAGTACATCATACCAAGCAACTTTATGTTTTTTCCCTTTCGTTTTTCTAGCAGGAAAAAGTAGAAATATAAGAGCTAGCGCAAATCCTAAATGAATTGAACGTTGCAATTGAGCAGTTAGAATACCAAAAATACCTGTATAAAGTTGAAATAATGAAAATGATAATAATCCGAGAAATACAATCCAACCTAATATTCCTGTTAGCTTTCTCGTACCAGCTTCCGGATCGTATTTTTCCAATAGTTCTTCTTGCTGTTCTTGTGACAGAGATTCGAATTTATCCGTCAATGAGATTCACTCCTTTCCATTGTTGATAAAGGTTCATCTTAGTTACCTTTATTCTTACCCAAGTACCTGGCTGTATATATTCGTTTAAAGGGTACTCTTTGTTTCCATATATTACCGTATGATTAGCACGAACCTTCCCAGTTCTTAAATCAAAGTATGGAAAAATTCGATTCATATTTTTTATATAATACTTTCCATTTTTCTGCTCGAAAACTTCACCTTTTGATGCATTTTCTGGCATCCCAATGGAAAAATCAGAAAATTCGAGTTCAAACTGCTTTATTTCTCCATTGTTATTAATTTGATAACTCTCAATTACGTCTGATAGATGAATCGAATGTGTATATTTTATTTTAAATTCTGGATGGTCTCCGAGTGGAATATACACAAGAACCTCACCAGTGTTCTCTAACTTAAAAGTTAATGCTTTTTTATATGGAATGATTGATAGACAAATAATGAGTAACATACTGAGGAATAAACTTAGAAAGGATTTACTTTTAATCACTTTCCTCATGGTAACACGTCCATTTTCTAATACATATTTATCTCTATAAAGCGAAAAATTGACCGACCAAAATAACCTTAATTGGTTATAAAAGCCGGCCGGTCACATTTTCAGCAAACTACTTTATTATTCAGCTTTAATACCTTTTTCATCGTAATACTTCTGTGCACCTGGATGAATGTCAATTCCTACACCATTTACAGCATTTTCAGCAGAAATTAATTTACCTTTAGCATGTGTAACCTTATCAAGGTTTTCAAAGATTGCTTTTGTAATATCATATACTACTTCTTCAGAAAGGTCTGTTTTTACGACTAACATTGCTTGAACAGCAACAGTTGCCACTTTATCAGTTAGGCCGTACGTACCAGCAGGAACTTCGTCCTCAACATAGTATGGATATGCTTCAATTAATTCTGTAATTTTATCAGCAGCAATTGGTACAATCACAATATCTTCTGTTGCAGATAACCCTTCCACTGCTCCTGTTGGTGTTCCAGCAGTAACGAATGCAGCATCAATGGTTCCATCTTGAATACCTGCAGTAGACTCATCAAATGATAGATCCTGTTTCTCGATATCATCAAATGATAAACCGTGAACCTCTAAAATTTGTTCTGCATTAGCAGCTGTACCTGAACCAGGAGCTCCTACAGAAACTTTTTTCCCTTTTAAATCTTCAACAGAGCTAATACCTGACTTTGCAGTAGTAACAATTTGAATGGTTTCAGGATATAATGTTCCAATTGCTTGAACATTGTCAACTGCATTCCCTTCAAACATTAATTTTCCGTCTTTAGCGTATGAAGCAATATCAGTTTGTGAAAAGGCAATTTCTGCATCACCAGCTTTAAGTGTGGTCATGTTTTCAGCAGAAGCACCTGATGTTTCAGCGTTTGTTTCAATACCAGTTGCATCCGAAATAATCGATGCAAATGATCCACCTAGTGGATAGTATGTACCACCAGTTCCACCTGTTACGATACTAATGAACTTTGGTTTTTCAGCACCTGAATCACCGCTATCCTCAGCACCATTTCCCTCGTCATTGTTTGCTCCACAAGCAGCAAGCACAAGTGACAGTACCAACATCAGAACGGTTGAGAGAAGAAAACGTTTCTTTTTCAATGG
>JAKFCX010000003.1:0-34271 GCA_036676415.1 Chitinophagaceae bacterium
TGTTCCCTGGGTTGCTTTAATAAAAGCAAAACCAAGCTGTACATCGTTCACTTTCATCTCTTTAACTGCTTTCCACTGTACTTCCTGCTGGTACCTGCTCACATCAATTCCATGAATAGCAAAACTGCCGGGTATCTCGATACCGAATTCATTATAGGTAATCGCAGGAACTTCTTCTCCAGTTTCGCTGCTGTAGTAATAAGAGTAGGTAAAAGAAGTGGTAACGATTGCAAATAATAAGAATGCTAACCCTTCTTTTATAAAAGTCTTTTTCTTGGGGATATTGAACATAGAACAAATATGAATCTTTTTCATGTGAAGGAAAATCGAAATTGTTTCAAGTGCCGCTGCTGTTGTAAATTTACCGCTCATGCCTTATTACAACTGGAACGATAGCATCAATTTTTTAAGCAAAATTTCATTTCGTCGTGCCCTAAATGCAGCGAAGGTTTTGACGAGTTACAGGCTTAGTCGTTTAACCGGGAAGCCGATTCAATGGGGTTATCCGATCTCTGTTTCATTTGAACCAACAACATCATGTAACCTTCGTTGTCCTGAATGTCCAAGTGGTTTGAGAGAATTCACCAGGCCGACAGGAATGTTGAAGAAGGATTTTTTCCGTCAGACGATCGATGAAATTCATAAAGAGCTTTTATACCTTATCTTTTATTTCCAGGGAGAACCTTTTCTGAACAAGGATTTCTTAGAGATGGTAAAGTATGCTCATGATAAAGGCATCTATACTGCTACTTCCACTAATGCTCATTACTTAACTGATGAGAATGCCAGAAAGACAGTGGAGAGTGGACTAGACAGGCTTATCATTTCAATAGATGGAACTTCACAGGATGTTTACCAGCAGTATCGTGTAGGTGGAAATCTGAATAAAGTGCTGGAAGGAGCAAAGAATATTGTTAAATGGAAAAAGGAACTGAACAGTAAAACACCATTTGTATTTTTTCAATTCCTTGTAGTAAAGCCAAATGAACATCAGATAGAAGCCGTTAAACAATTGGGTAAAGAAATTGGTGTTGACCAGGTTCGTTTTAAAACAGCACAGGTGTACGATTATGAGAATGATCCGCACCAGTTAATACCAACAATAGAAAAATACAGCAGGTATAAGAAAGACAAAGAAGGTAAAATGCAAAGCAAAAGCGGCATGGGTAATCATTGCTGGAAGCTCTGGCACCAGAATGTGATCACCTGGGATGGTTTGGTTGTTCCTTGTTGTTTTGATAAAGATGCCATGCATCAGCTGGGAAACCTGAAGATGCAATCGTTTAAAGAAGTCTGGAACAATGATAACTACAAACAATTTCGCAAGGAACTGATGACAAGCCGGAAGAATATAGATATATGTGCAAATTGCAGTGAAGGATTAAAGGTTTGGGAAGACTAATATTTTACTTGAATCTTATCTTTGAATTCCTTTCTTATGAGTATTGATAAGGATATAAAGCAACAGCGACAATTTCGCAATGAGCACCATAAAGCCCAGGTGAACCTGTTGTACAGCAGTAACTGGCTTATGGAGTGCATTAAAAAATTCTTACAATCAGAAGATATCACACCACAACAGTATAATATTCTCAGAATTTTAAGAGGAAGTGGAAAACCGTTAAGTACTTTACAGATTCGTGAAAGGATGCTGGACAAGATGAGTGATACCAGCAGAATAGTTGACAGGCTGTTAAAAAAAGAGCTGGTAGAAAAGAAAACAAGTAAGGCCGATAAACGATTGGTAGATGTAACCATCAGTAATAACGGACTTCAAGTGTTGGAAAGGTTAGATAACAAAAATGCTTCGCTGGATGGCATTATGTTTAACCTTTCACATGATGAGGCAAAAACATTAAATGACCTTTTAGATAAATTACGTGGATCTCAAGAATAGAAAGTTTACAATGAAAATTGCAGCAAGATTTCCTTTACTTCTGGTGAGTTTATTTTTAGTGATGGGTGTTTTTGCACAACAGCCACCACCCAAGCATGAATTTCGTGCAGTGTGGATAGCTACCGTTGAAAACATTGATTGGCCAAGTAAGAGAGGTCTGCCGGTTGATCAACAAAAAGCTGAGTTCATTAAGATACTGGACATGCACCAGCAGAATGGTATGAATGCAATTGTAATGCAGATACGTCCGGTTGCTGATGCTTTTTATCCTTCTACCTTAGAACCATGGAGTGAATATCTTACAGGTAAACAAGGATTACCACCAACACCGTATTATGATCCATTGCAGTTCATGTTGGACGAAACACATAAACGTGGAATGGAATTTCATGCATGGTTCAATCCCTATCGTGCAGTTTTTAATACTGGAGTTTCATCTATCTCTCCGTCACATATCACACGAATAAGGAAAGACTGGGCTGTTACCTATGGAAAGTATAAATGGTTCGATCCTGCTTTACCTGAAGTAAGAGAGCATGTGGCACGTGTGATTAAAGATGTGGTGAGCCGTTATGATATTGATGCAGTGCATTTTGATGATTATTTCTATCCGTATAAAATTGACGGAAAAGATTTTCCTGATGCAACTAGTTATAAAAAGTATGGTAATGGAATGAATAAAGCCGATTGGCGAAGAAGTAATGTAGATAGCATTATTAAATTACTTTCTGAAACAATCAAAGCAACAAACCCGAGAGTAAAATTTGGCATTTCTCCTTTTGGAATATGGAGAAACAAAAAGCAGGATCCTGAAGGAAGTAATACCAATGGTAGTTCTAACTATGATGACCTGTATGCCGATATTCGTTTGTGGTTACAAAAAGGATGGATCGATTATGTTACACCACAGTTGTACTGGCAGATAGGACATAAACTGGCCGATTATACAGCATTGCTGGATTGGTGGAGTAATAATACTTATGGTAAACAATTATATATTGGCCAGGCTATTTACAGGCACAGCGATGCTGGATGGAAAAATGCCAATGAGCTGCCAAGACAAATACGCATGCTGAGAGAAGCTCCGAATGTGCATGGTAGTGTTTATTTCAGCAGTAAAACATTTAATGTAAATCCGTTTGGATGGAATGACAGTTTAAAGAGCAATTATTATCGGGTACCTGCAATTATTCCACCAATGAAATGGATCGACAGTGTTCCACCTGCAAAGCCGGTATTGGATGAATCAAAGGTTAGTTTTGATGGAACAAACCTGAAAGTGGGATTTAAGAATCAGAATGAAGATGTAAGAAATTATGCTTTCTATTATTCTGCTTCAAACAATATTGATACAAAAGATGCCCGTTATTTATTTGCTTTAATTCCCGCAGCAAAAATTAGAGAAACGGTAATCAATCTTCCTGCTGCTGATAAAAAAGCAAACCGTTACCTCAAGGTTACAGCGATTGATGTAAATAATAACGAAAGCCCCACCGAAGAGATTTTGTTGTTTAAATAGGGAACCACAATGTGTATGAACAGCACAACGGATCACAACGTTGTGTAACTCCGTGCCGTTGTGTCTCTGTGGTTCACAGCTCAATAAGGATATAAAAGTTGAAGTGAGTGACACAACGAAGCCACATAGTACTACCACAGCTGGCTAAATAATTATACTCATTCTACTACCTTTGCTTTCTTAAACTATCAACTATACACGCTCAACTATAAACTATCACTCATGCCTGGATTTGAATTATTTGGTGAAGAAGAAAGAAAAGAGATCAATGAAGTAATGGAAACCGGCATTTTAATGCGTTACGGTTTTGATGGCCCGAGAAAAGGCGTTTGGAAATCCAAGGAACTGGAGAAAGCAATCTGTGAGAAGTTTGGCTGCGAATATGCACAACTCACCAGCAGCGGAACATCTGCTTTGACTACAGCCATGGCTGCATTGGGTATTGGTTATGGTGATGAGATCATCATGCCATCATTCACTTTCGTTGCAAGTTTTGAAGCTGTGATGAGTGTTGGGGCAATTCCGGTGATGGTGGATGTTGATGAAACGTTGACGTTAAGTCCGATTGCCGTAAGAGCTGCCATCACTTCAAAAACAAAATGCATCATGCCTGTACACATGTGTGGAAGCATGGCTGATCTTGATGCGCTGCAGAATATTTGTAACGAACACAATTTGATTTTACTGGAAGATGCATGCCAGAGTATTGGTGCATCGTACAAAGGAAAAATGCTGGGTACAATTGGTGCTGCCGGAACATTCTCTTTTGACTTTGTAAAAACAATGACCTGTGGTGAAGGTGGTGTGGTGATGACGAACGATAAAGATGTGTACACCAAATGTGATGGATATACCGATCATGGTCATGATCATTTAGGAGGTGCTGATCGTGGTGCTGATCTTCATCCGTTCATCGGATACAATTACAGGATAAGTGAATTGCATGCGGCAATTGGCTTGGCTCAGATAAAAAAAGTGGATCGTGTGCTGGAGATACAGAAGAAACATCATCAGCAATTAAAAGAGATTTTATCCCAGGTTCCGGGCATTTCATTCAGGGTAATACCAGATCCTGCAGGTGATAGTTGTACATTCCTCAGCTGGTTTTTGCCTTCAGAAGAAATTACAAAAGCTGTAGTAGCTGAATTAAAAGCACAGGGAATATTAGCCGGTAATTTTTACTGGTACGATAATAACTGGCATTATATCCGTAAATGGGATCACCTGAAAACAGCAGCTTCTTTAAACACATTGAGCGATATTCAGAAAGAAGCTTTACTAAACTTGGCGAAAAAATCATTTGCACCGAGTGACGCAATAATGAGCAGGTGTATTTCTACTTCTATCAGTTGTTTGTGGAGTGAGGAACAGGTGAAGGAAAAGGGAGAGAAGATTGTTGAGGTGGTGCGGAAAGCATTGAGTACAATGAAAATAAAGCTATGAGTTTAACAAGACTAGTTATATCTTTTATTTTTTGTCTATGTTCCTTGATCACTTCATCGCAAGTAGTTCCTAAACCTGTTGTAATTAAAGGAAGCGGAATCAGTATTCAATTACCAGATACCAGTTTTATTTTTTTGGAAAAAGAAAAGGAAGGCCCTCAATATGTGAGCAATCGTTTTGGTGCAATCATCGGGTTAAATACAGAAATGGGTTCAGATCCACGAAGCTTTGAACAACTTGTTGAGCTATGGAAAATGGAAATGTCTCGTCCTGGATCTAAAGTTGAAAAAGATTCCACCTTGATCATTCATGGAATTCGGGCAAGAATATTTAAGATTAGAATGATTCATGAAAAAACTGGTCAAGTGCAAGGATTCTGGTGGCAAAGCATTTACAACTTTAACGGCAAACCTTTGTCGCTAATGGGTGGGTATGAACCAGAACATGATGCTGTCTTGTCTGCAGCATATATGCAATCTTTCCTTTCATTAAAAGCAGAAAACACAGATAGTATAAATGCAATTTTTAAACACCGGTTCAGCATTACAACTGATCTTATTCCATTAAAATTTGCGGGGTATTTTTTAGACGGATATATTCTTAGCATAAATGGTCGGGGCCCTAACTCTATGCAGGAAACGCATTGTGTGGTTGTGCCATACAATAACCTTCTTCTAACCGATGATGATGTAATAAATGAGTTGCATGTCAAGAGACTATTAATTCACGATACAAAAGGTGAAAGAGTTGATAAAGCCTTCGCAGCTGGAACTAAAACAAATTCAGATAATACAGTTAGATATTTTTATGATGCTGTAGAAGTTAAAGATAAGAAAAAGATCATTTTTCTTGGGATTGTGGCAGATAAGTATGGCTATTTTGAAATATGGGGAGAAGCTTACGGTGATAATAGAAAAGAATTCATTTCTCTGTTCATAAAGATAGCAGATAGCATAAAAAGGGATTGGGAATAATTACTAATACCCTCTCACATTCTTTCCTTCCATATAATTCATGAAAGCTTTATTCACCACCTTATTTCCTCCTGGGGTTGGATAATTACCTGTGAAGTACCAGTCACCGGTGTTGGTCGGACAACTTTCGTGTAAGTCTTCAATGGTTTGATAGATCACCTGTACAGGAATATCTATTTCAGGTGGAGTAATCAGTTGAGCGATCTTATCGGATATTTCCTGTGTAGTAAAGGGTTTGTACACATGTCGCACTACATTCTCAGTATGCAGCTGATTATCTCTTTGCAGTTGTTTGCATTTATCAAGCAAGTCTTTCAGTTCACCTTCTGTTCCTCTTTCTTTGTGTAGTTCCACAGCTGCACGGAAAGCGATGAAATCATTTAGCTTGCTCATATCTATTCCGTAACAATCAGGATAACGTATCTGTGGTGCTGAAGAAACAACGATTATCTTCTTTGGTCCTAACCTGGCAAGCATCCTTACAATACTTTCCTTCAATGTAGTACCACGAACAATGCTGTCATCAATAACAACCAAAGAATCTTCACCTTTACGAACAGTGCCATAAGTAATATCATAAACGTGTTGCACCATTTCATTACGATTGGCATCTTCTGTAATGAAAGTCCTCAGCTTCACATCTTTGATAGCAATTTTTTCCTGGCGAATTTTCCTCGTCACCATTTCGGTGAGCTTCTCTTCGTCAAAATCTTTACCCCAGCTCATGATACGCTGCACCTTTATCTCGTTCAGGTATTCTTCCATCCCTTTACACAAACCGAAGTATGCCACTTCAGCGGTGTTAGGAATATAAGAGAAGATGGTGTTCTTCAGGTCATAATTCACTGCTTCGAGCACAGGTTTGCTTAAATGATGACCCAAAGCAATTCTTTCACGGTAGATCTTTTCATCACTACCACGACTGAAATATATTCTTTCAAAAGAGCAGGCTCTTCGTTCTTTTGCTTCAACGATTTGTTCAATGGAAAACTGACCATCAGCATCGACAATAATTGCATTGCCCGGCATCAGTTCCATCACTTCGTTTTCACCAACGTTGAAAGCAGTTCTTATTGCTGCTCTTTCACTGGCTGCCACAACAAATTCATCATTGACGTAATAATATGCAGGACGAATTCCATGAGCATCTCTCATTACAAAGCTTTGACCGTTACCGATCAATCCACCAACAGTAAATCCGCCATCAAATAATGGAATGGCTTTTTTCAAAACCTTCCTGATGTCGGCTTCATTTGGTTTTGATTCATCTTCTTTGCTCAGGAAATGATGGATCACTTCCATCATTGCTGCCAGGTCACTTTGCTTTTGAAAATCTCCCGGATTCACATTGATCAAGCCAAAAAGCTCTTCTGTATTTACTAAGTTGAAATTTCCTGCAAGTGCAATATTCTTTCCAGGAACAAGATCTCTTTTGATGAAAGGATGGCAGAACTCAACATTGTTCTTTCCCTGTGTGCCATAACGAAGGTGACCTAATAATAATTCACCCAGGAAAGCCAGGTGACCTTTCATTAAACCGGGATGTTTTTTGATATCAAGCTGGTATTTTTCCAGCTCAGCAACTTCCTGTCCGATCCTGTAAAAAATATCTGCTATTGGTTGTTGTGCACTGCTGCGGATTCTAGACAAATAGGGAAACCCGGCTTCAGTATTTAGCTTAACTGTTGCAATTCCGGCTCCATCCTGTCCACGATTGTGTTGTTTTTCCATCAGCAGGTACAGCTTATTCAAGCCATACATCACCGTTCCGTATTGCTGCAAATAATAAGAGAAAGGCTTTCTAAGTCTGATGAATGCAAGGCCGCATTCGTGTTTTATCTCGTCACTCATGGTATTGCAGCCGCAAATCTACAACTGTATTAATCCTAACCAATTAATTATACTGATACGGCTTCAGGTTTTAGAATTTCAGCAAGATGCAGAAACTCAGTAACAAACGTATTGATGCTGTTTGTAAATGATTCTTCCACTAAATTCCCTTCGGTATCAAATTTCTTATCTGCATTTGGAACGATCAGCATGTATGGAGAAGCAATTCCAAATAAAGCCGGGATAAACAATAACATCTGCTGGCTGGCTCTCATTCCACCCATAGCACCGACAGATGAGGTAACAATGCCAAAAGGTTTCCTGGCCTGTTTTGGAAAATGATCCATTAGATTTTGCAAAGCAGGAGAATAACTGCCGTTGTACTCAGGTGTTACCAATATAAATGCATCTGCAGTAAATATTTTTTCAGCCAAAGGTTTGAATTGGCCAGGCGTTTTTTCAACAGAGGTCCATACTTCCTGTAACAATCCGAGATCCCATTCTCTTACATCTATCAATCCAATATTATGATCTGTTTTTTCAGACAACAGATTCTTCAGGTGTAAAGCTATCCTGTAAGAAATACTGGATTTCCTTGGGCTACCTGATATTATTTCTATGTTCATAATTTTTTGTTTACCACATAGACACATAGCTATGTTACTATGTGCCTATGTGGTTTATATTAAGCTGTTGCTGCTTCTTTATTTTCTGCTGCCGATGCATTTGTTGTATCAGCCTGTTTAATAAATTCAAGGTTCATCTGCAGTTTCACTATATCATCTACCACTAATCCACCGGCTTCAGTAACAGCACTCCACTTCAGTCCGAACTCTTTACGGTTGATCTTGCCTTTTACTTCGAATCCCGCTCTTTCATTTCCATAAGGGTCTTTCGCAGATCCATTATAGTCTACTTCAAGTGTCACTGGTTTTGTGATATCACGGATCGTAAGATCACCTTTCAGAATGTATTCACCTTCTCCATCTTTTTCAATACTGGTAGACTTAAAGGTCATTTTTGGGAACTTCTCTGCATTAAAGAAATCATCACTTTTCAGGTGAGTATCCCTGTCTGCATTTTTTGTGTCTATGCTATTAACATCAGCTTCGAAATACACTTTTGCATTGGTGAATTCATCACCTTCTGTTTCTACAGTTGCATCAAATTTTTTGAAATAACCGGTAGCAGTAGAGATCATCAGGTGTTTTACTTTAAACATGATATCTGAATGATCCACATCGATTTTGTACGTAGCCATAGTTGTGATTTTTATTATTATTAAATAATTGCCTCAATTAATGTGCTAACAATGATCAGGCATTGTTAAGCTCCATGGGAACTTCGATCAGCAGCAGTTCTGCTTTTGTATCTGCTTTAATGTCAAGCTGATCTGTTTCCCAGAGACCTAATCCATCTCTTTTATTAAGCTTATTGCCGTTGATGGTTACTTCTCCGTCAATTACAAAAGCATATACGCCATTGCCGGTTTTGTTTAGCTTATACCCGGTTTGAAATGCTTCTTCAAAATTTCCAAGAGAGAACCATGCATCCTGGTGTATATAAACTCCTTCAGAATTATCTGGCGCTACTACAGTCTGCAGCTTGTTGATCCTGTCTTCCGGCCTAAAGGTTTTCTGCTCATATCTTGGTTCAATATTCTTTTCTTTTGGGAACACCCATATCTGTAATAACTGCACATCTTTGTCAGGATTTGCATTCATTTCACTGTGAGCAATACCGCTTCCAGCACTCATGATCTGCACATCATATTGCCTGATCACTTCCTTTCTTCCTGTACTGTCTTCATGTTTCAGATCACCATTTAAAGGAATGGTAACGATCTCCATGTTATCGTGAGGGTGTTTTCCAAAACCATATCCACCGTTAACTGTATCATCATTCAATACACGTAAAGCACCAAAATGAATTTTAGTTGGATCATAATAGTTACCAAAACTGAAAGAATGATATGTATCTAACCAGCCATGATTAGCATGACCTCTTTCTGTTGCTTTGTGAAATATTGTTTTCATATAGTCTTTTTTTATTTGTTGATCAGGTTCTAATCGCTATTCAAATTCGTTGTGTCACTCACTTGTACGTCTGGAAAGAACTCAGCTTAAATACGTGTACATACACCTATCCTTGCAAAAAAATTATCCTTCTGTTTCCCTCAGCTTTTCCAGCAGACCATTTAACTGGTTTGCTTCTGTATCATTCAATGTAAGTATTCGATTAAATAACGCTTCAATTGATGCAGTGGATGTTTCCAATACATTTATCCCATTCTGAGTAAGCGTGATTACTGTTTCTCTTTTATCGATAGCAGAAGTAGCACGTTTCACCCATTTTTTTGCCACAAGCCTGTCAACGATCCTGGGAACATTAGAACTTTTTTCCATCATCCTCCCGGCAATGTCTTTCACACACATCTGTTCAGGATGCTTTCCTTTAAGGATTCGCAATACATTGTATTGTTCATGCGTAAGATCAAACGGTTTTAATTCTTTGCTCAAAACAGATTTTAACCACCAGGCTGTATACAAACAGTTGAGTGTAGCCTTCTGCTGAGGGTTTTTGAATTTGTTTGATTGTATAGCGTCTTCAAGCTTCACAATGCAAATATATGTATATACATGTAATTTTCCTAATTATCTTTTATTTGGTTGGAAATCAATAGGAATATTTTATTTTGGGTCATTGACAGGCACTTCGTCACCCATCATTCCCTTCAATTTTTGTAGTGTTGCCCTGGCTTCGGAAATTGGATAGAAACGGTAAACTTCAGGCTCCTCTCCTTTTTTGGTAGATATGGAAGTCATCTGGTGATAAGGCGTAACGATATGAGCTTCTGAATTGGAACTTACTTTGACAGCTTGATTGGGTAGAATAAAAAATGTTTTCTTTTCTGGAGATACATTACCTGCAATAATTTGTTCCAGCGAATCAATGTTAGCTCTCATCTCTTCATCCGTTATTTTGTCTACTGAAGTCTTGGGTGCTGTATAGTTTACATAACTACCAATGATCGTATCTGCTTTCGTATTTAAAATGTACACACCTGGTTCAGGTAAGCTGATAGTAGCTGTTCCAACCTGTGAGGTAAGTTTTAGTTCAAGGTTTCCTTCATCATGGAACAAAACAGTTTTTTCTTCGTGGCCGGTTCCTGAAGTAGTGATCGTTAATTGGTCGGTATTAATGTTGGCTGTTCCCTGGCTGAGTACAATTACTTTTTTTGGTTTAACCGAGCAAGATGCTAAAAGAATTAAAACGGAAAGGCAGGCAGTAAGTTTTTTCATTGGAGTTGTTTAAAAAATAATCCCGCTAAATGTATAGCGGGACTAAATTATGAATTTATGTTCAGCAAAGAACTGAAACCTGAAGAGTGCGACGCAACAAAAGATGCATTACAAACTTAGGCTTGGGTCGTAATATTACTTTGCCGAACCAAAACGTTCAGACACTTTTGCCCAGCTGATCACATTCCAGATATTGGTTAAATATTCCGGTCTGCGATTTTGATACTTGAGGTAATATGCATGTTCCCAAACATCAATACCCAACAAAGGAGTGCCTTTTACTTCTGCAACATCCATTAAAGGGTTATCCTGGTTTGGTGTTGATGTAACTTCAAGCTTACCATCTTTTACAATAAGCCAGGCCCATCCACTTCCAAAACGTGTGGTGCCTGCGGCATTTACTTTTTCTTTTAACGCATCAAAAGAACCGAATGTGCTGTTGATCGCTTCTGCCAAAGCACCTGTTGGTTCACCTCCAGCATGAGGAGCCAAAGTTTCCCAGAAGAAAGTGTGGTTCCAGTGACCACCACCATTGTTACGAATAGCCGGTGAAAGACTACCAACATTCTTCAAGAGATCCTCTAAACTTTTGTTTTCATTTTCTGTTCCGGCAACGGCTTTATTCAGGTTATCTACATAAGCCTGGTGGTGTTTGCCATGATGAATTTCCATTGTCTGCTTATCAATATGAGGCTCCAGTGCATCGTGTGCATAAGGCAAAGCCGGTAAACTAAACGCCATAATTCTATGATTTAATGATTAAAATTTGTAATGGATAACAAATTTAAAGCAGTTGAGTTAAATGGGAGGGGAATGTTTCTGAAGTCGAAAATGATTGTAGCGGCCTTGCAAACACTGTTATTGGTATAATTTAAGTGGGAAAGAATTAAACTGTAAGTTTAGTGTATGGCTTTGCTGTTACAAGTACATCCGGATAATCCGAATCCAAGGAATCTAAAAACCATCATTGATTGTTTGTCAAATGGGGGTGTGATCGTTTACCCAACAGATACGATCTATGGATTTGGTTGTGATATTTTTCAACCAAAAGCAGTTGAAAAGATCTGCCGCATAAAAAATATTGATCCGCAAAAAGCACAGCTCAGCTTTGTTTGTTATGATTTGAGTGATATGAGCAAATACACCAAAGCGATTTCAACACCATTATATCGTTTACTAAAAAGTTATTTACCCGGTCCTTATACTTTTATACTTCCGGCAAGTAAAGAAGTGCCAAAGATCCTGCAAACCAAAAGACATACGATCGGGCTTCGTGTGCCTGATAATAATATTGCAAGAAGTATTGTGCAGGAATTAGGCAGACCAATTTTATCAGCTTCTCTTCCTGGTGAAATGGTAGAAGAGTATACTGATCCGGAAATCATTGCTGAAAAGTTTGATAAACTGGTTGATATTGTGGTTGATGGTGGTATTGGTGGAATGATGCCGTCAACAGTTGTTGATTGTACTACCGATAATTATGAAGTGATAAGAGAAGGTGCTGGAGAATTTGTGGTGGATTGATTTTTTTTACCACATAGGCACAAAGATCACATAGCTAAGACTTTGAACGAGCAAGGAAGAAAAGAGTATATGCGAGTGGAGATCTTTATCTAATTTTTATCTCTTAGTACAAAACCTATGTTCCTATTGTGTCTATGTGGTTACCTCATCTTCAAACAACTCCATCTGCATATTCAAAATATTAAAGCTATGACGATGGTGTTTACATAGTCCGTGTATTTCAATAGCAGCACGGTGTTCAGGAGTGCCATAACCTTTATTGCTCTTCCAATTGTAGTGTGGAAATTCCTTGTGTACTTTTTTCATGTAAGCATCTCTTGCTGTTTTGGCAAGAATACTGGCTGCCGCAATGCTTGCATAAATGCCATCACCTTTTATGATACATTCATGCTTTACTTTTCTATATTGTTTAAATCGATTGCCATCCATTAATATGAACTTGGGACGTTTCTTTAGTTTATCCAAAGCAAGATGAACGGCTTTGAAAGATGCCTGTAAAATATTGATCCGGTCAATTTCCTCCTGGTCAACCGATGCTATTGCATAACTAAGTGCATTTTCTTTGATGAACTTCTTCAGCTCATCTCTTTTCTCAGCAGGAACTTGTTTGCTATCGTTGAGATCAGGATGAAAAAAATCAACCGGTAAAATAACTGCTGCGGCAAAAACAGGACCTGCATAACAACCTCTTCCGGCTTCATCACATCCGGCTTCCAATACAAGATCCTGGTAAAAAGGCTTCAGCATTACAACGAATATCGAATTCAGAAACATTTATTCTGATCTTTTGCCAGAAAAAACTTTTGCACAACATCACGCAATAACTTTGCACCTGTTTTTCAGGCAAATGTGTATGTATGGCAAATAGTATGAATAGTGAGAGATCAACCCGTATCGTAGCAAACTGGATTTTCCTTGGTGTGGGGATGCTGATCGTCCAGGTATTATTGGGTGGAATTACGAGATTAACCGGCTCTGGTTTATCTATTACAGAGTGGAAACCAATTATGGGAGCTTTGCCACCAATGAATGAAGCTGATTGGCAAATTGCATTCAATAAGTATCAAAATATTGCTCAATACAAATACATCAACAACCATTTTACACTCTCAGATTTTAAATTGATATTCTTCTGGGAATGGTTTCATCGGCTTTGGGCAAGAATTATTGGCATCGCTTTTATTATTCCGTTCATTTATTTTTTAATCAAAGGATATTTTAAAAAGTGGATGATCAATCCTTTGATCATTTTGTTTCTGCTGGGTGCTTTACAAGGTGCTATCGGTTGGATCATGGTGCAAAGCGGTTTGAACCAGGAAGATGTGTATGTAAGTCACATAAGGTTAGCGGCACATTTTATTGCAGCAATGGTATTAATAGTATATGCACTCATCTTCGGAATGAAACTGAGTGTTAAAACGGCTCAGAAAATCACCAGTCGTTCACTGTGGAATTTCACGGTTGCCATATTGATTATTCTTACTATCCAGCTTTTTTACGGAGCTTTTATGGCCGGCTTAAAAGCTGCAACTGCAGCACCTACCTGGCCCGACATGAGTGGAGTTTTCATGCCCGAAATGTCACAGCTCCACTGGATCAATAATTCCGTTGCAGTTCAATTCATTCATAGAACGACTGCCTATATATTATTGATCGGAATATTTTTCTGGTGGCTTTCCGCAAGAAAATTGGCTACTTCTTCGTTATTTAATAAGCTGAGGAACTGGGTCTTAATTCTTACAATCATTCAGGTTACGCTTGGAGTTTTATCTGTGGTAAATGCATTAAAGATTGTCCCGGGTCATTTTGGAACGTTCGAATGGCTGGCACTTGCTCACCAGCTTGTTGGAATGGTTCTTTTATTAGTATTGACTGCAGCTTTTTACCTTATCAGGCCGTCATATAAAAACAGTTGATGATATTTGAATTATCTTTTGCCTGTTTATGAAGAAATATCTTTCCGGCTTTTTTTATTCGCTGCCTATACAGCTTTTCTTTTTGCACTTTCGCCGTTACCAGGTGTTTCTTATTTTCTGGTATGTATTCTTTGCAACCGTCAGTGGTTTTTTCCTGAAATCTTTTGGTGCAAGATCTTTATTTCTTGCTCCGGAATACCTGAATAAAGTTGACTTCCTTGCTACTGCTTTTGTAGGAGCAGCCATTGGTATTTTCATTATGAGCTGGAATATTGCCACTTTCATTTTACATACAAGGCATATAAAATTTCTTGCTACTACAGCCCAACCTTTTCTTAAGTATTGCATTAATAACGGTGTTTTTCCTGCGTTGTTTTTACTGCTTTATCTATATAAAGCAATTGAGTACAACCGTTTCCAGCAATTAATTTCAGCCATTGATATGCTGAAGCTGGTTGCAGGTTTCGTTACAGGTCTATTGCTGGCTGTGACTGCAGCATTCTACTATTTTTATGTGATCGATAAAAAAGTGTACAAGCGCTTTGGTCAGAAACTACTCAAAGCAAATAAGACCTATCATGTTGTTTCAAAGCGAAAGATCCTTCCTCCTCAAAAAGGAGAAATACGGTGTGACTGGTTTCTCAGTGCAAGATTTAAAGTACGAAAACCAAGGGATGTAAGGCATTATAGTGAAGAGTTTCTCGATTCGATATTTAAAAGACATCATATTGCATCTATCATAGCTGTGCTGATCGCTTTTCTAGCGATGATCAGCATTAGTTATTTATCTGACAGTTCTTATTTCCAGATTCCGGCAGCAGCAAGTGTTGCTATTTTTTGTGCGGTAGTAATTGCTGTAGCTGGAGCATTTTCACTGTTCCTTCGGTCCTGGAGTGTGCCGCTTTTGATCATGGCATATTTCGTTATCAACTGGATGTACCAGGAACATATGATCGACCCAAGGAACAAGATCCTGGGATTGTCGTACGACGAGGATAAAACAGTTGATTACACAAGAAATGCAGTGCTGAGGCATGGATCTGCAGAAAACGTTGAAGCGGATAAAAAAGCTTTCATCGAAATATTGAATAAGTGGAAAGAGAAGCAAGGAACGGCCAAACCTGTAATGTATCTGGTGAATGTGAGTGGTGGTGGACTCAGAAGTTCAGCTTTTACTGTTGATGTGATGCAAAGACTCGACAGTTTAACCAAGGGAGATTTTATGAAGAAGACCTTTATGATCACTGGAGCCTCAGGTGGTGTACTAGGTGCTGCATACTTTCGTGAATTATATTGGTTAAAACAACAGGGTCGTCCGATCAACCTGCAGGACAAACAATATTCAGACAATGTTTCAAAGGATCTACTCAACTCTATTTTTTCTTCTTTTGTTACAACAGACTTATTAGCTCCAACTCAGAATGTTACCATCAATGGAGAAGAATATGCGAAAGACCGGGGTTATTTTTTCGAGCAGAAGTTCAACGAAAACACAGGAGGCATCCTCAATAAAAAATTGAAGGATTATGTAGTGCCCGAAAGGAATGCACTGATACCAATGATGCTGTTTCATTCTGTTGTTACTTTGGATGGAAGACAGGTGGTGATCGGTACTCACCCTGCAAGATTTTTCATGAGAGCGATCACAGATACAGCCAATCTTTTCACTGGAGATCCTGATGCTATTGACTATATTTCCTTTTTTAGTAAGAACAATCCTTATAACACCAGCATCCTTTCTGCATTAAGATTGAATGCAACTTTTCCTTACGTATTACCTAACGTATTGCTGCCTACAAAACCTGTTGTTGATGCAATGGATGCAGGATTGAGAGATAATTATGGTTTAGAATCGTCACTCAGGTTTATGCATACTTTCAAAGACTGGTTAAAAGAAAATACCAGCAAAGTGGTCATTGTGCAGATTCGTGGAAGAAGATTGGGAGAATGGGAAGCAACAGAAGAAGGCTCCACGAATTTCTTTGGAGAACTCACAGGTCCAATGTGGTTACTGCAAAACAATTATTACAAACTGCAGGATTATTATCTGGATGATCAGCTTCAATATATGTTCACTGCTTACGGAGAGGGACTTCACAGGGTAAACTTTCAATATGTTCCCTTAAAAGAAGAAGCCCATGCTTCGTTAAGTTTTCATTTAACCGCTGCAGAGAAAAAAGATATCAGGAGGTCATTGGATAATATTGGAAATACGAGGGAATATATAAGGTTGCTGCAGTTGAGTAAGAATTAATAAGCCAGCTTCAGTACAAGCATATAGCTTTCGTTGCTCCGATAGCTATCGGAGCACTCTTGTACAACCGGTAATGCTATTCATCAGGGCTGTATCAGTTGAAAACAATCTTTTATGATTTGTATATCCAATACATCAGCTGTTTCTTTCGGCTCACCATCAATATGCAAGGGAGCATTCTTCCAGTTCCTGATCTTTAAAGAAGGTGTCTGAAAATAAATAATGTTCTTCTTCAAAGCTTCTGCTGCCAGTACCTGTAACTTATTGCCACCACGTAATTGGCTGATAACGGCAAAAAGCAATAAAGCTTTATTCATCTTCTGCACAATCACCACATCTAACAGACCATCACTCAAACTTGCCTGTGGTGCTATGGTTACCTTATTGCCAAACTGGTTACTGTTTGCTATGCTGATAAAAAATGCATCTGTATTAAAAGTGAATTCACCCACTGCAATTTCAAAAGGATAGGTTCCAGCAGTAAAATAGTTGATCAGTGTTTGTCTTGTATAAGTTAGTAATCCTCTCGAAGCTTTATTGGCAAACTCATGTGCTACCTGTGCATCAAAACCCAAACCGGTGAGCATGCATGAGAATTGTCCGTTTACAAGAAATCCATCTACAGGTTTACTTTTTCCTTCAAAGATGAGCTTAAGTGCAGCCTGAGATATTTTGGGTATGCCGGCGGTAAAGGCTAATCCATTTCCAGAACCCATTGGTATGATTCCAAAAATCACAGGGAGATCTCTCAGGTAATTGATTACCTGGTTGGCAGTGCCATCACCACCAACAATACCAACATGAGTTATATTTTCTGAAATGATCTTTTGCCTTACTTCCTCATAAATGCCATCAGCCTTAGTATCACAAATTTCAAATGTGATATTTCTTCGGATAGCTTCTTTAGTGATCAGCTCAACAATGCCATGCTTTTGTACCGTACCTGAAATAGGGTTAACGAGAAAAATAAATCTTTTCATGATCAAACTACCTCTAAGGTAGCAACCAAAATTCTCTTTGGCTTCAATTCGGCAGCTTTTGCTGCATCTTTAGGAATTGCGAGGGTAAATATTTTATAGATGCCCGGCTTTAATTTTTCAACAAGGTCTTTCAACCCGTAATTAAATACGCCAGGTTCTTTATCATCATTGATAGTAACTAAAGCTTCGCCTTCGTCAGAACCGGTCACATGGAAAGTTCTCACCCAGCCATTATCAAGTGCTGGAGCCAGGCCTCTGATAGAAAGCCTTTGCACATTTGCGATCTTCTCTTTTGTATTGATCGTGATTTTCTTGTTGCTATTGTCTTCATTCAGGTGAATGCTCAGGATTTGCTTTTGTGCACTTACTTTAAAAACATGTTGCTGCGAAAAAGCACTAAAACTCAAAAGGCTAAGTACTAATATTATTAAAGTCTTCATTTTCAAATTTAGCCTATATAATCAAATACATTACCATTTTAGCAAAGCGCTGGCCCAGGTAAAGCCACTTCCGAATGCTGCAAGGCAAACAAGATCACCTTTTTCTATCATGCCAGCTTCCCAGGCTTCGCATAAAGCGATTGGTACTGAGGCAGCTGTAGTATTACCATAGGTTTGTATATTGTTAAATACCTGGTCATCTCTCAGTTTCAATTTCTGCTGTACAAACTGGGCAATTCTCAGGTTTGCCTGGTGCGGAATTAACATTTTAATGTCAGATGGCTGATACCCGTTCTTTGTTAAAGCTTCCATGATCACTTCAGGAAACTTTACTACTGCTTTTTTAAATACAGCCTGTCCATCCATATTTGGAAACAGTTGAGCATTATCAATCATCTGGTGACTCATGAACATATTAGCCATTTCAGCATCATCAAAATCTGCCAGGTCTTCTTTCCAATGATTGGCATGTGTACCTGGATTGTACATTGCCAGGATCTCAGCCTCTGATCCGTCACTATGCAAATGTGTACTCAGGATGCCTCTTCCTTCATCTTCGGTCGGCTGTAAAACAACAGCACCGGCTCCATCACCAAATATCACTGAAACATTTCTACCTCTTGTAGTAAGATCTAATCCGAACGAATGCTTTTCAGCACCGATCACAAGAATATTCTTATACATCCCTGTTTTGATGAACTGGTCGGCTACGCTTAAAGCATAAACAAAACCGCTACATTGGTTACGAACATCCAGTGCTCCGATCTCTTTCATTTGCATAGCACGTTGAACCAAAACCCCACATCCCGGAAAATAATAATCGGGAGACAACGTAGCAAAAACGATGAAATCAATATCCTGTGCAGTAATACCAGCTCGTTCAATAGCTATTTTTGCGGCTTCAACAGCCATTGTTGTGGTGGTCTCTTCAGTTCTGTGAGCGTAACGCCTTTCTTTGATACCAGTACGTTCCTGTATCCATTCATCACTTGTATCCATGTACTTGACAAGATCATTGTTAGTGATCACTTGTTCCGGCACATACATTCCAATTCCGGCAATAATACTCCTGGGCATAACAATCGTTTAAAAGGAAAAATAGGTAAAATAATGTAAGTGTATTATTTATCAATAAAGCTAGCCTGGGTAGGACGTATTCAGTAAGCTTTTTTACCAGCTCAGTGAGTTAGCTATTGCATCTCAGCCGAATAAACATTAAATTGTTCGGTAAAATAACGCTTATGAAAAAAATATACCTATTAATTGCCTCTGCATTTTTGTTTATTACTGCACTGAATGCAGCAACTGTGGTTGTTCAGGTAGTGAGCAACCAGTTTAATCCATCTGTTGTAAATGTTACGGTGGGAGATGTAGTCCGTTTTGATTTTTCCGCAGGAGGTTTTCACAATGCCACAACTAATGGCGTTACAAACAGCCGTCCTGCAGGTGCAGCTGCAATTTACAGTGGAGCACCTGGTGCAGTAACAGGAACTTATGATTATACCGTAACACAGGTCGGCACTTACAAGTATATCTGCGAAGCACACGCAGATGCAGCTTCATTCACCGGAATGGTCGGACAAATTGTTGCAAGCGGACCAATGCCAGCTTTACTGAAAGATTTTACTGTAACTGCATCTTTAGAGAAAACACCGCTGATTTCCTGGACAACATTAAATGAAAGCAATGTTGATCGCTTTTCCATTCGCAGAAGTGTTGATGGTGTAAGTTTTAAAGAGGTGGCTACTGTAAGAGCGACAGGATCGATTGGAAATGAGCAGGCCTACTCATATACTGACAGATCATTAACTGAGCAGTATAAGTACATTTATTACCACATTGCTATCATTGATAAAGATGGATCGGAAAAGCTTACAGCGATTAAGATGTTCAAAAATCCGGCTTCAATAACAAAGTTGGTAACCCAGATAGGGCCGAATCCAATTTCAAAACCCGGCCAGTTGATGGTGTATTTTAACTCAGAAAAAAACAACTTCTTAAGTGTACAGGTGTTTGATATGAGTGGCAAGTTGGTTTTAGACACTAAAATGCAGGCATTCCCGGGAGTCAATAACGGCCATGTGCATGTTTGTGATTTTGAAGCAGGAACCTACACTTTCAGATTTACTATGGATGGAGTGCTGGAAACCAAGAAAGTGGTTGTACAATAGATTTCACAAAAAGATTTCCAAAAAGCCCTGTGCCTTTAGCGCAGGGCTTTATTTTTCCGGGTCAATAGAAGGTCAATACGGTTCGGAACGTACAAGTGAGTGACACAACAGCAGCTAAATCGTTAATCTACAGCCGGTAAAACAATATTCACTTCTTTTAAGGCTTTTCCCTCGCTGCAAAAGCTTACTTTTGCCGCCCTTTATTTAGGTAATTAAGTTGAGTTGTTAATTTATGTTGATTGTGCACTAGCCTTTTAACTTTAATTGCCTCAATAAACACAATCGACAATGGAAATTAGAAACATAGCAATTATTGCACACGTTGACCATGGTAAGACTACATTGGTTGACAGGATATTACACACCACAAAGGTGTTTCGTGAGAACCAGGATACCGGTGACCTCATCATGGACAGCAACGATCTTGAAAGAGAAAGAGGTATTACCATCTTTAGTAAGAACGCTGCTGTAATTTACAACGACGTTAAGATCAATGTTATTGATACACCTGGTCACAGTGATTTTGGTGGTGAAGTAGAAAGGGTGCTAAAGATGGCCGACGGTGTTTTATTGTTGGTTGATGCTTTTGAAGGCCCGATGCCACAAACAAGATTTGTGTTGCAGAAAGCCCTTCACCTGAACTTGAAGCCAATGGTTATCATCAATAAGGTTGATAAGCCGAATTGTCGTCCGGATGAAGTACATGATGCTGTTTTCGAACTATTCTTTAACCTTGATGCTACAGAAGAGCAGCTGAATTTTCCAACCTTCTATGGTTCTGGAAAACATGGCTGGTTCAACGATAAGAATGAAGAAAGTGCTGATATCACTCCTTTAATGGATGGTATCATTAAATATGTTCCGCCTCCAAAAATTGCTGAAGGTCCGCTGCAAATGCAGATCACTTCTTTGGATTACTCATCTTTCCTGGGAAGAATTGCCATTGGTAAAGTAGCAAGAGGGGTGGTAAAAGAAGGCCAGCAAATTGCTTTGATGCAGGCTGATGGAACGATCAAGAAGATCAGGATTCGTGAATTATATGTGTTTGAAGGGATGGGCAAAAGAAAGGTGGCAGAAGTGGTTGCCGGTGATCTTTGTGCTGTGGTAGGATTGGAAGATTTCAATATCGGCGATACAATTGCTGATGTTGAAAATCCTGAAGCGTTACCATTGATCAGTGTGGATGAACCTACGATGAGCATGTTGTTCAGCATTAACAACTCTCCATTCTTTGGTAAAGATGGAAAGTTTGTAACCTCACGTCACCTTCGTGATCGTTTGATGAAGGAAACTGAAAAAAATCTTGCATTAAAAGTAGAAGATACAGACAGTGCTGATAGTTTCCTTGTTTATGGTCGTGGTATTCTTCACTTAGGTATCCTTGTAGAAACCATGAGACGTGAAGGGTATGAATTGACAGTTGGTAATCCACAGGTACTTGTAAAGTATATTGATGGAAAGAAATGTGAGCCTTACGAGAACCTGGTAGTTGATGTTCCTGCTGAATTCAGCGGTAAAGTAATTGACCTTGTTACACAGCGTAAAGGTGAGATGCAGGTGATGGAAAGCAAAGGAGAGATGCAGCATCTTGAATTTGAAATTCCTTCCAGAGGTTTGATTGGTCTTCGTTCACAGATGCTGACCAATACTGCAGGTGAAGCTGTAATGGCTCATCGCTTTATCGAATATAAACCATGGAAAGGACCAATTCCTGGTCGTAACAATGGTGTATTGATCTCTAAGAACCAGGAAAAAACAACTGGTTATTCAATTGATAAGTTACAGGACAGGGGAACTTTCTTTGTTGAGCCGGGTGAAGAAGTTTATGTAGGTCAGATCATCGCTGAGCATATTAAACCCGGAGATCTTGTTGTAAATGCAACAGAACCTAAAAAACTTACCAACCATAGAGCCAGCGGAAGTGATGATGCTTCACGTATTGCGCCAAAAACTTTGATGACACTGGAAGAATGTATGGAGTACATACAGGAAGACGAGTGTATTGAAGTAACACCTAAGAACATTCGTATGCGTAAGGTGGTATTAAATGAAGACGATCGTAAGAAGGTATCTAAGAAAATGAGCTCAGAAGCTGTTTAATCGCTGATATAAGATTTCTGATTTAAAGATTTAGAGCCGTTCCAATTGGAGCGGCTTTTTTATATGATGTTGGTTAGTCTGCTGTTTTCCAGCTTTCATTTATGTTTGCAACCATGAACCAGGTAAAAACTATTTGCGTTTGCGGTGCAGGTACTATGGGTAGTGGAATTGCACAGGTGGCAGCACAACATGGGTTTACTGCTATCCAGTTTGATGTGAATGAGGCTATGCTGCAAAAAAGTAAAGCCGGTATCGAAAAGAACCTTGACTTTCTTATTTCCAAACAAAAGATTTCAGCGGAGCAGAAGCAGGAATTACTTCAAAGAATAATATTCACTTCAAACGTAAATGAATGTAAAGCTGAGGTAGTAATTGAAGCGATCATTGAAGACAGGCAAGCAAAAGTCGATCTGTTTAACAAACTAGTTGCAATAAATTCGACGTCCACCATTTTTGCTACGAACACCTCATCTATTTCTATTAATGAAATTGCTTACGGTGTTGCCGATCCATCGAGAGTAGCTGGTATGCATTTTTTCAATCCGGCACCACTGATGAAACTGGTTGAAGTAGTGAAGGGAGAGAAAACAAAACAGACAGTAATTGATCTTTTAGTTGCGCTTTCAAAGAAGTTGGGAAAGACTCCTGTAGTTTGCAAAGATGCTCCCGGTTTTATTGTAAATCGTGTTGCACGTCATTATTATCTTGAGGCAATGAAGCTGGTAGAACTTGGCCTGGCAGATATAGAAACTGTGGATGGTGTTATGGAATCTTCCGGTTTTAAAATGGGCCCCTTTAAATTAATGGATCTGATCGGAATGGATATTAACTATGGTGTAAGTAATATTGTTTGGGAAGCTTTGGGTAAACCGGCAAGGCTCACACCTTCTGTTATTCAGAAAGCTAAAGTGGATGCCGGTGAATTGGGAAGGAAAACAGGAAAAGGATTTTATCAATACTGATGCAGGAGTTTAAAGCAGATATACTAAAGCCAAATTCTACAGGCAAAGTGCTGTTTTTCACTGTTGCAGGAATCTTGACAATAACTATTGTTGTATTGTTGGTCCTGGGAATAATGCCAGCTGTGGCTCCAATATTCTGGATAGCGATATTTATTTATGGTGTAGCAAGATACTTCTTACAAACACGAAAGCAGGTTCTTAAGAAATCGGTTGGAGAGTTGATCATAACAAAGCATACGATCACAGCAATGAATGAGGAATTTTTGATTGATGAGATCAAATCACTTCGCATTGAGTTTTATGGATGGATATCCTATAAAAGATCAGCAGATCGTTCAGTTCCTGTAACTGATATGCATGCCGGCGATAAAAATTTTATTTCCTTTCAGCACAATGGAGAGTTGAAGAAATTTGAAATATTAATTACTTCAATCGAACACTGGCAAAGATTGAGAACACATCTCATCGATTGGTATAGAAGAGGAATCAGCGTTACGGAATCAGCACAGGGAATGAAATCATATGGAATGGAGGTCTTAAATTATTCACAGATACAGGAATTTAAAAAACTGATCGCAAATCCCCATGCTGTAAAATGATATTTGTAACGGGAGGATCGGGTTTAGTGGGTTCACACCTCATCACTGCATTGATTCAGCAGGGAAAAGAGGTGAAGGCCATATATCGTAATGTCGTTCCTGAATTCAGGGGTAGCCATAAAGTTAAATGGCAAAAAGCAGATATCCTGGATATTCTTTCATTAGAAGATGCGATGGAAGATGTAGATCAAATATATCATTGTGCTGCTATCGTTTCATTCAGCCCAAAGAGCAAAGAGATTCTTACCCGTACCAATATTGAAGGCACTGCAAATGTTGTGAATGCAGCGCTGACTGCCGGAATAAAGAAGTTGCTTTTCGTAAGTTCTGTTGCAGCGCTGGGTAGAATTCGAAAAGACCCTTTGATCAATGAATCAATGAACTGGTCAAAAGAAACCAGTAACAGCGAATACGGCAAAACAAAATATTTAGCCGAGATGGAAGTGTGGAGAGGTGCTGCTGAAGGATTACCATCGGTAGTTGTCAATCCAACGATCATACTGGGTGAGAGTGACTGGACCAAAGGGTCAACAAAGATATTTCAGTCTGTTTATAATGAATTTCCCTGGTATACTGAAGGGGTGAGTGGGTTTGTAGATGTACAGGATGTTGTGAAAGCAATGATATTGCTGATGGAAAGTGAAGTGGTTGGAGAACGATTTATTTTAAACGCAGACAATGTTTCTTACAAACAACTCTTTGATGAGATCGCTTCCTGCTTTGGTAAGAAACCTCCCTATAAAAAAGTAACACCCTTTATTGCTAATCTTGTCTGGAGATATGAAGGATTGAAAAGCTTATTCTCCGGTGTTGATCCTTTGCTTACCAGAGAAACTGCAAGTACAGCCCAGGCAAAAGTTTATTTTGATAATTCCAAACTTCTTAAGCAGCTTCCGCAATTCAGATACTCGTCTATTTCGGAAACCATAGAGAGGATCTGTAATTATTTAAAACACAAGCATAACCTATAAACGCTTTAGCTTTTCCCACATTTCCGGAATACGTCTCATCCAAACTAACTCTCTCTTTTTAGTTAAAGCATCATCAACGGGTGAACCCCAGTATTTTTTTCCGCCATCAAGATCACCACCTACACCACTCTGGGCAAACACTTCAGCACCTGCTCCGATGGTTAATGTTTTACTCACACCAACCTGTCCCCAAAGAATTACACCATCTTCAATTGTAGTTGCTCCTGCAATGGCTACCTGTGCAGCAAACAGGCAATTTTTTCCTACTACCACATCATGACCAATGTGTACCATATTATCCATCTTTGTTCCCCTGCCGATTTTCGTTTCTGAACTTACACCCCTGTCTATTGTGCAATTTGCACCGATCTCCACTTCATCTTCTATAACTACTTTGCCTCCGCTAAGCATTTTCTTATACCATACTTCCCGGTTCTTTTTAGTGTTATAATAAAATGCATCGCTGCCTATAACAGAACCTGATTGAATAATTACCCTGCTACCGATATCTGTATCAGCAAGAATAGAAACGTTAGGCTGAATGATACAGTCATTGCCGATTCTAACATTCTCGCCAATAAAAACATTCGGCATGATCACGGTTCGATCACCGATAATTGCCGTCTCGCTTATACTCTTAGAAGAAGGCTTGAATGGTTTAAAATGACTCACTATTTTTTGATAGGCTTCAAAAGGCTCTGCACATACCAACAATGTTTTTCCTTTAGGTAAGTTCACATCTTTTGAATTGATGATAATATGTGAAGCATCACTCTTCAAACATTTATCATAATACTTTGGATGGTCTACAAATACGAGATCACCCACTTCAACTTTATGTATCTCGTTAATGCCTTTTGCAATTGCTTTTACATCACCAATAACTTCTGCATCTATCAACTCCGCTATCCATTCAATTGCAACAGGAGATGGAAATTTCATAAATAAAATTTCATCAAAGGTAATAATGATGAAGGCTTCGATCTTACTGAAAAAGCCTGTTGAATGCTGTAAACGGCGGAAATGCCAGCTGATGCTGAAAATTATTTTTCAGTTTTTTACTTGAGAAATTCCTTGAAAAAAGGAAGAAGAATTTGTGTTTTTCATTTGATTGATTTTGACGAAAGATAAAAACAGATTTCGCTGTGTTCCTTTATTCATCAATGTTTCAGCGGATAGCATTTTTTATATACTTACTTTTATCATCATAGAAAACAATCTTTGTTTCAAGGTAAGCGGCCAGCTAATCCACATTCTAAAAAAAATTGTGAATAAAATTCTTTCAATTTTTTTTTGTGTTAGAAAAAAGTCTTTTTAATATTGTGTAGGGAATTTGATTCCCGGTACTTACTAACCCATCCATATAACAAAGTCCTGATCTCTATCGGGACTTTTTCTTTTTCTATGCATCGCTACTTCATCATATATAAACCTTATCTCGTACTGTCGCAATTTACTACAGACAGCAGCAAGCACCGAACGCTGAAAGATGTGTTTGATGTTCCGCCAGATGTTTATGCAATTGGTAGATTGGATAATGACAGTGAAGGCTTACTCATACTTTCAAATGATAAAGATCTCAACCATCGTTTGCTGCATCCATCATTCAAACATGAAAGAGAGTACTGGGTGCAAATAGATGGTGCAATAACTGTTGAAGCAATACAGCAATTAGAACAAGGTGTTGTTATCAATGTAGATGGGAAGCAATATCAAACCCTATCCTGTAAAGTAAAGTTGTTAAGCGAGATCGAAGTTGAAGAAAGAGATCCTCCTATCCGATTCAGAAAATCTATTCCTACTTCCTGGATCAGTATTACACTTACCGAAGGAAAAAATCGGCAGGTAAAAAAAATGACGGCAAAAGTTGGCTTTCCAACGTTACGTCTTATCCGTTACCGGATCGAAGGAATTAAGTTAACAGGCATGAAGCCTGGAGGCCTGTCTGAATTATCAAAAGCGGAGATGTATAAAAAACTGTTTCATGATAAAACATCCTGACCTTTCACTCTATACCATCAGCACCGATAGAACTTTGTTGAATGTTGATATGATCCACAAGTATCTTTCAGAAGAATCTTATTGGGCTGCAGCAATTCCATATGAGACGGTAAAGCGATCCATTGAAAATTCAATATGCTTTGGAGTTTATAATGAAGAAAAGCAAATCGGATTTGCAAGACTCATCACCGACAAAGCAACATTTGCTTACCTGGCTGATGTTTTTATCTTAACCGAACATCGTGGTAAAGGATTGTCCAAATGGTTAATGCAGACGATACAAGATCATCCTGAATTGCAGGGCCTGCGAAGATGGATGCTTGGAACAAAAGATGCTCATGCATTGTATGAGCAATTTGGCTGGACAGTTTTGTCAGAAGAAATTCGTCCAAGGTTTATGCAAAGACATTTTCCTGATGTATATAAAACTACTGGTAGTAAATAAGATCTTTTTGTACACTGCCATCATTATACAGATCAATGATTGCATAAGCAGGAGGAAACTCGTCCAGCTTTCCCTGCCACCAGTTTCCTGCAACAGAACCGTTACACATATACTTCACACCTAAATAATCTACTTCATCTATATAATGCACATGACCGCTAAGGCAAAGTTTAACATTCGGATATTTAAAGAACAGGTCTTTTAATTTTTTTGCATCACCATGCATCTCTTTTGCAACTTTCGAAGATCGTGGTCTACGTTCCATTGCATACATCATTGCTGCAGCAGAAATAATCGGCACATGAGAGTATATACATACCGGCTTATCTGTAGAAGCTAATTCATGCTCAAGCCAGGTATACTGCAGATCATCTAATTCATATTCATTTTCAGCTACACTGTCCAGGGCAATAAACTTCCAGCCATTTTTTTCAAACGAATAATAACGCTGATCAAGTTTCAACATTTGCATGGCCCATTGCTTTCCCTCTTTATGTCTTAATCTTTCTTCTATGTCAGGCAGTATCCAGACATCATGGTTACCTATGCAGTTAAATAATGGAATGCCGCAACAGTTGATACTGTCATTCCAAACGTTCCAGCACGCCTCTACAAAACGGGCTGATGAATAATTTGCTTCCAGTACACTATCACCAGTATTCAAAATAATATCAGGCTTGTCTGACATGCTGTTCAATTGCTGAAACACAGACTTCAGGGCTTTCTCTGCTTTCAGCTTTGGTTTGGAATGGCAATCCGTAATGTGAGCAATACGTATTGCTCTTTCTTTTCCTCTTTTTATATCCTCACTTGCAGAAGCTGCTATAGATAATTTTCCTGCACCCATAATTCCAAGGCCTGCTAAAAATCCGTTCCGCAAAAATGATCTCCTGTCTGACATATACTAACGCTCTGTTTGTTCTTTCTTTCACAAGGTCTAAAACCAACGCTATGCCAGTATTAACAAGATGTTATTATACTATTATCAACTAGTTGTAATGTTTAAAGTGTAGAATCTGGTTACATGATCATGCGATTAAATAAGCAGACCATAGTTGTAGTTGTAGAAAATTTTCTCAGATCAATGAAGTATTGTCTATCATGCCTGCAAAGCTTTGGTATTAGTGTAACTTAGTCTTAAGCAATTCAACCTTATGCAATTCTTTGTTCAGGAAAATTCGATTGTAAGAAAGATATGGGGTAAGAGTGATACCATTCTTTTCATATTCGGTGGTGCTGCTGCTGAATTTGCTTTAAACAAAGCTGTAGACTGGTTATACTTCACCGGTAAACTTCCTGTCGATCCTTTGGGTAGATTGTTCTCTACTGTACGATATGCTCGAAGAATTGTTTTTGCTCCTTTAGATGAAGCCAATAAGGCTATTGATACCATGCGGCACATTCATACTGCGGTAGAACAAAATCGTGGAGCAACTATTCCTGACTGGGCCTATCGTGATGTTTTGTTCATGCTCATTTATTACTCCATTGCATCTTATGAACTGCTTGAGCAGAAGTTAACGGATGAAGAAAAAGAAGAAGTGCATAATGTATTTTATCGTGTTGGAGCAAGAATGGGTTTAAAGGAGCTGCCACTTACATATAATGAATGGTTGCCTGTAAGACATGCCCATTTAATGAACGACCTGCAGAAAAGTGATTACACTGTTGATCTGTTCAGTCAATATAAAAAGCATCTTGGTGCCATGCGATTTAAAGTGCTGGTAGAAGGACAGAAATTAGTAGTGCCACAACGAGTAAAGGAGTTGCTGCAGTTCAGTGATTTTTCATTGCTCACACCCGTTGTCCCGTTATATAAAGTAAGCAGGTTGATGAAGATGGATTGGCTACTGAAAAATATACTGCTGCCTTCTGATTATAAAGACCAGATAAATGAGCTGGATGTGAAATCGGTTAAATAACAGTACTTCATGCTGAATGGTCTCGTTTATATTTCCGGAACTGCATCAGCACAAGTGCAACAGAAATAAGAATGCTGATTGGTAATATATAACCGATGTATTCTTTTATTACCGGAAACTGCATCCCAAGAAAATATCCGGCGAGGCTGAAAATGCTCATATATAATATAGATGCAACAGCAGTTAGTGGAATGAATTTGCCAAACTTCACATGGGAAACACCCGAAACCAGGGGAGCAAAAGGCCTGATGAAAGGAAAGAATTTTCCGATAATAAGTGCCATACGGCTATGCTTATGAAGATAATCTTTCACCATGTGCAGGTATTGTTGTTTAAAATACCAGGTATCTTTTTTATGGTATAGCTTCTTGCCAAATCGCTTTCCTATGTAATAACCCGAACTGTCACCAAGAATGCTTGCTAAGATCAACAATACGAGTAATATGGTGATGGAAATGCTCAAAGTGCCGGTGCTCACCAACAAGCCTGCAGTGAAAACCAATGTTTCTCCACCTGGAACAACAAGTCCTACAAGTAACCCGGTTTCAGTAAATACCAATAGTAATATAATAGCCAATCCTCCCCATGCTACCAGTTCTGTCGTATTCATATTCCTTTCTTTGGTGGATATAGTCTAAAAACTGTTCCATTATAACCGTTCATGTCAATCGAAGGAGGGCTGATTGCTAACTATTTAATTTTAAGGCAATTTTCACATTGAAAATCAACAGCTTCAACGGGCAGCTTGTAAAATAGTTCCTTAATTCCTTGGTAGTTCCATTGCATACCTTCACCTTTGCCACCCGTTTAAAAAGAGCGGGCTGTGTATTTGGATAGGAGTACACTGATTTTAAAACTGTTCCACTATAATGGAACGAAAGAAAAACAAATGAGCAAATTACATTTCACAACGAAACATGCGAACGAGGCTACCGTACAGCGTAACTGGTACGTTGTCGATGGTACTAATCAAACCGTTGGTCGTATGTGTTCAAGAATCGCTACTGTTCTTCGTGGCAAGAACAAGGCTTATTACACTCCTCACGTTGATTGTGGAGATTTTGTAATCGTTATTAATGCAGACAAGATTCAGTTCACAGGAAACAAGATGGACGAGAAGATCTATTTGAACTATTCTGGTTATCCAGGTGGTAAAAAAGAAGAAGTTGCTAAAGATCTTTTAAAGCGTCGTCCGGAAGTGATCATCGAAAGAGCGGTAAAAGGAATGCTTCCTAAGAACCGTTTAGGTCGTAAGATGTACAAGAAATTGTTTGTGTATGCAGGAGACCAGCATCCGCATTTTGCACAACAACCTAAAGAACTGAAATTCTAATCTAAAAATTATTAATTCCTTATAAATGGAAAAGCAAAAAAATGCAGTTGGTCGTCGTAAAGAAGCGGTTACCCGTGTGTTCTTAAGCAAGGGTGACGGTAAGATCACTGTAAATGATAAAGACTACAAGCAATATTTTCCACTGGTTTATTTACAGAACCAGGTTGAAGTTGCTTTGAAAACTGCTGAAGTATTCGGCAAATTCGATGTTGTTGTAAATGCACAAGGTGGTGGTTTAAAAGGCCAGGCCGAAGCTGCAAAATTGGGTATCGCAAGAGCTTTGCTTGAAGTGAATCCTGAGTATCGCCCGGCTTTAAAAGCTGCTGGATTACTGAAAAGAGATCCACGTGGTGTTGAAAGGAAGAAATTCGGTCATAAGAAAGCAAGAAGAAGCTTCCAGTTCAGTAAGCGTTAATCGTTGCATTCAAACAATTATTCAAAATCATTTAATAAGATACAAATGGAAAATAGTTCTTCACTTCAACATCAACTCCTCGAAGCAGGTGTTCACTTTGGTCACCTGAAGAAGAAGTGGAATCCCAAGATGTTGCCTTACATCTTCGCTGAGAAGAAAGGTATTCATATCATCGACCTCAACAAAACTGTTGATGGTTTACAGGAAGCTGCTGCAGCAATGAAACAAATTGCGAAAAGTGGTAAAAAGATCATGTTTGTTGCAACTAAGAAGCAAGCGAAAGAAATCGTTAGCGAGTGTGCAAAGAGAGTGAACATGCCTTTTGCAACTGAAAGATGGTTGGGTGGAATGCTCACCAACTTCAACACTGTTCGTAAAAGCGTTAAGAAGATGCAGAGCATCGAGAAAATGCTTGCTGACGGTAGTGCGGAAAGCTTAACAAAAAAAGAGCGTCTTACTTTGAGCCGTGACAGAGATAAAATGGAGAAAGTATTGGGCGGTATTTCTCAATTGGGAAGATTACCAGCTGCACTTTTCTTAGTGGACATAGGTCACGAGCATATTGCTCTGGCTGAAGCTAAGAGACTTGGCATCACTACTTTCGGAATGGTAGACACGAACAGCGATCCTAACAAAGTTGATTTCGCTATTCCTGCCAACGACGATGCTACAAAATCTATCGCTATCATCACAAATTATATCGTTGCTGCAATAGCTGAAGGTCTTTCTGAAAGACTGGCTGCAAAAGACGACGATACTGAAGAAGTAGATAACGAGCAGGAGAAGAAAGCAGCACGTTTACAGGCTGAAGCAGAAGCAGAAGCTGGTGGACGTGGAAGAGGTCGTGGCCGTGGAACCGGAGATGCTGGTGGAAACACTGGTGGTCCTGGTGGAGCTCCAAAACGTCGTGTACCAAACAGCAGAAGACCTGCTGGTGGTGGCGGAAGATAATTTATAGTCATGGGTCAATAGTCATTGAGTCATTCGACTATGATGATTATTGACCCATCTTGTATATTACTATTAAACTTTCGTTGCGTCGCACTCTTCCACTGCAACAATTCTGTTGAACAAAGTTCAGAACGTACAAGTGAGTGACACAACCGACGATCAGTAAAGAACAGAAAGCTGGTCAAATAATATCAAATCATAAATATCAAATTTCAAATAGATATGTCAACAGCAACTATAACAGCACAAGACATCAACAAACTACGCCAGGCAACCGGTGCAGGTATGATGGATTGCCGTAAAGCATTAACAGAAACCAATGGTGATTTTGAAGCAGCGATTGACTGGCTTCGTAAGCAGGGACAAAAAGTAGCTGCTAAAAGAAGTGATCGTGAAGCAAAAGAAGGTGTTGTTATTGCAAAAACAACTGCAGATAACAAAGCAGGTATCGTATTAACCATCAGCTGCGAAACTGATTTCGTTTCTAAGAATGCAGACTTCGTTGCATTTGCTCAGAGCATTGCTGATGCTGCAATTTCAAATAACGTGAAGAGTGCAGATGAGTTAAACAATGTAGCGATCAATGGCGCTAAAGTATCTGACCTGATCAATGATAAATTAGCTTCTATCGGTGAAAAGATCGGTGTAGCTAAATTTGAAAGAGTAGAAGCTCCTTTTGTTGCATCTTATATTCATGGTGCATACAGAATGGGTGTGTTGGTAGGTTTTAATAAAGAAGCCGGTGACGCAGGAAAAGATATTGCAATGCAGATTGCTGCAATGAATCCATTAGCTGTTGATCCTGAAAGCATTTCAGCTGAATCAGTAGAAAGAGAAAGAAACATTGTGGTTGAAACGATGAAAGCAGATCCTAAGATGGCTGGTAAGCCTGATGATATGATCGCTAAGATCGCAGAAGGTAAACTGAATGCTTTCTTTAAAGAGAACACTTTAATGGCCCAGGCTTTCGTAAAAGACGGCAGCAAATCAGTTGGTGATTACCTGAAGGGTGCAGATAAAGATCTGAAGGTTACTGAATTTAAGCGAGTGGCTTTAGGATAATCACTCAAAAAATATTTTTTTAAAAGCAGCCGTTGGGCTGCTTTTTTTATCTACATGCATTAACTATGATTATTCTGTCGGAATTAGACGGAGTAAAAAACTAACATTAGGATGACATTAGAAAGAGATTAATAAAGAAGAAGCCCAGAGAATTAACATAATTTGCTTCTCCATCCCTGATCTGTTACAACACAAAACTACAAGTTCAACAATATTCCATTTATGAAAAGTAATCGTAATTGTGTTTCATATGGTCAGTCACCAATCGAATGGATCATGGTGCCTGCACCACCTTTTCTATGATATTACTACCCTCCCCTTAAGGTTACCTTGGTTAAAAAAGTTAAAATAAATTTTAAATGAGAAATTTTTACGCTTCCCGAATTATGTTTTCGTTGTATGCAAAAATTTGCGTGTTATTGGTAGCAGTGGTTGCCAATATTAACACCCATGCACAAACAACACTTGAAACTCCTGTTCCGAGCGGTATTGTTTATTATTCAGATAATGCACCTGGTGTTATCAGTTTGAAGAGCTCGCGTTGGCCAGAGGTCATCTGCCGAGCACCGCCAATGGCGTTATAGGGTTGGGAAGGAACGGACCAGGTATCCAGTACCGGTGCCGAGGTACTCCTCAGCAGCGTGACCTTCTCAGTGCTCTGATAGACGTTCACGATCTTGGGCACGATGGTTTCCGTTTTGTAGATCTGGCCAAGCGGGTTGATCCCCAGTTGCCCTGGCACCACGTCAGGGGTAGGAGAGTACCACATGCCTTGCCGGCCGCCGGGCACCTGGAATTGCCAAAGTGTCTTGCCCCGGTTGATTGTTTCCGTGAAGACTGGTTGAGTGAAGTCCAAGCCGTTCATGTAGCCTTCGTAGTCGGCAGGCTTATAGCCCTGTGACTTGAAGAAGTTTACAGCAGTTTCCTGGTTGCCTCGTATGTTGATGTCCTGTGCCAAGTTACCCGTTCGAGCGAACTTCTTGTTCAGGTACTCCCTACGGGAAACTTCCGTTAAGCCTGGCTTATCCGGTGCCTGAGCAATGGGTGGTCGATCGGGTAGTGGTCGCAATGGCTCCGGTTGCGCTTGTGCACGAGAGATCGGTGTGGCCTCTTTGGGCTGCAACTCCGGCTGCGCCAACAGTTTCTGCTCATTCTTCGCCAACCAGGCTGCTAGCTGCTTGTTGGAGATCTCGGCCTGCAGCCGAGCGCTCCGGGCGGCAATGCTTTCCATGCTGCTCATGACGCCGGCCTTCATCTGGC
>JAKFCX010000004.1:0-28086 GCA_036676415.1 Chitinophagaceae bacterium
TTGCAATAACCTTTCATAATGCTTTTTGTTATCTTCCAAAGCTTCAAACAACTTATCTAAAGGATTGAAATTACATAACTGATTTATTGCGTTTAAAGTGGAGTTATCGTGGCTATTAAATGTGTTTGAAATAATATTCATTGCAGCATCTTAATCAAAATTCTTTATTGCCTCCACAGGCATATTCAAAGCACCTGCCACCTGTTGCAATAAAGGATCATCCACTACTTCTTTCTGTTCCAGCAAACTAATACGCTGACTCCCACATCTGCCTGCAGGATAAAATCGAAAACAACCTACAACACTTTATTCGCGTCACCGCTATCGTACTATACATAGATCAGTTCAACACCTGGCTGATCGAAGGGCATCTGATTGCAAACCTTGTGATGCAAAGAGCATTGCTGTTACATGATAGTGGAATGTTACTACAGCAACCAACACCTTTAAACGAAACAGAGCAACAAAACAGCAGGCAACATTACTATACCAAAGGACTTAACATGGTGCAGGAATTTTTAGCAGGAGGAGAGATATTCCGTCTACGAAAACAACATGCCATGGCAGCATTCATGTTACACCAGTCTGCAGAACATGGATTAAGAACATTAATGAAGATCACAACCGGTTTAAAGACCAACAGCCACAATCTCGACAGGCTGGTACGTTATTGTTCCATGGCAGTGCATGGTCTCGCAGAGGTGTTCAATAAAGAGCAACAACGTAGGCCCAACCTCTTCATGAAGTTACAGGCAGCCTATATCGATGCCCGTTATAAAGACTACAACATTACCGGTGAAAAGCTATTGCAAATGGAACAGCAACTACGGGCTTTTATTGAAACATCCAAGCAATACAACCCAGCTATTAAGAGAAGTAGGGAATTTAGGAGTAGAAGGGATGCCATTCTTTGAAAGGATGTCATCCCTAAACAGCGTAGAACAACAGCTACGATCGTTTGTGCGTAACCTGTCAGGTTAGCCTATCTAATCTTCAGGTGCTGATATGAGTTTCCGGTGCTGCCTCTGAGATAAACCTGACAGGTTTTGCCTACAAACTCCCTCCATCATTCTTTGCCTGCAAAGAATCCCTCTGCGTACTTTGCGTTTTATCCTTCACGAATAAGTAAACACTATCCTCCCTGCTGAAGTTCAGCAACAACGATCACCCACTATTCTCTGCGGTTAATCTCCTCGCCAGGCTATCGATTTCTCATCATTCACCAACCAACAATTCCCCGGCATACATACTGGAGGCCACCTGCTCTTCGTCCTGAGACATACAGCTTACCCACAACTGAACCTTTTTCCCCGAAAAGGCTATAGCATGTATCACCCCCTGTTCATCCTTCCTTTGGTACACGTCCATACTTGTAATAGCCTGCTGTAATGCTGTACAGTACACTACTAGGATCATTCGGTCGCTGGCACGTGCTATACCGGCACCACCATTGTTGCGCCAGCTGAAGCTGATCTGGCTACCGGGTAATGCCGCTGTTGATACATGCTCAACGTTTGGTAATGCACCCATGCTAAGAACTGCATGCGGCCAACTGATGTAATAGCCTGGGTAGTCTCCCTGCAGGGCAGCCTTGTAATTGTAGCTCAAAGCTGCATTATAACCCGTCATCTGTGACGATATATTCAAAAACCCTTTTTGCACAGCTTTTCTCAGCGGTTTTAAAAAAGTGTTTACTGCTGCAAACTTGGCCCTTTGCCGCAACTGTGCCGGCGTAGGTGGTTTATTTCCGGGCTTGGGTAGAGACCGAACATACTGAATGCCCTTCCAATGGGCAACTACCATTTTGCCTATTTTACCACTGGGTAAACCAAACAGGCCGTTCTTAAGCTTTGCCATAAATAATTTTTTTAATGAAAAAATGATTAACAGCACAAGATTAAAGCTCAGCAAAAAACCAGTTTCCCGTTTGGGCACGTTTAGGATCGTTTGGGTCAAATAAAGAACGTTTGGGATCAATTAGGCACGTTTGGGATCGTTTGGGAACGATCAGGCACGATTAGGCACGTTTCTATGTAAAAGTATACAGGATTATACACTATACCACTACAGATCCCTCGTTTTACCCGGGAAGCAGGCTTTCACACAACTAGTTTGTACCTCGTTCGTATTTCCTTCGCTCTATGCACCCAAACGAAAACCGAACAGGATACGACCCAGGTATAAGCAAGAGGCAAGGCGGGGAGCAATCAAAGACATTTTCCAGCGGTTCATAAAGGGTCCTACACTTTGAAAGTGTAGGACACCTGCTTTCAAAGTAATGCTGGCTAAAAACGCTGATCTGTTTTACGTAGATCATATAGGGAACTGTGAATGGAGTGTGTCTCCCTTTAACGCCTGATATCATCCAACCTCTAAAGCATGATCGGCCGTGGATCACCTTAAGATATCCCGGTGTCCAGGCATGGATAAAGCATAGATAAAGCGTGAACCGGCATATCACCGTTTACAGTTTACCAGACTTCTTAAACGGCGTAACCTATCATGAGATGTAGTCTTCGCTTCTTCATAAAACGCAAAACCTCCGCAATTGCGAAGGTTCATATTTTCCACCTATGATATTTCAGTTAAATCTGGTAAGCCCCAACAAAGCGCTTATGCTAACAGAAGATAATTAATCCAAAACCTTACACCAATGCGTCTCAGCGGTTACTCACTTCTTACGCAGTAAGAAACCTCTTCTGTATTGTCATCTGCGAAACCTCTTGCCTCTCTAAGGCTCTGTGGGGTTACAACACCAATTACAAACCCTTTGCGCCATCGCGTCTTGCGGTTTATCCTCCCTCTTCACGCAGTGAAAACCCCTCGCTTTACGCTCTCTGCGAAACCTCTTGCCGCTCTGTCGCTCTGCGGTTTTCTTAATCTTCCTTTCCGACTCTGCTATTCTAAATATACTGCCATATCTTTCGCAACGGCTTCAGTATAATAGTATACCACTTTGGTCGCTTCTGGTTATATGACCAGGCCCTGTAATCTTCGATATGGGCCTTTATTCTGCCAACAACGTTTCGGTTACTATGGCCCCCGGCTCTCATGTGCACGGTAACTCTTCCAAGGTAACTGGCATTTACCTGCTTGAAATATAGAAACCGCACCAGTAATTCATAATCAGCAGCACTTTCAAACCTGGTATCAAACATACCGTACTTTTCATACACGCTTTTCTTAACAAAAAAAGTTGGATGAGGAGGCATCCATCCCATCAGGAACTTTTTTCGATCGTATTTGCCGGATTTCCAAACACGGGTAACGGGGTACTTTTTTGCCGGGTTGAAATAGATCAGGTCACCGTATAAAGCATCACAACCGGTTGTTTCAAAATGTTTCACTACGTCACTGATAACTGCCGGGTCAGGATAATAATCATCAGAATTCAATATCCCGATAATATCACCATGGGTCATCCCGATACCCTTATTCATGGCATGGTAAATACCATCGTCTGGTTCACTCAGAATTTTTGAAACGTGTGGGAATTCATGTACAATATCCAGCGTTGCATCAGAGGAAGCACCATCAATAATAATATGTTCAATATTGGGATACACCTGCGAGGCTACAGACAATAAAGTCTCCTTTACCGTAGCAGCGCTGTTACATGTAGCCGTAATGATGCTAACCTTCATTCTTTTGTTTGATAAATCCTGTAACAATTAAGTAGATCCTACCCATTCTTCACGAAGTGAAGAATCACTTTGCGTACTTTGCGTTCGGGTCTTCAACATTCAACCACTCCACGCTCCCTGCAACATTCACAACCTTCAAACCCTCACATTTTCTTTGCGGTAAACCTCACTCATTCTTCACGAAGTGAAGATTCCACTGCGTTTTCTTTGCGGTAGCGTCTTCAACATTCAACCACTTCATTCTCCCTGCAACATTCACAACCTTCAAACCCTCACATTGTCTTTGCGGTAAAATCTCTCTCATCCTTCACGAAGTGCATATCCCTCTGCGTTCCTTTGCGGTAGCGTCTTCAACATTCACCACTCCACGCTCCCTGCATCAATTCCAACCTTCAATCTAAACCTTTTTCTCTTCGTTATATCTTCTTCCGCACATTCTTCACGAAGTGAAGAATCACTTTGCGTACTTTGCGTTCGGGTCTTCAACATTCACCCACTCCACGCTCCCTGCAACATTCACAACCTTCAAACCCTCACTTTTCTTTGCGGTAAAATCTCTCTCATTCTTCACGAAGTGAAGAATCAATCACTTCTTTTTATAACACTCCAGCCTTTATTCGCTCAATGATCTCCACTGTTTTCAAACCCTCTTCAGCACTTGCATACAACGATCCGCCATTTTCCAATACAAAAAGCAACTGGTCATAAATCTGGTCATGATTGCTCATACTACCGGAATAACTACCATAATCATTCGCCTTCCCACTTTCATCAACCTCAATACTACAACCATCTATGTTCTGGTACTCTAACTTATTCAGGTATTCGCCTCCGATCTTCACTGTACCCTTCCCGCCAAAAATAGTGAGCGATCCTTCCATATTTTTTTTGTGGCTATTGATGGTGTAATGAATGCTACCAATGGCTCCATTCACAAATTCCAGGATCACCACCCCAGTGTCTTCAAAGTCTATTATTCCCTGGTGAATAAAATTTCCGGTTAGTGACCAGGCAGTCTTCACATCCCCTATCATCCAGTACAAAAGATCAATAAAATGACTGAACTGTGTGAAAAGAATCCCGCCATCCATTTCTTTTGTTCCCTTCCAGTCCGAAGATTTGTAATAAGCTGCCTCCCTGTTCCAGAAACAATTCAGTTGCACACTTAATATCTTACCAAGCTTCCCTTCATCGAGCATTTTCTTAACTGCAGCTACCGGTGGATTGAACCTGTTTTGCTTTACGATTGATAAAAGCCTGTTTGATCTTTTTGCTGCATTTGTCATTGCAATACAATCGGCAACATTTAATGCCATCGGCTTTTCGCAGAGCACATGCATTCCAGCTTTTAAACAACTAATGCTGTGGCTGGCATGCAAACCGTTTGGGGTACAAATAACAGCTACATCAATGTTTGGTTCAGATGCAAGCAGATCTTCCAGTGTATCATATGCCGGCACCTGGTATCTTCCCGAAAAACTCTCAGCCCTTTCTTTATTGATATCACACACAGCTGCCAGCATGGCTTTAGCTGCAATATTTTCAGCATGTCGCTCACCAATTCTTCCACAACCGATCAAAGCGAATTTCCTGGCACTCATCCTGCGAATGTACTCGTATTCATTTTTACTGTTGACATTATCTCCTACCGCTTTATCACAAAGTTTTCCAGCACCAGCATATCGATCTCCGTTCGAAGAAAACAATCCACCGCTTCGTCAGGTGTGTTAACGATTGGCTCGTTTTCATTGAACGAAGTATTGAGCAAGATCGGCACTCCTGTTTTTTGCCTGAAAGTTTCAATTAGCTGGTAGAACCTCGGGCTAATCGCTTTATCTACGGTTTGTAATCTTCCGGTTCCATCAACATGGGTGACTGCCGGAATCAATGATTGCTTGCTTTTCCTTATCGGAAAAACCTTTTCCATAAAAGGAACCATCCCGTTCACTTCGAAATACTCTTCTACATATTCCTTCAATATGCTGGGTGCAAACGGGCGAAAACTTTCTCTGCGCTTGATCTTTGAATTGATCAGCTCTTTTGCATCAGATCTTCTCGGGTCTGCTAGAATACTCCTTGCTCCCAAAGCACGGGGGCCAAACTCTGATCTGCCACTGAACCAGCCAACAACTCCTGCATTGATAAGCTGATCGGTGACCACCTTATAAAGTTCATCTTCACTTAGCTTTTTATAACTGATATTCCGGTCTTTCAATACCAGTTCAATCGCTTCATTGGTAAAAGCGCTTCCGGTATATGCACTTAATACTGGGGATCTCTGCTTATTAAGCACCTGGTGCTGTACATACAAAGCTGCACCTAATGAAATTCCTGCATCGTGTGCAGCTGGTGGAATATATACTTGTGTAAATGGAGTGTTCCGTGTGACCTTACCCATTGCAACACTGTTTTGTGCCACGCCGCCGGCAATACATACATTATGAAGACCTGTTACCTTTTGCAGGTGATTCAGCATGTGGAATATTGTTTCTTCCGTAATCCTCTGTACAGACGCAGCAAGATCTTTATGCTGCTGTGTTAACGGTTCGTGTTGCTCACGGGATTTCCCAAACCATGATTCCATTTGCCCATTGTATAATGAATTCACCACAGGTATATGATCTTCTTTATAGGAAATGATCCCCTTTGTTGGAGAAGTAAAATACTTCATATTAAGCCTGAACAAACCATTGCTTTTATTAAGCAATACAACATCTTTAAGTTTTTGTATCAATGAAGGTTGAACAGTGCCATAAGGTGCTAAGCCCATCACTTTGTATTCATCGCCATAATGTGGAAAGCCAAGCAACTGTGTAAAAGCAGTATAAAAGATGCCAAGCGAATGGGGGAAATCGATTGAATCAATGATCCTGATGTTATTTCCACGGCCTACTCCTGTCATCACTGTCGTGAAATCACCCGAACCATCGATGCTGATTAAAGCAGCTTCATTAAAAGATGAAGCAAAAAATGCCGAAGCAAGATGACTTCGATGATGCTCTACCTGGTGAATTTTATTTCGAAGCGTCATTGCGAGCTTTGGCGAAGCAATCTGCTGATTTTTGATGTTACCCTTACCTGCTTGTCCAGATAACTCCCATGCAAGCTGTTCTAAATCTTTATGAATAGTTGCAACCTGCCTTGAATTATGCATTCTTTCCAGTATAGCTTTTAAGGAACCGCCGGGATGCTTTGCAAGAAATAGCAGTTTGTTCAACAGTTTTGCTTTGGGATCTCGACCAATAGCGATATGATCTACCTGGTCAAAAGTGATACCTGCTTCTTTTAAGCAAAATGATATGGCATTGGAAGGAAACCCAGCCCAGTGCTTCGTCCGCGTGAACCGCTCTTCTTCAATTGCTGCGATGAGTTTTCCATTAACAAGTATGGCAGCAGAACTGTCTGCATGATAGGCATTAATGCCTAATATTATTAAAGGATCTTCTTTTAGTATCTCCGGCATTGGTATTTATTACCCCTCAAAAAAAACGGGGCGGGAGGTAGTAGTCAATAAAGAACTATCAGCCTGGTATATCCGCTCAATAATATCACACACTTTCAAACCTTCTAAAGCATTTACTGAAACAGGAGCTCTTCCGTTCAGCACATCGATCACATTCTCTATCACATACTGATGATTTTGGATGAAGTCCTTATTTTCAGCATTTCGTTTAGTGGTACTTTCATTATGCAGGGAAGGCATTTCGTAATTCCGGATGTTACACACCTGCACTTCGTTCATATACTGGCCACCTATTTTCACTGAACCATTCTCGGCTATTATCGTTATACTGCTTTCCAGGTTATTATTCCATACGGCGGTAGTATAATTAATACAACCCATTCCACCATTTACAAAATCAAAACTCACAAAACCTGAATCTTCAAATGCTGTTGTTTGCTGGTGTTTAAAATCCCTTAACCTTGATTGAATGTTCTTAATATCTCCGAAAAGCCAGTAAAGAATATCTATAAAATGAGAAAACTGCGTAAACAATGTACCTCCGTCAAGATCAGCAGTGCCGTGCCATGTATCGCTTGTGTAATATCGCTCATCACGGTTCCATAAACAATTTACCTGCACCATAAATATCTTACCGAGCAGTTTTGTATTCATTATTTCCTTTAGCCATATAGAAGGGGGTGAATAACGATTCTGCATTACGGCAAATACATGTTTGTGCACCTGCAGGGCTTTGAATATTATTCTCTCGGCATCTGTTTTACTTAAGGCAATTGGTTTTTCAATCAGAACATGCGTTTGCTTTTCCAGTGCATAGATCGCATGTTCGGCATGATTACCATTTGGTGTGGCTATAACCAGGACATCAAAAACAATCCCTGAATTAAAAAGTTCTTCTATTGAATAGTAAAAGGGTATTCCGGGATAAAAAGTATCAACTCTTTGAACATCACATAAGGCAACAAGTTCTGACGCTGCATTGCTGAGAATGATTTCTGCATGTCGTTTACCAATGTGCCCACATCCGAGAACAGCGAATTTAATTTTCTTCTGCATAGTGTCAGCTCAGCTTTCTTACTTTATTATTCTCAATCACGTACGCTTCCTGGCTTTCGCAACAAGTGGCTTTGTTGTTTCCATCAAATTTTAAACGCATACCTCTTTCACTCATCCATCCAACATGCCTGGCAGGATTACCAAGCACAAGCGCATAATCGGCTACTTCTTTTGTTACAACTGCTCCGGCACCAATAAAAGCGTATTTACCAATTCGATTGCCGCAAACAACTGTGGCATTAGCACCGATAGTTGCACCTGTTCCTACATGAGTTGGCAGATATTCATTTTTCCGGTTAACCGCACTCCGTGGATTGATAACATTGGTAAATACACAAGATGGACCCAGGAAAACATCATCTTCACATATCACTCCGGTATAGATTGATACATTATTTTGAACCTTTACATTGTTTCCCAGTACAACACCAGGGAGCACCACAACATTTTGCCCGATGTTGCAATCTTTTCCAATTGTCGCTCCGGCCATTACATGAGAGAAATGCCATATCCTGGTATTGTCACCAATTTCTGCTCCCTCATCAATAACTGCCGATTCATGTGCAAAGTAACTCATAGCACTATTTGTAGGTTATTTATTACAATCGAACTTTATCTGTTATCTATTTTTACAGTAAGATAGTTCCTTCTATCACTAAATTGCTAAAGAGTTCTTCGCATTAAACATATCAACGTATTGCTTTTTGATTGCTTCAACATTGATTGCCTTCGAGATATAATCGCTTGCACCTTTACTCCATTGCTGAAGTTCAGTTGCATCCATAGCAGCAAACTGATCAATGGCTTTCGTTATCGCTGTAGTGCCCTCAATACTAACATTAACGCCTGCATATTCAACAGCTAAATTGTTCCAGGGGGTAAAATAACTGGTAATCACAGGCCTGCCTGTCATAAATGCATCCACAAGAGAATGACTGTAGTTTTCGCTTTTGCTGGGCTGAATATACACATGAGCATCTGCAATAGCATCGCAGATATGATCCGGAGATATGATACCATGATAGGTGACACTGATATTTACAGGAAGTTTCTCTATTGCCTTCGAACATGTTTGCCAGTAGTCGCTATCTTTAATCGGCCCATAAATATGGTACACCACTTCAGCCTGGCACTTCATTAAAGATTCGATCACCAGCAAATGATTTTTCATTGCACTAACGAGTGCCACAGTGCAAAGAATAATTGAATTATTTTTTTTGTGTGGCAATGGGCTGTGTGGAACAACACCAGGCAGGTTCGGGATCACCCACACTTTCGTTTCCGTACCCAACGCTGCATGAATATTATCTCTCTCCATTATTGATGTTGCATGATACTCACAGTTTTTATGCAGCTGAAGCCATTTCCAGAATCTTAAATACATTTTTTTCTTCATTGGCTTTTGTGAAAGTCCACCGGGATCCAACATTCCTCTTACAGCAACAATCTTTCTCCCTTTTAAAAACAAGAGTGGAAAGAGATTATAATGAATGGAAAAAATACCATTAATGTATACTACACTTTTTTGTGGTACAGCATTTATTACTCCCCGGAACTTTCGGTCAGTATAGTATATCCTGAAGTTGTGCTGCTTTACCCATTGATTGGTTGAAACAGGCAAAACGCTCTTATCATGATCACGGTTACTGCAAACAATGGAGATATCCATTTCGTCCTGTAAATGCTCAGCAATATGCTTCACAGACTGAATTGGACCTCCGGCTTTGTAGGCTGGAACAAACCAATCAATAATTATATTTATGGCTTTCCTCAATTACGGAACTATTATTAGCTGAAAAGAATTATTGATTATTCCTGTGATGAACGAACTTTTTTGGAAATGGAAGGAAGATCGAAAGAGAGTTTGGCTTTAAATAATTGAAAAATGATAATCATCAATAAGGTTGCTTTAAAAAAGTGGCCGAGTATGGTTTGCAGTTCACAATCCGGCCTTATCGGGTATATAAATATTACTGGGGTGAACAACAGTATGAGTGGGGTAACGGCAGACTTTTTATACAAAAGCCGCAACCCTAGATTAAATAACAGACCATAAAAGAACATAAATATCCAGCTGCCTGTCTTCCCGAAATTCGCATAGGCGTCGCCCACTGAACTAATGCCCATTGATGTTCCTTCTGCTATCTTCATACCCGTGTAGTGCATAAAGAATTCACGGTCACCCGCATTTAATTTATCCGGATATATGAATCGGGGAAATAAAGATGACAGGAATATCTGTTTCATGGACTCTCCTTCAGAGAAAGGAACATTAGCAGGAATATTGTTCATAACATTAGAAACAATATAGCCCTGGTTAATCCTTACGGCATTCTCATATAAATTTACTTTCGAAAACATACTTCCCCTTTCCAATGTTGCATTGGTATATACATCAGTAACCACATCCACTCCTGCTTCCGAACCCTCATACAATGTTTGCCGATAGTCTTGCTTGATAAATTGAATAAAAGTTGCTGCAATTAAAAAGCCTGCAAGGATAATAGTTTTTAAAAGATTGCTGAGTTTATATCTCAGCATAATAACTGAGAATAAAAATACAGACCAGGTGAGCAAATCATGGAACATTCCGGTTTGCATCGAAACAAACAACAGGTAACCGTACACTAGCCCTGCTTCTATAAAAGGATACTTTTTATTTGCAATTACTGCAATAAATACACCTACGTACCGCAACAAACCAATCACATAAACAATGAATCGCAGATCTGCCGAAGCAAGATTTTCCAGAAAATGGCTAACGAATCCTATAATAATCAAATAGTGAGCGATGTTTGGTTTGAAAAGTTTCAACTCTTTTATCGCCTCAATATTCAATAGCTCTCCTTCAGCATATTTACTTTTTATATTCAGCCCGATAAGAAAAGCCAGGGTTGCAGGCAGTAATACAGAAAAATAGGTAAGTTCATCCACCTTCATTTTATAAGCATCTATCAAATACTCATCTCCTCCGTTATACGCTATTAATGGTCCAATCAATAACTGGAAACAAAAAAAGGTTCCGATCAATGATCTTACCGGTACAATATTTCCCATTGAATAAACCAATACGATTACCTGGTAAAAAAACAAAAGCAAGGCAATGGCTGAAGTAAATGATACGCCAAACACCATGAGTAATAAAATGATCATGTACAACACCAAAAAAGGAGCAGCCAGGTTATTCTTGAATATAAAAGCCTGTCTATTCATGTGGGTGTTTTGCTACCAGCATTGCCTGGCCGGTTTTTATTAGCTCCGGAATGGGTTCGAGCTTAGCTTTATTAAACATTGAAAATACAAACCCTTCTCTCCTCAATAATTCCTGTGCACTTCCTGCTGTACATCCTGGTGCAAGATTCTCTGACCACTCACAAAATTCCATTAATACCTGAGCAACATTCCCCGAAGAAAATAATCTTTCCATTCCTTCAAAAACAATTTTCTCATATCCTTCCACGTCTATCTTCACCATATCTATCTTATGAATTTGTAATTCGTCTGACAGATCATCCATTGTTACTGTCTCAACCATTTCACTTTTATTTGTAAAGACAGGATTCAGGCTACCCTTTCCATATAATTCGTCTGGACTGTAAAATTCAATCAACTGATGAGAGGTATTTGATAAGGCTTTATTAATCAAGACAATATTTTCACATCTGTTTTGCTGCACATTATGTTTAAGGTAACCGTGTACTTTACTGGATGCTTCGATAGCAATTACTTTTACATCGGGTCTCCGTTTAGCAACAGGAATACATATTGAACCTATGTTAGCTCCGGCATCAACAAAGCAGCCATTTACAGGAAGAGCGTTAACAATAAAATCAATATGCTCTTTTTCGTACACACCATTTATAAAAATGGAAAAACCAATCGCTTCATTGATATTGGGCAAAAGGAATTTTACTCCATTGTTAGCACGAATGTTTACATCCCTTTTTAATTTGACATCTCGCTGTAAAAGCCACCGAAGCAAAGCGTACTTTCCCCTGAACAAAGGAATCTGTCGAGAAACTTTACCAATCAGTTCAGACATCACTTCGCATTTCTATTTGATCTAAAACTGATCTCATGATACTCTTGTAATCTCTAAAACTTTTGATGACCCTTTGCGCTCCCCTGATCGTAATTGCCTGCAATATTTCCGGATGTGAGAGGTAATGCTTCACCAGTTCAGCAATATCGTTCTTGTCATCATAGAATATTACTTCATCTTCATTGAAGAATGATGAAGTTTCCTTATTTCTTTCTGTGAGCAAGGCCGTGCCACATGCTGGTATTTCAAAAGTCCTGGTGGTATGCGTTTCAGGTATCCATTTGGACAAAAATCCTAATCCTATCTGAGCTGACGAAATAGTTTTTGCGTAATCTTCTCCAAGAATCTCAGTGCCTTTATAAACAAAATTGGCTTTATGTTTATATCGATTCAGCAACTTATTCCATTTGATGCCGGCAAGAACAACATGAATGTCAGCCTCGATGAGCTTTGATATTATTTCTTCACGTTCGTCTTCTTTGTGACCTATAAACACAACACCTTTCTTTTCTTTAAAACTGTGATAGGGCTTATGCAAGAGCGGATCGTAGCCCTGGGTACAAACAATGGTCTTCACGCCATACTGCTTATAATTTTCTTCCTCAAATTGTTTGGTAGTAATGCAGTAGTCATATAGTGGAAGTGAATCAAAAAACAGTTTTGAACGATGACAGGTGAAAGCAGGATCAGGTGTAAAGTGTACAATTTTCCCAGATCTTTTCTTTAACAGCTGAACAACAGTTGGTTTAATAAATACACCCTTATCAATCCAGACAAGGTCATAATATTCATGTGGCAGGTTATGAATGATATATGAATTGATATTATTAATGAAAGGCCCGATCTTCCATCTCCAGCCCATTGAACGAAAAATTCTGGATGTATTCTCAAGTACTATACTCGTATCTATAACAGAAAAATCAGCCGAGGGCAATAATTCTCTTAGATATTCGCCACGCATTTTTGCAGTGCTTCCTTCATTGTACAAACCAATATACAATACCTTCATTATGCTGCTTCCTTATTCATACAGCTCCAAAAGCGCATTAGTTGCTGTCTTTATCTCAAATTTTGAATGCTTCATTTTATCTAAAGCAAGGTTTCTATCCAATGGATGCGAATCGTCAAGAATATCAACTACACATTTAGCCCACTCAGCCGGGTTATTATCAAGCTTAACAACATGAGCCAGTTCTTCTATTACAATGGCATCATCAACTATTCCATGGGAGATCACCATTGGCAAACCTGCAGCCTGGGACTCTACTATTACCAAACCAAAACCTTCTTTTGGCTCTTCGACTCTCGGGAACACAAATACATCGGCAGACTTCATGATCAATGCAATATTGTTTTGCCACCCGGGAATTCGAACATTCTTGCTTATGCCCAGGATTTCAGCTTTATTAATAACATGCTGCAACAAATCTCCTTCTCCCACAAATAGCGCATATACTTCATCCCGCTGTTTCAAAATTTCATGAAGCACATCAACAACAAAAACCGGGTTCTTCTGTTCATTCATTCTTCCAACAAACAAGATGATTTTAGAACCGATGGGGAAATCTAAACCTGTTCTTAGTTTGTGTCTTTCAACATCTCCTTCAAAATGCTGAAGATTGATACCATAATAAAGTACGTGACATTTTTTGTTTAACGGCATTTGCTTTCCAACATATGTTTCCAATGTATGTTTAGAAATACCAACGACAATGTCACTCAAACGAATTGACAATTTCTTAAAAGCGGGCAGTAATAATTTTTTAATGAATGAGCTTTTAACTGGCAGTGCTTTGTCAGTATTATGAATATGCAGGATTCTTTTGCTGAATTTGATCCCGATCGTGGAAAGAAGATAGAAGCCACTTAAATAGTCGTGATGCGCATGTATAATATCAAACCGACCTTCTTTTAAAGTTTGCCGAAGGTGTTGTAGAAAACTCATTTTCCGGCTGATAGTTACCGGCGAATAAATAATATTTCCACCAGCTGTTATTACTACATCATCCAATCGTCCAGGTTTCCCTAATATGCAATAGAATGTCCATTCAATATTCCTGCTTTGCTTTCGCGATTCAAGAAATACCTGCACCAACCAGTTTTCAACAGCACCTTTATCAAGGCTTTCCACTATTTGAATGACCTTCATAGCTACGGTACCGTCTTTTTGGAGATCATGTGTGCTCCATTTTTTTCTCCACGTAATACTGCCTTATAAAATGATCTTTCAACGGCAGGTTTTGTTAACAACCTCAACAAAACAGCAATCTTATTTTTCAGGCTCTTCTTTTCGGGAAATATGTTTCTGTAGGCTTTTAAAATAACGGATGATGCAGCAATATTTTCAGCAAGATTCAAAAGATAATCTTTCGACAACCTGCTAGCAGGTATATAATGTAATAGCGTTAGCTGGTGAAATAAACCGACACCTAAACCAATATCACAGGCACAGGCAGCAAGATCATTGTCTCCGGCAGACAATAGATTTTTCCCTTTACGGTCTAATTCAATTTCTCTTTTGCCTATTCTATGTAGAAACAGGTAATGTTCCGCTACTTTGCTTCTAACAAATAAACCTGCACCACATGGCATAGAATCGGTTAAATAGGGCAAATTGGACCATAAATCCGATTCAAATTCCCTGTGTACAAGTAATCCCCAATACGGTCTTGTCCATGACTCAGGTTCCCTTTCAAATTCCAGTTTTACCTGGCCACTCCAGGCTCCGATGCCTGGATAATTGTTTGCAATGGCTGCGCCATTAGAAAAAAAATGCGGGGTTATCCAGTTGTCATCATCAATAAATAATAACAGATCACCGCTTGATTCTTTTATTGCAGTAAGCCGTGCATTCGTTAATCCCTGTTTGCTTTCTTTAATGATACGTGCATTATGATTTCGTTGTAGAAAGCCCTGCACATATTCCTGTTCTGAAACTGGTTTGCCTGAATTATTATCGATGATGATTATCTCAAAAGGATGGTAATATTGAATTGCAACTTCTATGCAGTGGAGGCATTTCTGAAAAATGTTACCATCAGGATTATAAGTGCAAATTATTACCGAGAGTTTAATCATTTAATTAATAGCAGATAAAATTTGAAATACTCTTTCTCCGGTATTATCCCATGTATAATTTTCCATCATATGTTTCCTGGCTCTCTCACCTAACTGATCTCTCAGCAAATGATCACTACATAACAAAGACATACTATCATAAAGCAGCTTTTCCATTTTATCTTTGTCTATTAAAATGCCTGTTTGCTTGTCTTTAACGATCTCAGGGATGCCAAAAGAATTTGCTGCAATAGCCGGACAACCTGCAAAGCCTGCTTCAATTAATACTAAGGGAGTGATATCTTTTGATGTAGGCAGAAGAACACACCAGGCTTTTTGGAATACTTCCAGAAGTCTTGCTGCTTCATCTTTTTTTGTTTTATCAAAAAGACCAAGATATTCTACTCCAGGGTAGTCAAGAAATTTTACAGGAGGCTTTTGTCCTACAATTTTCAAACTAAGTGCCGGATAATCTTTCCGCAATTCACTGAAAGCCTTTAACACAATCTCGCCTCCCTTACCATAAAAGTCATGGCTCACAAATAAAAAATATCTGTCCGTATCTTTTGATTGATTTGGTAATGTCGGATCAAACCCACCACCTAGTCCAACAACATAAAAATTATCTCCTGCTAATCCATACTGAACTTTGGTTTCATTTAAGGCCCATTGCGAACTGAAAAAAACAGCCATTGCTTTGCCCAGGAATGTTGTTTCTCTTTGTATAATATGGTTGATTTGTTTTTTATTATACGATGACCTCTTATGATAGATGTCGATATAGGAAGCAAAAGGAGCATCTAGATAAACTGCATAGGGAATGGAACTTTGAATTGCTACCCACGGTGTACATCCATGAAAGAAGTTGAGGTCTGCAGGTCTGCATTCAGCAGTAACAATCTTACCAATTTTAGCCAATCGCTTGTTAGTAAATGCAGGGAAGGAGCCCCTGAGGTTTATTGATCTGAAAATTTTAGATTGAACTTTTTGAATAAATGAATATGACGGATCAACATTCTGAATAAGATTGATATCGAAATACTTTTTTAGTTGTAGATATATATGGTGATTCATGGCCGACCAGCCACCGGAAAATTGATCAACGTTAAGATTTGTTATATAGTTGATGGTCTTCATTACAGTCAAACTACCATGGAATAGTGGTGATTCAACCTTTCAAAAGACTGTTGAATAGAAAATTTTGATTGAAGAATTCTTTCTTTATTCCTCAGCGTAAATTCTAATCTATCGAGAGGATGTTTCAACAATTCTTCCACTTTTTGTATCCATAACTGCATATCATCATTCAAACTCAGGAAAGTAAACAATTCACTAAACTGAATTACCTCGTCTATTACTGCCTTAGATGCTATAATTGGAAGAGCGTTAAACTGAGCTTCGATCAGGGTTAATCCAAAAGGCTCAGTAGTAGATGTAAATAACATGAGGTCGGATGCTGATAACAGATCCGGAACATCATTTCTCTTATCAAGGAACAATATTTTATCAGCCAATCCTTCCTGCTTTGCTATTGCTTCCAACTCACTTCCCAGCTTCCCCTTATCACCTAAAAATAGAAATCTTACATTTTCATGTTGAGTGCAAACTAACCGTGCCAGTTCGAATGCAAACAATGGATTTTTGGGATTCTTATAAATAGTATCCACTAAACCGATCCTCCCAATAAAAATGATGATCTTATCATTAGCTGAAAAGCCAAACTCAGCTCGTAAAGTTTTTCGTTTCTCTTCATTATACATGAAAAGTTCAGGGTTTATACCACAATACAAAGGTTCAATTCTTTTTTTCTGGTAGTTTGCAGAATCATATCCTAACTCCTTCATCAACTGATCAGAAGTGCCGGATATTTTAGTAGAAAAAAGAGCAACCATCTTTCTTCCCATCTTGTAGAAGAAATTTCGCTTTCCTGTCAATAAATAATTTTCTATATAAACAGTTGAATTATGTGCATGCATTATTCTTACACCTGGCCATTTGCCGATTAAAAAAAGCCAATGCAATCCTGCTACAAAATCTTCATGGTCATGTACCACATCGTAGTTCTCTTTGTTAGCAATTGTTCTAAACGACCTGATGAATGAAAAAATATTTTTCCTGGAATATTTACAATAATATAAACGGCATCCATGTTTTTCAAAACTGTCGTCAAGTGCTTGCCTGATTCCACCTGTTAATAAGAAGTCAATCTGATGATACCCCTGGTTTAGTTTAACAATTTCCAGCAACCATGTTTCTGCACCACCAAATCCCAATCCGTTTATCACATGCAATATCCTTAACCGAACGCTGTTATTCTTCATCAGGATATTTGAACCCATTATTTACAATTACGGTATTCTCTCCGGAAATTGAATAAGAGAAATCTTTATACGTTTCCACGATGGTCTTGAAAAAAATATTTGCACACCCCTGTTCAACAAAATCATGCAGTTCAATCACAATCATTTTTACTCTGGGTAACCAGTTGGAACAATCTGAACTAAATAGGAACTTCTCGCTGGCCTCTATATCCAGTTTCAGAATATCAACATATGGAATATTATACTGTTTCAAAATGCTATCCACCGTAATTCCAGGAATATTTCCACTTATTGCATCTTCTTTTACCATAACTCCCCATTTGCCATGAGGTGACACCTGCAGACTTAAACGAGTATCGCGATTCCAAATGCCGGCATGAATAGCAGTAACATTCTTATACACTTTCAAATTTCTTTGAAGCAGTTGATAATTCTCAGTATCGGGCTCAATGCAAAACATTTGTGCATCGGGAAAAGAACGCTTCATTTCAATAGTAAACAAGCCAATGTTTGCACCGCCATCAATAATATATTTGGGATTAGAAGCTTTGACAGCATCATATTCTTGCTGAACGAAAATCTGGAAAAGTGTATCCAAATCCGAGGTTCCTTTTCGTATCTCAATTTTATGTTTGATCCATGGAAGATCAATAGCAGATTTATACTTCAATTGAAAATATACATACAGCCCTTTTATTACTCCATATCTCCTGACAATTGCAGGGATATTATCAAATTTTATCAACACCGGGACTATTTGATTTAAAGTATTTACGAAGAGCCAGGCTAAGCCGTACCTGGATATTATGTTTCCATTGCAGATAAATATGAAATGTGATATCTGTTAGTCGCACCCATTTTGCATTTGGAATACGAGAATAATAAAATCTTTCAAAAAACAAAAGCAACTCACTACCAACCATTCTGCTGACAAATGTTTTCTTCATCCCAGCCCAGTGAACAATCAATGCAGGTGCTGAACCATTTGCAATTTTATCTGGGGTAAGATCATCCATACCGTTGGCCGGCCATCGCATTATTGTTTTGCGATCTATTTTTAGTTCCTCGAAGGATTCTTTTTTAAGCACAACATAATTAATCACCCCCTGGTCTCCTCCCATAAACAAATGAGGATATTTCAATTTGCGGGGAAAAGTCCAATCGACCAGGCCGTTAAATTCGTGCCGTTTAACTAACCCACCTTTGCCAAACCACTGACCAACATTAAATGCCTTTCTTGCACTGGGAACCAAGGGATCGAATTTTTGCATTTCATCCCAATCGTAATAAAGACGTTTAAAATCACTGTCTGATAAAAACTCATCATCAACAAAAAATGGAGCAGCACTTTTATCTCTTTCTTCCAGAATTCTTCCTGTCATAACGGTGTCTACATCCATTACAAGAAAACTTTCTCCATCGTTCATGAATAATGGTTCCAGTTTAACAAGCCCCCAGCCATAATCACCTGAAGGAATATTCACCAGGTCCACATTCCAATACTTTTTCAGTTCTTTATCCAGGCCTTTCTGAAGAATATCGCCGGCCAGTAAACGAATTGGGATATCAGGATAAAAAAAACGAATACTGGCAACACAGATTCTTGTAAGCCGTGCATCTCTTGCACAGGCAGCAATGTAGATGCAATCAATCATGTTTATCTAAAACAGCAATTATATCTTCAGCTACCTCTTGCCCACCATCGTAGGCTATTTTGTATCCCGATCCAGTCAATAACTCCAGCAGCTTTCCCAATTCATCCTTTACCAAGTTCTTACATTCAAACCTGATGATAGCGGGTTTAACTTTATTAAAAATAAAAGACTCTAAAATCTTTCCATCATAGCCCTCAGTATCTATCAGTAAAAGATCAATAAACTGCTGGTGATTAATGTCCAGTAATTGCTCAACACCAATCCCGTTTACTTCTACTTGTTTAATATAATGTTCAAGCGCAGGAAACTCATCTTTATATTTTAGCAAATGTTGCTTGTAAAAAGACGCACTTCCTTTCATCCATTCCGGCAGTGGGGCAGCGTCATCAATAACATACATCGGTATTTGTTCCGGGGAATTATTTATAACACAATTGAGCAGTATAATTTCTTTCCTGTCTGAATACAAATTCTGCAATTTAGAAAAAGGTACAGGTTGTGGCTCTACCATTATGCCTTTCCAATCGAATTTTGCCAGGTACTTTCGTAAAGGATCATGCATTATGCCATCGTAAGCACCGATTTGAATGAAGTTAAGATCAGTTCCAGTAGAATGATGAAGAAGATAATCTGCTAAAACATGATCAAAACTCATGTGTAAAACAGAATCTTTGTTTTTAAAAGCCGGGAGCCGGTATTTAAGATTGACCATCCGTAAATTCACCAAACCCAAAAGACTATTAATGATTTGTCCGAACACGATTTGTTTACTCCTGTATGTATTTAATAGATGATTGATGTCCTTTGCTCATCGGGCTGAAATAATATCGGGCGGGCTGGTAAATAACCATGGGATCAGCAGCATGAAATTTTTCTTTGTAATCGTTCCGAATGAAAAATGCATTAGCCCCAGTTATATTACATGCAATAAGCGTGTAATGATCTTTTAACAGGCGAACATATTCCATTAAACTACAACCGAAATGGTCATCACCAGCCCATGTGTGACTATCGTTATAATCAATCTTCACGTATGCATCCCTGAATTTAGCGTTATACTCCAGGCAAAATAATTTTGGATAGATTTCCCCTTTAACTATTTCTTCAACAAAGTAGAAATCGTTACCATCCATATCTATTGAGATGAAATCCAGTTCAGCCGAATTAATCTGTAAGAAAATCAATGCTTCCCCCATAACAGAAAGTACATTGCTTTTCTTAATAAATCGTTCAATCATTTTAAGTCGGGAGGATTTCACCTGAGATTTTGCATCACCAAAATTACCGTCAACCCAGACTCCCCTGGATCCTTTCGTAAGCAAATAAAGCGAGTTGTTTTCCGTAATTCCCACGCCGAACTCAATGAAGTTGGGATATTGAATTTCTAACTTATCGAAGATGTGCTGTATTATGCCATCCTCATCGTTCTGGCTATAAACGGAAAAGCCGTATTGGATGAGAGATGATGGTTGCATTTCCAAAATATCTCTCCGCAACTCTGCTTCATGCAACTGAGAAAGGTGTTTCCCTGATTGCCAGCAAAAAGACCTTATTTCTGCTAACTCAAGTTCAATCTTTCGCAAGAAAATCCTGGAGAATAAATTTTTAAACTTTGCAATCATCTGTCACCTAGGTCTGGCAACCTATTCTCAATTTGTCTTAAGAGTTTGCTGTACGTATATTGCCTGGCATAATTCGTTCTCAGCTGTCTCTTTTTTTCAACCTGGTATTTATCCAATCCATTAATCACTCTTTCGAATAATGTCTTTAGCATATCATTACTGTAAGGATCGTCGACCATTTCTATTAACCCTGTTTTACTTTCATAAGCTTTAATAAATGAAGCCACAATTACATTTCCGGTTGCCAGGTACTCGAGTATCTTATGGGAATTCTGTGCCTGTTTCACATCATACGCCACCAATAGAATATCCATTCTCTTTAATCCCTTTGCCAAAATTTCAGGAGGTGTTGGCCCATGTAAAATAACATTAGAAGTTGCTCGCAAAAAATCAAGGAACTGCAATGTGGAGTCGCTAACATCCTGCTGAAAATGTATGGTAGATGTTGCTGGATCGATTTCGCCCCAAAATTCAAATATTATTTTAGGATGATCTTTAATAATAGATCGAATAATCGTAAAATCGATATCATTCCTAATCAGACTTCCCGAATATCCAACATGAACAGAATTGGATTTCGGATGATCTATATTGACATTATCATTGATAAAAAGGTCTGCAACACCATGATGCACTAACAATTTTGGAACTGCTTTGCTTTTGTATCTTCCCAGAATGTTCTCGGTAACGGAAATAATAATATCTGCTTTATTTGCTGCATCCAACTCATGTTTATGCCCAAAAGGTCCATCAACGGGCATATATATTCTTAATGCTGCTTTCGAAAAATGAGACAAAGCCAATGAATTTCCGGCATCGAAAGACCAGACAATATCAGGATAAGTTGAAAGTTTCCTGATTAGTCTTTGAAGGTGCAAACCTACCAGAAAATGATAAAATCTTTTCGCCTTAAACTTTATAAAATAAGGAAAGAGCAATCTATGATGAACCGAGAACAAATTTTTATAACTCGTATTGAGTATTCGAATCTCCCCTCTTTTCAATCGATGTTTCCTATCAGGATGATTTATGAAATAAACCTTATTATTTCTCTTACTTAATTCAATAGCATAGTGATGCTTCGACATCAGCATATCACCCCACTCTTCATAAGAAATGATAAATATGGTTTTATTTTCAAATCTCATATAGTAGTAAGCCTAACCCATTGCTCCCTCATCCAGAATATTTTCTTTAGCGGTCTTAGATAGGGAAGTTCATCAAATAAAGAAAGGCTAGTAGCAAATTCGTTGTGAGGCACCCCAGGAGCATTCAGGTATGCATCAAACTCAGCTTTGGTAAAGCCTAATTTCTTTAAAACAAATTCATAATCTTTCTGGAATGTTTCTTCAGGGTACATTGGCTTTTCCAGCTCGTAAATCGCTGCAGTTTTAGTAAGCTGACCAGAAAAAATCAGGTTAGATAGATGAGCTTTTCTCTTATCCACTTTAAACTTTATAGGCAGAACATGTCCCTGGTAAAATCGTGTAAACACTGACTCATAATGTTTCCCCCCGTAATCTCTCCAGTTTAATTGCTCCTGTATTTCCTTTCTTGCCTTTGCAATATTATAATCGAGATAGTTTAACAACAACCAATTTTGAAAAGGTTTCTGCCTGGCAAAAATCCTCCTGCGTATCGGACTCATAACAGGATAAGACTTCAGTGGGATTGAACCGAATTTTTTATGGATCGCTCTAAGGTTAGATACATTTTTACAAATCCATGCACTCGGTAAAGTAATTTCTGTAGCCACGTTCATCCCTACCAGTACATGTTTTATTTCATACTTTACACATATCCTATCCAATGCCGCAGCTATTGCAATATCAGTTACCGCTTCAATGTCTATAACATTTGCCTTAAAATATGAAAGTTGAATATCCCTGAATTCCTCCCACTTAATAACATACGTGTAAAGATCAAAGCCACATTTATTGATAATATTCTCAATGTTTTGAACTGCCAGCTCTGAGTTCCAGCCGTTGTCGAAATGAACACACAAAACCCTGAGGCCATACTGCTTCGCCAATAAAGCCAGATAGGTACTGTCAACCCCACCACTCACACCAAGAATACAATCATACTTTTTCCCATTTCCATCATGCTTAATTCTTTCAATAATAAGTTGAAGTTCTCTTGCTCCGTCCCTACCTTTTTTTACAAATAATTTTTCTGCTTCCTGGTATTGATAGTAATAATTACAAACACCGTGCTCATCAAATGTAATATCGGGATCAGCAATATTATCCATCACTGACATACTGCATTGCCTGTATCCACTATCGTGTATACTCAAGATCAATTATAAATTACTTAATCGCTTAAAAATTTCCGTGGAAGAATACCCGTGAGACCTGTCTGTAAAATGCAGCTTAATGCCAAGATCAGCTCCTGTAATTGTTTTACCAATATAGTCATCACCTAAAAAGCGTATATCAATATCTTTAGCTCGCAGCATCTGATAGAGTTCATCTTCAGAATTGTATCCAATCACTTCATCAACATAGCGGCAACTTGCAATTATCATTAATCGCTCCTCAAATGTGTAAAGTGGTTTTCTTTTGCCGGGATTGATTTCAGGAGAAATATTTTCTGCTTTGTTTAATGCTACAATTAAATGATCACAGTGCTGCTTACATTCTTTCAGCATCAAAACATGGCCCGGATGAAACAGATCAAAAACGCCACATGTAAAGCCGATGATCATATTGTTTGTTTTTCAGCTACTAAAATGTAGCCCAATGGAAATTCTCTTTTGGTCATTAAAGAAATTCGCCTGACAGTATTGAACCTTGAAAGACCCCATCCCAATATTTTCCATGCAGGCAAAATGAATTTCCTGAATGGTAATGGATAATAAGTAAATCCTTTCCATACAATATCATAAACAATCTCTGGCAACCCTCCATATTCACAAATGGAATGAACGCTAAGACCATTCCTTTCACAAAAATCCTTTAGCTTGTATTTTGAATACCGGTGATAATCATTTGGTGTATCATGCAGCCAATACATAAACGGAACGGTAAGAATTAATTTACCCCCAGGAACAAGTATCCTGGACATTTCAGTAAAAAGCTGTTCCGGGTGTTTAATGTGCTCAAGTACATCTGTACAAAGTACGGTATCAACTGAAGCCGACTGAAGCGGTAACTTCTCGTGATTAAGATCAGCTGTGTAATCGAGATAGGATATTTTGCTTCCAAGTACTTTCCAATCTATACATATGTTATCAGTCACAAGGTCTTTATAAATAAAGTAATAAGGCACCTCACCACAACCAATATCTGCTAAAACTCCACTTGCATGCTGTTTAATCACCTGTTCATAAGCAGGGCCAATTATCTTATGCATGTGAGTGCCGATGATCTTTCCACGCTTGTCTTTCAAGAAAGACTTCTGGATCCACTTTTCTTTGTTCTTCACGTTTAGGCTGATTCAATCAGATAGTCAGACAACTTGTAATCTGGATACCATTCCAGTGAAACTTTTGCTTTAGAAATATCTGCAAAAGTAATTTCTGCTTCTCCTTCTCTTGCAGGAACGAATTCTATCATATCACTGATCATTTTTGCAAGTTCAAGAATACTTATTGTTGCACCATACCCGATATTAAAAGAACCATTGATCTTTTCCGGGTGAGTAGCAGCTAAATAATTTGCTTTTGCAAGATCCATTACATGAATAAAATCTCTTTGCTGGGAACCATCTCCCGTTACCTGTAGCGAAAGATTCAAGTGTTTTCTATGTAGAAATATTCCAATCACACTGCTATAAGCATTGAATTTGTTTTCAGGATTAAAGCTTCTTGGTCCATAAGGATTGAAGTATCGGAGACTTACATAATCAAAGGGATATCTAGCTGACAACAATTCCAGGTATTTCTCTACTTCATATTTTTGAAATGCATACGGACTCAAGCATTTAATGCTTTCAGTTTCAGGGGTGGGAATCAATGTTGGCGTGCCATATACTGCACTGGAACTGCTGTAAACAAATCTGGGAAAGTGATTCTCCTTAATCATTAACTCTAACAAGTGAATTGATTCGTTCAGATTAGCATTAATATGCTGGTTAACATATATGAAACTTGGTTGAATTCGGGGCAAAGCAGCCAGGTGAAAAATATATTTGTACTGTAACAGCGATTTTATATCTGAACAATTCTGTTGAAAGAATTGAAAGCGTGTGTTTGCCAGGTGACTGGCGATATTATCAACTGTTCCGGTAGAAATATTATCAACTCCATCAATATCCCAATCAGTATTTGCAATCAGATAATCGAGGAGGTTCGATGCAATAAAACCGGCAACCCCTGTAATTAAAACTTTAGTTTTCATTAAGTGAATCTAAAATGATGTGCAAAATCACCTGGTGGTAACATTCTACTATACCATAGTTTTTAACAGGGATACAAAAGTTGACTTTCCCTTTTTTGCTTAACTGGTTCTCTTCGCTAAAACCTGATAGTGTAATAGTATTACCCTGCCGGGATGTAACAAAATCTACGGCGTTAAGTATGTTATTCGATTCTCCAGAACTGCTTATCGCCACCAAAAGATCTCCCTTTTTAAAAAATATCTTAAGCCATTCTTCCATAGCTCTTTCATATCCATAGTCGTTGGCAAGACAAGTAATCAGGGTAGCATCTGAAAAACTAAATGTTTCATACCCTGCAACTTTTGCAAAATCTTCCATCATATGTGAACACACAGCATTTGATCCTCCGTTACCAATAAAAAATATTCTATTGGATTCTTTTATCACGCAGATAGCTTGTTTTATACTTTCTTCTACAACAGGCAAATCGAAATAAGAATGAAAGTGATGCTTATATAAATTGAGCTGCATGAGTTCTTAGATTTTGGATGTTGACAGATTGCTCATTACAGAGCCACGTTGTAGAAAGGCTTGCTGCCAATGAGGGGATGGTCATGAAATCACTGTCTAACACATGTGATGCAATGCATGAAAAGGCAAAATATGTATCTCCCGCTCCGATAGTATCTACGATGTTACTTTTATAAGAATGATGGGTTTGCATATTTTTCCCATCATAAAAGAAAGAACCTTTACTTCCCAGCGTAATAAACAATTTCTCTGTATTCAGTTCGTAGTTATACAACTGATCTATCTCCGCCTGATTCTGAAAATTGATTTTTTTATTTAACTGAAGACTGGCCTCTCTCAGGTCGATACAAACAGATGCTTTTTTGTGAGATCGCCATTTTGACACACGGTTAAAACCAAAGTTGTTTGAATTGGTCTGACACATCAAATGAAATCCGTCTTTAATGTTGAGATTGTTACAGAAACCATGACCAAAATCTGCAACAATCACTACATCATAATCGTTTACATCCACATCTAAAGGCCCATTCTGTAAATTGAATGCGTTTATCTCTACATGCTTCTTTTCATCAGCTTCATCAATATATCTTGTTTTAATAATCTCTTCGGGTGAATTAGATATAAGTTCTACTGATTTTACAAAGTCCTTTAAATGATTGGCAATCGCAGCTGCACCGCCAGCCTGAACAATTTTTTTTCCTGTGAGCCTGAAAGCAGGGCATATTGATTTCATTGACTGTCCCTCGTAACTTACATAGTGAAATTCATCAGTGATCGTTTCACCAATCACCGCTACTTTTAAGTTTTTTGAACGCTCAGCAAACTGGGCTATGATCTTTAATAACATTACTTCTTGTTAGTGCAAATGAAAACGAAATGATAATGATTGTCTTTATGGAAAGTAGTTATTGTTTGATCAACCTGTCCAAAAGTGTAGATGGCATTGAACCTTGAATCGCAAAAAGTGAAAAGTTCTTCAAAACTCAATTCCCTTACGTGTTCTTTTCTTCGGTTCTCAGTAGGTGGCGGATCAATTTTTCTGACTGTAGAAATAAATAATGTTCCTGAAGGCGATAATAAAGAATGAAGTTTATTCATTAGTTGATCTTGCTGATCTTTATCTAAATGTTCAATCACCTCGAAACAGGTAATGATATCGAACTCCTCCCGGTTCAGTTTTGATACATCCTGGCATACCTCAACATCTTTTGGAGTATAGTCATCCGGATAAATATCAAAAGACGTAACATCCTGAAATTTTTCTTTTAAAATCCTGGAACCGTAGCCAGAGCCACATCCATAATCCAGCACTTTGAGTTGAGCATTGTTAATAACACGGTTTACGAAATTATACCTTGCAATACCAACAAGTGCATCCATAACACCTAATGAATAATCAATCTCTAATCGCTTCATACTGTTTGGCAAAATTTTGTATCTCGTTAAGTGTATACGCATATTGAAAAGGATACTTATTACCCAACTTCCTTTTAAACTTATTTGTTATCTCGATTTCGCCTATTACCCTGCCGCCCTTATATATTATCAAGACCTGGCAATTTGTATATTCACCCAAATAAACGGCCCCTGAGTGTGGTGTTATGATTAATTTGCTATTAGAACATTTTTCCAGGATAACGTTGTTATTTTGTGTTAAATGCACTTCCACATTCCCAAAAGAATTAAAATTAATATCGCTAAACACAGGATGTCCTATTACATATACCTTATCGAAATAGGGTGATATGGTATTAGCTATCTCAAAATAATTCCACTGCTCTCCATTATTCTCTAATTGTTTTTCAAATGGAGAATTGCTGTTCCATTTCCTTGGAAATATTACAGCCGAATTTTCACTTTTAGTTCTGTAAACCTTAGACAGATCGTACACCTTATTAAATCCATTGAACTTTACCCACCACCTGAAAGCATAGAAATAATATTGCTCGTCTTTATTATCCCAATATGGAAAGGTGGATTTTTGAGCCAGGCTCTTAAACCCGGAAGTAATTGCCTTAACGTCATCTGGCTCTTCCGCTCTGTTGCAATTCGGAGCAGATTCGTTAAAAAAGTCTCTCACTTCAGTATACGAGTAAACATTTGAATTTCCTGACTCATCAACAAAAAAAGGTTTGTGAATATCCAATCCACAAAATTCAACCTTAACTCCTTTGCTATAAAGATGTGCTATAAAGGGAAGGTTGTGACCAAGCAGATGTCCAAACTCACCTGTAAAAGGGCCAAAATAACAGCGCTTGTGTATTCTTGATCTTAGATAGAGCGAATAAGCTTTTGCATAACCTTTGTACTTATTTAAAAAAAATATCAAACGGTTATACAATGAGTGAATATTGATAATAAAATGAGATCCG
>JAKFCX010000005.1:0-83022 GCA_036676415.1 Chitinophagaceae bacterium
TATTCGAAAAAAACATAGGTACTCCCTCTGCACATATTGACTTACCCGTTCATCAAAAGTTATATTACAGGGTAGTTATAGAGTACTTATAGAGCACTTACAGAGTAGTTATAGAGTACTCCCTCCATCACCTCTCGCCTCACCCTCCAACAATAAGCCACTATAACCCCACCCCTCAACCTGTCAGGTTCCAGCTTCAGGGTTTTACAGCACATATCCGCTTCACCACCCGAGCATCCAAACCTAACAGGTTAGCCAATGACGAGCCATGCGAGTCATCCCTTTGCGTCCTTTACGTTTCAACCTTCACAACCCTCAGTCTCTTTCCCCTTGTCAACAGCATCTCGCATAAAAAAGACAACCAATAAACTTTGCGTGAAAAACTTCCGCTATGACGAGCCATGCGAGTCATCCCTTTGCGACCTTTGCGTTTCAGTGTTCTCAAATTGCTGCGTCTACATCCTTAGATTAGTGTGTCACACCAAAACAAAAACAATAAACTTTGCGTGAAAAACTCCGTCCATGACGAGCCTGCGAGTCATCCTGGAGGTGTTTGGAAAAATGCAAGGTCAAACTAAACCAGGTGAACAACCAGCAACAAAAAGCCCTGAGAATGACTAATTCTCAGGGCTAATGAAGTGTACTGAAACTTTGTAAGTGATCCCGCTGGGACTCGAACCCAGGGCCCATACATTAAAAGTGTATTGCTCTACCAACTGAGCTACGGAATCATTCCTAATACTTCAAACAGTGTTACCTGTTTTCCGTTTTACGAAGGTATTACTTAGACTTTTTTACTTGTCTTCGTGAGTACTTTCGTAATTGGGAGTGCAAAAATAAGGGGAAACACAATCGCTTCAAACTTTTAAATAAAAAAATATTCACACTGCTTATTCACTTTGTAAACAAAAACAAAACCACAACGTTATTTTTGCCGCATTAACAGGTTATTATGTATTTCAAAGATAAGGTTGTAGTAGTTACAGGTGGATCAGACGGAATCGGGAAAGCCCTGGTACAACTGCTTTTGACCAATGGAGCAAGAGTTGCAACCTGTGGCAGGAACCATGACAAGCTTTACCAGCTCAAATCCTTTCACCCAAATGATGACTTGTTTATTTATACTGCCGATGTGAGTAAAGAGCAGGATTGCAACAATTTTATTGACGCTGTTATTAAAGCATATGGAAAAATTGATATACTTATCAACAATGCCGGTATATCAATGAGGGCAGAATTTGCGGAAACAGATATTGAAACAATCAAACAGGTAATGGATATCAATTTCTGGGGTACTGTTTATTGTTCTAAAAGAGCATTGCCATACATCGTTAAAACTAAAGGAACAATTGCCGGTATTTCTTCTATTGCAGGTTATAGAGGATTACCCGGAAGAACTGGCTACTCTGCATCCAAAGCAGCAGTGAACAGTTTTCTTGAAGTACTGAGAACTGAACTTTTAGAATCAGGTGTTAATGTAATGTGGGTTTGCCCGGGCTTCACCAGTTCTAACATCAGGAATGTTGCATTGAATAAAGATGCAAGGCCACAGGGTGAAACCCCGATGGATGAAGGCAGTATGATGAGTGCCGAAGCGTGTTCAAAACACATTCTTAACGCAATAGAAAAACGCAAAAGAACTTTGGTGCTTACATTCACCGGCAAGAGGGCTATCTTCATGAACCGTTTCTTTCCTTCACTTGCAGATAAACTGGTGAGAAAGTTTTTCTATAAGAACGGAAAACTGGTAAAATAATTCATGCCCATTCTAACCCTCACAACAGATATTGGCCAGCAGGATTATCTTGTTGGTGCTATCAAAGGGCAATTTGTTGCAGCCGATGCAAACTGTAATGTTGTAGATATTTCACATTATCTCTCTCCTTACAATTACCTGCAGGCAGGATATATATGTTCCGGTGCATTCAAACATTTTCCCGCAAAAACATTTCACCTGGTGATCGTAAATCTCTTTGATGAACAACCCAAAGAAATGCTATTGGCTTATCATAACGACCAGTTTATTGCCTGCCCGAACAACGGTGTACTCACAATGATCACCGGGTCAAAACCGAAACAGATTGTTTCATTGCCGGTTATTACTGCATCGAAAGGGATATTGGATTTTACACGAACCGTAGCTACAGCTTTTGGTAAATTATTTACAGGAACTGCAATGGAAGAAATTGGTGTACCTGTAACCGATATAGTGGAAAAATATCCTTTGCGTTCAACCATCGGTGCAGACTGGATAGAAGGACAGATCATCTTCATTGATAATTTCGAGAACGTGGTGGTGAATATTACCAGGGAGGAATTTGAAGAACAACGCAAAGGCAGGAAATTCAAGATCGTTTTTACAAGAGAAGTAATTGAAACGCTTAGTGATAACTACTCTTCTGTGAACCAGGGAGAATTGCTTGCATGGTTCAATTCTGCCGGGTACTTAGAAATTGCCATGAGTGGGGGAAAGATGGCAGGTCTTTTTGGCTTGCAGGGCTTCTCAGAAAAACAACACAATACTGCTACACAGAATAAATGGTTTTACCAGACGGTAAGAATATTTTTTGAATAAGCATTTGTTTCACGCAAAGATGCAAAGGAGTTAAGTCGCAAAGATGATTTAAAGCTTTACCTGTTTATCTTTGTTTCTCTTATTTCTCCTTATCAACCTATAAATAAGATAGATTATTCCTCCGAGTACAGCTAATGCCAGTATTGCAATACCGATCAATATCACCCACAACCATGTTAATCCACTATCATGCGGGTTAAAATCATCTTTGTTTACTTTCTTAAAGCTGCTGGTTTCAAATTCTGCTAAGGGAAACCGATCAAGGTCCCTGAAATACTGATCGGAATTATTCAATACTTTATCAAAAGAAAACCCATCTTTCTTTCCTCCATCATACCAGAGCAGGATATTGTTGGTTGAATCAGGTTCGAGATTGGTAAAAGCAAATTGCAAATGTTTATTATCTCCCAACAAAGTGTTTACCGGGTATACACCTTTAAGATCTTCCAGGGAAAGATCATCATTCAATTTAATAAACACCTGGCCGCTTTCAATCTTTCCGGCCCATGCCCTTCCTGTTTCCAGGATGTAAGCGAATGCATTTCCTTTATCTCTTCCGTATCCCCTGCCAAGTGTTGCATCGTTATTGTTGGTAAGAAAATAGATCGTGATCTTTGTAAGTTGCTTCGGTGCAAAAGTGCAGGTGAAATAATACCAGTTCTCCATTTGCATCTTATCGATCTCCCGATAAACTGAATCATAACCATCTGCAGCCCTAACGACGTTTGCCGGCTGATCATTTACCAAAGCCCTGAGCTTATGCAGGTCATTGAACATCACATTCTCTACCAGGTCTGCTTCATATCTTCCATTGATGGGATAACCTACTCTCATTGTCACAGGTTTATCCGTGGTATTGTACATCCAATACTCCCCTTTTACTGCAGCAAAACCAGGATATAAATTGATCAGTACCAGTTCCCGTTGCATCTGTATCTTACCAAGATGCACACTGTCTTCTTTGAACAATGGAATAAATCTTCCACCATGTCCTGTGTTCCACATACCCGGCATGGCAGCATTGCCGAAGACTATTAAGCATGAGATTAATGCAGCTAATGAGAGGTACGCTTTTTTCATTGGAGTATTTTGGAAACTATAGTATTTCATATCATCGTTCCTTGTGTCAAATCGACGAAGGAGATTGATTCACCGAAATAAACAATCAAATTATTTTATGAGGCACTCTCTTATACAGCAGATTAAATAGCATCAATCCTTTTTTGGTTTACCCGGAACAAAACTCCCAATGGGTGCTGTGTACCATGGCTTGATATCGTAAGCCAGTCTTCCGGCTGCAATAGCAGGGTCAGTCTTCAACAATGTTTCTACCTCTTCTTTTGTTTCCACATCAAAGATGAATATTCCTTTCCAGTCACCTTTTTCACCAAAAGGCCCGGCTACCTTGATCTTTCCTTCATAATATAACCGATCAATATTGGCAATATGACCTTGCTGCAATTTAACTGCTGTGGCAGAGTCCTGTGTACGGTCGGGCCCTGTTTTCAGCATCACGAACCAGTATTTCCTGATCTGTTCAATAGGCTTCTTTTCTTCTTTTTGCTGGGCAAATAATACAGAAGCAAGTACCACCATTACAAATGAGAGTAATAACTTTTTCATTGCGGGCATTTTATGTGTAAATAAAAGAAAAACTACTTAACTGCAGAGGCTTATTTTTGTTGAACGGAACCACCAAGACATTAAGTAACATAGGAACATATAGTTTTTATGATTTGTGGAACCACGAAGGCACAAAGACACATAGAAACACGAAGTTTATAATTTAAAATATCAATCTACGATGGCTGCTAAAACGGATACATTTCAATCTCCCGATTACTTTGGTATAGATGAATTGCTGACTGATGAACACAAACATATTCGTGAAGCGGTTCGTAATTATGTGAAGAAGGACATCTCTCCTATTATTGAAGATTATGCACAGAGAGCCGAATTTCCACAGCAGATCGTAAAACAAATGGGTGATCTGGGAGTTTTTGGTCCAACTGTACCGGAAGAATATGGTGGTGGTGGACTCGATTATATTTCTTACGGCCTGATGATGCAGGAACTGGAAAGAGGCGACAGTGGTGTACGTTCAACAGCATCGGTGCAGGGATCATTGGTGATGTATCCCATTTATGCATATGGTAGTGAGGAGCAGAAGAAAAAATATTTACCAAAACTGGCCAGTGGAGAATGGCTGGGATGTTTTGGATTAACAGAACCAGATCATGGAAGTAATCCTGCAGGCATGTTAACCAATTTTAAAGATGCCGGTGATCATGTGATATTGAATGGTGCCAAGATGTGGATCAGCAATGCTCCTTTTTCACAGGTAGCAGTAGTGTGGGCAAAAAATGAAGAAGGAGTAATACATGGCCTGATCGTAGAAAGAGGTATGGAAGGATTTTCAACACCAACTACTCATGGCAAATGGAGCTTAAGAGCATCAGCAACTGGTGAGTTGGTTTTTGATAATGTAAAAGTGCCTAAGGAAAATATTTTTCCCAATGTAAAAGGTTTGAAAGGTCCTTTAGGCTGTTTAACAAAAGCCCGTTACGGCATTGCCTGGGGTGCTTTGGGTGCAGCAATGGATTGTTATGATACGGCTTTGCAATACAGTAAAGAACGAGAGCAGTTTGGAAGACCGATCGGTGGATTTCAATTACAGCAGAAGAAATTAGCTGAGATGATCACTGAGATCACCAAAGCTCAATTACTGGTGTGGAGATTGGGTGTGTTGATGAATGAAGGCAAAGCCACACCACAACAGGTATCGATGGCCAAAAGAAACAGCTGTGAGATAGCAACCAATATTGCAAGAGATGCAAGGCAAATGCTGGGTGGAATGGGAATCACTGGTGAATACAGCATTATGCGTCATATGATGAACCTGGAAAGTGTGATCACTTATGAAGGAACCCATGATATTCATTTACTGATAACCGGAATGGATGTTACCGGTATGAATGCATTTAGTTAAGCCCAGAAACAGTCAACCCTAATGAAAATCTTCCTCATCGGCATGATGGGCTCCGGCAAAAACTACTGGATGAATAAGTTATCCGGTAAACTGAAATTGCAGAGATACGATCTCGACCAACTGATAGAAGGTGTGGAAGACAGGTCCATTCAACAGATATTTAAAGAAAGTGGTGAAGAGCATTTCAGGAAAATGGAATCTATCGTGCTGAAATGGTTTGCAGATAAAGATGATTTTATTCTGGCTACCGGTGGTGGCACTCCCTGCTTTTTTGACAATATAGACTGGATGAATGCTCAGGGCCTTACGATCTGGCTCGATGAACCTCTTGACATATTGGTCAAACGATTGACTCCTGAAAAGGCACATCGACCGTTGATATCAAAAATGAGTGATAAAAAAATGAAGGCTTTTCTTCAAGAAAAAAGAGCAGAACGTGATCCATTTTATAACAAAGCGAAACATATTTTACGAGGCGAAACAATAAACGAACAACACCTGCTCTCCATAATAAAAGATTATAAACATGCATAGAGGATATTTAACTACCGCATTTATTCTTGCCGCCATCACAGTTGCATTGGGTGCATTTGGTGCACACAAGCTGGAAAGCTCGGTTACAGAAAAAGCAGTAAAGACTTTTGAGACAGCTGTTCGTTACCAGTTCTACCATGTAATTGCACTGGCGATTACCGGAATGATGTACAAATCATATCCAAACAAATGGATCAGCATAGCAGGCATGTTTTTCTTGTTGGGAATACTTCTATTTAGCGGTTCACTTTATCTTCTTACACTCAGCATTGCAATTGAGTCGGCAGATTTTGGATGGGTCGGTCCAATCACACCCATCGGTGGTGTTTTCTTTATACTTGGATGGGTTTACCTGGCTGTGGGTATCAGGAACAAAAAAATAATAAAGACTCAAGATGCTCATCAGGATCGTTAAGATGACCTTCAAAGAAGATGCTGTTGAAAGCTTTCTCGCATTCTTTCATGAAAGAAAAAGTATGATCCGGAACTTTCCTGGCTGCATGCATCTTGAATTATGGCAGGACAAACATCATCCCACCGTATACTTTACATACAGCCACTGGTTAAGTGAAGATTCATTAGACCATTACCGCTATTCTGAATTCTTCAAAGAAACCTGGACTTTCACCAAACAACATTTCGCAGCAAAGGCAGAAGCGTACAGTATATCACAGGTGGTTGTTGAGCCTTAAACTCTGCTATCTTTATCATGATGAGGCTTCTACAACTACTGTATTCGGTATACGCTTTTTTGGTTTTTATCGTATGTGTCACCATTGCTTTGCCATTAACGCTCATCGGCAGTCTTTTTGGAAAAGTGTATGGTGGTAACATGATGTACAAATGCTATGGATTCTTATTTTACACCTGGTACCTGTTAATTGGTGTACGGCACGAGGACATTTACGAAGCACCGGACAATAAAAGCAAGCAGTACATTTTTGTTGCCAATCATATTTCCTACATGGACATCCCTCCTGTTCTATTGGCCATTCATCAGCCAATAAGAATTTTAGGTAAGTATGAAATGGTGAAAATCCCAATCTTTGGATGGGTTTATCGCATAGCCGTAGTGCTGGTTGACAGAAGAAGTCCTGAAGCAAGAGCAAGAAGTGTAAGGGCTTTGAAATCTGCACTCAAGAGAAATATCTCCATTTTTATTTTTCCTGAAGGCACATTCAACGAAACAGGAGAACCGTTAAAAGATTTTTATGATGGTGCTTTCCGACTTGCTATAGAAATGCAAACACCCATCAAACCTTTGTTATTCATTGATACCCTGGAACGACTTGATTATCGAGGCATCTTAAATCTCACCCCTGGTCCTAATCGTGTGGTACATCTTGCCGAAATACCTGTTGACGGACTGTCTATGCAGGATGTGAAAGCGTTAAAGCAAATAGTATACGATGCAATGGATGCCGGAATGAGAAGGTATAGGAATTATGATACCAGCCCAGGTATTTCATAGGAACTTCGTTGCCCCGATAGCTATCGGGGCTCAGTTCTTAGTTCCGTTTCTATGGCATCTTTTCTTAGCGTTCCATCATTATCTTCGTCATACCGATGAACTCTTCAGAAAACACTGAACTTTTTACTTCCTCACCTCGTGAAAGGCAATATGCTGAAGTGATCATTCCATTGGCCTTACCAAAGAATTATACCTGGGAAATACCGGAACAATTTCAGCAAACAATAAAGCCTGGTGTTCGTGTTGAAGTGATACTTGGTAAGAATAAAAAATATTCAGGATTGGTAAAAACCATATCATCTGATAAGCCTGAATCCTTCAAGCCAAAAGAGATATTGAATGTATTGGATTCAGATCCACTGGTGTACAAAGAACAGCTTTTACTCTGGCAATGGATGGCACATTATTATATGTGCAGTGAAGGAGAAGTAATGCAGGCCGCAGTTCCGGCTAACCTGAAATTATCCAGCGAAACAATTCTTATCTGGAATGATGAGTTTGGAGATGATTATACCGGCCTAAGTGATGATGAATATGTGATTGCTGAAGCACTTGAATTAAAAAAGGAATTAAGGTTAAGTGAAGTTCAGCAGATACTGGATGCTTCTCATGTTTACCCAGTAATAAAAAAACTGATTGAGAAGAATGTTTGTTATGTGTGGGAGAACCTGCAGGAAAAATATAAAGAGAAAAAAGAAACTTTCATCAGGCTGAACCCAACATACAACAACGAGGAAAAATTATCTGAGTTATTGAACAACTGGAGTAAAGCACCAAAGCAAATGGAGTTGCTGCTCTCCTATCTTCACTTAATAAAAACAGAAGGTGAAGTAATACAGCCAGAGTTGCTGAAGAAATCAAATGCAACAGCAGCACAGTTAAAAGGCCTGGTTGAAAAGCAAATACTCATTACAGAAAAAAGATCTACAGACAGAATCAAAAGTCTACCGAAAGATCTGAATATGGATTTCACTTTATCTCCTGCACAACAAACTGCATTAGATGAAGTACAACAGATCTTTAATGAGAAACAGGTTTGTTTGTTACATGGTGTAACTTCCAGTGGTAAAACACAGATTTATGTGAACCTGATAGAACAGGCTATCAACGAAGGAAAACAGGTATTATACATGTTACCGGAGATAGCCTTAACTGCACAAGTAATAAGAAGATTACAAAAACATTTCGGCGGACATATCGCTATTTACCATTCAAAGTTCAACCCAAATGAAAGAGTTGAGATCTGGAACAAAGTAAAAACGGGTGAAATAAAAGCGGTGCTTGGAGCTAGATCGTCGTTGTTTCTTCCTTTCCGGGAGTTGGGATTGATCATCGTTGATGAAGAGCATGATCCTTCATACAAACAACAGGATCCTGCACCAAGGTATCATGGCAGAGATGCAGCCATTTATTATGCATCATTATTCAAAGCAAAAGTATTATTAGGTAGTGCCACACCATCCATAGAGAGTTTCTTCAACTGCAAACAAAACAAATACGGCCTCGTCAAATTGAATGAACGGTTCGGTCAGGTAGAAATGCCGGTATTGGAATTAATTGATGTAAAAACGGTTGCAACGAAGCAGAAAGGAAAGATCGCTGTAACACCACAACTGGTAGAAGGCATTCAGAAAAGCCTGGATGAAAAAAAACAGGTGATACTTTTTCAAAACCGGAGAGGATATTCACCTTATATGATCTGTGGTGTTTGTGGCTGGATACCTCAATGCCATCATTGCAATGTTTCACTCACCTTTCATAAAGCTAAAAACAAATTAACCTGTCATTATTGTGGTAGTATATATCCGGTTTTACAAACCTGTGCTGCATGTGGTAGTCACACTTTCATGCAAAAAAATTTCGGGACAGAGAAGATAGAAGAAATGATAGCCGAACAATTTCCGCAAGCCAGGATATCAAGAATGGACTATGACAGCATTAAAGGCAAACACGATCACGATGCCCTGATCAAATTATTTGAACAACAACGGATCGATATTCTTGTCGGCACACAAATGGTAGTAAAAGGGCTTGATTTTGAACATGTGAATCTCGTTGGCATTTTGGATGCTGATGGCATTTTAAATTTTACAGATTTCCGTGTAAACGAAAGAGCATTTCAATTGATGGAGCAAGTAAGTGGAAGAGCAGGACGAAAAGATGGAAAAGGAAAAGTACTGGTGCAGGTGAGTAATACGACTCATCCTGTATTGCAGTTTGTGCAGGAACATAATTTTGATAAGCTGTACGAATTTGAGGTAGAGAACAGGAAACAGTTCTTCTACCCACCATTTTCAAGATTGATACAGGTTATATTCAGGCATAAAGAACAACATATTGCAGAAGAAGCGGCAAACATAATGTTGCAGGGATTAAAGGCAAACTTTAGTAAATATATTTCAGGCCCGGCAGAACCATTGGTGAATAAAGTGCGAAACCAGTACCTGCAGGAATTGTTACTGAAGCTTCCTAAAGATTCTCAACTAATAGACAAATGCAAGCAGGAAATAGAACAACAGGTAGTGATCATTCAAACGAATAAGAGATACAGGCAGGTGAAAATTATTCCTGATGTTGACCCGATTTAATGGGTGAATGGTGAATGGTGAATGGTGAATGGTCAATGGTGAATATTGAACAAATTGTATAAGAGCGCTCCGATAACTATCGGAGCAAGTAAAGCTTAATAATAATTCTGAAGCTAAGTACATAATGAACATACAAAATAATATATCCCTTAAGCAGTATAATACTTTTGGCATAGATGTATCAGCAAGATCATTTGCTTCTTTTACTTCTTTAGATGAACTTGAAGAAGGATTAAGTTTTCCACTATCTCCTGATCACTCTCCACTCATTCTTGGAGGTGGAAGCAATATTTTGTTTACCAAAGATTATGATGGACTTGTGTTGAAGAATGAATTGAAAGGAATTGAACTGGTGAATGAAGATGATGAACATTATTATGTGAAGGCTGCAGCCGGAGAAAACTGGCACCAGTTCGTGATGTTTTGTGTACAGCATGGCTATGCAGGACTTGAAAACTTAAGTCTTATACCTGGAAATGTTGGTGCGAGCCCAATGCAAAATATTGGTGCTTACGGTGTAGAGATCAAAGATGTTTTTTACGAACTGGAAGCGTTTCATGTAAAGGATAAAGCAATTCAGAAATTTCCTGCTGAAGCCTGTGAATTTGGTTACAGGGAAAGTGTTTTTAAAAGAAAGTATAAAAACCAGTTCGTAATTCTAAATGTCACTTACCGTTTAAATAAAAAACCTTCACTCAATACTTCTTATGGAGCGATTGAACAGGAGTTAGAAAAGATGGGAGCTGGTGAAGTATCCATACAAACTATATCACAGGCTGTGATCAATATTCGTTCGTCCAAACTGCCTGACCCAAAAAATATAGGCAATGCAGGTAGTTTCTTTAAAAATCCAACGTTGCCGAAAGAAGAATTGAGTAGATTACAGAAGATTGATGCATCAATTCCATTTTATAATGTGGGTGATACACATATAAAAATTCCTGCTGGCTGGCTGATTGAAAACCTGGGATGGAAAGGTTATAGAAAAGATGATGCAGGATGTCATACAAAACAAGCTTTGGTGTTAGTGAATTATGGTAAAGCAACAGGCAAAGAAATTTATGACTTGTCTGAAGATATACTCACCAGTGTTAAAGAGAAATTTGACATAGACCTGGAGAGAGAGGTTAACATCATTTAACTTTTTTGTGAGCAGCATGAAAACTTATATTTGAGTCTTAAACCAAAACTACATCTATGAAGAAAATACTGAGCCTTACGGCATGTATTCTTGTTTTATCCTTTGCATCAGATGCACAAACTGCGGCCAAATCAATTTATGCAGAACTTGGCGGACCTGGCGTTGTTTCTTTTAATTTCGATTCACGTTTCAGCAAAAAAGAAGATGGATTAGGTGGAAGAATCGGAATTGGTGGTTTTACTTTCAGAGACTGGTTTGATGATGGAAAAACGACAGTGATCTTTGTTCCGATCGGACTCAATTACCTAATGGGAAAAGATGGAAAGAATTACTTTGAGTTGGGTGCAAGTATTACTCCAACATTTTCATCTTATAAAGGATCTTCCACTGGTGATGACGAAACTTTCAGCACCACTTTCGGAAACCTATTATTTGGTTACCGTTTACAACCCAAAAATGGGGGCTTTACTTTCAGAGGATTTATTAGCCCGTTAATCAGTAAAGAAGGCTTTATTCCATATTATGGAGGTATCTCTCTTGGTTATAAATTTTAATTACACTTTTTTATAAAAAGGCGGCAGCTAAATAGCTGCCGTTTTTATTTTACCTGAAGTCATCTTCGTTAATATCGTCATCATCATCTTCTTCTTCGCTAAAGTCCATCTGGCTGAAGTTCATCATACTTCCTACGAGATCTTTGAACTGGATACGACCTTCGATGGTCTTCTTACTAATGAGTGAATAAGAAGAAAGTCCATGCAACACAAACTCCATCATTAAAGCTGTCTCATTTTCATTAGCCTGCGGATAATACTTTTTTACAAATGCAAACAGGCCATCCACTTTGTATAAAGCTACTATCCTATCAGCATCTTTCATATCAACCAACAGATCAAGATGATTACCCGAATCAAACCATCTTGTAATTGATTTATATGGACTCTCTTCTGCTTTTTGTTGCTGTGATGGCTTTCCTGTATTTCGTTTCTTCTTGGTAGCTTCCGGATTTGGAAAATATTGTATGAACTGCGATCTTATCGAACGATCCAACAAATTAACTGCCACCTGGTATGGACCTTCCTGTTCACCTTCATACACCAATTCAATTTTACCGGTGATAGATGGTATTACTCCAACAAGATCACTCAACCAAACCTGTGTTTGATTTTCATTGAAAATAATAGCTCTTCTTTCTGCACCGCTGATCGCATTTTCATATGCAGCAATTGTGAGCCTGGCACTCACACCACTTTTTTTATCAACGTATTCATTGCTTCTTGCTTCAAAGGCAACATTTTCCAGCAATCGTTTTATAATGTCGCTGACTACTACTTTCTCTTTTTGCTCTTCTAAAATATCAGCTTCCTGTTCAGTAATAGATAACGATGTTTCAATATCCTTTGGATAGTGCGTTAGAATCTGGCTTTGAATTCTATCCTTCAATGGGGTAACAATGCTTCCCCTGTTGGTATAATCTTCAGGGTTGGCAGTAAACACAAACATGATATCCAGGGGCATTCGAAGTTTGAAGCCACGTATTTGTATATCACCCTCTTCCAAAATATTGAACAAGGCCACCTGTATTCTAGCCTGCAGATCAGGAATTTCGTTGATCACAAAAATTCCACGATTGCTTCTTGGAATAATACCATAGTGGATCACTCTTTCATCAGCGAAACTCAATCGAAGATTGGCAGCTTTAATCGGATCGATATCACCAATCAAATCAGCAACACTTACATCAGGTGTAGCCAATTTCTCACCATACCTTTCACTTCTGTGCAACCACTGTACAGGTGTATCATCTGCATGTTCAGCAACCTGGTCTTTACCAAACTTACTTAAAGGGTTGAATGGATCATCATTCACTTCACTACCTGCTATCACCGGAATATATTCATCGAGCAATTCAGTCATTTGCCTGGCCATTCTTGTTTTTGCCTGGCCACGTAATCCCAGGAATAAAATATTATGTCGGCTCAGCAAAGCTCTTTCCGTATCGGGTATAACTGTTTCTTCATAACCGATAATCCCCGTAAAAGGATTTTCTTTATTTCGAATCTTCTCAATCAGGTTCTTCCTGATCTCATCTTTTATCTGCAGGCTTTTATAACCAGCTTTCTTTAATTCGCCTAAGGTTTTTATTTTTTGAATGTTCATTTTTATGTATTGCCACAAAGAAAATAAGGCACAAAGTCTATTTTCCTTGTTGATTTAAACTATATATCTTTTTAAACCATTTTTTATAACCTCAACATTGAAGTTTATTAGAAATCCAAGCCTCTTTTTTGTAAGATTCAAATGGCTGATTATTTGAGCCTGCCATACCGGATTTATAGTGTCTACAGCCTTTAATTCGCAAATAATTAAGTCTTCTACTAAAACATCTAATCGCAATCCCTCATTAAAAACAATATTGTCATAAACAATTGGAATGTCAACTTGCCTCTGATACTTTATTCCTTTTTTATATAATTCATGACAGAAGCAGGTTTCGTATATCTTTTCAAGCAAACCAGGTCCGAGAGCTTTATGAACTTTAAAAGCACAGTCTACAATTTCTTTGGCAAGCAGTTCTTCTTTTTCAGAAAGTTTATGATGATATTCCATAAGCTTTTTAACTTCTTGTGCCTTCATGCCTTAGTGGCAAATTAATAAACAGTTTTCCGCTTCCCACTTTCAAAGTCCTTGAATATAAAAGCACCGAGTTTATCAAGGCTTGCAAAGAATGCTTTACCATTATTCATCTCGGTAAATTCCTGAACAAATTTTTGCAGGTAAGGGTCTGAAGCGATCATGAATGTCGTGATTGGTATCTTCAACTTCTTACACTGTGCTGCAAGGTTAATACAACGGTTGACCACCTTTCTATCCAATCCAAAACTGTTCTTATAGTACTTGCCTCCTATCTTCAAACAAGTTGGCTTACCATCAGTAATCATGAAGATCTGTTTGTTCGGATTCTTTCTTCTTCTTAAAATATCCATGGCCAATTCAAGACCAGCAACCGTATTGGTATGGTAAGGACCAACCTGCAAATAAGGAAGATCTTTGATCTCTATTTGCCAGGCATCATTTCCAAACACAACTATATCTAACGTGTCTTTTGGATACTTCGTCGTGATCAATTCACTCAAAGCCATAGCAACTTTTTTTGCCGGTGTAATTCGGTCTTCACCATACAAGATCATTGAATGAGAAATATCGATCATCAAAACAGTGGATGTTTGTGTTTTGAAATCTGTTTCCCTGATCTGCAGATCATCTTCTCTCATGGTAAAACTTTCAATACCATGATTGATCTGGGCATTACGAATACTTTCAGTAAAATCTATCTGCTCCAGCATATCACCAAACTGGAACGGGCGTGTCTCAGGATTTATCTCATCACCCTGTCCTGGTTTAAATGTCTGGTGATTCCCTGATCTTGTTTTCTTCAGCTTTCCGAATATTTCTTCCAGGCTTCTTTTACGAATGCTTTGTTCAGATTTTGAAGTGATGGAAAAATTTCCGTTCACCGGATCTTCATCCATATAACCGTTTTGTTTCAGGTCATCAATAAAATCTCCCATTCCATATTCATCATCTGTAAAGCCATACTGCCTGTCCAATTCATTCATCCACTGCAACGCTTCTGATGCATCTCCATTCGTATAGCTGAGTAGTTGCATAAATACGTCGAGCATCTGCTCGAACTTTGATTTTCCCTGCTGATTGGGATCAAATTGTATGAAACGGTGACCTATCATAATATAAAATCGTGTCAACCAAAAACGTGGTGCGAGCTGACAACATGTAAACTACTCAAAAACTTGTTACAGTAATATTAATGACAGTAAACCGGATAAGGTTCTCCGTTTGTCGAAAACAAAAATCCCGTCAAAGCGACGGGATTTTTAAATTTATCTTCTTTGATTGGAATCGTTGTTGATGGTCGTTCCTCCTTCTACAGGTTTGGGTGCTTCATAGAATTTCTCTCTTTCTTCCAGCTGTTGCAATAGTGCCCTGGCTTTCTGAAGATCCTGTTCCATGTTCTCCGCTTTCCTTCCCTCCAAAGACTCATAGAAAGTGATCTGCTGTCTGAGGTCTTTTTTGACCTGTGCAGAAACTTTCTTAGCAAGTACTTTATGGTCTGCTGCATAAGCTGCTTCCATAAAGAAGATAGAGGTCTGGTTATGCTGGTTACCCCTTCCACTCATGCCATAACCGAAATTATCTTCATGCAACATCTTGTCGGCCCTGTCAAGTATCTTTCTTGCTTCTTCCTTCCTGTTCTCCTGTACTAATTCATAAGCAAGTTCTGTATGAGCTTGCCGAATAGTTAATAAATGTCTCCTGTTCTCTTCATCAAAATAAACACCAGGCACATCTGCATTACCGGATCTCCATACATTTTCATTGGTCATCAGGCTAAACATCTTATCTGTGTTATATGGATCATTTTCAACAGGAACTAACCTATAACTCAATCCATCTCTTCTAACAAACTTGCCAAATCCTAACTCATCGAATGGATTGGTGAAGTAGATCGGTCTCTTCCATCCGTTCTGTGCATTGGCTGCAATAACACTTAACACAGCCAGGTCATTTTTGAGAATGCTGTTTCTCGGCAGATCAAATCGAAGTTGATCAACAACACCAGTATCCGTAGCACTTACTGTTCCATTGGCCAAAACAGCCTGCTTATCTACCGGAAGAAATACTTTATGAACAGGAAAAGTATTAAGTGATTGCTCCCCTCTTTGTTCTTTCCTGCTCATATCGTCACTACCGATATAGTTCTTCATCATATCATACAGCTCATAATACCTGTCATCAGGTATCGCAGAGTTCGCTTTGAATACTACGTAATCCCTGCTGCTGCCTTGTATCTGTTCTGGGGTATAGATGACATCGATTGGTGCACTTTCGTTTACCTTGTAGCGAAGTTGATTGATGTACCAATCAATTCCTAGTAAACTATAGTTGATTACACGAATGTCTGGCCTGATGCCTTCTACTTCCTGTGCATACCATAATGGATAAGTATCGTTATCGCCAAAAGAAAACACAATCGCATTTGGTGCACAGCTTTCAAGATAATTTCTTGCAAGGTCTCTTGCTATTACTTTGTTACTCCTGTCATGGTCATCCCACTCCTGTGAAGCCATTAATATAGGTGCAGCAAGTAAACACAATACCACACTAACATATGCTATCATTTTTGGACTCTTCATTGCCATGAACATGTAAGGCAATCCAGCCCCGATAATCGCAAACAGAATAAAAAATCCTACCGCAAACAAAGGACTGCTTCCTGCAGCAAGAGCAGCAATCAACATTACCAAACCAACTACTCCACCCACCATCAGGTTCTCTTTCACCAGCTGCTTATATTTCCTGATTCCAATTTCAATAAACGCCAGTACGGCAAGACCAATCCAGATTGCAAAAGCATAGAACGAACCTACATAAGCATAATCCCGTTCTCTTGGCTGGTAGCCAGCCTGGTTCAAATACAACACAATTGCAAAACCGGTAAAGAAGAAAAGTAAGAAACTCACAACAAAATCACTTCCTCTCTTTCTATACTGGTAGATCATACCAATCAAGCCAAGTATGAAAGGCAGCATGAACATTTTGTTGTTGGCCTTGTTGTTCTTCATGCTATCGGGCATCAGGCTTTGATCACCATACAATGCTTTATCCATAAATGGCACACCAGTGATCCAGTTACCATCACGAACATTACCACTGAACACACCCTGCACATCGTTTTGCTTTCCGCTAAAGTTCCACATGAAGTACCTGATGTACATCCAGTAGACCTGGTAGCTTGTGAAGAATTTTAAATTGTCGCCAAATGTTGGTGTTCTTTCATAACCTTCCTGCGTTTTTCCTATTCCTAAAAAATATGCATAGTAGTCAGCATGATTCTGATCGTTGCTGGCATCCCAAACTCTTGGAAAGACCATTTTATCTTTCGGCATGTACACATAGGCATTATCCTTTCCTATCTCAACATACTTACCTGTCTTATCATCTTTTTGGTAACGTGTTCCTTTGTCTCTCATGGCTACAGGCTCTGCTGTGAACTTCTGTCCATATAACAAAGGAAAATCGCCATACTGTTCACGACCTAAATAACCAACAAGGCTGTTTGGATTGTCAACATTGTACATATCCACTGCAGGATCTGCACTACTACGGATCATGGTGGTGATGTAAGTGCTGTAACCTATCAACATAAATACAAAGCACCACAACCCCAGACGGAGGAAAGGCCAGTTTCTCTTTGATGCAAAACGCAATCCCAGCCAGGTTAATACACCAAGTAATATAAAGAAGAAAGCAAAACCACTGAAGAAAGGCAGATCCATACTGTTGACGAACATCCTGTCAAATGCTCCAGCCAGCTTGATGGAATATTGAATAACTCCTACCTGAACCACACCTGTGAGAATACAACCCAGCATAAAGAAGATGTACATTCCGCCATATTCTTCTTTTCTTTTTGTATTGATACTTTCTACGAGATATAATAGACCGATGGCAACACCAATTCCAAGAATACAGAGGCCTGCCAATGTGGAATCTGATATAGAAGCATCGCCGAAAGCACTTTCTAATTGACTCCTGTAAGGTTCTAATACAGCTTCTTCAGCTTTCGCCGCTATTACTGCACCTATCGTTGCCAGTATACCACCAATGATCACCATCCAGACAAACCCTTTCCTGATCTCTTTATAATTGAATTGATTTCTCTTTCTGAAATAATACACCAATACGATGGCAGGAATCGTCAATAAATTCAATAAGTGAACACCGATGGACAATCCCATCATGAAAAAGATAAAGACGATCCACTTGTCGGCTGATCTTGGTAATGCGGGATTCAATTGCTCTTCCTCTGCGGCATGATCCCATTTAAGAATAGCCCAGAAAACAAGAGCGGTAAAGAAAGATGATAAAGCGTATACCTCACCTTCCACAGCACTGTACCAGAATGAGTCGGAGAAAGTATAGGCCAAAGCACCTACAGCACCTGAACCCATGATACCGATGATCTGTGTTGCAGAAAGATTTCTGGATCCGTCTGTGTTCCAGCTGAGTGTTATTCTTCTTGCAAAGTGAGTGATCGTCCAGAAAAGAAAAAGAATTGTGAAACCACTTGCAAAAGCATTCATGATGTTCACTGCTTTTGCTGCAGTTAGTGGATCATCTCCAAAAAGTATGATGAAGAACCTTCCTAACAACACAAACATCGGAGCTCCCGGAGGATGAGGAATCTGGAGTTTAAAAGCCGAGGCTACGAACTCGCCACAATCCCATAAACTGCCACCGGCTTCAGCCGTTAGGATGTAAACAAGGCAGGCAATAATGCAAACGATCCAACCGGTAATGTTATTAACTCTTCTAAACTGCATACAAGTTTTGGTTTAATCCGAAAGTTAGGTGGCGAAACTACCTGAAAATGCCTGAAAAAGCAAAATCATAACGGTGGTAAATGTGAATAGTGAATACTGAGAATGTTAAATGCAATTTTAGTCGCAGGCTGTGGTACTATGAGGAACTTTCGTTGTTCCGATAGCTACGGAACTCACTTGTACGTTCTGAACGTTATTGAGCTGGTTTTCTTCTCCAGTATCCGGCTACCGGCATATTAGAGAAATAGGTGCTATCAGGCTTTATCATTGGCATATTATCCAGCGGTAAAGTGTAAATATTATGGCCATTACCATTGTTACCGATCAGTTTGGGTACAGGTAAATTTCCACCAAAGCTGTTTGGTATAGTTACCGGCATTTCTGACTTATAAGAATTCGTAACAGAATCAAGAACTTCCTTAAAATCTCTTTGTGTTAGCGGCATCAGTTTAATAGATCCTTCTGTTTTCTTCCACAGTTCTATATTAAACCTTTGCTGAGCGAATAATGTACCTGACATGACAAGTAAGGTGAATAATAGCAGCCATTTCATGTTTGAAAAATACAGAATTTTCATGAAGGAAGGAATCGCTGCAGATTTATATTCGCTAGATTCTTATTCTGCTGGTGACAAAATAAAAAATCCCATCAACAAAATTGATGGGATATTATTAAAAGTTGTTGAGATGATTACTTCGTTCCTCGCAATGACGTTATTTCAATGGAGCTGCAAACCCGATAGAATATGAAAAATGATTAGCAGACTGGTTTGTCACCCTCATTTTATACAATCCCTGGGTAAACAAGAAAGCCTCACGCTTACCAAGGTTTACCTGGAAACCCATTCCAACAGGAATATGAGCAGCAAAATGACTGCCTTTATACATAGAAGCACCAACACCTGCAACAGCATAAGGAACCAATGTATACTTATCAGTTAAGAGCTTCAGGTTAACAGCAGCATCTAATTCAACCAATAATGCATCGTTAGAAGACATAGGTTTGTTAGGGAAAGGATATTTTACAAAGCTTCCAGCTAATGTTCCTGAAAAATCAACGTGGTTAGTGATTCCCTGTAAGTATTGAATGCTCAGGCCATAAGACATTTCACTGAATTGAGCCCAGTTCTTATCTTTTAATACACCAGCCAATGAATGATTCTGTAGACGCTGGGCAGTGGTAAAATCGTTTAATACAAAATTCACTGCCAGTACCGGAGCTTTCTTTTCATCTTTATTCTGCGCAAAAGAAGCAGTGGCTATAAGGCAAAAGGCTATAAACAGTAAAGTGCATTGTTTCATAAAGCAGATTTTGGTAGGACAAATTTAACTGGCTGAACGAATAATAAAAAAATAATAACTCACCAGTTTTCACCATTCTACTTTTTGGTACCCTTCGGCACCTTGATCAACCGAACTTTTGTAAGTCCGCTTTTCATGAAGCCAAGCGTTTTTGCAGCAGAGCGACTCAAATCAATTACACGTCCCTTTCCTGCCATTCTCCTTGCCATTCGATCATTGATACGAACAACTACAGAACGGCCATTCCTGAGATTGGTAACCCTTACCCATGTATTGAGTTTATAAAAATTGCTGGCTCCTGTGAGTTTGCTGTGAAGATACATTTCACCTGTAGCAGTCTTTGAGCTATCAAAATAAGGACTGTAGTAACTAGCTATACCGTATAAAGTATCGAGGTCCTGACCCAAAGTGTCTTTTTGGGCAAAAGTTGAACTGCTCGAAATAATAAACACCAGAAGGAGGATTCTTTTCATACAAATTCATTTTTGTAATTTGAGCACCTTCCATCCAAAGGTCATGAAACAAAATCAGCTGAATCTCTTCACACTTACCGCTCTCATCATTACGCTGCAAAGTTGTGGCTTAACCGGCAATAATACTTCAAACCAGCACCACGGACTCCATATTATCGATGATTATAAATCATACTCTGCTGAAATTCAGTTGGATAGCAATAATAAAATGGTATACTTAACAAACTATTTGCAGCCATTTGTCGTGAATTGGAAGTATTCCACCACCGATAACTTTACCAAACAGGTTCTATATCAAAATCCTGAAGCTTTTTTACGCTTACCTGCTGCTAAAGCATTACAATTAGTCAGTAACGAATTACGTACAAAGAATATTGGCATTAGTATATATGATGCTTACAGGCCTTACAGCGTTACTCAGAAAATGTGGGAAATAGTGCCAGATGAAAGATATGCGGCCAACCCGGCGAAAGGAAGTGGCCATAACCGTGGAATTGCTGTTGACCTTACGCTAATCGATCTTTCAACCGGGAAAGAGTTGTCGATGCCTACATATTATGATGATTTTTCAGAAAGCGCACATCATGATTATATGAAGTTAGAAGCTGCAATTATTGCGAACCGTAATTTACTACGATCTGTAATGGAAAAGCATGGATTTAAAGCCCTTGAAACAGAATGGTGGCATTACTACTGGAGCGATGGAAAAACGTATTCACTTATGAACTTCGATTTTGACCAGTTAAGGAAACTAACAAGAAGATAATCGGGAGAACCTGTTCAGCATTTATTCAACAGGCATCACTCCTATCACAGCATCAAGATTGATCATTCCATACACATGAGGGAAGTCTTCGTTTATTGATGGAGCTAACTCAAACTTCAGTTCATTCTCCAATTTATCTGAGTCAATCACCAGTTTTATCAGGTTTGTTTTTCCTGAAAAATACCGTTGAAGTACTCCATTCACCTGTTGATCGGTGCTGCAATGGATAAATCCTTCTTCTTTTAATGATGGCGCTTCGTAAAAGCCATCAATATTTGCCTGGTTCCACTCCGACTGTGTGGTTATATGGTATATGATCATTTCAGCACACGTTTAATTTTTTGTTCCAACATCATCAAGTCTGTAAGTACAATAGCAGTTACTGCTTCAATAATAACCGGAACTCGCAAGGCAATACAAAGATCGTGACGGCCTTTTACAGAGAAAGATTCAACATTCCCCGTGGCTTTATTTAAACTCTCCTGCAGTTTTGGAGTTGAAGACGTAGGCTTTATCGCAACACGGAAAACCAGTTCGTTTCCATTGGTGATTCCACCAACCACACCACCTGCATGGTTTGTTTTTGTTCTTCCATTTTTATCAACAATAGCATCATTATGTTCACTGCCGAACATTTTTGCTGCAGCGAAACCAACTCCGAATTCAATTCCTTTCACAGCAGGGATGGCAAAAACAATATGTGATATCATCGATTCAACTGAATCAAAAAACGGTTCTCCTAAACCAATTGACAAACCTGAAACTTTACATTCTACAATTCCACCAACAGAATCTTTTGCATCAATCGCTTTCTGCAAGCCTTTTTCCAAATCAGGTTCACCTGCAATTTCTAGTATGTCAGCTTTGATACTTATTTTATTTAAAAGCTTTTTAGCGATCACTCCTGCTGCAACCAAACCAACAGTGAGCCTTCCACTAAAATGTCCGCTTCCACGATAATCTTCAAAACCTCCAAATTTTTCATTGGCAACAAAATCTGCATGGCCCGGTCTTGGAAAATCTCTCAGCTTCTCATAATCTCCTGAACGAACATTGTTGTTCTCAAACAGAATTGTAATGGGTGCTCCGGTGGTAATGTTATTAAAGATGCCGGTTTTAAATAGTGGAACGTCTTCTTCTTTTCTTGGCGTGGATCCTTTTTGAATCCCACCTTTTCTTCTTTCAATATCTTCTGAAAAATCCTGTTCGTTTAATTGCAAACCAGCCGGGCAACCATCAATGGTTACACCTGTACAATCACCATGTGATTCACCAAATATGTGTAAGCGGAAAATTCTGCCAAATGCGTTCAAAGTCTGAAAGTATTATCGGTGGTAAATGGCTTTAAAGATATGGCAGCATTCAATGATTTCAAATGATCCCAGAAATCAGGATAAGATTTTTTTATGGCATCTGCATTCCTGATCTGAACTTCGTTATCTGCATTAAGACAGGCAACAGCACATGCCATTGCAATTCGATGATCATGATGAGAATCAAGTAGCGCATCATTAATGATCACTTTTTCATTGCCATGGATCAGCATTTCATCATCATTCAATTCAATAACTGTATTCAGTTTTTTGAATTCCTGCTGTAAGGTCATTCCCCTGTCACTTTCTTTGTGTTTCAATCTCGTTAGCCCATATATTTTTGATATACCCTTACAATGAGCTGCCAATGCAACTAATGGAGGGAAAAGATCAGGACAATCTGTTGCATCGAATTCAAATGGACGAAGGTACTTTTTCTTTACATCAATACCAGCATCGCCAATAGTAATATCTGCTCCGGCATCCGACAAACATTCCAGTATTTTTTTATCAGCCTGAGTTGAAGTATTAAGCAAGCCCTGAACTTTTACATTTCCTGCAATCGCCGCTGCAACAAATAAGAAAGCAGCACCACTCCAATCACCTTCAATTGTATAATTGATGGTTGGCAGTTGGTCGTTGGTGGTTGAACTATCGAAATGAAATTCCTGGTAATTTCTGTTATGGGGAACTTTCAGGCCAAAGTCTTTCAACACCTGTAAAGTAAGATCAATGTAAGGTTTACTTTTGAGGTCAGATACTTTTAACGTTACATCTTTTGCATCTGCAGCAGCATAAGCCATCAATAATCCAGTAAGAAACTGGGAACTTAAAGAACCATCCACTTCAATATTTTTAGACTGTAGTGGCCCTTTGAGGTATAAAGGTAATTTGCCACCATTCGACTTCACCTGGACTCCAAGTTCAGGTAATATCTCTTCAAAAAAATTCATTGGACGAAACAATAGACTTCCTTCACCTGTTATATGAATTTCCGTATTGCTTAGTGCAGCAATTGAAGTAAACATTCTTACACACAATCCACTTTCGCCACAGTTTATTTGATTTGAAACAGGATTAAACCCATTACTGTTGATGATTAGCTGATTATTAGCTACAGCTACAACTGCTCCCAACTGTTGAATAACATCTAATGCAGCTTTATCGTCGTTTGAATAGCCTGGATTATGGATGATCGTTTGTCCCTTACGTATCAATGCTGCAGCCAAGACTCTTTGCATCAAACTTTTTGATGCAGGTGCTGTGATTGTTCCTGAAATGCAGGATGGTTTAACAGATACGATCATCAGGTTCCTGAAATGATTTTTTCCAGTTGATTTAGTGGCAATTGTTTTATGGTTCCTTTGCCAATTCTTTCAAGTAATATAAAACTTATCTGGCTTCTTTCTCTTTTCTTATCCAGCTTCAGCACTTCGAAAACTTTCTTGTTATCAAAGGCGGCAAATGTTGGCAGTTCATATTGTTCAAGCAGATCAATTACACTATTTGCTTGTTTAAAGCCGTACAATTGTTCGGATATTTTAGCAGCATAAGTCATTCCGATGCTGATGGCCTGACCGTGACTTAATTCGTATTGATTTTCTAAAGCATGGCCTAATGTATGTCCAAAGTTCAGCAGCTTTCTTTCACCCTGTTCAAATTCATCTCTTTGAATAACCTTGATTTTTAAGATGGCATTTCTCCTGACGAGTTCAGCAAATGATTTCTTTTTCTTCTGATAAACTTCAATAGAATTCACTTTCAACTCACGAAACATGGTTGCATCTTTAATACAGGCATGTTTAATGATCTCTGCAAAGCCATTTCGCCATTCATTTATTGGAAGAGAACTTAGAAAATTGTGATCGTGAAGAATAAACTGTGGTTGACAAATCGTTCCTACCAGGTTCTTATAAACACCAACATCAACTCCGTTTTTCCCGCCAATACTGGCATCGACCATTGCAAGAACTGTAGTAGGTACAAATCCAAAAGGAATTCCCCTCATGAATATAGAAGCGACATAACCTGTAAGATCAGTGATGACACCACCACCAACACCAATGAGCACTGTTTTTCGATCAGCTTTCAGTTCTATTAGCTGGTCGATGATGGTGTCTGCTGTTAGCTGTACTTTATATTCTTCGCCAGGCTTTAGTACAATGGTGTTCCAGTTTTTGAATTTACCTGAGTGTGCATTGAAAACATTTTCATCTGTGATGATGACAGCTGTTTTCTGGTCAACAATATTCTTTAGCTGGCTGATCTTACTGTCAAAGTAAAATGCAGTTGATGAGGATGAGAATTTATAGGTCTGTTTGGTCATTTATTTTATGCAAAGATGCAAAGTAAGAAAAGATGCAAAGAATACGTCTGTACAAGAGTGCGACGCAAGGAACGAAGCCATGAAATACTGCCGCCGGCGAAATAAAATCAATCGTTCATAACCTTCGTCTGGTGATTAATGCTTTCCATGTGAACTGCATCAAAATATTTTACAATGAATTCACGGCTTAGCCTGAGTTGTTCTCCTTTTGCCAAAGCTCTTTCCAGGATATCATTCCAACGTTTTGTTTGTAAAACAGTAACGCCATTATCTTTCTTGTACACTCCTATTTTATCAGCGAGTTTCATCCTTTGTCCGAGTAATTGCAGCAGTTCATCATCTACCTGGTCTATCTGTTCTCTTAATTTTTCCAGTGCTGATAAAAATTCAGTTTCATCAGTCGATTCTACTCTCCATTGTATCTTATCGAGCAATTCACCTAATACTTCAGGTGTGATCTGTTGCATGGCATCGCTCCAGGCATTATCCGGATCGATGTGAGATTCGATCATCAATCCGTTGTAACCCAGATCAACACTTTTCTGAGCAATATCAAGCAGTATATCTCTTCGTCCGCTGATATGTGAAGGATCACAAATCAGCAACATATCAGGATTTCTTCGTTTCATCTCAATGGCTAAATGCCACATTGGTGCATTGCGATACTCTGTATTGCCATACGAACTGAAGCCACGATGTACCAAACCAATCTGGTTGATGCCGGCTTTTGAAACACGTTCCACTGCACCTGTCCAGAGATCAAGATCAGGATTGATTGGATTCTTGATCAGCACAGGAACATCAACACCTTTCAATGCATCAGCAACTTCCTGAACACTGAAAGGGTTTACTGTTGTTCTTGCACCGATCCAGAGTACATCTACTTCATGCTCCAATGCATCTTCAACCTGTTTAGCAGTTGCAACCTCGACAGTCGTAGGTAAACCAGTAAGTTTTTTTGCCTGCAGTAACCATGGTAAACCTTTTACACCAACACCTTCAAAACTACCGGGTCGAGTTCGTGGTTTCCAGATACCAGCCCTGAGCAAATCAATCTTACCTGTAGCAGCCAACCGTTGAGCTGTTTCTATCACCTGCTCCTCCGTTTCGGCACTACAAGGACCAGCAATGATCAATGGTCTTTTGTTCCAGGCCTTTTGTATTCCTTCTTTCAACTCAGATGTTGAATATGTTATAAGATTTTATTACCTGCTGTTAGCATCATTCATCCTGATCTTACGGCCTTTGAAATTCTTTCCGTCGATCGATTTGATCATTTGCTTGGCAGCTTTTGCATCAATCTCTATCCAGCTGTTCATTTCCTTCATATCAATTCGGCCGAGTACTTCTTTTTTAAGATCACTCATATCTAAGATGAACTGGAGGAAACTTGCTTTATAAAAACCATCTTTCGTTCCAAGATTCACAAACAATCGTGCTAAATTTCCATCGGATTGACGAACACGATCACCTCCACCTCGTTCAAACTTCTCTCCCCTGTCACTTCTGCCATCTCTTCTTCTATCCTGGTCTCTTCCACCACTAACAACATCTCTCCTTTCTCTTTTCTGCTCTCTAACATTAAGATCACCGGAGTTTTCGTAGTATTTCAGGAACCTGTCGAATTCCAATGCAGCTACTCTTTGCAACACTTCATCCTTAGTTACATCAGCGAATTTTTCCTGTAACATTGGTAAATAAGTTTCATAATCGCCATGGGAAATATCTGCCTGTAATAATTTGTCCATGAAATAAAAGAACTGCTTACGGCAAACATCTTTTCCGCTTGGGATTTCAAGTTTATGAAATGGTTGCTGCACCATTTTCTCGATCGTCCTCAGCTTGTAAGTTTCTCTGGCATGTACAAGACTCATACAAATACCAGTGCTGCCGGCTCTACCTGTTCTTCCACTACGGTGAGTATATACTTCAACGTCGTCAGGTAATTCATAATTGATAACATGGGTGATCTCTTTTACGTCAATACCTCTTGCAGCTACATCGGTAGCAATCAGGAGTTGAAGAGACCTGTCACGAAAAGCTGCCATTACTTTATCACGCTGACCTTGTGTGAGGTCTCCATGTAATGCATCGATATCGTAACCTTCACGTGTAAGTTTCTCTGAAATATCTTGGGCATCTAATTTGGTTCTTGTAAAGATGATACCATAAATACCGGGGTTGAAGTCTATCAAACGTTTCAATGCCTCATACCTATGTTGAGCCTGTATAATAAAATACTGGTGATCGATACTTTTGCTACCGGTGTTTGCTTTACCAACAGTTACTTCAAAAGGAGAATCCATATACTTTTTGCTCACTCTCCTGATTTCGGCTGGCATTGTTGCACTGAACAACCATGTAGCCTCACGGTTTGGTGTATTCTGAAGGATGAATTCAATGTCTTCCTGGAAACCCATGTTCAGCATTTCATCAGCTTCATCCAGTACTACGTATTTTATTTGTTCCAGGTTGATTGCTTTACGTTCGATCAGGTCGATTAATCTTCCTGGAGTAGCTACAACAATCTGGACACCTCTCCTGATATCCCTGATCTGCATGCTGATGGAAGTTCCACCATATACAGCCACTACCTGCATACCAGTCATGAACTTCTTGAACTTTTCAATATCTGCAACGATCTGCATACATAATTCACGTGTGGGGCAGATCACCAAAGCTTGTGGAAATTTCTGTTTTGTATCCATCAACTGCAGCAAAGGCAATCCAAATGCTGCTGTCTTTCCTGTTCCTGTTTGGGCCAGCCCTACAAAGTCTTTTGTTCCACTCAAAAGAACAGGAATAGCTTTTTCCTGGATTGGACTTGGGTTAACAAAACCCAGAGCATCGGTAGCCTTTACCAATTTCTCGTCCAATCCTAATTCACTAAATGTTGTCATGTATCCGTTTTAATTTGCGGCAAAGGTAATTAAATCAGTCCCTTGCAATGCGTTGATATTGTTATTATGAGTTACTCAAATAGAGATTACTATACAAATTTGAGGTTAAACTGTAAGATGTCGACCAATTCCGGCAATTTGGGAAGTTATCTAAAAGAAAAAAAGCCCTTCCGTGGAAACGGAACGGCCTCTAACGATTGCTTGCCATATGAAAAATCTTTATAAAACTAACGACGGCAAGCTGTCAATTAGTTTAAGACTAATTACTTCTTTAAAGAATCAACAACAACAGTTGAATCAGCAGATGTAGAATCCATAACTACCGGTGCTGGAGTTATTGCATTGATTGAATCCTGGCTGATAGAATCTGCTACTGGAGTTTCGTCTGCTCCACTGTTACAAGCTGTCATAAGACCAGCTACTGCGAAAATTGCTAAAAACTTTTTCATTTGTACAATGTGTTTTTTGTGAGTGAATTTGACATTAATACCCATGATTTAAAAAAGTAACCCACTCAACTAAAAAAAAATAAAAAAGCTGCCCTCACTCACGAAGGCAGCCTAATTAATTGAAAATCAAGTTAATTATTTTGCAGAATCTGCAGCATTCTTAACTGAATCGATCTGTGCATTTGCAGTAGAATCAATTGCATCAGTTTTTACATCAGCAGTTGAATCGATTGCGTCTACAGTTGAATCAGCTGCGTCATCAGCATCATCAGCATTGTTACAAGCAGTCATGATAGCTGCTAAAGCGATGATTGATAAGAATTTTTTCATTGTACAATTTTTAGTTTATGAGCCCTTTATACCAAAGGATATCGAAAAGTAACCCTCGGATTCTCATTATTTTTAGAAATATTTGCGGCTTCAATGGGTTACATTACCAGCATTACCGTATTAAATAGGGATTAGTGAAAGCCGAATACAACGAACAACTATTACTTAAAGGACTGGCTAACAACGATTCGAAAGCCATAGAAACGATCTATAAAGAGAATTACAACGTTATTCTGGCTTTGATCATCAACAATAATGGCTCTGCGGATGATGCAAGAGATATTTTCCAGGAAGCCATGATAGCTCTTTATGAAAAGGCCCAGAGCGACAGTTTTGTGCTGACATGTAAGATTCAAACGTATATCTATTCAGTTTGCCGAAGGCTTTGGCTGAAGAAATTACAACAGAATGCCAGGTATATGTTCCAGGTGGAAGGTTTGGCAGAAACCGTTGCTGTGGAGGAAGATATTGAAGAGCATGAACGGAGGAATGCCGAATATGCTATCATGGATAGAACCTTAAACAGTCTTGGCGAACCCTGCAAAAGTCTTTTAGAAGCCTATTACCTGCAGAAAAAAGATATGCAGCAGATAGCAAAAGAATTTAAGTACACGAATGCTGATAATGCAAAGAATCAGAAATACAAATGCCTGATGCGATTGAAAAAGCTATTCTTTGCCCAGTTTAATATAGGAGAGTGATTATGGATGATATTCTACTTTTAGAAGCGATCGAAAACTACCTCAGCGGCAAAATGAGCCGTGAAGAGAGGGAGTATTTCGAAAATCTTCGCAAAAATACCCCTGAGGTAGACCAGATGGTGGTGGAACATGGTATGTTCCTTCAGCAGATGGATACCTATGCAGCTCATCGTAATTTAAAACATACGATACACGAAACGCACATCAAACTTTTGGAAAAAGGTGAGATAAGCGAAAATCCTGCTCAAACTACAAAAGCGAAAGTGATACAACTTTGGCAGCGTTATAAAAGAGTTACCGCTATCGCAGCTTCTGTTGGTGGTGTAATTGCTTTGATGATAAGTGTGATCGTAGTGGCCGTATCTCCTACTCCAAGCAACAAAGCTGTTCAGGAACTTAACCGAAAGGTGAACAATCTTGAAAGAAAGACTGATGCTATCAATACTGAGGTAAGAAAATCTAAAATACCTGTTGAGATTACACAAACTACAGATGGTTCCGGTTTTCTTATTGATGCAAAAGGTTATTTAATTACCAATGCACACGTTTTGCGTGGAGTATCAAGAGCCGTAGTGGTAAATAATAAAGGTCAGCAGTTCAATGCCAAGATCATCTCAATTGATGAAGCAAAAGATCTTGCGCTTCTTAAAATAGAAGATGATGAGTTTGTAAGACCTTCATCTATCCCTTACAGCTTTAAGAAAAATGCAACTGATCTTGGTGAGAATATCTACACACTTGGTTATCCTACCAGCGAGATCACTTATAACGAAGGTTATTTGAGTGCCAGAACAGGATATAACGGAGATACGATCACTTATCAAATGTCATTGGCAGCAAATCCAGGTAATTCAGGTGGACCAGTGTTAAACAGGAATGGTGAGATCATTGGTATCCTCAGCACCAGGCAAACACAGGCTGTGGGAGTGGTATTTGCTGTTAAAACAAAAGGCATCAATCAATTCATTGATAATATTAAAAAAGCCGATACTGCTTTAGATAAAATCAAACTGCCTACTGGTTCTAATTTGAAAGGAAAAGAAAGAACACAACAGATCAAGCAACTGGAAGATTATGTTTACCAGGTAAAAGCATTCTAATCGTAGCATACTACTATAAAAAAAGTTCCACCGAAAGATGGAACTTTTTTTATGTACTAAGCTGAACAACACTATTAAACTTCGTTGCGTCGCACACTTCAACTTTTTGTAGTTTACTGTGCTTATCGAAGACTAATTGTCACTTCGTTTTTTGAATAAGCAGCAAACTTATTGATCAGGTTTCCTTCAGTATGAAACAGTACTTTGATTTGATTAAATCGTGAAGTGAAGTCACCTGTCTCTTTCTCAAGAAGCAAACGATAACCAACAGGATCGTATTTGATAATTCTCGTAAGGAACTTCCCTTTCTCATAATCATAACTCGCTCCATCATCTTCATAATAAGTAAAACTTGTTTCATTTCTTCCCTGCCAGACATGGATAGTCAATACACCATCTCCTTTTTCTTTCGTGTGCTGTATCACAGACTGTGTAGGAATAATAGCACCTTCTTTTACAAAAACCGGAGCATCATCTACAGGTGAAGGAGCGATATGTGATTTTCCCCCAGCATATTCTTTATCATCACTGAAACGATACCATTTTGTTCCTTCTCCAGGCAAATAAACTTCAACTGCAGATTGAGTACTTGCAACAGGACAAACCAGCATATTATCACCAAACAGAAACTGGTTCTGGTAACGATGGTCATACACATTCCTATCAAAAGTGTAATGGATTGGCAACATTCTGTTGATAGGCATTCCTGTTTTATGTGTTAGGTAAAAACTGCTGTACAGGTAAGGCAATAACATATATCGCTGCTCCAATATTTTCCTGAACTTATCTGTATTGAATTCACCAAACACCCAGGGCTCTCTTGAGTTGTAGCCAATATGTGTGTGATTCCGGAACAAAGGAGAATACATAGCAAGATTTAACCAGCGAATGAATAATTCAGGAGAAGGATTACCCATAAAACCACCGATATCCATCCCAACATAAGGAACACCACTAACACCCATGCTGTTCAATAAACGAAAACCCAGCAACATGTGTTCATCACTTGACACATTATCGCCTGTCCACATGGCTGAATACTTCTGTATTCCTGCATATGCTGCTCGTGTGAGTACAAAAGGTCGTTGACCATTCATTAATGCCCTGGTTCCTTCATAAGTGGCTTTACTCATCAAAGAACCATAAGCGTTCTTTACGGTGAACAAGGTTTTCTTATTTCTGCCTTCACCAAATTCTATCACGTTTGGAAATTCTCTGCCCCAAGCTGCAGGTTCATTCATATCATTCCAGAATCCTTTTACACCAATATCAACTAATGGTTGCTTGAAACTTTGTCCCCACCATGCTCTTGTGGATTGCTTAGTAAAATCAGGAAAATGGCATCTTCCCGGCCAGACATGACCTACATAAGGCCTGCCATTAGGATACTTTGCAAAATGATTTCCCGCTAACCCATCTTCATAAGCCTTATAGCCTGGCTCTATTTTGATCCCGGGATCAATGATCGTGACCATATCAAATCCCATAGACTTCATCTTTTGCATCATCGCTTTGGGATCTGGAAAGCCAGCAGGGTGCCATGTAAAAATTTTGTAATCCTGCATATAAGGAATGTCGCTTACAATTACATCTGCAGGCAGTTTTTTATCCCGGAACGTTTTTGCTATGTCTAATAACTGTTCCTGTGAATTATAGCCCCATCGTGATTGCTGGAAACCTAAGCTCCACATTGGAGGCATCGTTGTTCTTCCTGTAAGTGAAGTATAATCTTTTATGATCTGTTCAACTGATGAACCACCAAAAAAATAATAGTTCATCTCTCCATCATCGGCGCCAAAATGAAAAATATCTTCATCAGCACCACCACCAAAATTGAAATATGACTTATGTGAATTATCGAAGAATATACCATAGGTCACTTTGTTATGAATACCAATGAAGAAAGGAATCGTAGCATATAAAGGGTCCTGGTTTAATGCATAGCCTGGCACGTCACTATTCCAGTGATAATAATAATTACCCCTCCTGTTCAATGGGCCAGTCTTTTCGCCTAATCCAATGAACTTTTCATCCGGATGCATTGCTTTATAAGTACTGACCTGGTTACCAAACCAGCTAACACGAAGAGCAGTATCATCAGCAATCAATTCTTCGCCTTTGACATTTGTTATACGGTAACTGAAAGGATTCTTCTTAATAAAAATGGTGAGCGAATCTGTTCCATAGATAATTGCATTGCCATCACCTTTTACTTTTGCCTCATTCAGATTTGATCTTGGCTGCAGATCATCAATCGCAAAAGAAAAATCTTCTGCCGGTTTTTGTTTGGTGATCCTGAACCTGATAGTAGTTGGATTGTAAGATGTGATACTTACAAATGCATTCGTGAGTTCCAATTGAAATCCACCAGGAATGACAGTTTGCTTTTTTACAGCACCGATCTGTTCACTTAATCTTGATTGGCCAATAATATTTGCTGAAATGCAAAGCAGGAAAAATACAAGCAGTTGTTTCATTGTATATCAATTACACGATGAAGTTAAATGAAGAACTTCAAAAGCAAAATGATATTACTTATCATCATTGTTCAGAACGCTGAAGTGAGTACCTCAGTATAATTATTTGACTGTTGGTTTCGGTGAATCTCCTTCGTCGATTTGACACAACAGACGATGCCATTAATATTAAAGCTGGCTAATAAAATATATAAAAGTCAGACCCAAGACGGTCAGACTTTTATTCAGCCCACAAGTTATTTGGATACGCTTCCTGGTCTACCAGTTTTGTTACACTGGCCTGTACAGAAGGGGCATCTTCTTTATAAGTAACCCCAAACCATTGTGCCGTAGTAGGAATTACTTTTATTGTTCCCTTGCCTGATTTGGTGAATTCATCGGCTACAATAGGAATAAAGAATTCAGATTTTGGATTGGATATATTCTGATCGAGAAATTGATGAAAAGATTCTTCCATGATATCAAACACATTTGGATGAAAACCCCAGAAGTTCATACTCACACTGCTGTTCTCATCAACTTCATTCAAACCACTTTCATCTTCATAAGTGATCTTTCCATTTTCATTACGATATATCTTTGTTCGCTCAGCAATAGAAACAAGATTGTTGCTGCCATCTACTTCACAAACACCACGGCTAACACTTCCGTTTTCACTCAGCGTTCTTTTCAACTCATATCCAACAATGCAATATTTATCAGGAGTACATTCATGTTTCAGGAATTCATAGGCTTTTACAAAAGCATCGCTTCCGTAAAAATCATCGGCATTGATCACGGCAAAAGGCTCATTCACCTTTCCTTTACAGCACAATACAGCATGAGCAGTGCCCCATGGCTTTGTTCTGTCGGCAGGAATTTGCCTGTCGCCAACAAAAGATTCCAGTTTCTGAAACACATAATCCGTAGCAATCTTTCCTTTCAACTTCGGTTCAAACTTAGCCTTGAATGCTTCAGCAAAATCTTCACGAATAATGAAGACAACTTTTCCAAAACCGGCTCGAATGGCATCATAAATAGAATAATCCATTATTGTTTCACCTGAAGGGCCGAAAGATTCTACCTGTTTCATACTTCCGTACCTGCTTGCCATACCTGCAGCTAAGATTACCAGTGTTGGTTGCATATCGTTATTCTATTTTTGTGGCTGCGAAGCTATTAAAGGATCGCTATTCAGCCAATTTATAATGTTAGATGCCAACACTATACAAATACAAAGCCTTAAATGTGGCTGGTGGAAAAATATTCAATGTGATGTGCTTCGATTAGACCAATTACACCCTGTTGTGAGTGGAAATAAATGGTTTAAACTCCGGTATTATTTAGCTGATGCTATTGAGAAAAGGAAGCAAAGGATTACCACTTTTGGAGGAGCTTATTCAAATCATATTGTTGCAACAGCTTTTGCCTGCAAAGAGGCAGGATTGAGCAGCAGGGGAATTATAAGAGGTGAAAAACCTCCACAAATTTCCGCATCATTAGCGGAAGCAATAGACTACGGTATGGAATTGATCTATGTTAGTCGTCATGCATATAAAAATAAAGAAGACATCCTGCAACAGTTTTCAACGGAACATGATTACTGGATAAATGAAGGAGGCTATGGAGTTGAAGGCATGTGTGGAGCAAAAGATATTCTTCAATCAGCCGACACTTCTTCTTACACACATATTATTTGTGCCTGTGGAACTGGAACAACTTTAGCAGGCCTGGTGGAAGCATCATTGCTACATCAAAAATGCATTGGCATCAGTGTTTTAAAAGGACATGTGAATCTTGCACATGATGTTATGGAATTGCTGCCGGCTGAGCATCAGGATAAAAGTTTTGAGGTATTTCATCAGTATCATTTCGGAGGATATGCAAAACATCCGAAGGAACTGATCGATTTTATGAATGAACTGTGGCGGCAAGAACTCCTTCCAACAGATATGGTGTATACCGCTAAACTGGTATTTGGCGTAAAAGATCTTATAGGAAAAGAATATTTCACCAGCGATGATAAAATACTGATCATACACAGTGGTGGATTACAGGGCAACAGGAGTTTACCGGCTGGTACATTAGATTTTTTATAACAGGCATGCAGTTATATTTGTGTCAATCAATACATATGAAGCGGATATTGTTTTTTAGTCTGGCATTAATCTTTTTAAGTTCTACGGCAAAAGCACAGGATACGTTACCAGATTTTACATTAAGAGATCTAGGGAATAACCGTATACAGATCAGCTGGATCAATCCGTTTGAAACGATTGTACAATTAAGTGTGCAGCGATCATTCGACAGCAGTAAGAATTTTAAAACTATATTTTCTCCATCGTCTCCTACTTCTGTGCAGAACGGATACCTCGATACAAAAGCACCAATGGGTGCTCCATCTTATTACAGGATCTATTATGTACTTGCAGGTGGAACGTATTTCTTTACGCCTTCTAAAAAATCTGCGACCGGTGTTGCATTTGATGCTGCTGCCGGAATTGAAGCAGGTGAACTAATCACTATCAGGTTAAGAGATGTAATCATTGGACAACTTACCACGAACCAATACAAGCATTTCCGGGATTCTATGATGTACCAGACAAAAGATACATTGTATGCTACAGGTCCGAATGAAATTGTGATACGGCCTTATGCAGCCAAGCAAATGTGGAGACCTTCTCAATATATTTTTTCAAGCAGGGACGGTTTTGTTAACCTAAAACTTCCATATGCTGCTACCAGAAAGTATAAGATATTGTTTTATGAAGAAGACGGAACACCACTGTTTGAAATAAGTAGTGTAAAAGAAAGTTCTTTGGTGATAGATAAAGCCAATTTTGTTCATTCGGGATGGTTCCTGTTTGATCTTTATGAAAATGGAGTGCTGATAGAACGTAACAAGTTTTATGTGGCCAGAGACTTTTAGGGTTCTAACGACACGAATTAAAAGACACTAATTACACGAATTATATCCAATGCCAGACTACGCTTAAGTGTTTCTAACTGCTATCATCTTGCAGAAAGAAATTTTTAATAAAGATTTTGAAGGTCGCATTTCACTCTGATGAAATTCGTGTAATTCGTCTTAATTCGTGTAATCACATTAATTCACATTCAAACACCTTTTCAAAATTTTTCTTCAACCGCTCTTTTACATCTTCCATCGGAATTTTTCTGCCAAGTTCTTTTTCGAGTGACGTGACCTGCTTGTTTTGAATACCACAGGGAATAATATTATTGAAATAGCTGAGATCGGTATTCACATTCAATGCAAATCCATGCATGGTAATCCACCTGCTGCACTTGATGCCCATTGCACAGATCTTTCTTTCTTTTCCTTTTATACCAGGCTCTATCCAGACACCAGTTTCTCCTTTGCTACGTTCTCCAATCAATCCATAATCAGCCATTGTAAGAATAATTACTTCTTCGAGACTTCTTAAGTACCAGCCAATATCAGTTTTGAATTTATCAAGGTCAAGAATTGGATAACCAACTAATTGTTCCGGTCCATGAAACGTAATATCTCCACCCCTGTTAATGTGAAAGAATTCAATACCATTGATCTTTAGCTCCTGTTCACTCATTAGTATATTATCTTCATTACCGCTTTTACCTAAAGTGTATACAGGTGGATGCTCGACAAAGAGCAGATAGTTTTCAGTTGATAGTTTAGAGTTTAGAGTTGTTTCAGTTTCGTGTTTACTTTCCCGGTTTCGGAGCTCAGATTTAATATCAATATTTTTTTTAAGAAGGCTTTCCTGGTAGTCCCATGTTTCTTTGTAAGCTTTCTTCCCCAGATCCTCGAAAATTACCTGCTGCATGGTGCAAAGTTATGAGTTTAGAGTTTGCAGTTTTTAGTTGATGCTGCCCTAACTGTAAACCAGAAACTATAAACTGTAAACTTCAAAAGCTACATTTGCGTATGACTGACGAAATAGATCTGCCACCGGAAGAATCAGCAGATGAATTGTATGAACGACGAACCTTTACGATAGACAAAGGCCAGGAACCTTTACGTATTGATAAATGGATACAGATACGAACAGAGAACATCACCCGTAATAAGATTCAGCAAGGGATAGAAGCCGGATTTCTCACTGTTAACGGCAAGCCTGTTAAATGCAATTACAAAGTAAGACCTGGTGATGAGATCATCCTCTTAAGCCTTACCAATCCTGAAGCTTCAGAAATAAAAGCTGAGCCGATACCGCTGAATATTGTTTATGAAGATGAGGCTATCATGATCATCAACAAAGCACCGAATATGGTGGTACATCCTGGTGTAGGTAATTTTTCAGGTACGATGTTGAACGGTGTGGCTTATCATCTTCGTCAGCAAAACCCTAATGTTGATGAAGATAATTTACCAAGATTTGGATTGGTACACAGAATAGACAAAAACACAACTGGTCTCGTGGTATTAGCCAAAACTGCAGATGCTGCGGCACATCTTGCCAAGCAGTTCTCCAATCATACAGTAGATAGAAAATATGTTGCACTGGTCTGGGGAGATATGGAACAGGATGAAGGAAGAATAGAAGCTCATATTGCCCGTCACCAGCAATTCAGAAAACAATTTCATGCCTACCCTGAAGGAGATATTGGCAAACATGCTATTACGCACTATAAAGTCCTGGAGCGATTCAATTATGTCACACTGGTTGAATGTGTGCTGGAAACAGGACGAACTCACCAGATCAGGGTTCATATGAAGCACATCGGCCATACCTTGTTTAATGATTTTGAATATGGTGGCGATAGAATTTTGAAAGGAACCATCTATACAAAATACAAACAGTTTGTTGACAATTGTTTTGAGGTGTGTCCTCGTTGTGCTTTACACGCTAAAACATTGGGATTCATTCATCCTGTAACAAACAAGAAAGTAATGTTTGAAAGTGAATTGCCGCAGGATATGAGCCAGGTTATTGATAAATGGAGGAGATATGTAAAGGCCAAAACGGATTAATTTCTTAATTTACGGCCTTGCATACTTATCAATGAGAAAACTACTAGGATTACTGGCACTTGTTTGTATTCTGGCAATTGACGTTAGCGGACAGACTTATACACTTAACAGCACATCAAACGGTACTACAGTTACTACCTGCTCAGGTACATTTGTGGATAATGGCGGAGGTAGTAACTATTCTGCAAACAGGGCAGATACTATCACATTTTGTCCTTCTACCCCAGGCAAAAAAATGAGGGTTCAATTTGACCTCATATATATTGAAATCGGAGATAGCCTGATTGTTTACGATGGACAGAATACTTCAGCACCAGTTTTAGCTGTATTTGATTTCGCCAATGCCGTTGGCGGTTCAGTTGTAGCTTTAAATGTATCTGGTTGCCTGACGTTTCGTTTTAAATCAGATGCAACTGTTCAGGATAAAGGATGGAGTGCGACTTTGAGTTGTGCTGAGCCTTGCCAATCATTTACAGGTGGGTTTACTACATCTCCTGCTGCAGATGCAAATGGCAATGTAAATGTATGTTTAGGTGATTTTATCACTTTGAATGCGAACATCAATTACCCGAATAATAATACTAATTACAGCCAGTCAAACAGCACTTCGAATTTCAGATGGAGAACTGGTTTCTCTAATGACACTTCCGGAATTGGGTTGACCAGCATTACCAAAAGAGTAACTCAATTTGCCGGTTATAATGTGAAGCTTAATATTACAGACGCCAATGGTTGTAACAGCGATACTGTTTTAAAAGTGAAAGTGAGAACTTCAGGCAAACCAAATTTTAAAATTGCACAGCCTGCCGCAAGTTGTATGACCGATACAACTACATTAACTTCCAATTACGAAGTAGCAAAAGGCTCTTATACCATCCCACCATTTTCAGGAAAAGATTTTTTCTTGTTTGATGGTAATGGTGTAACATTTACCGACACGATACGAATCACGGATTTTGCCCCTGGACAAACACTTACCAATATTAATCATTTCCTGGGAGTTTTTATGAGTTTGGAACACTCATACCTTGGCGACCTTGAAATTAAGCTGGAGGCACCGAATCATACTTTTATTATTTTAAAGCAGTACATATTACCTGGTTTTAATGGCGGCGGAACTTTTCTTGGAGAGCCTGTAGATAATGAAGGAAATCCTTCAGCAAACGGCATCGGCTATTTATATGGATTCACTCCTAATCCAAGTTTTGGAACAATGGTGGCAGAAGCAGGATCCCACAATCATACTTTTACAGATGCTTTAGGACAGGTTTATAATAACGCAAGTTATTTGCCGGCTGGCAACTATACCTCTTTTCAAAGCCTTAACGCCTTGTTGGGAACATCATTAAACGGCAACTGGGTATTGCATATAAAAGACAATCTTGCTGTTGATAATGGAAACATCTTTAACTGGAGGATCAATTTTGCCAGCAATATCTACCCTGCTAACCTGCAGGAAACTTATCAAATACCGGTAAAAAGTTTTGCATGGTCTCCCGTAGCACCAACAACATTAGTAACCGGTAATATTTTATCTGCTGTTAATGTTCCAACAATACAAGTTGCACCAACAGCCACTGGGTGGAATTATTTCAAGCTGAGAATTACTGACAGTGCCAATTGTTTTTACGATAGTACCGTTAGGGTGAATGTGAATCCAAAACCCGTAAAGCCAGCTTTGGGTGCTGACAAAATCATGTGTTCAGCCCAAAGTTTCACATTATCGACATCGAATATTGCTGGTGGTGTACAATATTTATGGAACACCGGAGCTACCAGTAGCACCATTAATGTGAACCAGCTTGGTACTTATATTCTAACAGTTAATAACCCGGTAGGTTGTAAAAACAGCGACACCATTCTTGTAACTCCAGAACCGGGGATGCTGGTAGATCTTGGACCAGATAAAATGTTCTGTGCTTCAGGCACCAATGATGTGCAGGCAAATGTTTCCAGTAACCTTGTGAGTTTTGCCTGGGAAGATGGCAGTTCATCTCTCACAAAAACAATCACTGCTCCCGGATTATATTGGCTGGAAGGAACTTCTGCAGCCGGATGTAAAACAAGAGATACCATCAACATAACAGATAACCCCATCAATAACTGGCAAATGCCGGCCGATATCAGTATTTGTGGCAGCCAGCAACTGGTTTCAATCACCAATGCACCTGCAGGAACCGGATTTACGTGGCATGATAATTCATCAGGTAACGATCACTTGTTTTCTTCTTCAGGAAATTATATGGTGACTGCAAATTACCAGGGTTGTACAAAACAGGATGATATCAATATTGCATTGAACCCTTATCCTACGGTGAGTTTAGGTGCAGACACTATGTTCTGTGCTTCTAATCCAAATATTTTGCAGGCATCCACATCAGGAACGATCAATGCATTTGAATGGAATAATGGTACTGCATCATCAACATTAAGTATCAATGGAAGCGGAACTTACTGGCTGGAAGTAACATCAGACATGGGTTGCAAGGCAAGAGATTCTATCGAAATAACAAACAATCCTATTAATGGCTGGCAAACTCCCGGCGATGTAAATATTTGCGGCACCAGTCATCTTGTTACACTGGATAATTATCCATCAGGCACCACATTTACATGGGATGATGCAACCACTTTTGCCACTCACCTATTCAATACTTCAGGTTTGTATAGTGTAACGGCCAATTATGTCGGGTGTTTAAAACAAGATGCAATTGATGTAGGCATTCATCCTTTTCCTACTGTTAACCTGGGAATTGACACAATGTTCTGTGCTTCCAATCCTAATGTACTGCAATCGAACATTACAGGCAATGTTTCATCATTACAATGGAACAACGGAGCCAACACTCCAACGCTTGCAATTACTTCGAATGGAACTTACTGGCTGGAAGCGACGACTGTAAATGGTTGTAAACACAGGGATACGATCCTTATTTCAGAAAATCCTATCAACAGCTGGCAAGCACCTGCTGATACCAATATTTGCGAAGAAAGCACACATACGATCGTTCTGAATAATTATCCTGCAGGCACCAATTTTACATGGTACGACGGAACCAAACAACCGGAACATGAAGTGAATACTGCTGGTAGTTTTGCCATTACTGCAGATCATGTTGGATGTTTGAAGCAGGATCAGGTTACAATTGGTTTAAAACCTTTACCCATTGTTGAGATCGGAAGAGATACCACGCTGTGTTTTGGTTTCACTGTCCCAATTAAAGCAAGTTATCCAGGAGCCAGTTATGAATGGAGTAATGGCAGGACAGACAGTTTTATTATTGCCAATAGCCAGAATGTATACTGGGTTGAAGCAACTTTAAATAGCTGTACTTATCGAGATAGCCTGAATGTAATATATGTTGATTGTAGCTGCAATACTACCGTACCAAATGCATTTTCTCCGAATGCCGATGGTATCAACGACCAGCTAAGGGTTCATATAGAATGTTTACCACGGAAGTACCAGTTTACGATGTTCAATCGTTACGGTCAGCCGGTTTTTGAAACGAGAGACCTGAAGCAGGGCTGGGATGGAAAGATCAAAGGCAGTGAGGCACCTGTAGGAACCTATTATTACATCCTCACCTATTTTAATGAAAGCCTGCAAAGGGATGAGCTGTACAAAGGCTATGTGGTGTTGGTTAAATAGCTTATTGGCTGCTTTTCAACCTGTTCAATAAAGAGCATTTGTACAAGGGTGCTCTAATAGCTATCGGAGCAACGAAGGTTAAATAGTTGTACTGGCCCCTGGTCCATCATTATTTTACCTGTAAACCAACCTTGTAAGTATCCTGATCATTCAGCGTCAATAGTCACAATAGGTGGATAAGTCAAAAAAGGCAGATCATGGGTTTAACGCTAAATTTGACATCCGATCAAAAATCAAAATAAATTTTATACTATGGCTTTAGAATTTACAGACGCAAACTTTCAGACCGAGGTGCTGGATAGTGAAAAATTAAGTGTGATTGATTTCTGGGCAGAATGGTGTGGCCCTTGCCGTGCTATCGGACCAGTTATTGAAGAACTCTCTAAAGAATATGATGGTAAAGTGAAGATAGGTAAAGTGAATGTGGATCATAATCCAAGTGTGAGTATGAACTACGGTATTACTTCGATACCTGCGATTCTTTTTATTAAAGGTGGTAAGGTGGTAGATAAGCAAATTGGTGCTGTACCAAAATCAGTTTTGGATAAAAAGATACAGGCAAATATGTAACAGTAGAAACTTGTAAATTAAAAATCCCGCGAAAGCGGGATTTTTTTATCTCATCAGGATGATTGTTCCTTTTTTGAAAACCTCTCCACAAGCAGTTGTTGCTTTTATCTGGTAAACGTATGTTCCTGAAGGTTGGGGAACTCCTTTATAACTTCCATCCCAGCATTTCTGGTCAGTGGTTGTTAAAAAAATCCTTTCTCCCCACCTATTGTAAACAGAAAAGTTGAGGTTCTGTACCACACCCCAGTACTTTATTCCAAAACAATCATTCTTACCGTCATTATTAGGTGTGAATGCATTGGGCATATTGTATCCACCTGTAACAGGATTGAAACCAACCAATACGGTTACCGAATCTACTTTTTCACAGCCTGCACTATTGGTTACCACTACATAATAAGTAGTGGTTTCTGCAGGTGTAACTACAGGATTGGCAGTGTTAGCTGCAGTGATGTTCGTTTGTGGTGTCCATGAATAATTTGAACCTCCTGAAGCTGATAAAGTAGCTGATCCATTTGAGCAATCAATATCGTTTGATTTTGAAACTGTAACCACCGGAAGATCATTAACGTTGATCATTGAATTAAGTGTATCGCTGATGCCACAGAAGTTATGTGTTACTGCCACGGAATATTGTTGAGCAGTCAATGGACGTATTACAGTTGATGAAGCTGAAGGAGATTCAATATTAGCACCTTCAAACCAATTATATGTGTCAGCTCCGCTGGCTGTTAACGATGTTGAGTTTCCTGAACAAACAGCTACCGATGATGGTGTAATTGAAAAAACAGGTTTGGGTTGCCAGCCAATGTTTATGGAATCTGTTTTACTACAGCCATTACTTCCAGTTACAGTCACAAAATATCTCATAGCTGCTCCAGGTGAAGCAACAGGGTTGGAAATATTTGGATTACTTAATCCTGTTGAAGGAAACCAAACATACCCGGTTCCACCGGTGGCTAAGAGTGGAGCCTGTCCTTCGTTACAGATGGTTGTATCATTGCTTGTTGATACAACAGGTGCAGATCTGACATCCAGGGTTACAGAGTCTTTTGCCGTACATGCACCATTTGATACTATGAGCATATACTTTGTTTGCTGTATTGGTGAAGCTAAAGGACTGAGAATAGATGGATCAGATAAACCGGTAGCGGGAGACCAAATATAACTTGTAGCACCTGTGGCCGTAGTCGTTAATGGTGTTTGAATTCCTTCACAAATTGAGGTATCAGATCTTGTATCTACAACAGGAACATCAAGGACAGCTACATTTACTGAATCGATCGATTTACATGCATTGGCACCAGTAACTTCTATATAATATTTTCTTGTGACAGAAGGATTGGCTGAAGGATTACTGATGGTGGGATCACTCAATCCTGCAATGGGTGTCCAGTTGTATTGAACAGCACCTGGAGCTGTAGCTGAAATAACCACACCACCAGATCCTGTGCAGAATGATGTGTCGTTGCTGGCTGAAATAACAGGACTTTGTTTTAAAGAAACCGTAACCGAATCTTTACCACTGCAACCTGGAAGATCATAACCGGTCACTATATATTTTGTAGTAGCTGATGGTGTAGCAATTGGGTTTGCAATTCCCGTGTTTGATAATCCACCTGCAGGTGACCATGAGAAATTTCCTGCACCTGTTGCTGTTAATGGAATAGATTCTCCGGGACAAATTGAAGCATCAGGCGTAACATCAATTGTTGGAGGATCGGTAACGGTTATTTTTATTGAATCTTGTTTGAGGAAGACTTGTGAGAAGGAGATATCGTCAATGGCAAAATCGTTTCCATCTGCAATTGTATTATTGTTTACAATAGTTATGACTGCAGAGGTGCTGTTTCCAGAGTTCCAGGTAGTATAAAACCTGCTCCATTGACAGGCCACATTACCAGCATTTATATTATTTCCTAAAACATTGCCATTAATTGAAAACCTCAACCTTGCAGGATTCAATGCGGCTAATGACTGGATCCAAACACCAAAAGCATAATTCGTATTGGGTGAAACAGTGACTGTCTGTGACCAAACCTTTGCTCCATTTACCGGAGAACCATTTACCATCATCATTGCTCCTGAGCCTGTTGTATGTTCTGTACATGCGTTGAAATTTACATTCCAGGCTACAGAGTTGTTCGATATCCAGTAAACCGCTTCTGTGGTATTTGGAAATTGAGGTGTATAATCTGATGTGAACCCAGTGTTTCCGTTAGAAAAATCGCCATTAGTTACAAGATTGCCAGCTATAGATTGGGAAGTGAAATAGTAGGTTGTTGTGCTTTGAGGTGTGGCAATTGGGTTAGCAATAGCAGTATTGTTTAATCCAGGTTGAGTTCCCCAGCAAAAATTCAGCGATGGAATCGTATTGAGCTGAACGGAATTGCCCTTGCAAATGGTTGTATCACCCTTAGTAATTAAGCTGTCTTGTTGTACAGTGATAGGAATAATTTTAATAATACTATCAAGACATCCACCAGGTCCAACCACTTTTAATTTAACACTATATGTTCCATAATTGGTATAAGTAACCGTAGGGTTGTACGATATTGAATTAGTAGTGTTATTTCCAAAATCCCAAAAAACAGAAATAGTTCCAGGAGTAAGATTATTAAATTGTATGGTTCTGGGATTACAAGAATTTTGAGTGTAACTATAATCTGGCGAAGGAATACAAGAAGTGCTTCTATTTTCGAAAGATTGTGCTTTTGAAATTGATGCAATTGTTGAAAAGAAGAATATTAGAACCGAAAACTTAAAGTAATCCAGCATTGAAAATTTGTTCAAATTTGCAATAAATATAATTGTGCGTAGATAAAATACCTAAAATCACCATAGAATATTCTTGCAACATTATCTTAGCATCTTATACTCTAAGTTTTAAAAAGATATGTATTTAAAAAATAAAAGTGTTCAATTAGGAAAGGACGTATTAATCCGATTTCCTAAAAAAGTAGGCAGATTTTTCGAGTTCCTTGGAGAAATGAACAAATTCAAAAACCTTGCAGATTCAAGATTTGCCATCGAATGGAAAAACATCTACCCTTGCCTAACGGACAAACTAAGGACCACTCCTTTTGATCAGCATTATACTTATCACCCGGCATGGGCCGCAAGAATTCTCGCTAAAACACAACCAGAATACCATGTTGATTTTTCATCGATATTATATTTCGGAACAATGCTTTCAGCTTTTATTCCTGTGAAATTTTATGACTATCGTCCAGCAAATATTCAACTAAAAGGTTGGCAAGGAAATTTTGCCGACTTATGCAATCTTGAAATTGCTGATAACAGTTTCACATCTGTCTCATGCATGCATACTATTGAGCATATTGGTCTTGGGAGATATGGAGACAAACTTGATCCTGATGGAGACATTAAAGCAGTTAACGAATTACAGCGAATAACAAAATCCACTGGAGATATCCTTTTTGTTACACCGGTTGGCCGACCAAGAATAGAGTTCAATGGACATAGGATCTATAGTTACGAATTGGTTTTAAATATGTTTAATTCATGCACATTACATGAATTTTCTCTAATCCCTGATAATGGAGGCTTAATTGAAAATGCAGAACCATCACTTGTATCCGGACAAAATTATGGGTGCGGATGCTTTTGGTTCAAAAAGAAATAATATGGGATTGCTGAATAAAATTTTAGATCGTACAATTTTCAGGAAAAGATTCAAAGCCGAACAAAAGCTGAGATGGGCTGAAATGCAGGCTAACATTGACAAAGAACTGCTTCCTTCAAGAATTACATTTTATAAACATTTTTTGCAAAAAGGTGATTTGGTTTTTGATGTCGGAGCTAATATTGGAAATAGAATTGAAGCGTTTCTTGCTTGTGAAACAAAAGTAATTGCAGTAGAACCTCAACCATCCTGCAGTTCACAGCTTGAAAAAAAATTCGGCAATAGAATAATCTTAGAAAAAATTGGTTTGGGAGAAGAAGAAGGTGAACTGGAAATGCACCTTTCTACAGATTCTACCGTTTCTACGTTTAACACCGAATTTATTAAAGCAACAAAACAGAGATTCAGGTACAGCAAATGGAATGATAAAATCAAAGTGCCGATCAGCACTTTGGATGCATTAATTAAGAAATATGGTATTCCGAACTTTTGCAAAATCGATGTGGAAGGCTTCGAGCTGCAGGTACTTAAAGGATTGCGATACCCAATTCCTATAATTTCTTTGGAATATTGTGTACCCGAAATGTCAGAGATGAATATTAAATGCATACAAAGGCTTAATGATTTATCACCGTCAGGTGTATTTAATTACAGCATTGAAGAATCCATGAAATGGGCTTTGCCGGAATGGATGAATTATGAGAATTTTCTAGTTCATGTTAAATCTAAAGAATTCACCGATACACTTTTTGGAGATATTTATTTTAAAACTAATTAGCAAAAAATGTTCAAAGTTGGTTCAAGTAACGAACAAACAAGAATAAACTGGATTGAAAAAAGCCTGAACAAAATTCCAGCTGGTTCGAAAATATTAGATGCGGGTGCAGGTGAATGTCAGTTTAAAAAGTTCTGCTCACATTTAAAATATGTTTCACAGGATTTCGCACAATATACCGGAGAGGGAAATATTGGATTACAAACCGGATCGTGGGATAATACAAAGCTTGATATTGTATCAGATATCACTGCAATTCCAGTTGAAGACTGTTCTTTTGATGCTGTAATGTGTACTGAGGTACTAGAACATGTTCCTGACCCAGTTGCTGCACTAAAAGAGTTGAATAGAATATTGAAGCCCGGTGGTTATTTATTAATTACAGCACCTTTTGCAAGTCTTACTCATTTTGCTCCCTATCACTTTGCATCAGGACTAAGCAGGTTCTTTTATGAACATCACTTAAAGCAAATGAATTACAACATTGAAGAGATTACCCATAATGGTAATTATTTTGAGTTCATTGGCCAGGAAGTTCGACGAATTAAACGAGTGAGTAAAGAATATTCATCAGGATATAATTTCTTTGACAAAATATATACTCATCTCACATTGATGACATTGGAAAAACTTAGTAAAAGAGATAGCAAATCGCAAGAATTACTTTGTTATGGAATTCATGTATTTGCCCAAAAGAAATGATCATCGTTCAACTAAAAGGCGGACTGGGAAATCAAATGTTCCAATATGCTGCAGGCCTGTCTCTTGCTGCACATCATGGCACAAAACTGAAAGTGGATGTTTTATTGCTTAATGAAGCCGATGCTGAAATAGGAACGGTTCGTTATTTTGATCTGCAGCAACTTCAACTGTCACCGGACATTGCTACGAAGGAAGAAATTTCGAACATTGAACCGGGTAGCTTGTTTACTATCCTGATGGAAAAAATAAAACCTGCTTTCAAAAGAAGAATCTATAAAGAAGCTGATTATACATTTGACACCAACTTCTTCAGCGCAAAAGATAATATTTATCTGAAAGGTTATCGTCAAAGTGAAAAGTATTTCTCGCCTATCAAAGATCAGATCAGAAGGGGATTCCAATTTAATAACGAAGTGATAAAAGCGGTAGCAGCTAAAGCCTCAGAATTGAAATCACTCAACAGTGTTTCCATTCATATTCGCAGAGGTGATTATTCGAACCCAATCGTCAGAAATTATCACGGCATTTTAGGTGCAGCATATTACCAACAGGCTATTCGTTACATGGAATCGAATGTGAGTGAATGCCAATTTTACATTTTCTCTGATGATCCGGAATGGGTAAAAACAAATCTGAAATTTGATGCCCCGGTGCAAATTGTTTCGGGTGTGGAAACCAAAAATCATTTCGAAGATTTCTACCTTATCTCTCAATGCAAACACCAGGTCATTGCCAATAGTACTTTTTCCTGGTGGGCTGCCTGGCTCAATCCAAATCCTGATAAGATTGTTATTGCACCTGAAAGATGGTTCAATAATGCTCCTTATGATACAAGGGATCTTGTACCGGAAAGCTGGATAAAAATGTAAAGCATTGTTTGTTTAATGATGCACGGCTTCTATTGCTTTCGGATCATGCTTATGTTTAAACAAAACCATAAACAGTATTGCAACAATTAAAGCATATCCTGCAAAGGCCAGCCAGATGCTATGCCAGTTCTTATCTCCACCGTCTAATGTATAGAATTCATCAATTGCCCAACCACTGATCACACTTCCGAGAAAAGCACCAGCACCGTTTGTCATCATCATAAACAATCCCTGTGCACTGCTTCGAATTCTGGAATCCGTTGTCTGTTCAACAAAGAGAGACCCGGATATATTGAAAAAGTCGAAAGCCATTCCATAGACAATACAGGAAAGAATGATCATCCATAATCCATCTTCCGGGTTGCCATAAGCAAATAACCCAAACCGTAATACCCATGCAAACATGGAGAACAACATCACCTGTTTAATTCCAAATCGTTTCAGGAAAAAAGGAATCGTAAGGATAAAGGCAGTCTCCGATATCTGTGAAATGGACATGATGATCGTTGAATATTTTACAACGAAAGAGTCTGGTCCGTATTCAGGAACCTTCTTGAAGTCATCCAGAAAAGTATCTCCATACATATTCGTTAACTGAAGTGCTCCTCCCAGTAACATTGAAAACAAAAAGAACAAAGCCATCTTATACTTACCCAGTAAAGTAAATGCCTGCAAGCCTAATTGTTCTATCATGCTTGCTCCTTTCGCAATTGATCTTTGCGGTGGACATTTGGGTAAGGTGAAAGAATAAATTCCTAATGCAATGGCTGCGATACCACCGATGATAAACTGGTTGGCATTGTCTTTACTTCCGGTGAGATTGGTCGTCCACATTGCTACGATAAATCCGATGGTTCCCCAAACCCTGATCGGAGGAAATACTTTCACCACATCGTAATTCTCTCGTTTTAGAATAGTGTATGCAATTGAATTTGATAACGAAATCGTTGGCATATAGCAGATCATAGCACCAAACATCACATAGTATAGTGTATTTGCATCTGTAACCTGGGGAACGTATAATAATACAACACCGTATAAAACATGCAGGATGCCGTAGAGCTTTTCTGCATTCATCCATTTATCTGCGATGATCCCTGTTATGGCAGGCATAAACAATGATGATAGCGCAAGTGTGCCAAATATGGCTCCGAATGTACCTCCTGCACCTTCAGCCTGGCCCATCGGGCTTCCAAAAAAATAAGTAGCAATCGTTATAAGCCATGCTCCCCATACAAAGAATTGGAAAAAACTCATCACCGTTAACCGGAACTTGATATTCATACTGGCTAGATTTGGTAGCGAAAGATAAAACGTTTTATGATAGCTGAAACATTGTTTATTAACATGGTGTTATAAGTGGCTAAAGGGCTGACGAGCCTCATGTTTTATCGCTGACATACCTTTAGCTTTGCCAAAATTTATCGAGATGAACGTAGTGGCTCCTATAGACCAGATCATTGCAGAGGTTAAGAATAAACAACTACAACTGATTGGCGAAAAAGTACTGGCCGGCAACAGGCTTACACCAGAAGATGGCTTACTTTTATTTGAAAAAGGTACGCTCTCCTATCTTGGTGCTTTGGCCAATTACGTTCGTGAAAAAAGACACGGTAACAAAACTTACTTCAACAGAAATTTTCATATTGAACCTACTAACGTTTGTGTTTTCAGTTGTAAATTCTGCTCTTACTCCAGGCTATATGCCAACAAAGAAGAAGGATGGGAACTTACGATGGAACAGATGATGGACATTGTTAGAAGTTACGATGGCAAACCGATTACCGAAGTACATATTGTAGGTGGTGTGCATCCTAAAATGAACATTCATTTTTTTGCTGACCTGTTGAGACAGATCAAGCAACATCGTCCTGACCTGCATATCAAAGGTTTTACAGCAGTGGAACTGGATTATATGTTCCGCAAGTCAAAAATGAGTATTGAAGAAGGCATGAAGTTTTTGAATGAAGCTGGTTTGGATTCTCTGCCTGGTGGTGGTGCTGAGATCTTTGATCCTGCTATTCGTCAGCAGATATGTGATGATAAGGTTGACGGTAAAGGCTGGCTTGAAATACACAAAGCTGCTCACCTGCTTGGGATGCATACAAATGCAACGATGCTTTATGGCCATTTAGAAGGTTTCGTTCATCGTGTTGATCACATGGAGCAATTGAGGAGATTACAGGATGAAACAGGTGGTTTTAATACATTTATTCCGCTTAAATTCAGGAACCACGATAATGAAATGAGCCATATACCTGAAGTGTCTGTGATAGAGGATATGAAAGTGTATGCCATTGCAAGATTGTACCTCGATAACTTCCCTCACATCAAAGCATACTGGCCAATGCTGGGCAGACAAAATGCACAACTCTCATTGAGTTTTGGCGTAAATGATATTGATGGAACGATCGATGACTCTACCAAGATCTATTCAATGGCCGGAAGCGAAGAACAAAATCCTGCAATGAGTACAGCAGAACTTGTTACATTGATCAAACAGGTGAAACGTCAGCCGGTAGAAAGAGATACGCTTTATAACGAGATAAGAGACTACAGCAATATGGATGTGAAGGAGATTGAAACTGATCCTTTGCTGAATTAGTGATATAACCGCAATGACGCTAAGGCGCAAAGTCTTTCATAGTGTCATTGTGAATTAGCGGTAAAACTTCTTATGTCTTTACAACGAATCACTTTTATCATCAGCATTGTAGTAGTAATTTATTTTACTGTATTATTCTCTGTGAATATGATCTATGATGATCAAAAACCTCCTGTAATCATTGGAGTATTTGTTGAATTACTGACGATACCAATGTTATTAGCAGTTCCGGTATTTCTTGTCATTTCACTGGTACAATTAATCAGAGAAGGTTTTGATTATAGATCAACCTACTTGTATTCCTTCGCTTTACTGCTCATTGTAACTATATTCCTGATGGTAATGACTATAAGTGATGCAAAGGTGAATAAAGCTCCGAACGTTAAAGTGAGTGACACAACGAAAGCTGAGCAATGTACTGAAGCATGCTAAATAAAAAATCCCGCCATTGAGACGGGATTGATTTTTATACTTCTTTATTCTTTTCTTCTTTTGCTTTGCCTTTGCCTGGCTTCATTTTAAACTTGATCTTTTCGTTTTCTTTGTCAAGTTCAGCAACCAAAGTATCACCTTCCTTCACACTCAGGTTAAGTATTTCTTCTGCTAAAGGATCTTCCAGGTATTTCTGGATGGCCCTGTGCAATGGTCTTGCACCAAACTGAACATCATAACCCTTATCTGCAATGAAATCTTTGGCCTCATCGGTGATCTCTAAGGTATAACCTAATGCTGTTAAGCGTTTGAACACACCCTTCATCAGGATATCAATGATTACAAATATATTTTCTTTTGTAAGAGAATTAAATATGATCACATCATCGATCCTGTTCAAAAATTCAGGAGAGAAAGTACGTTTCAAGGCTTTTTCAATTACCGCTTTATTTGCCTCGTCAGCATTTTCTAACCTGTTAGCGGTAGCAAAACCAACTCCTTCACCAAAATCTTTCAACTGGCGAACACCAATGTTAGAAGTCATGATGATGAGTGTATTCTTGAAATCTACTTTTCTTCCTAAACCATCTGTTAGCTGACCATCATCCAGCACCTGTAACAAGATATTATAAATATCCGGGTGTGCTTTTTCAATTTCATCTAACAGGATAACACAATAAGGTTTACGACGAACTTTTTCGGTAAGCTGACCACCTTCTTCGTAACCAACATATCCCGGAGGAGCACCAACCAACCTGGTTACGGTGAACTTCTCCATATACTCACTCATATCAATTCTAATCAAAGAATCTTCTGAGTCGAACATATATCTTGCTAAAGCCCTGGCCAACTCTGTTTTACCAACACCTGTCGGACCTAAGAAGATGAAAGTACCAATTGGTTTCTTCGGATCTTTCAATCCAACACGGTTACGTTGAATGGCTTTCACCACTTTGCCAATAGCTTCATCCTGGCCAACCACCATTTTCTGCATGTCGTCGTTCATCTTACGAAGTTTCTCGGTTTCCGCCTGCACCATTCGCTTAACAGGAATCCCAGTCATCATGCTCACCACTTCGGCAATTGCTTCTTCGTCTATCGGGTAACGCTTGTGTTTACTTTCCTCTTCCCACTGCAGTTTTGCTTTCTCGAGTTCTTCACCCAAACGTTTTTCCGTATCTCTTAAAGAAGCTGCTTCTTCAAAACGCTGGCTCTTTACCACTTTGTTTTTCTCCTGCTTGATGTCTTCAATCTTCTTTTCAAGATCGAGGATATTTTCAGGAACATTGATGTTTTTCAAATGCACCCTTGCTCCTACTTCATCCAATACATCAATGGCTTTATCGGGAAGTAAACGATCGGTCATATACCTGTCGCTCAGTTTAACACAAGCTTCGATGGCATCTTCTGAATAGGAGACGTTATGATAGTCTTCGTATTTGCTTTGAATATTAGTGAGGATCTGGATCGTTTCATCAACACTTGGCGGATCAACGATTACTTTCTGAAAACGACGATCCAAGGCTCCATCTTTTTCAATGTGCATACGATATTCATCCAGCGTTGAAGCACCGATACATTGGAGTTCACCTCTTGCCAAAGCTGGTTTGAATATATTGGAAGCATCAAGAGAACCTGAAGCTCCACCGGCACCAACAATAGTATGTATCTCATCGATGAAAAGAATCACATCACGATTCTTCTCCAGTTCATTCATGATCGCTTTCATTCTTTCTTCGAACTGGCCACGGTATTTGGTACCGGCAACCAATGCTGCAAGATCAAGCGAGATCACTCTTTTATCGAATAACACCCTTGATACCTTACGCTGAACAATTCTTAAAGCAAGACCTTCAACAATGGCTGTTTTACCAACACCCGGCTCACCGATAAGGATCGGGTTATTCTTTTTACGACGAGACAAAATCTGGGAAACCCTTTCGATCTCTGCTTCTCTACCGACAATGGGATCAAGAGTTCCCATTTCAGCAAGTTTCGTTATATCCCTTCCAAAATTGTCGAGCACAGGTGTTTTACTTTTAGCACCGGCAGCACCTTTTTTCTGTTGGGAGTAACTCTTCTTGTCGTCGTCAAAATCGTTGTCATCATCTTCCGTGTACTCGCTTCTAACGTCATTACTTCTAACCATACCAAGTTCATTTCTGAAAACATCGTAATCAACCTCGAACTGATTCAAGATCTGGGTAGCGATATTCTCTTTGTTTTTAAGAATAGAAAGCATTAAATGTTCTGTCTCAACAAGGGGACTTTTCATTGCTTTGGCTTCCAGTACGGTCACACGAATCACTTTCTCAGCCTGCTTTGTAAGCGGTAAGCTATTGATATTGGCTATATTCTTCCCGGTTTTGTCTTTTACCGCCAGTTCTACTTCTTTCCGGAGTTCGTACAGATCAATATTGAGTTGTTTGAGCACTTTTATGGCAGTGTTCTCGCCTTCACGTATAAGCCCAAGTAACAGGTGTTCTGTTCCTATAAAGTCATTTCCGAGCCTCAGAGCCTCCTCCCTGCTAAAAGAAATGATCTCCTTAACCTGGGCCGAAAAATTATTATCCATAATTATATTTAGAGTGGTACAATAATAACGAATATTTTTGGGTTGCTTCATAGTGCAATTATGCACAGGTGTTAATGAATTAAGAATATAATATTGAGTATGAAGGTCAAAATTGATACCAAGGAAAAATTTACTGTGATCACTCCTGAGGAGTTGAATGTTTCTGCGAATCTGTCAGAGGAGTTGCGACAAATATGTGAGGAGCGATTATCAGTTATGCCAAAAAGTGTAGTGTTAAATCTACAGCTGGTTGAAGAGATAGATGAAGATGCTGCATCGGCCATAACTTCTATACAGCAAAAATTCTACGAGCAAAATGCTTCTTTTGTTGTTTGCGGAATGAGCAAACCAATAGAAGATAAGTTTGATGAACTGGAGTTGCTCGACTATCTGAACTTTACACCAACAGAAAGTGAAGCCTGGGATATCATCCAGATGGAAGAAATTGAGCGGGAATTGCTGGATAGTGATGATATTACATTTGAAACGGAGTAAAACAAAGTTTTCGGTTTTGAGTTTCTGGTTTAATGTTCGGATGAACATGATCTGGAACTAAAACCTGAGACCACAAACTAAAGACTAATAATGTTCGGCGTAACGATACTTGGTAATAATTCTGCGATTCCTGCATTTGACAGACATCCGACTGCACAGGTAGTTACGATGAATGAACAGATGTTCTTATTTGATTGTGGCGAAGGAACTCAAATGCAATTTTCGGCATATAAGATCAAGCGAAGCCGCATCAACCACATTTTTATTTCTCATTTGCATGGCGATCATTATTTTGGTTTGATCGGCTTACTAACAAGCTATAGTCTCCTGTCAAGAACAACCGACCTGCATTTATATGGACCAGCTCCGCTGAAAAAAATACTTGACCTGCAATTAGAAGCAGCCAGCACCATTCTATGTTACAATCTTCATTTTCATCCAATAGACGCCGAAGGGCTGCTAGTTGATGATAAGAAGTTTACCGTTGAATGTTTTTCTACGAAACACCGTATCCCTTGCTGGGGTTTTATTGTAAGAGAGAAAAAGAAACCCCGGAAGATCAACAAAGAAGAGATTATTAAGCATGATATACCTGCTGCATTTTATGAGAGGCTGAAAATGGGAGAAGATTATACCAACAAAGAAGGAACAGTGCTGAAGAATGAGTTTGTGACTGTTCCGTCCACACCTGCAAAAAGTTATGCATTTGCTGCTGACACAGTTTACTTTGAAGATATTGCTGAAAAGGTAAACGGTGTTACGATGCTCTATCATGAAGCAACTTACCTGAAAGACCAGCACCAAAGAGCTGCTGATCGCTTTCATTCTACAACAATACAGGCTGCTGCTATTGCTCAAAAAGCCGGAGTTGAAAAATTATTGCTCGGCCACTTTAGTAGTAAGTATGACGTGTTGGATGAATTTTTAGCGGAAGCAAAAGAAGTGTTTCCCAACACACAATTGGCCATTGAAGGTGCTACTTACCTGATATAGACAACCTTTACAATATGCCCACTAACCATTTATAAAAAACGGGAAATTGTTTTCGCCATGTCGGCTCATTATGTAAGCCCAGTGGATTCACAAATGTAGTGGTGTTGACGGTTTTCTTTTTTTCGATCAAAGCGATCATGCGATTCATATCAGACACCATCGTAGTGCTCTCCTTTCCTCCTGCATAGAAATAAAACTTCGGTTTATTTGAACCCCAGTCGGCCTTTTCCACATCAGTATAAAGCTGTGGTGCGGTCCAGAAAGCAGGAGAAAAAACACCGGCACCTCCAAACACATCGGGATACTTCATTACTGCATACAAACTAATCAATCCACCCATACTGCTTCCTGCAGTGAAAGTATTAGCTGCATCCTTTTTCGTTCTAAACTTCTGATCGATGTAGGGTTTTAAGGTCTGTACTAAAAAATCAATATATAAACTGCCCTCTCCCTTACCAAATTGTTTATTATCGTAGGGATTGTACTCGTTCATCCTTTTTTCACCACCGTTATCAATACCCACCACGATCATGTGTTTACCAGTTTCTTTTTGCAATGAATCCATTGCTTCATCAACACCCCACTCACCAAAAGGTGCTGTTTGCTCATTGAACAAATTCTGGCCATCATGCATGTACAACACTGGGTATGCATTCTTTGATGTTGCATATCCTTTGGGCAAATAGATCCAAACCCTTCTTTTTCTATCCAGTTGTGGAATGTGGAATGTAGAATCAAGAATCTTCACCTGTGGCGTGGCTGTATATGGCTTAGGCTTAACAGGATAATCATCTTTCCAACCTTCAATTACAATCTCTTCTGTCATATCTCCTTTTACTTCGACCACCCTGTCTGCAATATCCCTGCCATCGGAAGTTGTCTCAACTTTTGACCAATCACCTCTTGTAAACTTAAAAGCATACATACCTGCAGGAATATCTTTGAGTACAACTGCTACTCTGCTGCCCAGTGGTTTCAGTTTGTAATTCTCGTCTTTCGCATTCCAGCCGTTGAAATTACCAGCCACATAAATTGGTTCTGCAGCTCTTTGTGCCACATTCACTGTCGGCTTCGGAACGTTGGTTACAACAAGTTTCAAAGTATACTGGCTAAAGCAACTTCCGGCAACAACAAGCAAAAGCAAAAAGAGAGTGTACTTCTTCATGGTTGTGAAAATAAGAACAAAAAAGCCACCTGTTAAAGTGGCTTCATATTTTAACTAAAATCTTTTAGATATCGTTTTACCTGGTCATGTAAAGATTGACTTAATGGCGTTACCGGTAGCCGTAAATAATTTTCTATCACACCTAACTCTTTTAAAAATGCCTTGACTCCTGCCGGATTATTTTCTGCAAACAAAAGGTCATAACCTTCCAGCATTTGATAGTGCAGCATTCTTGCCGAAACATAGTCGTTATCTAAACAATGACGCACCATTTGTGAAAACTGCTTTGGAAAACAATTCGCAGCTACACTGATCACACCATTCATTCCACATGCAATTTGAGGTAACACGAGATTATCGTCACCACTCACTACCAAAAAGTCTGAAGGTTTGTCTTTCAATATCTGCATACACTGAGCAAGATCACCACTTGCTTCTTTAATACCTGCAATATTATCGAGCTCAGCAAGCTTCAAAGTGGTAGAAGCATTCATATTACGTCCGGTTCTTCCCGGTACATTGTACAATAGCAAAGGCTTTGGCGATGCTGCTGCCAGTGCTTTATAATGTTGGTAAAGCCCTTCCTGTGATGGTTTATTATAATAAGGTGATGCACTTAAAACTGCAGTTGCTTTTTCCAATGGAAATTTCTCAAGGTCTTTAATAAGTTCATGGGTACTGTTACCACCGATTCCAACTACCACGGGCACTCTTCCATTCACTTGCTCGTAAGTGTATTCCAGTATCTGCAGTTTCTCTTCCTTTGAAAGTGTTGGCGTTTCACCAGTGGTTCCCAGGCTCACCACATATTCTACTCCACCATCTAAAATAAAGGTGATCAATTTTCCCAGAGCATCATAATCCACTTCAAAATTGCTCTTGAATGGAGTGATCATTGCAACACCGGTTCCTCTTAATGTATCTTTTAATGACATAGCTTAATGCATTTCTTTATTGACCATTGACCATTGACTATTGACTAACTTCTTCAACACTCACTTCATCCCAGAAGCCCATCTTGCCAAATTTCTCTATACGTTTATTGATTCTATCAGCTGCATTCATCGGCTTCAATTCTGCAATAGAATTGATGATGCGATTTTTAAGTATCTCCGCTGCGGCATCATAATCCCAATGAGCTCCACCATCAGGTTCAGGAACTATTTCATCCACCAGACCAAAACCTTTCATATCGGTCGCAGTTAAACGAAGCTGTTCTGCAGCTACTTCTTTTTTCTCCCAGCTACGCCATAAAATTGAACTGCAACTTTCAGGAGATATTACCGTGTACCAGGTATTCTCCATCATCAACACCCTGTCTCCTACTCCAATTCCTAATGCACCACCACTGGCACCTTCACCAATAATGCAAACGATAACAGGAACTTTTAAACGGATCATTTCATAAATATTCCTCGCTATGGCTTCACCCTGACCTCTTTCCTCTGCTTCAAGTCCTGGAAATGCACCTGGCGTATCGATCAATGTAACAACCGGTTTATTGAATTTCTCTGCGAGTCTCATTAATCGCAATGCTTTCCGATATCCTTCAGGATTGGCCATTCCAAAATTTCGCTGTTGTCTTGTTTTGGTGTTGATTCCTTTTTGCTGACCGATGAACATTACTGTTTGTCCATCCAGGTCTGCAAAACCACCGACCATTGCTTTGTCATCTTTTACATTCCGATCCCCATGCAGTTCAACAAAGTTGGTGGTCATCTTTTGAATATACTTTAGCGTATAAGGTCGATCCGGATGACGACTTAGCTGAACACGCTGCCATGGTGTTAAACGTTCAGTGATTTCTTTTCTTTTCTGAATAATGGAATATTCAAGCTGTTCTATTGTCTGGGAGTAATCGATCTTTGGATTCTTTTCAGCAAGCTTTTTATTCTGATCAATTTGTTCGTACAGCTCTTTGATTGGCTGTTCGAACTCTAAAAACTGGCGATTTGGATATTGCGGCATGTTCTGCTTTTCGGTTGAGCTGGTAAAATTAGGGGTTTCAAGAAAAAAGCAGGAATTTCTATTGGAGAGTGATTAATCAACCATTTTTGTTGAATAAATCAGAAAAAAGAGGCTTCCGTGGAAGCCTCTCTGGTAGTTAGTTACTCTTTTACAATCTTATTCTGTTTAATCAGGACACCGTTCTTGTCGATGATCGTCACCAGGTAAACACCCGGAGCAAACCTGCTGGTATTGATGGTTGAAACATTTGCAAAGGTTCTTGCTTCTATTCTACGACCATACATATCAGTCACCGTAGCTGTAACGGTTTCGTTCAATGAACCCATGTTTATTTTCAGTTCATTCTTAACAGGGTTAGGATACATTGAAACGATCGGCATATCCGGATCGATACGTGTTGCTGTACCGAGCTGTACTTTAAGAGTATAACAATTGGTTGCACTATTAGCATTGTTATATCCATATACCTGAACATAATAAGTTCCGGCTGCAGCAGTATAACTGATCGTTTCACTGGTAGTTCCTCCATTTTGGGAGATAGCTACCTGTGTACCTGCACCATTTCTAAGCCTTAAATCATAATCACCCGGTAATGTTGTTAAGGTTATTGTGATCGTTCCACCTGTAGTGATCACAAACTTGTAATAGTCGTTATCGCCACTTGGACTGATCAAGCCTGTGATATTGGTGTTGAAAGGAATTGTTGCTGCTCCACCGGTAGTGCCATTGGTAGATACATCATAACTACTCTGGCAACCTGTTGCTGAAGTAGAGGTTGCTTTGATCGTATAACATGTTGCACTTGTAGCTCCATTGTAACCGATCACTCTTATGTAATACGTACCAGCAACTTGGTTGTTCAGGGTGACTGTTTCTGTTGCAGTTCCACTTGTCCCGGAGCCGATCTGTGTTCCAGCACTGTTATATATATGGAGGTCAAAATCCACTCCGGATGGGCCAACAAGATTGTATACTATATTACTTGTTGCAGTAGTAATTATCTTAAAGAAATCAATATCTGTAGAACTGCTGATAGCGGCAGAATTTGTTACACCAGAAGTAATCGCTGCACCTGCAGCCTGTGTTTCGTTAGGCTCGAAGGCTGTTGCACAGGTTGAAACGGTGGATGTAGTGAACTGTGCAGATGCATAACCACTAGAACTGGCAGAACAGTTTGTTCTTACTCTCCAGTCATAAGAAGAAGACGAAGTCAATCCACTTAAATTAACTGAAGTACCGGTAGTACCGGTTGCAGCATTCGTCCATGTACCGGATGAAGTGAGTTTATAATCCACGTCATAACTTACTGCTCCACTGGCTGCACTCCAGCTAACTGTTGCACTGCTTGTTGTGATTGCAGAAGCCGTTAAACCAGTAGGAGCATTGCATGTGGCAACAGAGCCTGTTGTGAACTGCGATGCTGTATAACTGCTGGAAGAAGCTGAACAATTTGTTCTCACTCTCCAGTCGTAAACAGTACCAGCTGCCAGACCAATTAAATTGGCCGATGTTGAAGTAGTTCCTGTTACTGAATTTGTCCATGTACCTGAAGCCGATGTTTTATAATCTACATCATAACTTATTGCACCACTGACTGCAGTCCAGTTAACTGTTGCAGATGATGTGGTAATGGAAGAAGCAGACAATCCTGAGGGAGCACTACATGAAGAACCGGAAGTAATAGTGAAGTTGGAATTAGAGATATCGAAGAAAATATTTCCTACCGCTTCTACTTTTATTCTTGCAGTGGTACTTGGTGTATTGGGAATTGTCAACACCTCAGAACCATCATTTGCTGTACTTGCTGTGAGCACGGTATTGAATGTTTGCCCACCATCTGTTGACAATGATATCTTCACACTAGAACAATTGATCGGAGAAAGATTGGTGCTGTTAACACTCCAGGTAATAGTTTGAGCAGAGCCTCCAGCCCATGATACTGCTGTGTTAGGTGCAGTAACAGCAAAAGGTCCGGCTGTACCATTCACAGTAACAACCATATTGGCAAACTGGGTCTGCCCCACACTAACAGGAGTAGTGGAACGATATACTGCATTATCTCTTACCGTTAACCGGAAGTTCAATGTTCTTGCAACAGAGCTTAATGCTTCAGTGTTGGCACCAGCATCACCACCTGGTAAAGGACCTGTTACCGTACCTCCCGATAGAATGGTTGATAGCTGTGGGAAATAACGTGTAGGAGAAGTAGTCGGCCTGAATGATATCCAGTTAGGCCCGGTTGTTTTTGTGGCGCTGGCAACACTGCTGGCACCGGTTTGTGTTGAACCTGCATTATCGTTCTGCTCCCAGCAATAGGTTAATATATCGCCAGAATTTGCATCAGATGCAGAACCTGTTAAAGCGAAGGGTGTACTCTTAGGAATTGTATAATTGCTCATTGCATTTACCACAGGAGTTGCATTGGTAGCAGAAATATTCGTTGTCACGGGGCAGGTCTTTGATCCAAAATTTGTTTGAATCTGCTGAATAGATGCCTGGTGGTAAAAATCGTAAGAATGAGGTGCAAGATCCTGGCTGGTGATACCTGCATAACCCATGATGGTTATACCTGAACCGGGCTCTTTGTTTACGCCCGTTCCTTCATTACTCATTGAGAAGGTATGATTGGCACCAAGCTGGTGACCGATCTCATGCACTACATAGTCAACATCAAAATTATCTCCCTGTGGAACACCGTCTGCAGGAGAAGTAAATCCCTTTCCTTTCTGTCCGTTGGTACAAACGCAGCCGATACAGCCTGCATTTCCACCACCACCTGAAGCTCCGAATAAATGACCTACATCGTAGTTGGCTTCACCAATAACTGATGTTAAGGTATTCTGTAATTCATTGTTCCATGCACCACCAGATCCTGCTGAGGCAGCAGAGTAAGGATCTGTAGAGGCGTTATAATAAAATACTGAAGTGGTATTCGCTACCAGGTTAAGGTGTAAGGCCAGATCTTTTTCATATATTCCGTTGCAGCGAGTCATGGTATTATTTACCGCGGCAAGAACAAGTGATACCTGAGAAGCACTTGTTGCACCGAAGTAATTAGAGTATTCAGCTGTTACGGATTGTGCCAGCCGCATTGTTTTGAGATCGCCACCTGATCTTGCTGTAAGATTTAATGAAGTGATGTTCCTGTCGAGTCCAATGGTTAGCGATTCTTCTTCAGTGGTACAAGCCCAGGGTATCTTTCCTTTTGGTCTTTGCGAAACATATACAGCGTACACTTTATGATCAGCAGAATAGGGCTCCATGAATTCATTGGCTTTCTCCGTTCTGAACACCATGGTCTGAATGCCTTGTGGGGAAATACTTAATTTTAACGTAGCAGAGGGATCAGTAATACCGACTCCGGAAAATGCCCTGATCTCAGGAAATTGTTCCTGTAGTGAAGGCTCAAAATTCGAAGCTTCGTAGACTTTGAACTGTTCAATACCTCCATCAGCATTTGGTAACGAAATAATCGTTGATTTTTTACTGTTCGTACTATTTGTAATTGAAAATAATACTTGCTGCAAAGGTGGCTGGGTCAGGGTAAATAATTTGAATTCCGTTGGATAAGATGGCCGTAATGCAGATTTGTCCGGAATGATAGTGGTCTTGTTTTGCGTAGTTGCTGACCAGTAATCGTTAGTTTGTGAGAATACGTTACCGGTAACCAACAGCAGTAAAGCTGTTTGGAATAGAAGTTTTTTCATGTGCAAGCAATAGTTGTTTAAGTTTAGAAATAGGCGAAATCTAAAAATAACCTGCACTAAAGCAAAAAGAGAGTAACAAAATGAAGGATTACTAACCTATTCAGACATTTTTTAATTGTTTCATATTGCTTGCATGGTGAATATTATTAACAAACTAACTTGAAGGGGAATAATTACATGAGGTGGCATGGAGCTTTAAAACGAAAAAGCCTCTCGATTGAGAGACTTTTTGCGGACCGGACGGGACTCGAACCCGCGACCTCCGCCGTGACAGGGCGGCATTCTAACCAACTGAACTACCGATCCTTTCCTAGAACAATCGCTTGTTTTTGGGAGTGCAAATATAAGGGGAACAGTTTCTTTTAAACAAAAGTTTCCTGAAAAAATATTCTCAAGTCATTTGATGATGATAACACTGCATCCACCCCAATCCCAAAAGAACATCCCAGATGCTATTTCATCTCATGCAAAATTGTTTATTCAAATAATTAACATTAACCGAATAAAGCCAAACTTACTCTCCCCTATAATTAGTGATGCTGATCAAATGAAGAAAAGTGAACAAAAACTGTAATGCATTTAAGAAAATGTTATAGAAACATTAAACAAATCACTAACATAAAGTGGTCTGTGCACCAAAGCCGCATCTAAGTTGCTGAGGTCCACACCTCCTACAGTTAAGCTGCTGTCACCTGTGTAAATCGCTTCACACATTAGCACTTTTCTTACACAACTTGTAGTTACTTTCGGTAAGTTAACGGTACATCACCCGTTATTACCTATTCAACAGAACACAGACATCCTATGAAAAAAATCACTTACGTATTTATCTTCTCTTTCATTGCTGCTATAATGTTGATCCCTGTTTTATCCGGCGCAAAAAAAGTGACCGCCAGCATGACGAATATCAATGATAATGTTTCTTCGGAAGTTGTTATTGATACCGTGATTGCGGAAGATGATCATTCAGCTTTGTATGAATTGTTAGGGCTCGATAAGAAAGGCCTGGACAGGAATGCTTTTGATATTGCAATTACAGGTTATAATAAACTATCGGAAGCAGGTAAGATAAAGAACAACAAATTATCGATTGTAGACTTCAGCCAGCCTAGCACAAAAAAGCGTTTATATATTATTGACATCACAGCTAAGAAATTGTTATTCCATACACTTGTTGCTCATGGAAAGAACAGTGGTGATATTGTACCAAAAAGATTCTCTAACACTAATGAATCATTACAAAGCAGTCTTGGTTTTTATGTGACTGCTGAAAGGTACCAGGGCAAACATGGTCTTTCAATGAGAATGGATGGTGTTGAAAAAACAAACAGTAATGCAAGAGCAAGAGCGATCGTTCTTCATGGTGCAACGTATGTGAGTGAGCAATTTGTAAAATCAACCGGTTACCTTGGAAGAAGCTGGGGTTGTCCTGCCGTTAACCCTGAACTGAATGAGCCGATCATAAATGCAATCGGAAATGGATCTGCATTGTTTATTTATAGTCCGCAAGCAGATTATATCAGTCAATCTTCTTTGGCTACAAGATAAAATTTAATACTCCTTGCTGCTCAAAGCCTCTCAATGCAGGGGCTTTTTGCTGTTAAATAGCGAATAAGAAGTACAAAAGTGCACCTTGGCAGTTAAGTACATTATTTCCACATCGGAGATTTCCGGCTAATCCAGCCTTACTGAATAGCTATCTTTGGCAAAACTGGAATTAGCATGCTAAAAGTGGGTGTATTTGGTGTTGGTCATTTGGGAAAATATCATTTGAATAACTGGAAAGAGATAGAAGGTGTGAAACTTGTGGGCTTTTATGATCCGAATGAAGCCAATGCCAAAGAAGTTGCTACCCATTATGGGTTAAAGCGTTTTGCTGATGCAGATAAACTGATTGATGCATGTGATGCTATTGACATCATCGCTCCTACTAATTTCCACTTTGAATTGTGTGAGAAAGCCATCCGAAAAGGCAAACATGTTTTTGTAGAAAAACCACTTGCCAATACTATTGAAGAAGGCAAGCAATTGGTTAATATGGTGAAAGAAGCCAATGTAAAGATGCAGGTGGGTCATGTTGAACGATTTAATCCTGCTTACCTCCCAATAAAAGAAATGCAGTTGAACCCTATGTTCATCGAGGTTCATCGTTTGGCACAATTCAATCCAAGGGGTACTGAAGTAAGTGTGATACTTGATCTTATGATCCATGACATTGATATCATTCTAAGCATCGTTCCCAGTGGAGTGAAAAATATATCAGCAAGTGGTGTTGCGGTAATGACTGATACCCCCGATATCGCTAACGTTCGTATAGAATTTAATAATGGTTGTGTTGCCAATCTTACCAGTAGCAGGATCAGTATGAAGAAAATGCGTAAGATGAGAATGTTTCAGAAAGACACCTATATCGGCATTGATTTTCTTGATAAAAAAACTGAGATCATTCGATTAAAGGGTGATGCAGATGCCGGTGCATTTACTTTTGACCTTGATACCCCTGCCGGCAAAAAAACAATTGCTGTAGCCAGTCCTAAAATAGAAGATGGAAATGCCATAAAAATGGAACTGGAAAGTTTTGTAGATTCCATCATTCATAATAAACCTACAGCAGTAACAGAACTGGATGGATATTTAGCAATGGAAGTAGCTCACCAGATTCTAGATAAGATCGGAAATACCAATATTACCGTATAAACCCTCATGAGAAAAAGGAGTTATTTACATATTAGCTGGTATGTTATCAGCGATTATGTGCTTTCGCTGATCGCATGGGTTCTTTTTTCCTTACACCGTGAAAATCTTTTGGGGCAACACCTGTTGCTGACCTTTGATGTAGACTTTATACTTTACAGCAGCCTTTTAATTCCTTTGGGATGGAACATTCTTTATATGCTCACAGGAAGTTATTCCATGTCTCTTTACAAAAAATCAAGATTAAATGAGATCACTCATACGATCATAATTACCCTACTTGGAACCATCATTATCTTCTTTTTACTGATCATAAACGATGACATCAGCAACTACACTTATTTCTATAATGTATTCGCCACACTATTCTTTCTGCAACTGTTCCTTACACTTGTTGGACGACTACTCTTACTGAGTATTGCCAAAAAAGCATTGAGAAATGGAAGTGTTTCTTTTGCTACCATTTTTATTGGCGGAAATTCAATTGCGGTTAAAATATACAATGAAATCACACGGAACTTTATATACCTCGGGTTGAAGCCAATCGGTTATATTGCTGCAGGTGAACATTCAAAGACCAGCCTCAATAAGCATATACCCTACCTTGGAACAATCACTGATATTGAAAAAGTTATTGGCGAACACAAGATCAGTAATGTGATCATTGCTTTGGATAAGACTGAAGAACATCTTACCGAATCCCTGGTTAACAGGCTGATTGAAAAAGATGTTGATATTAAAATAGCGCCCAACATCCTTGATATTGTGACAGGCTCAGTAAAAACTAGCAACGTATTTGGTGCAACACTGATAGATGTTCAGAGTAACCTGTTACCACTCTGGCAGCAGAATATCAAAAGACTGATCGATATACTTGTTGGTGTACTCGGTTTAATATTACTCTCCCCTTTCTTAGTTTTTATCATTATCAGAACCGCTATGTCGTCCAAAGGTGGCGTGATATATAAGCAGGAAAGGATCGGGTATAAAGGAAAGCCTTTTACGATTTACAAGTTCAGGAGTATGCACGCTGATGCAGAAAAGACCGGCCCTCTACTTTCTTCCGACGATGATCCCAGGATCACATCATGGGGTAAGATCATGCGAAAATGGAGGCTTGATGAATTGCCGCAGCTCTGGAATATCATTATAGGCGAAATGAGTTTAGTAGGCCCAAGACCGGAAAGACAGTTTTATATTGATCAGATACTGCAACAAAGTCCATATTACCGTTATTTATTAAGAGTAAAACCAGGACTTACATCATGGGGTATGGTGCAGTTTGGTTATGCATCCACGGTAGAAGAAATGATCGAACGGATGCAGTACGATCTTATTTATATTGAGAATGCATCTTTATTGCTCGACTTTAAGATAATGCTGCACACATTGCGGATCATTTTTACTGGTAAAGGAAAATAAAACAGGATGGATACATAGTGAACAGGAACCTGAAGAGTGCGACGCAACCAATGTTTAACAATTGTTCCAAAGCTGGCTTCCAAAGATTTCGCCTAATTCTTTTATCTTCAAACCCTAATATGAGTGAAGTGAAGAAAATTCTGATAGCTGCTTTTGTTTTCATACATATCAATGTTTTTTCGCAGCAATACTGGCAGCAGGAAGTGAATTACACGATCAATGTAACACTTGACGATAAAAAGAAAAGTCTTGAGGCCTTTGAAAAGATCCAGTACATCAATAATTCACCCGATACATTAAGATTTATCTGGTTTCATTTATGGCCAAATGCTTATAAGAATGATAAGACTGCATTTAGTGAACAAGCGGTTTCCAATGGAAGTACCGATTTCTATTTTTCAAAAGAAGAAGAAAGAGGTTATATCAACAGGCTTGATTTTAAAGTGGATGGAACAAGTGCAACATTTGAAGAACATCCAACGAACATAGATATTGGTAAGCTGAATTTACCTGCACCACTTGCTCCCGGTAAATCAATCATCATCACCACTCCTTTTCATGTAAAGCTTCCGAAGAATTTTTCGAGAGGTGGCTTTAGTGGCGAAACTTTCCAGGTAACGCAATGGTATCCTAAACCTGCAGTGTACGACAGGAAAGGATGGCATCGTATGCCATATTTAGACCAGGGAGAATTTTACAGCGAGATCGGAAAGTTTGATGTTACGATAACAGTTCCTTCAAATTTTATCATTGCTTCTACCGGTGAGCTACAAAATGCAGATGAGTTACAGATGTTGAAGAATCTTGGCAAACAAAACATAGAAGCACAGGAAAATTATAAGCTGTTTAAAAAAGATTTTGAATCGAAGGCAAAGAAAGAGGGAAAAACATTTTATGAAGTGATGCCGACCACTTCCACACAAACAAAAACGCTGAGATATATACAGGAGAATGTTCATGATTTTGCATGGTTTGCCAGCAAATTATTTGTGGTACAACATGACACGATTCAATTAGCCTCAAAGACTGTTGATGCATTCACATTCTTTCATCCATGGGAGGTAAAAAAATGGGAGAAAAGTATTTCGTACACCAAAGACGGAAATAGGAAATACAGTGAATGGATCGGTGAATATCCTTACAAGGTTGTTAGCGTTGTTAGTGGTGATGATAACGAGAACAGTGGTGGAATGGAATATCCGACGATCACACTTATTACTACCAAAGATGGTGGACAGGAACTTGATGTAACAATCACTCATGAAGTTGGACATAACTGGTTCTACGGTATTCTTGCTTCCAATGAAAGAGATCATGCCTGGATGGATGAAGGGATGAACACCTATTATCAAAACCGCTATGAACTTGAAAAATATGGCAGTTATCACCTGGTGAATGAAGCAGGAGCAAGTATGTTCAACAATAAAACTCCTGATGAATCGCTTGAAATGTTATTGAACCTCATGTTCAAGATGTATAAAGATCAGCCGATAGATATGACGTCTGAAAAATATTCGTACATCAACTACGGCCTGATCGTTTATATCAAAGCCAGTATCTGGATGAAAAAGCTGGAAGAACATATTGGTAAAGCAACATTCGACAGCGCCATGCGTAATTATTATAAAGAATGGTCTTTCAAACATCCTTATCCGGAAGACTTTAAACAGAGTATTGAAAAGTTTACCGGAGAAAATATTGATGATCTATACCAACAGCTGTACACCATCGGACAACTGACACCGCCTCAAAAAAAAAATCTTAAACTAACTGGTTTTTACAATATAAAGGACACAGAGAAATATAATTACATATCCTTTCTTCCTGTTGCAGGTGCGAATATGTATGATAAGTTAATGATCGGTGCCTTAGTACATAATTATAATATTCCCTCCCCCAACCTTCGTTTTGCCATTGCACCAATGTTTGGAATTGGTAGCAAAAAGCTGAACGGTATTGGACAGATGTCTTATCATCATTACTCCAACAATAAGATCAGTGAAGTTGCTATCGGTATAAGTGGTGGAATGTTTTCTTATAACTCAGGTGTTGACAGCAATGGCAATAAAGTGTTTGCAAGATTCTCACGGATAGTACCTTCGTTAAAAGTGGTATTGAATAACAAAGATGCAAGGTCAACCTTAAAAAGATGGTTTGACCTGAGAAGCTTCCTGATCAATGAACAGGGATTCAATTACACCTTCCGCCAATCAGACAACAGTATTCACCCTGAAGAAGGAGAAAAACGTTTCCGTTATGTAAACCAGCTGAGTTATACGGCTGACAATAACAGAGTCCTGTATCCGTACAACTATAGTTTACAAATACAACAGGGAGAAGAATTTTACAGGGCAGCAGCAACACTTAATTACTTTTTCAATTATGCCAATGGTGGTGGAATGAAGATGAGAGTTACGGCAGTAAAGTTTGGTTACATTGGTGGAAAAACACCTTTAAAACAAGCAACAACATTAATGTACCAGCCAAAACTCACTGCGGTAAGAGGCAATGAAGATTATACCTACAGCAATTATTTTATTGGTCGTAGTGAGTTTGAAGGATTTGCTTCGCAACAAATAATGGAGAGAGATGGTAATTTGAAGATCAGGACTGATATCTTCCAGGATTTGCAGGGAAGATCAGATGACTGGATAGCTGCAATTAATTTGAGTACGAGCATTCCGAAGAAATTATTGCCAATTCCTATCCCGATAAAAATATTTGCAGATGCAGGTACCAACGCTGATGCCTGGAAAAAAGATGCAGCGGTGAGCCGGTTTTTATATGTGGCAGGTTTGCAGATCTCCGTACTGGAAGATTTAATAAACATCTACGCTCCGCTTGTTTATAGTAAAGAATTCAGCAATAGTCTTAAGACAGTACCGGAAGAGAATAAATTTTTTAGAAAGGTGTCTTTCAGCATCAACATACAAAACCTCAGCTTAAGAAAACTGGTTCCTGAGTTACCATTGTAGTATGAAGCCAGAGATTAAAATATTGGCTGCACATAAAATTGATGGATCGAAATGGGATGCATGTATAAGTAATGCTGAAAATGGATTGATCTACTCGAGATATGATTATCTCAGTAACATGTGTGATCAATGGCATGGAATGGTGATTGATGATTATGCTGCTGTAATGGCTTTGCCCTGGAGAAAAAAATTTGGAATACGTTACATCTATCAGCCATCTTTTATTCAGCAGCTGGGAATTGTAGGCAGTGATATTAAGATTGAAGAACTGTTTAGTTCTATGTATTCATTTGCAAGCTATGGTGATCTGCTTTTTAATTATACCAATCAAGAGGTTATTCATCAGTTGAATATTGAAAACCGGGTAAACCTTGTGATCGATCTTTCGGCAGGATATTATATCAACTCCTCCCATTACAAAAAAGACCTCCTAGCTAATCTTCGCAAAGCAGAAAAGGAAGCACTATCAATTTCGATTGATAACGAAATTGCCCTTGCCATTTCCATATACAAAGATCATTACCAGCAACGGATGAAGAATTTGTCTGATAATGATTATACACGGTTTCAATCGCTATGTGTTTTGCTAGAGAAGGATGGCATGTGCTTTACGAGGAAAGTTCAGAATGAAAAAGGTGTCTTATTAGCTATTGGACTTTTCTTAAAAGATGAGAAGCGAATCTATAACCTGATGAACACAACGACTGATGATGGCAGAAGCAAAGAGGCAAACCACTTTCTATTAGACGAAGTGATCAAGGAGTTTTCAGGAGCGGAACTATTATTTGATTTTGAAGGCTCAGATCTACCGGGAGTAAAAAGTTTTTATGAAAAGTTTGGTGCTATTAACCAACCTTATTTCTATTATCATTACAATAAGTTGCCTAAACTTCTGAGGTTAATAAAGCCTTGATGTCTCCAGCAGAGTAATGATATTCAGTACAAGAGTGCGACGCAACTAAAGCTGATAATTGTTCCCAGTGCAGGTTACCAAACTATTTCAACACGATGCCAGCTAACGGTGGTAAATTAAGTGTGAGTTTGTATGTCTTATTTTTCTTGTCAACAAGTTCTGATTTTATACCCGGATTAAACACATTGCCTGTTCCCCAATATTCTTTTGCGTCGCTATTGAATATTTCCTTCCATTTCTCCTTACCCGTTACATAAACCTCCCAGTTGAGCCTTACAACAGGTGTCATATTCAGAATTACAAGTATTTCTTCTTTTGATTTACCGCATTTCCGTTTGAATGTGATCACTGCTTCTGCCCTGTGATTAAGATCACCCCACTCAAATCCTGAAGGATCGAATTGCTTTTTATGTAAAGCAGGATTATCACGATAAAGTAAGTTAAGATCCTTTACACAACGTTGCATTGAGCTATGAGGATCGAATTGCAGTAATTCCCATTGCAACTCTGATTTATAATTCCACTCCTGGGTTTGTGCAAACTCGTCACCCATAAACAACAATTTTGCTCCAGGATGAGTGAACATGTATGTATAGAGCAACCTGAGATTTGCAAACTTCTGCCATTCATCTCCCGGCATTTTATAGATCATTGGGCTTTTGCCATGCACTACTTCATCATGGCTTAAGGGCAGCATGAAATTTTCGTCATAGTAGTACATCATGCTGAACGTAAGTGCATCCTGCTGACCCGAACGATATAATGGATCTGTTTTAAAATACTTTAAAGTATCATGCATCCAGCCCATCATCCATTTCATACCAAATCCAAGTCCACCGGCAAAAGTTGGTTTGCTGATACCGGGCCAGTCGGTTGCTTCTTCAGCTATGGTTTGCACGGAAGCGAAATCACGGTATAATGTTTCATTGAGATCTTTGATAAAAGCGATGGCTTCAAGATTACCATTCCCACCAAATTCATTGGGTTCCCATTCACCTTCATTACGACTATAATCTAATCGCAACATAGAAGAAACAGCATCGACCCTCAATCCGTCAATATGAAATTTCTCGCACCAGAACCTTGCACTGCTGATGAGAAAACTTTTTACTTCTCCCCTTTTATAATTGAAAATGTAAGAATTCCAGTCAGGATGAAAACCTTTTCGCATGTCAGCATACTCATAAGTATGTGTTCCATCGAACATAAACAATCCATGTGCATCGTAGGGAAAATGAGAAGGCACCCAATCAAGCAACACTCCAATATTTTCCTGGTGAAAAGCATCTATCAATGCAGCAAAATCTTCCGGTTCACCAAAACGACTTGTCGGTGCGAAAAAACCTGTTCCCTGGTAGCCCCAGCTTCCATCAAACGGATGTTCCATTACAGGCATCAACTCCACATGTGTAAAGCCCATTTGCTTTACATAAGCAACTAATTCTTTTGATAAAAATTTGTAACTGTTATAGGATTCTTCATCATGTTTATTGGGCCTCATCCAACTAGCCAGGTGAACTTCATAAACAGAGTATGGTGATTTGATTGAATTGATCTTTGCTCTTTTCTTCAGCCATTTATCATCGTTCCAATGATAAGTTGGATTCCATGTTACAGAAGCAGTATCTGGTCGTTTTTGCCAATAATGTGCATAAGGATCTCCTTTATCAAGCTTTGCTCCTTTATATCCATGAATATGGTATTTGTAAGCTTCCCCCCTGTTTACATTTGGTATAAATCCTTCCCAGATTCCTGACTGATCTAAACGAACAAATAGCGGATGTGCTTTGGTATCCCATCGATTAAAATCACCAATCACAGAAATATAAGTTGCATTGGGTGCCCACACAGAAAAATATGTACCGGCAATACCATTTACTTCAATTTGCTTATTGCCAAAATAATTATAGAGTGTGTAGTGGGTGCCGTTCTGGAAATTGTTGATCTGCTCTTCATCAAACAGGGAATAATTCCAGACTGGTTTCGTTGTATCAACGAAATTCAAATCCTCGTACCGCTTCTTTGTTGCACTTGCTTTTTTTGCTTTAGCCATAAATCAGGTTACAATTTAGCCAATGCAAGTAACACTCCAAGATTCAACGATAAAAAAGATGAACTATTTCATTAGTTCTATGATCATCATTTGTTTGGGGTCAATTGAAAACTCTGTGCCTTCTATATTCTCACCCGTACCAATATTCTTAAGCAGCTTTAATCCTTTGGCCATTTCAGGATAGTTACTTAAGCTGATATTTTTCGTTTTATCACCGGTATTCATAAGACACATTACTGTTTGCTTGTCATCATAACGGAAGTAAACATACAAACCATCATCCGGAACATACTGCATCAACTTTCCTGTTTTAATAGCCGATGATGATTTACGATAGTTCGCTAATCTTTTTGTCCAATCCTGTACAGAAAGCTCAGCATCATCCATCGATTCTCTATTAAATGCACTCTTGCTGTCACCTTTCCAGCCACCTGGAAAATCAGACCGGACAAGACCATCAGGGTTTGAATGACCTTTCATCATCACTTCGGTTCCATAATACATTTGTGGAATGCCCCGAGCAGTTAATAACCAACCAATAGCCATTTTATGCTTATCAATATCTTCATTTACCATGGAGAAAATACGGCTCTTATCATGGTTATCTAAGAAGATCACATTGGTCATTGGATTTTCATACAGGTAATCGGCAGCCAATGTTGAATACAATTTATTTACGCCTGTTGTCCAGTCAAATTTTTCTGTTAATGCTGGAATAATTCCTGAGAGGTTCGTTTGAAAATCTGTTACACCCGGCAAATTGCTTTTGAATGTAGTATTGATCTTATTTCTTGTAAAATATGCCTGTGCAGGAACACTGTTCACCCAGGTTTCACCAAACATGGTGAGTTTAGGATATTCATCCAGCAGGGCTTTGTTGCAACGGTTCATGAATGTTAGATCGTTGTAGGGATAGGTGTCAATTCTCCATCCATCCACACCAAACTCTTCTACACTCCAGATAGCATGTTGAATGAGGTAATTGGCTGCATAAGGATTATCCTGGTTCACATCTGGCATTTGTCTCGTGAACCAGCCATCTGCCATTTTTTTTCTATCTGTGGCTGAAGCGTAAGGATCGTACAAAGGCTGATCTTTATAAGTAGTTTGTGTGTAAGATGGCCACTGGTGTAGCCAGTCTTTCATTGGAGGATCAAGCACAGTAAAATGATAACTGCCGATATGATTGTACACAGCATCCTGTATTAGCTTCATGCCATTTCTATGCAGTTCTTTACTTAACTGCTTATACATAGCAGCACCACCCAAACGAGGTTCGATTTTATAATGATTGGTGAATGCATAACCATGTTCGGTTCTTTCAGGCATATCATTTTCAATAACGGGAGTCATCCATACTGTAGTTACACCAAGGTCTTTCAGGTATTTGATGTTGTTGATGATGCCCTGGAAATCTCCACCATGACGATGATACATTGAATCACGATCTAATGTCTGATCTCTCATGCCTTCGATACGATCGTTGGAAGGATCTCCATTGCTGAAACGATCTGGCATTAATAAGTAGATAAAATCGGAAGATGTTACACCTTGAGCGAAAGAAGTTCCATTTCCCTGTGTTCTTGCTTTCAATTCAAATGAAGCAGTGGATGTGCTGCCATTACTGTTCTTGAAAACGATCTTCGCTGTTCCGGGTCTGGATGAAGGCAAAATGTTTATATCAAGAAATAAATAATTTGGATTCTCCACCTTATTCACTTTCACCAGTTGAATTCCGGGATATGTTATTGATGGAGTTGAAGCAGCTACATCCGTGTGATAAATCATCAACTGTATCTTATTCATCTTCATTCCCACCCACCAGTTGGAAGGATAGACTTCGATGTGCTGGGCTGATGCACTTACAAATACAAAGGCTAATACAAATACAAAAATCTTTTTCATACGTAAGCTGTTGGAGATTGTTCTGAAATCATTACATCGTCGACGATCTCTTTTGGAGTTTCGTCTTTATTGTCTGTTACAATAATATTTAAAAAGCCGGCTATCACCATTGAAATACCTCCAACCACTAAAGCATAAATACTTTCGCCGTTAAAGACATTCGTTACAAAAAATCCGAGGATGGCTGCTGCTACAATTTGCGGTATCACCACAAAAAAGTTGAAAACACCCATATAAAATCCCATTTTATTTGCTGGTAAGGCTCCTGCAAGAATGGAATAAGGCATGGTCAATGTTGATGCCCATGCCAATCCTACTGCTATCATTGGGACCAGCAACATCTGATGATCAGTGATAAAGAAAAGAGATATTAAACCAAGTCCACCGATCACTAAACAGATCATATGAGTGAATTTTCTTCCAACTCGGGAAGCTAACATCGGTAATAGAAACGCAGCTAAAGCAGATACACCATTATACACCATGAACATTACGCCCACCCAATCACCTGCATCCTGGAAATTCTTAGAAGTAGTATCTGTTGTTCCATAAGCATTCTGTGCAACACCTGCTGTTGTGTAGATCCACATGGCAAAAAAGGCAAGCCAGGTGAAGAACTGCACAATGGCTAATTGTAACATTGTCTTCGGCATCGTACCTATACCCTTTACAATCTCCAGAAACCCTTTTGAAAACCCTTTTGATTTGAGCTTCTCTTCTTCCCACTTCTTTACATCATCCGGTGGAAATTCTTTTGTGGTAAAAACAGTCCATAAAACCGCAGCAAGAAACACGACTCCACCAATATAAAATGAATACTTAACCGAATCTGGAATTATTCCTTCAGGAGCTGTATTACTGATATTAAGATAATTGGTAAAAATGTAAGGCAATAATGAAGCGATAACAGCACCAAACCCAATAAAGAATGTTTGAAATGCAAAGCCACTTGTTCGTTGTGAAGCAGGTAATTTATCTCCAACAAAAGCCCTGAAAGGTTCCATTGAGATATTGATCGAAGCATCTAATATCCAAAGTAATGATGCAGCCATCCAAAGCACCGAAGAATTAGGCATCAATATTAATGCGATAGAAGCTAAAATAGCCCCGATAAAAAAGAATGGTCTTCTTCTGCCCCAGTATGGATGCCATGTTCTGTCACTCAAATATCCAATAATGGGTTGAACAAGTAAACCAGTTACGGGTGCAGCGATCCACAGAATTGCGATCTTATCTACTTCAGCACCGAGTGTTTGAAAAATCCGGCTTACGTTAGCATTTTGTAAAGCAAATCCGAATTGAATTCCAAAGAATCCAAAACTCATATTCCAGAGTTGCCAGAAATTTAATCTGACTTTTTTAGATGAAGATGATGTAGCATTACCGGCACGAGGGGATACAGCCATAGCAATCGTTTAAGCAAGTTAGTTCGTGTAAGATTTACACGAAGTAAAACTAAGGAATTATTTCACGCAAAGAATAAAGATTGAATGCGTAGAAGAAAACTTGCTTTCGCAGCTAAGAGATTAAAGAGGAAATGAGAAAAAGAGATAGCAATACTTTTATAGTCCAGACAATATAAAAAAAGAGATAAAGATCTCTCCTTACCTCCTTCACTCCTTTTATCTCATAGCCACAAAAATCAAATATTGAACCCGTCAGCCAGGATCGCTCCTTTCTTTACTACAACAATTCCTTCTTTGATGGTGTATAATGAATGATCATGGTCTGGTAAATGTGGTCCGCCATTGATACGAACATCATTACCTATCCGGCAATTCTTATCGATGATGGCATTCTTAATATAACATCTTTCACCGATACCCACTTTCGGAATTCCACGCTCAACATTGTGTGCCATTTCATCAATGGTCTCATAATAATCATTCCCCATAATGTAAGTATTCACTACGGTAGAGCCATGACCAATTCTTGCCCTGATGCCCACAACACTATGCTCAATCCTGCTGGCATTGATGATAGAGCCTTCGGCCATCACGGTTTTTTCCAACGTAGTTCCACTTATTTTAGCCGGAGGTAACATTCTTGCACGACTGTAAATGATATTATTGTTATCAAAGAGATTAAACGGAGGCAGTTCATCCGTCAACGCAAGATTTGCATCGAAAAATGCACGAATGTTTCCAATGTCTTCCCAATAACCCTCGTACTGGAAACTGTTGACCTTATATTTACCGATCGATTTTGGTATAATGTCTTTACCAAAATCTTTATCCTCCGGGAATTCTTCCAGCAAAAGGTCTCTCAAAAGGTTTTTATTAAACACATAAATACCCATTGAAGCCAGGTAAACTTTTCCTTTTGCTGTCATTTCATCGCCGGTATCGCTTTTCCAGTCTTCTAAGCCGGATTTGGGCTTTTCTATAAATGAAGTGATGAGATTATTTTCATCCGCTTTTAAAATACCAAACTCTGAAGCCTCTTTTGCAACTACAGGAATTGTTGCGATAGTAATTTCTGCTTTACTCTCAATGTGCTCCGTCATCATGTGTGCAAAATCCATCTGGTAAAGCTGGTCACCACTTAAAATAAGTATGTAATCACAGCTGAAGCTGAATATATGCCTTAGTGTTTGCCTTACAGCATCTGCTGTTCCCTGGAACCAGTTGGTACTTTCCGGAGTTTGCTCTGCTGCCAGGATATCAACAAAACCAGTACTGAAATTGCTGAAATGATATGTGTTCTTAATGTGCTTGTTTAAAGACGCAGAATTGAATTGTGTAACGACGAACATGCGGTTGATGTTCGAATTGATACAGTTACTGATGGGAATATCCACTAACCTGTATTTGCCTGCAATGGGTACAGCTGGTTTTGACCTGCTTGACGTTAATGGAAACAATCTTGTACCTGCTCCTCCTCCAAGAATAACTGCTAAAACGGACTTAGGTGAAAACATAATTTCTGCTGTTTATCTTTTATTTTACCAACTTTATTCCTTTACTAATCTTCTCTTGCTACGCTCAGTTCACAGTTCCGTTTTCATAGCATCAATTCACTCTTGCACTTATCCTGAGCAAAGTCAAATTTCAAAAGTAAAAATCAAACCATGACGAGTTTTTAGATTTCAACTTTTTAATTCTCCAGCAAGTTACTTCAAACTCTGATACGTATCAATATACTGCTGTACTGTACTCTCCCAGCTATGATCTATGTTCATCATTCGCTGTCTCATCCAGAGCATGTGCTTCTTATTCTCATAAATACTTACGGCTCTTTGTACAGAATAAACAATATCGGCCACGCTTGCATGGTTGAAACGAATACCGAAACCTTCCCAATCACCCATATCGGTTACCGTATCAATCAATCCACCTGTACTTCTAACTATGGGAACTGTGCCATACCGCATGGCATACATCTGGTTCAAACCACAAGGTTCTACCCTGCTAGGCATCAGCAAAAAATCTGCCGCAGCATATAACTTATGGCTAAGGGCTTCATCATAACCGATGAAACAGTTGTAATGATTGGCGAAATGATTTTTAAGATCAGCCAATTTTGCTTCTACAGCTGTATCACCACTCCCCAATACAAAAAAGTTGATGGCACCATCTGTTGCATAGATAGAGGCTGAGATTGCATCCGGCAAAATATCTGCCGCCTTCTCCCCTACTAAACGGCCGATAAAAACTGCCAGCGGCTTATCAGGATCAAGGCTAAATTCTGTACAGAATGCTTTTTTATTTTTATTCTTTCCAGTGGTAACACTTTTTAAAGTGAATCCATTATAAAGAAACTCATCGGTCTTTGGATTCCACACTTCGTAATCAATACCATTTAATATACCTGTACACTTACCCCTTTCATATTCAAACAAAGACTCAAGGCCGTTTGCGTTTGTTCGTAGTTCATCCAGGTAACTCCAGCTAACGGTGGTAACCTTCCAGGCACATTTAATTCCGGATGCTAATGGATTGATGGTGTCTCCCCATTCCAGCAAGCCTGATTTCCAGGTATCGTAAGCCGGTATGTAATAATTTTTGTCCCACCCCATCCATCCCTGGTATTGTGCATTATGGATGGTGAGCACAGTTGGAATATCGTTCATCCACCTGTACTGGTAACAATGTTGCAGCATAAAAGGAATGAGTGCTGTATGATGATCATGGCAATGCACCACATCAGGTTTGTGCTCCCATTTGCTTAACCAATGCACGACAGCTATCTGGAAGGCCGTAAATCTTTCCACATCATCATCATAACCATATATCTTTTCACGGTCAGTCAATCCATGTATATCGATAAGAAAGAGATCGAAACCCAGTTTATTGGTAGTTTCTTTTATAACTGTGTACTCAAAGAACCAGTTACCCATATTGGTCTGGCCTTTGGCGTCCACTATCCAATCATTATTGTACAGGAATTTAGTCTTATACATAGGCATTACCACCTTAGCAAAATGACCTGCTTTATTCTGGTATTTTGGTAAAGCACCTGCCACATCTCCGAGTCCACCTGCTTTTGCTACGGGATAGCACTCCGCTGAAACATGAATGATTTCCATCAGTTTTTTCCTGTTGTTGATAAATTGGTTCTCTCTCATGCAAATTTGATACATTAATTCATATCTGCTTAAAACTTCTTACTTTACGAACCATAAAAAACTAACGAGTTATGGCAACTTCTATGAGCAACCTTTCGCCTAAAACGGGATTAACACGATCTACCCCGATAGAAACCAACTATGGAGCCCTGAGTACGCTTGTTACCGTATTCTTTTTCTGGGGATTTATTGCTGCCGGAAACAACGTATTCATTCCATTTTGTAAGAATTATTTCAAGCTTGACCAATTCCAGAGCCAGTTAATTGACTTTGCTTTTTACACGGCCTATTATGTAGGAGCATTGATCTTATTTGCATTTGGTGCTTTAGGTGGAAAAGATCTTGTAGCCAAATGGGGTTACAAAAGAAGTATCGTATACGGATTATTGTTTTCAGCATTAGGAGCCGTTGCAATGATCATTGCGGTTAATGCCAACACATTTGAAGGAATGTTGTTTGGATTATTCATTGTAGCACTTGGATTTTCACTTCAGCAAACAGCTGCCCAGCCTTTTGCTATATCGCTAGGAGATCCTGCAACAGGTACCAGCCGTGTAAATCTTGCCGGTGGTATCAACTCATTTGGTACTACGATTGGTCCATTGGTAGTAGCTTTTGCATTATTTGGTTCTACGGCTGATATTCCGGATTCCGAATTACAGTCGCTAAGCCTCGATAAAGTGATCATACTTTATAGTGGTGTAGGTGTTCTTTTTATCGCTGCAGCAGCTTTGTTTTATTTCTCTAAAAAAGTTCCTGCGGGCATTTCAGTTGAAAAAACAGAAAAGGCTAACAAAGCGCTATACACTTTGCTGATAATGACCGGACTGCTGATTATAATGTTTGCACCCGTATTTAATAGCTACCGCCAGGATATGACGAATGCAACTGCCGAAGCACTTCATGATCTGGAAACCTATCGAATGAAGTGGCTATTTGGTGCTTTAGCTGTGGTCGTGGCCGGATTACTAATTGCCAACGCCAGTGCAACTAAAAATCCGGAAGGCTGGGGAGCAATGAAATATCCACAATTAGTTTTAGGAATGCTGGCCATCTTTTTTTACGTAGGTGTTGAAGTAACGATCGGCAGTAATCTTAGTGAGCTATTGAAACAACCAGATTTTGGTGCTTATAGCTCATCTCAGGTAGCTCCATTTATATCATTGTATTGGGGTAGTTTGATGATCGGAAGATGGACAGGTGCCATTTCTGCATTTGATCTAAAGAACTCTACCCGGAAAGCATTGATGTTCTTTGTTCCACTGATTGCATTTGGTGTGGTGTTAGGTGTAATTGCACTAAGAGATTACGATATCAAACCACTGCTTTATTATGTTTTTTGTGTGATGGTGCTTATCGGAGCTTTTTATATGAGCCAGGATAAACCTGTAAGAACATTATTGTTATTTGCCTCCCTTGGATTAATTGCAATGCTGGTGGGAATATTCAGTACAGGTGAAATTGCGATCTATGCATTCCTGAGTGGCGGTTTATTCTGCTCTATTATGTGGCCTGCCATCTTTGCTTTATCTATCGCTGGGCTAGGAAAATGGACCACCCAGGGTTCTGCATTTTTGATCATGATGATATTAGGTGGTGGAATTATTCCTCCAATACAAGGAAAGATTGCCGACTACCTGCAAACTAAATCAGACGTTGCCGGCTACGGTATCCATAATTCTTATTGGGTAGCAGTTATCTGTTTTGCTTACCTAGCATTCTTTGCGTTCATTGTTCGTGGAATATTGAAAAGACAAGGTATAGACTATGATAAAAAACCTGATGAAGATTTAGAGCCTTTGCAAACCTCACCTGAATCGGCTATCAAGGTTACGCAATAGATAATAAATAGCTATCGAGAAATCGCTAAAGACGCAGAATAAGAATGTCTTTAGCGATTTTTTTTGTGAATAGGATAAGATGAAGGTCTAAAAATTATGAATCCAGATCAAACACATAGTTCAGCCTTCGGCGATTTCTGCGTTTTCTACGATTAAAAATAAAAAACCACCCATAGTGGGTGGTTCAATATTTTATAAAAGAAGCTTTATTAGCTTAATACAACAATCAAAGCATAGATCACACCTGGAATCCAGAACAATAAAGTCAGGATCAATGATATCCAGAATTTGTTATTGATAGCACCTTCGTGCAAATAAACAGCAAGCGGTGGTAATAAAATAGCGAGAAGCACCAAAAGCAAAGTGTTTGTGCTTGGTTCTGCACCAGCAGCTTTTTTACTTGCTTTGAACTCACTAATTGCTTTTTTTACTTGTTTAAAGCGTTGTTTCTTTTCTTTTCTGTTTAAGCTTTTAAACTCAGCAACAGCCTGTTTAACTGTTACAGTAGAAGGCAATGTTTCATCTTTCACGGTGGGATTTACAACAGTAACTGCAAATAGCGGAGAAGTGATCATGCTGAAAGCCATCATAAACACTAACAAACGAGTGTACATTCTTTTCATTGCTGAATTATTTAAGTAAGGAGATAGCAAACCTTTAACAAATACTGTGCTGATTATCATAATCATCGAAAAAAGTCGAAGAATGAAAGGAGAAACGAATTTTCCATCCGAATCTTTCATTACCGAGACTTTCTATTGGTTACCCGAATTTGGGGAATAATCCTACCACACATCGAACCCTGACTTTACCTTGTTCCAGAATTCATCTAAAGCAATGATGCGAGGCTTGAAGAAAGATATGAAGGTTGGCCAGTCTGCTTTATTAAAAATATTTACATCGGCGATTTCAGTATGAATACGGCTGATGAATTTTCCATTCTCATTCAAGCGGCTTGATTCCCATGTCCATTCTTCACCAACGATGTTTATAAATAATGTCTTTAATTGAACGAACCGGTTGAAATAATCCTGTTGCATTTCAGCATCAGGATGCGTTATCTCAATAGCAATAGATGCTCCTTTACCTGCATCCATTCGAAAGAAAATATGCTTAGCACCGGTTTTATAATTGATCCAGTTGATCTTCTCACCTTCGGCGGAGAGTATAGGCTGCATATACTTTCCAAAGGCTGTCCAGAATTCCTGGCGTATTTGTGAAGACTGTTGCTTGGAAAACATGAGGCGAAAATACCTTGCAAATCGAAATATGAGATATAAAAAATGCAGGCCGATCTCTCGGTCTGCATTGCATTCATAGGATAAATACAGTGTCCATAAAAGGTTAGAAACATCACATACCTGATTCCTCTTTCGATCATCTCCTGTATCATAAATCCACTTTCTTTATAATCGGCACCAGTACCGGAAAGTTCATAAGGACCGGAAAATAAAGATTTAAAAAAGCCGGGTTTATTTCTCAATTTTTGAATGGCTTCGTCGGACATTACCACCAGGCTGTCTTCTTCAGGAGCTGCCCCAATTCCGTTTATTTCGTAACCAAAAGGAATGTTGTTAGATGTAAAGCTTTTATTCATAATAGATAATTTTATACAGCAAAAATCTACTTAGTAAAAGCCGCAAAGCATGACATTTATCATCCGTTAACATGATAATGCACCAATGATTTCTATCATTACATTTGCCTGCTGAAAAATTATTATAAGATACTCAACATCGACTTCGATGCCAGCCTTGCCGAAGTGAAAACAGCTTACCGGAAGCTGGCTTTTATGTATCATCCTGACAAGACGGATAACGAATTATTGAAGGCCAAATTCAATGATATAAAAGAGGCTTACGAAGTTTTAAGTGATCATGCCAGGAGAAAAAAATATGACCTGACTTTCGATAATTTCTCCTACCGGAAGGAGGAGAAACTTACGCCATACCAGCTTCTTCAAAGCATTCAAAAATTAAGATCTAAAAATGGCAAACTTGATCCAAACCGGATGGATCTTGACAGACTGGAATTTGAGATAACTGAATTACTCTCTGAAAGAAACAAGGAAACACTCGCAAAAACTGAAGACACAGCAATCACCCAATCATTTATATCAGAATTACTGGAAACAGCAAAACCCCTGTCTTCAAAACAATTCAAACCAATCAGCGAACAAATACTACCACTGGCTGATGATAAAATGAAAGAAAAGATCAGGCTGTTTCTTCAATCGCATACCTGGGAAAACCGCTGGAACGATTACAAAGTATTTTTTGCAATCGTTGCTGGAATAATTCTGTGTTTTATTATATATCTATTTGGCAAATAAAAACCGGAGATCATTTGATCTCCGGGAAAACACTTGTTGTTAACTGTTTTTCATTTCAATTTTTTTGAAATTGCAATGGTTCCACCGTCCATCATTGGAGTAAACTGATAGCGATAGTTCTTGTCCTCAAAATGACCATCTGAAAGGATTACAAATGTCGTGGTATCTACAACAAGTTGCATTGACTTCATGTCATCACCAGGTGAATCTCCATCGTTATTATAAACCGTGGTAAGGTAAATATCAACGGGTTTGGTAGAATCGAAACTCATGGAATTATCAATCGCTTTATAAGCCACAGTTCCTAAATTGTTTATATAAAGACCACAATCCAGTTTTCTGAATAATGAGGTATCAAAACCTACTTTCCCG
>JAKFCX010000006.1:0-1927 GCA_036676415.1 Chitinophagaceae bacterium
GTCGATAACATTGATGAAATCCTTGAAATTTCGGACGGTTTAATGGTGGCACGTGGCGATCTTGGTGTGGAAATACCAGCTGAAGAAGTACCACTTGTGCAAAAAATGTTAATCAAGAAGTGTAATACGCATGGTAAACCTGTTATTACGGCTACTCAAATGCTTGATTCTATGCAGCGCAATCCACGTCCAACACGTGCAGAAGCTAGTGATGTTGCCAATGCAATATTTGATGGTACGGATGCGATAATGCTATCAGGTGAAACAGCTGCAGGGATATATCCAGTTGAAGCCGTGCAAACAATGCATAATATTGCATCTAGAGCGGAACAAGCTTTAGATCATAAAGAAATTTTATCGGCTCGCAGTAAAGATTCAGAGCACAATCTTACTGACGCAATTGGTCAGTCAGTTGCACATACTGCTTTAAATCTAGATGTGAATGCGATTATTACACCAACTGAAAGTGGTCATACGGCAAGAATGATATCAAAATACCGTACAAAGGCACCAATCGTGGCTGTTACAGCAAACGAGCAGGTTTTCCGTCGTTTAGCACTTGTATGGGGTGTTTATCCTCAGCTAGGAAGAATCTGCAGCTCTACAGACGAAATGCTGGATAGTGCTGTTGAAGAAAGTGTAAACAGCGGAATCGTTAAACATGGCGCTTTAGTAGTTATCACGGCTGGTGTGCCTGTTGGTGAAGCTGGAACCACTAACTTGATGAAAATTCATGTTGTCGGTGATATTATCACAAGAGCACAAGGAATTGGACGTAAATCTGCTTTCGGTAAAGTGGTTATTGCCCATACTGCTCAGGAAGCGATCGAGAAGGTAAAGCCAGGTTCCATTTTAGTTACGTTAGGTTCAGACCGTGATATGGTACCAGCCATCGAAAAATGTGCTGCTCTCATAACTCAGGAAGGTGGTTTAACCAGCCATGCAGCTGTAGTTGGACTTAACCTTGGTATTCCAGTAATTGTTGGTGTTGAAAATGCACTTGAGTTGTTTAGAGATGGTCAGGAAATCACAGTAGATGCCTCAAGAGGTGTTATATATAACGGACATGCCAGTGTCCTTTAATTATTGAAAAGGAGGGATATTCCCTTCTTTTTTCTTTTTAAAAGGATTATTTCAACTATTGGGTATATAATGTATACAAGCTGGTTTGAAGGAGATAGAAAAATGCGCTATTTAGCTTTATTAATTATTGTAATACCCGCAATAGATATTGGATTCCTGCTGTTATCAGGCAGAACGATTGGCGTTTTGCCGACCATTGCTTTTATCATTCTTACAGGTGTAGTTGGTGCCTACTTGGCAAAGAGGGAAGGACTGCAGACAATAAAAAGAGCACAGGAACAGCTTGCTTATGGTCAAATTCCAGGTGAGTCTGTCCTTGATGGCATTTGTATTTTAATTGGTGGAACCCTTCTATTAACTCCTGGGTTTATAACCGATTTATTCGGATTTTTATTGTTGTTTCCTCCATCTAGAAAGCCTTTCAAATTTCTAATGATCAGTGCCTTACGTAAAAGGATTGAAAAAGGAAATATAAAAATTATTAAATAAAAACGTCAACTTCCAGATGATGGAGGTTGACGTTTTTAGGTATTGGCTGTGTTCAACTTGGGTGTTGATTTGCACTCCAGGCGCTTCGCTTTCCGCGGGTACTAACCGCCTCCTCGGCACGAAGCGCCTGCGGGGTCTCCCCTGCCCCGTCCTCCCGCAGGACATTGAATAAGCTTCATTGAATTATCACCGCACGAAAAAAATCCGATAGCATTTTCGAGGATCTCGCGCCTTCCGCACAAATCAACATAGTTACAAAATACTTTTAACAGGGCCATTATAAATCAACATAATCAAGAATATTTGTCCATATAAATGATACATAGGATATTTGAGTGAGGGCGGTTGAAGGTAT
>JAKFCX010000007.1:0-76020 GCA_036676415.1 Chitinophagaceae bacterium
CGTTCGTGGGGCACAGCCCGCTGCCGGACAGCTGACGGTGGCCGTCGACGGCGCCGAGCGCGCACTCAGCGAACGGGCGGCGGACGGGATCTACGTCCGCGCCGCGTAGCGCTCCCTTACGGAATCCTCAACCCGTCTTCACAGCCGGCTGCCAGCATGAGCCCGACTCTTCTGGGAAAGGAGATCTGGGCACGATGGAGATCAACCGCCATGATGAAGTCGTCATCATTAATCTGATGCTGTGCGATTGTTACTGCCTGACTAAAGCTCGGCACTGGTGCTTGTGTGATCAGTGTAGTTTCAAAAACTACGAGTTCTTTCAGGTCCTTTCGCTTGCGGACAGCCGCAGCTTCATCGGTTATTAGCTGTGAGAACTCTTGAGGTTGTAGCCAAACGCCGACGAATGCATGCCCTTTAGTGATCAGAAGTAAGGGATTCAGACCGGCTTGTTCAAGAGCAGCCGCGAACAGGAGTGCCGTATCAAGACAGGTTGCTACACGTGCGTCCAAGATAGCGCCAGGTGTACGAACTTTCTGTCCCTGTTCTTCGAAGCTAGCGGGAGGGAGAGCATAGCTTAGGGAAAAACTGGCGATAGCGGACCAGATTGCTGAGGTTAGCTCCCAGACTCGTGAGCGAGATCCTCCTTCGTATCCATCGATTGCGTCTTTTTTGCCAGCGCGGCGTAAAACATCCGATGCTGCCTTCAGTACTCGGTCAATCGCTGGGTCATTGGGCATTGCGAAAGCTGCCAAAAGCTCTGGCATCGACGCGGCACCACCCCATTCATTTTTGGCGAGAATTTCAACCTGAAATGAGCGAGTAGCGAGTGTTTCTGTCCCTTTAGTGAGGCGAAGAGTGATCTCACCGGCAAGGCTTTCCGTTAGGTCTGCTAAAAAACCTGCGTTTAGCTTCAGGTCACGCTCGGTGATGTGCTGCGTCGTTTGTTCTCGCAAACGATCGAGATACCAATTTTTTGACTCAAGAAAAGGTGGGTCTGAAGTCAGCTCAAGGACGACATCCTCAAGAGCTGTATCACTGCAGTTGATAAGTTCCAGTTCACGTAAGACTGGAACAGCATTTTGATGATATTGATGGTGTGATCCATTGCAGTGGTGGTGGCCAAACCAAGTGTATGAAGTATTTACCGAAGCCAATGAAAGTGGTAAAGGATAATCTTTTCGAGGTTCCTCCCATTTTTCAACTGATCCAGCAAAATTCAGGTGCAGATAATAAAGAGATGTACCAGGTATTCAATATGGGACATCGGCTGGAGATATTCACCAATGAAGCAGCGGCAATAAAAATGATCGATGTTGCCAAGGGATTCAATATCGAAGCAAAGATCGTCGGCAGAACAGAAGACCACAGCACAAAACAATTGTTGTTAAAAGGTGCTTTCGGAGAAGTAGTGTATGATTTTTAGATATTTTTGAAACACAAAAAAGGATTATGTCTGAAATAGTGGTATCAATACGTAATGCAAACATTCACCAGGGAGAAAATCTTATTCTGGAAGATGTGAGCTTCGATATAAATAAAGGCGAATTTGTTTACCTTATCGGTAAAACTGGTACAGGCAAAAGCAGTTTGCTTAAAACGCTGTATGGAGAACTTCCGCTGAAGCAGGGAACAGGAACCGTTGTTGGGTTTGACCTTAAAGGCATGACCTGGAAAAAAGTTCCGTTTCTCAGGAGAAATCTTGGTGTAGTGTTCCAGGATTTTCAATTACTTACCGACAGAAATGTGCATGAGAACCTGAAATTTGTTTTAAAAGCCACGGGCTGGGAAGATAAAAAAGCGATGGATGATAAGATCAACGATGTATTGGATAAAGTAGGGCTTAGAAGTAAAGGCTTTAAATATCCTTTTGAGTTGAGTGGTGGAGAGCAACAGAGAGTAGACATAGCAAGGGCATTGCTCAATTCACCAAAACTTATTCTTGCAGATGAGCCTACCGGTAATCTCGATCCGGAAACAAGTGATGAGATCATGCAATTACTCTTTTTGATTGCAAAGGATTTTGGTACATCGGTGATCATGGCTACACACGATTTTATCGTTATCAATAAATATCCATCAAGAATGTTAACTACTGAGAGGGGAAAGGTGTTCGATACACCTGTGGATGTTATCCTGAACCGTTAAGGCCAGATCAGCGTTATTAATTTTTTTGCATTAACCTCGTTGTTGAAATGATATTCGAGGATTTGTTTCCTGCTATCCGTTTCATCGGTTCTGAATGGCTGATGGTATAGCTGTGCTAAAAGATTTTTCAGGTGATCTGTTGTATCGGCAATATGGCAGAAATGTTCAAAGCCTGTTCCTTCAACTGTTGCAGCATTCACCACACAATGTCTTCCATTGAATAAGGCATTTAGCAATTTCAACTTGATGCCTGTGCTAGAGAATGAAGGAATGATATTGATATGAGCATTTGCGATCAGTTCCTGCATTGTTGCCTCAACTGGGTTTGCAATTAATGAGATGTTCTGGTAAGGTTCAATGAGTTTCTTTAATGAACCGGGAGGATTTTTACCTGCAATTTTCAACGATATATCAATTTCTGAAAATACCTTTTTTACCAGCCACTCAAGGATCTTGATGTTGCCATCCACACTCAGGTCACCCTGGTATAAACAGTAGGTGCCCATTCCCTGTAAAATATTCACTTTCCAGTCAGGCAGGAATAATGGAAGATGTACAATGGATTTTCCTTTGAATTCTTTAGTATATTTTTCAGCATCCTTTGCGGTAACAGTTAGAAACATCGCTTTGTTGGCGATGTTTTTTTCATATTGTTTCAGCAGCCTGCTTTCCCTTTTGTAATATAATTTTTTGAGAAATGATGTTGCAGATTTTTGAAGGTCTGCGTAATAGTCAGTTTCAACATTATGCAGCCTCACAAAACATTTTCTGTTTGCAAAGCGTTTATCAGTTAACAGGAAAGTACAATGAATGCCTTCCATCAATATCGGGTGATCGTCTTTCAACAGGTTCTGTAATAGCGCTTCATTTTTCCTGCTGTAAACGATATGTGGAAGTGAAGAAAACAATTCATAGCCTTGACGCTTGTAGTAATGTACACTCTCGCAATATTTGTTTAATTCCGTTTGTTGTCCCCTGCCATAATCAAAACAATGCAGGTGAATTTTTACATCTTGCTTTTGCAATGCCGGAAGCTTGTAAAAAAGATCGAACACACCACCATAATCAACAGGGTAGGGAACGGTGAGAGAAATGATATGTAAGTGTTTTTCCATGTTTCTCGCAAAGCCGCAAAGTTTGTGAAACGAAACCCTTTGCGTCTTTGCCTGCTTAGCGTCTTTGCGTGAAATTTGTATTATAAAATGCCACCAGTTTTTTTTCTTCTGAAGACCAGTTCAGTTCTTCCCTTGCTTTTAAACAATTCTGGTGCAGTTGTTCATGAAGATCCTCATCACCTAACAATCTATTTAACGCTCCAGCGATAGTTTCTGGTTGTACATCATCAATCATCAAAGCAATTTCATATTGATCATTGATGGCTTTGTATTCAGGATAATTTACACAAACCTGTGGCACACCAGCCATAATATAATCGAAGAAGCGGTTTGATAAAGAATTGTATTGATTCATACCGGTAGCTTCAAATATCATCAATGCAATATGGGCTGTAGGTGTAATATTCTTTAATTCTTCCGGCGGAACAACACCTTTTAATTCCACTTTGTTTTCTACACCATGTTGCCTGATCAGTTCTTTAGTTTGTTCAAAGAAATTTCCTTCACCATAGATCAATAGTTGTGCATTTACGTTTTTCATTGCCGGAATAATGGTTTCAAAACTTCTTCCTTCATTCACTGCTCCCTGGTAGATTACAAAAACGTTTCTTGTTTCTTGTTTCTCGTTTGTTCCTTGTTCAACATCCCTTGTTCCTTGTTCATTATTCTTTTCGTATTTCGTACCTCGTAACTCGTACTTCGTATTTGGCATCACGGGTAAATTCCTCACCATTTCATACCTCACTCCATATCTCCTGTTCAATTCATCTACTAAAGACTGGTTCACGGTATAACCATTCCTGAATTTTGGAACAGTAAATCGTTCAATGCTCCTCCACATTTTTAAAACTGAAGGTCTTTCAACAATCTCTTTCATTTCAGTAAACAGTTCATGGGCATCGTACACTCTTTGCTTTTTTCTTACAATGGAAACGAAATAGCAGGGAAGAATAGTATCGAGATCTATTGCACAGATCACATACATTTTTGCGAAGAGCAGGTAAAAGAATAACCGGAGATTGTATTCAATATAAAATGCAGGTCCTTTTTGAAACCAGCACCGCAATCTTTTTTGCCTGAAGGGCTGATCTTTTAAAGGAATGGAAGAAGATTTTTTCCTACCCACAAGCAAAACATCATAACCGTTTACAGCCAGTGAGGTGCAAATTCGTTGCATACGTTGATCGTAGCTGAGATCATTGGTTACGGTGAAAATGAGTGTAGTCAAATCGGGAGCTTAAAGAACAAATATAAATCCTTGCACTGTAGTTTAATATTATTCATCCATTCCTCCATCTGCATCTGCTGTTTTACTGGAGTTGGCCACCATTTTATTGATCAGCTCAATTTCTTCGGCTGTGAAATAACGCCATTTTCCCTGTGGCAAATTATTTAATGTGATGTTCATGATCCTTATTCGCTTAAGTGATGTTACATTATATTCCAATGCCTCACACATACGTCGGATTTGACGGTTAAGTCCTTGTGTAAGTATGATTCGGAAACGATTATCGCCTTCCTGTTTTACGAAACATTTTTGTGTCATCACACCTTGTATCCGAATTCCATTTCTCATCTTAAGAATAAAATCCAGCGTAATAGGCTTATCAACCGTTACGATGTATTCTTTCTCATGACCATTACCTGCTCTCAGGATTTTATTTACAATATCACCGTCATTCGTTAAGAAAATAAGACCATCACTCCGTTTATCCAATCTCCCGATAGGAAAGATCCTTGTCTGATAATTGATATAATCAATGATGTTTGTTTTGTCTTTCGTGTCGGTAGTGCAGGTAATGCCTTTTGGTTTATTAAAGGCCATATAGACAGCAGCGGATTGCTTTTTCTTTTTGATGATCTCTCCATCCACTCTTACTTCATCACCAGGTTTTACACGATTTCCTTTATGGGCATCTTTACCATTGATCGTTACCCTGCATTGCTCTATATATTTATCAGCTTCACGCCTGCTGCAAAAACCCGATTCACTGATGTATTTATTTAAACTGGTATCCATTAGTTGAATGACTTAAAGCATTCAAATATAAACACACTACAGGTTTTAATTTGAAGTGCTTAAAGACCATTACTTTTCCACTGTGGAATTGTGATAATTTCCAGCAGCTTATTTATCTGTGCATCTTTGGCTTGTAGTTGTCGTGTTAGTTCCTGGATGATCTCTGATGTGACAATGTTAACTTGTGGAGAAGGTATATTCGGCTCACCTGTTTTGTTTAAACTCACCACAACAGGCATCGGGTTCTTAATGTCTTCTATGGTAACATTTAAAGCTTCAGCAATTCTTTCAAGGGTGTCGGTTGAAATTTTTACGATCTCATCTTTTTCTATCTGGCAATAAACGTTCTGTTTAATACCTGCTTTTTGGGCTACATATTCCTGGGTGTAATCTCTGAGATGCCTGATGGCTTTGAGTTTGGTGCCGTACATAGGTTTGTGGTTTAGGTTATGCCAATGTAAACACATTTTGATAAATTATCAAGTGTTTACTGATAAATTATCCGAAAAATTTCATGGCTTCCAGAATTCTATTTGCAAGTTTTGTTCTGTCCTGAAGGCAGCCCAGGATACGGGGAACCGAAAACCGGATTTTGAACAGAGTAGGGTTTAAGAAAAATCATATGAAAATTCGTATTATTACTTCAGTTATTGCTGTAGTGCTTCTTTTCATTGCCGAAAAAAGTTCTGCTCAATGTCCTCCTTTTACTCAGGCTGTAATCGTTTATGAAATTGATCAGTTTAATTTTCATAGGCCCAAATTTGATTGTGAAAGGGGCTTCTTTATTTGTATTAGGGGTCATTGGGAACTAAATGTGTCCCTAGTTCTCCATTAAGTGCACGGATTACAGAAGAAGGTATGGTGCAGGGTTACGCTTTATTAATAGATGGAAAGGTAGAATTGCATTTACCTGCTGAGTTAGCTCAACTCCCGAAATATGCTAGAGAGGATATGTCAATTTTTTCAGTTGAAAAAGATTGGATAAGCATTTTCTTTGAAGAAAAGAAAATAGGAACTCTGAAAGAGGGTGAATATACTGTCGAAACAATAGAGAAAGAGTTAGTAATTACAATTGATTTAGAATAAATTTGAAATGGCTGAGGCGAAGGTCTCAGCCATTTAATTGCATGAAAAAAAATGTTTACTTATTAATAATTGGTACATTCTTTATCTATGGTTGCAGCAGTATTTTAAGGTCTAAATACCGATTCAATCAGCCTTTTCGGTTTTCTACTAAAATGGAATATTTAAATTATTTGGAGAATAAATATTCTTTTTCTTATGCTCATGTGCTTTATCCGGACTCATTATCGCAGTATGCTTTTTTCAATAATGTTATGCAGGCAAGATTGTCCCAGTACTACGGAACTTTTATCAACGATACTTTGGAGGTAAAAAAGACTAAACATTTATCAGAAAATCTGACTTGTATAGGCCGGGTGTTGAAGGAAATTGAAATTAATTCTAGCAAAGTAGGCTATATAAACGATGTTACAACAAACACTGTTTTCCGTGACTATCATTTTAAAGTAGCAGATAACGACTCAGATTTTGTTTTCAACCCTAACGGAAAAGTAAAGATTTTCTTATTATACGCATTCGCTATGGGCAATTATTTTGATGAGTTCTTTAAGGATGTTGTGGTGTGGGCTAAGAATGTACCTGAAAAGGTTGAAATATTTATTATCTCACTAGATCCAATTCAAAAGTTGCCGTAATAAAATGAACAGCCAATTTGCCTAGCTAATAAGAACAGGTTTCAATTGTATTAAAGATACAAAACACACACTGTAGATTATGATGAATTTAATCAATTCACAGATGAAATACTAAAAGGGAAAGAGATTAAGAATAAGGGAAGGGCTATTTATCCAGCTGTTTTTATAATAAATTAGAAGAAAGAATTAATCTACTTTAGTGAAGATTCAAATGGTAAGGTTGACACTTCAACAATACATATGCTACTAAATATGTGAAATATTATCAAATTCCTTTCAGGGCACGTTGCTTAAGAACTCATAAGTTAAGCTCCCACTTCAAAAAAAGAAAATGATAGCTACGATAAATTCACTCACACATCGATTTCTTAAATGCAGCCATTGGTTGAGTAATAACAAGAGTGTTAATTATTTCAATTTTTTTATTTTGTTTCATGGTAATTCTCGAAAGCTTCCCTTGACTCGTATGCAATTTTATCTGTGAGGATTGTTGCAGGAACACATCATTATAAATTATCAGTCATTTCCTGATAAATTATCAGAAAAAGATCATGGCCTACTGAATTTTAGTAGCAAGTTTTGTTCTGTCCTGAAGGCAGCCCAGGATACGGGGAACCGAAAACCGGATTTTGAACAGAGTAGGGAGATAAACATTGTTAGAATGAAAAAAGAATTTCAAATTTTTGCAGGTATATTTAGTATGTTGTTTTGTCTTTATGCATCCAATTCAAAAGAAATTAGGAATAATAAGACTGAGCCGCTCGTATTAGCAAATTTTACGGAAGAATCGGATTTTGTTACCTCTGAAGAATTCTCGTCATTACTAGGTTACTCATCGGTTTCAATTAAAGGAGGCAGTTATCAAATCATTCAAAATGAGGATGGTACAATAGTGGCAACTTTGGATTTAAAAGGCCTTGTGGACGACGAAGTACAGGGAGATTTTGATGATGCCTTTGAGGATGGCTTTGGAGAGTCTACAGTTCAGATAAGAATCGCAAAACGTATTTGTAAACGTCATAAGAAAGCATGCCACTGTGGAGTAGGTTTTAGATGTGGTACAACCACCGCCATTTTGCAATATGAGGATGGGAACACTCTTTTGGATTTACGAGTAGGGGTGGATCAAAAAAATATGAAGATAAAATTTTTGCTTCCTTCAGATATCAATGTTGAAGAGTTGCTGGATGAAGAATAGTAAAATTGCGAGTAGTGATTATATTTGAGTAATCACTACTTAAAACTTTTTTTGCATGAAAACCTTGGGGTGGTTATTCTTGATATTTGTTTTCATTCCCAATAGGAAGATTGAAAACCTACCAGTTGATTATGAAACTTTAATCAAACAATCAGTAGAGTTTGATAATACTATTATTTATTTATGGACTCCTCAATGTAGTCCATGTATAAAGGAACTTAAAAAACTTAAAAGGATTAAGGAGAGAGAAAACCAACATTTAGTATTGTTGACCCTAAAAAATCAAAATCTTGAGGTGCTAAAAAAATTTGGATTCGATACTTCATATTATTTTAACCCAGAAAGATACAAGACACACACTATAGATTATGATGAATTTAATCAATTCACAGATGAAATACTAAAAGGGAAAGAGATTAAGAATAAGGGAAGGGCTATTTATCCAGCTGTTTTTATAATAAATCAGAAGAAAGAATTAATCTACTTTAGTGAAGATTCAAATGGTAAGGTTGACACTTCAACAATACATATGTTACTAAATATGTGAAATATTATCAAATTCCTTTCAGGGCACGTTGCTTAAGAACTCATAAGTTAAGCTCCCACTTCAAAAAACGAAAGTAATGGCTACGATAAATTCACTCACACATCGATTTCTTAAATGCCGCCATTGGTTGAGTGATAACAAGAGTGTTAATTATTTCAATTTTTTTATTTTGTTTCATGGTAATTTTCGAAAGCTTCTCTTGGTTCATATGCAATTTTATCTGTGAGGTTGTTGCAGGAACGCATCATTATAAATTATCAGTCATTTCCTGATAAATTATCAGAAAAAGATCATGGCCTACTGAATTTTAATAGCAAGTTTTGTTCTGTCCTGTAGGCAGCCCAGGATACGGGGAACCGAAAACCGGATTTTGAACAGAGTAGGATAAAAATATATTCTATGACGATTTTTTCTGTAGCTATTATTACAACAGCTTTTTTATCTATTTCTTTTAATTCAAAACAAAGCAAACTAGAAGAGCCTGCAGTAAGAGAAATTAGTTTCGAGAGTGGGCCGGGTGGAACATGTGCAGGCCATGGAGGGCCAGCGAACTCATTAAGCGTAATCTGGAATGTTGCAACATGTAAAACTGATTGTAAACGTAAAATTGGATTTAGATGTGGTAAAGTAAGGATAGTTAAATGTGCAGATGGAGCATCAGATGTCGAAATTTTCCCAAGCACTTGTCCTAGTTCGGATAAACGCTCAATGGAAGCTGATCTTATCTTTTATGATAATAACACTGTTAAGTTAATTTTTAGAAACTCCATGCCGGAGGAGGAATTGTCAAATACCACCTTTGAAATAGAGGAGGGTGATGAAGAGGTCAATGATATGAAGTTGCCATCCGATATGTTATTGGACGGATTACACTACAATATTCTAAGAGTTAAGCCAGGAGAATATCAAATTAATTATCGTGATGGTGAATTTGGTTCTGTGATAATTAATATCGAACTTATACGATAAATCCAAAAATCTGGTGCAATGAAATATGTGTTGGTGTCTCTATTTTTAATGAATTCGTTTTTATCTTGTACACTTGTTAAAGATGCATTTATTGGAACTGCCAGCCCACGGATGGAAACAAGAGAATCTGTATCACTTTTTTTGAGAAAAGAACGAATTTCCGCTGAATATATCTATAGCGTTGCACCAGACTCTTTTTATAGTGCGCTTAATTACCTGGGTTTTGGAGTCATCGTGTTTGATAAGTCTGGAAATTATCTTGCTTTTGGAAATAACAAAGGGAAATATTGTTTTTCTACGCTTGCAGATTCATTACGTCATTTATACCCCGATAATAGGTATAGTAATGAGGTTGCCAATTATAGTTTGTTGAAGAGGATGACCTATATACATATGGACTCTACACCGGTCGTTAGTTATGATACCATAAGTTTAGATATTCCATCGGTGAGCAGTAATTTTTATGACTTCGAAGGAAGGAAAACAGCACTCAGAATTGGAGATGGAGTTGATTATATTATCGTATTCCCATTTGCCAAATACTACGGGAGAAAAATTCAGACTAAAGAGATCCGGCGTTACATAAGAGCGGCAAATCAAAATGAACATTCCAAATTTCAATTCGTCTTTTTAAATTTAGACAAACAGCAATGGTGGGGAAAAGAGTGGAATGAGAAAATAAAACTTAATACTGAGTAATTGAGTTACTTGCTTTCATCTAGTGGCTGGTGTCTACACAAGCCACTTTTAATAGCCATATTGCAATGAAATTTTTCACAATTATAATACTAAGCTTTAGTCTTTTATGGTCTAATCTGTCAGCCCAAAAGCTTCCAGACAGCACTTTAACAACCATTCTCCAATCTAATGCAGAAGCCAAACTCCAGATACAAAACCTCAACAAACAAGTGGCAGACCTTAAACTGCAACTTCAAAAACAACAGCGTATCGGCTATGATAAATTCACTAACACATCTTTATTCTTAGATGCAGCCATCAGTTCTGCGAATAATTTGCAGGCCTTAATAAGTAAAGAAAGCTATCGCAATAAAATTGTTTCGTTGAATAACCCTACTAGTAATGAACTTGGCTTTAGCCTGGAAATGGAAATTCAAACTGCAATGAAACCCTTGTTGGCAAAGACAAAGAAAACAAACACCAATAAATTCAGCCAGGTGGTTGGCAGTTTTCTAAATACAGGAAAAACAGGTTTGTCATTATTTCCTGCAGGTAACGTATTCACCAGTATTGTAGGAATGGCGGGAAACCTTACTGTCCAGGAAAAAGCAATAGAACAAAAAGATCTGGACGATTTTATTAAAAGCATCCAGAAATATTTCAACCAATACGAAAGGCTTTATCAAAGCAATCTTGTATTTAATAGTGATATGGAAAAGTTGAAAACAAAGCTCCGCTTACTGCAAAGCGATATAAAACTTTTAATCCAGGATCTTGTATTATCCCTGGATAAATCAGTTAAACGCCAGCAATTAAAAAATCTTTCTACAGAAGAACTGATGCTAAGGTATTTCGACAGTAAAAAGATACTTGAGCAACTCAACAAAACCAATAACCAGGTTCAGTATCCACAGGATGCCATTAAAACTTGTAAGGAAATAGCCAACAATATCCAACGTATTTACGACGAGTACACCACCATTTACAACAGTAATTTTAAAGAGATCAGGAACATCATTGCTGATACCAAAAATGTTTCTGCCATGGTAAATCAAATACAGTTGAACCTCACACTCAAAGAAGTTGAGAGCCTGTATGCCGAAAGCAAAACAATTGATTCAGACAACCTCAGGCTCAAAACCTTATTTGAAAGGCTGGAAGTAGTTATTCAGTAATTGGTGCTCAGCGATTATATTGCACACGAGTGCGACGCAACCGCAGTTTAATAGTAATTCTAAACCCGGTTTCATAAAATTCTTCTTCCACGCATATTTTTCCTGAATTTCCCTTACTTTTGCCGCCACAATAAAAAACAGAAACAAAGTGGGAGTGGTTCCCGCAAAAACAGTAAGAAATGCCTTATTTAACAACCGAAAAGAGACAAACTATTTTTAAAGAGCACGGTGGAAGTGCTTCCAACACTGGGTCTATCGAAGGCCAGATCGCTTTATTAACTGAGCGTATCGCTAACATTTCCAAGCATTTACAGGCAAACAAAAAAGATTTCTCTACGCACAGGGGATTAATGCAAATGGTAGGTCAGCGTAAAAGATTGCTGATCTATATGCAAAAACATAACCTGCAAGGTTATCGTGCATTGATCGAAAAACTTGGCCTGAGAAAATAAAAGATAACGTATGTAAAAAGCTGTTCCCAACGTGTAATTATTACGGTTGGGAATACTTTTTTTATACCTGTGCCTTTGTAAGGAAAATTATTAACTACGGCTTTGCATTTGTCCCACCTTTCGCACAGCCGTGCAAACAAGAATTATGTTATCACAACCAATTAGTGTTTCATTCAACCTGAACGGTCAGGAAGTAACGATTGAAACAGGAAAATTAGCCCGTCAGGCAGACGGTGCTGTTACAGTTCGCCAGGGAAATTGTATATTATTAGCTACAGTAGTAGCCAACCCGGAGGCAAAAGAAGGACAGGATTTCTTTCCGTTGAGCGTAGACTACATGGAGAAATTTGCTTCTGCAGGCCGTATCCCCGGCTCATTTTTTAAGAGAGAAGGAAGGCTGAGTGATTACGAGATCCTCATCAGCCGATTAGTAGATAGGGCACTTCGTCCATTGTTCCCCGAAGATTATTATTGTGAAGTTCAGGTGATCATTACTTTGATCTCTTCTGATCCTGAAGTAATGCCTGATGCCTTGGCTTGCCTAGCTGCATCTGCTGCATTGGCTGTTTCAGATGTGCCGATCAAAGAAGTAATATCAGAAGTAAGGGTGGCAAGAATTGAAGGTGAGTATGTAGTAAATCCTTTGAGAAGCCAGATGGCTACTGCCGATATGGATTTCATCATCGCAGCTACTGAAAAGAACCTGATGATGGTGGAAGGTGAAGGTAACGAATGCCAGGAAGAAGATTTAGTTAAGGCACTCGAGGTTGCACACAATGCAATTCGCATGCAGATTAAAGCGCAGCATGAGCTGAGAGAAAAAAAAGGTGTTACCGGTAAAAGAGATTATAAAAAACCTGAGCAGAACGAAGACCTGAGAAATGTAGTAGAAGCATTTGCAAAAGACAGGTTACACAAAATAGCCACCAGCAAAAGCAGCAAACACGATAGAAGCGATGCTTTCAAATTACTGAAAGACGAATTGATCGCAAGTCTTGGTGAAGAAGCAGAAGAAAAACAACAGAAACTTGCTAAGAAATATTTGGAAGACCTGCAGTGGGAAGTGGTTAGGAACATGATGCTTGATGACAGGATCAGGTTAGACGGAAGACAGCTTGATGTTGTTCGTCCACTTGCTATGGAAGTAGATATTCTTCCTGCACCACATGGTTCTGCATTGTTTACAAGAGGAGAAACACAATCACTTACAACAGTAACCTTGGGAACTCCATTAGATGAGTTGCTGGTTGAAAGTGCAGCAACATCTGAGTATTCAAAATTCATCCTCCACTATAATTTTCCTCCTTTCTCTACAGGTGAAGTAAAATTTTTACGTGGACCGGGTAGAAGAGAAGTTGGTCATGGTAATCTTGCCATGCGTTCGTTAAAAAAAATGGCTCCGGGTAAAGAGTATGCCTATACAGTGAGGATCGTTTCAGACATTCTTGAAAGTAACGGTTCTTCATCTATGGCTACCGTTTGTGCAGGTTCTCTTGCATTGATGGATGCCGGTGTTCCAATGCCGAAACATGTTAGTGGAATTGCAATGGGATTGATCACAAGAACCTCAGATAATAAGTATGCTATACTTTCTGATATCTTAGGTGATGAAGACCATTTAGGTGATATGGACTTTAAAGTTACCGGTACCAGAGATGGTATCTGTGGTGTTCAGATGGACATCAAAGTTGACGGGCTTAGTATGGAAGTGATGAGAGAAGCACTGAACCAGGCTAAAGCCGGAAGACTTCATATTCTTGATGCAATGTATGAGTGTATGCCAGCTGCAAGACCTGAAGTGAAGCCACATACGCCAAGAATGGAGAAACTCATCATTGATAAAGAATTTATTGGTGCTGTAATCGGGCCAGGTGGTAAAGTGATACAGGAGATCCAAAGAGAAACAGGAACCACGATCAATATTGAAGAAGTGGGTGGAACAGGTGAAGTAAGCATTTTTGCTACAGAGAAAGAAAGCCTGCAAAGAGCTATTGATTGGGTGAAGAGCCTTACAGAAATGCCTGAAGTAGGATCTGTTTACGAAGGAACCGTAAAAAGCATTAAAGAGTTCGGTGCATTCGTAGAGTTCTTACCAAAGAAAGAAGGTTTACTGCACATCAGTGAAATAAGCTGGAAGCGTTTAGATACAATGGAAGGTGTGTTGAATGATGGCGATAAAGTAAAAGTGAAACTGATCGGCCTGGATCCTAAGACAGGAAAATTCAAACTCAGCCGCAAAGCCTTAATGCCAAAGCCTGAAGGTTATGTTGAAAGACCGGAAAGACCACAAGGTGATCGTCCACAAAGAAGAGATGACAGGCAGGGAGACAGGGGTGACCGTCCTCAAAGAAGAGAAGGAGAAAAACCTCGATTCGAAAAGCCAAGAAGAGAAGAAGGTGGTCAGCCAACACAGCCACAACAGCCAGATCAAAATCAAAACCAGGAAGGTTAAGATACAAATCCCGCTTCGGCGGGATTTTTTTAGTTCAATTTTGCAGCATGAATTATATCGAAGTCATTATCCAAACAGGCAATAAGGAATTACAGGAAATATTAATAGCTGAACTTTCTTCAGAGAACTACTACGGTTTTGAGGAAGACGATGAAAGTATCAAGGCATTTATTAAGGAGGATGAATTTGATGAAGCAATGCTTCGTTCAATACTTGGTAATCATAATGTCAAATTCAACCTAAATACCATTGCAGAACAAAACTGGAATCAACTCTGGGAATCTAATTTCGAGCCTATAGCTGTTGATGATTTTGTTGGCGTAAGAGCATCATTTCACCAACCCATCGAAAATGTACAACACGAGATAATCATTACTCCTAAAATGAGCTTTGGTACAGGTCATCATGCTACCACCTGGATGATGATGAAAGAAATGCAGTCCCTTGACTTCAGCAATAAAACAGTTTTCGATTTCGGAACAGGAACTGGTATTCTCGCTATCCTTGCAGAGAAACTTGGTGCAAATGAAGTATTGGCTGTTGACTATGACGACTGGTGCATTCAAAATGCAACGGAAAATCTTGAGACGAACGATTGTAAAAAAATCATCTTAATGAAAGGTGATACAGCTGATGTTTTGCAGCAATTTGATATCATCCTGGCCAACATTAATCGGAACATTATTGAAGACAACCTGCAATACCTGGCCAAAAATCTCGTTAATAATGCTCCTTTAATATTGAGTGGACTTTTAAAAGAAGATGAAGAACCTGTTAAACAGCAATTGTTAGCGTACAACTTAACTCCTGTCAATACTTTGCACAGAAGCGGCTGGATTGCAATAAGATGTGTGAATAACAATCCCTGACATACGTCATGTTAACTTATCATTATTTTTAAAGTTCTGCCCTTATATTTGCCTTCCCAACTCACCAACCGATGAATGAAGTAGTATTAATTATTGCGGCATACTTAATTGGATCTATTCCTACATCCGTTTGGATAAGCAGGTACTTTTTCGGTATCGATATCCGTGATTATGGTAGCGGAAATGCTGGTGCTACCAATACTTTCAGAACCTTAGGATCAAAATGGGGTACCATTGTAATGATTGCCGATGTCTTAAAAGGTATTGCAGCAACATCATTATATATCCTCCTTCCATATTACATGGAAAATGAATGGGAGCGTACCAACTTCATGATCGGGCTAGGATTATCTGCAGTAGTGGGTCATATCTTTCCGGTTTGGGCAAGTTTCAGGGGCGGAAAAGGGGTAGCAACCTTATTCGGAATGGTCATCGCTATTCAACCTATTGTTGCAGCCTGCTGTGTAGGTGTATTTCTTTTGGTGCTTTATTTAACTCGTTTCGTTTCTCTCAGTTCAATATTAGCAAGCATTGCTTTTGCAGTATTTATCCTTTACATTTTTAACGAGCAGGAAACATTGTACCGCATATTTGCGATTGCTGTTGCCTTGTTGGTTGTACTTACCCATCAGAAGAACATCGGCCGTATCCTCAGGGGCGAAGAAAGCAAAGTTCCTATCCTCAAACACAGGGATCGTCGTCGTCAGAGAAGAAACCAGGATAGCTAATAGCTGGTTAATTATTGAGCCAGCGTTGGTATCATAATTCAGCGTTCCTTGCGTCGCACCCTTCAGCTTTTCCTTATCTATCAACTTTTTAAGTACTCAACGTAAGCTATAATCCGTTATTGTACTTCGTATTTCGTACCTCGTATTTCCGTCTTGGTACAGATATTGAATTTCTGCTATTCTAAATAAACGAGAATATGGGCAGGAAATCATTTTTTTCAGCGTTGATCATCGCTTTGGTCGCCTGGGCATGTACAACAAATCCTATCACAGGAAGAACCACTTTAAATCTTGTATCAGAAAGAGAATTACAGGGCTTGGCAAAACAGGAATACCAACAATTCTTAAGTCAGAACAGAGCCGTAAATCCTAACTCAAGCCGTGATGCAGAAATGGTGCGTAGGGTAGGTAGTCGTATTGCTACAGCAGTAACAAACTATTACAATTCACAGAACCTTGGATCTGAATTAGCAGGCTACCAATGGGAATATAACCTCGTAAATAATGCCGATGCTAATGCCTGGTGTATGCCTGGCGGAAAGATCGTTGTTTACACAGGTATTCTTCCAATCACCCAAAATGAAGCTGCACTGGCAGCCGTTGTTGGTCATGAAGTAGCACATGCGGTAGCGAAACATGGTAGTGAAAGAATGAGCCAGGGTTTGGTTCAACAACTTGGAGGAGTAGCATTAGGTGTTGCTTTGTCAAATCGTAGTGCAGAGACACAAAACCTTTTTAATAGTTTATATGGGGTAGGTTCTACTGTAGGTTATGCATTGCCTCACAGCCGTAACCAGGAATTGGAAGCCGATAAGCTTGGGTTGAGATATATGGCCTTAGCCGGTTACAATCCTAGAGAAGCAGTTGCTCTTTGGCAAAGAATGAAAGCCGCTTCAAACGGTAACCGTCCACCGGATTTCCTCAGTACTCACCCTGCTGAAGACAGGAGGATCAATGAACTGAACAAAATAATGGACGAGACGCTTAAAAACTATTATCGTCCGGTTGGTAAGTAAACAGTTGAAATAGAAGCTGGAGATCAAGTGATTGCGACGCAAGGGACGATCCTATGAAAACCGGCAGATTGTATCATAATATCACAATTAACCATTAAAAAGCCCCGCTAATCGAAATTAGCGGGGCTTTTACTTGCAGAAACCTGCTATATTTCGTACTTTTGCAGCCTGAATTTCCTCACCTAAATTTCTTTTTAGGATGTCTGTATCTGAAAGCATTTTCGAAAAACTACAATTCAAAGAAGAGAAAAACCTATTAATCCAGGGACTTCCTTCATCTATCGAGAAACAGTTTGTAAAACTCTCTTATTCCAAAAATGTAACCCCTTTGCTGAAGTCGAAAAAAGTTGACTTTGCCTTGGTTTTTGCTGTGAATGTGAACCAGTTATGCGGTATTATGAACGATGTACTGCCTGCTTTGCATAAAGACAGCAAGTTATGGGTTGCTTATCCTAAAACCACCAGTAAGATTGTTAGCGATCTTAACCGTGATTGCAGCTGGGACGTATTGTGTAACAGCGGTTATGAAGGTGTAAAACAGGTTACTTTAGACCACGTTTGGACAGCCATGCGTTTCCAGAAAGCCGAAAGCTCACCAAGTAAAAGCCGCAGTTTCTCTGAAACGCCTGTGGAATCAAAGGGTCATGATTTCGAGAAAACCCTGGTTTCCCCTCCGGCTGAACTGGAAAATTTCTTTTTGAAACATAGCAAAGCCAAGGACTTCTTTAGTTCTTTGCCTGCAGATAACCAGGAAGAATACGTAAGCTGGATTGCTGGTGCTAAGCGTGCAGAAACCAGAAAACGCCGTGCTGAAACAGCTATGGAAAAATTACTTGCCGGAAAATCAAATCCGCAACAGAAGTAATCACAATAATTTTGAATGAGTAGCCAGTATGTTCATGCATATTGGCTATTTTGTTTTGTATCCTTAGCAGTAAATTACAGCAACTTTTTTATGCGTTCGATCAAAACAGCTTTATGTTCTTTCGGAATGAGCGGAAAATTATTTCATGCTCCATTCATTGATCTGCATCCGGCTTTTGAGTTGTATGCCGTACTAGAAAGAACTAAGCGAATTGCAGAGACCATTTATCCTCAAATAAAAACATACAGGAGTTTTGAAGAGTTGATATCAGACGGAAGTATCGATCTTGTTATTGTAAACACACCAAATGCCACGCATTATGAGTTTACAAAACAAGCTTTGATTGCCGGTAAACATGTAGTGGTCGAGAAACCTTTCACACCTGAACTTCACGAAGCGGAAGAACTGATACAGCTAGCTGCATCAAAGAAGAAAGTGCTTTCCGTTTTTCAAAACAGGAGATGGGATAGTGATTTCAAAACAGTAAAAAAGATCATTGATGATGGATCGTTAGGAGATATTGTTGAAGTTGAAATTCATTTCGACAGGTACAAGCCGGCTTTAAGTCCGAAGATCCATAAAGAAACTCCAGGACCTGCAACTGGTGCTTTGTATGATCTTGGATCACACTTGATAGACCAGGCTTTGGTTTTATTTGGAATGCCGCAGGCAGTTTTCGCAGACCTTCAGATCATCAGGCCAGTATCTTTAGTAGATGATTATTTTGAGGTGTTACTGTATTATACAAATAAACGTGTCCGTTTGAAAGGTTCTTATATTACAAGAGAGCCGGTTCCGTCTTATATAATTCATGGAATGAATGGTTCTTTTTTAAAGACAAGATCAGATATACAGGAAGCAAGCCTATTGGCGGAGCAATCACCGTCAGAAAAAAACTGGGGAGTAGAACCATCGTCTGAAAAAGGACTGCTGCATACAGAAGTGGATGGTGAGGTGACCAGGAAATCCATCGAATCTGAAGCTGGCAATTATATGGATTACTATCATCAATTACAGCTTGCAATAAATGAAGGCAGGCCTGTTCCTGTTTCAGGTAAAGACGGCTTGAATGTAATAAAGATCATTAAAGCTGCATTTCGAAGTAACAACGAAAAACGGGTAGTGGAGTTGCAGTAACTATTTAATGATCACAGAACCGAGCTGCTTCGTTAAATCGATCTCTATTTGCTTTAATGATTTGTGGATCTCTATCAGCTTCATCTGTTCTTTAAGATCTGTTGCAGCTTCCAGGTCCTTCTGGTTCTGATCAAACATCTTCTTGATCTTTCTCAACTTGAAATAATTAACGCTGGCCATTACATCCTGCTTGCTGGTATCCCGATCAAGTATATGCATGTTCTCCATCACATCATCCCACCGATGGCTCAGTTCAAACTGGAACATGGTGATCGATATGATCAGTTCACGTAAACCCTGGTCTTCGGTATACAGCATTGTTTTAGTTGTTGGCTGTAAACCTTGCTGGTATTGCTGAAAATAAAGATTAAATATCCTGTCAAGTTCAGGATTATCAAAGGTGAAATTCTCTAACTCGTGATATATATATTCAGCATTCGTATTTTGCTCATCCCATGGTTTCAATCCATACTCCAGTAAAACTCTTATCACACTTCGTTCCTGTGCCTCATCCTGGTGAAAAAGATTATAAGCAACATCAGTATCCGGCTGTTCTGTGTGCTGAGTGTTAATTTCTTCATACGGAAGTCTTTTTTCATCAGCAGCAACCTTATCTCTTTTATATTTATTGACCAATACAGTCAAACCACTTTCATCAATTTTCAGCAGAGATGAACACTGACGGATATAATCCTGCTGCTTGGTAAAGTCTTCAGCCTTGTTGATCTTGCTTAAGGTTTCTGCGATCTGGTTTACTACATCATTCTTTTTTGAAAGATCATTACCAGCTTCTTTCAGCATCACTTCCACCTGGAAAAGAATAAAGTCTTTTTTATTTGCAGCAATGAAGTCCTTGAAAGCTTTGGGTCCAACCTTATTTACATAGCTATCCGGATCTTCTTTGTCCGGTATCAAAACAAGCTTCACATTCAGGCTTTCCTCTAAAGCCATATCCAGTCCACGTAATGCAGCTTTTATTCCTGCGGCATCACCATCATAAATAATGGTAAGATTATTCGTGTATTTTTTTATCAGCCGAAGCTGGTCTGTAGTAAGAGATGTTCCTCCACTCGCCACCACGTTTTCAATTCCATTCTGGTGTAAGCTGATAACATCAGTATAACCTTCTACCAGTAAGCATTCATCATTCTTATCAATGGCCTGTCTTGCGAAATAAGATCCGTATAAGATCTTACTCTTGATGTAGATCTCATTTTCGGGTGTGTTGATATATTTCGGTGCCCTGTCGTTCTTGGCAATGATTCTTGCACCAAAGCCTATGATCTTCCCGGTATTGTTATGAATAGGAAAGATGATACGACCACGATAATTATCCAGCAGCTCTTCATTCCGGTTAACAACAAGCCCTGATTTGACTAACAATTCAGGATTGAACTGGTGTTGTGTAGCTGCAGTTGCAAAAGTGGTTCTGCTTTCAGGATTATAACCCAATTGAAATTTCCTGATCGTTTCATCCCTGTATCCTCTTTTTTCTTTGAGATAGGAGAGGCCAATAGTTTGTCCTTCGTCTGTTTCTGTAAGTTGTTCTGCAAAGAACTTCTGTGCAAAATTGTTGATGGCGAAAAGGGAATCTGCAGTGAGTTGCTGTTGTTTTACTTCAGGACTTGAGAATGTTTCTTCAACTTCGATTCCATAACGGTTGGCCAGCCATTTTAAAGAATCAACATAGCTGTACTTTTCAGCTTCCATTAAAAAGCTGATGGTATTACCGCTTTTACCACAACCAAAACATTTATAAATTTCCTTGGCTGGCGAAACAGTGAATGAAGGAGTTCTTTCGTTGTGAAAAGGACATAAGCCGAGATAATTGGCACCCCGTTTCTTCAACTTCACGAATTCACCTACCACATCAATGATGTCGATCCTGGAGGTAATTTGTTGTATGGTTTCGGGGGATATCACTGACAGCGAATATCGGTAAAAAGAAGGTGGATGGAGATTTAAAAATCAAGGAAGAAAGGAACGCTGATTATCATGATGATTATAATAGGTCATGATCTTTTATACAATGAAACTAGCATGATTCGGGGTTTTCAGCAATGAAAGATCAGCGTCTTTATTGAATATGCCGAAAACCGTACTTCCACTTCCTGTCATTGATGCATAAAAAGCACCCTGGGCATAAAAATTATCTTTAATGATTTTGATTTCGGGATGATTTTCGAAAACAGCTTCTTCAAAATCGTTGACCAATTCACCTTTCCAGGTTTCAATTGGCTGAGCAATAATTTGCTTTATTGGTTTGGTTGGGTGTTTTGGTTGAATCTGTGAAAAGGCCCATCCTGTATTGATGTGAATTCCGGGATTGATTATAAGGAACCGGTAATTGGATAAATCTAGTTTGATGGGCGATAATTTTTCTCCTCTTCCTTCAGCAAAACTGGGTTCGTTTAAGATAAAAAACGGACAATCACTTCCAAGTTGAAGGGCATAATGGATCAGTTGATCATTTGATAAATTGAGCTGGAACTTCTCGTTCAATAACTTCAAGGTAAAAGCACCGTCTGCACTTCCTCCACCAAGTCCTGCACCCATTGGAATGGCTTTATGCAAGTGCATTTTTATGGCAGGCAGCTCCGGAAAATCATTTTTTAAAAGGTGATAAGCTTTAACGCAAAGATTGTTACTGGTATCTCCATCAATGGATAAACCGGTGCTGGTAAAATCAACTCCAGTGGTTTCGTGCTGCTGTTGAACAATCTCCAAAACATCTTTTATGGCAATAGGGTAGAAGACAGTTTCAAGATCATGAAAACCATCTGGTCTTTTGGAGATGATGTTTAATCCGAGATTGATCTTACAGTTGGGAAACGAGAGCACGGTTCATGGTTATGGATAAAAAAAATGGGAACACGGATGACACAGATAAAATGGATGGTCACAGGTGGACATTGATCAAAAAGTACAAGTGTGCGACGCAAGGAACGATGACATGAAATACTAAGTTGGGATCATCATTTTTTTCTCCGGTCAATCTCTTTTTTCAAAGCACTGGCTTTTATATAATCTTCCAGTTCTACGGCTTCGTCCAAAGCTTTTTGAAGATCTTCTATGCTCATAGCTCCCATATCACCTTCACCGGCATCAACAGTTGCTTTTTCGCCTTTCTTTTTCTTCTTGCCTTTTTCGGTGTCTTCCATTAAAATGCCTGCACTTTCTAAGATATGATCGTACGTATAAATAGGGCAGCCAAAACGAACGGCCAGGGCAAGAGCATCGCTGGTACGGCTATCGATCTCTACCGTGTCATTTTCTGTGGTGCAGACAAGTTTTGAGTAAAAAATTCCTTCCTGCAGATCGTTGATCACAATTTCCTGTAGGTCCACTACAAAAGCATTCATGAAGTTCTTCATCAGGTCGTGTGTAAGTGGACGGCTAGGCTGCATTCTTTCCAAAGCAACAGCAATTGCCTGAGCTTCAAATCCACCAATAACAATGGGTAAACGGCGAAGACCATTTACCTCACCCAAGACCACTGCATAAGAATGTGTTTGCGTAATACTATGCGACAATGCTACTATTTCCAACTCTATTTTTCTCATACTGGAAGCTATCAACAAAAATAAGACCTTAGTTAATACAGAGGGCTTTATTAATTAAGTATTTATGAAGTTGCCGGCTGAAGTTTTTTATGGCATCGTTCCTTGTGTCACTCACTTGTGCTTGAGGACGTTTAGGAACAACTGAATTTAATTTGCATAATTTCCCCACCATAAAAAAACCGCAACAAAACTGTTGCGGCCTTAATTCTCATGTGCACTATAAAGGCTAAATGCCTTTTAGCTTCTTGATTTCCTCTGTTAATTTAGGAACTATTTCGAAAACATCTCCAACAATTCCATAATCTGCGGCTTTAAAGAAAGGTGCTTCCGGGTCTTTATTCACCACAACGATCACCTTACTCCTGTTTACGCCAGCCAGATGCTGAATAGCTCCTGAAATTCCTAAAGCGAAGTATAAATTCGGTGCAATCTGAATTCCTGTTTGTCCCACGTGTTCATGATGTGGTCTCCAGCCTGAATCTGCAACAGGTCGGCTACAGGCTGTAGCTGCATGGAGCACTTTTGCCAGGTCTTCCAGCATACCCCAGTTCTCAGGACCTTTAAAACCACGACCACCACTCACCACAACTTCTGCTTCGGTCAATGGCACTTCACCTTTTACTTTATTCACAGATAGCACTTTCACTTTTGCAGCATCAGGTGTAATGCTCAATTGATTGATTGCAGCAGATCCCTCACCTGCAATTGTTTTGTAGCTATTCGGATTGAGTGAGATCACCTTTATATCACTGTTGATGCTTACGTTAGCAAATGCCTTAGCCGAGAAAACAGATTTCTTTACGACAAAACCGCTGTCTGTTTTAGGTAGAGCCACAGCACCAGTAACAACTCCTGCTTTTAATCTTGCGCCAACTCTTGCAGCAACTGCTCTTCCGTTCTGGTTGTGGGAGAACACAATCACTTTAGCTCCTGTTTGGGTTGCCGCTTCGGCAATTACTTTTGCATACACTTGTGTATCCAAATTGTTCAGGCTTTCATTATTTACCTGGTGAATTTTTGTTACACCGTATTTACCAAGAGCAGCAAGATCATCATTTACTGTTCCAAGCAATAATCCTTCAGCTGAGGTTCCCAGTTGTTTGGATATATCTGCACCATAAGTCAATGCTTCAAAAGAAGATTTTTTGATGTGGCCTTCGGAATGATCTATAAAAACTAATACCATATGAGTTTATAGTTTATGGTTTATAGTTTGGAGTTCTTCAAACTTAAACCTGTTGATTTTTATTTAGAAACCCAGCCAATGCTGAGTAAAGAACTAAAAGTACAAGAGTGCGACGCAACGATGTTTAATAGTAGCAATAGTGATAGGTTTCTAACTGCAAACCCAAAACTGAAAACTATAAACTTAGATCGCCTTCGCTTCTTCATGTAATAACCTAACGAGTTCCGCAACATTATCTGCAGGCACGAGTTTTACACCAGCTTTTGGTGGAGGTGTTTCATAACTCACTACACTTGTCAATGCATCAATTGCAGCAGGCTCAACTACTTTCAAAGGTTTTGTTCTGGCTGCCATAATGCCTCTCATGTTCGGAATACGCTGATCGGCCATTCCTTTCTGGCAACTGATCACTGCTGGAAGTGAGACTTCATTCACTTCTTCTCCACCTTCGATCTCACGATTAACGGTAGCAGTTGTGCCATTCAGTTCAAACTTGGTGGCCAATGAAATATAAGGCAAGTCTAACAACTCAGCTACCATTCCACCAACTGATGAACTATTGAAATCGATTGTTTCTTTACCGGTAAACACAAGATCATAACCACCTTGTTTGGCCACTTCAGCTATTTGTGCGGCAATAAAATAACGGTCATCACTTTGAGCATTGATACGAATAGCCTCATCACCACCCAAAGCCAGTGCTTTACGAATGATAGGTTCAACATCAGCTCCACCAACAGTCACAAGGTGCAACCCAATCGAGGCATCTTTTTCTTTCAGCTCAATAGCTCTTACCAAAGCATACCATTCATCATAAGGATTAATGATCCATTGCACACCAGCTTCATCAAACTTTGTATTGCCGTCTTTGAAAGCAATCCTTGAAGTTGTATCGGGTGTCTTCGAAATGCAAACTAATATCTTCATGAATTCAAATTTAGTTGTTTATGCAACTAAGCGACGCAAATATAAGAGAGCTTTTTATAAAACCGTCGTAGGTTTTTGAATTTACTTTGATCGTATTACTCACCTGAACACCATCATTTCGTGGCATCTGTTTAGCTTTGTCGTATGGAAAGAATTCAAAAGCTGCAGGAATTTCTCAAGGCTAGTCCGAATGACAATTTTCTAAAACATGCCCTGGCTTTAGAGTACATCAAGCTAAACGATGATGCGAGAGCTAAAGAGCTGTTTATTGAAATCCTTTCCAATTCTCCTGATTATATTGGAAGTTACTATCATCTTGCCAAACTACTAGAGCGGACAGGTGAGACTGAAGCAGCTATTCAGTGGTATGAAAAAGGAATGACCGCTGCAAAAGAAGTGAAAGATCAACATTCGTATAATGAATTACAGGCGGCTTATGAGGATTTGACATTTTAATAATCATTTGTGCTCATTCGGTCAGATCCATATAAAACAAAAACCCCTGTAAAAACAAGGGTAGTTTAGGGAAATCTCCCTATGGCTTTGCAAAAAAATTTAATAGCCATTTGGCTAAACTGGTTCTAAGCATTTATGTTTTGGGAATTGGTTTGTAGGAAGTATGGTACAAATCTAACCCAGGTTTTGCAAAAAATAAGTCAAAGCATTGGTAAGGGCTTGCAAATGTTTATGGCTCCATTATTGAGAATTACAGTGTATTACTCATTATTAAATTATTCCTTATGCCAGGGCCAAAAGACAAAAACTCACCACAGGACGATGATCTGCTAAAAGACGATCTTGACCAGGACATAGAAGCCGATGGGGTTGACGATGAAGAATTAGACGGTACTGATGACGCTGACGAGGATGAAGATTTTGATGAAACTGAAGTAGAGGTTGAAGCAGAACCTGAAGACATTACTGAAGAAGACCTTGAGGATCTGGACGGACTTGATGACGATGAAGAGGAAGAAGATGATGATCTGTAGTCATTAAAAGAAAAAGAGCAGTAAACACTGCTCTTTTTTTGTTTCGATATGTCATACGATTTGAAACTATCACTTTCCTTCCTGCGAAGAAGGTTTACAATCTATAATCACTACAGCATTTTTTTGTTCAGTAGAAGTAATCGTTACTTCATGACGTTGTTTACCAACGGTAATCACCATTAAAGCTGTATTTGGAGGTATAGAACCAAGATTCTCAGCAACCATCACAAATTCATTTCTTGGTTTGTTTTGATCAACCTTTATCCTGAATGTGAGGGGCTGGTGACACAATCTCTTTTTAACCGCAACAGCGTGTTTGTTGTGGTATACCGTGATTGTATCATCATCTATCTGCCCATTATCAAAGAGTTCAATTACTATTTCATCACCTTCGGCCTGTATTACCTTGGCTATCTTATTTTCCCGCTCAAGTAATACCCTGGGAATATTTCTTTTTGGTTCTTCCATTGGCTTGACGATCACCTCATCAATCTTCTTTGGTGTAGAAGGTACATCTACCTTAGGAGGATCTTTCTTTACAATTTCTTCCTTTTTTATTGGCTTGCGTTTATCCGTAACTACCACCTTGGGAGCTGGTTTTTTGGGTTCTTTTTTAATAACCTTGGGAGTCGTTTTTGTAACAGGTGGATTCTTTTTTAAAGTCTCGAATTCTTTTACAAATTCTTCTTTATAGAAATCACTTTCCGGCACCTTCTCAAGATACACTCTACCACTTCCACAATCCGTTTTGGTAGCAAGATTTACACTGGTAAATGTTCCTTCAAGAATTTGTGTATTACCTACTTTGCTGTATTCAAGATAGCAGGTCATTAAACACGCCTCACCGCCAGACATCTTTACTTCAATCAGCTTATTTTCTTTTAAAACCAGGTTTTTTGTTGAGGGAGTATACATTCCAGCCAGGTTTGCTTTGCCATAAAATACAGTGGTTTTATAAGAGTAAGTCACTCCTTTAATGCCATTATTATTTAACTGGCCAATCTGAACTTCATAACGATATTTCTCCTGGAAAAACCCCATTCCCGAAGTAAAAAAACCACGCCACACACCGGAAATAGGAGATGAAGCAGCAATCGCAAGGGGATTATTTTGCTCCCTTTCTGCTTCAGGTTTTGAACTGGATTTTGTTGATGCAGATCCTGTTTTTTTTGATGTAGCATTACCACCCTTACCCACATTTGGTTGTGCGTATGAGATCAAAGAAATAAGCAGTAAGTATAGAAAGCAGGTATACTTCAACTTCATAGGGCAAATCTAACCCTGCAATATAGTACATGCTGATAATAAAGCGTTAAGGTTTACCTGTGGCAGATTAGAGTTTTATAATGTGGGCTTCAGGTCCTTGAATGAACTTGTGTTGTGTCACTCACTGCAGCGTTCTGTTTTCATGGCAACTTGAGCAGTTTGAATAATCTGTTTCTTTCTATTTAAGTCTGCTGCTCATTTGTTACTTTTGTCGCCTTAAATCAAGGAGAACAAAGGTTTATGATCAATATTCAGTTTCCGGATGGTGCGGTAAGGCAATATGAAAAAGGTACATCAGCCTTAGATATTGCAAAATCAATCAGCGAGGGATTAGCAAGGAAAATTTTAGCTGCAACGGTGAATGGACAAGTCGTTGATGCAACGAGACCGATCTATGAAGATGCAACGTTAAAGTTGCTGACATGGGATGATTCAGATGGAAAAAACACCTTCTGGCATTCTTCTGCCCACCTGATGGCGGAAGCAGTGGAAAGTATGTTTCCCGGTGTAAAATTCTGGGTAGGTCCTGCTTTGGACAGGGGATTTTATTATGATATGGATCTTGGTGGAAAGCAAATCACTGAAGATGATCTGCGAATTCTCGAAAAGAAAATGAATGAACTGGCGAAGCAGAATAATTCATATCAACGAAAAGAAATCTCAAAAGCAGATGCTGTAAAATATTTTGAAGAGAAAGGAGACGAGTACAAACTTGATCTCTTACAAAACCTGAATGATGGTGAAATTACATTCTACACTCAAGGTCAATTTACTGACTTGTGTCGTGGGCCACATATTCCTTCAACCGGTACCATCAAAGCAATAAAGCTTACCAGCATTGCCGGTGCCTATTGGAAAGGAGATGAAAAAAATAAAATGCTCACCCGTTTGTATGGTATCACATTTCCTAATCAGAAAGAATTAGATGAATACTTATTGATGCTGGAAGAAGCAAAGAAAAGAGATCATCGCAAACTGGGTAAAGAGCTGAGCATTTATACAATGGATGATGATGTTGGTCAGGGTCTCATCATGTGGTTACCGAATGGAACAATCATCATCGAAGAGTTGGAAAAACTAGCGAAAGAAACTGAGGAGGAAGCTGGGTATAAAAGAGTGGTTACTCCACATATTGCCAAGGAAAGTATGTACCTCACGAGTGGTCACTTACCTTATTATGCCGATAGTATGTATCCTCCGATGGAATTGGAAGGGGAGAAGTACTACTTACGGTCAATGAACTGTCCGCACCATCACAAAATATTTGCAGCAGAACCAAAGAGCTATCGTGATCTTCCGTATCGTGTGGCAGAATATGGAACTGTTTATCGTTATGAGCAAAGTGGTGAGTTGTTTGGCCTGATGAGGGTTCGTTGTTTGCACATGAACGATGCTCATATTTACTGCACAAAAGAACAATTTGCAGCTGAGTTCAGGGCAGTGAATGATATGTACATTAAGTACTTCAAGATATTCGGGGTTGACAAATATGTGATGAGGCTTTCACTTCACTCGAAAGAAAAGCTTGGGGTAAAATATGTGAATGAACCGGAGCTTTGGTTAGAAACGGAAGCAATGGTAAGAGAAGTAATGACTGAAGCCGGAATTCCTTTTGTTGAAGTACAGGATGAAGCAGCCTTTTATGGTCCGAAAATAGATGTGCAGATATTCAGTGTGATTGGCAGAGAGTTTACCTTAGCTACCAACCAGGTAGATTTTTCCCAGGGAAGAAGCTTCAAATTGAATTATACAACTGCTGATAATACTTCAGAAACACCATTGATCATTCACAGGGCACCACTAGGTACGCATGAACGATTCATCGGCTTTTTGTTGGAACATTATGCAGGAAAGCTTCCTGTCTGGTTATCGCCGGTGCAGGTAAAAATTCTGCCGATCAGTGAAAAGTTTATTCCGTATTGCGAGGAAGTGAAGAAGCAACTCAGAAAAGCGGGTGTAAGAGTAGAAATTGATGAAAGAAACGAGAAGATCGGTAAGAAAATACGCGAAGCTGAGTTAGGAAGAATTCCATACATGGCTGTAGTGGGTGAAAAAGAAATGGCTGAGAACAAACTGGCACTGAGGCGACAAGGAAAAGGTGACATCGGTGTGCAATCGGTAGAGGAGTTTCTGAATCTGATCGTAGAAGAAATTAGGGAAAGGAAATCAGGAGAATAGACTATTTTTAAGGCAAAAGTGAAAAGTCAAAAGTGAAACTGATGCTGAAGTTTTGAATTTTTACTTTTAGATTTTGACTTTGTTAAACGTCGAACAGAAAGTACAAGAGTGCGACGCAAGGAAGCAAAATTGGAGTTATACAAGCTGGTATTATTATTTAAAAACAAAAACAATTATTAACCAAACAACAATTAATGGCAGTACCGTTTAGAGGAGGGGGAAGGTTTAACCCCAGGTTTCAAAGACAACAAGAACCTGAACATCGTATCAACGATAGAATTAGAGTTCCTCAGGTTCGACTGGTAGGCGACAATGTAACAGTTGGCGTTTACTCTACAGAAGAAGCAAGAAAAATTGCACAACAACAGGAGATGGACCTGGTAGAAATATCGCCAAATGCTGATCCTCCTGTTTGTAAAGTGATCGATTATAAAAAGTTTCTTTACGAGAAGAAGCGTAAGGAAAAAGAAATGAAAGCCAATGCCAAGCAAAGTGAGGTAAAGGAAGTTCGTTTTACACCTGGTACTGATGATCATGATTTTGATTTCAAAGCAAAGCATGCTGAGAAATTTTTGAAAGAGGGTAACAAGGTAAAAGCATATGTTCAGTTTAAGGGCCGTGCCATTATGTTCAAGGAAAGAGGAGAATTGGTATTGCTGAAGTTTGCTGAGAGACTTGCAGAAGTTGGTCAGCCGGAAGCTTTACCGAAACTGGAAGGAAAGAGAATGTTCCTGATGCTTACGCCAAAAACGGGTAAGCCCAAACAGAAAAAAGAAACTGCTGAATAAACATATCCCGACAATAGTCGGGATTTTTTTTCGATAGAGGGGCTTAACTGCAGTTTTGCTATTAAGCTTCGTTGTGTCACTCACTTGTACTGCTGTAAAATTTATCAGCACAGGAAGCTATAACTCTTATCATCTTTTTACTTTTGAATTAAACAATTAAGTATGTCATCAACAAAGACAAGAATAGTAGTAATTGGAGTTGGAGCTGTGGGTTCAACAACAGCTTATACATTACTGTTGCGAAGAAGAGTTGATGAACTAGTATTGATCGACTCTAATAAAGCCAAAGCAAAAGGTGATGCGTTAGATATGAATCATGGAATGCCTTTCCTTGGTAATACAAAAGTCTGGGCCGGTGATTATCCTGATTGTGCAGCAGCAGATATCATCATCATTACTGCTGGTGCTGCACAAAAACCTGGCGAAACAAGAATTGACTTGCTGAAAAGAAACGTGGGCATTTTTGAAAGTATTACAACTGAAGTGCTCAAGTACAATAAAAATGGAATCCTGCTGATTGCATCTAACCCGGTTGATGTTATGAGCTACTTCACCTGGAAAAAATCAGGCTGGCCGACTAATCGTGTGATCGGTTCAGGAACATTACTTGACAGTGCGAGATTCCGTTATCTCATCAGCGAAAAATTAAAGATTGATACCAAAAGCGTTCACGCACATATTGTAGGTGAGCATGGAGATTCGGAATTGCCGCTATGGAGCTTAGCCAATGTTGCAGGAACTGAAATTGAACTTGCAGATGAAGACAAACAAAACATTTTCACACATACCAGGGATGCGGCTTACGAGATCATTGAAGCCAAAGGGGCAACGTATTATGCTATTGCGCTTGCATTGGATAGGATATGTACAGCTATCCTGAGAAATGAGTCTGCAGTACTCAATGTTTCAACTTTGCTCACCAATTACGAAGGGATTTCGGATGTGTTTGTAGGACTTCCTTGTGTGGTCGACAGAACAGGAGTGCGTGAAATACTTAAACTTCAGATCACCGAAGAAGAAAAACAGCTGCTCCAGAAATCTGCCAACAAATTGAAGGATATTATACATTCTATCTCACTGTAGGGCAAAGTTTTGGCCGGCATGACCAAAATTCTTTTTTATACCGCTTTTTCTTTCGTATTTTCCAGATAAATACGATTGCTATGAGAAAAGTAGGTGAAGTCTTGTCCCGTAAAGGTGGTGCCGCAGTATCTGTACTTCCTTCTCTTGCTGTGATAGATGCATTGAGATTAATGGCTGAAAAAAATATCGGTTCAGTAGTAGTATGTGATGAAAATGGAAAGTTCCTTGGAATTGTTTCTGAAAGAGACTACAGTCGAAAAATTGCATTACATGGCAGAAGCTCAACTGATACCAAAGTTAAAGACATCATGAGCACAGAAGCACCTGGTGTTTCACCACACGATACTATTGAACATTGCATGGAACTGATGAGCGATAAAAACATTCGCTACTTACCAGTATTTGCCGGAGATGAGTTAAAAGGAATTATATCAATGAGTGATGTAGTGAAGGAAACAATATTGTCTCAGCAGGAAACGATTGATCATCTGAAACAGTACATCACTTTATAGCAATAAAAAATCCCGCATAACGGGATTCTTCATTATCGTTGTAAAAAATTAATGAACAGTGTTCGTGTGATTAGTTCCTGTTCCGCCTTTTACTTTGTTCAAAGCATCTGTAGCCTTGTCTTTAAGATCATTTACAACCTGTGGATTACGCTTTAAATAATAAGCCAATCCTGCTATTCCTGCTGCGATCAATAATTTTTTCATAATCTCGATTTTCTTAACATAAACAACAGCCATACCAAATTGTTCGATTACGAGATAATAAAAAGACTCGAATTGATTATCAGGCTTTGCTGAGAATGATCCTGAAAGTTGTACCCTTGCCTGGTTCACTCCATTTTACAAAAATCTGTCCTTTGTGATACTGCTCAACAATTCGTTTGGTGAGTGTTAAACCTAATCCCCAGCCACGTTTCTTTGTGGTGAAACCAGGGTTAAATACTTTCCTGATATTGGCTTTGCTGATTCCTTTTCCATTGTCGGTTACATCAATAATGATCTGTGTAGTTTGATCGATGATGGCAACATTTATTTCTCCTTTTCCATCCATTGCATCAAGTGCATTCTTTAAAAGGTTTTCTATCACCCAATCAAATAACGGTGGAGAAACCAGAGCAATGACAGGCTGATCTTTTGTATGTAATTTAAAAACCACTTTGCTACCGGCTCTTTTTTTAATATAAGAAACCATGTACTCCACTTTTTCAACAAGGTCCGTTTCCTCAAGCTTTGGTGTGCTTCCAATCTTACCGAACCTGTCGGTCACCAGTTGAAGACGCTGCACATCTTTTTCAATTTCAGGTACCAGTTTTTCAGCTGCAGGAATATCTCTCAATACTTCTATCCAACCTTCCAGAGAAGAAACAGGAGTGCCTAGCTGGTGTGCCGTTTCTTTTGCCAGTCCTGCCCACACCTGGTTCTGAGTACTTCTGTAATTTGTTCGTAATGCGATCAATGTGATGAGAATAAAAAGTGCTACAATGAATAATTGTATGAGTGGATAATACCTTACTTCTTTCTGCAATTGACTCTCTCCATAATAATATCGATTTACCATATAAGGCTTCGAACTAATGAGAATTTCAAGTGGAATATTTTCACTTTTAAACTCAGCTAATTTCTTCTTCAGATAATTAGGATCAGCTGCAATTCTATTTGAATCCAGGTTTCTATAGTTACCCGTGACCCTGTCTTTTTCGTCTGTTTCTATAATCGGAATATCATCATTTGTCCTCGATATTTCTGATGCAAGAGTGAGACTTGCAGAATCAGATGACTGCAATATTGTTTTTTGGGCTTCTACCCATTGCTCAACTTTTTGCCTTTCTTCAGCAGCGATTTTGCGTGATAAATACTGTGAATAAAAAACTGTTCCTGTAACAATAACGATAGCTACAAAAGCCAAAGCAGTTCTCCAGTTGAACCATTGCTGCAACATATAAACTAAGGTAAGAGAATAGTTAAGATTTTGTACATCATATGCCTAAACTTGTTAAAGGATCAATAAATAACATTTCGCCTGTAAAAGCTGGTTAATAATTTGGTCTAAGAAGATAAATACCCAAACCATGACAAAGATCTACACACTTATCCTGATCGCTGCTATTACATTTTCCTCCTGTAAAACAGCCAGCAAAGCCTTTGAAAAAGGCGATTATGAAGATGCCGTTTCGTTAGCAGTAAAGAAACTCCAGAAGAATGGTAACGATGATGCCACGAAAGCATTGTTGAAAAATGCTTATACGCTTGCGGTGCAGGAACACGAAGCTGTAATCCGGAATCTCTCTAATAGTTCAAGTGATAGCAGGTACGAAAAGATTTATAATGAGTACCGGAAACTGCAGAATCTATATGAGTCAGTACGTAATTCTCCTGAAGCATCTAATGTTGTAACTGCTGTAGATTATTCATCTTATGTACAAACCTTCAAGGAAAAAACCGGTGAAGTGTATTTTGATAGAGGGTTGTCTCTGATGCAGAATGGAGATAAGGCCTCTTTTCGTAAAGCTTATGCAGAATTGAAAACAGCTTACCGGTTCAAAAATGATGGCCAGGTAAAACAAAAATTAGATGAAGCCTATGAAGGTGCTGTGGTAAGAGTGTTACTACTTACTGACAATAACGTTTATGATAATGGGTTTGGTTCAGGAAGTTATTATGGCAATGGAATGTATGGCAGCAATAGCTATAACAATTATAACACTACCTACCAGATCCGGAACTTCCAGGAAGACCTTGTACGGAACTTACGTTATCAATCCAGCAGTGAATTTGTTCAGTTCATTACAGACTGGGAAACAAGAAACAATAATGTTCAACCAGATGAAATCATTGAAATGCGTTTGGGAAGACTGGATATGGGCCGTTCTTATGATGAAACCAATTCAAGGGACGTTTCAAAACAGATCATCACAAGAACCATTGTTTACAAACCCGATTCTGTAGTGAATGAATACGCTAATGTTTATGCAAGGATTAATATTACCCGCAGAAATATTGTTTCGTATGGAGATCTGAATATCACTGCAAGAGATGGTAACGGTAAATATTTGTGGAGTGATATTATAAGAGGTGAAACCAGGTCTGTTATAGAGTTTGCAAGTTATACAGGAGATCAAAGAGCATTAAGTGAAAGCGATAAGGCCTTGATCAATAACAGGCAACAGAATTCATACAATAATAACAACAGGAGGGAGGATATATTCAGAGAACTGTTACGACAAATTGAATATGAAGCATCAAACCGGTTCCGAAATTATTACAGCAGGTATTATTGATAGTTGATAGTCGAGTAAATTGAAATCCTCAAAGATAATTTGAGGATTTTTTGTTGAAATGACTTTTATGATCGTTGAGTGGATTAAAAGCCATTACCAGCTTCGACTTTTTCTTAATATAAATCTTCTCTCTACTATATGCCATGATGCCAGTGCAAGTGGTATTGTAATTAGGCTGCTATACAATATGTGCAACCATGGATTGGTATCATACCCTGTTGTTAGCAATACTAGTTGCTGTATCGGAAAAGCGTATAAATAAAAGCCATAAGAAATATCATTTCCTTTCAGGTCAATGATTTGTTTTGCATTGCCAATCACCAGGATGGTATAACCTATACCAAGGGTAAGTAATATTTCTTTTATTGACTGGTTGGGTATGATATAAAAACAGGCCCAAACAAGGATCACATAATGCAACTTGAATTGATGGTATTTTTTAAAAAAGTGTAAAAGACAGCCCAGGTAAAAATAACTTCCGAATAACAGGTATGCATCGATCGTATCACTTTTATCATTCATTGAAAAATAAATGCCTCTGGCAATACATAGAACGATGAAACCTCCTACAAGCAATATCCGGTTAGAGAAGAATGAATGAAAACGAATTAGTGTCAACACTAAATAAAATTTAATCTCCAGTAAAATGGTCCATAGTGAAGCATTCACAGCAGTGTTACGTAAGCTGGTAAAAACACCATCTATATGATACTGCATCGTAAAAAGAGAACTGTTCTTTATCAGGTAAATCCATGGACTGCTTTGAAAAAGGTAATCTTTTAAACTAAAGTTGGTTACAACTGCACCCATCACAAAGCAAAAGAGATTTACCACAACAAGTCCAGGCCATATACGCAGGAACCGCTTCCATAAATAATGCTTAATCGTTCCTGAGTTTAAAAGACTTTGGGTTACCAGGTAGCCACTTATTGTAAAGAATATTGAAAGACCAATGTCGCTGAAGATAAGTCTTGAAGTTCCATAGGAGATTGTTGGTTGTAAAAGCCCCTTATCTAATATTCCGAAAGAGTGTGACAACAACACTCCAAAAGCTGCCAAAAGTCTTAACAGGTCAAAATTATTCCTGCGATTATCAGGAGTAACAGCCACTTTATTTGTTCCGTCTTGCATAATCAAATACAAGCTGGCAAAAAGCTTTTACACCCAGATCAAGCCTGCTGTCATCAATAAAAAAATCCGGTGTATGATGAGGTGCTGCTTTTTTGGAATCAGTGCCTGTTGGCATTCCACCTAAATAAAAAAAGAAGCCTGGTATCTTTTCCTGGAAGAAAGAAAAATCTTCTGCACCCGTTTGCCAATTCATCTGTTTTACATTCTGATTGCCGGCAGCTTTTTGTAACGAGGGTATCATCAACTCAACAAGCGAAGGATCATTATAAGTTACCAGCGTCTTATTTTCCAGAGTTATCTCAGCTTTAGCACCATTCATTGTTGCAATTGATTCTGCAATATTCTTTACCTGTGCAAGCACCGATTTACGAATTGACGAGTCAAGGTTTCTAATCGTTCCCAGCATTTCTGCTTCTTCGGGAATAATATTAAATCGAACACCACTATGAATTGCTCCAACAGTAACCACAACAGGAGCTTTAGTAAGATCACTTTCACGGCTCACAATTCCCTGTAAAGCCTGGATGATCTGTGATGAAACATAAATCGGATCAACACCTGACCATGGTTGTGATCCGTGAGAACCCTTTCCCTTTACTTTAATTTTAAACAGATCAGCAGAAGCCATAAAGGCTCCTGATTTATATTGGATCGTTCCCGATGGTGTTTCTGCATTAATGTGCATTCCGAATATAACTTCTGCTTTTGGATTGTTTAACACTCCTTCCTTAACCATCAATGAAGCTCCACCTTCTTCACCTTCAGGTGCACCTTCTTCGGCAGGTTGGAAAAGAAATACCACTGTTCCAGGAACTTCTGCTCTCATCTTTGCTAGCACTTCTGCAGCACCCATTAACATAGCTGTATGTGCATCATGACCACATGCATGCATTACACCAACTTTTTGCCCGTTATAATCTGCCGTAACCTTTGAAGCGAAAGGTATGTTTACTCTTTCTGTTACAGGTAATGCATCCATATCGGCACGAAGTGCAACGACAGGTCCTGGTTTTCCGCCCTTTAAAATTCCAACAACTCCTGTTTTCGCAATACCGGTTCTTACTTCGATGCCAAGAGATTTAAGATGATCTGCGACTTTTTTTGCAGTATTGAATTCCCGGTTTGATAATTCCGGGAATTGATGAAAATGTCGTCTCCACTCAATCACTTTTGCATTTACATTCTTAATTTCTGTATCAAGCGCTGCAGGTTGAGCCAGTGCTGATAATGGAAACAGCATTACACCCATTATATTTTTTCTCATGTAGGAGTATTTGTTGAATGAAAGGTGAATTTATAAATCATTTCTTAATGAATGTATAAGGATCATACTCTACAAACTCGTTGGCTTTAATGTCAACAGAAACAACCTTTCCTTTATCAGATTTGAATTTGATGGCAAAGATGCCGTACTCAATATTATCATACTTCAGCAGCCATTCATCATTATCCATATATTCCATTCTTGCGGTAAGATTATTATGCGAGTGAAATTTCAACTTAAGCTTTCCTGCGTTTTGAGTTATAGTAAGTTTACCATACAACGGGTTGTGATATTCACCGGTATATGCATCGTACGAAAGTGAAGGCTTAGTTTTATTCGTTCTTGACTCCCAGGTTTTAATCTCAGCTAATTGCTTTTGCATATCTCGGTTAAAGGCAGCTAGTTGCTGATGGCTCCTGTTAACAAAAGGCACATCTAAATAAGCATCCATCACCTGATAACGCAATAGCTCAAAAAAATTCTGATTATCGTTATTGGTGAGTATAGCAATTCCTAATCTTTCTTCAGGGATAAAAGCCACACCACTCACCATTCCTGCTGCACCACCGGTATGTGAGTATACTTGTCTGCCATTATAATCAGCAACACCGACACCTAAACCATAACCACGAAAATGAATGGGATACACAGGAGATTTTCTGCTACTGGTAATAATGCTAACATCTCTTGATTTTTGTAATACAGGCCATGGAATTACTTGTTGTCCATTGATTTTTCCGCTGTCAAGTTGAACCATCAGCCACTTGGCAAGATCATTTACATTGCTCACAATACTTGCTGCTGGAGCAAGATTATCCCAACGGTCAAAAGGAACTGTTTGTAATGTGCCTGAATAATTGGTGGTATACGGTAAAGCAACATTTGGTCTTTGTGAAATACCTGCAGAAAGTGCATGGGTATTGGTCATCCCTACAGCCTTGATCAATGAATCATACACATATACTTCCCAGGGCTGGCCAGTTACTTTTGGTATTACTTCTCCTGCAGTAAGATAACAACTGTTGCAATAGCCATAATCCTGCCTGAATAATCCGACAGGTTTTAATAAACGCATTCTCTTCATGATCTCTTTGCGAGAAAGATTACTGTTCCAGAAAGTAAAATCTCCCTGGAAAGTTTTAGTGCCAATTCGATGTGTGAGCAGGTCTCGGATCGTTGTTAGTTCTGTAGTTGTTTTATCATAAAGTTTAAAATCAGGAAAATACTTTGTGATCTTATCATTCAGCGACAACTTTTTTCTATACTCAAGATTGGCCAATGCAATACCGGTAAACAGTTTTGTATTACTTGCTATCATGAACAATGTGTTCTCGTCTACGGGATCGTTTTTCTGAATATCTTTCACACCATAACCCTTCATCAATACAACTTGTCCATCTTTCACAATAACAATACTTAAACCCGGAACCTGCCAGTCTTTCATTCCTTGTTGGATGTAATTATCAAGACTGTCTTTAATAAATAATGGCTGAGCATAGATCGAAAACCCAATGCAGGTAAATAAGAGCGTAAACAGATATCTCATCAATGAAATTTAAAAGGAAGGTAGAGATTTCATTGCAGAGAACAAACAGGAGCGACAGAATATCAATCAGGATATTCGTCAGAGCCTAACACCCATAAAAAGGATTGAATATCGATCATATCTTTCGGATGAAGATCAACAAGGTCTGCTCCAACCTGTTCAGCAAAGCCAAGATAGTTATTGTACGTTTCCCAATTTGGCCTTGATGTATATTGAAAATTGAAATCATATTTCTCTGCTGCAATTTTAGTGACCCGTGGTTTCAAAAAGATATGCTCCACGGGATTAGCAATAAAACCGAACACTGTTACCAATGGCCAGGTAAGTACTCGTGTTTGTTTCCTGGGGAGGCTCGCTACAGCTGCTGTCCATTCTTCAAAACGTTTTTGCAGTTTACCGCTGCCGTAAACATATTTGTATAGACCTTCTGCAAATATTTTTGCTCCTTCTTCTGATTTAATGGCATCCCGCAAAGCCATTTTTTCGAATGAAAAGAGAAGGTTTGTTTTTGATTCGATTCTTGCTGCACGACTGGCTATCTCTATGAATTCACCTTCATCCAGTAATCTTTTATATTCTTTCTTGTTCAGCATTTCCATCCATAATACATGTGCTTCCCATTTATAACCTCTTTCCCAGTCATAATATTTTTGTGTATCAAACCCTTTCTTAAAATAGAATAGAAATTTTTTTCTGCAGTTGCTTCCTGACTGCTTTACGGGATTACTCTTCGATAGGATGCCTGTTTTCATAGGTTCATTTCGGAATCGTATTGAAAGAATCAGGCCAATGCATACCTTGTTGATTGATAGGAAATAGCACAAGAGTGCGACGCAACGATGTGTAATAGCAGCAATAGCTTTTGCTCAAACAAAAAAGCCCTGCATTGCTGCAAGGCTTCTATTTATCATTCATTTTATTTATTCAGCATAACTCTCCATCGGCTCACAGGTACAGATCAAATTCCTATCTCCATAAGTGTTATTAATTCGACCGATGGACGGCCAGAATTTATTGTGCCTGATATATGACAAAGGAAATGCAGCCTGTTGTCTTGTATAAGGTTTACTCCAGTCGTCAACAACAACTACGGATTGTGTATGAGGTGCATTCTTTAAGGCATTATTTGCTTTATCACTCTTTCCATCTTCGATCGCTTTTATCTCATCATAAATGCTGATGAGTGCTTCACAAAAACGATCCAGCTCAGCCTTGTCTTCACTCTCTGTTGGCTCTATCATAATCGTTCCCGGAACAGGAAAACTCATTGTCGGTGCATGAAAACCATAATCCATCAAACGTTTTGCAACATCTTCTGCTTCTATGCCCGTTACATTTTTAAACGGACGAAGATCAACAATGAACTCATGTGCACAAACACCATGATTGCCGGTATAAAGAATTGGATAATACTTCTGCAATCTCGCTCTCATGTAATTGGCATTGAGAATGGCATACTCAGTTGATTTTTTCAATCCTTCACTTCCCAGCATTTTGATATACGCATAAGAAATTAACAGGATAGAAGCAGAACCAAACGGAGCAGCACTAACAGCACCTGCACGATTTGGAACCATTGGCTTTTGATCACCTGTTACATGGCCCGGTAAATATGGTGCAAGATGTTCGGCTACACAAATTGGTCCCATTCCTGGTCCCCCACCACCATGAGGGATGGCAAATGTTTTATGCAGGTTAAGGTGACAAACATCGGCACCAATTGTTGCAGGAGAAGTTAATCCAACCTGTGCATTCATATTAGCACCATCCATATAAACTTGCCCGCCATTCTGGTGAATGATCTCACACACTTCTTTTATTCCTTCTTCAAACACACCATGTGTTGATGGATAGGTTACCATCAGGCACGAAAGATTTTCTTTGTGCTGTTCAGCCTTTAACTTAAGGTCGTCCACATCGATATATCCATCAGGAGTACTTTTTACAACCACTACTTTCATTCCAGCTAATACTGCTGAGGCAGGATTTGTTCCATGTGCACTCATAGGTATCAGTACAACATTCTTATGTGGATTGCCATTTCCGATATGATAATTTCTTATCGCAAGCAATCCTGCATATTCACCCTGAGCACCGCTGTTTGGTTGTAAACTACAGGCTGCAAATCCGGTGATCTTACAAAGATCGTTGGCCAACTCTTGTATCATGTAATGATAACCTGCAGCCTGGTCGTTTGGAACAAATGGATGAATTTTTGCCCAATGGGCCCAGCTTAATGGGATCAATTCTGTAGCTGCATTCAGTTTCATTGTACAACTACCTAATGAAATCATCGAAGTATTCAAAGAAAGATCCTTGTTCTCCAGTGATTTCATATAACGCATCATTTGTGTTTCACTATGATGCGTATTGAAAACGGGATGTGTTAGATATTTTGATTCTCTGCGAAATGCTTTCGGAATATGATCGTAAGAATGATCAGCATCAAATGTTACTTCAGCAATGTCTTTACTCGCTACTTCCTGGAAAATGCCAATGATGTCCAACACATCAGCTTGAGTGGTAGTTTCATCAACTGAAATACCAACACGATCATTTTCTTCAAAATAACGGAAGTTCACTCCACGACTTTCTGCTATGCTCCTGATTTTTGCTGCATCGGTTACATCGACAATGATTGTATCAAAATAACTTTTATGCCTGATGTTGTAACCAGCTTCTGTAAGTTCTGCAGCCAATGTTCCGGCTAATAAAGAAACTCGTTTAGCGATATTCTTCAATCCTTCTGCACCATGAAATACTGCATACATAGCAGCCATGTTAGCCAGTAATGCCTGTGCCGTGCAGATATTTGATGTTGCTTTTTCTCTTTTAATATGCTGCTCTCTTGTTTGCAAAGCCATCCTGAGAGCCCTGTTATTCTGGGCATCTACACTCACGCCAATAATTCTTCCGGGTATACCTCTTTTAAATTCATCTTTTGTTGCAAAAAACGCTGCATGTGGACCACCATAACCCAAAGGCACTCCAAATCTTTGTGCAGAACCAATGGCAACATCAGCACCTAATTCACCAGGAGGAGTTAACAACGTTAGCGCTAAAAGATCTGTTGCCATCACAACATAAGCACCCATGCCGTGCATTCTTTCAATAAAGCCACGATAATCATCTACAGCACCTTCATTGTTTGGATATTGTAAAATCGCTCCAAAATAAGATTCATTGATAGGGTCGGTTGAATAATCTCCAAACACTAATTGTATTCCCAAAGGCTCAGCTCTTGTGAAAAGTACATCTGTTGTTTGAGGGAAAATATTTTTATCGACGAAGAAAAAAGGCTTCTCTGCTTTCTCCCCTTTGTTTACATGGCTGAACAACATGGCCATAGCTTCAGCTGCAGCAGTGCCTTCATCGAGTAAAGATGCATTGGCAATTGGTAAAGCAGTAAGATCGCTCACCATGGTTTGAAAGTTCAGTAAACTTTCCAAACGTCCCTGTGAGATCTCAGCCTGGTACGGAGTGTATTGTGTATACCATCCCGGGTTTTCAAAAAGATTACGCAATATTACAGAGGGAGTGATGGTGTCATAATATCCCTGGCCAATATATGTTTTATAAACTTTATTTTTCAGCGACACATCTTTCAAATGGTTCAGGTATTCAAACTCACTCATGGGTGAACCTGTTTCCAGCGTATTCGATAAACGAATAGATGAAGGAATCACTTTGCTGATGAGCGCATCAATACTTTCTTCACCCAATTCTTTCAGCATAGCCTGTGTTTCGGCTTCATCCGGTCCAATATGTCTTGGAATAAACTCGTTGCGTTGTTGTTCAAAAAGATTCATTCTATATGCTATTTACGAAGTATGATTATTTAGTCAGCTTCAGAATTACTATTGAGCGTCTCTTGCGTCGCACTCTTGTAGTTTCTGTACTTTAATTTTACTGTTCATCTAATGAGCTGCATGTACACTTTGTGTTCCGCTGTGCCTATGTGCCTCTGTGGTTGAACCAAAATTTCGCCGCAAAGGTAATACTCACAAAGGCACTAAATTCATAAAGAGTTTGTACTTTTCCACTATGCGTGCCGCCAACTGCTTAAATTGTGAACATCCTGTTACTCAAGGGCAAAGGTTCTGTTCTTTTTGTGGACAGAAAACGGCTGTTCACCGGTTATCGTTACATGATGTTGGCCATGAGGCCATCCATTATTTTACTCATGCCGATAAGGGTATATTTTCTCTACTCCGGCAATTGATAACCAGGCCTGGCAAAGTTGCCAGAGAGTATGTGGCCGGCAAACGTAGAACATACTTTCCTCCACTCAATTTCTTTTTGATTGTTGCGGCGATATATGTTTTTATGCTGACAACTGTTGCACCTTCTACCAAAGAGCACATTATTCCTTCTGAACAATTAGCCAGGTATGAAAATATTAAAGATCCTGTGAAGAAGGCAGCAGTAGGTGCAATCCTGGAAAGAAGAGTTAAGTCGGCTCAGTTCATCAGTAAATACTCAAATTTCGTGGCAATGATCGCCACACCATTGATCAGTTTTTTTCTTTGGTTGTTTTACCGAAAAGGCCGTTATAATTATACAGAACACCTTGTTGCGAACATGTATTTCTCAGGGTTTACCGTATTGAGCTTTGCTTTGATTTTTGGGCCCATTATAAGGGTGTTTAATTTGAATAGCGGGTTTAATCTTGTTTTGCTGGCGTTTTTTCTTTTTGAGGTAGGCTATAGATCGCTATCATATTATTATTTTATAAATAAGAAAACTCCCGGGTCTGCAGTTAAGGCGCTTTTAATTTCTTTGGCCGTCATTTTCATCTGGTTTATATTGGTCTACATTGCAATTTATTCTTATGTAAGTAGCGGGTTCTGGGGTTTGCTTTCATAGCTATTTACTTCTGAAACCCCAAAAAAGTACGCTGGAGGTATATCTTTGCTGACTTACTAAAACGATGCAAGACAATTGGCAGAAAAAAGCCACCGACAGCCAGAAACAGTATAGAAACTTACTGCAAAAAGCTGACAAGAATAAGCTGCTGAAGCAATTACCACGGCTTCATGAAGAAGCTTTTGCCAAAGTGGATTGTCTGAGCTGTGCTGCCTGCTGTAAGAATTACTCCCCAAGATTTAAAACACCGGATATAAAACGGATCAGCAAACATTTGAAACTGAAAGAATCTGTTTTTATTGAGAAGTACCTGAACCTGGACAATGACGGTGATTATGTAGTGAAGCAAACACCTTGTCCGTTTTTAGGTAATGATAATTTTTGCAGTATATATGAGGTTCGTCCTTCTGATTGTAGTCGGTTTCCGTATACCGATGAAGATGTGTTTTTTAAAAGACAAAATATTACGCTGAAGAATTCTACATTTTGTCCGGCTGTGTATACTGTGCTTGAGAAACTCAGAGTCGTATAAATTTTACTTTTTATTGAGTATATCTTCAATCTGTCTTTTACTCATTTCCAAAGCTTCAAAATGTGAATCGGAACGAATAAATAGAAATCGCTTGTCAGGCATAATGATAATTGAGCTTCCACATATCGAACTTTCTTTAACGAGTAAATTAAATAGTTCTTTCTTATCATCAATCAAAATCGAGCTATCCCATTTTACTATCTTATTAAGATTATTACCAGGCTCACGAAACCGTAAAACAGTTAGATATGGCCTCGCCATCATTTTTTGTTGAATACGAGCTTGACTTCGTAGAATAAACGTTTCTATATGTTTTTTAGTTTCTTCATCTAGTCTATCCCAGCAGGTTTCATTATTAAAGTCGTACTTAATGATAATGGTATCCTTAAGTTGGATATTGGAATAGGAGGATAAGACTCGTTTTAATTGACTATAACTGCTATCCTTAATATATCCGAAATATATTTTCTCTTTATTGTCAGGCCGGTAAAGTTGAGCTGGGGAATTACAACTGGTTACAACAATACCAAGCAAAAAAGATATAATGGAACTTCGAAAATATAGTTTCATGTGGAGTTCTTTTACGTACGTTAGCATGATTTATTACAATGAATGTAAAATTTTTAGAGGAATTGACCCTCTTTCCTGCTAAAGTACAAGTGAGTGACACAACGAAGCCCAATAGTAGCAATGGTGCTAAGTCCATAACAAATAAACCTTAAATTTGACCCATGCTCAAACTGTTTACGATACTCTGGAACAGCTTTAAAATGGCTTTGGGTGAGCTGAAGAATAATAAACTCAGAACATTTCTGTCATTGTTTGGTATTACCATTGGCATTTTCTGCATTATCGGTGTATTGGCTACCGTTGATAGTCTTGAACAGAAAGTTCAGAACGATATTAAGACACTTGGCAGCAATACAATTTACATTGATAAATGGGAATACGGTGGTGGCGATGGTGGCAGTTATCCCTGGTGGAAATTTATCAACCGGCCTGCTCCGAAAAACAAGGAAGTTGAATTCATCAAACAACGTTCTTTCCTGGCAGAATATGTTTCTCACTTCCTGGAATCAAATGCAACAGTATCATACAGAGATTTTGAATTAGCAGGAGTAAACATTTATGGAATCACGGAAGATTTTGATAAGATACAATCCATAGAAATAATACAGGGTGGCCGTTATTTATCAGATGCAGATTTTAAAAGAGGAACTTCTGCAGCGGTAATAGGGTTTAAAGTTGCCGAAGATCTGATGGGTAATCCTGAAAGAGCACTGGGCAAAGAAATAACGATGAATGGGCGACACCTGATTATTGTAGGTGTAGTAGAGAAACAGGGTCAAAGTTTTGTTGGCGGGTTTGATTATGACAACAGCGTAATATTATCTCATAAGTATTATGCATCCATCTTCGGAACAAATCCACAGGGATTTAATGGAAGCAATTTCATTATGGTGAAGGCAAAAGAAAATGTTTCATCTACTGCTTTAGTAGAAGATCTCAGGGGAGTGATGCGACAAATCCGGAGATTGAGTCCTAGAGATGAAGATAATTTTGCTTTGAACGATATCAATTTTTTTAGTGACCAGGTAGGCTCTTTTTTTGGAATGGTGAATGTGGCTGGTTGGGCCATTGCAGGACTCTCATTGATCGTTGGGGCTTTTGGAGTGGCAAATATCATGTTCGTAACAGTTAGAGAAAGAACAAGCCAGATCGGTTTAAAAAAAGCAATTGGTGCCAAGAAGAACGTGATATTGACTGAGTTCTTAATTGAGAGTGCTTTTCTCTGTATTATCGGGGGATTGATCGGATTGTTACTTGTCTGGATCTTGGCTACTGCTTTAAGTGCTGTGATGCCTTTTGAAATATTTATTGCGCCAAATATTATTATTCTTGCTTTTTGTTTATGTGTGATACTTGGTGTGATCTCAGGAATTATTCCAGCGTTTATTGCTGCTAAAATGAATCCCGTTAAAGCAATACGGACAACTTAGGTTGATTAGTTGAATAAGTTGATTAAGGTGATTAAGTTTGCACCAATCAATACAATAAACATTTCAACTTGGCCACTATCCTCGCTATAGAATCTTCCTGTGATGAAACTTCTGCATCCATTTGTGTGGATGGTAAAATATTATCGAATCATATAGCCAACCAAACCGTGCATGAAAAGTATGGTGGAGTGGTTCCTGAACTTGCCAGCAGGGCACATATGCAGCATATCGTTCCGGTTGTAGACCTTGCTTTGAAGAATGCTGGCTGTCAATTATCATCTATTGATGCCATTGCTTTTACACAAGCTCCCGGTTTGATTGGAAGTTTGCTGGTAGGAGCACAATTCGCTAAATCGTTGTCGCTTGCTTTGGATAAACCGTTAATCGCTGTGCATCATATGCAGGCTCATGTGCTTGCAAACCTGATAGAAGATCCAAAACCTGCCTTTCCATTTTTGTGCTTAACAGTAAGTGGGGGTCATACTCAAATTGTACAGGCAAATTCTCCCCATGATCTTAAAGTGATAGGAGAGACGATAGATGATGCTGCAGGTGAAGCATTCGATAAATCAGCTAAACTGCTAGGCTTACCTTATCCTGGAGGTCCGTTAGTAGATAAGCATGCACAGAAAGGTAATCCAGCTGCATTCAAGTTTGCGGAACCACAGATTGCTGATCTGAATTTTTCTTTCAGTGGATTAAAAACATCTATCCTTTATTTTCTACAAGCAAAGCAAAAAGGGGATGAGCATTTCATCGAAAATAATATCGATGATCTCTGTGCTTCTATTCAAGCTACTATCATTAATATTCTAATGAAAAAGTTGAAGAAAGCAGTATTGCAAACAAGTATCAAAAATGTTTGCATTGCAGGAGGTGTGAGTGCTAATAGTGGATTACGAAAAGCTTTGCAGGAGTGGGGTGATAAATATCACTGGCAAACTTTTATTCCGAAATTTGAATATTGTACCGATAATGCAGCAATGATCGCCATTACGGCGTATTACAAATACCTGCAGCAAGAATTTGTTTCCCTGGATGCAAATCCTACTGCAAGGTCATCGTGGTAGATCAACTCTTAGGGAAAAGGATTTCGAATTTAGTTCCATCTCCAGGTACACTTTCAGCTTTAATAAATCCTTTGTGGTTGTCAACTATTTTTTTACAAATGGCCAATCCAATTCCGGAACCCTGGTAAGAATTACCTTCGAGCCTTTGAAAAATGCCAAAAATTTTATCTGCATATTTCTGTTCGAAGCCAATACCATTATCATTCACTTCTATCAGGTGAAATTTCTTTCCGTCGATATTGAGATCATCGGATAACTTCTTAGGAACTGCCTTCCGTTTTATTTGGATGCGAGGCTTATTGGCTTCATTAAATTTAAGTCCATTGCTGATAAGGTTTTGAAACAGTTGATGCATTTGTCCAGGCACAGCATGTATCACCGGCAGGTTTTCTGTAATCACCTCGGCATTTTTATCCTTAATGGTGATCTCAAGATCATCTTTTATCCGGTGAATGATCTCATTCAGATCGGTTTCTACAAATGGGATTTCAGTGTTAGACAAACGGGAAAGTGTTAGAATATCATCTACCAGTGTTTGCATCCTGTTAGATGAGTTGATCATTTTCTCAATGTATTTGAACTCTGCTTCATCAAGCTTATCCTGTGCTTTTTCTCTTAAGATGTTTCCAAAAGCCTGAATTTTTCTTAACGGTTCTTTCAGATCATGCGAAGCTACAGATGCAAACTGCAACAGGTCAAGATTGGATTTCTCCAGCTTATTAGTAGTTACTTTCAGTTCTTCATATCCCTGTGCAAGCAGGTCGACTGCTTTTTTTCTTTCGGTTACATCGGTGAAAGTAGTTACCAGGCCATCCATCATCTTTACACAAACAATATCATACCATCGCTGTTGCTTTTCGTAAAAGAATTCGATCTGCATTGTTTTTCCTGTTTCCACCACTCCGATATATTGTTGGAAGAAAGTGCCGGACATCTCAGGGAAGCTTTTCCTGAGCCGCTTCCCAACTAATTCACCTGGCTGCAGGTGCAACATGATTTCTGCCGACCGGTTTACACTGATATATTCAAAATCAATGATCTTATTGTCCTGGTCTCGTATCGCTTTCTTAGCAAGTATCCCACTGGTAGAACTGTTTAATACCGCTTCAAGAATACTTGTAAGTGTTTTTAGCTGTGATACATCAATGAAATTTACCACAACGCCGTCGATCTTTTTATCCTGGCGATAAAACGGGGCAAGCCTCATCAGGTAAGTAGTTCCTTCATTCATCACTACTTCCTGCTCCTCCCTGGTACCCGATTTCATCACAGCCTTAATACGCTGAACAAATTTATCGTCTCTAAAGTTTGTTGAAAGGTCAGTTATAGATCTGCCAATATCACTTTCGATCAGGTTGATCTGCTTTTTCGCAAAAGGTGTATACTTTCTTACGATAAGGTTTTTATCAATCAATATTTGTCCAACTTCAGAGTTGTTGAAGTAATTATTCAGGTCATCGTTTAATTCTATCAGTTCCTTTATCTTAAGTTGGTGTTCTGCATTAACAGTATGGAGTTCTTCATTCAACGACTGCAATTCTTCATTAGTACTTTGCAACTCTTCGTTCGAGGAAATGATCTCTTCGTTACTCGACTGTAACTCTTCATTTGCAGATTCGACTTCCTCGATCACAGCCTGCAGATTCTCTTTTGTGTCCCTCAGTTCCATTTCAAGTTCTTCCAGTTGTTTACCACTAGATTCTTTTGTACCTGCAACTGATGATTTGCCAACTGGTTTTAACTCCTGCTCCAGTTCATTAAGAATAATAAATAAGAAAGGCTGCAGGTAAGTTTTTTGATTCAGATACGGTTTAATAACAATATTTATCGTTCGAATTTTTTTCCCTGCCTCAACTTTCACTTTTTTCTGTACAACCTTTTCGTTGTCTTTTATCGCTTTTCTTATCCCGGTACTTAAAGCAATCGAAAGGTCAGGCGGAACAAGTTTTAGGAGATTAAAATTGAAGTTTCCTTCGGGAAAACTGATAAAATTCTTGAAGGCACCGATAGCTTGTTTAACCTCGAAATCTTTATCAATAAAAATACCTGCAAACTGGTATTCGTCCAGCAAAGTGTCTTTAAAAATCTCTGCAAGATGCGATAATGCATTCTTTGCTTTTGGAGAGGGGAGATGAAGAAAAGGTTTTTCACCAGGATTCAGAAAGGCTTCATATTCTCCAGTCTTAATCTTGCTGATACATTTGTAGATCTTCCATTTCTTATCAACTTCTTTCATCACATCCTTCAGCACACCAATATTTTCACTGTTGCCGAGAAAGAGATAGGCATCTTCGTTCAAAGCGAAATGAAACTTTTGCAGGATGTTCTTCTGCAGAATGTTGTTCATATAGATGAGCATATTTCTGCAGGTTAGCAGGTCTATCCTGCTGAACGGAGGATCTTTTGTGATATCATGTTTCGCAAATACTACGATCTTTCTTAATGAAGGAGACACTTTGTAAACACTTCCTTCTTTAATGAAGAACCGCTTTAGCCTTTCCTGCGAAATGTTTTTTACGGATTCAGCCGAATATTGGCCTTTAGATCCAACATCGATAGCTGATTGGTCTATATCGGTGGCAAATATCTTAACGCTGATGTCATGTCTTTTATGAATTTCAATATACTCTTCAAAAAGCATGGCAAGTGAATAAGCTTCTTCACCTGTGCTGGATGCTACAACCCAAACTTTTATTGTATCACCGGTATCTTTCTTGGCAAACAATGCAGGGATAACGTCTGTTCTAATGATCTCAAATGCATCTTCATCTCTAAAGAAGCTGGTTACATTAATGAGAAATTCGGTGCAAAGTGCTTTTACTTCTTCAGGGTTGGTTGTAAGATGGGTGTAATATTCGCCAAGGCTTTTCATGCCTTTTTCACCCATTCTTTTTGCCAATCTACGGTTGAGCGTTGGACGTTTATAATGGCTAAAGTCTTGTTGGGTTACTTTATAAATAAGGTTGAGTATATCTGCAATTATAGCTTCGTCCTGGTTAGTAAGCTGATTGAACGATCTGATCAATGGAGCTTCTTTTAAAAAGCTGATCATTTCTTCACCCATTAATTCAGGAGCAAGTATCAGGTCGGCATATCCTGTTGCAATTGCACTGTTCGGCATCCCATCAAATTCAGCTGAACCGGGATCTTGTACGATTACCGTTCCACCGTGATTTTTTATTGCTGCTATACCTCTGGATCCATCACTACCAGTGCCGGATAAAATTACGGCTACGGCTTTTTCGCCAACATCTTTGGCAAGCGATTCAAAAAAAGAATCGATGGTAGTATTGGGGTGATTATTTCTCAGCTTATCATGCAATTGCAGTTTCCCTTTCACCACTGTAAGAATTTTCTTTGGTGGAATCAGGTAAATGCAATTCGGTTTAAGCGGCATTCCTTCTTTGGCTTCGATTACCTGCATCACGGTGTGTTTAGCAAGCAACTCTGCCATCAGACTTTTATAGTCTGGAGAAAGATGTTGAATTACAACGAATGAGAAGCCAGTGTCATTGGGAATATTGTCGAAGAATTCATTGATTGCTTCCAGGCCACCGGCCGAAGCACCAACTCCAACAACATATCCGCCAGATGCTGCAGCTCCATCAGCAGGATTTTTTGTTTTTCGAGGCATAAAAAATGAGTATACAAATATGCTTATATTTACTTTTACTTTAATGGATTTGTTCTTAAAATGGATAAAAAAATTCGTATTCTTCTGATTGAAGATGATGTAGACGACGTGGAATTGCTGCAAGAATCTTTGAATTCTCGAAATATACCATTCGCCATGAATGTTATTAAAGATGGCAGCGCTGCAGTTTCATTTTGTGAAAATTCCTCCGACTTCCTTCCCGATATTATAGTAATGGATTTTAACCTGCCCAGGGTTCATGGAAGAGATGTAATAGCAAAAATTCGATGCAATGGTAAATTTGCCAATATACCCATTCTCGTGTTAAGTACTTCTTCTGCTAAAGAAGATATCGCTTATGCCAGCAAGATTGGTGCAGATAAATATCTCATCAAGCCGGCAACCATCGAAGCAATCCAGGAAACAGTTGAAACAATTGTTGCCATGGCGACCGGAAGAACCATTTCTTCCATGTGATATTCACAAGCTGGTATTATTTATGTAAGACATGACGTCGAGCCGCATAATGATGACCGAATTACCTAACCTTTAGATTGATATGAGTGGTCTGGATTACAACCATACCCTTTAGTAGTAGTTCGTAAACTTGAAAGCTTTTTGATTTAGCTTTGCGGCCTAAAAAATTGTTTATGAGACCGTTGCAAATGGTTGATCTGAAAACTCAGTATCAAAAAATAAAATCAGAAGTAGATAAAGCTGTTATTGATGTATTTGAAAGTACAGCATTTATAAATGGTCAGCAGGTACAGGATTTTTCCAAAAGTCTTGCAAGCTATTTAAACATAAAAGAGGTGATACCTTGTGCCAATGGTACCGATGCTTTGCAGATAGCCATGATGGCTTTAGGATTACAACCAGGTGATGAAGTGATCACTCCATCATTTACCTATATAGCAACAACAGAAGTAGTTGCTTTACTTAAACTGAAACCTGTTTTTGTAGAAGTAGATAAGCAAACGTTTTGCATCGATCCTGAAAGCATTAGGAAAGCAATAACACCAAAAACAAAAGCAATCGTTCCGGTACATCTCTACGGTCATGTAGCACCGATGGAAGAGATCATGAAGATCGCTGCTGAACATGATTTATATGTTATCGAAGATGTGGCACAGGCAATTGGTGCAGATTATACTTTTAGTAATGGTACGAAAAAGAAAGCAGGTACAATTGGAACGGTTGGATGTACATCTTTCTTTCCGAGTAAGAATCTTGGTTGTTATGGTGATGGCGGGGCCATTTTTACTGATGATGTTGCATTAGCCAAAAGATTGAAAATGGTAGCCAATCATGGACAGGAAAAAAAATATTATCATGAAGTTGTAGGATGTAATTCAAGGTTAGATACAGTTCAGGCAGCAGTACTAAATATTAAACTCAGGTTTTTAGATGAATATATTGCCGCACGAACAAAAGCCGCAGATTTTTACGACAAGGCGTTTGCTGGTAATTCAAGGATCAGAACACCATTCAGAGCTGATTACGGATCTCATGTATTTCATCAGTATACTTTGATATTAGATGGCGTTGACAGGGATGGATTGAACGAATATCTCGCTTCAAAAGGTATTCCTTCAATGATCTATTATCCTGTTCCTGGACATAAACAAAGGATGTTCGATTCATTTGATTTGCCGGCCCTGGATTTGCCGGTTACCGATTGGTTAACTGAAAGAGTGATCTCGCTACCAATGCACACAGAATTAGATGAAGAACAGTTAAACTTTATTACATCGTCAGTATTAGAATACGTGAACAAATAAAATAATAATAATGAAATTAGCTGTTGTAGGAACAGGTTATGTAGGCTTAGTAACAGGAACCTGTTTCGCTGAAACAGGCAATTATGTTACCTGTATAGACATTGATCAGAAGAAAGTAGAAAAGTTATCAGCAGGACAGATCACCATTTTTGAACCTGGACTGGAAAAGCTTTTTGCAAGAAATCTTAAAGAAGAGCGACTGACTTTCACTACTTCTTTAGCAGATGGTATTAAAGATGCTGAGGTTATTTTTCTTGCGTTACCTACACCTCCTGGTGAAGATGGTTCTGCTGATCTTAGTTATATCCTGAAAGTCTCTGAAGACCTCGGGAAACTTTTAACTGACTACAAGGTAATTATTGATAAGAGTACTGTACCGGTTGGAACTGCAGATAAAGTTAGGGAAACGATACAGAAAGGGTTCAAGGGAGAATTTGATGTGGTATCAAACCCGGAGTTTCTTAGAGAAGGAATGGCCGTAGAAGATTTTATGAAGCCAGACAGGGTTGTTATTGGAACAACTTCCGAAAGAGCACAGAAGTTAATGCTTGATTTGTATGCTCCATTTGTTCGACAGGGTAACCCCATCATTTTTATGGACGAGAAGTCTGCAGAGCTTACTAAATATGCAGCAAACTCTTTCCTTGCTACAAAAATATCTTTCATGAATGAGATCGCTCAGCTTTGTGAAAGATTAGGAGCAGATGTTGATATGGTAAGAAAAGGAATGGGTACTGATGAGAGAATAGGAAGACGTTTTTTGTTTCCGGGTATTGGTTATGGTGGAAGTTGTTTCCCGAAAGATGTGCAGGCACTTGCCAGGTCTTCTTCTGAAGTGAACTATGATTTCAAAATTTTAGAAGCTGTGATGGAAGTGAATAAGAAACAGAAGCAACATCTCATCCCCAAAATAAAAGAACATTATGGCAGCCTTAGCGGAAAGAAGTTTGCACTCTGGGGCCTGGCATTTAAACCAAATACAGATGATATCAGGGAAGCACCAGCGCTTGAAATGATAGATGCATTGGTGAGTGAAGGTGCAAAGGTTTGTGCTTACGATCCAGAGGCTATGAATAATGTAAGAAACCTTATCGGTCATAAGATCAGTTATTCAGCAGACCAGTATTCTGCTTTGGACGATGCTGATGGTCTTATCATTGCTACCGAGTGGAACGAGTTCCGTACACCTGATTTTGAAAAGATAGAAAAACTGCTCAAACAAAAAGCGATTTTCGATGGTAGAAATGTATTTGATGTTGAACAGATCAAAAAGAAGGGATTTCATTATATAAGCATTGGCCGACCTTAATTTCATTTCAATATGTCAACAAAACGTGTACTCATAACAGGTGCTGCTGGTTTCTTAGGATCGCATTTATGTGATCGATTCATCAAGGAAGGATTTCATGTAATAGCGATGGATAATCTTGTTACGGGTGATATGAAGAACATCGAACATCTTTTCCCGAATAAGAATTTCGAGTTCTATTATCACGATGTAACCAAGTTCATTCATGTTCCTGGAAAGCTGGATTACATTCTGCACTTTGCATCTCCGGCTAGTCCGATTGATTACCTGAAGATCCCGATTCAAACGTTGAAAGTGGGAGCATTGGGAACACATAATTGCCTGGGACTTGCAAAAGAGAAAGGTGCAAGAATTCTTGTAGCATCTACCAGTGAGGTCTATGGAGATCCTTTGGTTCATCCACAAACGGAAGAATATTGGGGTAATGTAAATCCTGTTGGACCAAGAGGAGTGTATGATGAAGCAAAACGTTACATGGAAGCCATCACCATGGCATATCATACATTTCATAATGTTGAGACAAGGATCGTAAGAATATTCAATACATATGGCCCGAGAATGAGACTGAACGATGGAAGAGCCTTACCGGCCTTTATCGGACAAGCTTTACGGGGTGAAGATCTTACAGTATTTGGAGATGGTAGCCAGACAAGATCTTTTTGCTACGTTGACGATCTTATTGAAGGGATTTACCGCTTATTAATGAGTGATTATTCTTCACCTGTTAATGTTGGAAATCCAGATGAAATATCATTGAAAGATTTTGCGGAAGAAGTGTTGAAGTTAACGGGTTCAACAGTGAAGATTTCCTATCAACCTTTACCTGCAGATGACCCTAAACAGCGAAAGCCTGATATTACAAAAGCAAAAGAACTACTCGGCTGGGAGCCAAAAGTGCATCGCAGTGAAGGTTTGAAAGTAACTTATGACTATTTTAGCGCCCTTCCACAAGAAGAACTTTATAAACAACCAAAAGAATTTAATAGTAATAAATGATCTACGATTCATTAGTTAAGAAAGAGGCAAAGATTGCCATCATTGGGTTAGGTTATGTTGGATTGCCTATTGCTTTGGCTTTCGGAAAGAAGGTGCCGGTAATTGGTTTCGACATTAGCAAGAACAAAGTTGAAATGCTGAAGGAAGGTATTGACCCTGCTAAAGAAATGACAAGTGAAGACTTTGTTGGAAGTGATATTACCTTCACAGATTCCCAGGAAGAATTGAAGCAGGCCAACTTTTTTATCGTTGCTGTGCCTACACCTGTAGATGATCACAACGTTCCTGATTTAAGACCCGTAAAAGGTGCTTCCGAAGTAATAGGCCATGCACTAAAGAAAGGGGATTATGTAGTTTTCGAATCAACTGTATATCCCGGCTGTACTGAAGAAGATTGTTTGCCGATCATTGAAAGGATCAGTGGATTAAAAATGGGCCCCGATTTCAAGATGGGTTATTCACCAGAAAGAATTAACCCGGGCGATAAAACTCATACACTTCAGAATGTAATAAAGATCGTTTCAGGATCTGATGCAGAAGCATTGGACCAGGTGGCAAAAGTGTATGAATTAATTGTAGAAGCAGGAGTGCATCGTGCCTCTACCATCAAAGTGGCAGAAGCTGCCAAGGTGATTGAAAATACACAGCGTGATCTGAACATTGCATTGATGAACGAACTTTCGATCATCTTCGACAGGCTTGGTATTAATACCTATGACGTTTTAGAAGCTGCAGGAACCAAGTGGAACTTCCTGAAGTTCTCTCCAGGTCTTGTTGGTGGACATTGCATTGGTGTAGATCCATATTATCTTACATATAAAGCTGCTGAAGTTGGCTTTAACTCAAGAGTGATCCTCGCTGGTCGTTATATCAACGATAACATGCCGAACTATCTCCATAAAAAGGTATTGCAGCATGTTATTACACATAACGATAATGTGAAGGATTCAAAAGTCCTGGTGATGGGTGCAACTTTTAAAGAAGATGTGGCTGATGTTAGAAATTCGAAAGTGGCACATGTGGTTAATAATCTTCGTGCTTATAATATACCTGTTGATGTAGTTGATCCACATGCTGATTCTGAAGAATTGCAACATGAGTATGGATTTGGGCTTGCAAAAGAAATAGGTACAGGTTATGCAGCGGTGGTTTTAACTGTGGCTCATAAGGAATACACACAGTTTGATGATGCATATTTTGCTTCCATTACCAAGCCTGATGCCTTGATCGCTGATTTGAAAGGAACATACAGAGGTAAGATCACTTCACGTCCTTATTTTTGTTTCTGATAAATGTATTTTAATGAATGTCCTGCACCACAATGCAGGACATTTTTATTTTATCTCGTCCAAATTGTAATTTTAGCAATATATGAAGTCGATCATTGCTGTTTCAGGAAAAGATGGACAACTAGGTTGGGAACTCGAGAAATTATCTGTGGCTTATCCGCTGTATGAATTTATTTTCTGTGGCAGGAACGATTTGGATATTGCTAATAAGGAACAAATTGCTTCCTTCTTTTCACTCAATAAACCCTTCGCATTTATTAATTGTGCAGCATATACAGCAGTAGACAAAGCTGAGGTTGACCAGGAATCGGCATATAAGATCAATGCTGAAGCTGTTGGTTTCCTGGCAGAGCAGTGCAGATTCTATAATACGATCTTCATTACTTTTTCAACCGATTATGTTTTTGATGGGAATGGTGTTGTGCCATATGAAGAAAACCAAAGAACCCAACCTTTAAATTATTACGGGTACACAAAAGAAGCGGGAGAGAAGCTTGCATTGACGAATTGGGAGAGAAGTATCGTTATCAGAACTTCATGGGTTTATAGTGAACATGGGAACAATTTTGTGAAGACGATGCTCAGGCTGATGAATGAAAGAGAGGAGATCAATGTGGTAGATGATCAGATTGGGTCTCCCACATATGCAAAAGATCTTGCTATAGCAACGATGATGATCATCGAAGCTGGAAAAACAAATTATGGCGTTTATCACTACAGCAATGAAGGCAACATCTCGTGGTTTGATTTTGCTTCGGAAATAAAAAGAATTTCGGGTTTAAACTGCAAGATAAACCCTGTTCCCAGTTCCGATTTTCCTACACCGGCAAGGCGACCAAAATTTTCAGTGTTAAGCAAAAAACGGATCATAACTGATTTTAATATTAGGCTAAACGATTGGAGAGAAAGTCTGGCAGAATGTATTAAAGCAATAAATGAAAAAAGCAGCTAGTAAAGCTGCTTTTTTGTTGACCCATAAGGATTCGAACCTTAAATGACTGAACCAAAATCAGTAGTGTTACCATTACACCATGGGTCAATCCGTTATCCGCACTTTCGTGACGGGGTGCAAAAATAACGGCTCACCACTTTACACCAAAATATTTTTTAGATTATCTGTTAAACAGATTGTTACTTCTTGAGTATTTTGATCTCAACCCTCCTGTTTGTGGTTCTTTCCTCTTCCGTTTCTTCAAAAAGTATGATTGGATACCTATGCCCAAAGCCTTTGTATGTCATTCTTTTTTTGTCAATTCCCTTTGAAACAAGGTATTCCCATACAGCCTTTGCTCGGTTGTACGAGAGAAATGGTTCACCTGTATCAATATCAAGTCCATCTGCAGTGCCTTCCTGGCAGCAAATATGGCCTTGTATTTCAATTTCAAGTGTTGGAACTGTTTGCATTACATGCAATAATTCCATCAAAGGAGAATAAGATTCCGGCAGAAACACATGTCTTCCGCCATAAAAATTTATGTTCTTCAGAACGATATTATCTCCTGCTTTGGTGGTTGTATCGGTTACTTCATCTATCAAGCGTTCTTTTACAGGTTTTCGAACGGGAGAATTTGTAACAGGCGTTTCGGGTGTTTTTGAAGGATTATCTTTTCCTTTTTCATCAATAATAACCGAATCCGTAGCAGACACTTCATAATCTGCAACAATCAATACCCTTCTGTTTAATTGCCGGGAAGCAGCATCTGACTTAGCAATAGCAGGCATTTCTTCACCAAATCCTTTTATGAGCTTGATTTTTTGAGGATTGATGCCTTTGCTGATAAAATATTCTCTCACGGCATTTGCTCTTCTGAGAGATAATTGTTCATTGTAAGTCCTACTTCCAAACTGATCTGTGTGTCCATAGATCAATGCGCTATATAGATTTGGCCGGCCAATGATATTATCCAATGTTCGTTTGGCATCATCTGTCAGGTCAGACCTGTCGAATTTAAAATATACAAGGCTACTATCCTGTCCATAAGATATATTACCAACAACTAAGCAACAGAATAAAATTATTCTTTGTAACATAAAATATATTTCAGTTTGCAATGACTGTATACTTTTGGATAGAGTATTAAAACCATTCATTTACATCACAACTATTGTTAATGTAGATGCAATTTCGGTAAAATTTACCCAGACTAATACATAGATGTGAAGCGGCAGTCTGGCATGATTTTTTTCATGTGTTAAGAAATTCCTCCCTTATGCAACACATTAAGCTTTGCATTGACGAATGTACACGCTGCATGGTCATTTGCCAGGAAACTGCAGTTCATTGTATAGAAAGTGGATTGATAGATTGTGCAAAGGCGCTTTTGAATTGTGCTGAGGTCTGCGATATGTGTGCTACTTTCTGTTCAAGAAATTCATTTCTATCTGAAGAAATGATGGAATTATGTCGCCAGTTTTGCGATTCGTGCATCGAAATTTGTAATCAATACGAACAAGACAGTGAAGCATGTAAAGTTTGTGCTATTGTCTGCCGCAGTTGTGCTAATGCATGTGAAGAAGCAGTAGCTGTTGCAGCTTAATCTTTTTCGAAATATACAAGACTGCCACCTACCCATTCTTTGTCTTTATTGTAACGAACCCCGATCATTTTTCCTTTGCTTAACCTTGCAAGGTTTCCTGCAGCAACAGGTCTTGCTTCACCATCTTTCCAGAAATAAAATAACCTGATCTCTACTTTAGCAGGAACATCAGGTGTTGGAATTACCTCCGCATATTTTACTTTCCGCTGTAATATCCAATTTCTTGGATCATCGACTGAGTCCAGGTCTTCTTTCTTTACATCTATTACTACTCCTTGCCCGGCAAAAGAAAATAAAGGCTTCAGCACATAATTCTCAAGGTCGTCTGGTATATCTCTTTGCTCACTTAAAAATCGTGTTTTCGGAACATAGGCATGACGGATATACGGTAAAGTATATTTGCTGATCCGATAGAACCAATTTGGGTGCGGTATCCACGTAACATCAAGGTCTTCAAAAAAGATGCTCCCTTTTTCACGTACTGCTTCAGATTGCTGCTGCAGGTCATCAAATATTACCCTGTTGTAAATTCGGTTGACTGCTGTTTTCTTCCCATCCTTCAGGTAGAATAATTTTCTTCCTTCCTTTATCAATTCAGTCAGGCACACTACTTCTATTCCCAGGTAATCTTTAGTGCAGTAAAAATCTATTCTTGTTTTTTGTTGATGCGGAAGTATCTCCAGCAGTATTACGTTTTCCGGAGCTTCATTTTCAATAATGATCTCTCTTAGGGTTTGAATATAACTTTCTTTATCGAATCCATCTAAGTACATACTGTAGTTTGATGGAATGTTGAAGTATTTCCTGGTGATGTCATCCTGCAACACCTGGTAGCAAAAAAGAGAAGGGAAGCCCTGCATTTCGATCAGCTGCGGCTCAAGTTCACCTTCTTCATTTTCACAAACACCAAAATCAAATGCTATGTAATGAGAATGATTATTTTCATTCGGCACATTTACATCAGAGGGGATAGCCCTGGACGTAAGTGGTTTAAAGTTATACTGCGTAATTACATCAATAATGCTCTCGCAGGCTGAGAGTAATTTATGTTTAAAGATTTTATCAACAAACACAGGAGTTTCTGCAACACGAAACTCCAGGGCATCTTTATGAACTAAACTCAACTCATCAATAAAAGCTTTATAATTCTCTGGAGAAAAACGGTCATTAAAATCCTTTCTTATACCTGGTACCATAAGCAGTAGTTAAAGTTCTAAAGTAAGCAAAAAACAAAAGAGCCTGCAAAGGCTCTTTATTACAATCGATTTTTCTAATCTATTTTAATGTCTGGGCAAGCACTTTATGCAGTTCTTCACCCCTCAGGTTTTTTGCAATGATCTTTCCATTAGGATCTAATAAATAGTTTTGAGGAATGCTACTCACTTTATAAATTTTTGCTGCTGCATTATTCCAATAAGCAAGATCACTCACCTGTGGCCAGTTAAGATTATCTGCTTTAATTGCATCTAACCACTTTTGTTTATCCTGGTCAAGCGATACACCAAGGATGGTGAAATTTTTATCTTTAAAAGCATTATAAGCCGCTACCACATTCGGATTTTCTCTTCTGCACGGTCCACACCAACTGGCCCAGAAGTCGATCAGCACATATTTCCCTTTGAAAGACGATAAGGCTACAGGTTTTCCTTCTTCATTGTTCTGAACAAAATCAGGAGCAGAAGATCCTATAGAACCAAAACGGGTTGCTTCAACCATTTCGCTTATTGCATTAGCATACATATTCTTTTTTGCAGCGTCAGATAAAAGGTCAAAACGCTGTGCCAGTATCTCAGGATCATTATTCAACTGATTGGTGATATAAAGGATGAAAGCAGAAACTGGTGAAGCTGGTTTTTCTTTAATAAAAAGGTCTATCTGGTCTTGTATGTCTGCCACGGTTTTAGTATAGACTGCTACCAATGAATCTCTCTTCTTTGCATCCTGTGTTTGATTAGCCAGCGTAACATTTTTATTCAATTTTTCTTTTAATGGATTGAACCTTTTCTGATATAGCAGGTAATCTGCTGCAGCACCTTTTCCACTTACAGTTAATGCTTTGATTGCATTGGCTTTTCCGGTGATACTGATATCATCATTGCTCATGAAAATTTCATAAGCTTCCTGGTGCCCGATGAAATTTAAATTGTATACATCTTCCGATTCCACCTTCCCGATCAACTGAAAAGTTCCATTGGCAACATAGGTCTGTGACACTGGATTTCCATTACTGGCAGCAAGAAAAACCAATGTGCTGTCTTTTAAACCGGCAATATTTCCTTTGATGGTAAAACCTTTATCAGCCTGTGCTATTGTGGCAACAGGTAAAAGCAAAGCGAGGAGAATTCTTGTCATCATATAATTAAATGATTTGCAATTTAATTTCTTTAGCGTTAAACAAACGTAAATTTAAGTTAGCTGGCTCAAATATGGCTATTTGGCTTTTGTTGTGTCACTCACTTGTACGTTCTTATCTTTATTCAATTGCTCATGAACCAATTTCACCTCTATATTTAGTTATGACCCGACATTTTTCTACTTACCTGGCCCTTGGAGATTCCTACACAATAGGAGAGGCCTTACCACTCTATGAAAGCTTCCCTTACCAGGCAACCCAAATATTGCGGAACAAAGGTTTTCACTTTCATGCCCCTGAAATTATTGCAAAAACTGGCTGGACCACAGCTGAGTTGGCTGATCATCTGTTACATACAAAGTTGAATGAGCATTATGACTTTGTTACCCTGCTTATTGGTGTGAACAATCAATACCGTGGCTTATCATTAGACGATTACAGGTCAGATTTCGAATTTCTCATAAAGAAAGCACTTCATTTTGCCAATAATAAAACTGAACGTGTTTTAGTTATTTCAATTCCGGATTGGGGAGCCACACCTTTTGCTGAAGGAAAAGACGTTAAACAGATAGCAATTGAAATTGATCAGTTCAATGAAGCAAAGAAAAGGTTGGCTGAGCAATTTAGGGTTGACTATATAGACATCACAGATTCGCAAAGAGCAGATGGCAATGAAACAGACTTTATTGCACCAGATAAATTGCATCCTTCAGCAAAAGAGTATGCAAAATGGGCAGAACAAGTGGCAGATAAATTCTCTTCAATACTGAAGTGATCATTTAAGATGATCAAGGATAATGGCTTCGATTTCATCACTTTCCCATCGATTTTCAATATCCGGCAGACTCATCACCTGTTGCATGATTGATTCCTGTTTTGAACCTCTTTCCAATGCTTCGGAATAGCGTATGTGCGGACTAAATGTTACCTGTGAGTAAGCCGGTATCCATTTCTCAGGATACTTTTTGTAGAGTTTAGTTTCTATCTTCTTCTGTAAAAGGAATTTTGGATCAGCAACCTTATCTCTCATCTCAATGAAATTATTCAGGGCAAGATCTGCAATAGCATCTCCATCAGGCTTTCTTAGTTCCTGGAATTCTTTCAGGATCATGCTCCAATCTTCATTATGCTTTTCAAGCAAGCCATTCAGTACCGAACAATCTTCAAAGCCACAATTCATGCCCTGGCCAAAGAATGGAACAATGGCATGAGCTGCATCACCGATCAAGGTAAACTTGTCATCCCTTATCCATGGAAAACATTTTACAGTAACCAATGAAGAAGTTGGGTTATGAAAAAAATCGTGTTCCAGCGTTGGCATCATTGGAACAACATCCTGGAATGTTTGTTTAAAGAATGATACCAGTTTTTCCGGAGTATCGAGGGAACTAAAGGAAGGATCACCGTCAAATGGAAAAAACAATGTGCAGGTGAAGCTTCCATCCATATTTGGTAATGCAATCAACATATAATTGCCTCTTGGCCAAATATGAAGTGCATTCTTTTCCATCTGAAAATCACCTTTTTCACTTGGGGGAATGTTTAATTCTTTATAGCCAAAATCAATATACGACTGATGATATTCAAATCTTTCATGTTGTAGTTGATGCTGCAATCTTACTGCAGAATAAGCACCATCAGCACCAAAGAGCAGATCGAAAGAAGATGTTTCACTCTCTTCTGTTAAAGTGGATTCGAATTCAATTTCGCTCTTGTTCCAATTAATCGTTGCGCATTTCTCGTTAAAGAATATATCTGCACCATTTTTTTCAGCCAGTGTCATCAGCACTTTATTCAGCTCTGCTCTTGAGACAGAGTTGATGAATTGACCTTCTTTTCCATATGGCTGAAAAGCTGTTGTTCCGTCAGCATTATGTATATACCTGCCATGCATTGGAATAGCTATTTTCCTGATCTCATCCATCACACCAACCTCTTCCAAAGCTTTAATACCTCTGTCACTCAAAGCAAGATTAATGGAACGTCCGGCAGATAGTGTCTCCTTTCTCATATCACTCCTGCGTTCATACACTTTTACTTTATAACCTCTTTTACAGAGATAAATGGAGAGTAATGAACCAACTAAGCCAGCACCTACTATCGTAACATCTTTTTTCATCAGTTAAAGAATAGATTGAATGATATTTCCAAATTTCCAAACATCTTCAAATGAATTGTACAACGGCACAGGAGCAACACGAATTACATTGGGCTCACGCCAATCTGCGATCACTCCATGCTTCGTTAACGCTTTAAAAACTTCTTTTCCTTTTGATTCCATAAGGATAGAAACCTGGCATCCTCTTTCATTTTCATTAGAAGGCGTGATCACATTGATCAATTTTTTTTCCTGTTTCGCATTGATATCATTCAATACAAAATGAAGAAATGCAGTAAGTTTTCTTCTCTTTGTATGTATTTTTTCAATACCGGCTTCTTCAAAAATGTCGAGAGAAGCTTTGTGTGCAGCCATTGAGAGAACAGGTGCATTACTCAATTGCCATCCTTCTGCAGTAGGAATTGCTTCAAACCCTTTCTCCATTTTAAAACGTGTGTCTTTGGTATAACCCCACCATCCTGCAAAACGAGGAAGTTCTTTATTCTTCACATGGTTTTCATGAATGTAAATTCCTGCCACTCCACCAGGACCTGAATTCAAATATTTATACGAACACCAGCAGGCAAAATCAACATTCCACTCATGCAGTTTCAATTCAACATTTCCTGCAGCATGTGCAAGATCAAATCCTGCAGGAACATTTACTTCGTGTGCTGCCTCTGTTATTTTTTTGATATCAAATAATTGCCCTGTATAATAATTTACTCCTCCAAACATCACAAGTGCCAGTTCATCTTTATGAACAGTAATAGCATCGGTAATATCCTCTGTTCTTAAAGTATATTCTCCCTCTCTCGGCTTTATTTCAACGATCGCTTTTGCCGGATCAAATCCGTGAAACCTCACCTGGGATTCTAATGCATATTGATCCGAAGGAAAAGCTCTTTCTTCACAAATGATCTTGAACTTCTGAGTTGTAGGCCGATAAAAACTAACCATTAGTAAATGAAGGTTGACGGTAAGCTGGTTCATTACTACCACTTCATGCTCTTCACAACCGATAATCCTGGAAAGTGTTGCAGGAAACATTTCATGATAGTTCATCCATGGATGTTTAGCTGCAAAATGACCCTCCACACCCATATTGCCCCAATCATTTAGTTCCTGTTGGATATATGCCTGTGCTGATCTTGGCTGAAGTCCTAATGAATTTCCTGTGAAATAAATGCAGTTCTTCCCTTCATGTTGCGGAAAATAAAATTTATCCCGGAATGATCTTAATTCGTCCTGTTCATCCAATTGCTGGGCAAAGCTGAGTGTGTTTTCTACGTTCATGATTCATCAATTGTTGCGATTACTTTTAGTTCTATTGCAATTGGGGTAGGAAGACTTTTTACTTCAACGGTTGTGCGACATGCCTGCACGTCTGCAAAATAATCACCGTAAATTTTATTATATAAAGGAAAGTCATCTTTCATGTTCGTAAGAAAAACTGTCACATCAATAATTTTATCCCAACTGCTGCTGCTTGCTTCTAAAACAGCTTTCACATTGGCAAAGCATTGGTGCGTTTCAGCTTCTATATCGTATTTTAAGATATTACCATGTTCATCCTGTTCCAACCCTGGTATGGAATTATCTTTTGCGCTTCTTGATCCTATTCCTGACAAGAATAAAAAATTTCCCACACGTCTTGCATGTGGATAAGCACCTAATGGTTTTGCGGCATTGTCGGAATTAATAATTTTCATAACTGAATACAAATATTTTTAACTTCTGTAAAAAATCTCAAGGCCTCCCAACCACCCTCTCTGCCAACACCGCTGTTTTTCATTCCTCCAAATGGAGTACGAAGGTCACGTAGCAACCAACAGTTAATCCAGACAATACCGCTTTCAACTTTGGCTGCAACACGATTTGCTTTGGAAATATCCTGTGTCCAAATGGTAGCAGCTAATCCATAATCTGACGTATTGGCTAATTGTAAAGCTTCTTCTTCTGTTTTGAAAGATTGCAAGGTTACTACAGGACCGAATATTTCTTCCATATTTGTCTGACAGTTGCAACTCAATCCTTCAATAACAGTTGGTTGAATAAAATAACCATTCTCACATCTGCCTTTTGGTTTAATTGCATTCCCACCTATAAGAATTTTACCACCTTCTTTTTTTGCGGTTTCAATGCAGCCCATAATCTTTTCATAGTGCACTTTGCTAACAATGGCTCCTTGTTTTGAATTATTATCCAAAGGATCACCCACTGCTAATTGTTCTACTCTTTTTATAAATTCATTTTTGAATTTCTCATAAACAGAATCTTCGATCAAAATTCTGGAGCCACATAAGCAAATTTGTCCCTGGTTGGCAAAAGATGATTGCAGAGTGGTGCTCATCATCTTCTCCCAGTCGCAATCTGCGAAAATGATATTTGGATTCTTGCCTCCAAGTTCCAAAGACAATTTCTTGAACTTAGGAGCAGCAAGTGAAGCAATTCTTTCGCCGGCTCGGGTACTACCTGTGAACGAAATTGCTTTGATGGATGGATGTGTTACAATGGCTTCACCACAACCTGGTCCAGTGCCATGAACAATATTTAATACACCTGCTGGTAATCCGGCTTCTTTGCAAATTTTACCTAATAAAAAAGCCGTGACAGGTGTTACTTCTGATGGCTTGGCTATCACACAGTTTCCTGCAGCAAGTGCAGGAGCAATTTTCCAGGTAAAAAGATATAGTGGTAAGTTCCATGGAGAAATGCAGCCAACAATTCCAATAGGTTGACGAAGTGTATAATTCACCGCTTTGTCTTCCATATTATGGCTTTCGGTTGCAAAATGCATGATGCCTGTTGCAAAAAATCGAAAGTTTGAAGAGGCTCTTGGGATATCTACTTTTTTGCTTAACCAGAGGGGCTTGCCATTATCTGTAGTTTCTGCTAAAGCAAGTGTATCGGCATTTTCATCAATCAGCTCTGCAATTCTATTCAATATTTTGAATCGTTCTTCAACAGGAGTTATACTCCATGAAGGAAATGCTTCTTTCGCAGACTTTACTGCTAATTCAACATCGTTTTCATTTGAATCCGGGACCTGGGTAAACACTTCAGCTGTTGCAGGGTTGATGCCATCTATAAACTTTCCAGACAAAGGAGCAATATGCAAACCTCCAATATAATTTTCTAAGTGATATGGTATTGATAAGTTCATTGGTCAATTCGTTAACTCATTAGTTGGGATAGGGATCAACTTGTGTAATAAAACAAATTAATCAATTACCTAACAAACTAAATAGCTCCTGTTCTTCCTCCGTCAACCGGAATGCTTACACCGTTTACATAAGATGCCGCAGGTGATGCAAGAAATGCAATTACGTTAGCCAGTTCTTTCGGATCTGCAAAACGTTTCATCGGAATTTCTTTCATCATTTCTTTTTCTACTTCACCTACTGCAATACTTTTTTTGTTTGCATTATTACTGATGATGGTTTCAAGCCTTTGTGTTTTGGTTGCTCCAGGCAAAACATTATTTACGGTAATATTAAATTGCCCAAGTTCATTAGCCATTGTCTTTGCCCATGAGGCTACTGCACCACGAACGGTATTTGATACACCCAAATTTGGAAGCGGAACTTTTACCGATGTTGAAATGATATTAATGATCCTGCCATAACCTTCTTTTTTCATGGAAGGAATAACAGCCTGGGCCAATATATGGTTACAGATCAGGTGACGATTAAACGTGTTTAAAAAGTCTTCTTCCTTTGCTTCTGTTATTTGTCCTGAAGCTGGTCCACCTGAATTATTGATGAGAATATGAACTACATTATTTGATGTCAAGTTTTCAATAGCATTCTTTACCGTTTCAGGTTTATCAAAATCTGCCACAAGAAAGCTATGTTTTTGACCGAGGGATGTATCAAGTTGGGTGATGGCTTGCTGAAGTGATACTTCATTTCTTGCCATTAATACACATGACGCCCCCAGTCCTGATAGTTCAATGGCAGTTGCTAAACCGATTCCCTGTGTGCTTCCACAGATAATGGCCGTTTTATTTTTAAGGGAGAGATCCATAGGGTCAAACCTAATGAAAATTTGTTGGATGTTTATGCTTGAATTGTTGAAGATTATTGTGGTAAATTGCTGCAAAATAATCCGGAAGTAAAAGAGTGCGACGCAACGAAAGTTCAATAGCAGCACCGGCTTCTGGTTCATAAGATTGCTTAACTAAAAAACTGCTATATGGCTGTATCTGCACCTTTCAATTTAAAAAAATGGATTGACGAGCATCGTGACCTTTTAAAACCGCCGGTTGGCAATCAATGTGTGTACAAGGATGCAGAAAATTTTATTGTGATGGTAGTGGGTGGTCCAAACGCAAGAAAAGATTATCACTTTAATGAAACAGAGGAATTGTATTACCAGGTGGAAGGTGATATTGTGGTGAAGATCATTGATAATGGTGAGTTCAGGGATATCCCTATTAAGGAAGGTGAGATGTTTTTACTGCCTCCTAAAACACCCCATTCACCACAACGTGGAGCAGGTACAGTTGGACTTGTGATTGAAAAGAAGAGAGAGACAGAAGAGGATGGATTTATCTGGTTCTGCGAAAACTGCGGCAACAAATTATACGAAGAAACTTTGGTGGTGAATGATATTGTGAACCAATTACCAGAAGTAATGGACAAATATTGGCAGGATACCATGCACAGAACCTGCAACAAATGTGGAACGGTGATGCAGCCTCCGATCAGAAAATAGGCTCACGCAAAGACGCTAAGTTGAAAGAAGCAAAGCTTAGCGTCTTTTTATTTTCTTTGCTTCTTTGCGTGAAATGAAAATTGATATACACACTCATATAATGCCCGATAAGATGCCAAACTGGGTGCAGAAGTTTGGCTATGGAGAGTTCATTCATCTTGAACACCGGAACTGCAAAGCCTGTATGATGAAAGGCGATAAGCTGTTCAGGGAAGTTGAAGATAATTGCTTTAAGGAAGACGTCAGGATAAGGGAGATGGATGAAACAGATGTTGCCATCCAGGTACTTTCTACTATTCCTGTTTTGTTTAATTACTGGGCAAAACCAAATGACGGGTTAGAGACTTCGAGATTTCTGAATGATCATATTGCAGCATGTGTGGCCAAAGAACCAAAGCGTTTTATTGGTATTGGAACTGTGCCTTTGCAGGATATTAATCTTGCCATTAAAGAAATGGAAAGATGTGTGAGTGAACTGAATATGCCAGGACTCGAAATTGGATCAAACATAAATGGCAGCAACTTAAGTGATCAAGCATTTTTCCCTTTTTATGAAGCTGCAGAAAAACTTGGGTGTGCACTTTTTGTACATCCATGGGAGATGATGGGAGAAAATGATATGCAGAAATATTGGCTGCCATGGTTGGTTGGAATGCCTGCAGAAACTTCAAGAGCTATTTGTTCCATGATATTTGGTGGAGTATTTGAAAAATTTCCAAAGCTGAGAGTGGCTTTTGCTCATGGTGGTGGATCATTTCCCTTTACCATTGGAAGAATAGAGCATGGATTTAATGTAAGGCCTGATCTTGTGGCTGTAGATAATGCCATCAATCCAAGAGATTATCTTGGCAAATTCTGGTTCGACAGCCTGGTACATGATGAATCTGCATTGCAATATTTATTAAACCTTGTTGGCGATAAAAAAATATGTTTGGGCAGTGATTATCCTTTTCCATTGGGAGAACATCATCCTGGAAAAATGATTGAAGAGATGCAGCTGGGTTCGGAAACAAAACAAAAACTGCTGTACCAGAATGCAATAGAATGGCTGAATATAAAGATGTAAATTCAGCAAGTCAAATTAGTAGTATGACAAGAGAACATAAATTTATACAGGAAGCAATAGAATTATCCCGTAAAGGAATGATGAATAATGATGGTGGACCTTTTGGATGCATCATCGTAAGAGGGGAGGAGATCGTTGGAAGAGGCAATAACAGGGTTACATCAACAAACGATCCTACGGCACATGCCGAAGTGGTTGCAATCAGAGATGCTTGTAAGAATCTTGGAACATTCCAATTGGATGATTGCGAAATTTATACTTCCTGCGAACCTTGTCCGATGTGTATGGGAGCAATCTACTGGGCAAGACCAAAGAAAGTATATTATGCCAATACTCGTGTGGATGCTGCTAATATTGGCTTTGATGATTCGCTGATCTATGATGAATTAGTGTTGCCAATTGATAAGAGAAAAATTGCCATTGAATGTATTGGGAGGGACGAAGCCATAAAGGTATTTGAGGACTGGAACAATAAAACTGATAAGGTGGAATATTAGTCTTTCTGTTCTGTGGGAGCAATTCTATCACCGGAATTTTTTTCGTAATAACGAATCATTGCATACCCAAGAATACATAAGCCAAGCACTATCACTACAGCGATAACGATCCACCGATTGTCTTTCAGTTTCCGTTTTTCTTTACGCTCTTTTTTTGCAGATACCTGTTTCTGCAGTTGCCTGTTGAGCTCATCAACATAATCATCGATGGATCTTTTGTTACGAATCTGCTGAAGTCCTTCCATAGCATCACTCACAAAGTCTGATGAAGCCATTTGCTTCTCCACTTCATGTTGCTCGTCTTTAGAAAGATCACCGTGAATATACTTCAGCAGTTCATCATTCTTCGGATCGTCTTCTTCGTTCAATATATCTTTAAGATCTGGCACTTGATTCTTTCATTTTCTTTTCAACCAGGTTTTTCAAATTCCGTTTACCGTTCTGGATATAACTCTTTACCTGTAAAGTTGTATATCCTGTATCATCAGCAATTTCCTGGTAACTTTTCTTCTGCAGGTAAAATAAAGTTACACACTGTTTCTGCTCTTCACTTAAATATTGAAGACAGTCTTCCATTACCGTCAAAACTTTATCCTTATCTAAATGCTCCTGTTTTGGCTGTTCTTCAGAGGCAAGGTGCACTTTTTCTATATCAACATTTATATGCTTATCCCTCAGCTTCATCAGGCAATGATTCTTTGCCACCATATAAAGCCAGCTTTTGAAATAAGACACCCTGTATTTTCCTAATTCTGTGATCGACTTTAAAAATATCTGCTGTACAGCATCCTTTGCTTCTTCTTCATTCTTCAAATATTTCATGCACACACCCAACAACAACAAGGTATAGCGTTGCAATAAAATGCCAAGCCATTCATTGCTGGAATCTGCATAGAATTTCTCCAGCAGTTCCTGGTCGGTGATATCAGAATATTTCCCCTTATTCACTTGTGTAAAATAAAGATATTTTGTTTGACCAACAGCAGGTTCATTTATCAACGTCTGTTGTGTCACTCACTTGTACGTTCTGAAATATATTGGAAAGAGGAACGCTGATAACGCTGATGATTAGGATTGTCACGGATCATGAGATTTTAATCTGTCAGGTTATGCACTTTTTCTTTTCCTTACTCTTTTATCTCTTAGCAGCGTAAGCAATTACTTCTTCAATGCATTCAGAAATGTCCATTCCAATTCTATGAGCCAGCTATTGGTACTCATTCTATGCATATTGCCCATTAACTGGTGTCGATAACCAAAGTTGATCTTAGCCTGGCTTTTGAGTATTATCTGAATGGCAGGAGCAATATCTAACATATGTCTTGTTTGATCCAACGATTTTTGTCCAAGAAATTCCAGGTAGATATTAATATTAGGTTGGTTGTAATCAGTATACTCTTTTGGAAAGATGAGATAACCTGCCGATAAAGAATAATTCAATGCAGTAAAAGGCTGGTGAATGGTCGCACTATGACTTGTATACGTTCCTGCGTAACTTATAACAGAGGCAGAACTGCTGATGGCCAGTTTATGTAACAGCTGTGTTGCAATTAATCCTAATTGTAATCCACTGTTATCACCCTCTAATCCTAATTCATCGTACTCTAATTCATTTTTATTATACGATGCTTCTGTAAAAGCAGCCATTCGGAAATGCCTGTACATTTCATCTTTAGAATAAAATCGATATTTACCATAGAGCCTTACACTTTCAAAACTGAGTTTAGGAGTGTACATGTTAGAGAAAGTTGCAGCAGCATGTATCATCAGGTTTTTATTCAGCCCAAACATCAGTTCTGTATTGTGGCGTTGCACTGTTCTGTTGTAGTATTCGTTCTGTAATATTTTTGCTGATTGTAAAATGCCAAAAGAATTTGCAGGCATATTACTGGCAGGTTCTGTAAAAACATACAGTTCCTGTGCAGTGGTTTGCATTGTAGCAAAAAGAAAAGCTGCCAAGAGCAGTGGTTTCATTACTTCAGTAGGTTCTTGATCAAGCCATCTAATTTATCCATATCCGGATCGTAAGCGGCAAAGTTACCTTCTTTGTCTAACAGGAAAGTAGTAGGCAAATACCGGATTTGCCAGGTGTTTGAAACATTCATTTCATCCAGCACATGCAGCCAGGTTGTTTTATCTTGTTTGATCGCTTTCTTCCATTCAGTTTTACTATCGTCTGTAGAAATGCTGTAGATCTCGAAACCCTGGTCTTTATACTTTGCATAGAGTTGCTTCAGGTGCTTGTTGGCTCTTCTGCATGGACCACACCAACTTGCCCAGAAATCGATCAGGACAACCTGACCTTTTAATGAAGATAGTTTTACGATTTGGCCGCTTGTATCTTTTAATGTTACTTCAGGAGCCTTTCTTACTGATGCTTGTTGTTGGGAAAAGGAGATGGTAGAAACCATTAAAGTTGCAGCCAGCAGGATAATGTTCTTCATAGTAACTTAATATAATTTACTTAGCAATGATCTTTGCTTCAAAAATACCCTTTACAATAACAGCAGCAGGTTACTGAAGTGTGAAAACCTTTACTTCTTTAACACACGTTCAAACAGCTTAAAAACTCTTTTGTATTCATCTGTCCAGCTACTGGGTTCTACAAAACCATGATCTTCCATTGGGTACACAGCTAATTCCCAGTTGTCTTTTCCCAGTTCGATCAGTCTTTGAGATAATTCCACCACATCCTGGAAATGAACATTAACATCTACCATTCCATGTAACATCACCAGGTGTCCTTTTAAACCTTCGGCAAAATATAAAGGTGAACTTTTTCTATAAGCAATACTGTCTGTAAAAGGCTCATTCAAAATGTTGGAAGTATAACCATGATTATAATTCGACCAGTCAGTAACTGATCTTAATGCACCCCCTGCAGCAAATACTTCAGGTGCTGTGAACATTCCCATCAAAGTGATAAAACCACCATAAGAACCACCATATAATCCAACATTGGCGGGATTAACGCCATGGTTTTTTATCAGCCAGTTAACACCATCGATATGATCGGTCAAATCTTTTCCACCCATGTGACGATAGATTCCGGTTCTCCAGTCACGACCATATCCTGCACTGCCTCGGTAGTCGATATCCAGTACATAATATCCTTCATCAGCCAGCATATTGTTGAACATGTATTCACGAAAATAACTACTCCACCATTTATGTGCATTTTGCAAATAGCCTGCACCATGTACAAACAACACTGCAGGTTTGTTTGGATGAGGATTGCTGGGCTTATACAATCTTGCATGAACAATAGCACCATCTCTGGCAGTGAATGTTACCACTTCAGGATCTTTCCATGCATACGATTTAAATTCTTCACTCTGTGCGTTGAATGTTACCTGTTCAGCTTTAGCACCAGGTTTATTCTCCATCAAAAACAACTCAGTTGGTTTGTTGGAATAGGAGTAAAGGATAGCCAGGTTTTTTTCATCAGGTGAAATGGTTACAAGATTAGCACCCGTCATCGTAGTGATCTTCTCTTTCTTTCCATCAGCAATTGATAAGCGATAGAAATGCTTTTCACCAGGATGAACTTCATTGGTAGTGATGAAGAAATATTTACTATCTTTTGATAGCTGGGCATCCTGCACTTCATAATTGCCGGAAGTCAGCTGACGTTTTTTCCCGGTTGTTATATCAGCAATGTATAAATGCGAATAACCAGTTGCTTCAGATTGATACCAGAATGTATTTTCATCAATCCAGCCTGCATTTCTGAAATTGATACCTGGTCCTTGTATCCATGCTTCATCTCTTTGCCTGTCCAGCGGTTTTAGTTTACCTGTGGCTTTATCAAATAACATCAGCCAGCGATCCTTGTTATCATCCGATCGTATTTCAATAACAGCATTCGTTCCTTTTGGTGACCATACTGGACCGAAAAATGTGACTGATCGATTTGCATTTTTCTTCTTTCTTTCTTCGAACAGTTTTGGATAATCTTTCAGGTAGTCAGGATAATCTTTTATTCCCGGAATATCGTCTGTCTTCATTGTGTAAATGGTATCTCTATCCCTGTCGTAGATGTAGAACTCACTCGATCCGTCAGCTGCACCAACTTTTGGTCTTGTATTGATATCTGTGGTGAAACCTGATTCTGTTACATAATCAGGTACGATGGCATTTTTGGCAGTGGTAGTTTTAAATAAACGGTAAGTGATGAATCTTCCGTCAGGACTGATTGATAGACCCTGCACTCTTCTGTCTTCTAACAAAACAGACCTGATATCTTTTTCTTTGGTGCTTTCCCTGTATTGCTGTGCTTCTTCTCTTTTTGTTTTACGCTGGCGAAGAATTTCAAAATACTGCAGCTGATCGTTCAATAACCACCGTTCCTGCTGTGTGGTATCTTTTGATCTTGGTTTCGTTTCCGCTCTCAGGTTAGTGAGTTGTTGTGTTTCTCCAGTAACAATATCCCAGGCATATAAGTTATTGCTTCGGCTGTAAACAACTTTGGTATCGTTGAAAGAAAATTGAGGATTGCTTTCGGTATCTAAAGTCTGTGTGATCCTTCTTGTTCTTGCAGGTTTTATCTCTGTAAGATAAATGTCACCATTGCTTGAATAGGTATAAGCTGTTCTGGCATTGTTATAAGTGGTGTTATTTACCGTTGCAAGATTTTGCTTTTGTGCAACACTAGCTTTTATTGGTGTTTTATTGGTGAGTGTAATGAAGTAAAGCGAATCACTTGTTGTCTTTTCAGGATTCCAGGAAAAATAAACTGTCTTTCCATCATTGCTCCAGGAGAGATTGGAAGGAGAGGTGCCTATCCATTTGGGATTTCTCATGATCTTTTCTACGGTGAGTTTATCCAGCTTTTGAGCAATTGAAGCAAAGGATACAAATACAAGTAATAATGAAAGCAGTTGACGATACATGAAAGTTAGTTTAAAGGCTAAATATAAAGCATATGCGTTCCGGGCGAAATGAAACAATGATATCTGCCTGAAAAAAAATACTTCAGTGGTTCCTTTTACCTGTCAACCCTTGGTTTTGGTACGGGCTAAACGGGGAAAAATTGATTTTCGACCTGATTCGGTATATAAATTGAACAGGATACATTAATTGTAATAAAATGATACTTCAATTAGAGCCCAGCATTTTGGTTGAAACTCCTCTTGGCACTGGCCAGGCATTATTTATTATTGATTATGGCATGCACCAGAATACCTGTTGGGTAGTAGCTCTTCAAAAAGATGGGGTCATCAAACATTTTGATTGTAATGACGTAATTCTTTCAACGAACTATACTTATGGAATGAACCTGAGGAAAAACAATTTCCGGGGTGAAGAGAAAGATAAATCGGATGAAAAAGAATAGTAGTTTACGACTACTACCAATGTTGCTCACAGCGCCATATTCTGTTTTGTAAGTTGTAGGTCAATGAAATTTATCCATTCATTACGCTCATTTTGCATTAACCAGGTACCGGTTAGCTTTGTATTTTCTTCGTTAAAGACTCCTTCAAACCTCAATTTGTCGCCGACAATATTAAATATGTTATAAGCTAAGGAACTTATCATTCTACCGCTTTCTCCTTTTGAATTGTAGTATTCCATGATCCCTTTGCCGGTAGATTTATCCAGGGAAATAATTTCAAAGGTTTCGCTTTTTTCTTCTGCTATTTGTACATCGGCTTTGTGTAAAATATAATGCCCGTCAAGTATAAATTCGTAACTGTCAACACCGGTCAATCTTGAATTTCCATTTTCAGAGAAAATAGTTCCTGCTGTATTCCATGTGCCGATCAGTCTTTTGAAATCGCTGGATTGAATTTTAGTCATCTTGTTTAGTTGTTAAGCGAATTTAAAGTTTGGCTGAAACATTTCATGATAAATGAGGTAAGCCAGAGTGACAATTGTCATTGTAACACGATGTTGCAAAAACCACCTTTATACCTGCATATTTGAAGCAATGCCGCTCTCTAAGCTACACAGTTTAATAAGGCGTAAAAAGACGCTTATCATTTATAAATTTTCATTATGAAACTTCAAAGCAACCTAACTGATCTTGAACCCTACGCTGTTCGTGATGACCTGCGTAACTGGGTTGAACAAATTGCTTCGCAATGTGAAGCAGAACACATTCACTGGTGTGATGGCAGCCAGCAGGAATACGACAGCCTTTGCAACTTACTTGTGCAGAAAGGAACATTCATTCGTTTAAATCCCGAGAAACGTCCAAACAGTTTTGCCTGTTTCAGCGATCCAAGTGATGTGGCCAGGGTAGAAGACAAAACATTTATCTGCAGCCGTAGAAAAGAAGATGCTGGTCCCACCAACAACTGGATGGCTCCGGAGAAAATGAAGAAGCAACTGAACAACCTGCTTCTGGGTTCTATGAAAGGAAGAACACTTTATGTTGTTCCGTTTTGCATGGGGCCAGTGGGTTCATCTTTATCAAGATACGGTGTACAGCTAACCGATTCTGAATATGTAGTGGTGAATATGCGTATCATGACAAGAATGGGTGAACAGGTAATGCCCTATCTCTCAAAATATAATTACGTTAAGTGCATACATACTGTTGGAGCACCTTTAGAGAATTTTAAAGAAGATGTTAGCTGGCCTTGTAATCCTGAAGTAAAATACATTTCACATTTCCCTGAAGAAAGACTGATCATTTCTTATGGAAGTGGTTATGGTGGAAATGCATTGCTGGGTAAGAAATGTTTTGCGCTGAGGATCGCTTCCGTTTTAGGAAGAGAAGAGAACTGGCTGGCTGAACATATGCTGTTATTGGGAATAGAATCTCCTGAGAAAGAGAAAACTTATGTTGCTGCAGCTTTCCCTAGTGCATGTGGTAAAACAAACTTTGCCATGATGATTCCTCCGCAGGAATTTGAAGGATGGAAAGTGACAACAGTTGGTGATGATATTGCCTGGATACATAAAGGAGAAAATGGTGGATTGTATGCCATTAATCCGGAGGCAGGATACTTTGGAGTGGCACCCGGCACTAACT
>JAKFCX010000008.1:0-15712 GCA_036676415.1 Chitinophagaceae bacterium
CGGCTCTTTAGCTTTCTTAGCAACTTTAATTTCTGTCACGTTTCCAGCGTCTTCATTCTCAAAAGGACTTTCACCGCCCAAGAAATCCATTCCGCTAACATAACTCTTCAACGCATTATTCAAAGCTTCTGTCTTCTGTTCACTCCAAGCAAAATAATCTGAACTATCCTCAAAGATATATTCTACTTCAGAAAAGCTTTCCCCGACAGAACTTGTTTCACGGATTGTGATTTTACCCATCTTAACGAACCTGTTTGCTAGCAATACGAGCGAATTCTTCCTGATAAATCTTTACAGATTTTTTCCCGTTAGCTTTCAAGTCACGCAAATAGGAGCGAGCTTGCTCACGAGTATCCACTTCTGCATAGATGGTGGTGTCGTCTGCTACGGTGTATTGGATTTTAGTTTGCATTTTGTTTCTCCTCAGTTAGAACGAATAGTTGCATTTTTAAACAGCAGACCAGAACACACAGTACCTTCTACTTCAATTCCTGTTGGACCTTTGGCAATAAAGCCTGTGTGATAGGTGTCATCTTTTGAACAGGCAAACCAACTATAGCCTGTCAGTTTTACATCTGTGTAACCAGCACCCTTGAGTGCTTTTGTAGCTACGTTTGAATCTGTACAGCCTACAAGTATAAGGGATAGAATACCTAGTGTCAAATACTTATTCATTTAACTTTCTCTCCTACAATTTAATTTACACAACCATTTTGACACGTATTTTTGATGCTGTCTACAACTATCTTCACTTTATTTTGAAATCAATGGATAGCTCCATAATTGTCACCAAATTGCACACCCACATCCAGATCACGATTTAATTTAAGTTTCTTGTTAACCTCTTGGATTGCATCCTTAAGGAGTTTTGCCGCTTGCTCACGATAACCTTTCTTAACTTCCCAAATTCCTTCATCGTGTGCTTGCCCTGTTAACTGCTGGCGACGCTTCAGCACTTCCTTGATCCACATATCAAAACAATATGTACCAGTGCCTTGGTTAAGGGTGCTGAACTTATCTTTATCAGTTTTCAGCCAATACCACATATTTGCAATAGGATTCCAAAGCCACTTAACCCCAAGTGCTTGCTTTACAATACAATCATCAGCAATCTTCTTAAGCGACCAATTTCGACTCCAGTAAGCTTTGTGCAGTTTATTGCCTGTTGCTTCGCTGACTCCTGCCGCCCGTGCAATAGTAGGCCCACCCGCCCCATACTTACTGGCATAATTACAAGACTTCCCTGCGTGTCGCTTCAGGGCCAATGCTTTCTTAACGTAGTGCTTGCCGTTATAGTCAATTTCTTTTACATCTTGTGCATCCATAAGTTTATAAGCTGCTACTTCGTCAGCAGTCATCAATCCAGCTTCAGCAGCAATGTCACAATGCGGATCAAAGTCATCTTGCATCATATCGCGCACGTAGTCAGGATCATACTTCCACATGAAATGCTGGCCGGTCCTGTCTTCAAGGCTACTGCAATCTGCACCCATCAATTCCATATCATCGTTTCGTGCAATCAGCAGCCCACGAATTTCCTTGCCGTAGGGCTTGCGAAGTGACGGAATGTTTAGAAAAACTTTATGTCGAAATCTAAGTGTATTTGTAAATCCCTGAATACGTGCAGCAATAAATCCATTTTCATCAACGTCATCCAAGAAACCTTGAACCACAGACTTCCGGTGACTCAATACAGACAAATCCTCAAGTACTTGAAGCTCTGGTGTCTTTTCAATCAAGCGAACAATATCAGGGCACAAGTCACCTGTATCTTTGTTCTTAATCTGCTCAATCTTTTTTACATCACCAGTTTCTTTGTTGCGCTTATAGACGAACAACTGGGGATTCCAGCCCAAACTATAAAGCCATGACTTAATTTGCAGAGGACTGCCTCCATTTGGCTCATCATAACCTTTGATATACTTAATCTCACCTTCATAATCAAAGTCATACCCATGCTCTTCACATAAAGCTTTCCATGCCTCGCCAGTTGCAGACAAGCTTTGATCTTTCTTGAAAGGCTTCTTCGGCCTTGTCTTTGTTACATACACAGGAACTTTAGGCATAACCTCTTGAAGAGTGTTTTTGCTCTCTTCAATCTTCCTCTCAAACTCTACAACAAGCTCTTGTGCTTTAGGTACATCAAGCTTCCACTTACACTTTTCTTGCAATGCTGCACACTTCATCTTAAAACAAATGTAGTCAACAGCAATCCAGAAGTTTTCCTTGCCGTACAAAGTCTGGAGGTCTTTCTTGATCTTTAGCCAAAGTGCTGTGTTAATCTTTACGTCTTCTTCGCAACGATTGACATAAACTTCAATCGGTTGATCAGACCAGTCTTCAACCTCTGGTTTTGGAACGCCAAACTCTTCGCCCCAAGATGCCAAACCATGAAGCTGGCGTGTTGGATAGAGGTACCAAGACAAACCCAAGGTATCTATAATAGTGGCTTTAATTTTAATACCCAAAACACGTTCAAGAGTTGGTTTATCGAATGACTCAACATTATGGGCAATAAAAATAGAATCAGGATTCGCAAGGAAAGAACGCATTTGTTCATATTTGATAAACGAACGCTCTGACCCTGTTGTTACATTATTACTACTAACTACGTGAATCTTGGTTGCGTCGAAGCCGTCAGTTTCACAGTCAAAGACAATTTCGTCCTTACCTTGATATTCCTGCATTCTTTACTCCTAAAATTACAATGAATCGCCATCCCACTCATAGCTAATCAAACGACCGCTAGACTGGTATTGAGTTTTAATTTTACCCTCACCACCATATTTACGGTTCTTAATGCAAGAAATATAACTATTGGATTTACGTGAGCCTTCAGCCATCTTATTACGTTCAAAGCCCATCAAGATTGGGAAAGAGCGCATGATACCACGACTGCCTGTAAATTGTGAAGCCAAAACTTCACCACCTGACTCATGATCTCGAACATCTTTACCTTTTGGTGGGTTCAAGTGACTGAACATATCAATGTGAATTTTCAGTTCAGATGCCAAGTTGGCAATCTCAGAAGACCACTTGTTGATAAATTCGTTAGCTTCTGTTGCCGTCAAATGGTCAACCAATCGCGTGATGTTATCAATCACATGGAAACGAACACCATACTCCATTGTGTTATACCGCACAGCCTTCAATATTTCTTCAATATCAAATCGTGCATCTGTGTTGCCTTCCGACTCCCAAAGGAAAAGATTACCCTCTAGGCTTCGTGCAGTCTCTTGAAATTGTTCCCAGTTTTGCTGTGCAACATCAGGATAGTGGTAAGGAATGGAATCAATCTTACCTGCCATATTGTAAAGGGTTTGGTCGTTGTCTTCTTCAAGAAGGCACATAAACACTTTTTCTTTATGCTCAACAATGTTCCAAGCTTGAGTTTCGTGAGCAATCAAGGTCTTCCCTACACCTACACCAGCTCCTAGGCAAGTTGCCTCACCAAACCGTTGGCCGAATACCATAGTAGTAAGCTCTTCCCATGGATAAGACAAGCCCATAGTTGGCGGTTCAGTAGTTCGTGTAAGAACAGTAGATACGTTTACAACACCTTCACTAACTGGCTTTGCACTCTTCCAAATACAGAAGTCAGCAAAGATCAAACCTTCACCACGAAGCAAAGCGTCGTTACTATCCTTGGCACTTGTTGGGTAAGTTGCAGTAAGGATGTCAGGCATAATTTTCTGAACATCTTTCAATGCTTTCTTGCCCGGCTCGTCGTTATCAAACACACAAACTACTTGGTCAAATACAGCTTCGATGTCTTTACGCATACGCCCAATAGTGGTAACTGCACTACCAACACCATGAGGCAGACTAACTACTGCAAACTTATCATACTGAGACTTTTTAGCCTTAGCGTGAGACTCAAGCATAAATTCTAGGGCGAGTGCATCGAATTCGCCCTCAGTGATATACAGCCGCCGCACACCTTTTTTCTTGGCAACTTCCCAGTTGAATAAGTCAGATCCTTTAATACTGCCAATAGACCACATCGCTTTCTTGTGCAACATGATTGTCTTGAATCCCATAAGTTCGCCATTAAGCGAATATGGAAAATTCAGACTAAATGGCGTCTGCCCATCCTCTTCACTATAAGCAACTCTTACGCCTGCCCGACGATAATACTCGGCAGGAATTGCACGCCATTCAAAGTCAGGAGTCTTAAGGGCACGTACCTCTTGAATCTCTTCAAAAATCTCCTCTTTCGACTTAGTTTTAGGTGGCTTTGGCTGTTTGCCGTTGTAAGGGTCAGCTACATATGCCTCAAGACCTTTCGCAGCACAACTAAAGCAATATCCCGTAAAAATATTCTTCCCATCATCATAAAATACCTGCAACCCTTTATCAGATGTGCAGTGTTCCACATCATGTTTAATTCGTTCTACACAAGCCAATTTAAACTCTCCAATTTAGTTTTTGATCTTAAAGCCCAATGGCGATTGAATCACAGCGAACTTGTTTCGCGCACTCACACCTTCTCTCCTCTCAATCCAGCCAACTATTGAATGAGAATAATTCTACCCAATTGCTTCAAGGATAGCAAGGGTTATTCCTCAAGATCAATGTAACGAACACTTCCACTCAAACCATTCCCACCAAATCCTCCAGTTGCACAATCATTGGGATTACCACTCTTTGGGTAAAACCCTGCTGCTCGTTCAGCTTTGATAAATTCTTCTTTGGTGACTTCTTTCTCACCAAGTTGTGGATGGCTCAAGTAATACTCAACTTTATAATTTTTCATCACATCATCTCCCCACATTCTGCACAATATGCCGTATCTGCTATTTCAGCCTCTTCAACAGCTTTGTCCAGCTCATCCTGAGAAACCATATCCTGAAACAAATATTCCAAGAAATCACTGAGATCATAACCATTAGCCTCAAGCAGTCCACGATAAGCTAGGTCACGAAGCTCTTCACTAGAGTACTTGCGATAATCTTTAGCGATATTGATCATGCTCATTTGTAGTAATCATCCAAGTAGCTAGCGATTGAACAAGTTGCAACTGAACCTTGCACATAGCTATAAACTCCAACAACAGTTTCACCTTGCCAAGGACTGAGATTACGACACCACAACTCTTTTCGGTGTGTGCTGCCCTTTTCTACACTACCAATGTACGCACCACATCTCTCCATTACATCATAGAAGCGTTCTTTATCAACGGATACAAATCTCATTCCACCACCTTCAACACAAGCTCACGATTAGTCTTAAGAAACTCATAGAAGTCATTTTTATAGGCAAAAGTTACCTCTTCATAGCGTCCATAATCTGAACAGGCAATGTCCCACAGATTTTCCTTTAGCTCGTGTTTGAGAGCTTCTTTCTCCGAAGAAAACAGGGTTCCGTCAGAGGATTTGTACATGGTTACTTGTCCGATTGTCATTCTTAATTCTCCAGAGCTTCAAGCTCTTTAACCAATTCTTGTTTACGTTGCTCTTTCAACTCATCAGCAACCATTGCTTTATACTTATTGAAAATACCCCAGAAAGCTTCATACACTGCTTTAGAATTATCTTCACGGAAATACAAAACATTGTTCATTGTATCAGAGAAAGCTGACCCAAAAGACTTCAGTTCTTCAAAGAATGCATCAAAGGTTTTCTTAGGATAGCTCTTATCCCACAGACCATCACCACCAAATGTGTAAGCACCGCATGGAAAACTGATCTTGAACAACCATTCACTTTTAGGTTGTTTACCGTTATCTGAACAACCAATTGTACGGCCATGTTTCTCACCGTACAAGCTCAATCCAGTCCAATCGTCATAAACATTCTTTACGCGCAGGTGTGTGCCATACTGAATACCTTGCAATGGAATGCCGAAACGTTCACTCACTTCCATAGCTTCTACAACAGATTTAAGGTGTTCTGGAGACAGTGTTACGTTCTCACAATCAAAGGCTTCAGAGTGTTTCTTTACCACTTTCAGTAGGTCTTTATATGCTGCGATTTTGTTAGTCATTACATTTCCTCCTTAAGAATTTCCAAGCATTCTGCACGCATTGGAGAATACATCCACTGATATTTCTCATTAGGCATTGCTAGATCATTTTCTTTAACCAAACGAGAAAGCATTTCTTCCAACTCTTCAACCCGAGCTTGAGTCTTCAAAGATAATTCGGCGGCGTGAGCCAAGGCATCTTTGAAACCTTCCTCATAATGTAGGTAGTGGATATATTTACCAAATTCACCACGACTGTGACGTACTGGAATGTTTTTAATTTCTTCAGTCAAATTCATCATATTCTCTCCCTCATCCTACCCAATTTATATTTAAATTAATCTTGCATCATGTATATACGTGTATTGTTTCTTCGAAATGTCAGCGAAGGGTGGAGCTTACTCGTCTAGTACAGCTACAAGAGAAAACTCATCTTGAGGGAAAGTTTCACGGATCTTCTTGAGAAACCTACGAGCATTTTCAAGACCTAACGATACGCTGTGCTGAACCAAGCTGTCAAGTGAATAGTCAAATTTCATCACCATATAGCGATTGACCTGAAAGTCTTCTGCCATATTTTCTTTGTCCCAATCACAGGATTCACAATCAAAGCTTTGTGGTGCAAGGCCTGTAGTAACTGTGCAATCATCATCTCCGTACTTGCAACCATGTTTAGCACAGCAATGCTCAGTGTGTACGTCTTTCATGTCTATTTCCTCATCAGGTTTGCTTTCAATACGTCACATTCTACACATCCCCCCACCCCTGTCAAGGGTGATTTTACAAATCACAGCACATTTCAAAGAAATCCATCCCCTCTCTTTAGAGGAATCTCCCAGTGAATTTATTCAATTTTATGCTTGACACGTCTGAAAGGAGGGGTTAAGATTGGCCTACATTAATTGAGGAGGGGTAGCAGAGCTGCTGATTGTTATGAACAGAAACAGAGAAGACGTTAAGGTTTGCACGTACAATCAGCTAAAGGAGATGTTTGAAGACTACACGCACGGTTGGATTTATGAGGATTTCTTCAAAGATCCTATCAGCGGATTCCAGCATTTTCAACACAGTTTTGATGGTGACGATCAATTCAAGGTGGTGTGTGCTGAATTTGAAGATAACCAAGAGTTTACCGATTACTGCTATGACCTTGCATCTGATATTGCAAGCAGTTTGAAGGGCAGTGATTTTATGCATTCAGCTTGTCAGATGATGAATTGAGGCTTTATTATGACAACCGAAGCAAGGCTTATTAGTGCGGAGATTTTACTTGTTAAAGTTTTGTTCGCACATTATGCGGAGAAAGCACTGAATCCAACAATCATGTATTCAAGTTTGCACGAGGAAATAAAACAATTTATTGAGGAAGAACAAAATGAAAAAGAAATTTAAAATAATCGACGCCTCCACGGGAGAGAAACTTAAGCTAAAGGAAAGGGAGATGATGCTCCATAAATGGGTGATGAATAGTCAGGGTATATTCTTTATGGTGGGGAATGATGGGTGGTATTGGAGTGTCAGGAAGCTGTCTGATGTGTGTCCTAGGTTTGATGTAGTGTGGGTGGGAGAAGAGTGATGAAGAAAGTATTTCAACCGACAGAGGAACAGAAAGTTTCCTTTGAGTTGTGGGCTAAATTGCAACACTGCAATCTGACACCTTCACCATACCCTGAGAACTTTCGTACATATAAGTTTGATAGGACACAGCACATGCTGGAAGGTTGGTTAGCTGCGACTGATCATGAAAATCTCTCAAGCTAGCCCTTGACACCTTGAAATAATACCATATTCAAAAGCTTGATTTTAAGCTTGTAAACGTGAGACAATTTGTATATTGAATTGAGGAGAATGAGATGAAATATGAAGAGTTTATAGAGTACTGTATCAGCCTTGTTTTGCACAGGATGACTAGGACAACGGCAAAGAACTTGTTTGATTGGATGTTTCCAGAGGAATATGCAGAGCTATACGAAAAGAAGCTAGCTGATTCGGATGAGTTTATTAATTATGCTACGAAGGTATTGATTGGCGATATTGAATTTATTGAAGAGGATTATCACCAATGATCAAAGAAATCAGACTGTCATGGGCTGACATTGAAGCTACTCCTCCTGAAGATTATCCAATGATAAAACTATTGGCTGACAGAGGATTTCCTGTTGATGACACATTCAGCTTTGCTCTGAAGCCTAAAGCTGGGTTGGAGTATTTTGAGTTTCATGATCACAAGACTGGTGAAGTGGTTGTGCAGTGGAGGGAAGAGGATTCTCCTGAAATTACCCAATAAACAGTGGAATCAACCTTGTGTTTGAGAGGTGAAATATGAGACTATATGCACTTGAATCTTTGGAGGAGATGAGTTGATCATTTTTTAACCAAAGCGTTTCCGCTATAGTGATAAGGATAGGAAGATATGATTGTATGGTAGAGAATAAGATAATAGGAGAAGAGAAAGAGAAGAAAGAGGTTGATAAGGTAAGAGATTTAGAAGGAAGAGAGTTGTATTCTGTTCTCATCTCTACAGCCAGAGGTAAACCCTTTAGATCCTCAAGCCCTGTATACAATCATCTTGTTTCTTTCTTCAATAAAGAGTTGAAATATAAGAAGTTTGAAGCAATAGAATGGTTCTTCACCAATGTTGCTAGGGCTTTACGTGATAAATATATGGGGTTCTCCGTGAAACTCCAAGCTGTCTATTGGACAGGAAATGACTGTAATATCAGTATCCGTGGTATTAATTCCGTTCTGGAATACATGAAGGACAATGATTACATTTATGTTCTAAAGGGTAGCCACGATTACAGGAATGAAGACCTGTCTTACGTCAGTGTTGTGAGATTTAATCAAAAACTTGTTGACCTGTTTGACAAAAAGCAAGTAGAATTACACATTCCTAGTGCGTCTATGGAATACCCTATTATTTTGAAAGATAGGAAGACAAAAGAAATGATCGAAGTAGAGAAAACAGGCATGATTGAAGAGATGGCACAAGAAATGCATCGATATAACCAGAGTTTGTCGGGTGTTGATGTGCGATTTGATGGTAAAGAAGTCCCATTGCTGGAATATCAGCGTAGTTTTAGTGGTGATTTCAATAAGGGTGGGCGTTTGTTCGCTCATGGTGGGAGCATTCAGCTTGTTCCACAGGAATTACGTCTAGCTGCTATTACTATTGATGGTGAGTCTGTAGTAGAGCTAGACTATAGTGCAAATCACCCTCGTATTTTGCTGGAATTCTTGTGTCAGCGCGAGCCAGAGACATTAGACCTTGTTGATGGGACAGTTGATCCATATGCAGCCGATAGTAGTTGTCTAAAAGTTGATGAACTTGCAATTGAAGAACACAAACTTCGGTTTGGTATTAAGAAATATAACCCTGTTCGTTCGTTTATGAAGCATGCTGTTATGCGTGCCTTGAACTGTGACAGTCATGAGCGAGCCGTTTCTAGCCTTTCTCATGAAATTTTCCTTGATAATAAAAAGGATTTGATTGATCGTCAATATGTAGGATTGCCGAAGAAACCAGACAATCAACGTGTAATCGAAGCAGTTTGCCGACATAACCATTTGATTGCTAAAGATTTCTTTCAGGACAAAGGCATCTGGTTACAAAATCTTGACAGTGAAATTGCTTTACGTGTGATTGATTTGATGCTACAGTCTGGTGAAGTTGTTCTGTGCTGGCACGATAGTTTTCAATGTCGAGCAAGTGCAAAAGATTTGTTACACTCTGCAATGGTTGAGGCATGGAATGATGTTCTAGGTTCTAACATTTTCGTAAAGGTGGATCAGAAATGAAAGCTTATCAAATTGTGTACAAAGTACAACTAGATGGTTTTGAAGCGGTACACTGTTCTGGTGTATACATCTCAGAAGAAATGGCTAAAATTAAGATGGAGCGAATGAGCGCAGATGGGCTAGAAGACTATCCTCATGACATATGGCTTAAAGAACTTCAGATTTTTGATTAAGGAGAAACATCATGCAAATCAACGACAAAGTACGTATCAAATCATCACCCTACACAATGTTTGAAGTAGGATCTACCCACACAATCAGCTACATTGATGATCGTCCGTATGGAATCTATCTTGTAGACCCATTTTATGAGAATTCTGATGAGGCTAGTAGTGCTCAGTGGCCTTTTCATAGGGATGAAGTGGAGTTGGTGTTATGAATAACTGGATAAAACCAAGTGAACTACCACCTAAATTCCACGGACACTGTTGGATTGTTTGGAAAGGTTGGGTAAGTAGTACTGCAGTCCGTGAACCCTACCAAGCTGTTGTACAGAACTATTATCGAGGAACTGCACCAGATGAGTGGCTTGAAGGTGGTGGTTGGAGTTATTTGTCTGATGATAACTTTCGTGTGCTGATTACGCAGAAACCTACTGTTCCGGATACTGTGTTTGGGGTTAATAAATGAAGTGGGTAAGTATTGAAGAGAAAGGTTATCCATGCCCTGATGATAAATCCATGTGGGTATTGGTATATGCAGACGGCGCAGTAAATTGTATGGCATACTCTGGGGGGCAGTGGAAAGACTGGACAAATGCACAGTGTCACAACATAATTATTGAAGAGATTACGCACTGGATGCCACTACCTAAACCACCTAAACCACCAGTGTAAATAACCCACTAGCCCCTTGACTGGGGCTTCTCTTTGCCTTAAAATCAGCACATAAACCAATCACACAGAAGACGTAATCGGAGATTACACCTCATGAATATTTTTGTTACCTCGCATTGCCCAATCAAGTCAGCACAAGACCACTGCAACGTCCATAACGTGAAAATGATTCTGGAGGCAAGCCAATTATTGTCCACTGCCCACTTTGTCCTAGACGGTGTACAAGTTGGCTACAAATCTACTCACCAATTCCATCCAAGCGCTATCTGGACACGCTCCACATCATCCAATTACCAATGGCTATATGCTCACTTCAAAGCTCTTTGTGAAGAATTCACATTCCGCACAGGAAAGATTCATAAGAGTAGTGAGCTATTGAATGTATTAGATAAGCTGCCAATGAATATCAAGAAAGCTGAGCTTGAGCCGTTTGCTATGGCTATGCCTGAGAATTTCCAGCGTCTAGGCTTGATTGATCAGACGATTGCTTACAAAGCTTACCTTCGTGAGAAATTCCGTGAATGGGGTTGCAGAGAGAAGCCGATTAAGGTAAGCTGGGGGCTTAGAAATCAACCGGAGTGGTATTGAGATGACTTGTTCAAACGAGATTCCCGAGAAAGATGGTTACTATTGGGCTAAGCTACAAAGTACATGGAACCCTCAGATAATCGAGTATGTAGGTGGTATTGTGTACATCCCTGGAAGCCGAGAACGTTATAGCCCTTATTATGATGTTTATTGTTGGTGTGGCCGGATTGAGGAGATTAATTAATGAAAATGAAAGAATGCACACAACAAGAGTTTGAGAAAGTAATCAGTAGTCTTGAAGAAGATTCATATTCCGTTGGCAATGATGTAGGCCGTACACACGGTATTGTTTGCTACCAATGAATTTTCCATTACGTTGGTAGCTCTCGTTGGATATTAAATGATAATGTTCGTGTTTGGACATACGAGATTGCTAACTATCTTTATGAGGCTTATGTGAAATGAATAGTATCAGTGATGGCGACATCTTTAACTGGCAATACAAGAACCACGCGGAATACTGTGAAAAACACAGAGGCAGTGGTACAGCTTATTGGTGCATGGATAATCAATGCTATGCAACTATTCGTGATGGTGTGACGTATTTGGTCGACACATATTGGTCTGATTATGGCTCTGAATATCTTGGGAGTGAAGTCAGGATTCTAGAGCTTGACAAACTTGATCTTGAATTTGTATGCAATTTAAATGAGATTGAATGGATTAGTGAATACTACATTCAAGACTATGATAAAGTTTATAACTTATCTCGTCAAAAGAATTGCTACAAGAAATATGCAATTGACAAAGATGCTCAACCTTCAAACAAAGCTTTGTTAGCTAAGCATAAGAGAAATCTTGAAGTTGCTATTTACGATAAGTCTAATGCAGAGTATAGGATTGAAACGTTGAGGAAAGATATTGCTGAATTGGAGGGTAAGCTATGACACGCAGAGCAATTGAACTAGTCGGGACAGACATCATCCTAGAACTGTCCAAAGTCACAGCAGTAAAGACCAAACAACGCATGATTCACCTTGACGAACTTCCAGACGGAACATGGAGGATGATTTATAATGGTGAGCACATTCCAGATTTCACTAAAATTGAATGCTTTAAGATTGTGAGGGAAGATTAATGTTAAGCGACTCTTTCTTCGAGAAATGGTTTCCAGAATTCTTCTCTGATCCACCACCTTACGAATGGTGGGAGAAATACAATTCCAACAGACGTCTTCACGAAGAAGATAAAGTATTCCTGTCCTACTACACAGAGGAAGAATACCTTGCATTGTTTCCTGAATATTGGTATGTTGGTGCAAGGTATAAAACTACAGTGCTAGACAGCCTTCTCACTCTGAAGCATTGGCAGAAGACAGGATTGTGGGAATATTTTTATACAGAACGTAATCCATCACTTTATTGGGAGTATTTGAAATGAAGTGGGAACAAATTGATGCATACCATCAGCGTGCAGAAGTCTTTGGTGGTTGGTTAGTGAAGGCTTATGAGAATGTTGAGCACATGATTCCAGATCAAGGGTTAAGGTCTGGTTGGGATTGGCGAATTGCTATGACGTTTGTTCCAGATCCACAACATGAGTGGGTGATTACCAAATGAACAACCACACCAAAGAATTCATCCAAAAGCTTGCCAACTTAATGGAAGAGTATAACTGCAACATGGAGATTGAAGGAGACAGCTACAGTGGTGGTCCTATGCAGATCACTTTGGAAGTGTTGAATCCTCAGACGTTTGATGAGCACTACGATCAATGGCTTGAAGAACATGTGGGAGAGAAGTACCCGCATGGAAGTCATAATTTGTATTCTTATGCAGAGTGGATTGACCTCGGCTTCCATGTTGATGTTGAGAAACTTAGGGAGTTGATTAAATGAAATATGGTCTTCTGTTCATATTAACTCTTCTCTCAGGCTGCAATCTACAATCACCAGACTACTACAAAATTATGCTTGATTGTGCTGAGAAGAAGGGTTACTATTTCAGTGTGACAGTTCCTACGTGGCTAGGCCCAAGGCTTGTAGCTGGTTGTGCTGAAGATCTTAGTAAGTTGAAGGTTACAGTTATTAATCAGGTTGCGGGAGAATAAATGAACAAATGCTCCGATTGCAGGCATCGCTCCCTAACAACACAATGGCGCTACATAAAGCTATTTGAGTGGAGATGTACAGCACCTAAGTATACGAATGATGTAGGTGGGAGGAAGAATCACTTGACTTGTACGTATATCAGAAATCATGATGGAATAAACCATTGTTATAGTTTTGAGGAGAAAGATAATGAATCTTGAACAAGAACTTGAAGCAGTAAAACTGAAAATTGCTGAACTCAAAGAGTGGAATTTTGGAGTGTGTCCTTCTGACGACTATTTTGACACCCTTCTAGAGAAAATGTGGTCACTCGAAGTTCAGATTAAAGAAAAAGATTGACAATCCTCCCACCCTAATCCACAATACAAACACAGAAAGACAATATTTATGAGGAGAATGTTATGAAAATCAGCACACGAACAGAACAAGTCATTGACGTTGGTGATTGGGATCAACTTGTAATTGATACGTATGGCCGTCCTTATAGCTTCCAGCAACAAGACGGCTGCAAAGAACGTCAACGTGTTAAGATTACAATTCCTGATGAAGCTTATGATTACGAGAATGATACTGTCCCAGAAGAAGTAAATCATGAAGATATGGGTGTAAGTTTTAAAGCTTGGCTTGAACGTGATCCTAATCAACCACTTGATAGTCCTGATGAATGGGACCGGAAGAATGGCTTGAGTATGTGGTGGCAACGTAATTTCTACCCGGATGTCCAGATGATTGCAAACAGTCTTTATCGAATGGAGCTGATTGAAGCTGGTGAATACACAATTGATATTGATTGGTAATGGATAAATCCAAGGAGATTAAATAATGGCAGCTAAATCTAAAACAGTGTCCGTTTCTAAACGCCCATCTGCTGAACAGATTCAGGATAGTAAACGTTGGCAACAATTCATCATTCACAGCGGCATTCGATTTGAAGACTTGTCTAATGAGTGGGTCGCATTCTTTGATGCACAAGCTGAAATTAGTACAGCACAGACAGAGCTTATCCGATTGATTGACATTGCTATTGAAAGGGATGAAAAGAAATGACCACTTATAATGTTTACCTAAACAACAAATTCACAACAACTCTTCAAGCAAACACACGCCTCGAAGCTACACAGAAAGCTCAAGCATTTAAGACAGAAAGTATGCAGAGAATTCATGTGCAAAAGCCTGACTTTGGAGTAGAGCTATGAAGCACTTGTCTGAGTTGCTAGAACGGCTAGAACTAGCAGAAATTACCTACAAAACCTGTGACTCTTGTCTTGATACTAGTCCACTTGAATTGGTGGTCGCCCGTGAGGAGCTTAAACAGGCAAGATTTCTTTATGGACAGGAGTGCATGAGAGTTATAACAAGTTTGTTAGATGAAAGTGAAGAGATGTCTGAATCTAAACTTATCGGTTGGTACTATCAGGAGATTATATGAACAATCGTGAACTGTTGGTAGATTGGTACGAAGATGCTTTTGATGAATTCGGAGAAGCTTTACAAGACTACGTTTCTAATTTCTGGTATGATAAGTACAAAGATTCGGCTTGGGAAGAGTTTCACGATCTTGATAAGAAGCTTAAAGTTAAATTTTATTATGAGGACGAGGAATGAACGATAAATTCCTATCCCGAAAGTTTATCCTGATTTGTGTCGTACAAATCCTGTTGTTTATTTGTCTATACACTGGTAAACTCCCCGCTGATGTGTTCCAATCTATCACTATGGTGGTTGTTAGCGGATATATTCTAGGGAACGTCGCTCAACGGGCTTTAGTTAAGGAGAATTAAATTGAGACAATTATTTGAAATTGGTGAACAAGTAATAGCAGATTTCAAGAATTACCCAGAAAATAACGGGGAATACACTATACTGGAAGTGCTGACACCAGAACAGATGAAAGAAGAGTTTAGGGAATATAGTATCCTTCAATCGATTTACTATCGCCTAGATGGGCTGACTATTGTCGGTCCTAGGAATGGTACAATTTGTAATGCCGCAGGACAATCAGCGTTACGTAAGAAACATAAACCAAGTGAACTCAGCTTTACAGAACTGATGACTAATCTGTCTACAAAGATACAGGAAAGAATTTAATTTATTCTTCTTGACAGAGATTGTAGAAAATGTTATTTATGTGTCTTGTTAGATTGATTAAATGAGGAGATAGAGAAATGTCTGAAGATGAGATACTTGAATTGAAACAGTTCCTACGTGAGAACCTATCTTTAAATGTAGAGACACGGTCAGAATACTGTGGAATGGAAGACTCTGGTAGGATGTATAAAGACACGCACACGATCCAATTAATTCTGGATGGAGAAGTCATATCTGAGGAGTATTTGTCTTGAACGTGGGTGACAAAGTTAAGGCTAAGATCAACCTCGACGAGTACAATGATTGCCATGGTCATAGCCGCTGCGCAGCCAAAGGTGATATTCTAATCATTCGTTCATTGACTTCATTAGGGGAGTTTCTAGTCTCT
>JAKFCX010000009.1:0-5012 GCA_036676415.1 Chitinophagaceae bacterium
CATGCCTGTGGCATGACCAGATAAACTGAGGCGTTGTAAACTTCCTATTTCCGTTTAACAAGGCAGGTTCGTAAAAGTTAATTTGAAACTGTTGTAAATAAAATAGTGAGAAGATTAATCGCATGATAATACCCGCACCGTTACAACAGTAACTCCATAAGATGCCTCAGCCGGTTTGGTTACAACGCAGTTGTGATTGATGGGATGGCGAAGCCTTATCACAGCAAAAAAGCGGGTGCAGCATCGTTGGAGTTACGAGGCCATGCGGCCTGAGCATTTCATCCTAGATAAAAACCTTTTATCCTAACAGGAAGCATCTGTACGAATTAAATCGTATGTTGCAGGCCCAACAATCTGATTCATGAGAAAACTCACATTTTGCCTGGCATTAATATTCATTTCCATTACGGCATTATCACAAGGCACGATCAAAGGAAAGATCACAGATTCATCAGCTACACAGGTCCTGTCACTGGCTACAGTAACAGTATTCAAGGCCGCAGATACGGCACTGATCACCTACCGGTTGAGTAATCCCGAAGGTGAATTCAGAGTGCCGGGCCTGCCTTTGGATGTTCCGTTACGGATGGTGATATCATTCTCGGGTTTCAAAGTGCATCGCCATGAATTCACGTTAACTGCTTCCACTCCCGAAGTAGACGCAGGAACGATCAAACTGGATTATGATACAAAAGATCTTGATGAAGTGATGGTGATTGCTGAACGGCCACCGGTGAGTGTAAGAAAAGATACGATCGAGTTTAATGCATCTGCTTTCAAAACCTTACCCACCGCTTTGGTGGAAGACCTTCTAAAAAAGTTACCTGGTGTACAGGTTGATGCTGATGGTAATATCACCGTAGGTGGTAAAAAGGTGAACAGGATATTGGTTGATGGCAAAGAATTCTTTGGAAATGATCCAAAGATGGCAACACGGAATCTTCCTGCGAATGCAATAGAAAAAGTACAGGTGAGCGAGGATAAAGATGATGCAGAAATGAATCCTGATAAAGCGAAAGCAGATATCGGGCAGGTGATCAACCTGAAGCTGAAAAAAGGCGTAAAGAAAGGATGGTTCGGTAAAGCGTATGCCGGTGCCGGTACAGATGATCTTTACGAAGCAGGTGCGATCGTGAACCTGTTCAAAGACACGATGCAGGTGAGTATACTTGGCTTTACCAATAATCTTAACCGTGCCGGTTTTGGTTTTAACGACATCCGCTCATTGGGTGGTTTTGAAAGAAGCGGTACCAATTCTATCTGGATCAATGGTAACGGTGGCATCAATGTGAACGGGATAAATTTTGGTGGTATGGGTGAAGGCATCAATACCTCAACCGGTGGCGGCTTCAATATGAACCACGTATTGAAAAATGGACTCACGTTGAACTCGCAATATTTTTATGGCAGGTCAAAGAACGACATCATGGAGATCCATAACCGTCAACAGTTCCTTGGCGATACCACACTTGTTACCAGGTCGGTTCGCAACGAAGTATTGGAATCGTTCAGCCACCGTTTCGGTCTTGGATTAAAAGGCAAGATCGATTCGCTCACAAGATTTGAATTCAAACCGGGATTAACCATCACCGAACAGGACAGCAAAAAGATCACGGATATTCTCAACTCGAATAACATAAAAGGAAATCTTGCCACCAGTAATAACCTGCAAAGGGTTGATGCAAAAGATGTGTTTTACAATCACACATTCATGCTGTTTAAAAATTTTAAAAAGAAGAACAGGACGTTGAACGTTACGCACTCGCTTAATGCAGGTAAGGGAGAGAATGATCAATACAATGATGCAATGAATGTGTACCTGGAAACAGGCAGCACCACGTTGCTTGCACAGTTAAGAGACAGGGAAACCGGTAATTTTAATACAACGGTGAATGCCAACTATAACGAACCCATCAGTAAACAGGTGTCTTTGAGACTGGGACATGCATTCACTTATTTCAACAGCACCGATGATGTGGCTACTTATTTTAAAGATGCGAATGGTAAGTATGAGGTGTTTAACGACCTGTTGTCGAATTCAATTGGACGCCAGAGCTGGAGAAACACTTTTTCTACCGGTATGAACTGGAAATACAAACAGTTTTCTATGACGGCAACTGCCAACTGGCTGATGCTGGACATCCGGAATAATTTTAAATCATCCAACACATCAGTTGAACAGCATTACAAATACATTCTGCCGGGCATGCAGATCGGGTGGAAGGAATTTAACCTTGGTTATAGCGTGAACGTAACGCCCCCAAACATCACAGATGTACAGGCGGTACCGGATAGTTCCAATCCATTCTTCATCATCTATGGCAATCCGGACCTGGAGCCTGCGGTTTCGCATAACATCAATGTGAACTTCCATAAAAGCATTCCTTCGAAATCGCTTTTCATCAACGCATATTTCTATACCAACATACAGGAACATGCGATCACGCGGGAAAGAACGATCGATGCCCGTGGTATACAAACATCCAAACCGGTGAATGTAGAAGGCAACCAGAACCTGTATACCAATTTCTTTATCAACAAGCAATATAAATTGAACAAGAAGTTCCAGTTTACTATTGGGGGTGGTTATAATATCGACTTCAATAAGAATTATGTGATTGCCAATAACCGCAGGGGTTTTGCAAGAGCCTTGAATTTGCGTCCGCAGGCAAATGCAAGTATCAACTGGAGAGACATCATTGAATGGAATGTGTCGCACAGCCGTGGATTTGGAAAAACGAAATACGACGACCAGGTGTTCAATGATATCGTGATCAATACACACCGTACCCAGAGTGAGCTGGTGATCCGCTGGCCAAAAAATCTTGTATGGGAAACATCGGTTGTTTACAACTACAACAGCAATGTAGCACCCGGCTTACAGAAAACGGCGGCGCTGGTTAACGGTGGTGTTACTTTCTTATTCTTAAAAGAGCAGAAAGGCCAACTGAAACTATCTGCGTTTGACCTGCTGGACGAGAATATTAATATCTGGCGCCAGACGAGTGATAATTCAATTGTTGACAGGCAGATCAACATGCTGAAAAGATATTTCCTGTTAACCTTCACGTATAATATCAGGAATTTCAAAGCAGGTAAAGTGGGGGGAAGAGAGAAGTTCTTTATGTTCTAGGGAAGTGCAGGGTTTCACGCAAAGGGTGAATTAGTGTTTGATTATTGTAGCTTATGCAGGAGTACAGGACTAAGTAATGCGGGATCGCTAAACGCAAAGATCGCAAAGGAGTTCTTCGCGGGCAAAGAATATAGAAGTAATAAACTGGCATGCTGCCGGCCCTACCTGATGGAGGTGCCCGAAACATAGTTTATGAAGAACAACCATTGTACCCGTTCCCACCCTTCTGGATTCTACCGGATGTTGGAAGCAAGTCTACGGCTTCGCTTCTTTCAGCTTTTCGTAAGTGAGCCTTTCGTATTCGGTGAATGTACGTGCAGATACCAGGTTAGCACAGGTGCAGTTCTTTCTTGGCTGTTCAAAAATAAAAACAGAGTCAAGGGCAGGATAAAATAATTGAATACCGTGTCGTTTATCTTTCTTGTATTCGAATATAAATGCGGGTGTGCCGCGGTGATTGTCCTCTCCTAAGAACGTTGCCAGTGGAGAGCCTTTGTAAAATCCTTTTGTATAGCGTAGTCGCCTGTCAGCAAAATTATCATTGTTGCCCGTTAGCAGGTAATAGGCATTCTGTGCTTTATCAGCAGTATAACCATGCATAAAAGCATTGCAGCTGGTAATGCAGCATGAAATGAACAGCAAAGCAGGCAATACCAATTGTTTCATAGATCGTTTTAGTTTTAGATCATCACATTTTAAAATTATGACAATGGCGATTCCAATCATAGAGGGATAAGAAATCACCTGCATCATTCCCGGTAAACTAAAAGATCATACAGCATTTTCTTTACGCTTCATGCCTTGCCTGATCCTGCGGCGGTGTGCTATTCCCCACTGGCTTAAAGCAGTCAAAACAGGGTGCAGTGTTAGACTGTAATCGGTGAGCTCGTATTCTACTACCACCGGTGTTTCAGAATACACATGGCGGTTGACGAATCCATTGAGTTCAAGATCTTTCAATTCTGACGAAAGCACTTTGGCAGAGATGCCTGCTATAGCTCTCTGCAGCTCATTAAAACGGGTATACCCTTCTTTCAGTGCTATAATGATCGGGAGCTTCCACTTGCCTCCTATAGCATATAACGCATCTGCTACCGCGTTCAGGTGAGCCTTGCATTCATGCTCCGTAATGGCTGGTTCTTTAGGCATATTGATGGTTTACTAACCAAAAGGTAACTACTTACCTTTTGTATACTGGTTACCAAAGGTAAGTATTGCTGGCTAGCTTTGCTGTTCAAAAAAAAGTTTATGGCAAAAAAGATCGTTATGATTACCGCGGTGATATATGGATTGATGATGCTGGTATTCGGGCTGAATAAATTATTTCCTTTCCTTCCCATGCCGCCACCCAACCCCGAAGAGATGAAATTGTTCGGTGCCTTCATTACATTGAAATGGGTGTTGCCACTGGTTGCGGTAACAGAGATAGTTGGAGGAATACTGCTGATCGTTAAGCGTACGCAACCGCTTGGTGCCATCGTTTTACTACCGGTAATGATAGGGATAATATTACATCATGTAGTGCATTCACCGGGCACTATACTAATGCCCTTGGTACTTTTTGCCATCAATATCGCAGTGATAGTAGTTAACTACCATCGCTACCGGGGAATGATCAGCAAAGATTAAGATGTAAAGGTAGCCATGAAAGCCTGGAACATTCGTGTAGGAATAATAACATAGTCGACACTTAGAGAACCTCATTAAAACAAAGCACTTTCGTTTGGTGAGGACACCAACCGATAGAAAAATGATACTGTCTTGTCCTAAAATGGGTTTACACAATTTAAGTGTAAAATGAACGAATCAACAATTTTCGTCCGTAAGAATTACTACAGCTTGGAGTTAAAACAAAAAATCTGTAAAGAACATATTGAGG
>JAKFCX010000010.1:0-28070 GCA_036676415.1 Chitinophagaceae bacterium
AAAAGAGGATGCAGAATTTTATACCACTGAACTAACCATCACCAAGCTATGACCAATTGTATTATTGTAGATGACGAACAGCATGCAATAGATATACTGGTGCATTATGTTTCACAGGTACCGCACCTGAATCTAGTGGGAACGACCACGAATCCAATGGAAGCATTGAAGATTGTTGCCGGACAAAAGATCGATCTTGTATTTCTCGATGTTCAAATGCCGGAACTTTCAGGTATCGACTTCATCAAAGCAATCAATGGTAAATCAAAAGTGATACTTACTACTGCCTACAGTGAGTTTGCTCTCGAAGGGTATGAGTTGGATGTGGTGGATTATCTTTTAAAGCCAATACGATTTGCCCGTTTTTTACAAGCTGTTCAGAAAGCTGTTTCGGTTACAGAGAGCACTGCATCAGTAACACAGAATTCAGATGAGGATGATTACATCTTTGTAAAGACTGAATCAAAAGGAAAGTTTCTTAAGATCAATCTTTCAGATATTGATTATGTAGAAGGAATGAAGAATTATGTGGCCATTCATTGTGGGGGAAAAAAAACACTGGTGCTCACCAGTATGAAGGAACTGGAAGAAAGATTACCGAAACACCAGTTTTTGAGGGTGCATAAATCTTTCATCATTGCTGTTAATCGTATTACTGGTATTGAGGGTAACAGGGTCTTACTAAAGAATGTTACAGCTGAAATTTTGATAGGAGATAGTTATAAACCTGAACTGATGGAGCTTGTGAAAAACAAAATGATACAGTAATAGAAAACTTTTATTCGTTCTGGAAAGTTGAGTTGTATAATTTTATCCTTTTATGAGAGTACTCATTCTTTCAGCATTACTAATTTTTACAATTCCGTCTTTTGGTCAGGATATCGATTCTGTCAGGAAATCCAAGATTGGCATATACCAGACCTTTGAGGAATTGCAGGCTGGTAAACCTTCAATTACAAAGGATTTTAAGATAGATAGGCAATATTACATTCTAAATATCGATACAGTTGTTACCGGATATACCTATCATTTCATTGATTCTTCTCCTATTGTCACAAAGGGTTTTGGTTTGTATGATGGAAATCATTTTTATATCATGCATAAAAAAGGTGTATTAGAGATGATGACTCAGGAAGGAAAGTTTCCTTATAAAGTATATTACGCGGTAAAACCTGACGTAAAAGGAGGAGATATTGTTAATGCAGCTATAGGTATCGAAGGAGCAGTTGGCTTATTGGATAAAATGATTTCCTCTCCCAAAGATGTTATTATTTATTTCAATAAAAAAGGTAAAATAATGGAAGCAACACCTCAATCAATTGGTGTACTTCTCCGGTCCGATAAGGACTTTCTAAAAGAATACGAGAAAGAAAAGAAGTATAACAATGATGTGTTTATGAAATATCTTCAGAAGATGAACGAACGTTATCCTTTATAATCAAACCTCCATCACATAAAAAGGAAACTCGTATCCCAATTTATTCAACACCGGTATCGCTACATTATAAACCTTCACTCCACCTGCCACTTCACCTTCCAGCACACCAATATGTGCATGACCATGAAAACAAGCAGTTACATTTCTTCGTGTTAACGGCTCTGCCAACCTCGAGCAACCCAGGAAAGGAAATATAGCTTCCGGTTCACCAACAACTGTTGCACTGGCAGGAGAATAATGCAATACCGCTATTTTTTTAATATTATCATTTTCCTGGTCAAGCCTGGCCAAAGCTCTGTCAAGACGTAAAGCTTCATCAACAGCTTCCTGCACAAAAGCTTTCATCGCCCCTTCACCAAAGAAAGAGAGCTGGTGATTATCAAATCCACCACCAAAACCTTTAATGCCCGCAAATCCAACACCATGAACAATAATACTCTCACCATCCAGTATATGCACATGTTCGTTCTGCAATATCTGCCTGATCAGTTTATGCCTTCCTTTTTCAAAATCATGATTACCTAAAACTGCAATTACCGGGATACTGCAGCTTCGTAATTCTTCGCTCAACACCTGTGCTTCACCTTCATCACCGGTATCAGTCAGATCACCACCGATCAGTAACACATCAGCCTGCCTGGAAACTTCTTTAAAATACTCGACCCACTTGCCCTTATCCGTTTCCTTCACATGAATATCGGCAACTGCAGCAATGCGTACTTTTTTAGTTTCCTCATCCATAGCTATACAGTTTTAATGGTGGTAGTCTTGTAATCCCATTCCTTCACATCTACTGCATATTGAGTCTGGTCTATGATAGGACCCCGACAAACTTTCTCCCATGGGGAAGGCATGTCATATTGAGACCTGGCTCTTTCCATCAGTTCATCAAACAACCATTGCGGAATGATGTCACGGTAGTCCGAAGGGTAACAAAACTGGAACATCAATATCGCTGATAGTAATAAATGCCAATGAGGATCCATTCTGAACAATAAACGTTTCCAGTCAAGGTTCTTTCCATACTTCAATATCACATGGTTCACATCTGCACCATCAAAACGTTCACGGTTCTGCACATAGATCTTACAGAAGATCAGTTCCTCTGCTGGAAGGAATTTTACTTGTCGTCCTGCAAATTCACCTGTAGTAGCATTCTCATACCAGCTATCGTCTACACGGCAAATATTATTCACTGTATCCCAGATGATGTCTATAAAATATTCTCCATTAAATATCTTGGCCAGCCAGCGTACATCATAGAGTTGTGTTTCGTATCCTTTCTCCTGGAAATACTTCAGGATCTTCGGATACTCCGATGCTTTACAAAATACATCCAGGTCTTTTGTATCACGGTAAATGCCGGTATAGTTGAACATGGCAAAAGCACCACCCAACATATACTGTGCACCGCTTTCATCGAGTAGCGTTAATGCCTTCTGGTAAAACGCCAGCGATTCCTTTTTTTGTTCTTCTGTAACTATCATATTACCAGAACCTTAATAAAACTTGTGCCAATAAGCTGTGGTCAATGGTGAATCGTGAATGATGAATGGTGAGTGGGAAAAAAAATGAACAGGTGAGGAGTGTGGTTTGACCAACTCAAGGCCTTGTGGCATCGTCTGTTGTGTCACTCACTTGTACGTTCTGAACTTTGAGCAACAAAAAATTAAAACAAGCTTTTAGGCTCAGTCGTTATATAATAATCACTTAGAAGTGCATTCAGTAAATCGATTTTAGCATTATCAACAATTTGTTGCTGGCAAAGCTGATCAACCATTGACTCGACATCACGGTACTCATGTTCATTTCTAATTTTCTTTCTCTTGATGTTCTTGTCGATTCTTTTTCGAAAGTTTGCAAAAATGTCTATTTCAAATCCTGTTTTTTCTTTTATGTAACTCTGGTAATTGAAGTCTTCTGTTTCTCTTGGTTCTTCAGTCAGACATTTTAACCACACCTTGAGCCTTGTCAATCTCTTCTTTTCAAAGTGTTCTTCGACCTCTGTTTTTAATTTCTCAAAATGATTAGTGAACTCAATACCCATTGGAGAATGCTTTTCGATATTGTAGTCCAGTGTTGCCATTAAGATAGACCGAAGTTCTTTCAGTTCGTTTTCCTTCTCTATATCTGATAATTTCTGTTTCATGCTGTCTCCACCACATTCAACCAATACCGGAAAAATGTTTCGATCTTGTCTCTCGTACTTTTATCGGAAGACGGTTTCATAATATAACTGTTTGCACCCAGTGCATAACACTCTTTAATGAGGTGGTCCGGTAATCCTTCACCCAACACAACAGTTGGAATGTGTCGGTATGCATCGTTTCCTTTTAATTCTTTCAACACTTCTGTAGCTGTTGATGGAGTGGAGTTATAATCAATCAATATCAATGCAGGAAGGTCATGCTTTTTCAAATGATCAAACAATTCATGGCTGTACTTCACCCAATGTACTGCCACATCAAATCCAAGTTCAAGCAAAGCAGATTCAGTTAATTGCCTGTCATCAGGATCTTCTTCCAGCATCAGCACATATCGTTCTTTCACCATAATTATTCTTTCAGCCAAATTAATGAATGCTGGTGAAAACTTAGCATGTTATACTACCGCTGCTATCAACAATAGAACGATACTGTACAACGTGATTTTTTTTATGCCCCAACTTATTCTGTATTTTCACCCTATGAAGATCGCTATCATCAATGGCCCCAACCTGAATTTACTGGGTAGAAGAGAACCTGGGATCTACGGAAGTCAAACCTTTGAGGAATTTTATGAGCAATTAAAAAGCCGGTTGGCAGGTGTAGAACTGAGTTATTTTCAAAGTAATGTGGAAGGAGAATTGATCAACGAATTGCATAGAATTGGTTTTGATGCCGAAGGAGTGATAATAAATCCTGGTGGATACACTCATACTTCTGTTGCTATTGCTGACGCCATTGCAGCTATAACTGCTCCTGTGATAGAGGTACACATCAGTAATATTTACGCAAGGGAAGAATTCAGGAAATTATCTGTCGTTTCTTCTAAATGCAAAGGATCGATCAGTGGTCTTGGATTGAAAGGATATGAACTGGCAATTAAATATTTTACTGAACAATGAGTACGATCAAACTGGTAGAATGTCCAAGAGATGCCATGCAAGGCTGGAAACATTTTATTCCAACAGAACAAAAGATACGTTACATCAATTCTTTACTGAAAGTTGGGTTTGATACTATTGACTTCGGAAGCTTTGTATCGCCGAAAGCCATTCCTCAAATGGCAGATACAAAAGATGTGATTGGTAAGTTGGAATTAGATTCAAGTAAAAGCAAACTCCTGGCTATTGTTGCAAATGTTCGTGGTGGCGAAGAAGCAGTAATCTATGATGAGATCACTTACCTGGGATTTCCGTTTTCAATTTCTCCAACTTTTCAAATGCGGAACACTAACAGCACCATCGAAGAAAGCCTCGAAAGGGTAGAGGGTTTACAGGAATTGTGTATTAAGAATAAGAAACAGCTTGTTGTTTACCTGAGTATGGGCTTTGGTAATCCTTATGGTGATGAATACAACGAAGACATATTATTAAAGTGGGCCGATGAAATGGTGAACAGGGACATTACAATCATTTCATTGGCAGATACCGTTGGAGTGGCTACACCTGCACAGATTTCTTTTGCATTAAATACATTAATTCCTAAATATCCATCAACAACCATTGGTGTACACCTTCATTCCACTGCAACAAACTGGAAAGATAAACTGGAAGCTGCAATCAATGCTGGTTGTACACGATTTGACGGTGCCTTGAAAGGGATTGGTGGTTGTCCAATGGCACAGGATGATTTGGTGGGTAACATGAACACGGAACTTATGATCAGTTATGTAGAACAAAGGAATTTACTGGAAAGGTTAAACCAGGAAGCATTGGAAGAAAGCCTGCAGATCGCTGCTGAAATATTTGTATAACACAGTCTGACTGCTGAATTTATTTGAATGAACTTTTTTACACCGATTAATATAAAGCCATTAGAGACACCGATCAACTACAGGAATAAAATACTGTTAGTTGGTTCCTGTTTTACTGAACACATCGGCAATCATTTGGCCGATGTTAAATTCAATGTAATGCAAAATCCTAACGGGATTTTATTTGACCCGTACAGTGTTTGTAACAGCCTCATCTCTTACATCCAGGATAAACAATATACTGCTGAAGATCTTTTTCAATTGAATGAAGGCTGGCATAGCTGGCAACATCACAGCAGGTTCTCTAAGCCCAATAAGGAAGATGCACTCAGGCTGATCAACGGATCGCAAAGAACCGCACACCAGTTTTTAAAAGAAACAGATTGGCTGATCATTACACTCGGATCTTCCTTTATTTATAAGTTAGCAGAATCGGGAACGCCTGTTGCAAATTGCCATAAAGCCCAGCCACAGACTTTTAATAAACATCTGCTAACAATAGAAGAGATCGTAACAAAGTTCGATGAAACCATCCACCAGCTATTTCAATTCAATAATCATCTTAAGATCATATTTACCATCAGTCCTGTTCGTCATTTAAGAGATGGAGTAGTGGAGAATAACAGGAGCAAGGCCAGGCTGATAGAAGCTGTGCACCACCTCGTAAATAAGTTCAATAGGCTGTATTATTTCCCGGCTTATGAATTAGTGATAGATGTGTTGAGGGATTACCGTTTCTATGATATTGATCTGGCTCATCCAAATTATGCTGCAACACAATTCGTGTTAGATAAGTTTTTTGAAAACTGTATTGATGATGAAGCCCGGCAATTATCAGAAGAGATCAGGAAACTGGTTATCGCAAGGAATCATAAACCATTCAATGCAGAAAGTAACCAGCATAAGCAATTCCTGCAATCTCAACTTGTAAAAACAAAACAGTTGCAGGAACGATATCCGTTTTTAAATTTGGATAAAGAGGTTGAGTTCTTCTCAAACTAATGGTGTCAACTTTTCCAAAGTTTTAAACTTTGGAAAAGTTCAGTAGATTCCAATTTCAGGAAATTTAGATGCACGGTATTGTTCATGAAATAAAACAAACCTTTCAGCGTTACCAAACCAGTTCAGAACAATTACTCTCTCAAGCTCTGTGGTTCCTTCGCTAAGGACTGTTTTATACGACGACCAATGCCAATCATCTAGATTCGAGGCGAACTTATGGTGCACCGGGTTCAAATGAATATAAGCGACCAAAACACTGAAATAATCATCCGACATAATAGGTTTTCGTTTGAAATTCTTCAGGAATAATGACCCTTTCCTATTATATCGTTTGTTGAAACCTTGAGTGTAACTGCTAAATAAACTGGAGAATTGTTTGCTTGGAAGTAAGGAGGTTTCCAACTTTTCCAAAGTTTCGAACTTTGGAAAAGTTTTTAGCAGCGTGTCAGCATTTTTTATTCTGACCAGAAAGTGAAAATGATTAGGCAAGAGGCAATATGCATATGTTTCAGCAACTGGGGTTATATAGGTATTGTATTGCTTCAGGAACCAACGATAATTTTCTGGTTCTCTAAATATATCCTCATCACCATTAGCGTGATTGTAAACATGATAGTACATGCCGGGTAGCATAAATAGAGTTTAGAGAATATTAAGTTACAGAATTTAGCAGAACCAGGTTTCTGTTTTTGTAAGATACTATTTAGCTTTTCCAAAGTTTAAAACTTTGGAAAAGCCGTAGCAGCCTTACATGCTTAGGGAATGTTCAGAAATTTAACTGCAGCAATTCTAATGTATCCTGTCTCCCCTCACTTCAATTTCACGCATCACTTTCGCTTCATATTCCAGCCATTCATTCCATCTTTTGCGAACAACTTCCTTGTCAATATATGTTTCGGCAAGATCAATGAATAATGTATAATGCCCGGCTTCACTTTCCATAAAACGGCGATAGAAATTTCGCAGGTATTCATCATCCAGTCCTTCACTCAGTCTTTTAAATCTTTCGCAGCTCCTGGCTTCTATCAAAGCCATGGTGAGCATCTGGTCTAAAAAACGGTCTTCAAGCCTGCCCCCGGTCTTTTGAAAAGCCAGTAACTTATTTACATACTCGTCCTTTCGTTGCTTACCCAGCTTCAGGTTTCTCTTATGCAGTTCATTCAGCACAAGCCTGAAATGTCCCCATTCTTCCGTAACAATTGGGGCAAGTTCACACACAACTTTTTCTTTTTCGGAGTACCGCTGGATCAGCGAAATGCAGGTGGTGGCAGCTTTTTGTTCACAATATGCGTGGTCTGTTAATATCTCTTCCAGGCTCAGGCTGGCAAGATCAACCCATCTCGGGTCTGTAGGTAGCTGAAGTCCCAGAATATTTTTCGTGTCTTGTGAAAGTTCCATAGTTAAAGCAGCTTGGCAAGTTAGTTGCAAATATCTAAAACAATCCTTTTGTGTGGAAATGAGGTACAACGACGATTTTCTTTTAACAAGACTCAACAAACGTAAAGAGCAGAATTTCCTTCGCCAGTTATACTTACGTGGCGACCAGATAGACTTTTGTTCTAACGATTATCTCGGTATTATCCGTAATCGGTTATTGCGAAACAGGCCAACCGGTTTGCATACAGGTTCAAGTGGAACCAGGATGCTTTCTGGAAACTACCGCGTAATTGAAGAAACCGAAGAACGTATTGCAGGATTTCATCATGCAGAAGCTGCGGTAATATTCAGCTCAGGGTATGATGCAAATATTGGTGTGCTGGCTTCCGTTCCACAAAAAGGAGATACCATTCTTTTTGATGAGCTATGCCATCCTTCAGTAAAAGATGGTGCAAAATTATCTGCAGCCCAGGCTTCAACTTTTGTTCATAATGATCTTAATGATCTTAAACAAAAGATACAACAGGGTAGTGGGAATATCTTCGTATTTACCGAAGCTGTTTTTGATACAGATGGAAGTATCGCTCCATTAGAAGAATTAGCTGACCTGTGTACTGATCATCATGCTCATCTAATTGTTAACGAATCTCATTCCATCGGCATATTTGGTGAAAAAGGTGAAGGCCTTGTTCACGATCTTGCTTTGGGTGATTCAGTTTTTGCAAGGATACATGGTTTTGGAAATGCATCAGGTTGTCATGGTGCAGTAGTAATGGGATCACAAAAACTGAAAGATTATTTGCTCAACTTCTGTAACCAGTTAATACATTCAACTACTTTATCTGAGCAAACAGTTTCTACCATTTGGGAGAGCTATAAAATATTGCCACAGCTCTGGCAGGAAAGAGAACATCTCAATACGATCATCGGAACTTTCAGGGATGCAGATATGCCTTTTACCAAAATCGATTCATTAACTCCTATACAGCACTTAGTTGTTCCGGGCATAGAGAATGTACAACAGCTGGCTGAACAGATAAAAGAAGCAGGTTACGATGTAAGGCCAATATTTTATCCTTCGGTACCTGCAGGTGAAGAAAGACTCAGGATCGTGCTGCATTCATTTAATACAAGAGGTGAAGTATCGTGGCTGATACAGGCTATAAACGCAGCATCAACAAACAATACTAGTGCTGCAACACCTGTTCTTCAACAGCCTGGTTAAGAAAATTAGGTAAAACATTGGAGTAGGTCCACATGATCTTCGCAGGATCACCCAGGTCTTCGATCATGCTTTTCCATTTTTCCTCGCCATGATTTTCGATCACGGTTTTCTTCTTATCCTCACGCTGTAAATACATACTCATACCCTCGGCATCTGCCTCAGGATGAAACTGTGTTCCTACAAAATATGGATTGAACCGCACAGCCATGATGGCTCTTTCAAGTGGAACATGGGGCCTGTCTTTTTCTATAGCAAGAATGGTAGCGCCGGATTTTACCAACCCAACAAAATTGGCTTCGATCACCTGGTAATCCCTGCTGTCAACAGCATAAAAAGGATTCGGCATAATATCGAACAAAGGTTCGTTTTCACCCTGCTCGTTCAAATGAATCGGGAACACACCAAATGCAGTAGATCTTCTTTTGCAAACATTTCCAATATTATAGTGCCTGCAGGCTAGCTGGTAGCTGTGACAAATAAAAAGCACATATTTCTTAGGATAATTATCAGAACTATTGTTCCAGTTTTCTATGCTTTGCAGCCAGTTGAAATAAACTTTTTCCCATTCGCTGCCTTCACTTTCTAAAGGAGAACCCGGACCACCGGAAGAAATATAAATATCATAAGAAGTATCGGGAACATTATTCGATAAACGCACCTCAAACTCATCCACCTTTACTTTGTAACCATACTTGCCAGCCCATTCATTCAAGATCTGTCTGATGCAACGCATACCCTGGTTCGCTTCTCCGGCATACATATCAAGGATAGCAACCCTCACCATTTTATCTTTCTTACTCATGCCCGGCAAAAATACAATTATTGAGCCGACAGCACAGGTAACAAAATCCTAACATTTGTGGAAATATTGTTGAATCAACTTCGGTTGTTAATGAAACTTTTGTTGCGTCGCACCCTTGTACTTTTAGTTCATTGTTCATCAGCACACTACCGGAACTGAATAGCTCTTACCGGTCTTATACTCCTGACAATCAGCGTAGGAATGATCAACGATAAAAAGCATACTACCAACGTTGCCAGGCAAACCAAAACCACCTGCCACCAGATGATGTGAACAGGTGCAGTAGAAACATAATATGCTGTTTCATCAAGTTGAATGAAACCAGTTGCTTGTTGCAGGAAACAAAGTCCCAATCCGATCACCAGTCCTAATCCCACACCTGCAGCACTAATGATCGATGCATGAAACAGGAATATCTTCTGGATCATCCAGTCTGTACTGCCAATAGCTTTTAATATGCCGATCATTCTTGTTCGTTCCAAAACAAGGATCAGTAAACAGGTGATCAGGTTAATGACAGCAACAACAGACATCACCACGAATATCACGTTACGGTTTACGTCCTGTATATTCAGCCAGTCGAAAATATTGGGGTATATCTGCTTAACGGTTCTGCTAATCCAGATATCAGGTAACACACCACGTTCCATTAAGTAGTTATTAACCGTGTCCATCTTTTTGTAATCACTCAAAAACACTTCATAACCACCGATCTCATCTTCCTGCCAGCCACTTAATCTGCGAATCAGTCTTATATCACCAATAGCAAATAGTTTATCATATTCTTCAATGCCTGTTTTATAAATAGCAGAAACAATCAGTTTCCTGTAAGTGCTTCCTTGCTGATCACCGGAGATAAAATAAACAGTCAGCGTATCATTTAGTTTCAGTTCCAGTTGTTTGGCTATCTGTTCAGATACCAGTATGTTCTTACTGTACAGCGAATCGGTAAAGTCCAGCCATTTTCCTTCGGTAATAAAAGGCTCCAGGTTGCTAAATGCATAATCGGCCTCAACACCTTTGAACAACAGGCCTTCGATGTTTCTCCTTTTTTCCACTACTACTGATCTTGTACCAAATGCCTGTACCTGTTTTACTTCGGGAAAACGACGTAATGCTTTCACAATGGAATCGTCTCTAGTCATCGGTGTTTCTTCAGCCACCAGCGATTTATTCATCTCGTAACGCTGCACACGTATATGTCCCCAGAAGCTGAAAACTTTCTCACTCACCGTTCGTTGAAATCCATTTACAAATGCAAGCGTAATGATCATCGCTGCTACACTCACAACAGTAGCTGCTACAGACAAGCGTATAATAAACTTAGAAAATGATCTTTGTTTACTAAATGCAACTCGCTCACCTATAAACCGGGAAACATTCATCTGTTGATATTAAGAGGATTTAAAGCACAAAATAAGTTAATACTCACTACCAATGTTCGCTGGTGGTTGATTATTGTTAGTTTAGAGAAAATTTTTGGCATGCGCTGGCTGATTTGCTTATTCTTTGTTCCTTTTATTACAAATGCACAATTACCTGATGAGATATATCACAAGAACATCAGGACGGTGAAGTTGTTCAGTAAAAGCAACCAGTTGTCTTATCCTGTGATCAGCCTTGGAGCAATAGAACAACTGGAACTGCATTTTGATGATACGGATGGATATGTAAAAAGCTATTCCTACACTTTCCAGTTATGTGATGCTGACTGGAAGCCGAATCCTTACCTGGGACCATTTGATTTCATCAAGGGGTTTACACAACAAAGGTTAAGTCAGTACAGGGTGTCATCTATCGCCACGCAGGAATATGTACATTACCAGGCAACACTCCCAGACAGGAATTGTGTGCCTTCTAAAAGCGGTAATTATATACTCAAGGTTTTTTTGAATGGTGATACTTCAAAACTTGCTTTCACTAAAAGAATGCTGGTGGTAGATCAGAAAGCAGACGTAGGTGCACAGATTCAGCAACCTTTCAGTGCACAGTTCTTTAAAACACACCAGAAAGTGCAGCTGGTGGTAAATAAAGCAAAGCTGGATATCCTCAATCCACAGCAACAGGTAAAGACAGTAATACTGCAGAATCATCGCTGGGATAATACGGCAAGAACCATTCAACCTACTTTCATCAAACAATACACCCTCGAATACAATACGGAGAATGATGCTTTGTTTCCTGGTGGAAAAGAGTTCCGGTGGATAGATCTGAGAAGTTTTCGTTTTAAAAGTGATCGGATAGATTCCAATGATCTTACGCAGAAGCCTTTTTATATCGTGGCAAAACCGGACGGAGAAAGAACAACACAGCGTTATCTTTTCTTCAGGGATTATAACGGTTTTTACGATATCACTACAACAGACCTGATCAATCCATGGTGGCAGGGTGATTATGCCAAAGTGAAGTTCACGTTTGTTCCTACTAATAATCAGCCTTATCCAAGCAAGGAAGTATTTATCACAGGTGAACTTACAGGCTACAAGATTGACAATAGTTCTAAAATGGAGTACAATGCAACACTGGGAGTGTATGAAAAAGAACTGGTACTAAAGCAAGGCTATTACAGCTATACCTATGTTACCAAGGATGTTAACAGTGATGTTCCAACAGTAGAACAAACAGATGGTAATTACTGGGAAACGGAAAATGATTATACTATTCTGGTGTATTACCGGTCTTTAAGCGGAAGACACGACGAATTAGTGGGATATACAACTGTTAATTCCCGTATGAACAGAACCGGATTGTAAAATCAGTTATTTGTAATCAGGAATCAGGTGAGGAAATACGTGTAATTCGTTTTCCGAATTCTAATTCGTGTAATCCGAGATAAAAAAAGGCAGGCTACTCACATCGCACCGCTACAACCGCCTACTCTTGCTACCTTCCGGTCCTGGGAGGATTCAGCAGGAGCTGGTCGTGTAAGACCTGCCGGGTGCAAATGTAAGGTCTAAGACCACACACAACAAGTTTTAAATACCTAAATTATTTATTGGTTAGTCGTTTGGAAAATTGGTGGGATTCCAAGCTCTTTATGTGGCATTCACACATTCAATTTTTCCTTTACCTTACATTTCCTTAATACAATAATTATGATACTCTCCACCACACCAGCTATTGAAGGACAACCAGTACAAACCTATCTGGGCGTTGTAACTGCACAAGCCATTATCGGGGCTAATATTTTTAAAGACCTGTTTGCAGGAATACGTGATATCGTAGGAGGCAGAAGTGGTACCTATGAAAGGGTATTGAAGAAGCAAAAACAAGTGCATTGAGTGAGCTTTCGCAGAAAGCACAACAGCTGGGTGCTACCGCAGTTGTAGGAATTGACCTTGATTTCGAAACAATCGGAAGCGGTGGCAGTATGTTAATGGTGGTTGCAACAGGTACGGCTGTAAGGCTGTGAATCTGGTTTTAATGAAGCCGTGTTTTGCCTGATAAGTATTCTACCAGTTTCTAACAAACTGAATTACCTTAATCACCCTTTACCCTAACTACTTATCTTCGCTGCCATAATACCACTTTATGAAGTTTTTTATAGATACCGCCAATTTAGCACAGATCAAAGAAGCCAACGACCTGGGTATTCTTGATGGAGTTACTACCAATCCTTCACTCATGGCCAAAGAAGGCATCAGGGGAGAAGAAGCTATCGCCAACCATTACAAAGCTATCTGCGAAATGGTAGATGGTGATGTGAGTGCAGAAGTGCTGACCACAGAATTAAGCACCATCATAGAAGAAGGAAAAAAACTTGCTGCCATCCATCCAAACATCATCGTAAAAGTGCCGATGATAAAAGATGGGGTAAAAGCAATCAAATGGTTTACAGATAATGGCATCAAAACAAACTGTACGCTGGTTTTTTCTGCCGGACAAGCAATACTGGCTGCAAAAGCCGGGGCCACATATGTGTCACCTTTCATTGGTCGTATCGACGACAGTGGCTGGAACGGTGTTCAACTGATTGAACAAATAGCACAGATCTATGCTTTACAGGGTTTCAAAACTGAGATATTAGCAGCATCGATCCGTACAGCCAATCACATTGTACAATGTGCAGAAGCCGGTGCTGATGTTTGTACCTGTCCTCTAGATTCTATTTTCGGGTTATTGAAACACCCGTTAACTGATATTGGTCTTGCCAAATTCCTGGAAGACGCTAAGAAGATGTAACATAAAAAACCCTCAGCAATGAGGGTTTTTTTATTAATTCTTTTTTCGATTCTTCTTCTGCCACCCACCAATAAGTTCTTCTTCCGATTTCAGCAACTCATCATTCAACACTTTTTTAATATAGATCGTTACTTCTTTCTTCACCACGGGATTGGATCTTAATGTAGCAGTCACAACCACGAATGCAGCTTTCTCAGCAGAATCCAGTGTGAGTACATTGCCTTTCATCTTACCGGCAGAGGCTGTAAAGATGATCTGTGTTGAATCAAGCGGTAACCAGCTTCCATTGCTGAGTTTACCATCTACATTTATATAGTTGTAATGTAAAGAACCTTTCTTGAGGCTGTCAGTATACAGGTTAAAGTAAATACTATCTACTTTTTGAGCAGATGCTTTACCGGCAAATACTAAAACGAGGATAAAAAAGCAAAGAAGTTTTTTCACAGGTTAACAACGGTGTTTCATTCAAAATTACTACAGCTTGTAGTGGAAGTTTGTTAATTAGATTTCCAACCGGGATGCTTTCACGAAATATTTGCAGTTAACCTGGAAATCCGCATCACCAAATTCCCAATTACAAATCCCCAATTCCCCATTTCAAGTTTAATAAGTAACTGGTCACCAATGCAAAGATGGCAGCGTCTATAGTTACAACTGTTGGCATGCTTTTTCATTTATTATAGAAAATGAGCAACGTGAGCAAAGCAGTAATACATAAATCGGTAAAAGACTTCGTCTACTTAATGGCGGCACAGTCAGGAATCTCGGTAGAGCAGGCTTCTATAACTATGAAGTCTATCATCACCTATATGCAACAGTATCCATCACATCCATTGCAGAGAGCAATTGCTGCCATCTTTGGTAGCAAGAAGAATTCAAATGATACCTTATTGAACTAAGATATTGACGTGTAGACCAACTTTTCCAAAGTTCTAAACTTGGTAAGATTAAATTGATAGACGAACTTTTCCAAAGTTCCAAACTTTGGAAAAGTTATAAGTCCTCAATAATTACTGCACACCCCTATAAGAGTAAGCGTAGATATTCAATTCGTTCACAGTAACAGCAGAATTCAATAACTGGCTCATGGCCGACACATAATTCTCCGGGTCAGTAATTGTTCTATATGCTGCTTTTGCCAGGCTCAATCTTGTTAATTCACCATCTACCATACTCATCAGTTGCGTTGCCTGTTGCGTAGTAAAATAGTGTACAGGGTTCGCAAATATTTCTGAGAGTGCATTCATTGCATTGTCTTTACTATTTTGTTCCCGGAACTTTACGACCAACGCAGTGTATTCTTTCTCGCTCAGGGGGATCTTGTTCAGGTTATGATTTACCAGGCCACCATTCTCAGCTGCTGTTTTCACGTAATTGATCAATTCTATTTTAGCTGCATCGGTAGCCAGCAGCTTATAAAGCAGAGCAAAGTTTGCCGGGTCTACCACATGGGTATACACTCTTTTCAGAAGTTGCAAACGGTTACTTTCAAAATCAACCATTTCTATCAGTCTTCTTACCTGTGCTGCGGTAAAATAATTTGTTTCATTATTGATGATTTCTGTAACGGCATTTACTCTTGTAGTAGAATGCCAGCTGCGTTCAATATTTTCCAGGTGAGCGTCAAGATTCGTTTCACTGATAGGTTGCCTGAAACTTTCACTATAGCTTGTTATCACATTTGACCTGGTTTGGGTTCTCAGAAACGTAGCCATCTCATCTTTGCCTGCTGGTGTAAGAATGAGATTGGATACCTGTAGAAAATTTCCCGGGTCAACGATCCTGCTATGTGCCAGTTTTGCCAGCGTCAGCCGGTTTTCTTCACCTGCAACAGCTTGTATGATCTGTCTTGCCTGCTGCGCAGTAAAGTAATTATTGTTATTAGTAAAAGCAGTTTGTGCAGCCGTTATCTTTCTTGTATTTCTCCAGTGATATTCTACGTCGCTTAAAACTGTTCTAAAGGCGGCATCGGTCAAGGCCACCATCGGGTCTGAAGTGGTACCGGCTATTTGTTTTTCCTTCACCTGTACTACTCCGTTTGCTGCAATAATGATCGACACATCAAAACCTTCCTTCACATTGAATGTACTAGTGGTTTTGGTCAACGGTAAATTTGATTGATTTGCGATATCCTCATCATTTACATTCGTGTCGTTGATCCTCACCAGCTGTATGGTGTATGCTCCTGGTCGTAAATTGTTTATGGTGAAGGTCTTACTTACATTATTGGTGTTGTTGTTCTCAATAGTATAAACCCTGTCGTTTATCACTACCTGCTGGTTCCTGTTGCCATTCACCGTTAAAGTAACAACCTGTGCTGTTGTTGAAAAGCCTGCCAAAACCCCAAGCAGCCACATCATTATCCGCTTCATACGCTTTCTCTTTAACAAACAGGTTTCAAAGCCTGTACCATTAAAGCATATTTCTGCTCCTTTTACTGGTGAGTGTGGCTGAAAGTTGAAACTTCTTATCTTCAGCCCTTCTAAAAATTGATTGTATATGAAAATTACTTCTATCTGCCTTTGTGCATTATTGGGCAGTGGATCATTGCTGGCCCAGGATAAACCGGGAGCTTTTAAAGGAACGTATCCCAAGACAAAAAAAGTAGACCAGACCGATGTATTCTTCGGAACCACCGTTGCTGATCCTTACCGCTGGCTGGAAGATGACATGAGTGAGGAAACAAAAGCCTGGGTTACGGTTCAGAATACCGTTACCAATGGTTATATGAGCCAGATCCCTTTTCACAAAAAGATCAAAGACAGGTTAACGGCTTTATGGAACTATGAAAAATTCGGGGCACCATTTAAAGAAGGTGCTTATACTTATTTTTTCAAGAATGATGGGTTACAAAACCAATCAGTTTTGTATCGTCAGAAAGATGGAGGTCAGCCTGAAGTATTTCTCGACCCAAACAAGTTTACGGCTGATGCAACAACATCACTTGCCGGTATTGATTTTTCAAAAGACGGATCGTTGGCTGCTTACCAGCTTTCAGAAGGTGGGTCTGACTGGAGAAAAGTTGTAGTGCTCAGAACAGCTGATAAAAAACAACTCGGAGATACTTTATACAATGTAAAATTCAGTGGCTTATCATGGAAAGGAAATGACGGCTTTTACTACAGCAGTTATGACAAACCAAAAGATGGCAGCCAGTTATCTGGTAAAACACAACACCATAAATTATTCTATCATAAACTAGGTACTCCACAAAGCCAGGATAAACTGGTTTTCGGTGGAGAAGAAACTCCACGTAGATATATTGGTGGTGGGGTAACAGAAGACCAGCAGTTTTTGGTGATATCTGCAGCAAATGCAACATACGGTTCAGAGTTATACATCCAGGATCTTAGTAAGAAAGATGCCCCGATAATTCCGGTAGCCACCGGTTACGATTTTGAGTATGATGTAGTTTATGCTGAAAAAGGAAAGCTCTATATCCTCACCAATTTAAATGCACCGAACAGGAAACTGGTAGTTGCCGATGCAAAGAATCTCAAGGCAGAAAACTGGAAAGATGTGATACCTGAAACAAAGTTTCCTTTGTCTGTTTCAACTGCTGGAAGAAAACTATTTGCTCAATACCTGAAGGATGCTGTTTCTGAAGTAAAACAGTATGATCTGAACGGAAAACTGGAAAGAACCATCACCTTACCAGGCTTGGGAACTGCAGGTGGTTTCGGTGGAAAGGTGAACCAGAAAGAGATCTATTTCTCATTCACTTCATACGTGTATCCGTCTACCATTTTTAAATATGATATTAATTCAGGCAAGTCTTCAGTATATAAAAAGCCTGCAGTGAAATTCAACCCGGACGATTTCGAAAGCAAACAGGTATTCTATACTTCAAAAGACGGAACCAAAGTTCCGATGATCATTACTTACAAAAAAGGAATCAAGCTGAACGGTAACAATCCCTTGATGCTATATGGTTATGGCGGATTCAATGTTAATCTAACACCTGGTTTCAGCATCAGTAATCTTGTGTTTATGGAAATGGGTGGTGTATATGCCGTACCAAATCTTCGTGGTGGTGGTGAGTATGGAGATGAATGGCACAAAGCAGGAACAAAAATGCAGAAGCAAAATGTATTTGATGATTTTATTACTGCTGCAGAATATCTGATCAAAGAGGGATATACTTCATCTGATCACTTAGCGATTTCAGGAGGATCAAACGGTGGCTTATTAGTTGGTGCTGCAATGACCCAGCGTCCTGAATTATTCCGTGTGGCTTTCCCGGCTGTAGGTGTGATGGATATGTTGCGTTACCATAAATTCACTGCAGGTGCAGGATGGGCTTATGATTATGGAACAGCCGATGATAATGAAGAAATGTTCAAGTACCTGTTGAATTATTCACCGGTACATAATGTAAAGAAAGGTGTTTGTTATCCTGCAACATTGGTTACTACTGCAGATCATGATGACAGGGTAGTACCTGCTCATTCATTTAAATATGCAGCAGAATTGCAGGAGAAACAAGGATGTGATAATCCTGTCTTGATCAGCATACAGGTAAAAGCCGGTCATGGTGCTGGTAAACCAACTTCTAAAATAATAGAAGAGCAGGCCGATAAATGGTCATTCCTATTATACAATATGGGATTCGACGTAGACAAGAAATAAAAGCAATAGCATATCATGAAAAGCCTGGATTATTCCGGGCTTTTTTATTTGTAGTAAGAAGAGAGTTTCAGCCAGGCCCTTTCTAATGCTTCTTTTACACCAGGGTACATTTCCTGGTCAAGCGAAAAAGCACCGATATGAAAAAGGTCTCGTTTACTAATGTGTACCCAATTGCTTCCATTCAATGATTCATAAACATTTACCATTCTTCCGGGGAAACTGAGAATAATATAAACGTCCTGGTCAACACTGCTGATCTTTGAAATGGGTGCTGCATATCTTATACGATAAGAACCGCTATCATTGGTAAACCGGAATGTTGCAGTGAGTGTATCACCAGTTATATGAAAAGCGCTGTCCACTGTAAATGGATCTTCATAAGCCCAGTGTTGCGAAACAGACTGCTTCACTACTTTGTTGAGCAGTTGAAGAAACTCAGCTTCCGCTTTTTGTTTGGTCTGTGCCGATATGGAAATGGAAAAGAAACAGGATAGTGCTAAGCAGAAGTACTTCATGGCTGGAGATTGATCTTATAATTCTAAGATCAACAATTATTACAACTACTTATGCAGATTGTCATTTATTTAAGATATGCCGAAGGAGGAAAGGCTGCAGAAAAGTTGCATAGTATATAATAAGTACAAGAGTGCGACGCAAGCAAAGTTATATAGCAGCACTGTCGTTGGCTACAGAAAAGCTTCCTTTCATCTGTCCACATACATCGGTCTCGATCATTCTTTCTGCCAACCGTATCATATTCCAGAAAGCAGTGGCAGAACTGATACCATGACCAATGATCACCGGTTTTGCAACACCAAGAACAGGTGTGCCACCATAGTTTTCGTAATGGAAACGTTGCAGGTATTCGTCTGTATGAAAGTTACGGTGACGGGCAATTTCATAAAAACTCTCGGCCATCTTTAAAATGATGTTTCCGGTAAAACCATCACACACCATTACATCGGCTTTGTCGTTAAATATGTCACGACCTTCTATGTTACCAATGAAATTTACCTGCTTATTTTCCTTCAGCAGGGGATAAGTGGCTTGTGCCAAAGCATTACCTTTTCCTTCTTCCTCACCCACATTCACTAAACCTACTTTTGGTTCATCAATACCAAGAATATTTTTAGCGTAAAGACTTCCAAGGATAGCAAACTGGTCAAGATGTTCCGGTTTGCAGTCAGCATTCAATCCAACATCTACCAGTAAACCTGTTTTACCTTCCAGCTTCGGCATCACCGTAGCAATAGTAGGTCGCTGAACTCCTTCAATTGCTTTAATGCTGAACATAGCACCAACAAGCATAGCACCTGTATTACCTGCACTGATAAATGCATCGGCTTTACCGGTAGCCAGTAAATGAAATCCAACAGAAATAGAAGACTTCGGTTTCTCTTTTAGTGCTTTGGTAGGAGGTTCATTATAACCGATCACTTCAGGTGCATGAACTACATGAATGTTCGGAGAGATCACCTGGTGTTCATCCAGCAGTTTTCTCAACTGTTCTTCATCTCCCACACAGAAGATGGTTGCCGGACCAGCATTGCCATTCATATACAGTTGTAAACCTTTCACAGCTTCTAACGGTGCAAAGTCTCCACCCATCATATCAATGGCTATGTTCATACCCTGGCAGTTTAGTTAAGAGAAAAGACCTGACATGTTTCCAGAACTTGCCAGGTCAATCAATATTGTGAAGCAACAATTAGGCTTTCAGAGGAGCTTTCTCAGCTACTAATTTTCCTTTGTAGAACAATTTACCTTCACTAACATGTGCACGGTGACGTGGGTGTATTTCACCTGTCGTTGTGTCTTTGCTCAGCGTAACTTCCTCAGCTTTATAGTGAGTTCTTCTCTTAGCACTTCTCTGCTGGGAATGTCTCCGTTTAGGATTTGGCATAACCTGTTGTTTTATCCTTTATTAAAAATCTTATTTATTATTAGTCACCTTTCGGTTCACTATTAAACTTCGTTGCGTCGCACCTTTCAGGTTCCTGTCCTTTACTCAGCCGTTCCGTTTCTTGTTTCTTGTTCCTCGTTCTTTGGTTTCTCGTTGGGTGGCTACAATTCAATCACCGATTCCAAAATTCAACAGCTAACGAGAAACGATCAACCAGAAACCACAAACGAGAAACGTGTTTTAATTCTTCTTCTCGTCAATATCCTTGAACTGTTCCAGTCCTTTCCAGATCGGGTTGGTGGTATCTTCAGCTTCAGTTTCCATCTGCTTCAGCTTTTCCAGCACTTCCGGGTTGCATTGTGATTCTCCTTTTTCATTATCCGGGCAAACCTTCTGCATCGGTAAACTCAGGTTGATGAATTCGTAGATCCAGTCGGCCACAAACAAATGACTTTCATTGTGCCCGATATAATAAACATCCGGATCTTCTTCCTGGTTGTTCATCATTTCAGGGTCTTCCACCATCTTCACCACGATATTGAACTCATCCCAAAGCTGCACTTTTAACGGGTTGCCACATCGGTCACAATTCGTATCAACCGATCCGTCAACGTCAAACTTCAGTAACATAAAGCCTGTGTTCTTTTCCAAACTCAGCTTTATATTGGCTTCGGCATGTTCAAAATCCTGCTCACCATATTCTGTAAAGAACTTATCCGCTATTTTGTATTCAAATACATGAATACCCGGCTTTAACCCAACAAACGCAATTTCAAATTCCCTTCTGTTACTCATAGGCCGGTTTTTAGGGTTGGCAAAGGTAAGGCAAAGCAGTAGAAATGCAAAGGGAAAATTGGTTTTCCCCCTAATCTTCCGTTATTTGGCAAATTGTTATGGAAAACCCTTCAAAGGCAAGGCAATTTACAGGAAAAGAGTGGTTGAAGTGGATCATTCCGGTATTCCTGGCAATACTTGTGACGATCGTCACCTACCTGCATGGCTGGATCGAATCGGTATATTCTATAAAGATCTATCCGTATATCGCTATTGTTCAAAGGTTCCTGTTTGGCTGGTTGCCTTTCAGCATTGGAGATATATTTTACTTTTTACTGGGATTATGGCTGGTTATCAAAATCTTTACAACCATAAAAGCCACGGTTCAGCGAAAGATCACGAAGCAGAAAACCATCCGCAGGACCTTCAAACTGGCCAGGCTTATTTTATGGATATACATCATCTTCAACCTGGTCTGGGGCTGGAATTATCATCGGCATGGTATCGACCACCAGTTGCAATTACCCAAAGGAGCATATTCATCTGCCGAGGTGAAGCAGTTATTAGAAGAAGTGATCGTTAAGTTGAATGAGAACAGGAAATTGGTTTCACCTGACACTATCTTACCCCACCGGTCTTTCGCAACATTGAAAACGCAGGCAGCAAAAAGTTATGAGCAGGCTGCTGTGGCTTTTCCTTTTTTGGATTATTCAGTGATCTCTATCAAGAAGAGCATGTATTCAAGGGCTGCTGAATATTTTGGTTTTTCCGGTTACTACAATCCTTTTACAGGAGAAGCACAGCTAAGAACACATTTACCTGAAGTGATGAAGCCTTTTGTGCTCTGCCACGAAATTGGGCACCAGGTAGGTTATGCCAAAGAGAACGAAGCCAGTTTTGCAGGATACCTGGCAGCTTCTTATTCTAACGATGCATACTTCCGTTACTCTGTTTATCTTGATCTCTATACATCTGTTCAAAGCAAACTGCTTTATACTTCATTTGAAGAAGGAGATACGACCGTGATGGCACAGCTAAAAGCATACAACCAAAACTTAGATACCATGGTTCGGTATGACAGGAGAAAGATCCGTGAGTTCTTTAGGCGAAACCGTACACAGCTTTCAGAAAATATGTCGTTTGCAGTAATGGCTATGTACGAGCAATACCTGAAAGCCAATGCACAAACAGCAGGCTTGAAAAGTTATGATGATGTGGTGAGTTTGTTGATTGCATTCAGGAGGAAGTTTGGGAGGATATAACCTGTCAGGTTTGCTGATCAAGCAAACAAGAAGAGATCAACTGAAAACCTCTGATGCGGAAACCTGACAGGTTTTTGTGTGCCCTAACCTGTCAGGTTTGCTGATCAAGCAAACAAGAAGAGATCAGCTGGAAACCCCTGATGCGGAAACCTGACAGGTTTTTGTGTGCTGCCTAACCTGTCAGGTTGGTTGATTCATCAGGGAAGAAGATATGAGCTGCAAAAAGATGAAGGGGGGGAACCTGACAGGTTTTATGGGGTTTTTGTATATTACTCCTGCTGTTAAGCAAAAAATGCACTCATGTCTAACAGAACCCTTCCCCTTGATGATGATGGTATGTATCATATCTACAACCGTGCAACCGGTAGTGAGTTGTTATTTACTACTACTGGTGACTACACAAGATTTCTGAAATGCATGGAGAAGTATTTGCTGCCTTTCATGGGTATCTGGTGTTATTGTCTTATGCCAAATCATTTTCATTTGCTCATAACGATAAAAGAGAAAAGTACAGGGAAAGAAATATCAAAAGCCCTCAGCGATTGTTGCAACGCTTATACTAAATGGCTGAATACAGCAACAGGCCGTAAGGGCAACTTATTTATGCGACCATTCAAACGGAATAAGATTGAAAATGATAATCATTTAGCATGGACGGTGTGGTATATCCACAGGAATCCGATGCATCACCATTATTCGCAAGATTATTCGGAATGGAAATATTCGTCTTTTAAAGCAATATGTAATGATACTGCCAGTAAGATTTGTCGGGAGCATGTGTTATCTTTTTTTGGCGGTGTCGAAAAGTTTATACTGTTTCACAAGGTTCAGCAGCAGGGGTACTATGATGCAATGGAGGATGAGTAATTGTCCTGTCAGCTTTGTTGAATGGGCAAGGATGAATATATGATCTGCAAAAAGATGAAGCGGAAACCTGGCAGGTTGTTGTGGTTATGGAAGTATCTTACTCATTCATCACTTAATAACATCATTTCATCACTCTCTTTAAAGCTTCCCCGATCATAACTGCTAGCATTGCATTTATGAAATACATCTTTATTGCTTTTGTACTACTCAGCTGTAACAGTATTGATCATCCCTTTGGTGGAGGCCCGGCGGTTTCTGCGAAGCCACTGGATACGATACAAATTTCACCAGTAAAGATCCTTGCCACTCCTGCACTTTTTGAAACGGCATTTATTGCAGGAACATTACATATAAATAAGCAAGACACGGTCACCCTTTTTGGTGTGAACATCGGCAAACTAAAAGTGCCCAGTGGAAGTATCATTGCGTGTGACCCGATGCATATGGATGAATACGGCATTCCTTTTACCCAGGTATTTCCTACAGGAGAATTCCCGGTGCAACTTGCGATAGCCAAAACAAAGGACGTAGAAAGCGTAGCATTTGCAAGGATCATGTTTAGTGAAGAACCGGTAGTGAAATGGGAATTTGCATTAAGAGAAGGACATAAACCCATGCCCATTGAAAGTGACGAAGGTCCCGGTTACTCTGTTGATGCCGGTGTGGGAATATTTATTGATGCCGCAGCCAGCAAAGTGCTGCCTAAGGATCATGTTACCAATATGGATACAGGAATTTATCTTGAACTTGATAAGAATTACCGCCATAAATGGAAATACGCAATCTACAATTTCGGTAACCATAACCTCGCAACGTTTTCTTCAGGTGAAGGAGACGGCTTTTATTCTTCTTACATTGGCTTCGATGCTGCTGGTAAGCCTTGCCAGTTACTGACGGATTTTAAATTTGTGAAGTGGAGGCAGTAAACTACCAACCTGCCAAGTTTGGATGATCAGGCAGGGAAGAAGATATGAACTGTAAAACGATGAATTAGAAACCTGGCAGGTTTATGTTATTCCTTCTTCGGCAGTGAGTTTTAGTAATTCCGCATTGATTTGTGAATCTTTGCATCAATGACTGAGCTGATCAACCAATTTATCAAACAGAATGAAGCGGTACTGGAATTCCTGGAACACGCAAGCAGTTATTACAAAGAAGCCGACTATTTTATACCACAGTTCAATGATTTTTTACAACGTGCAAAATTCAATATTGCCCTCGGTCAGGGTTATGCTAACATGCTGCAGTTGTCGAATGATGAAGACATATCGGGGCAATACCAGTTGGAGGATATTCAAAGAATGTTTGACAGTATGCTAAAACTGCAGCCTTATAACTTAGACTGTTTTGTTGATGCGGCTAATTTTCAATATGCAGTCATGGACGATAATGCCGGGGCAAGGAACATCGCTGAAGCAGGGATACGAAATGCCCATCAAAAGATAGAAGAGCTGCAAACCTTGTTGCATGTGATGAGTAAACGAGGCTGACAACTACCAGGTATCAAAATCCAATTCAGGATCTTCGTTTCTTAATTATTACCCATGAATGAAATAGCACAACTGGAAGAGTTGTTCCGCCGTATACCAAGGCGGCATACTGCAGACAATGTAAAAGAAATCTACAGCATACTGGATGCATATGAAGATGTGTTAAAGGCAATGGAAACAGATGCACACTACGAGAAGCATATCGCTGGTTTATTTGAAGCACTTGATCCGATCAGGGCAACAGTGAAAAAGTCGAACGATAACAAAGCTTCTAAAAGAGTAAAAGATGTGCTGTTCGACGAGGCTTCCAGTCAACTAAAAGATACCATGGAGGCTGCTATGAAACTTTAACTTCGTCTCCTGTAATCAACTATCGGCTCGTGGAATGTTTCGGGGATAACGCAAATCACGGGCTACAGTTCCCTGGTACCCCAATGTTACCATGAGCTTTTTGTTTGTGTTTAGCAAGCAGTGTTCGTGTATGCTTTTTTGATTATAATGTTGGCATTGCCGAAACTGACAATACAAAAAGCGAATAGAAATCATATGGTAATGAAGCAATTGCGATTTGATGAGTTTCGTGTAATTTCACTAATACAAACGTTGGCGGCAAGGCTAAACAGACATTCCGTTTCCAAAATATGACTTACGACTTTTTCGCAAACAAGGCAGACAAACTTCAAATTCTTGAATACATATTCAACGAGACAGATTTGCAGGTTTACGACTTAGGTTCATTGTACGGACAAGAAATTTGTAAGTACGAAAATGTTGAAGACATCTCATCAAAGTTTGACCTTGTCAATGGCGACAAATTCGCTGTAACATTTCAACTCTGGACACCTCGACATAAAGGACAACCAATATTTAGAAAAATTGACCTCGACCCCAAGCGATGCAATGGACACACTTTTCGTTACTCGACAGATGGTTGGGGGCTCATTCAGTTATATTTTGGCGGACTTAAAAACAATGAACTTAATCAATCGCATATTGGACATTTCAATGAAGCTGGAGCTTTAAAGAATGAAGGTTCGACCACATTTAACGGTAAAGTGAGTTCGTGGGACTGGACAGAAATTCAAGCAACTTCACGGAAATTGAAATACAAAATACACAACAAACTTGCGACAAGAAAAATTGGAAGCGTTGGAGTGTTACCTGGAGCAGACAAAATTGAAAAAGAAGGAATAAAATTTCGCTGACAAGAAGCCCAGCCACCAACATTGGGTTTTATGCAAGTTGGGCATGACCTTGTAACATCAGCTAATTGCAAATCCCAGCTTCAGTTCCAGCCGAGGAATATCTATCAGCTTTTGTACTTAAATTTATCAACATATTTTCAATCAGCAGCGGTTATCGGCAGACGGAATTCTAATTCCCAACCTGCATAAAGCCCTGCTCGTTGTGCGTCATGATAAAGAGACTTGATTTCAAAGAAGATTTTATGACCAAGCCACTATTCTTTCTATTCTTAATATTAGCGAACCAAGTTTTATTTGCACAGTTACCTAAAAAATTTGATTCCTTATTAAATACTTATTACCGGAATGGCTTATTTGAAGGCGCTGTTTTAATAGCAGATGATAATGGTATTGTTTATGAAAACGCTTTTGGCTTTGCGAATCACGATCACAAAATCTCCAATACGTCTAACACCGCTTTTCGAATTGGCTCGATATCGAAATCTTTCACGGCAATGCTGGTACTGCAGTTAATTGAAAAAGGCAAATTAGGATTGGATATCCCGATAAGTAATTACCTGCCAGAATATAGAGAGGACATAGGAAAAAAAGTTACTATCCGGCACTTATTGACACATACCTCGGGCATCCCAAGTTATACTGCTTTGCCTAACGTGTGGGAAGACTCCATGCAGTTAAGCTACACACCGCTTCAGATATTAAAAAGTTTTGGCAGCAGGGATTTAGAGTTTGAGCCAGGAGCAGAATATAAATATGGCAATACCGGTTATTTCATTTTAGCCCTGATTATTGAGCGGGTTACCGGTAAACATTTACCAGAAGTTTTAAACGAGAATATTTTTGTTCCACTTAGAATGTACAGCTCAGGAATAGATGACAATAGAAAAACTCTGAAAAATAAAGCCAGTGGTTACTATCGTTTAGGCAATCAGTACATCAATGAATCTTATATCCATAACTTAAACACCTATGGCGCCAGTGGTGTTCATTCTACAGTTAATGATCTTTATTTATGGGACAGGGCTTTGTATACACAACAGTTGCTTTCGGGAGAAAACAGGCAACTTTACACTTCGCCCCATTATAAAGTTGCACCCGATTACGCTTATGGTTTCGGCTGGGAATTTACGCGTCTGATACTGGCAAAGAATGATACATTGGAAACAATGGAACATAGCGGAGCTATTCGTGGCTTTCGTGCTAATATGTTCCGTATACCTTCTGAGAAGAAGTGTGTCATACTCCTTTCCAATTCTGCCGATCAGTCTAGTTATGAACTTTTTGAAAACATCATGCATATATTTCGTGGCATAAATTGGGCTGTGCCAAAGAAGTTGTTGGCTGACACCTTATTTGCAGTTATGCAAAACACATCAATTGAGAATGCTATCCTGCTTTATAAGAAAATGAAAGTGACCGATTCAACCAGCTATAATTACAGCAGTTATGCACTTGAATTATTAGGTGAACGACTTTTGATGCTCTCTATGTACCCTGAAGCAGCAGCTATTTTTCAATTAGCTGTGAATGAATATCCCACTTATACGTATGGATACTTGTACCTGGGTCGGGCATTTGAAAAATGGGGTAAACAAAATGAAGCTATTGCAGCATATAAGAAAGCTGTTTCACAAGACAAAAATTCACGACCGGGAATTGATGCCGCCTTTCGACTCAAGCAATTAATACCAAGTGATTAACACACGAACGCACAACATAGGCTTGCCGAGATACCGGCTGACTGTTGGCTTTGAACAAAATCACTCTATTGAACTTATGTACTAAATTCTATACCGGTTGGTGTCCGCACCAACCGGTATAGGAAATAGGTCTGTGTCTTGTCCTAAAATGGGTTTACACAATTTAAGTGTAAAATGAACGAATCAACAATTTTCGTCCGTAAGAATTACTACAGCTTGGAGTTAAAACAAAAAATCTGTAAAGAACATATTGAGGA
>JAKFCX010000011.1:0-3056 GCA_036676415.1 Chitinophagaceae bacterium
TAAGCCATCCCCTGAAGAATGAAAAAACCGCCTTCTTGCAGGGTTTGTCTTATGCCTTCGTCCCAGAACAGTCGCCTCCACATTTCCTACAATCCGTCCAGAAAGTTTAAGAAGAACCTTCTAGCTGGATCGTATTATGCCTGTCGCCGCTAGGCAGTCACCTTGCGCTTTTCTACATATCATGATGTGTATTATGTTTTGCACGAGAATGGTTTCGATTTTTTACTTTATGAGAACCACTTAATGGCTCAGGCTGACCAGAAATTTTTGGTTGATTTCTTCTCATATCCTTGCCGTCGTTTTTGTTCACCATTTTCATCCCTCCTATAGTGTTAGGATGCAATGCTGCTGACTTTTTATGCTGAATATTTTCAGTTCAAGGTGTGCAATTTAACGTTATAAAAGATTGAGGGGAGTGATATCGTGACTCAAAAATTTCCGTACAATAAGGATAAGCAGCAAGCTTTTCAAGCTGCTCAGCAAGGATATGAGGAAGCCCAAGGACTTGCTGCGACAATCATTAGTGACAACGCTAGTTACGGGCATCAATTGAAGCATTTAAAAGAAGAAGTAAATGAAGCATACCAGCAAATTGAAAATGCTTTGGAAGTTGCAACCGAACACCAAAGAGCACAACTTGAACGTTTTCAGCAGGATCTGCAGAGCATCGTTGCAGAAGTTAATCTCCCAGATTAAATCCAAGGTTAAAAAGCAGGGGAATTCTCCTGCTTTTTCTTTCGAAAACGAAAGGTTCGTACCGTTTATTGGTTCTTTTTCCGTTTTTTATTGTTCATTTTTTCCTTTATTGTTAACGGTTCGTTTGCCATTTCCTCGTTAAATCCTGCTCCTTGACCCTGACCTTTAGCAGCATTTGCGCCTGGAATAACATGATTTGACTTTCTTCTTTGCACATCATTCACCTCCTAGGAGAATTCTGTAGAATTCCCTCTGATAATGATAATATTTCCTTTTAAGGTAAAATAAATGACAAGAAAAAAGTTTTTTGAGATAATAAATATGTACATAATTCTAATCTTTATGATTATTCAGTCACACGTTCTTATAAGATTTTTCTAAATATTTTGAACATTATGCGGAAATATCATAAGAAAAACTTATCAATCACAATAACTTTCTTGTTATTTACTTATGTAGAAGGTTGTATTAAGATTAGAATTGTGAGAAAAGTAGGGATGGATAGGAAAATTCAAACTTTTCGACTTTTCGTTAATTTTATTTAATGAAGACGAATGAGGGGGCTTTACAATGGTGAAAAATGACGTATTTAACGCACGTACTTCCTTTGAAGTAAACGGTAAACGCTATCACTACTACCGCTTAAGTGCACTTGAAGAGGCAGGTATTGGCAAGGTTTCTAAATTGCCATATTCCGTAAAAGTATTACTTGAATCTGTGCTTCGTCAATACGATGGCCGTGTCATCGGAAAAGAGCACGTTGAAAACTTAGCAAAATGGGGAACAGATGAACTTAAAGAAGTAGATGTTCCATTCAAACCGTCACGTGTTATCCTACAAGACTTCACTGGTGTTCCAGCAGTAGTTGACCTTGCTTCATTAAGAAAAGCAATGGCTGACCTTGGTGGAGATCCAGATAAAATTAATCCTGAGAAAACCGTTGATCTCGTAATCGACCACTCTGTACAGGTTGATGCTTACGGTTCAGCTGATTCTTTACGTGTTAACATGGATTTAGAATTTGAACGTAATGCTGAGCGTTACCAGTTCCTAAGCTGGGCTCAAAAATCATTCAATAATTATCGTGCAGTTCCACCAGCAACTGGTATCGTACACCAAGTTAACCTTGAGTACTTAGCAGATGTTGTCCACGTAGCAGAAACTGCTGATGGTGAATTAGAAACATATCCTGATACATTAGTTGGAACTGACTCACATACAACCATGATCAATGGCCTTGGTGTTCTTGGATGGGGTGTAGGCGGTATCGAAGCAGAAGCAGGAATGCTTGGACAGCCTTCATACTTCCCAGTACCTGAAGTAGTCGGAGTTAAGTTAACTGGAGTGCTTCCAAACGGTGCTACTGCAACTGACTTAGCTTTAAAAGTAACTCAAGTTCTTCGCAGCCAAGGTGTAGTTGGCAAATTTGTTGAATTCTTCGGACCTGGAGTATCTGTCCTTCCATTAGCAGACCGTGCAACAATTGCGAACATGGCTCCTGAATATGGTGCAACATGTGGATTCTTCCCAATTGATGATGAGTCCCTTGCATATATGCGTTTAACTGGTCGTGAAGAAGAACACATCAATGTAGTAGAACAATACTGTAAAGAAAACGGATTATTCTTTGATCCATCTTTCGAGCCAGTTTATACAAATGTGGTTGAAATTGATCTTTCCGTTATCGAAGCAAATCTTTCAGGTCCTAAGCGTCCACAAGATTTGATTCCACTTTCAAAAATGAAAGAAGAGTTCGTAAAGGCAGTTTCTGCTCCACAAGGAAACCAAGGCTTCGGCTTACAAGCGGATGAACTTGAAAAGTCAGCTGTTGTAAATTTCCAAAACGGTGACGAAACAACGATTAAAACAGGTGCAGTTGCAATTGCTTCTATCACTAGCTGTACAAATACTTCTAACCCTTATGTTTTAGTCGGTGCAGGTCTTGTTGCGAAAAGAGCAGTTGAACTTGGAATGGAAGTTCCTAAGTTTGTTAAAACTTCATTAGCACCAGGTTCTAAAGTTGTAACTGGATACCTTCGTGATTCTGGATTACTTCCATATTTAGAGCAAATCGGCTTCAACCTTGTTGGGTATGGCTGTACAACATGTATCGGTAACTCCGGTCCATTAAAAGAAGAAATTGAAAAAACAATTGCAGAAAACGATCTATTAGTTACATCTGTACTTTCAGGTAACCGTAACTTTGAAGGACGTATTCATCCGCTTGTAAAAGGTAACTATCTTGCTTCACCACCACTAGTTGTTGCTTATGCTTTAGCTGGTACAGTGAACATTGACTTTGCTTCTGAATCAATTGGTAAAGACAAAGATGGTAACGATGTATTCTTCAAAGATATTTG
>JAKFCX010000012.1:0-6450 GCA_036676415.1 Chitinophagaceae bacterium
TGAACAATATTACTCTCTTCATCCGTCCTGTCAATAGCTGCAACACCTTCAGCCTTTTGAATAAACCCTTTTACACGGTGCCGACTGGCAGCAGCAGAGAATTCAGTTTCAGCATTTGGTAGACTTTTCCAGTCATGAGGCTTATATCCTTTATTCTCTGCTGCCCACGTCATTACCTTTGCAACTTCAGTGATAGCGTTAGGGAAGCCTGAATCAAACAAATCCATTTGAACTTTACCAATCTTACGTTCTTCTAGGATTGGTCGGGCAATTGTGGGCACGACTGGCCTAATCAGAAGTTCTAACTCATGTTCATAAAAACCGAACCTAGTGTTATCCCCCTTTGCTTGTACATAATAACTAAGCGCAGACAGCGTGTCAGCAATATCTGTAATATATCCAATCCAACCTTCTGGTTGTAAGGGAGTGTCTTTTGTGGTAATGACTTTGTCACCAACTTTAAACTTCTTACTTTCCACTACCGTCATTATTCATCTCCTTCAAGCGTCTAATTTGTTTGATCATATCTTGTTGTCCATGTTTGAGATTATGAACCAAACCACGCATTTCGTCAAGCTCTATTTCCAAAGATTTTACTCTCTCATACAACACAAAATCTTGACTCATTTTCCGATCCAATCTCCATTCTTGTCCAAGATCATGGCTTCCAAAATAGGAACACCATCAATAATCAAACCAGTGCCAATCACAGGCCGTTGGATGTTTACGTTGTTATAGCTGAACGCCAAACTCGAATCATCCACTAAACATCCACATTGCATACCGAAGTAAAGACCTGTTGGATTACCCCAATAATCAATCTTAAATGTATTATGGTAGTGGCCCTGTACACTGTGCATGCCCATTTGTTGACCAAGCTTTACAACATCGCTCGACTTACCGTGATGCACATAACACTTCTGACCATTTGGTAAAGTTAGTGTTAAATCAAAACTCCACTTCCAACCCTCATCAACACCCAGCACGTCATTGTACGTTTTGATGTAATGTTTTGGGATTCCATTAGTTTTAGCTTTACGCCATACCAAAGAACCGTGATTAGATTCAATGATATCCATAATAGGAAACAATTCAAACACTTCTTTAATCACTGGAAGTGCCCTGCGGATTTCATCGCCAGCGTTTGGTAGGTCTGGATCACTATCGTGAAAGCTCAAGCTGTGTTGATCCAGCTCATCACCAAGGCAAATAACTCGTGTTGGGCTATACTTAGCCTTCAGATGTTTAAGAAAAGGAATCAAATCTTTATGATGATATGGGATATGCATATCAGAAATAAACAAGATTCGAGAGTTATCCTCTTCTGTATCAACCTTACGCACAATATGAGCGTTTACATTCTCAGTTGCTGGGTCTTCATTAAAATGTTTACGAAGATAATCACTTACTGTGGTACGAGGGATCCCAAGTTCTTTGGAAATACCACGCCACGACAAGCCACCAATAGCTAAGTTTACAGCATCATCTTTCCATTGCAATTCACTCAAAATCTTTCTCCTAATAATTATTCATATGAAAATCATGACGTTTCTTCAAATCAAAGTATAATTTAAAGATATTCCGATTCATCTCCACTACTGATTCCATCACCATATACTTGTCAAACGGTGAGAGACTGGGAAACTCTTCCAACACTTCATCTAGTTTTGAATGGAATCTTGCAACAGTTTCTTCAGGACTTTCCCCTTCTGGGATAACTGAAGCTTTCTCTTTAAATAAATTAACGACATTATCATTCGACATAGCTACAATCCCAATTGATTTAAGAATATCCCAAAATAAATACCAAACTCAATTACAGTGATTGCAAGGTGGATAGTCCAGATGTTCATTTGATATTCTCAAACTTAGTTAGTTTCAATTCAGAATTGTCAGGATAAAATCCATACTCAGCAAGCATTTCATTTAATAGTTTCACTACTTCATCACAACCAGTTTTATCTTCCAAGTTCTCCCAGAATTCATCGTTACCCTCGTTTATTTGAAGGCTTAATGTATATACTTTCATTTGATATCCTCGTGAGTGAACCCGTAAGGTTTAGTTAAGTCATATTCTGTGGTGGATTCCAGATCCTTGAACAACTCTCGTGCTCGCTCAATATCTTCTGGGAGAATCTCTTCTAATGATTTAATTGTGATTTCAGGTTTATTTAGCAATTCAAGGATCTTATTCAACTTCATATCAAGTATTGCAATTTGAATTGCTAATTCTGTATAAGCGTCTTTAGTTTTCAAGTTCTTTCTCCTCAATTAAACATTGTCTGACAGCATTTCTACGGGCTTCTGAATTCTTAGCAACCTTTACTCCACGCTCACTAAGCCATTTATCAATCTGTGCAGCTTTCATTTTCATAATTGCAATTACAGATTTCTCTGTCCTTGCTTCCTCAAAACTAATACCCAATCTCTCACTCAAGGTCTTAATTTCATGGTCTGGAATACAAAGAACTTGTAAATCATCAAACCCTACATCCAGACGGCTTAGAATATAAGAGTAAAACTCTTCTCTGTTAGTACAAGCAAATTCGCCAATTCGATGATCAATTTGAACGTCCGCTAGCTTAAACAGCTTACCACATTGGTTGCATTCTACAAGCCATTTCGTTCGTGTTGCTGGATTCATGTCGTGAATGACGCGATCCTCAAGAAAGACTAACTTATTTGCCGCTGTCATCCATGCTGAGTCAATGGCTTTACGAACAATACGAATCAGTTCAGTCTCTTTTAAATGCCCATCCTCTGTGATTTTCTTTGCAAGCTTATCTCGGTTAGCTTTGCGTTTAGCTATGTCTGATTGTGATGGAATCAAAGTTCAATCTCCATAGCTCTAAGAAAGTCTCTTACATGCCCAACATCTTTAGTTACATCAGTTCGCATCCTAAGAAGTCTAAACTGTTCATTCAAATGATCCAACCAATCCCTTTCAGACTCTTCACCACGGAACGAAGTGAATGGTTGTTTTTCCTCTCCGTAATGACCTTTGTATGCAGCAATAACACGCTCAAAAACCTCTTTAGGACTCTCTGCTGATGCCAGTACACCTCTTGCTGTAGTCTCCCCAATCCCCTTAGTTTTACGCAGAGAATACTCCTTATACATTACCTCTGGTAATGCTGGAAGTCCGGGAACAGAGTCAATCGTGTCGCCTTTGAGATGCTGCACAGCTAAGTTCTTTACAGCTTCAAGTTGATCAATCTTCACCAAGCCAAGCTCAGGTTTATCAAAGTTATACCACAAACAAGGGAATTGCGATATGTCTTTATCGATGTAACAAGCAACTGCATCCAGATTATCATGACTGCGCTTAGCTTTAATCCAAGCCTTCCAAACTTCTTGAGTTACAATCTCATCAGTTTCTACGCCATCAACAATCAACATCTTATCTTTGTACTTGGACAGCATGTAGTCTTTGACAACTTCATACAACAACGGCTTTACAGGGCGTTCATTCTTGTAAGGCTGGGTCTGTGCAATATCATAACGAAAATTCTTACCTGTGCCAAAACAAATCTTGAAATCTTTACACCAGCCTTGAGAAGTAATGGCTTCGATCTTGTTTTTGAACCTTCCTTTAACAACTGTCTCTGCTGTGATTACACTTCCATCCTCTGTGTATTGGTCAGTAATCTTTGTGACGATTGGTGTGATCTCAAAAGCGTCTGATGATACAGGGTCAAGACCTTTTTCAAGTTTCTTTGAATTTAGCTCAGCAAGCCAACCACCTTCTTTCTTTTTGAAGTGACCAAAGAACTCAGTTTGGTTCTTAAATGTCTTAGTCCACTTTGTATCTTTGTGCGTAACTAGAACGCTTGTCTCTTGTCCAGCCAATGCAGCGTGAATTATGAGAGTATCAATATCGATTATGGCTGTGTACTGTTTCATCTAATCACCTCTGTTGCTGTAATCCGCAATAACATCCTCCGACAATCTTTAAGGATTCTTGGACCTCTGTGCATCTGAAATCGGTTGTACATGCTCACTGTGTTTGGTTTTGCTTGAACCACTTTATTCTCAAGTTTACCCAAATCAAATGGTGCAACCACTTGGTTAAAATGTGTATCACTAGAATCAACATACATTGGCTGTGTAAGGAAGTCTGTTCCAATTTCTGTTGAGTAAATCAAATGAACATCAGGCTTTGATTTGTGGTTTGGATTCTCAGTTACATCTAAGTGCCAACCTTCCAGAGCACAACCACAATCTCCTACTTTCAAATCTCTAACCTTGTAGTCAACTAACCATCGCATTGAATCATCTTTAGGCATTTGATCAAACATCAGTGTCATAAGCTCAGCAACACTATTTGGTACAGTTCCCCATGCCCAGTCCCAACGTTTGTATTTAAACTCTTGAAGAGGGAGAGAGCCGAAGCTCTCGTCCACATATTCAAACAAATCAAGCTCTAAACTATCTTTGTTTAAGAGTAACATCTTAGTAGCCGCAATCGTAGTAATCTTGATCTACGTTGACAGTATTATCTTCATTGCGAGTCACAACAATACGGAAGTTGGTGTTGTAAACACGCTCAATGATTTCATCATACTTTTCAATCTCAGCTTTAGCTTGTGCAAGAGTGGTACATTGAGAGTTCAAGTGAGTGTTGGTGTCCTCATCAAATTCAAACTCTTCAGAAAAGTCGCCAGATTCCTCCACGAAGTCTGCAAAGAAAGTGCCGTCTTTCCTCCAACCTTCGTGCATCTCACCAGTGTACGTGTATTGTTGGTGGTAGCAAGCTTCACCATCGTTGAAACCCATTGTCCAACCTACGATACCTACAACGTTTAAACCTTCATGCTTATCGAATACTTCTTGGAACAGCGCTTGAATAAAGTTACTACCGTTCTCTGAAATTTGTTTGTTCAGTTCAGCGTTAACTTCTTCATATTGTTTGAGCAAAGATTTAATATCAGACATTAGTTGTATTCTCCCGAAATCTCTTTGTAAAATTCTACAAATTCTTTAGCCCTAGTAATCTTGTCTTCTTCTTTCTCAATGTTATTACGAACATAAACTTCAGCAGCTTTCAAAGTAGACTTCACAACTGCCTTCTCAAGACCAAGTTCGTTCTCATTCTTAACGTAAGTGTATTCTTCCCCGAGTGCTGCAAGATCTTGTTCCAGTGTTACGATTTCATTGAACAGTGCTTTGGCTCGTTCGTACAGGGATTCTTTCGACAGGGTAATGCTCATTTGTTTCTCCTTAACTAATTCGTTGAAGTGCTTGGGAATACACAGTTACAGCTTCCAGATTACCGCAGTTAGCTGCTTCATTCAGTTGACGCTCAATGTTCCGCCGTGCCGTACGAGAGTAGTCAACGTTGGTTAGTGCAGCTTGTTCTTCATGCTTCTGCAACTCAGCTTGGAGTTCCCGTGCAAGTTTATTCAGAATGAATACTTGATAGTGTGTAATATCTAGATTACCGTTCAGCAGTGCTAAGTGTGCTGCTACAATACGATGATTTTCAAAGCTCATGAATCTCTCCTGTTTCTTAAAAGATGCTGCCCTTTCGAGCAGCTATATTAAACTAGTTTCTTAGATCAAAATGGAAGTTCAGATTCTAGTTCATCGTCTTCAACTACCGGAGCAGCTTTAGGCTTTGGTGCTGGAGCTTCTTGCTCCTCTGCTTTAGCCTCAACTTTCTTCACTTTATAGCTGCCTAGCACATCATCCTCGATACTACCATCCCCACCCTTGTTTTCATATGGTACATGTTCAATCACTTGAACTGTATCCAAGGTAACAGTGAGCTGATCGTCCTTATTTTTATATCCGAAGAGCTTCAGTGTGCAGACCGAACCATTGCCGATATCGGCAGTAAACTCTTTACCATCCTTGTCAATAACATTGACAGACATCTTGTTACCTGCCTTGCTGAACTCAGGCTTGGCTACAGTAAAACCAAACATTCCATCAACTACATCATAGTTCGTTTTACCTTCTTCTACTTGCGAAGACAGGGGGAACTTGATGCGCCGAGGTGCCTTAGATGTTTTATCCTTACCAACCTGAGCAAAGGTCTTGTTGAGCATGACCTCATCCAGCAGCTTGTCCTTTGTCTCTTCATCTACAAAGGAAGTCAGGCTGTATTCCTTGTCAGTAGTACTTTGATACTTAAACTTCACATCGTGTACTTTGGCATAGAACACTGGCGTGTTCAAGATGTATACGTTGAAAGTTTCCAAAGTACCAGACTTAGGGAGTTGCTTTACAATTACAGAAGTAGTCATTTAATTTTCTCTATTTTGGTGTGTATAGTTTTGTTCACAATATTGTGAGGTATTATCTGTGATTTCTCACAAATTCTTTTTAGTGCTTAGTCGGCTCTTTAGCTTTCTTAGCAACTTTAATTTCTGTCACGTTTCCAGCGTCTTCATTCTCAAAAGGACTTTCACCGCCCAAGAAATCCATTCCGCTAACATAACTCTTCAA
>JAKFCX010000013.1:0-112643 GCA_036676415.1 Chitinophagaceae bacterium
AAAAAAACCTTCTCGTCGAGATGCTTTTCCTCTAAGGGACTACTGCAAGAACATAAGAAAAATACGATGGATAAAAAAACTAGAAGTTTTGTCATTAGTGATGTCAATAGATTACGCCTAACGAACAGGTATTGCTGCAGGTGGGATATTTTATAACGTCCAGCCTGGAACTGCTGCCCGGTTTTGTTTTGAATTTGAAGTTAAGAACTTTTGCCTGGCTTTATTCGTCGAGCCGAAACTGCTGCACAATAGCGAACTGAAGCCAATTGCTCCAACGTCGTGCCCCACTTGCAGCAATACCCTTGTTAGCGGTAGTTGTTCTCATCTCTTCGTTAGTTTTACCCATGTCATACAGTCAAGTATTTTGTCTGGTGTGTTTATGCTGTCTGTCTCAATTTTACTTGCCCAATAAAGTTCTTTTTTTGTTGTAAAGAATAGCTTTTCAATTGAAACTTTGTCAACCGAAATTGAATAAGGTTTGAATAAGTTGTCTAAGTCCGCACCCAATTTTGAGGTTGAAAGAAATTCCTCAACTACTTTATAGTCTTCAACTTTTATTTTGTGACTTGTCCCAAACTTTTGTTTATACTGTTTTGTAATGTCAATTGCTAAGTCGCCACTTAATATAAGTCGTCCGAAAGAAATTGAAGTCAATGAGTCGAAATTGTAGTCTGTGGCTGCCTTGGGCAATATTGTTTTTAATTCATCAAGTCTTTGTCGGTAAGTCATTGCAGCTTTTGAATATGGAATATTTAAGTCAACGCCAACTTTACCACCGTCTTTTGATTGTGTCAAAATGCAAGTATAGTCTGATGTGTCCTTGCCTATAATTACAAAGTAGCCAGTCGCCCTTTTACGATATGCTGAACCAGCAATTTCATCTGTGATATTTTTACTACCTATTATAGTGTCATTTGTCAGATTAGTTTTTTCAGTTGTCGTGGCTAAATTAACCTGTCCACCGTTAGAACAAGCTGTCAGCAGAAGTAACAAAAGTCCGATGTTAAATATGTGTCTCATGTGTGTCGTTACAATTACCGCTAACGTATGTATTAGTGAAATTACACGAAACTCCTCAAATCACAATTGCTTCATTACCACATCTTTTCTATTTCGTTTTTTGTATTGTCAGTTTCGGCAATGCTACTCGTCCCAATCAATCTTGCCAGCCTTCCATAAGCTGTCTAACGGACTTTCTATCACCACAAGCTTCTCCTTTGCCACATGCAAATAACGGGTAGTGGTCTTTATACTAAAATGACCCAGCAACTCCTGTATATACCTCACATCCGTGCCCTTCTCTAAAAGATGTGTTGCAAATGAATGACGCAGGCTGTGAAAGCTGATCTCCTTTTTTATACCTGCTTTTTCTTTTGCCCTCGCAAATATTATCTGGGCACTCCTGGCACTATAAGGCTCACCGGCAACGGGTCCTTCAAATACATATTTCTGAGGCTTTATTCTGCACTTACGGTAATAGCTTTCTAATATATCTACCAGTATCGGGCTCAAACTTACATACCTGTCTTTCTTGCCTTTAGCCTGTGCTACCAGCATCTGGCTTCTGCCACGGTCAAGATGCTTCCATTCCAGGTTGATCACTTCACTCACTCGTAATCCTGCACTGTATGCGGTAAATAATATCGCCTTATGTTTGGTGCTTCCTGCAACCTTAAACAACTTTGAAAGTTCATCCTCTCCCAGCACTTTGGGTAAAATATCTGCTTTCTTCGGCCTCGGTATCTCCCAGAAAAACTTCTCACGCTTCAACACCTGTTCATAATAAAACTTCAACGCATTCATCCTGCTGTGAACGGTGTTTTCTGTTAGCTTCAATACCGCATTGCAATACTGCAGGTAGTCCTTTACCCTTTGTACCGTTAACGATGCAGCAGGTGTTTTACCAAGTGTTTGCAGGTATACACTAAACTCGTTGCGATAGGTTTTAATGGTGCTTGCACTATATCGCTTCAACTCCAGCAACTGTATAAACTGCTGTAACGCAACTTTGTTTTCATTGCTTATTGTTATCGTCTTAACTTTTTGTACGGCTGCATTTGGCTTATCCTTTACAGGTATTCTCACATCCACTGGGTGAGCCTCGTTTGATAAACCAAAGCGTTTCCGGTTTTCAGCAGTGTCGGCAATATGCCAGCATTGCAAACTGCGGCTGAAGGTGCTACCGGGTATTTCTCTTAATTGATTATTTAATGTGGCATCATAATCACAACGAATAGTTATCCTTGGTTCATTTTTATAAACCAACAGGGCTGCAGTAACAGGTTTATTGGCCATTGGCATCAGTTTAAGTAAGGGTTGAAAAATTGAATGATAAATTAAGATTTTTTTTCGATGTAGGTTCTTCCCCTTTCACTTCATAATAAGGCATAGAAAACCAGGGCTAAAGCTTTGCACATTTCAAAAACTATTCCGTCCCAACGGGGTTTGGCAACCGGAAAGCATCTCGCCCTTGTTGGTCTTATGACCAACAAGACGTTCTAAGATGTCCTGCACTTTTAAACTATAGGGCATTTATTCAGGATAAATGAATGGCATAGAGCACCGGCCTTTTACATTCCTTCTTCCGTCCCAACGGGGTCTGGCTAACGGGAAGCATTGAAGTGCTGAACTTAATCTGGTATGGTGTTTATCCTTATAGGCATATCTTTATCGACTTATAGCCTGGCTGTACAGTTGTCGCTCCTGAACGTGTAATATGAATGAACAGGAAGATACTATACCGCTATAAGTAAATAATTCACTAACCTTAAATTTTATTGTATGCCGGCAAAATCAGCAAAGTCAAAGAAGAATAAGCCTACTCAAAAGAAAAGCGCAGCGCAGAAAAAAGCGAAAGCACAGAGAAAAATGCGATAGATCAAAAATGCATAGAGCCCGGTTCACAAAGCCGGGCTTTTTCGTCCCAACAGGGTCTGGCTAACACCTTGCAGCAACGGTTAACCCCATCAGGTTATCAATAATCCCTGCGTGAAATCCTCTTGCCTCCTGTCTTCGACCTCCTAACCACCGCTTACTAAAATCACCTTCATCCCATATCCCCTCGCACTCTTCGCCATCTCTTTCCCTTCAACACAACTCACTTTCAGCAACACCATCCATTCTTTCTCCGGCAACACCATTTGTATTTCACATTCACCAACGTTTTCATCAATGCCAAACACCTCGCTGGTTGTTGTTTCTACCCGCAGGCTGTTTTCCTCCATGCAGTCACCATAGATCAATACCAGTTCAAACACATAACCACTCACCAGTTGGCTGTTACGTTTTACAGTGTGTTCTCTTATCGGTATTTGAAGTTTCAGCAACCCGTCTTTTACAGTGATCGTATATTCTCCTTTCAGCAATCCCTCCAGGGGGAAACGTGGCTGTAACTCCAGTCCCTCCAGGCAGCTCAATCCTGTCATACCGGCTTTACGAAATTGTTTGATAAGTCTTCCGTATATCTTCGAATGAAGTCTTCCCGTTTCAAGCCGGTTAGTAAACAGGCGAAGCTTTGCAGCGATCCTCTTTGCTGCAGGTGAGCACACCTTCATGGCATCTGCATTATGTTTCAATTTTTCATTCAGTACAGAAGGGCGTACAGTCCCTCTTTTTCTCCGCCAGAAACTTCCCTCTTTGGTCACAACCAATACATATTTATCCGTGTCAGGACAAGGTGGAATATTTTTATTTGGAAAAAACATATGTGCCCCTCTTACATATTGACTTACCGGTTCATCATAAGTTTATATTACAGGGTAGTTATAGAGTACTTATAGAGTACTTATAGAGCAGTTATAGCGTACTCACTTCATACACCGCCGCCTCACCCTCCACTCGTTCGGCACTATTACTCCCACATAGGCCCGTGTTTGCTACACGATCGCTTCAGCATTTCTGCTGCACAATGATCTTCCCAAAATGAACGCTACCGTATAGCGGCACGCTGGCTGATATATGTTAAAGTCACTAACATAATCACCGGCCTGCCCGTTTCCATCATTTAAAAGATACCTTCACCACCATTCATCTCACTCAACCATTTTATTGCACCAGGTATTTGATACACTCATCAACAGCTTTATTGAAAACAAGGTTGGAATTGCAGCAAACTTTTTAAGTGAAACGCTCTGCAGCCATTTAAAACAGAACCTGGCATCGCTTTACGCAGAAAGATCGTTGCAGCTGGCAGGCACCGGGAATGATTCGAAGCTTAAGCATGATGCCTTGCTACGAAGCGACATCATTTACTGGCTGGACCGAAGCCATAACGATGTACACGAAAACAGTTTCTTCACCATCATGGATGCTTTTGTAATCTACCTGAATAAAACCTGTAATACCAATATCACTGGCTACGAGTTTCATTATACACTGTATGAAAAAGGAACTTTTTACAAAAAGCATCTCGACCAGTTTCGCACCAGCGACAGCAGGCAATATTCAATGATCATGTATTTAAATACCGATTGGAAAGAAGAAGATGGTGGACAGTTGTGCATACATCATCAAAACAGTATGGAATGCATTGCTCCAACCAATGGTAAAACAGTCTTCTTTAAAAGCAGCGAATTAGCACATGAAGTATTGATCAGCCACCAACCCAGAATGAGTATAACAGGGTGGCTAAAATCAAACTAAAAATCATTTCAGGTTAAATCAGTGACAGTTCTTTAAAACTTTTCCAAAGTTTCAAACTTTGGAAAAGTTACCTCCTAAGCTACCACAGTACTTCATTGTTAGTTTGGCGAAAACCCTGTATGTTCTTCTTTTTGTATTAATAACCTGCTACACATAAGCCTTGCCACACCTGCCTCATTTTTTTGTAATCGAAACATCAACTTTAGAATACCCTCTCCCAAAAAAATGCAGCAGTTGTACAAGCTTACCAAACAGAAACCAATAAACATCCTGCTGATAAGAATAGTTCCATGGCACAATAAACAGTAATACAAAAGTCACATCAGGGCTGATCCAACGGCGTTGCTGTAATTTTCGCCGTTGGTGGGCTTCTTTGGTTCTTTCTTGCCCAACAAGAAAGAACAATAAAATAAAGTCAGCGATAGGCTTTAAAACTTTTCCAAAGTTCCAAACTTCAAATTGTACTTAACCTCCGATAACGCCATAGTACTTCATTATTAGCTTGGCAACCCTGTGTGTTCTTCTTTTTGTATTAATAACCAGCTACACATAAGTGTTGCCACACCTGCCTCATTTTTTTGTAATCGAAACCTCAACTTTAGAAGGCCCTCTCCAAAAAAATGCAGCAGTTGTACAAGCTTACCAAACAGAAACCAATAAACATCCTGCTGATAAGAATAGTTCTATGGCACAATAAACAGTAGTACTGCAGTTACATCAGGGCTGATCCAACGGCGTTGCTGTAATTTTCGCCGTTGGTGGGCTTCTTTGGTTCTTTCTTGCCCAACAAGAAAGAACAATAAAGTAAAGTCAATAGCGCTTTAAAACTTTTCCAAAGTTCCAAACTTTGGAAAAGTTGATCTGTAGAATAAAAAATAATCTAATTACATCTTCACCACCTTCAAAGCCTGCTTCTCCTTCATCCCCACATACTGTACAAAATAGACACCCTTCGCTAAATTAAATGCATTACTGAACCTTGTTTCATAAATGCCATCAAGGGTTACCGTCATCTCAATCTTATCTACTGTTCTTCCCTGTGTATCTATTAGTCGCAATGCGATCTTTCCTGTTTCCGGTGCTTTAAACCTAACTAACAACTCATCAATATTATTGAACGGAACAGGATTAGCCACTAACCAATTGTTCGTAAAAGAAGCACTTCTTTGTTGCTCCAGTATGCCATAGGCCACTCTCATATTCGGAATGCCAAATCCTATTCTATCATTCGGTGTATTGTAGGTAGGACAACTCCTGTAAACTGCATCCAGTATCTGCATATTGTTAAATTCAGGAAATGCCTGCCATAAACAAGCGATCAATCCGGCAATATTCGGATTGGCAAATGAAGTGCCGTTGCCTGATACCGGTGCATTACCAAAACCTGCAATGATCGTTCCTGCACCAACAGATGCAATATTTGGTTTTACTTTCCCGGGATAACCATAACTACTGAACGATGCAATAACACCTGCCTGGTTCACTGCACCTACTGCACAAACACTGTCAGCATCTGCCGGAAAACCAATATACTTCCATGCACCATTACCTTCATTGCCGGCACTGTTCATCACGATCATGCCTTTCTTCGCTGCATGGGTTGCACCTCTTGAAACCATTGTTGCATTCTTATAAAAATCGTTATAAGTATGATTGAATGCAGGGTCATCGAATGTGTTATATCCCAAAGAAGAAGAGATCATATCAGCACCGCTGCTGTCAACAAACTCAGCACCCACCACCCAGTTATGTTCTTCTATGGGGAATTCCGTTGGTGCAAACTCTGTTCTCACCAGCCAGTAGTTTGCTTTTGGTGCAGTACCAACCATTTGTCCCGGCCAGTTGGCACACATAGTACTCAAACAATACATACCATGACTGTCATCTTCATTCACACTGTTATCAAAAGCAACAAAATCCTTTTCGCCTAATATTTGTCCATTCATTCTTACACTGTCAAAAGCAGTAATGGTTTTATAAGAATTGAATCCTGCATCCAGCACACCGATCATTATTCCTTGTCCGCTGAACCCTTTGTTATGCAAAAACTCACCTTCATGTATATGCACCTGGTTGTAGTTGGTACCGTAATTATAATTATCGGCTTGTGTTCTGTTGGCCAATGTTACATTCGGTAAAATCGTAACCGAATCATTGAACTTAACTCTGGTTGGTGCTGGTCTGTATCCTATTCCCTGTACATTCTTTACAAATGGCAGCGCCATGATCTTATTGATCGTTGCAGCATCGGTGCATTGTATCAATACCTGGTTCAGCCATTTTGATTTGCTGAGTAGCGTAACAGGTCCTTTCGATAAAACGCTGTCAATATACCTCGGTACAATTGGTAGATCAGAGCTGTCTATTGAAATATTATGCCTTGTTCTCCTTGCAATAGACCTGGCAGATAGGTATTGTGATGGATTATTAAAGCTGTAAGGTGTGCCGTTCTTATTCGTGAATTCAACGATCAGCTTTGGATATTGTGACTTTGCTTCACTTAAAAATATTAATAGAAAAACGCCAGCTAAAATTTGCTTCATCATTCAGGTTTACCCTCTAAAAATACGGATTTAGCACTTGTGGAAACCGGCTGTGGTATAAATGGCAACATAACTTGCGTCGCACTCTTGTACAGATCATTCATTACGGAGCATCTAAATGGAAACTTGCAGGTAACCTGTCAGGTTTTACATAATATTCCCATACTATTTTCTCCATCCTTATCTTAGCAGCCCAAAAATGTAGAAATCACATGGCAAGTACAACCGTATTGATTGTTGATGATGAAAAAGCAATAAGAAATGTACTGAAGGATATACTTTCTGTGGAAGGATATAAAGTAGAAGAAGCCTCAGATGGTGAAGAGGGATTGAAAAAGATCACGAATGTTGACGTGGTGCTATGTGATATAAAAATGCCGAAGGTTGATGGCATCGAATTTCTCGAGAAAGCATTAGAAATAAATCCTGAACTGCCCATCATTATGATCAGCGGTCATGGCAATATAGATACCGCTGTCGAGGCAGTTAAGAAAGGTGCTTTTGATTATATATCCAAGCCACCGGACCTCAATCGGTTACTCATCACCATCAGGAATGCAACTGACAGGAACAAGCTTTCCAAAGAAACGAAGGTGCTCAAGCGTAAGGTGAAGAAAGTAGAAGAGATGGTAGGTCAGAGTGAAGGCATTCTCAAGATCAGGGAAACGATAGACAAAGTAGCTCCAACAGAAGCAAGAGTATTGGTAACGGGAGAAAATGGTAGCGGTAAAGAATTAGTGGCAAGATGGCTGCATTATAAAAGTAACAGGGCCGAAGGTCCTATTGTAGAAGTGAACTGTGCAGCAATTCCAAGTGAACTGATCGAAAGCGAATTGTTTGGTCATGAAAAAGGTTCGTTCACTTCTGCTATCAAACAACGTATAGGTAAGTTCGAGCAAGCCAATGGCGGTACATTGTTCCTGGATGAAATAGGAGACATGAGCCTTGATGCACAGGCAAAAGTACTCAGGGCTTTGCAGGAAGGAAAGATCACAAGGGTAGGTGGCGATAAAGAAATCTCAGTAGATGTAAGAGTAATTGCCGCTACTAATAAAGACCTGATGAAGGAGGTGGATGCAAAAGCTTTTCGGCTTGACCTCTACCATCGTTTGGGTGTTATCCTCATCCGTGTTCCTTCACTCAACGAAAGAAGAGATGATATTCCATTACTCGTAGATAAATTTCTTACAGACATAGCCGACGAATACGGCCAGGCAAAAAAAGCAATTGATGAAAAAGCAATTGATGCGTTGCAGCAACACAACTGGACCGGCAACATTCGAGAATTAAGAAACGTGGTGGAAAGGTTAGTGATCCTTTCAGGAAAAACGATCACGGCGGATGATGTGAGCAGCTATGTATTACCGAAGTAAATGAACCGCAAAGACGCTATGGCGCAAAGAACTCATAACGGTTTTTGCGGTTATTCCTATTTTCCTCATCTCGCTGATGATGTTACAGGGTTTATAATGAAGTACGTGAACCGCAAAGACGCTATGTCGCGAAGATTCATTGCGTCTTTGTGTCTTAGCGGTTAATATTTCTCTTTCCTCCTCTGTCTTTTTCTCTTAGCCTTATATTAACATCTCTTTACCTGTAATAAAACCCCCTCTTTCTCTACTAACCAGCAACAAAGAGCATTTCCCCTATTTTTGCTCACTTTAATTAACCATTATGGGTTGGATCATTTTTATTCTCTGGATCGTTGGATGGCACATAGGCTTATATGGCATGTTCAAAAAAGCAGGCATTGCCCCATGGAAAGCATTAATTCCATTTTACAACACCTGGATCATGGTGGAACTTTGCCATATCAAAAAACTATGGTTCTGGTTACAATTCATTCCAATTGCAGGACAATTTATCACCATCTGGATATCCCTCATCTGGGTAATGCATTTTGGTAAGTTCGATCTCATATCTCATACATTAACAGTATTCTTTCCTTATATCTATTTCCCTTATCTCGGTTTCAATAAAACAGATAGATGGAAAGGTCACGAGATATTTAAGCTCTATAAAAAACCTGCATCCAGAGAATGGATAGATGCTGCTGTTTTTGCAATAGTTGCAGCAACCCTCATACGAACGTTCATATTTGAAGCTTACACCATTCCAACACCAAGTATGGAACGAACTTTACTGGTCAATGATTTTCTTTTCGTGAACAAGATGAGTTATGGTGCAAGGATACCGCAAACACCTTTGAGTTTTCCTTTTGTTCATAATGCATTACCATTTACAACAACAACTCCTTCTTATTTAAAATGGATACAAATCGATTACAAGCGTATCCAGGGATTTGGTAATGTTAAACGCAACGACGTAGTAGTATTTAATTTCCCTGCAGGCGATACCATTATTAACCTTGCAAGCTTCGGTTCTAAAATTCCTTATTATGATGTACTAAGAGAACAATACAACGGTAACAGGGAACAGTTAAAAGCGGATTATCCGTTACATGTTCATCCGATGGATAAGACAGACAACTACATCAAAAGATGTGTAGGTGTTGCAGGTGATAAAATACAGGTGATAAAAGGTGTGTTGTATGTAAATGACAAACCTGCTGAAGTACCGCAAGGTCAGCAGACAGATTATGTGGTGCAGACGAAAGGTATGTTTGATGAAGAATATCTTACCGATGAACTTGGATTTAAATTCGTGCAGAATGAGCAGGGACAAATGGTAGAGTTGAACAGTGATCTTGGTTTGATAAAAGAGAACACTTACATTATGAATCTTACAGCAGAGAGCCTGCAAAAAGTAAGAAAGCATCCGATGTATATCTCAGATTCTATGTACACAGAAACAGAACCGGATGCCAAGATGTTTCCGCATGATACTTTGTATAAATGGAATGCCGACAATTATGGTCCATTACAAATTCCTGGGAAAGGACAAACAGTTACTTTAACAGCTCAGAACATTGGTTTCTATCGCCGTATCATCACAACTTACGAGCATAACGAGTTGACAGAAGCAAATGGTGGTTTCACGATCAATGGAAAAGCTACCAGCAACTACACTTTTAAATATGATTATTACTGGATGATGGGAGATAATCGTCATCGTAGCCAGGATAGCCGCTTCTGGGGTTTTGTTCCAGAAACACACGTGGTCGGTAAAGCATCACTTATATGGTTCAGCTGGGATGGTGGTCCAAGATGGAACAGGTTATTCAAAGGCATTAAATAAAATCTTATCTTAGTCAATCCTCACCACGGTGAGGATTTTTTATCAAACACATCTATGACTGAGAAATATAGTTTTGAATACCAGGTGTACGATTCTATCAATGATCTGGATGATCAGGATAGAGAATTGCTGCAGCTTGCCAAAGATTTTACTTCAACAGCCTATGCACCTTATTCAAATTTCAATGTAGCTGCTGTTGCAAAGCTTTCCAACGGACAAATCATAAAAGGCACCAACCAGGAAAATGCAAGTTACCCGGTAGGTACCTGTGCAGAAAGAGCCTTGCTTGGTTCGCTTGGTGCATTGTATCCAAATGAGCCGATAGAAACAATGGCGATCACCTATCATAATCTCAAAGGTGACAGTAATAATCCTGCATCACCTTGTGGCATGTGCCGACAAGCTTTAAGAGAATACGAAACGAGAACACATCACCCAATACGACTTATTCTTGCAGGCAAAGAAGGTAAGATATTCATTATACCGGAAGCCAATATGTTATTGCCATTGGGTTTTACAAGTGATGATTTGAAATAATTTTTCCAGCTACATTTACATAGTATCAAACTTTGTGCTTCTTTGTGTCTCCGTGTTTTTGTGGTTCCCTTATCAGGTTAATTTGTGTAAATTTCATCTTAAACACAGTGCTCATGAAACAAGCAAAGCTCTTGATGATTTTTATTTTTCTTTCATCACTAGTAAGATCCCAGAATTTTGGAGGCAATCCACCAGCTAAATGGGCAGAGGTAAATACTGATACGGTAAGAGTGATTTTCCCAATAGGGCTTGATAGTATTGCTCAACGTGTGGCAACATTGGCTCATCACCTGCAAAGAGATACAATTTATAAACGTCGTTATAAAAAGATCAGCATTGTTTTGCAGAATAATGCAACGATTTCCAATGCTTATGTATCACTCGCTCCTTACAGAAGTGAGTTTTATTTAACACCCCCACAAAATGCATTTGAGTTAGGAAGTTTAAGCTGGGCAGATAATCTTATTGTACATGAGTGGCGACATGTGCAGCAATACAATTATTTTAACCGTGGCCTGGCATCTGTTGCAGGTGGCATTCTTGGTGAGGAAGGAAGAGCTTTATTCAATGCACTTGCAGTGCCTGACTGGTTTTTTGAAGGTGATGCGGTTTGGGGTGAAACCAAATATACAAAACAGGGTAGAGGAAGACTGCCCTTAGCTTTTAGTGGCTACAAAAGTCTGTTGCTTGCTAACAAGGATTATTCCTACATGAAATTAAGGAATGGTTCTTTGAAAGATATGGTGCCGAATCATTACGATCTTGGTTATTTACTCGTGGCTTATGGAGCTGAGAAATACGGAGATGATTTCTGGGCGAAAGTTACTGCCGATGCTGCTGCTTTTAAACCATTGATCTATCCTTTACAGGGTGCAGTGAAGAAACATGCAGGCATATCATATAAACAATTTGTGAACGATGCCTTTGCTTATTATGAGAATCAGTGGAAGAATGAAGATAAAGGCTCTGTCATCAACTGGTTGAGCAAAGAAAATAATTACCGGACCGATTATCTCTTTCCTTATGCTGATGGGCAGGGAAATATTATTACATTAAAGCAAAGCTCGAAAAGCAATCCAGCCTTTGTAAGAATTTCAAATAACGGTAAAGAAGATCGTATTGCCGCACAGGATATCACATTAGATCGATACTTCTCCTATCGTAATGGAAGAATTGTATATGCCGTTTATAATCCTGATGCACGATGGACCAACAGGGAATACAGCAATATCGTTTTGCTGGATATAAATACTGGTGCAAGAAAAAAGATCACTACACGCTCAAAATATTTCTCACCCGATGTTTCTGCTGATGGAAAGAGAATCGTTGCAGTTCAAATGCAACCATCCGGCAAATCAAATCTCGTGGTGCTGGATGAAAATGGGGAAGAGGCCAGGTTAATTGAATTGCAAGCTGGCGAAGTATTCAGTCAGCCAAAGTTTTCTGCTGATGATAATTCAGTGTTTGCTGTGGTAAGAAATGGGAAAGGATTGATGAGCCTTGTAAAATATAACTTGAGAAAAGATCTTGTGGCGAAAACAATTGTCCCATTTGGCAATCATGTGATCGGTTTTCCGGTTGTGAATGGAGATACTGTTACGTTTACCGCATCAACAAAAAACAGGGATGATGTGTATGCATGGGTGGAGACAAATGATAAACTATATCACATTGCTTCCTGGCCTTCCGGATTGTACCAGTCATCTTTAGTGAATAACCAATTAGTGAGTTCGGCATTTACAGCATCAGGGTACCGTTTAGGCAATGTAACAACGAATTGGAAGGAAGTACAGGCACCTCCTGCTGTAACTGATCTTTATGTTGATAAAGCATTAGACAGTAAAACCGATATTACTGCAGTACAATCTCAGCGGTTTTCGTTCAGGCAGTACAGTAAACTTTCACACCCGTTCAATTTTCATAGCTGGAGACCTTATTATGATCCACCCGAATATTCATTTACAGTGTATGGTCAGAATGTGTTGTATACAATTGCCACAGAGTTAGCTTATACCTATAATGAAAATGAAAATAGTCATAGTGCCTCCGGAAATCTTATATATGGCGGTACGTTGATTCAACCTTTTGTAGGATTAAATCATACCTGGAACAGGTCTTTAACATTAGCACCTGATACAACAGCCCAATGGAATGAATTTGAATGGATCGCAGGACTTCAATTGCCTCTTGAACTTACGGGTGGTAAAATGTATCGCTTCCTGAACTTATCTGCCAGCTATCATTCAAGCGATATCAATTTCACCGGGGCGAACAAGAATTTATTTAATGCAACGGATGTAAGATATGTACAGGGAAGAATGACCTTTACCAGCCAGATACAAAAAGCAGCTCAGCACATCTTTCCAAAATTTGCATTCACCAGTTTACTGCAAATGAGAACATCAACAAATGTTCATGCAAGACAATTTTTAGCATCAGGTAGTGTGTACTTACCTGGATTTTTTAAAACACACAGCATAGTTGTGTCTGCAGCCTACCAGGGAAGAGATACGATGAGACGCTACGGATTCACGAACAACTTTTCTTTTTCAAGAGGCTACGATGGTGGAGTAGATTTTCCAAGGATGTGGAAGATCGGCGGTAACTATCATTTTCCTTTATTGCATCCGGATTGGGGCTTTGCCAACCTGGTGTATTTTCAACGGATCAGGGCCAATGCCTTCACTGATCTGACCCAGGTAAAAAGCTTAAGAACCGGTGCTGTTTTCGATTTCCAGACAGTGGGAGGAGAAGTTTTTTTTGATACAAAATGGTGGAATCAGCAACCCGTAACATTCGGAATAAGATATAGCAGGCTGCAGAATGGTGGTTTGATTGGACTTGCGCCCAACCAGTGGGAGATCATATTACCTGTTGATCTAATTCGATAGTCTGACTGTTCAGAAATGATATTCAGTACAAGAGTGCGACGCAAGAGAGGATGCTATGAAAAGCATCAAGCTGGTATCACCATTCTTAAATTGTTAAAAAAATGCAGCCAACTTATTGCCGAGAGACTTATTTTTGCGACTGAATTTCAAGCTATGGCACACGAAGTCCACGATTTTGACAATCCACAGGAAAAAGATATCAGGCACAACTGGGTAAATTCTTCAAGATTTTTGTTTTACCTGCAGGTGTTTTGCATCATTGCTTTTATTTTAGGTGGATGTTACAGGTTGTATAACAATCGTTACCACGGTACACCGAAAGTGGAAATACCGGATAACACGCTATCTACTCCAAAGTATAAGTAAAAAGTGCTGTAAAAATTTTGCAGTAATTATTTGCACCCTATATTTGCAGCCCATTAGTTCTTTATAAGCGGAAGTAGCTCATTTGGTAGAGCACGACCTTGCCAAGGTCGGGGTGGCCAGTTCGAGCCTGGTCTTCCGCTCTTTGAAAACTATCCCGCAACAGCGGGATTTTTTTTCAGAACGATTCCGATTTATCGGGAAGGAGCCCTGGTGGTGAAATTGGTAGACACGCAGGACTTAAAATCCTGTTTGCAGCAATGCAAGTAACGGTTCAAGTCCGTTCCGGGGCACAAAAAAAGCGACAGAGATGTCGCTTTTTTTATTTTAATCAGTTTGGTTATTTGGAATAAGCATATTCTATTCTTCCTACCAATCTTCTTTGCTTGTCGTAAGCAACTTCTTTAATCTTCAAGCCATTCTCATTGTAAGTGCATTGCCATAATAAATAAGTAGCTGTGCCCTGCAAGGTCTGCATCATCTGGCTAACTCTACCATTCGCATCGTATTCAAAAATAAAGTCTGGCAATAATTTCTTACTCTTTGAATGGTAACGAACCACGTCGGTTAATTGCTTCTTATCATTATAATAATAGAAATAGGTTTCCAGCAAACGGTTCTTTTGCATCCATCTTTCTTCAGCCAGGTTATCTTTTTCATCATACAAAAATTCCACCTTCACCGTATCTACTCTATTCTTGATCTTCAGCATATGATCCGGCGATCCATTTGATTTGTAGAACCACTGGTGAACTTCAATGGTACTGCCTGAATGTTCAGGATCGATGCTTTGGGTAGTAATCTTAGATAATTTTCCGTCAGTATTATATTCGTACTCTGTAATGTTAGATACACTACTTAAACTGTCTGAGGTTCTCCTCAGCTTATCATTTTCAAAATGGCTTACCGTAACAGTTGTAATATTTGCAGGAGAAGTAGTGGTAGTGATCAATCTTTTTCTATCCCTGGTCAGTTCTTGTTGTAGCTTGAAATTTGGAGTCTGGCTGTTATCCGATTCAAAGCTGATTCCCCTGACCTGGTTTTGGTTGGTCGATTTCAACAATAGGTAATTTGCATTACTCTGTTGTGTTGAAATAATATCATTGTAATAATGTTGAGTAAAACCGGTAAAAAAGAATAGCAGCAAAACCGGTAATGCAAACACTTTTTTCATCAGGGACATTTTCATCAAAAGTAATCTTACCGCAGGCAGTTATCAAAAACTGCTTGTTAACAAACTTGACTCTTCCCATTAGTTCTGTATTTTTATTCAAACGTTAACATGTCTCATCTCCCCGAAAGAAAGGAAAAGATCTGTTTAAATTGTAAATCGGTGATCTATGGTCGCTTTTGCCATATTTGTGGTCAGCAGAATACAGAGCCAAAAGAAACTTTCTGGGGCCTCGTTACACATTTTGTTTACGATGTAACCCACTTTGATGGAAAATTCTTTGCTACTACCAGGCATCTTTTATTTCGTCCTGGCTATTTGGCATATGAGTATTTAAGGGGAAGAAGAGCCAGCTATCTCAATCCAATCAAGATGTATGTTTTTACATCTGCTTTCTTTTTCATCATCTTATTTGCTTTTGTAATTGATACTGATAAAGATGAGGCTTCAACCGCTAAACAAAAATCTGCGCTTATCCACCAACGAAATGAGCTGGAATCTGCTATACTCAATGAAACAGATAGCAGTGAGAAGAAAGATCTTCAAAAAGAATTGAAGCGGTTGAACAACAGGATCAAATATTTTGGCCAGACAGGTGTTATTAAAATAGCTGATGATGACAGCACCGAGATCGATACACTGAATGCGATAGGTGGTCAAAAGCTGCCTAAAACAGTTGCGAAATATGATTCCATACAAGCTTCATTGCCAGCTGAAAAAAGGGATGGATGGTTGTATAGGACGGCTGTTCGCAAAATAATTTCGATTAATGATAAATATCGTGGAAGCAGGAAACAATTCTGGGCTAAGGCCAATGAAAAATTCACACATTCTGTTCCACAGATGATGTTTGTTTCATTACCATTGGTGGCATTAATACTGCAGTTATTGTACATAAGGCGAAAGCAATATTATTACGTGAACCACGTGGTGTTTACTGTAAACCTTTACATAGCCATTTACTTACTGTTACTGGTCTTTTATTCTTTTGCAAGCTTGTTTTCCTTAACGGGTGTAAGAATATTTGAAGTACTGGCAACGCTTACATGGCTGGCGATTTTTTTCTATGTCTATAAATCGCTACGCAATTTTTACAGGCAGGGCAGGGCAAAAACAATTCTGAAATACATCTTGTTTCTTTTCATGTTTTCAACAATGATTAGCTTGTTAATGCTTGTTTACCTGCTAACTTCAGCACTTCAATTGTAAGGAATATGCAAAATCTTTCTGATTCTTTTCTGAACCTGGTTAAGATTATGGATGAATTGAGGGAAAAATGTCCCTGGGATAAAAAACAGACCATTCATACACTCCGTTCAATGACAATAGAAGAGTTGTATGAACTGGCTGATGCCATTACCGATGAGAACTGGCAACACATCAAAGAAGAATTAGGTGATCTTTTGTTGCATATACTTTTCTATTCGAAGATCGGCACAGAACAACAACAATTCACTTTACAGGAGGTGATCGATTCGATTGCTGATAAGCTGGTTGTTCGGCATCCACATATTTACGGAGACGTAAAAGTGAATTCTGAAGATGATGTAAAAAGAAACTGGGAGAAGATAAAGATCAGGGAAGGCAAAAGCTCAGTATTAAGCGGTGTCCCTGTTTCATTACCAGCAATTGTAAAGGCAAGCAGGATCCAGGAAAAAGCAAAACAAGTGGGCTTTGAATGGGAGAATAAAGCTGATGTATGGAAGAAAGTGGAAGAGGAGATGGAAGAGTTGAAAGAAGCAGAGACCATCTCCGTTGAACGAACCGAAGAGGAATTCGGTGACCTCTTATTCAGCCTGGTGAACTATGCACGGTTTTTGCATATTGATGCCGAAACTGCTTTAGAGAAAACGAATAAAAAGTTTATCTATCGTTTTCAACTCATGGAGGAGAAAGCAAAATCTAACGGGAGATCATTAACAGAGATGTCCTTGCAGGAAATGGATAATATCTGGAACGAAATCAAAAATAAAAAAGACAATTCTTGATTGAATTTCTTAAAACATCATTTAATACAAGGCGGCATCTGCTTATTGCAGCTGTTTGGATGTTTGTTATTTCATTCCTGGTAAGTTCTTTTTTCTCTTACAGAACTTCACTTACAAGAGCCCAGGATCAGGTAGAAGATTATTTACACGAGAACCAGGAAGCATTTCACGAGCTTATAAAGGATACCTCGCAGGTTTACCGGCTTCATGCAGGTTTACTCAACTCAGATAATAAACCCCCGGTATATGATGAGCCTTATGGGTTTTTTATCTATTCAGTAAACGACATTGGTAATCCTATACTCACATTCTGGAATACTCACGCTGTTGAACCGCTTATCAGCGATGTACATAGGAAAGATGGCAGCAGGTTGGTGCAGTACCAGAACGGATATTTTGTTTTAGAGAAACATACATTACAACTGAGGGATGAGCAACTTCTTGCTATTGCACTTTACCCTGTTAAATGGAACTACTTCCTCGAGAACCGCTATTTAAATTCTGAGTTTGCTGCATTAAAAGGTGCCGGGAAACTGTATACCGTCTCTCCAAATCGGGGTAGTAATGCGGTAAAAGATTTACATGGGAAGGCCGTTTTTTCTTTAGTGAACACTGATAATAAAAGTATTCATCGTTATGATAATTTTTCCGTGGTACTTTGGATATTGGGAACCCTTTTTCTATTCTTTTACATCAATAGCGTAGCCAATAGAATAAATAAGAACAGTGGTTTGTTAAGATCTTCATTGTTTATTATAGCTATCATTATTGTTTACAGGCTCATCATCATTTTTATTCCTTTTCCTTTTGATTTTAAAAAGCTGGAATTATTCGACTCTTCGATTTACGCATCTTCGATGCTATTGCCTTCTCTAGGTGACCTGCTATTGAACACCCTGTTGCTTTTTTGGCTGGTAACCTTCCTGAAAACTCATTTTATTTCACGTAGACAATTACCTTTCAGAATTACAGAACGGCAAACCTGGATACTGAATGCTGTTGTATCTGCCATACTTATTTTTTCAGCGTTTCTTTTGGCCGATATTGTTCAAAGCCTCGTGGAAGATTCGCAGATATCGTTTGATGTAACTGATTTTTCCGGTCTCGATATTTACACGGTAGTATCATTCTTCATACTCACATTGCTGCTCCTTTCTTTTTATCATGCAAGTCATATACTGCTGCATTTTGTAAGCCTGCTTCCCCCAATGGATTTGAGTTATCGTTTGCTGATGTCGGGAATGATCGGGTTACTCATACTTGTCTTTAGTCCTTTTGATACCGCTAATAGTATTAACGTAATAGTGCTGGCCTGGCTGATGATCTATCTTTATACTTTGCACAAACGGCAGCAGGATTGGAGAAGACCGATCATGAGATCTTCCATGTTCATCTTCTGGATCATGTTCTTTTCATTGTCTGTAACTTCTATATTGGTTTACCAGACAAGAAGAACAGAAAAGGAGGAAAGGAGGATTACAGCAGAAAGGCTTGCCATTCAAACAGACCCGTCTGGTGAGAACCTGATGGGAATTGCTATCACCAACCTCGAAGAAAAATGGCTGGCAGAAAACTATCATCGCTTTGGTATAGAGAATGCCAATAAGTTTCTTAAGGATAGTCTCATCACAGAAAATTTTGCCGGCTATTTAAATAAATTCGATACGAGGATCTATACTTATGATAGTTTGTTTCATCCTTTGTATAATGAAGATTCTACAACATATCCTATCATCAAATCACTGATTCAGACAAGTGCACAGGGCACCAGAACAAAAGGGCTTTATTACTATGAAAATGGACCTGACAGGTTTAGTTATTTGTTTGAAAAGGAAGTCAAAGGAAGAGAAGGAAACACCGCCGGCTATCTTTTTATTGTAGCCAAACCAAAGCGGTATAAGAGTGAAGCATTGTATCCTGAATTATTCAGTCAGTCATTGGATGGTTCTGCAGACATGAATTCGAATTATAGTTATGCTATTTATAATAATGGAAAACTGATTAATAGCTATAACGATTTTAATTTTTCCAGGCAGCTTTCTGCAAGACAGATGCCTGTACTTGAACTGGAATGGCGTGAGGTAGGTGACAGATCAGAGCTGTGGTATAAAGCTGCAAGTAATAAGGTGATTGTGGTAGTAAAAAAGAATTCTACTTCAATAGAAGCAGTTACCTTATTTGCATATTTCTTTTTTAGTTTCCTGTTTATTGTTTTGTTATTTCATGCCGGTAGGTTTCTGGTAAAGTCAAATCTCGATTGGAATAAACTTCGAAAAGCGGCATCGTTATCTATCAGGAACCAGATTCACCTGACCATCATTTTCATTAGCCTTTTCTCTTTTATCATCATTGGGATTGCCACTATTTCTTTTTTTGTTGTACGATTTAATAAAGCCAACACTGAAAGATTAGGCAGGACCATCCAGGTGATGGCAAACGAGATTGAATCCAGAGTAAATGCCATCAGGGTGTCTGACGACCAGATATCAATCAATGATCTTGGTTTGAGCAGTGAGTTGGATAAAGTATTAGCGGAAGTATCTGACATTCATAATGTGGACGTGAATTTTTATGATAAACAAGGAGGTCTTCGTTTATCTACCATTCCTTACTTATATAATAAGGGGATTTTGAACAGGAGAATGAATCCCATTGCATTTTTTGAGATGGCTCATAACCGTAGAGCAGAATGGCTGCAAAAAGAAGCAGTGGGAAGCTTCTCTTACTTAAGTATCTATATTCCTATCAAAGACGAAAGTCAGCAAACATTTGCTTATCTAAATATTCCCTACCTCAATTCGCAGCGAGAGTTGAACGAGGAGATATCGAATTTCCTGGTAACGCTTATCAACCTGAATGCATTTATATTTTTACTGGCAGGAGCGATTGCATTCTTCCTGGCCAATAAGATCACCTCATCGTTCAATATCATCACTGCTAAAATGCGTGAAGTGAATCTTGGCCGTGTAAATGAAGAGATCACTTGGAAGAACCGAGATGAGATTGGTGCATTGGTGAATGAATACAACACGATGGTACGAAAACTGGAAGCTAGTGCCGATGCACTTGCAAGAAGTGAAAGAGAAGGAGCGTGGAGAGAAATGGCAAGACAGGTTGCTCATGAAATAAAGAATCCACTCACACCTATGAAACTGAGCATCCAGCACCTGCAAAGAGCCATTGATGCTGGTTCGCCAAATGTAAAAGAGCTTTCTCAAAGAATGGCTTCAACCTTAATAGAACAGATAGACCAGTTAGCTAAGATTGCTGCAGATTTCTCGCAGTTTGCCAACATTGGTAATATCCGTCCGGAAGTCGTTGATGTGGAGCAGGTACTACAATCTTTGATCGGTTTATATAGTTCTGATGGTAATCTTTCTTTGCAATTCAATTCAACAATTCAGCAGCCAAAAATATATGCTGATAAAACACAGATCAATCGTCTGTTCACAAATCTTATCAAGAATGCCATTGAAGCGAGCAACGAAAAAGAGGTGGTTTATATTCATATCAACATCACCAGTATAGATGATAATGTATTGATCACTGTTCGTGATGAAGGTGCTGGTATTGCTGCAGAGATGCAGAAGAAAATATTCTCGCCTAATTTTACTACCAAATCTTCAGGTACAGGTCTCGGTCTTGCAATATGCAAAGCCATTGTGGAAAAAGCAAATGGAGCCATTTGGTTTGAAACGGAAGAAGGGAAAGGAACCACGTTCTTTGTATCCTTTCCGGTTTATATGGGGTGATCAATGATTGCAACGCAATCATCTCGCTGCGAATTCTGCGATTAATCTCTCCTAAAATAGAGTGCTGTATTTCCTATCGATCATTCCATTCATCCACAAGAAAAAACTTGCTTACCTTTTTGTCTTCTGCATCTCCACCCATTGTTCAAATTCCTTCAAAGAAAAACTACTCAGATTCTTTTCCTTTGGTAATCCAGCTTTTTGAGCTGCTAAAACACCATAACGAGTATCGCTGAATGTTGCTGCACTGTGCGCATCAGGGTTTATCGATATCAAAACTCCCTTCTCCAACGCATAATCAATTTGCCGCCAGTCCATATCTAATCTTCTGGGGTTTGCATTTAATTCTATCACAACATTATTCGCTGCACATGCATCAATGATCTTTTTGTAGTTCACAGGATAACCGTTCCTGCTCAGTAATAATCTGCCGGTCATATGACCTAGAATAGAGGTGTAAGGATTTTCGATAGCTTTCAGCAACCGCATCATTGCTTTTTCTTCGTTCATATAAATATTAGCATGAACAGAAGCGATAACAAAATCGAATGTTGCTAAAACTTCATCGGTATAATCAAGACTGCCATCACCCAGTATATCCGACTCGATACTTTTAAAAATTTTGAATGGTGCAAACTGCACGTTCAGTTGATCAATCTCCTCATGTTGTCTTACGAGTTGCTCTTCTGATAATCCTTGTGCATATGCTGCGGTTTTAGAATGATCACTGATCACCAGGTATTCTTTTCCCTGTTGTTGTGCAGCTTTGGCCATGGTTTCAATGGTGTCAACGCCATCACTCCATTTACTGTGTGTATGTATGATGCCTTTGATCTCTTCAGGCTCTATAATGTTGAATGTTCCTTTTAAGCCAGCATCAATCGATACTTTATGTTCCCTGTAAAAAACAGGTATCGCGGCGATTTTATTGTCCGTGAAAATATCATCTTCACATCCATAGGTGGAAGTTTCATAACTACTGAAATGTTCCTTAAAGCAGGTTAGAAAATCTTCACTGCAACTTGTTTCGAATAACTTTTTGCAAAATGTGCTTTTATCGGTGAGGTAAAATCCGAGTTCTACATTTTCAGGCCCTTTGATGGAGAAGTAATTCGCTTCATCTTTCTGTTGAGTATACAGTTCTCCAAAAAATGTTTTAATATCATCAACACTAGCTGTTGTAACCCATTCCAGTTTAGTGATCACTTCTAGCTGTCTCCTGAATGCTCCTGTTAATCCAAACTGTTCACCTTTGTATTTCTGTTGAAGTTTTTTATCTAACTCCCGTGCATAGCTTTCTATCTGTGCATACAGGTAACTACCCAGTGAATTCATGTAAAACTCTATCGCTCCTCTTATTTTGTCCTGTGTCTTCTCGCCAAAGCCTTTGTATCGTGTCAACCTGTTTTCATTGCAGGCATACAACAGTTCACCAATGTTTTGAATATCCATTTCCTTCCAGACCGTAGCAATTTTTTTAGGACCAAGTCCTTTGATAGAAAGCATCTCAATTATGCCGGAAGGTGTTTTTTGCATATACTCATCCAAAGCAGAAAGTCTTCCTGTTTCCAGCACTTCCAGGATTCGTTTCCCCATCCTGTCTCCAATGCCTTTAACAGCAAATATTTCTTGTGACGACATATTGGCTAACTCTTTCTCCAGCTTATCTATGGTAAAGGCAGCAATGGAATAACTTTTAGCCCTGAAGCTGTCGTCACCATGTATATCCATGAGTTTGGAAAGGAGAGAGAAGTTCTCTGCAATAACATAATTATCCATAACCCAAATGTAAAAAATTCAAGGCTATGCAACAGTGTAAAGCATTAATGAACGCAGTGCGTTCATTAATTGAAATGATTTGTAAAAAAGCTGAGCAGCTGCTCATCACCCATTTTGTTGGAAGTGCTTTCGCTGGTAACAGCATTTTTATATTGAGGCGTATCAGCAAGAAATTTCATGAATTGCTCCTGCACCTGGCCTGTACCAGTGATATGTATCTCATCGATATTCGGCATTTTATTAGCGATCTCTTTAAAGTACTTTGTAGATAAAGCATCTGACTGCTGATTTGATGCATCATTAGAAACAAGCCCAAGCATCACAAATTCACCGCTATCAATATCTTTTCTTCCTGCTATCCTGGCAACTTGTGTATCCATCCACACGCCATACTGTTTTTTATTCTTTGGTGTTGTCATATTATCTGTTTCGTTTAAAGGTAGACTTAATAAAATGGTACTAAGATCTAATTGCAACACTTGATTTTACTGCTGCTTATATAGACTAAGATGAACGGGTTAGAGCTTTTCAAAATCGTGCACTGAATAACTGGAAGATCAAAACAGGAGGTCAATTTCTAAATAACAGGCTGCCGAAAAGCATGAACCCTCAAAATCATAACCGGAATACTATAAAAATAAAAAGTCCCGGAACTTCCGGGACTTTTTAAGTCTATTGCTAGACGAAGACTATTTCTTCTTAGCAGCTTTTTTTGCTGTTTTCTTAGCTGCGGCTTTTTTCTTAGGAGCAGCTTTCTTAGCAGCTTTTTTAGGAGCGGCTTTCTTTGCAGCTTTTTTAGGAGCAGCTTTCTTTGCAGCTTTTTTAGGAGCAGCTTTCTTTGCGCCTTTTTTAGCGGCTTTCTTTGCAGTTGCCATGTTAATTGAATTTAATGGTTAGTTAATAATGGCTTAAAAATAAGCACTTTATTTAAACTGCAAAAAAATATTTTTTGTTACGCCGTTGCTTCAACTGCTTTTACAGATACTGTTGTTTTTTCATCTCTGGTTTTTCTGAACTCAACAACACCATCAGTTAATGCAAAAAGAGTAAAATCTCTTCCGCAACCAACGTTCTTTCCAGGATGATAAACGGTACCTCTTTGACGAACGATAATGTTACCAGCGATTGCAGGTTGTCCACCAAATATTTTTACACCAAGGCGTTTGCTTTGTGAGTCTCTACCGTTCTTAACCGAACCTTCACCTTTTTTGTGTGCCATAACTTTTAGAATTTAGAAATTCGAATTTCGAGTTTCGAATTTTACTTATGCGATACTTTCAATTTTGATCTGTGTGTACTGTGTTCTGTGGCCATGCTTTTTTCTGAAGCCTTTTCTTCTCTTCATTTTAAAAGCGATCACTTTATCACCTTGTACAAACTCGTTTACTATTTCAGCTTTTACAACAGCTTTTGCATCTGTTGCAATTTTATTGTCGTTAGATGTTAACAACACTTCGCTGAATTCAACTTTGTCTCCGTTTTTTCCTGACAGGTGAGGTACATACAGGCTTTGACCTTCCTGTACTCTAAATTGCTGACCTGCGATTTTTACTACTGCAAACATGGCTTTATCCAAAATTAGGACGGCAAAAGTAAGGGTTTTACCTTAAAAGGAAGAGGGAGTAGAAAGATTTTTTGTTAACCAGCTCTAAATCTTCGTGGCATCGGCTCTTGTGTCACTCACTTGTACGTTCAAGGCATTGTGGAACAAAGCGAAGATAGGCAATACTGACAACCCGATTTATGCAGATTTGTACTGATTTTCAGTGATTAAGGTTTATTAATTGTCTCATGTTGCCCATAGAATCGAACGATCAACTGATTGCGATGCAACATTGGATGCCATTAAACCTGAAGCCTGTATTAAATAATCCGTCATAATCAGTTAAATCAGTGTGATCTGTGTTCCCAAATTGCCCTTATCCATGTTCCTATAGTACATTTGCCACCATTTTATCCGCATGAACCTGAAATCACTACTGGCAAAACCCTTTGCCAATTATATATATAAACAGATCCAGAAAAGCAAGCAAACAGCTGTTCACGACCAGGAAGAGATCTTCAAACACCTTGTCAAGGCTGCCAGAACCACTGACTTTGGAAAAGACCATGGTTTCGATAAGGTCACCAGCTATGATGATTTTAAAAAAGCTGTTCCGGTTCGTGATTATGAACAGTTGAAATCTTACATCGAAAAGATCAAACAGGGTAAGCAAAATGTTTTGTGGAAAGGCAAGCCTATTTATTTTGCCAAGACCAGCGGTACTACAAGTGGTGTAAAATACATTCCGATAACAAAAGATTCTATTCCCAATCATATTAATACTGCACGTAACGCCTTGTTGTGTTACATGGCCGAAAGCGGTAATTATGATTTTGCAAATGGCCGGATGATCTTCTTAAGTGGTTCTCCTGAACTGGAACGTGTAGCTGATATTCCTACAGGAAGATTAAGTGGAATCGTAAACCATCACATACCAAAATATTTAAGAGGTAACCAACTTCCTTCTTACGAAACCAATTGTATAGAAGACTGGGAAACAAAACTTGATAAGATCGTTGAAGAAACATCTGGCCAGAATATGACATTGATCTCTGGTATTCCACCATGGATGCAGATGTATTTCGATCGGTTAAAAGAAAAGACAGGAAAAACAATAGCTGAACTCTTTCCAAAATTTTCTGTGATGGTATATGGTGGTGTAAACTTTGAACCATATCGTGCAAAACTGTTCGATACCATTGGAAAGAAAATCGATTCGATTGAAACATTCCCCGCTTCTGAAGGTTTTTTTGCGTTCCAGGATAGTCAAACTGAAAAAGGCCTTTTATTAAATACCAACTCTGGCATTTTCTTCGAGTTCATTCCTGCAGGAGAAATATTTAATGAACATCCCACACGTTTATCATTGAAAGATGTAAAAGTCGGTGAGAATTATGCATTGATCATTAATAGCAATGCAGGACTTTGGGGTTACAATATCGGTGATACAGTGAAATTCATCAGTACCGATCCTTATCGTTTGGTAGTAAGCGGAAGAACCAAACATTATATTTCTGCATTTGGCGAACATGTGATTGCTGAAGAAGTAGAACATGCTTTGATGACAGCTGCCGCAGAAGAAAATATTCATATCACTGAATTTACTGTGGCTCCATTGGTAGCACAGGATAAAGGGAAGAGTTACCACGAATGGTTGATTGAGTTTGAAAATATGCCGGCTGACATGGAAAGTTTCCGTTTGAAAGTGGACAATAATCTCAGGAAAAAAAATGTTTATTACGATGACCTGATCACGGGAAATATTCTGGAAACACTTAAGATAAGCCAGGTGAAAAAGAATGGATTTATTGATTATATGAAGTCGATCGGGAAGCTGGGTGGGCAAAACAAAGTACCTCGTCTCAGCAATGACCGAAAATTTGCCGATGCGTTACAATCTTATATCATTCGTTAAATGATACAATCAACAGCCTGAACTGTTATCTTTACTAAATTACTCTTGCCTCATTGACTAAATGACGTACTGACTCAATGACTAATAAACGAATTGCCATATTTGGTTCTACTGGCTCAATAGGAACACAAGCCCTGGAAGTTATTGCAGCCAACCCTGATAAATTTTCTGTTGCCATACTCACTGCACATACAAATGAAGATGTGCTGGTAAAACAGGCATTGAAGTTTAATCCACAGACAGTTGTTATTGTAGATGAATCAAAATATGCAACAGTCAAAGAAGCATTGTCTGGTACCTCGATAAAAGTTACTGCAGGCGAGAGAGCATTGGAAGATGCAGCTTCAGAAGATATTTACGATTTTATGATTGCTGCCATTGTTGGTTATGCAGGATTAAAACCAACATTGAAAGGAATTGAGAATGGAAAGACCATCGGCTTAGCTAATAAAGAAACTTTAGTTGTAGCTGGTGATTATGTGATGCGTAAAGCCATTGAAAAGAAAGTGGCTGTGATTCCTGTCGACAGTGAACATTCCGCTATTTTTCAATGCCTCGTAGGGGAGTCAAGAAATAAAATAGAGAAGATCATTCTTACAGCAAGTGGTGGACCTTTTCTTGGAAAGAAGCCAAACTTTTTGGTGAATGTAAAAAGAGATCATGCATTGCAACATCCCAACTGGAGCATGGGGGCCAAGATCACGATTGATTCTGCTACGCTGATGAATAAAGGGCTTGAGATGATAGAAGCCAAATGGTTGTTTAATCTTGCACCTGAACAGATATCTGTAATGGTACATCCACAAAGTATCATTCACAGCATGGTGCAGTTCGAAGATGGAAGTATTAAGGCACAAATGGGGTTACCCGATATGAAGTTGCCTATACAATATGCCATGGCTTTTCCGCAGCGAATTCCGAATGATTTTCCACGATACGATTTTCGCCGGCCCAATACTTTGACTTTCGAAGAACCCGATACAAAAACATTCAGGAACCTTGCTTTGGCAAGTGAAGCTTTGCAAAAAGGTGGAAACATGCCTTGCATTTTAAATGCTGCTAACGAGATCGCTGTGTTTGCATTTTTAAGGAATCGCATCGGCTTTTTAGACATAACCGAAGTTGTTGAGCGATCCATGAACAAGATCACCTACATTTCTAATCCAACCCTGGAAGAATACTTTGAAAGTGATGGTGAGGCACGTAATTTCGCCGCTTCGTTAATTCAGATGTAAGTTTATTGTTGATCCGGCGTTTGTAATGCTATTTTGCTTTACTTGCGTCGCACTCGTCAGGTTCCTGTAAGAAATCAGCTGATTACGATACTAACTGTACAAGTGTGTGACACAAGGAACGATGATTAGAGAACTAAAAGCGGACTAAAAAATAAAATGACATTATTAGCAATCGACTGGGCCAGTGTAGGAGTACAAACAGTGTACTTCATTATGGCATTTTCCATACTCGTGGTATTACATGAATTGGGACATTTTCTTCCTGCAAAATGGTTTAAGTGCCGTGTAGAAAAATTCTATTTGTTTTTTAATCCATGGTTCAGCCTCGCAAAAAAGAAGATCGGTGATACAGAATGGGGATTAGGCTGGGTGCCTTTTGGTGGTTATGTAAAGATCAGCGGAATGGTGGATGAGAGTATGGATAAAGAGCAACTTAAATTGCCACCTCAGCCCTGGGAATTCAGGTCAAAGCCAGCCTGGCAGAGACTGATCATTATGTTGGGTGGTGTTACTGTAAACATTATACTCGCCATTGTAATATTTATTTTTATCGCCTGGGGTTATGGTGAAGAATATTTACCACCACAAAATGCCAAGTATGGTTTTGCCATTGACAGTTTGGGAACATCTGTTGGTTTGAAAGATGGAGATATCATCACCAAAATTGATGGGCAGCCAGTTAAGGATGCAACAAAGAGTGTGTTGCAGATCATAACAAAAGAAGGTAAAAAAATTACTATCCTGCGTGATGGTAAAGAGATGGACATTGATATTCCGGAAGGAATGATCAGGTCTTTGAATGATAGTAAAGGTGCCAATTTTGCATTCCTCAGGTTCCCTGGTATCATTGAAGATTTTGGGAAAGAATCACCTGCAAAAGATGCAGGATTACAGAAAGGTGACCAGATACTAGCTGTTGATTCAACACCTACTCCATATTTTACAGATTTTCAAAAAGTGTTACGCACCAGCAAGAATAAAAAAATTGCTGTGCAGGTAAATAGAAACGGGCAGGTTGTTACTGTTCCGGTGCAGGTGAATGAAGATGGAAAAATTGGCATTGCTGCAAGAACAGATATTAAGCAACTCGGTTTTCAAACAGAGACCAAAGAATATTCATTAGCAGAAGCAATACCTGCAGGATGGAATCGTTGCTGGAGTACATTGAGTATGTACACAACTGGTTTGAAACAATTGTTTACCGGAAAAGCTAATCCAAATGAATCATTAGGAAGTGTGATCAGCATTGGAAAAATATTTCCAAAAGAATGGGGTGAGTGGGAAGCTTTCTGGACGTTGACTGCAATATTTTCTGTAGTGTTAGCTTTCATGAACGTACTACCAATACCTGCTTTAGATGGTGGTCACGCATTATTCACTATTTATGAAATGATCACCGGAAGAAAGCCAAGCGATAAGTTCATGGAATATGCACAGACGGTTGGTATGGTATTATTGCTTGGATTAATGGCTTATGCATTAGGACTTGACTTCCTAAGAGTATTCCGGGATATATTTTAGTATCGGTTAAAACTGTTCATGTAATTGTTGCAGTACAAGAGTGCGACGCAACAGATGTTTAATTAACATTCCGGAGCCTGTTTCCAAAAACATATTGCATAAATTTGCAAACTCAGTTCTTTGAAGTTTACTACACTGTAAACTCTCAACTATAGATTGTCATCTAACCTGGGGTCGTATTGGTTTTGACAGCATAAGTTGCGGTAGGTGTAAGCATGCAGTGCGTTGGATAATTAGCACTTAAATCTGAATATTCAAACACACAAATGGCAATACTCAGTATGCCATGGCTGCCTAATCAGTGATTAAGTAGTCATTAGGGCCGTGTTGAGCAGGTTGGTCTGTTACCAAGCTCCACCGCCGACACAAAAACAAAACAGAATGCTTCCCGAACAGGCTGTGCCTCGGGATTAAGACTATTCAGCTAAGTGATGAGTTGGTTTGTTCATTTCCTGCTCATTGCCGACAAACAATAATGAAATAAGCATGTAGAAAGCTTATGGCAAATATGTTTGGACACCGGTTCGAGTCCGGTCGACTCCACAAAAAGCCGCTCACATTGAGCGGCTTTTTTATTTATCCCAATTCTTCCCTTTTTTCTTTGAATTTTAGTCATATTTGTCGATCAATTATCCATGTCCTCAAATGAATGCCTAAGGATTTTATGCCTGACCATGTAACTAACATAGATACAACAGAGAATAATTTTCTTTTACAGATATTTCTGAATAATACTGAGAGCAGCTTCATCCTCACAGATAAAAACTTCAACATCATTTTCTATAATCGCCTGGCTGGCGAAAGGGTAAAACAATTTGTTGGTATCGGCCTACATGAAGGCATGTCGATCCTGGAACTGGCATCTCCAGACAGGTTAGAGCAGCAGTTACAAATACTGGAAGCAACACTTGCAGGTAAAAAGACTGAGAACGAATACAAGATCGAACTTCCCGGAAAAAAATCAATCACATTTTACAATCATTATCATCCTGCTAAAAATGACGAAGGTGAGATCATAGGTGTGCTGGTTACTTCAAAAGATATTACTGAACAAAAGAAGAACGAAGATGAGCTCAGAATCAGCAATGAACGCTATAGTCTCATCACCAAAGCAACATCTGATGCCATATGGGATTACGATGTAATTGGCCAGCGTATCTATTTCAATGAGTCTTATACAAAATATTTTGGGCACCAGGTTTCGGAAATGGATAGCAGTTATGATCTGTGGGAGCAGCATATTCATCCGCAGGATAAAGAAAGAGTGGTAGCTAAGGTTAATGCTGCCATCAATGGCAGCGATACTCATTGGGAAGATGAATACCGGTTTCTTACAAAGAATGGCGTTACCGTTTATGTATACGACAGGGGAATAATCCTGCGAAATGATTCAGGTGATCCTGTTCGAATGATTGGTTCTATGCAGGATGTGACCAAACAAAAGGAAAACGAAATAAGGATTGCATTGAGTGAACATCGGTTTAAAAGTCTTGTTCAAACTGGTACTGATTTGATTGGAATCGTAGATGCACATGGTTTTTATACCTATGTAAGTCCTACTATCGCACAACTTGGTTACGATGTTGATTTTTTAATAGGAAAAAGTGCTTTTGATTTTATCCATCCAGAAGATGTTGCAATGGCCCAGGAATTTTTTGAGGAAACATTCCAGGTAAAACAAATTACAACAAACCCATTTCGTTTTAAAGCAGCGAACGGAGATTGGAGATTGATAGAAACCGTAGTTACTAACCTGCTAGATGATCCTGCAATAAATGGTATTGTTGTTAATTCGAGAGATATTACAGACAGACATCTTAAAGATGAGGCTTTACATAAAGCTTTGAACGATCTTAATAAAATTCTTGATTCATCTGTGGACGTAATTGTAGTAACTGATGAGAACAACAGGTACATACAAGTGAGTGCTGCTGCAGAAACCGTTTGGGGCTATAAACCTGAAGAGTTGATGGGGAGAGTTTGTTTAGACCTGGTACATCCGGATGATGTTGAACATACGAATATTGTTACGGAAAAAGTGATGAGGGGTGAAATGACCACCAACTTTCAAAATCGGTATATACGTAAAGATGGAACGGTTGTACCCTTAATATGGTCTGCTAAATGGGATGAGAAAGATAAAGTGATGTATGCCATAGCCAGAGATTCCACAGAAAAGCTTGAAGCGGAGGCGGCTCTGCTGCAAAGCGAGGCCATGTTCAGAACCATCTCTGAAAATTTTCCAAATGGCATAGTTTCAATTCTCAATAAAAAGCTTCAGTTTCTTTATGTAGCCGGTAAAGAATTAGATAGCCTGCAAATTTCTGCTGACTATTTTGTTGGAACAGATTACAGTCAGCATATGCCTGATGATGATCGATTGATCCGCACTATGGCCGACAAAGTATTTTCAGGTGAAGCAATGGTTTCTGAGATGAAATTCTTTGAGAGAAACTACCTGGTAAGTTCCGTTCCATTATATGAAGCAGATGGAAGTATCGAAAGAATATTAGTGGTATTTCAGAATATCACAACACAAAAAAGCGTTCAGAAAGAGAAAGAATTACTGATCAATGAGCTTACAAAAAACATCCACGATTTAAGGCAGTTCTCTTATATAACTTCTCACAATCTCCGGGCCCCGATTTCAAATCTTATTGGAATCATGAGTTTGATTGATATGAATTCGATTGAAAATCCCGATACTGCATTCCTTGTGGAGAAGTTTAAAGAATCTACTTTTATTCTCAATGAGACCGTAAATGATCTGCTGAACATACTGCTGATTAAGAATAATGTAAACGTGCAAAAGGAAGTGTTTTCGCTGCAACAGGTGTGGCAGGATGTATGCACATCGGTAAACAGCCAGATTCGCAATGCCGGTGCTGTGATCACTGCTGATTTTTCCAATGCAAAAGATATAATATTCAATAAATCCTATGCGGAAAGCATCTTATTGAACTTACTTACCAACTCTTTAAAATACAGGCACAAGGATCGGAAGCTAAAGATTAGTCTTCGTACTGCTGAAGAGGATGAATTCCTGGTTTTGCATTTCTGTGATAACGGAATCGGGATTAACTTAGATCATCATAGGGAGAAAATTTTTGGCCTGTACCAGCGTTTTCATAATTATACAGATAGTAAAGGCTTAGGTTTGTACATTGTGCACTCACAAATTACAGCACTCGGCGGAAAGATAGAAGTAGACAGCGAAGTTGATAAAGGAACTTGTTTCAATATCTATTTTAAAAAATAAAGGATGCTACATAAGGTTTTATTGATAGATGATGATATGGTTACCTGGGCTATTTGCGAAATGGTACTAAACAAAACTGCTTTCACAGAGAAAGTTGAAAAGCTGGGTAATGGCAAAGAAGGCATCGATTACTTTTCAAACTATTTTGAAAAGAAGAAGAAAGGAGAAACGGATATTGTAGCACCAGATCTGATACTACTGGACCTTAATATGCCAGTGATGGATGGATGGACATTCCTCGAAGATTATATCCGGAAATATTCAGAACGTTTGCCCGATACAAAGATTGCTATTCTTTCATCTACCGTGAACCCCGAAGATTTTATCAGGGCTCAGAAATATTCACTCGTTATCGACTTTATTAATAAGCCCCTCACTATTGAATTAATTGAAGAGTTGAAGTCTCACGAAGCATTCAGGCAATACTTCAGTTAAAGCTGGTACAGATTTTATTACAGTAGAGTAAACAGTATCATGCAAATTGAACAGGTAGTAGGTATTGCTGCAGGGGTTTTAACGAGTACCAGTATGATACCACAGCTGGTTAAGCTGGTGAAAGAGAAGAAAGCAGATGCCATTTCTCCTATAATGCTAATTGTGCTTATATCAGGATTGTTCTTATGGGCCTACTATGGTATTTTAAGAGAAGACTGGCCAATAATAATTACAAACGTTTTTGCGCTCATTATCAACGCTGCACTTTTAATACTCAGACAGGTCTACAAAAAGAGGCAGGACAATAGTTGAATCTGCCATTAGCATAATATTTTACTTACACGTTCACAACTTTATTCAGCAGTTATCAGCCGGTTTTTTATCTTCGGCTTATGTACAATCTTCCCTACTTTAAAGAAGAAGACAGGCAAAGGGTACTTGAATTTGTACGGTCTCATCCCTTTGCTTTTCTCTGTGGGTGTGATGCCAGCAATAAACCTGTTGCAACACAAATACCCTGCTTTATAGAAGAAAAGGATGGAAAGCTGTATTTGAGTGGACACATCATGAAAAATACTGATCATCACAAAGCTTTTTTACATAATTCGAATGTCTTGGCTGTCTTCTCAGGAGCTCATTCCTATGTAAGTGCCAGCTGGTACAGCGATCAGCATACAGCTTCTACCTGGAATTATTTAAGTGTACATGCAAAAGGCATCATGCGTTTTTTAGATGAAGATGCACTGTTAGAAGTGCTGAAACATACTACCAATCATTTTGAAAACAATCCACATTCCCCTGCTAATTTCGAAAATCTTCCTCAGGAGTATGTTCAGCAACTTGCAAAAGCAATAGTTGCTTTCGAAGTAGAAGTTGTATCAATGGACAATGTGTTTAAGCTAAGTCAGAATAGAGATAAAGAGAGTTATGAAAACATTATAGGAAAGTTGAGTGAACAGGATCATTGTGCAAGAACAGTAGCAGATGAAATGAGATTAAGAAAAGACGAATTATTTAATAAATGACAAGAGAATTTTTAATAGGCGAAATAAAGCGAAAAAGATCTTTTCTATGTGTTGGATTAGATACGGATATTGACAAAATTCCAAAACATCTTCGATCATACCCTGATGCAATCTTCCGGTTTAATAAAGCAATTATCGAGTCAACTAAAGACTATTGCGTAAGCTATAAAATCAATACTGCTTTTTATGAAGCTCAGGGTCTGAGAGGATGGGAGGCAATGGAACAAACGGTGAATTATATTCCTTCCACTCATTTTAAAATTGCCGATGCAAAAAGAGGAGACATTGGAAATACATCTGCTCAATATGCCAGGGCTTTTTTTGAAGCTTTATCTTTTGATGCCATTACTGTTGCTCCTTACATGGGAGAAGATTCGATAAGACCTTTTTTAGAATACGATAATAAATTCACCATTGTTCTTGGTTTAACATCGAATGCAGGAGCAAAAGATTTTGAATTGCAAAAAACCGGGGAAGAATATTTATATGAAAAGGTGCTACGAACAGTAAGTAAATGGGGAACTGCTGACAACCTGATGTTTGTTGTTGGTGCAACCCAGTCAGCGGAATTAAAGAATATACGTACGATTATACCTGATAATTTTCTTTTGATACCGGGAGTAGGTGCACAGGGAGGAAGTTTATCCGATGTTTCAAACTATGGAATGAATAAGGATTGCGGGCTCCTGGTAAATGCAAGCCGGGCAATTATTTATGCCGGTGATAACGAAGATTTCGGAAACCAGGCTTCCCTGGCAGCAAAACAGTATCATCAGGAAATGTTGATACATCTCCGGGATTTATGATAAGTGAAGATGCTGCCTGCAGTTTTAGAGCGAAATGGAGTTATTGTTGCAACGTTTAACTGATAAATTCGGCCTTTTCTTTATATTACTGGGAAATTATTGCAATTTTATTTGCATTTTCGCAATAACCATGACTCAAAATTTCCCTGGAAACCATATCAGTAACCTGCATGCCTTCCAGCAAGCTGTAGATATGAATCTACTGATGTCGGTTACCGACAGTAAGGGAATATTTAAGAGTGCAAATAAGAATTTCTGCGAGGCTTCCAAATACACTGAGTCTGAACTGATCGGCAAGAATTTCACTATCCTGCTTAGCGGTAATACAGACCAGTTTCTTGAACAGATGTGGAATGCTGTGTTGACAAAAGGAGGATGGAGAGGAGAAGTCAAACACAAAGCAAAGGATGGCACTTTCTTTTGGGTAGATAAGGTAGTAGTTCCAATTACAAATGCCGATGAAGAGATCAGTGAATTATTATCCATTTCCACTTTAATAACTGACATAAAAGAAGCTGAAATAGCCCTGCTCAAGAATAAAGAAAGAAGTGATGCTTTATTCAATGCCATACCGGAGATGATCTCGCTTTCCGATCCTGAAGGGAAAAGGTCATATGTGAATCGTATATTCTGTGATTTTTTCGGCAAGACTGCCGATGAATTGAAAGAACGTAATTACAATTTTGCCGATGAAAGCAGTATCCAGGAATACATCGAGCAGCTTAAATCGCTTTCTCCCACCAATCCCAGTGTTACGAACCTTCATCATCTTGAAAATTCTCATGGCGAAAATCGCTGGATACTCTGGAGCGAAACTGGAATATTTGATGAAAAAGGTGATCTGACTGAAATACTCTCTCTTGGTAAGGACGTTACCAGGATGAAAGAAGCCCAGGAAGAAATTGCCAGCCAGAAAAGATTCACTGAAGGTATTTTAAATAATATTCCCGCCGATATTGCTGTGTTTGACGATCAGCATCGATATGTATTCGTGAACCAGAAAGGCCTTGCAAATGAAGGAATGCGAAACTGGCTCATCGGTAAAACAGATTTTGATTATTGCGAGTTAAAGAATCTGGATAAGACACAGGCGTTTAAACGTCGAGAGTATTTTAATAAAGCTGTTACAACAGGTGAACAGATTGAATGGGTGGATGAACACACGACGAAAGAGGGAGATAAAAAATATATTCTTCGTAAATTTTACCCTTACAAGGAAGAAGATAAGATCAGGTATGTGATCGGTTATGGAATTGATGTTACCTCCATTAAAAAAGCAGATGCTCAAAAAGATGAGTACATCAAACAGCTGGAGGAAATAGCGTTTACGACTTCTCATAAAGTACGTCATCCCCTAGTAAATATCCAGGGATTATTACCGATGCTGGAAGACGAAAACATTTCGGATGACGACAGGAAAAAAGTGATGCAGTACATGAAAGACTGTACAATATTATTGGATGAATTTACCAGGGAGCTTTCAAAAAACCTGTTGTATTACAAACAACAACTTTCGCCTCAGGAGTAATTTCTTTTTTGTGAACTTATTACTTATACTCAACTTCGTTGTGTCAAATCGACGCAGGAGATTCACCGAGACAAAATCAATAATAGAAATCCTAGAGGTACTCTCTTCTACACAATAACATTATTCAGCTATCTTAGTCGTTATGAAATACGTTACTTCTTCTGTTGCAGTAGCACCCATACGAAAAGAGCCCAGCCATCAAAGTGAAATGACCAGCCAGTTATTGCTGAATGAAGTAGCTGAAGTATTGGAAACAGAAAAGCAATTCACCAGGATAAAATGCTTGTATGATGATTATGAAGGTTGGTGTGCAAATAATCAATTGAGACAAACCGATGAAGCAAATGAAGTAAATACTGAACTTCAGTCGTTCGGGGAAGAGAATATACAACAGGTAGCAAAAAAATATCTAGATGTTCCTTATCTATGGGGTGGAAAAAGTTCTTTTGGAATTGATTGCAGTGGATTTTGTCAGCAGGTTTTCAAAAATTTTGGAATCAGGCTTCCAAGAGATGCATATCAACAAGCTGAGAAGGGAGAAGTAGTTGGATTTTTACAAGAGGTTAAATGTGGTGATCTTGCTTTTTTTGATAATGAAGAGGGAAGGATCACACATGTTGGTCTTATGCTCAACACCCACGAGATCATTCATGCATCAGGAAAAGTTAGGATCGATAAGATAGATCACCAGGGCATCATCAATTCAGAAACAGGTTTGAGAACACACCAGCTTCGGATCATAAAGCGATATAAAAAACCCTGAACGTTTCCATTCAAGGTTCCAATATAATATCGTACAGAGTTTTCTTAACTCAGCTTACATAATATCCATTGCCAGCGCAAAATAAGTTACAACTCCAGGCAATGCCAGCCAGAAAAAAGGCCTTGCACTTGGCAAAATGAGCATAACGATCATAATGGCCAGCCATATAAAACACCACATCCAGTATTTAGCAGTTGATTTCTTATTTACTTCCATTTGTAAGAATTTGCGGCAAAGATAAGGTTGGGATTATTTAGTCTTCACTTTTTCAGCAGTGATTTTTTCACTGGATAAAGTATTGGGTTTCGGTTTATCTATAAACAGCATCTTTATGGCTATCAACAGCATAAAGATGGCAAAGATCTTTTTTACCATAACATCTGGCAGCGACAAAGCCAGTTTGCTGCCAAAATAACTACCTGCCAGGAAGCCGATAATGATCAACGCCACCACTTTTATATCAAGATGTACCTGGGGATCTTTGTAATAATTAATGACTGCCAGGATTCCAATAGGCAATAATAGAATGGCCAATGAAGTTCCCTGGGCTTGTTTTTGAGAAAACGCCAGGAAATAAACCAATGCAGGAACAATTACGATACCTCCACCAATACCAACCAATCCACTGAGCATTCCGGCTCCAACTCCGATGAGGATTAAAATAATGATAGTGAAGAGTGACATAGTAATTTATTTTAGAAAGGTTTCTTTATAAAATTCTATCGCCTCAGCTATAATTTTCAATGCAGTTGTTTTATCTCCAAACTCTTCTACAATAACGGTTTTATTCTCCAACTTCTTATACTCTTCAAAGAAATGCCTCAGTTCATCAAAGAAATGTTTCTGTAACTCTTCTATGTTATTATAATGATTAACACTTGGATCATTTGCTGCTACTGCAATTATTTTGTCATCGGCATCACCACTGTCAACCATTTGCATCACACCAATGATCTTGGCCTGCATAATTGTCAAAGGCTGAACGGCAAGAGAGGTGATCACTAATATATCCAAAGGATCTTTATCACCACCATAGGTTTGAGGTATGAAGCCATAATTCACAGGGTAGTAAAAAGAAGAATAGATAACCCTGTCGAGTTTCAATAAGCCACTGGGTTTATCAATCTCATATTTAGCCCTGGAGCCTTGAGGAATTTCGATAACTGCATTTACGATTCTGGGAGCCTGTTCACCAGGATCAACTCCATGCCAGGGATGTAAAACATTCGTCATCATAATTTTGCCAGTTGAATTCCTGCAAATGTAGCTGCTAATCCAAGAATAATGCTTAATCCAATATAACCCAGCATTGCCGTATAACGTTGTTGTTCCATCAACTGAATACACTCAACTGAAAAAGCAGAAAAAGTTGTAAAGCCTCCGCAAACACCTGTGGCCAGGAATAGTTTCCAATGATGATCGATCAGGCCGTTTTTTGAACTGAAGCCGATAATAATGCCGATGAATAAACACCCAAGAATGTTTACAACAAGTGTTGCATAAGGAAATGATCCCGGCTTTATCAGTATAACAAACAGGTAACGAAGCATGGAGCCGATCATTCCTCCAAGACCCACTAAAAGAAAATTTCTGAGCATTATAGATTCGGGTTCACTGTGTACTTCAGATCCACTAACCATTCTCCATCTTTATTGATCACTTTTATTTTTCTGCCAGTCCTGTCGTATGAACTTTTATATTGAATCACTACCTCGTTCTCACTCACATTATCTACATCTCCAATAATAATAGATGATTCTTTATAGCCCTGCTGATCTTCCGGGTTTCTGTTCTTAAGCTGGCGATGCATCTTTTTAAGCAGTTCCATATTCTCATCATCAATCAACATATATGCTTCTGCTTTTTTGCTATCACCCTTTAAAAAAGCATCAATAAATTCTCTTCCTGCATCCAGTGCATTTTCTGCTTTAGGATATTTCGAATCGTTACACGCAAAAAAAGCTGTGCATACCAGCAGGAAAATTAGTCGTCTCATACTGCTAAGGTAAACTTCACTTGTATATAAAAAAAGAGGTCCGCATTTTTGCGAACCTCTTTTTTTATAATCATTATGGCCGTTTCTCTGTTTCGTCTTGCTCTCTCTTCTTTTCTTTATCATAAGCACGAATGATGGCTTTCACCAATCTATGCCTCACCACGTCTTCTTCATCCAGTTCAATATGAGCAATTCCTTCAATATTCCTTAGAATTTTAGTAGCAGTCCATAAACCACTTCTTTGATTCTTCGGAAGGTCAACCTGTGTAGGGTCACCTGTAATAATGGCTTTTGCATTAGCACCAATACGGGTCAGGAACATTTTTATCTGCAGGTCATTGGCATTTTGGGCTTCATCCAAAATGATAAAAGCATTATCCAGTGTTCTACCTCTCATATAAGCCAAAGGAGCGATCTCAATTGTCCTGGTGCTCATATAATATCCAAGCTTGTCAGCAGGTATCATATCATCCAAAGCGTCATATAAAGGTCTCAGGTATGGATCGATCTTTTCTTTAAGATCACCCGGTAAGAAACCAAGGCTTTCACCAGCTTCTACAGCAGGACGAGTAAGAATAATTTTTTTCACCACCTTATTCTTCAGCGCTCTAACTGCAAGTGCAACTGCGGTATAGGTTTTACCGGTACCTGCAGGTCCGATTGCAAAAACAATATCATTCTTGTCAATCGCAGTAACCATTTTTTTCTGGTTAGCTGTCCTGGCCCTGACTGTTTTACCATTCGGCCCAAAGACAAGAATGTCATTCGGATTTTTATCAACAAAAGCATCAACCGTTTCCGCATCATCACCACCGAGGATCTGCTCAAAATAGTTTTCACTAAGATGGCCATTCCTTTCCAGGTACTGGATAATGAGATCGATCTTTTCTTTTGCTGAATCTATTTGCTCCGGAGCCCCGCTAAGTTTAATTTGTGTACCTCTTGATAAGATTTTAAGAAGGGGGAACTTCTTTTTTAACAAATCTAACTTCCCGTTGTTAACGCCAAAGAATTCAATTGGATTAACGGTTTCTAAGTTAATGATTGCGTCTGTCAATTCAGTCCGATTTAAATGAACAATCTTGTTTCGAGCCTGTTGTACTTATCTAACCAACATCTATTCCAAATTTAATCAATGCCTTGCCATAATTCCAAGTGCTTGTTTCCCACAGCTTGTGGGTAAGTAAATCTGCTATTTGGTGAGCTGTTGGCACAATTCTCATCGTTTCTTGCTCCGATAGCTATCGGAGCACTCTTGTACAACAAAGCATTATTGAGCAGTATGAGTGCTCAGCTTTTAGACGGGGTTCATTAGTAAAACATCATAATCACTTGTTAATTGAAGTGCTGATTGTTACATGATTTCACGATTATTCGTTCATCATTCACCATTGACCATTCACCAGTTATCTTTGTCGCATGCATTACGTTTCAGCAGAAGGATTAACTAAGAGCTTTGGCATTACACCATTATTCAGAAACATTTCATTCAATATAAACGAAGGAGATAAAATTGCACTTATCGCCAGGAATGGAGTTGGCAAATCAACACTTTTAAGAATATTGGCAGGAAGAGACACGGTTGATGAAGGTAAACTCTGGATACATAAAGATGTAACAGTAGCATTATTTGAACAGGATCCCCAGTTTGAAGAAGAGAAAACCGTACTAGAGAATATTTTTCATGTGGAGCATCCTGTGATTAAAGCTATTGCAGATTATGAAGCTGCAGCCGAATCCGAAGATGGCAATGCTTTAGCCGAAGCCATGTCGAAGATGGAAGACCTGAATGCCTGGGAATTTGAAGCTAAGGTGAAAGAGATCCTTGGTAAACTAAACGTTCATCACCTGCAGAACAAGATGAGTGGACTGAGTGGTGGACAACGAAAACGGGTAGCACTTGCAAAAACACTTATTGATATTGGGTTTGATCATAAGCACACACTGCTGATGATGGATGAACCTACCAACCATCTTGATGTTGAAATGATCGAATGGCTGGAGCATTTTCTTAACCAGGAGAATGTTACACTTTTACTTGTTACCCACGATCGTTATTTCCTCGATGCGGTTTCTGAGGAAATATGGGAATTGGAACGTAGCAACATGTTCGTGTATAAAGGTGATTACGAGAATTACATGGAAAAGAAAGCTGCAAGGTTGGAGAGCGAACTTTCCAGTATTGATAAAGCTAAGAATGAATACCGAAAGGAATTAGAATGGATGCGAAAGCAACCAAAAGCCAGGACAACAAAAAGTAAATCACGGCAGGATAATTTTTATGAAGTAGAAGCAAGGGCCAAGCAAAAGATCGAAGACAACCAGATGCAGCTACAGATGAAAATGAACAGGCTTGGTGGTAAGATCGTGGAGATGAAAAAGGTTTCGAAACGATATGATGAGAAGGAGATATTAAAAGGCTTTGACTATACTTTCAGTAAAGGTGAAAGAATTGGGATCATTGGGAAAAACGGTGTGGGAAAATCAACTTTCCTGAATATACTGCAAGGTCTTGAAAAAGCAGATAGCGGTAAAGTAAATATTGGTGATACCGTGATCTTCGGTAATTTTTCACAACAAGGATTAGTGATCAAAGATGATCTGAGGGTAATAGAATATGTGAAAAGCTTTGCGGAGAATTTTCCTTTAGCAAAAGGCGGAAGTTTGAGTGCTTCGCAATTTCTTGAATTGTTCCTGTTTCCTCCTGAAAAACAATTTACGTACCTGAGTTCATTAAGTGGTGGAGAGAAGAAAAGGCTCCAGCTCCTCACAATACTTTTTACAAATCCCAACTTCCTTATTCTGGATGAGCCTACGAACGATCTGGATCTTCCTACACTGGCAGTATTAGAAAAGTTTCTAAGCGAATACCAGGGATGTGTACTGATCGTTTCTCACGACAGGTATTTTATGGATAGATTGGTTGATCATCTCTTTGTTTTTAAGGGTGATGCAGCGGTGCAGGATTTCCCTGGAAACTATACCCAGTTCAGGTTATGGGAGAAAGATGAAGAAAAGAAAGCGGTTGTTGCGAAACAGGTTGTAGTGAATACTGAAAAGAATAAGACAGCTGAGAAAAAGAAAGTAGGCTTTAAAGAAAAAAGAGAATTTGAACAGCTGGAGAAGGAGATAGCAACTTTGGAAGCAGAAAAAGAACAAATCACTAATCAATTGAGTGACCCCGAATTGGGTTACGACAGAGTTGAAATGATAAGCAAAAGGCTTACTGCCATTACAAATGAGCTGGAACAAAAAGAGATGAGGTGGTTAGAACTTTCGGAGATAATGTGACAACTATAAATGATCAGCTAATCTGTGAAGATCATCTTCAGTATGTAAAGCATTTAACACAACTCGCTTGATCTTTTCTCCTGCGGGATTTGGATAAGCAAAAGATGAAATAATGATACCTGCTTCTTCCAGTTTTTTCTCATCTGTACCAGTAGGTAAAATAAAGATCGGCAACTCAGGATGAGAATTTAGTTTGTTCGCTGTGATTGATCTGAACAATGCAATATTCTTTTGTAACCTTTCCCTTTGTTGTTGATAGAGATGTTGTCCATTTATGAATGCATAAGCAAAAGCAGGGGATATGCTGGTGCTTGCAGTATAAAAAGATGATCTTCTTAATTTATTCGCAATTTCTGACGAACAACCAACTGCACCGCCTACTAGGTTGAAGGCCTTTGATAAAGAATAAGGAATGATATAATTAATATTTTCTTTTAAAGGAAGTGAGGTAATGACACCTTTCCCATCATTCAATATTCCTGCACCATGTGAATCATCAATTATGCATGTCAAATTATTTGACTGATTTCCGAGAAATGAAACATCATTTACTTCTGCTGTAAGCGGATTAACAGAATCAAACAACAATACACCAACTTCTGTTGCTTTTTGTTTCCAATCAGAAAAACGCCCGGAACTTGCTTCAATGCACAATGCAGGATGTGTTTGAGGAGCACAAGAATACTTTTCATCTTTGAACAGCTCCATCACTGTTCTGCCTGCCAGAAACCCTGAAGAAAAACAAACCGTTTCCTCCATTCCTATTATTTCCGAAAGCTTAGCCTCAAATTTCTTGAAAAGATCAAGTTGGGTATTTGAAATTCTTGAGGAAGGGAATAATAAACCGTATTTGGCAATTCCTTCCTTAACCACTTCAATAAACCCAGGCACATGATTCATTCCTAAATAGGAGTAACCGGAAAAGAAGAGATACTCTTTGCCATCTACAATTGCAGTTCTGCCTGGAGTATTTTCTAAATTGAACATTTTAAAGCTGCTGCATTTGTTGATTGAATTGCTGGCTTTCTCCTTTCGGAATACTTAGGCTCGGAAAGTCTTTATCCCTGATCATTTTTCCTAAGGTAACGATCTGTCCTACATGGTAAGGATAATGTGCCAACTGACGAATGATGGCATCATACACAATCAAGGGTTCGGTTCGAATATGAATGGTTTTGGTGAGGTCTTCCGGAGTAAGGCTTTTTAAAGTGTCTAATAAAACTTTCCATCCTTCATTCCAGAAGCTGAGCAGGTCTTGTTTGCTGATCTGCATTTCATTGAACTCTGCATCCCTGTTGCGCCATTCTTTTTCGCCGTCTTCAGTAAGAAAATTGGTCCACCTGCTAAGCATGTTTCCATACATGTGCTGAATGATTATTGCTATGCTATTGCTGTCTGGTGAAGGTTTGAAGAAGAAATCTTTCTCTTCCAGTTGATCAAAAGTTTTATCTCCAAGTGATTTATAATATTCAAATCGTTTGATGCAGTCTTTAAGGAAGGTTTCTTGCATATAGTTTAATAACTAAATATTATTCTTTAAAGTGGATGTCTTTTATTCAATTCTTCGAGATACCTAAGAAAAACTGCGTTGTTGTACTTAGGCTCTTTTTCAAATTCCTTTAAAAGTGCTTTATCGCTTTTTAGTAACAGAACACCAACTGATTGTGCTGTTGCAGAAAATGACTTTCCCTTGCCATTGATATAGATGATATTGTCTTCTATTTCTGTTCTGTCTTCAGTATCATCCCATTTAGCGCTTTTCTCAACATGAAGAGTTTGACGGATTGTATAAGGATACCTGCCAGCAAATTGAAAAACATTAAATACAGTATCATTAAAAGCTAGATAAAGATATAAACCATCAAACAGGGCATATACATTTTTCGGTCGCTCAGATGAATCAATGACATCATAGTTGAACCAAAATCGCATTGAGCCGTCTTCGTAATTTTTAGTTACTTGTCTTATTTTAAATGGAACCGTTTTGGATGTAGTATTATTTACATACTCATCATATGAAGCATAGATGCCTATCTTTTGTTGCCTTGAGGAAAGGGAAGATTCTACTTGGCCAGACACATTGTGTGAAATAAGTATTATCAGAACTAATAAAATATCTTGTACATTTCGCATATTTAAAGTTAATGACTTGTTTTTCAGATATCAGCAGATTATCAGTAAAAAAATCCCGCCGAAGCGGGATTCAAATTAAAGTACCAATAATGCATCTCCATAACTGAAGAAGCGGTATTTATCTTTTATTGCTTTCTGATAGGCTTCCATAGCAAGATCGTAACCAGCAAAAGCACATACCATGATCAGCAGGCTTGTCTTTGGTAAATGAAAGTTTGTTACAAGGCTATCAGCGATATTAAAATTATAAGGAGGATGAATGAAAATATTAGTCCATCCTTCGCTTGGCTTCAATAATTTTTGAGCGGTGAAGCTGCTTTCCAATCCTCTCATCGTTGTGGTACCAATTGAACAGATACGGTTACCTCTTTGTTTTGCTTTATTTACAATATCGCAGGCTGTTTCATCGATCTTGTAATATTCGGCATCCATTTTATGTTTGCTGAGATCTTCAACTTCAATCGGACGAAATGTTCCAAGACCTGTATGTAATGTTACTTCTGCAAAACGAACACCTTTGATCTCACAACGTTTGATCAATTCCCGGCTGAAATGCAAACCTGCAGTTGGTGCAGCAACAGCTCCTTCATGCTTTGCGTAAACTGTTTGGTAACGCTCCTTATCTTCTTCGTCGGGCTTACGCTTGATGTATTTTGGAAGTGGTGTTTCACCCAAAAATTCCAGCATCTGCTTGAAGCTTTCATCATCACCTTCCCATAAGAAACGAATTGTTCTGCCTCGGGATGTTGTATTGTCAATTACTTCGGCAACCAGTTCATCATGTTCACCAAAATAAAGTTTGTTACCTACACGAATCTTTCTTGCGGGATCAACGATCACATCCCACAACTTATTTGGCTTGTTTAATTCTCTTAAAAGAAATACTTCGATCTTGGCACCTGTCTTTTCTTTACGGCCATACATTCTTGCAGGGAACACTTTTGTGTTATTCACTACAAAAACGTCTTTGTCTTCATAGTAATCAAGAATGTCTCTGAAATGTTTGTTTTCGATTTCGCCGCTATGACGATGAACAACCATCATTCTTGCATCTTCACGTCTTTTCGTAGGATGTTGGGCAATAAGGTTAAGGGGAAGGTCGAACTTAAACTGTGATAACTTCATGTGTCTATTAAATTTAAAAATAGGCCACATGCATTTCGCCGCCGTCTTACGGGACAGCTAGTGACATGTTTCGGCATGATTGAAAGCTGGCAAAGGTAAGGTTTGAGATGCATTTTCCACGGGAAAATTTAAGATCCATGTTATCGAATTCCAAAGATTTGTTATGTGATCCTTCAAAAGCTGATTTATTTTATGGAATCAGCAGTTTTGTTGATCTTCAAGCCAGATTAATATTTGAGAATGAGACGAACTTTCCTGAAGGGTTTTTGTACGATTTTATCCCTCTTTTTTGTTTTCAGCCTTGCAGCCCAAACAACCAAAAAAACACCGAAATACAATAGTCTTTTCTGGGAAATAACGGGTAACGGGTTGAAAAAACCGTCCTACTTATTTGGAACCATGCATGTGAGCAGCAAGATGGTGTTTCACCTGAGCGATTCATTTTATCATGCCATCGGTAATTCCGATATGGTTGCCCTTGAACTAAATCCGCAAACCTGGCAACCCGAAATGTTCAGGATGCAGGAAGCCGAACAAGCACTTGGAAGCTATTTTAAAGAGGCTAAAACAAGTTATCTGAACGAAAAATCCTTCACCCTTCAACGATATGAAGAGAATCTCAGGATGGCCTTAAGTGAAGAACCTACGATCATTAATGGATTATTGTACAGGAATTTTCAGCAGCAGGCAGATTTTGAAGAGAATACCTACCTGGATCTGTATATCTACCAAACCGGTAGAAAGCTTGGTAAGAAAGCAGGTGGTGTGGAAGATTACTGGGAAACACAGAAGGTGATCATGCAGGGCTACCAGGATATGGCCATTGAAAGAGCAAAGAAGAAAAAAAGTGGGTATGGATACAATTACGATGGAGAGGATGATGTATACGAGATTCAAAAGAAGTTGCAGGATGCTTACCGAAAAGGAGATCTTGATCTTTTAGATTCACTGGAGAAGAAAATGGAAGTGTCAGCAGCTTTCAACGAAAAATTTCTTTACGAAAGGAACGACATCCAGGCAAATTCAATTGATTCTATCCTCAAAAAAAATTCATTGTTTGTTGGTGTAGGTGCTGCCCATTTACCTGGAGACAGGGGTGTGATTGAATTGTTGCGTAAGAAAGGATACAGGCTCAGGCCCATTTTTATGCAGAACAGGGACGCAGTACAAAAAGACAAAATAGATAAGTTAAGAGTGCCGGTGAAATTCAGCCAGGTTAAAACGCCGGATGATTTTGTAAAAATGATGTTGCCAGGTCCTTTGTTTAAAAGGGGAGGATTAAGTGCCAATCAAAGCTGGCAATATGCAGACATGGAGAATGGTTCGTATTACATGTTAACAAGAGTGGCCACTCATGCGGCAATATTAGGAGAAGATGAAAAAGTGGTGATGAAGAAAGTAGATAGCCTTTTGTATGAAAATATTCCAGGCAAAATTCTGGTAAAAAAAGAGATTGAAAGGAATGGATACAAAGGTTATGACATCACCAATAAAACACGAAGAGGAGATATTCAACGCTACAACATCTTTGTTACACCATTTGAAGTATTGGTGTTTAAAATGAGTGGTAATGATGATTATGTACAAGGTAAAGAAGCTTCCGAATTTTTCTCATCAATCATCCTCAAAGAAACTTTACCAAAAGTTCAGCGATTTGAACCTGTTTCAGGTGGATTTTCAGTGGATCTTCCGCATGAACCTTTTGCTTCACTCAAAAAAACACCTGAAGACCTGCTTGATACCTGGCAATATGAAACAATAGATAAGAGCACAGGTCAAGCTATAATGATATGGAAGAAAACGATCAACAGTTTTGGGTTTATTGAAGAAGACACTTTTGATCTTTCATTGATGGAGGAAAGTTTTAAAGCCTCCGAGTTTATTGATAAACAAATGAGCCGCAGTTTTGTTAATCTGGATGGCTACCCGGCTTTGAATATGGAATTCCTGCTAAAAGATGGAGGCACATTAATGGCAAAAGCTGTTATTAAGGGGCCTCATTATTATTTAATGGCAAGTTCAGCAAAGAAGAATGCCGGTAAAGGAGATTTGTTACCGGGTTTTGCTTTGAAGGATTTCAGGAATGAACCTTTAAGAAATTTTACCGATAGTTTTTATCACTTCACCATTAATACTGCTTATCAGCCAGAGCTTAATCCTGATTTAAGAAAAATGTATGAAGCTGCTTCCAGTGAAGATTTTCTGAACCAGACCGAGTACTACAGTTATGGTAAGAAAGACCGGCATGCTACTTTTTATAACGATACTACAGGAGAAATGGTGGTGATGAGTGTTACTAAGTTTCCTAAATATTATTATTCAAAAGACACTGCAAGATTTTTCAAGAATGAGTACAATACCGAAAAGTTTGAGAAGGATATGGTGCTTGCATCAAAAGAAACCTTGCGACCGTCATCCAACAGCTTTGGCTATAAATATACCTTTACCGACACCAACTCTTCAAGAAAACTAATTTACGTCGGCATCTTACAGAATAACCGTTTATTTGATATTGCTGCTGTTTCAGATACACTCAATAAGTCGAATGATCTTGTATCGCAATTCATCCACAGTTTTACACCTGAAGTAAAAGATACAATTTCACTTTTCAGATCCAAGCTCGATCAGTTCTTTACAGATCTAAACAGTAAAGACAGTTTAACTCGCCAAAGATCAATGGACGCTGCATCTCAATTATATTTTGGCTCAACATCTATTCCAAAGCTAAAATCTGTAATTGATAGTTTAAAATGGGGCGATAAAGATTATTTCCAGTTGAAAGCTAAGTTCATTAATGAGCTGGGATACATTGACGATTCATGTTGCGTTAAAGAAGTTACAGGCTACCTGAATGATCTTTATATAAGAACCGCAGATACTGCTCATTTTCAAAATGCGGTTTTAATGTCTCTTGCAAGGTTGAAAACAAAGGAATCATTCTCTTCTCTCAAAGAGCACCTGTTACAGGATCCTCCAATCTTTGATAACGATAACGACCTGGGCAGAATGTTTGGTTACCTGGAAGACACACTACAATTAGCAAAGAATTTCTTTCCCGGCATTTTGCAATTAATGTCCATACAGGATTACAAGTATGATGTGACGTCTCTTTTACGGTCATTGGTTGACAGCGGATATTTAAAGGCTTCGGATTACGAAAGCTATTTCAGTAGTCTTTATTTTGATGCAAAAATTGAGTTGAAGCGGCAACAAAGTGCCGATGTAAAACAGGCAGAGAAAGAAAACAGGAAAGAACAGGAAGGTGATGAAGATGCAGACCGTACTTACAGGTCTGGTGTATCTGATGTAGATAACTATGCTGTATTGTTGATGCCGTTTTACCAGAAGAACACGACCATTCAGAAATTTTTCGAAAAGCTTCTGCAATCAAAAGATCTGAACGTTAGAATGAATACAGCTGTGCTGATGCTTCGAAATAATCTGAGGCTTCATGATAGTATTTTATTATCTGTTGCGGAAAAAGATCAGTACAGGGCTTCATTATTACGTTTGCTGGAGGAAGCAGATAAAGAAAATCATTTCCCTGCACTCTACAGAAAGCAGGAAGACCTTGCCAGATCGCTGTTACTGGAAGACAGGGAGTATGAAAAATTCTTTGATGTACAGATGGTTGGTAAAAAGCAAGTGAAGGTAAAAAACAGGAGCGGCTATGTTTACTTCTTTACATACAAATTGAAAAGAGAGGACGATTGGAAAATTGGTATCAGTGGCATTCAACCACACGATTCAACACAGATCAGCAGTGATAATACGCTGGTGAATATGACAGATAAAAAAATTAATGCAGAAGATCCACAATCAGAGCAGTTTGAAAAGCAATTAAAGCGATTGATCTATTCTTTGAGAAGAAGCAGTACATACTTTTATAGAGATAACAGTTACGGCGGCTATAATCCTACTACCGTTCATGATGAGGAAGATTAACACCAGGCATTTTAGGAATAGCGGATAATAATTTTTTTGTATAAGGAGATCGGGAATGCTGGTACACTTGTTCAGCAGCACCGATCTCTTCTATTTTACCTTTGTTCATGACGATGATCCTGTCGCTGAAATAACGAATTACAGACAGGTCATGTGAGATGAACAGGAGTGTGAGGCCGAATTCCTTCTTCAAATCATTCAAAAGATTCAGCACCTGAGCCTGTACACTTACGTCTAAAGCGGAAACACTTTCATCACAAACAATAAATGAAGGCTGTAATGCTAATGCCCTTGCTATTACAATTCTTTGTCGCTGTCCACCACTGAATTCATGTGGATAGCGATCATAATGTTCAGGTTGCAGTCCAACTTTTTGCAGTAACTCAATTACTTTTTTCTTTCTTTCAGATTTTGTTGAATATATCTGATGCACTTTCATCGGCTCAATAATAGCACTGCCGATTGTTTTCCTGGGATTCAATGATGAGTATGGATCCTGGAAAATGATCTGCATTTTTTTTCTTAAAGCAATAAGCTTTGCGGCATCAGCTTTGGCTAAATCTTCTCCTTTGTAAATGATCTTTCCTTCAGTAGGTTCAGTCAATCTTAGAATGGCTCTTCCTAAAGTTGATTTACCACAACCTGATTCTCCTACTAATCCCAATGTCTCTCCTTCATAAATATCAAAGCTTACATCGTCAACGGCTTTTGTATAACTCAATACTTTTCCCAGGAAAGTTTTTTTAGAAGGAAAATAGACTTTCAAAGATTCAACAGTCAAGAGAATATTTGTAGAAATTAACCTGGCCTCTTCCGGTTTTGACTTTTGACTTTTAACTGTTGACTTCTCAGTAATTTCTCCACTATCATCAACCTCCATAAAATCACTCACAACTGGTAAACGTTCACCTTTGGTATGTAAAGCAGGTCTGCAAGCCAGTAATGCTTTTGTATATGGATGTTGCGGATTACTAAAAACCTGCTCTTTTGTATTCTGTTCAACGATCTTTCCCTTGTACATTACAACTATCCTGTCTGCAATTTCTCCAACTACCCCGAGATCGTGTGTTATAAAGATCACACCCATTTCATTTTGTACCTGCAGTTCTTTTATCAGTTGCAATATGTTTTTCTGAACCGTAACATCCAGTGCAGTTGTTGGCTCATCACAAATAAGTAACGCAGGATCACAACTCATGGCCATAGCTATCATCACTCTTTGTTTTTGACCGCCACTCAGTTGATGAGGATAACTATTGTACATTCTTTCAGGATCATGAAGCTGTACTTTTTCAAACAGCTTCATGGTTCTTGACTTAGCTTCGGTAGATGTTATTTTTTTATGGATTAGAATGGCTTCTGTAACCTGGTTGCCGCAGCTCATTACCGGATTGAGTGAGGTCATTGGTTCCTGGAAGATCATGGCAATTTCATTTCCTCTGATCTGCTGTAATTGTTTTTGATCGGTTTTAAGAATATTCACCGAACGATCATTAATCGTTGCAATGATCTCACCTGATTTGTATAAAACAGGAGGAGAGAGAATGAGTTGTAAAACGGATAATGAAGTAACAGATTTTCCTGAACCAGATTCACCTACAATAGCAACGATCTCTCCTTTGTTTACCTCAATTGAAATATTTTCAAGGGCTGTCGTTCGTCCGAGATCTGATGTAAAATCTACGCTGAGGTTTTCTATTTTAAGTAAAGAAGACATAAAGTCAATAAGTCAATTGTCATTGATGTGGCTTACCGGTTGACTAATGACCTGCTGACTCAATGACAAACACCTGAAGTGTGCGACGCAACGGAAGTTAAACAGAATTCTTTAGCTGGCTCAATAAAATTAAAACCTCAGGTGTCTTACAGTAAGACCATTATTAATGAGCTGCTTTAGCGAATCGATGCCGATCTTCAGATGATTCTCAACAAAAGTGGCTGTAACTTTTTTATCGCTTTCTTCCGTTTTTACACCTTCAGGTATCATTGGAGAATCGCTGACCAACAACAATGCTCCGGTTGGAATTTTATTATAAAATCCTACGGTGAAGATGGTGGCTGTTTCCATGTCAATCGCATAAGCTCTTATTCTTTGCAGATATTCTTTAAACTCAACATCATGTTCCCAAACCCTCCTGTTGGTAGTGTAAACAGTGCCTGTCCAGTAATCAACACCGGAGTCACGGATTGTTGTTGAGATCGCTTTTTGCAGAGCGAATGCAGGCATTGCGGGAACTTCTGCAGGGAAATAATCGTTCGATGTACCTTCACCTCTTATTGCTGCAATTGGAAGTATGAGATCGCCGATCTTATTTCTTTTCTTTAATCCACCACATTTACCAAGAAATAATGCAGCTTCGGGATCGATGGCTGAAAGCAGATCCATGACCGTTGCTGCAGTAGGACTACCCATTCCAAAGTTGATGATGCTGATGTTATCTGCCGTAGCACATTGAAATGGCCTGTCCAAACCAATGATCGGCACATTGTTCCATTCAGCAAACATTTTTACATAATTGCTGAAGTTGGTGAGCAGGATATACTTGCCAAAATTTTCCAGTTTTTCACCTGTATATCGAGGGAGCCAGTTGTTTACGATGTCTTCTTTCGTTTTCATATGCTAATTTTTCAAAGGGGTCTTCCGAAAAAATAAATTCTGCAAATATAAAGAATCGAGGGCTGACAACCTTCCAAAGGTTGGCATCCCTTACATTTGAATCATGTTGAAGATAGCCTATCCTGAACAGAATTTTAAAATGAAAGAAGAAGATAACAAGGAAATGATCTTCGATGAATTCAGGAAACTCTGGGTTCGGTTGACTCCTGAAGAATGGGTGCGACAAAATTTCTTACAATACCTATTACAGGTTAAAAATTATCCAGCTTCATTGATTGCGGTAGAAACAGAGATAAAGCTCAATGATCTGAGGAAACGTTGCGATATCATCGTTTATAAAGAAAGTAAACCATGGATGATCGTTGAATGCAAAGAGATGAATGAACCACTTAACGAATCTGTTTTGCAACAGGTGTTACGATACAATATTTCTATTCCATCTGTTTACATCGTTATCACTAACGGAAGTTATACGAATGCATGGTTGCTGAATGAAGGGAAAGCTGAACAACTCAACGAACTTCCTTTATGGCAATAAAAAAGTCCTGCGAAAAATGCAGGACTTTTTTATGGTCTATCGTCTTTACTATGGAAATATTCCCAACTCCGCATAACTCGTTCCTACTTTATTGATCGCAACAACATAAGCTGCTGTTCTCATGTCAGGAATGTCAGGGTTGTTCTTCCATAATTCCATGATCTCTCTTGTTGCAGTGATCATTGATTCTTCCAAACCACTGTACACAAGATCAACTTCATCGGGGCCATGTTCAATAAATGCTCTTTCCTTATCGCTAACCGTTTTACCTGTCATTTCTTCCATCTGGCCAAGAATGTGTTTGTTCATGTTCTCTGTAAAACGTTTTTCCATTCTACCATAACGAACGTGGCTAAGGTTTTTTAACCACTCAAAATATGAAACAGTAACACCACCAGCATTCAAATACATATCAGGCACTACCAATGTTCCTTTTTTTGCAAACACTTCATCTGCTTCAGGCGTTAAAGGTCCGTTGGCAGCTTCACCAATGATCTTGGCTTTTACTCTTGGTGCATTCTCTCCATTGATCACATTCTCAAGCGCTGCGGGAATTAATATGTCGCAATCCAATTCTAACGCATCACTGTTTTTTGCCAGTGTTGTAGAACCTGGAAAACCAACTATAGAACCGGTTGATTTTCTAAACTGGAACAATTCTTCTTCGTTGATGCCTTCTTCGTTTACAATTGCACCTTCGTATTCTGCGATAGCGATCACTTTAGCTCCAGCTTCACGGAAGAACTTAGCCGTGTGATAACCTACATTACCCAAACCTTGTACGATCACTCGTTTTCCGCTAATGCCTGTTGACATTCCAAGTTTATCCATTACATCTTTCATCTCGCATACTTCACGTATACCGTAAAATACACCAAGACCGGTAGCTTCTGTTCTACCTCTTACACCACCTTGGGAAACAGGCTTACCAGTAACACAACCAGCAGCATCAATTTCTCCTGGTTTCAATGAAGCGTAAGTATCAACGATCCATGCCATTTCTCTTGCACCAGTTCCGTAATCAGGAGCAGGAACATCAATACCAGGACCAATGAAATTTTTCTTTACCAACTCTGCAGTATAACGGCGAGTGATCTTTTCTAATTCGTAAACGCTGTAATTCTTCGGATTGATCTTGATCCCACCTTTACCACCACCAAACGGAACGTTTACGATAGCACATTTGTAGGTCATCAAGGCTGCAAGTGCCATTACTTCATCCTGGTTCACTTCATCACTAAAACGGATACCACCTTTACATGGAGTTTTATGCTGACTATGTTGTACACGATATGCTTCAATTACTTCAATTCGTCCATCGTTCATCTTTACCGGGAAACGCATCTGGTACACAGCATTACATGCTTTGATCTGCTCTAAGATTCCCGGATCCCACTTCGTAAATTTCGATGCCTTGTCAAAGCTTCTTGTAACACTCTCGAAGAAGCTATAATGTTGGTCAGCCATAGCTATTTTTTTAGGTTTGTTATTTATTGTTAGCAATCATTCGTAATTCTATCATCGTCCCTTGTGTCACTCACTTGTACTTTTTCATCTTTATTCTTCAGTACAAGAGTGCGACGCAAGTAAAGCTTAATCACCGTTTCGAAAGCTGATCTACATCAACTCTTTTTCTCCATTTTACTGATCTTTTTGTCAAGGCTCAGCAGGTAAAGGAATAATCCAATGACGATCGTCACCACTACAGCCATTACAACATAGATCTTTCCATTGCTGGTCATTACATCACCTAATTCTGTTTCCTGTGCATTTGCAGTCATTGTTAAAATACACAGGGCTATCACACCAGCTATCTTTTTCAGCTTATCCATTGATCAGTTTGTTTTGCAGGGTACGTAATCTAATTCTCAGTGTTGTCATCCATACACCTAATAACGTCCAGCCAATTACAGCAGGCCAGAATACGATTCTCATAGAAGGAGCAAGATCTCCACCATTTATTCCAGGGTTTCCTTCACTTCCTTGTCCACCAGGATGCAATGATTCTGTAAGTCTTGGTAATATCCAGATCGTTGGAAACAACATGAAAAATGCAAAAATGTTGTACACTGCTCCAAGCCTTGCTTTCTTATCATCATCGTTCATAGAGCCACGCAATACGAAATAAGCCAGGTAAATGAGAATGGCTATTAATGAACCATTTTGCTTTGGATCGCCACTCCAGGGTTGTCCCCATTGATAGTTGGCCCAGATAGCACCTGTTATTAAACCTAATATACCAAAAATGGTTCCTGTCCTTGCAAACTCAAGAGATTTGCTGTCGTATAAAGGATCAGGCTTTTTCAGGTATTTTATTGCATAAACTACAGAGATAATGTACAGGATCATCATTCCAAACCACATCGGCACATGAAAAAACATGTTGCGAATGCTGTGCTGGAGACGATCATCAAGCTTGGGAATTTCCACCAGAAAACCCATGGTGCAGGTGTACATCAGGAGAATAAAGGCCAATATCTTCCACCAGGATCGAAGCATCATTTCTTGTTGTGTTACAGCTTTATGAATATCAACTGGCTGTATGAAATAGTGGGGCAAAATTAGGGGTTGCAAACTAACAAATGACAGTTTTTTCACTTGTCGTAAAAAAGCGGCTTTTGTATTCTATAGTCAAATTTGACAGGGCACTCTCCAGACTGTTTTATTAACTTTAGGAGAATCAGTGACGTTAACCTTCAATTCTCTGGTAATGATGAGGCGAGAAACCCTTTTATTGTTGATGTGCTCTATACTAATGCTCAACTTTCGGTGTGACACTGACCAGGTTCAACGACCTTTTGACCATACTTTCGAAATTGAGATGAGCATTTTCCCTTTAAAAAAAGCCTATTCGTTAAGCGATACCATCTGGCTGGAAACTCAGGTGGCCGGAAAACAATTATGGGATACGAAGACCAGCCAGTATTTTTTGGCTGATACCGGTTACCTCTCATTTAATATTTCCTATTATGGATTTGGATTGCAGTCCTGGCTTCCAAACAGCCTGAGTAATGTTATTACTTTTAACGGTGTAAATAATGACAGGATCATATCACAATGGTCAACCGAGGCTAAAGTGGAAAATTATGGATGTACACAATCCAGCTATAGGATGAGGGTAGGGTTTAAACCAAATCATGCCGGCACTTATTCTTTACTGTTGCCAAAAGACCTGTTGCTGGGATCCTGCAACAACAAAATCGTTTATTATAATGCCACTACCAGCTTTAAGTTTCAGAATGTTGACCTGAACCTTGATGTGTTTAATAGTTTTGCGAGTGCCGAAAATCTTGGTAACGATCAGAAGAAACACTTTACAGGGAAAATAAGTAACAGGGAAATGTTTGTGTTTAAAGTACAGTAGCTATTGAATTCTTATTAAACATATTCTACAAATAATTCGGCGTCACCATTCTAATCCTTCCATAAGAAAGGAAAGAGAATAATTGCCAATGCCACCACCATTATATCCAGCCCAATTAATAAAAACACCATCTGCCATAAACCTTCCTGTACTACCGAAGCAAAGGCCGATTCAGAGATCTTCATCAGCAACATTAACTGCGGAATGATGATGGGAAAACCCATAATCGCCATTAATGCAGCCTGTTGCTGTGCTTTGGCTGCAATTGCGGCCAGAAAAGTAAAAACAAGGCTTAAACTGATTCCTCCCAAACAACAAATGCCAATAAAGCGAAACATGTATTCAAATGGATTACCAAGCAAAATAATGAAGATGGCCAGGCTCAGCAAACTCATCACCAGCATCAGGAGAACATTGAATATTAGTTTAGAGATAATGAAATCTTTTGCACCTGCAATCGAGTAGAAGTACAACATTCTTCCCCGGCTTTCCTGCAAGAAAGCTTTGGCAACAGCATTCACACAAACAAACAACTGAACGATCCAGAATAATCCATTCCATATCTCATCTTCCGGCTGGTGCATGGATGAATACACAATGTAAATGGTAGATGCCACATAAAGTATAACACCATAAAGGCTGTACTGCTGGCGAATTTCGAGCAGTATATCTTTTTTTATGAGTGTTGATATTTGTGTTACGTTGCTGATGAAATTTGTTTTGCCTGCAAATTAACTATAATAAAACGGGTTGGCAGAACCAATAATTATCATGTTTTATTGGGTTCTTTACTTCAACATTCAGTGGCTGAGTGAATAATGGACAGTCTAATACCAGTGTGTGAAATTCACCATTCTCACCACACACATCAATATCAATTGATTTCAGTTCCTGTACAAGCTGCTCATCCAATATTTTTCCGAGAAAAGAATCTCCCATTGTTTCCTTGCAGCTTACGATTATGGTTTTGATACCACTGTTCAGCATTTGCATTACCAGTTGCTCCCTGTCTTGCTGCCATAGTGGAAGAATAGCTTGCAATCCTGCATTGCTACAAACTTTTTCTTCCCAATCCCTGTGAGCCTGGAGATCAATATCACCAAACACAGCAGCATGAAGATCATAACTTGATTTGAGTTGTTGCAAGGCTGATGTGAATTTCATTTCATATTCCTGCCAGGAGCTATTAATAAGATGGATTGGAAGATGTGCAGCTTTGGCCTGTGCCTGTAAAATATTGGAAGGAATTCCGTGTGATCTTGAGATCTTACCTTCTTCGTTCAATACATTCAATAGAACTTTTGGAATAAAGCCCTGCTCCCTGGTTTTCATCAGAGCAAAACAACTGTCTTTGCCGCCACTCCAGCTGCACAATACATTCATCTAGTATTCTTTTCTAAATAAGTTTCCTTCATTCTCATAACCCTCATCAATTAAAAGATGTTTTCCATCAGCAGCCATAGTTGCCAATTCATCACAACGATTATTGTGCGGGTTATCTCCATGGCCTTTCACCCATTTAAAACGAATTTGAAATTGTTTTGATAATTGATAATACTGCAGCCACAGGTCTTTATTCTTTTTGCCGCCTTTGAAATCAGTTTTTATCCAGTTATTCAGCCAGCCTTTTTCAACACTGTTTACTATGTACTGGCTGTCTGTGTAAATGGTTAGCGGAATATTTTTTTTGGTGAGTGCTTCGAGTGCTTTGATCACACCCATCAGTTCCATCCTGTTGTTGGTGGTTAACCGGTAACCTGCAGAAAGTTCTTTGGCTTTATCGCCCCACATTAATATAGCTCCGTAGCCACCAGGGCCAGGATTGCCACGGCTCGATCCGTCGGTATAAATTATTAATGGGTGAGATGTTGACATGAATTTTTATGAGGTCAGCTGTATTATTACTATGATACTTTTGTTGCGTCGCACTCTTGTACAGAAGTAACGTTACTGAACAAAATATTCTCCCTTCATATACAACTTTCCTTTTCCGCTCATTAGTATACGATCACCTTTTAATTCACAAATTAAAGAGCCACCACGTTGTGAAAGTTGTTTTGCTATGAGATATGTTTTATTTAATTCCTTACTCCAGTATGCTGTTGTGATTGTATGGGCAGAACCTGTAACAGGATCTTCATTGATACCGCTTGCCGGATAAAAACACCTCGATACAAAATCTGTTTCATCTCCTTTAGATGTTACAATCACACCTCTTGCCTCCACTTTACTTAAGGTTAGAAAATCAGGATCAAGTTGTTCAATTTCTTTTTGTGAATCTAAAACAACCATGTAATCCCAGGCTGCTTTATACACTTTTGCTGAAGGAATTTTCAATCCTTCAAATAATCCTGTCGGTGCTACGACTTCTACAGGATGATTGGCAGGAAAATCCAAAGTGATCATATCACCATTTCTCGATACCCTTAATTCACCACTTTTACTTTGGAAACGGATCAGGTTTTCTTTATAACCCAGTTCGTTGAACAACACATAAGCCGATGCTAATGTTGCATGTCCACACAAAGCCACTTCAACAGTAGGAGTGAACCAACGAATATGATAACTGCCATCATCCTGCTTTACAAAGAATGCAGTTTCGGCCAGGTTATTCTCCATGCCGAGTTGCTGCATTAATTCATCCGGCAACCATTTGTCCAATGGACAAACTGCTGCAGGATTGCCTGCAAAAAAATTATCGGTAAAAGCGTCTATTTGGTAGATGGTCATTGCGTGAGGGATTAGGGATTAGTTAAACCTGGAAGACGCCCGTTTTAAATGCCGGGATATTAGGATTATTGTTTGCTGCTTTGATACCTTCAGAAATTACTTTTCTCGTATCGATTGGATCGATGATCTCATCCACCCAAAGCCTTGCTGCAGCATAATAAGGTTTGGTTTGTTTTTCATACCTGTTCTTGATGGTGTCGAGCAATTCTTTTTCTTCTTCCGGGGTAACTTCTTTTCCCTTGGCTTTCATTCCTGCCACCTGTATTTGCGATAAAGTTTTGGCAGCCTGTTCTCCACCCATCACAGCAATTTTAGCAGAAGGCCATGCATAAATAAATCTTGGATCATAGGCTTTACCACACATAGCATAATTACCAGCACCATAACTATTGCCCGTGATGATCGTGATTTTTGGTACTACGGAATTGGCCACGGCGTTTACCAGTTTGGCTCCATCTTTAATAATACCTGCATGTTCACTTCTGCTGCCAACCATAAATCCGGTAACATCCTGGAGAAAAACCAATGGAATTTTCTTCTGGTTACAATTCATAATGAATCTTGCCGCTTTATCTGCACTGTCATTATAGATCACGCCACCTAATTGGATCTCTCCTTTTTTTGTTTTGCTCGTTGTTCTTTGATTGGCTACAATACCAACGGCCCAGCCTTCAACTCTTGCATAGCCGCAAACAATTGTTTTACCGTAATCTTCTTTGAATTGCTCAAATGCCGAATCATCTACAATACGCTCAATGATCTCCACCACATCATAAGGCTTGGTATTTCCTTCTGACATGATGCCATAAATTTCATTTGGATCTTTTTTAGGTAATATTGATTTTGCCCTGTTAAATCCGGCTGTTGCATTATGCCCAAGTTTTGAAATGATCTTCTTCACCTGGTCAAGGCATTCATGTTCAGTTTTAAATTTATAATCAGCGATACCTGAAATTTCAGTATGAGTTACTGCTCCACCCAGTGTTTCGTTATCTATGTTTTCTCCGATAGCAGCTTTCACAAGATATGGGCCTGCTAAATAAATACTGCCATTTCCTTCTACCATCAGTGTTTCATCACTCATGATCGGCAGGTAAGCACCACCAGCTACACAAGCACCCATAACTGCAGCAATTTGCGAAATGCCCATTGCACTCATCACAGCATTATTTCGAAAGATCCTTCCGAAATGCTCTTTGTCGGGAAATATCTCATCCTGCATCGGAAGAAATACTCCTGCACTATCAACTAAATAAATAATGGGAAGCCTGTTCTCCATTGCAATTTCCTGCATCCGAAGATTTTTCTTCCCGGTAATAGGGAACCAGGCACCAGCTTTTACAGTCTGGTCATTGGCAACAATTACACATTGTCTTCCACTGATATATCCAAGCCCTGCTACCGTTCCTCCTGCAGGACAACCACCCTCAGCTTCATACATTTCAAATCCTGCAAATGCACCGATCTCAATGAATGGCTCATCTTTATCGATCAAATATTCTATTCGTTCTCTCGGCGTGAGTTTGTTTTTCTCTCTTTGTTTTTCGATGGCTTTTTTCCCACCACCCAACTTGATTTTTTCAAAAAGCTGTCGGGTTTGGCTTACAGCCATTTTCATCCAGTCTTCGTTACGGTTGAATTCTATGTTCATTCGCAGTTTTTCGTTAGGAGGCAAAGATAAGGAGTGAGGAATGAGAATGAGGAATTGAGTACGATACAGGAATGGTTAGGCAAAGAAGCTGGAGAAGTTGGATGAATGGAGAACCGAAAGTTAGGAAGTGCTATTTAATATATCAGTTGTGTTTTGGGTGATGTTTTTAATGATATCATCCATCATTTCAGCAGATTCTTTAAGGTGATGAATGATTTGAATGTTTGCAGGATCACTTAAATTCTCGGTATTAAAAAGATCGACCAGGCCCAGAATATTGGCAACAGGTCTTCTGACTTCATGTGATTGGATCCAGGCAATTTTTTTTAGCTGTTTATATTGTGATTCTATCATGTTTAAATGCTGCTGTTGTTTTGTAATATCTCGTGCAAAGCAGCTGATGCCTACAACATTATCATTTTCGTCACGGATGGGGTTGAAGCTAATTTCTGCATAGATTTCAGTACCCTTAAATATTTCTTTTCTCACCACCTTAAACGCAGCTCCGTTAAATGCCTGGTCGAAATATGCTTTCCACGTATCAAAGACAGCAGGATCAAAACTTTCTGCGGTAAGATCTTTTGGATTTATACCTGTTATCGCTTCTACTCTTTTCCAAAATGCATTATTCGCTGTAATGATTTGCAGATCTTTTCCGATAGACCAGATAATGTCTGAAGTGTTATTAATAATGGCTTTGAGATTCTGGTTGTAGCTTGAGAGTCTTTCCCGGAGCAAAAATTGTTCTGTAATATCTAAAAAGTATACTGAAAGTCCATTTTCTGAAGGATATGCATTTACTGAAAACCACTTATCGATCGGTGGATAATACTCTTCAAAGTGTACTGAAACATTTTCCTTTACCGCCCTGTGATATTCTTTATAGAAATCGAGATTAACTGCCTCCGGAAATAGTTCCCAGATGTTTTTTCCTAATAGCTCTTCTTTCTTTTTGTGGAGCAATACTTCTCCTTCTGAATTTATGAAGCTAAACTTCCATTCCGTATCAACAGCAAAAAAGCCGTCTGTAATACTTTGAAAAATATTCTGTATCTCATTATTTTTTTGCTGTAGTGCAAGCTCGGCTTTCACATTCTTATCAATATTCAATGCCAGCACTATCTTCACTGGTTCACCTTCAAAAACCGAATCATGTGAATAAAGGTTCACGTAAAACTCTTTCCCGGCTTTATTTCTATGACGCCATCTTCCAATATCATTGAATCCGGTATCAACATTGCTGATGGCTGCTGCTATTTTCTCTGCATCATCAGGATGCCGAATCTGGTTAACATTCATTGAGAGCAATTCGCTTTTCGAATATCCATATTGCTGAAGTGCAGCATTGTTAACCGCCACAAGTTTTTGTGTTTCTTCCTGGAAGATAAACATAGGAGCAGGACTTTCCTCAAACATTCGTATTAGGCTTCCCCGAGTCTTTTCCCTTTCGATTGAATACTGAATAGATTTAGTGAGATTAAATGGCGTGAGGTCCGTTTTCAACAGGTAATCCTGGGCTCCCTGGTGGATTGCGATAAGCCCAAACGACTCATCTGCATTAGCTGTAACAGCTATTACAGGCTTGTGTGGAAAAACCACTTTCACCCTTTCTATTGTTTCATTGTAAGAAGAGTCTGGTAAACTGAGATCGCTAATGATAATATCAACATTCTCTGCGATGTGTTTTTTTAATTTGGTTATACCTGTAGCATGGAGTATGTGTTGTCTTTGAAATCCAATTTTTTGCAGGAGACCTTGCATTAATATGAATGCATCATGATCATCTTCAATTACTAATATTTTCAGTTTATTGAATTTCATAGCGATGGATCATGAATCACATTCATTTCCAAGTTACATAAGTTTAAGCACAAAGGATTATATACAATAAAAATCATGATTTTACCATTTCGCCACCAGCTTCAAATTCAGCAATCTTGGTGTTAAGCGATTGGGCATGGTAAAAACGTTGTTTGCAAAATCTTTGATCAGTAAATAACTGATTGTATTTGGACGATCGATCAAGTTGAAAATTTCCAGGCTAGCCCAGATGCTTTTGAAATTCCGGAATGGTGAATGACTTCTCCGATTTCCTTTTTCCGGATCAAGCAGCAAAGCACTCAAGCCGAGATCCACTCGTATATAAGGTTCTATCACCAATGCATTCCTGTATTTAACGCTGCCAGGAATATTGTAAGGAAGATTGCTGCCGTATAAAGTGTTCAGGTAAACACGGATATTTTTATTGGTGCTGAGATAATCCTGGAAAAACATTCCAAATGTGATCATCCTGTCTGTTGGTCTTCGCACATAACCAACATTTACAGCAGAACTGTCTGTTGGAATTTTATCAATCGTGCTTCCTGTTATTTCTTCTCCTGCAGCATTACGGTATACCTGGTAAAAATCTCCTTCGATGTCTTCTTTGGTCTTCATAAAACCAATGCTCACCCAACTTTCAGCATCAGGAACAAGTTCTCCGAACAATCTTGTTTCAATACCTGCAGCATAGGCTTTTGCAGAATTCTCACCAAAATATCTGAGACGAACATTGTCGATGTCGAAAGGAACCACATCCCACATATTCTTGTAGTATGCTTCTGTTTGAATTCTCGCAGGTCTGCCAAACATTCTGAAATTATAATCCAATCCACCACTTAACTGCCAGCTTTTTTGAGCTTTGAGATCTTTATTGATCGTTCCATCATATCGTCTCAACTCTCTGTAAAAAGGAGGCTGATGATAAATACCTGCAGATGCTCTTACCACAATGTCTTTCTTCCATCTTTTTGGTATGAATGAAAATCCAATTCGTGGAGATAACAGGAACTCGTTGTTTAAAGTATTGTAGTTGTAACGAAGACCTGCCTGTAGAATAAAATCGGATGAATCCCTGAATTGAATATTATCTTGTACATATCCACTCAATCTTGTAATGTCAATATCAGCTTTACCATTTAATGTTTTGAATAATGATAGCTGCGAAGGATTGTAGGGAAGAGAATAACCTGCCGAATCATTGTATTCCCACTCATGCAATTTATCGCTGATGGTCTGACGGTCTATGCTTTGTCCCCATTGAAGAAAATGTTTGCCTTTATCAAGACTTCCTTTATGGGAAGCATTTAACACCTGGATGTTTAACCTGTTTCTTGCATAATTCTGGAATACTCCTGCACCTAATGGGTTTACGATCAGACCAAAAGTTGCCTGGCTCCTGTCAAAATCTCTTTCACCAAAAAGATAAGCACCGGTAATGTCGATATTCTCCTGCTCATTGTTATTGAAACTACTCAGCATCCATTTGAGTCGCAGATTTTTATTGGGAGAATTGGTTGCAGCAAGACCAAGGAAACTGGTTTGGTATTGATCTCTTTCCTGTCCTTCAAAGAAAATATCAACGGCGAGATTTGCTGTAAACAGTGGCGAGAAAACAGATGATGATAATTTACTTTCTTCAGGGAACAGTGTGAATTTTGTTTGAGAAAGATTTGTCATCAATTCTACTTCCCAGTTTTTATTTAGCTGGTAAGTAAGCAAAGCCTGAAGATCATTGGAAGAAGGAACATAATTGCCTTTTGTTTCCTGGCTTCCCAATAAATTTCTATTGCTCCTGTTTCTTAATCCGAGTAAATAAGTAAATTTTCTGTTAGATGAAATTCCTTCAAGATGCACACCTTGTTCTAATAATCCAAGATGTACAGAACCACCAAACCTTGTTGGTCTTTTATAACTGATATCGAGAACGGAACTTAATTTATCTCCATATTTAGCCTGGAAGCCTCCGTTATAAAAACGAACAGAATTAGTAAGATCCGGATTGATAAAACTAAGTCCTTCCTGCTGACCATTTCTAACAAGGTACGGCCGGTACACTTCAAAATCATTTACATAGATCAGGTTCTCATCATAGCTTCCACCACGAACAGAATATTGAGAAGTGAGTTCATTATTACTGCCGACGAATATTTTGATGAGTTGTTCTATACCTGAAATAGGGGATGGATTTACTTCTGTACGTGTAGGATCAATCGTAACCCTGCCAGGTTCTCTTCTTCCTTTATTCTGGTTAATGACAATAACGGGATCAAGTTCGCCAGTAAATTTTGTCATTTTGATGGTGAGCTGCTCTGCTTCTCCGGCATTCAAATACATTGTTTTACGTACACTGTTCAATCCTTCTGCAAAAAAGATCAGTGCAATTTGACGATTGGATGGAACGGTGATGGTAAATCGGCCGGAATCATCAGATATAGCATTTGTATTCTTACCGATGAGATAAATGGATATGCCGGGTAAGGGTTTATCATTATCATCCAGGATTGTTCCTGAAACGGTAGCAGTTTTCTGCGAAAATGATAGAATCGGGAACAAAATCAATGCAACCAGCAGTCTCATGAAAATCAATTGTCTTAAAAATACGAATTGCCGCTAAAAGTAGCAGTAATTAAATAATTATTACTCTAATCTCATTAATGGTAAGAAAGTGTAATATTTGCATACTAAATAATGAACTATGAAGAAAATTTTTACACTGTTAGCTTCTTTGTTATGTTTTTATCTGAGCTATGCACAGCCTGTATTAGTTGAAGATTTTAATTATACATCGGGTGAGGCATTAACATCGAATAACTGGACACAGATTAGCACAGTGGCTACCAATCCTATATCTGTTACAACTCCTGGATTAACATATACGGGATATGCTGGTTCAGGAATCGGTAATGCTGCAACATTAGTAACTTCAGGTCAGGACATTTACCGTGATGGTACAGCAAGTATCTCCGATGGATCAGTATATGTTTCTTTTATGCTAAACGTTGCTACAGCACAAGCAAACGGCGATTATTTCTTTGCACTCCTTCCTACGACCAGCTCAACTAATTTTACCGCACGTACATTCATCAAATCTTCTGGATCTGGTTATGTAATGGGTGTTTCCAAATCAACTGAAACTGTTGCTTATGGAACTACTGAGCTAAGTTTTAATACTACATACCTGGTAGTTGTAAAATATACTTTCAATACAGTAACTACAACAGATGATGCTATTACCTTGTATGTACTTAGTTCTGGCGTGCCGACTACTGAGCCAGTAACGCCTTATGCCGGACCTACTGTAGGAACAGCAACTGATGCCTTATCAATAGGCCGTGTTGCTTTAAGGCAAGGAAGTGCCAGCAATGCAGCAGGGCTTACAGTCGATGGTTTTAGAATGGGTGACAGTTGGGAAGAAGGTCCGCTGCCGTTAAGTCTTCTGACTTTTACTGCTACAATGAATGATAAGAGCATTAATCTTACCTGGTCAACAGCAAACGAAGTGAATGCTGCAACTTTTGATGTTGAAAGAAGTGTAAACGGCAAAGATTTTAAATCAATCGGTGTTATAGAAGCCAAGAATGGTACTACAACAAACAACTATTCTTTTGTTGATAACAGCCCTGTTGCAGGTGTTAGCTATTACCGTTTAAAAATGAATGACAGGGATCGTTCGTTTAAATACAGTGCAGTTGAAATGGTAAAAACAAAAACTATAGGTGTGAGCGTTTATCCAAACCCGGTTCGTTCTTCAATTACCATTCAGCATGAAGTTGCTGCAAAAGGTGCTGTGATTGCTGTTTTGGATATGAGTGGTAAACAAACATCAGCAGTAACAGTACAGGTTGGTGCTGTACAAACAACGATCAGTGCAGCTCAGTTAGCTCCTGGTTCTTACATGGTGGTTTATACTAACAATGGAACAAGAGTAACAAAGCAGTTTATTAAAGAATAATTCAGAACTTATTATACGAAAAGACCTCACAACTGTGAGGTCTTTTTTTTAACCTGAATAAACTATTATAAAGATTTAAGTTTCGCAATAGTTGCTTTTGGATCAGCAGCACTGAAAACAGTATTACCTGCCACCAAAACATCTGCTCCGGCTGCAATGATTTCTGCAGCATTATCAAGCGTTACACCACCATCAATTTCTATCTGTACTTTCAATCCTTTCTCGTCAATCATTTTTCTCAGCAGCCTGGTCTTTTCGAGGGTATATTGAATAAACTTTTGCCCGCCAAAACCAGGATTTACACTCATCAGGCAAACCAGGTCTATATCATGCAGAATATCCGACAAGGTATTTACTGGTGTATGTGGGTTAACAGCAACTCCTGCCTTCATTCCCAAACTTTTTATTTGCTGGATGTTCCTGTGCAAATGATTGCATGCTTCTATATGAACCGTAAGAATATCAGCACCTGCTTTTTTAAAAGCTTCGGTAAGGTGTTCAGGTTGTAAGATCATTAAATGAACATCACAAACTTTCGTAGTGGCCTTCCTGATTTTTTCAATCACTGGTATGCCAAAACTGATGTTGGGCACAAACTGTCCATCCATTACATCAAGATGAAACCATTCAGCTTCACTTTCATTTAGCATCCTGCATTCGGATTCAAGATTCAGGAAATCAGCAGCAAGTAGTGATGGTGCTATAATTGGCATAGTGAGGTATTAATTAGTCAATGGTCAATAAAGTTTCAGTGGCAAAATTAGTTGCTGAATAAAAGAATGCCCAAACAGTTATCCACTATCCACTTTCCCTTGTTAGCTCTTCACTGCTTCCAGCCTTCCCAGTGCTTTGGAAGCTTCTTTTAAATCAGGATCTAATCTCAGCGATTGATCATACATATTCATTGCTTCCTGTATTCTTCCAAGTGCTTCAAATGTTTTTGCCTGCCAGTAAAAAGCATCGGCATAGGTAGGTTCAACATTTCCTGCAGCCTGGAAAATATTAAGTGCTTCATTATATTTCTTCTGGTCAAAATACAGAAATCCTTTTTCCAGGTAAGCCTCCATGTATTTTACATTATGCGAAATGCACCGATTAAATAAATCCTCAGCCATTTTATTATTTCCCTTTCGTGCATGGTAAATACCTGCAATAAAATCGCAGTTTGCTAATGTCTCATCGTCAGGCATCGTTTTAGAAACATTGTTCACTAACATCAAAGCCCTGTCATCTTTTCGTTCAGCCAACACATTAGCAAGATAGAGCTGGGTTACTACATCAGGGTATAGATTGATGGACCTGATATAAGATTCAATTGCGGCAGTGGTATCTCCACTTCGTTCTAACAACAATGCATTTCTGGACCAATAACTGTTATTGATACTATCTTTCTTTAGCAGTATATCCATGTGATATAACGCTTCTTTAAATCTTTCCAGGCTATCCAAAGCATCAATTACATCAACCCTGTATTGAATACTGTCAGCATTCTTGTCTGCTCTTTCGACCAATTCCTTTATCAGTTTATCAGCTATCGATACTTCAGCTTTAGCATCCTTATTTTTTTCATCCTTGCACGAAAAAAATAATATGACCACAGAAAAGAAGATCAGCATGTATTTCATACCGCAAAAATACAATCAACTCTCTCAGTTATAACCATTTCATGACAAATGAAAGGCACCGTAACCTTAGTTTTACCAAAATTTACACCTTTAATGAACAGTCGTTTAATATTCCTGGTAGCTTTTTTTTCTATTTCGGCTACGGCTTTCCTTTCTTTCACCAACGGAGAGGATAATGCACCAGTAGAAGACACATTACATTATGCCGATGAAAAGCATTTTAAAAATATTCGGCAGCTCACTTTCGGTGGTGATAATGCTGAAGCTTACTGGAGCTATGATGGTAAATACCTCATCTTTCAACGTACGATAGCTAAAGAAGGAATTGCATGTGACCAGATTTTCATTGGAAAAGTTCCAACCAAAGCTGGCGAACCATTTACGTACAAAATGGTGAGTTCAGGTAAAGGAAGAACCACTTGTGCTTATTTTTTACCTGGTGGAAAATATTTCGTTTATGCTTCCACCCATTTAGGTGCTGATACATGTCCACCAATACCAGATAGAGCTAAACTGGGTAATCGTTATATCTGGCCTTTGTACAACAGTTACGATATTTTCCTGGCCGATACTTCCGGTAAAATCATCAAGCAACTTACCACAGCTAAGGGTTATGATGCTGAAGCAACGTTATCGCCTGATGGTAAGAAAATGATCTATTGCAGCGATAAAAGTGGAGATCTTGAATTATACGTGATGGATCTGAAAACAGGAAAAGAAAAACAGGTCACAAACCTACTGGGTTATGATGGTGGTGCATGGTTTAGTCCTGATGGAAAGAAGATCGTGTGGCGTTCAAGCCGACCAAAAACAGATGCTGAGATAAAGGATTATAAAGATTTGTTGTCACAGGGTTTTGTAGCACCAACGAACATGGAAGTATGGGTAGCAAATGCTGATGGAAGTGATGCAAAGCAGATCACAAATCTTGGACAGGCAAACTGGGCTCCGAATTTCACTCCAGACAGTAAGAACATTATTTTCTGCAGTAACCACGAATATAAAAGAGGCTTTCCATTCAATATGTACCTCACAGATCTGAAAGGAAAAGGATTAGAAAAGATCAGCCGGGATAAAGGTTTTGATGCATTTCCAATGTTCAGTCCTGATGGTAAGAAGATCGTTTTCTCCAGCAACAGAAATAATGGAGGTACAAGAGAAACCAATTTATTTATTGCTGATTGGGTGAAATGATTTTATAGGTAAGCTATATCTTTATTCAGCTTCCGTTGTGTCAAATCGACGGAGGAGATTCACCGAATCAAAAATCCCAAACTAAATTTCTGAGGCACTCATTTGTCCTGTAACAACTTCACTCAGAAAGATCAAAACAGGTTCTAACTTTTCCAAAGTTTTAAACTTTGGAAAAGTTGCGGTTAGGAATTCGTTTTTTAAATTTCTCTTCCTCTATCTTTACGGCACTAACCAAACTATATAAATATGTACGAAGGCTTACTTCACCTGCACAACTTTCTTCGATGGGTAATACTGATCTTTTTGCTCTTAAGTGTATTAAGACATTTGACAGCTGCTAATCAACCTTATGGAGGAAAGGACAAGGGTTTTGGTTTACCATTATTAATTTCCACACATTTGAATGCTATAATTGGTTTGTACCAATGGATTGTAGGAGCCTGGGGTTTGAAATTAATACAAACCAACGGCATGGGTACCGTTATGAAGGACAGTGTTAATCGTTTCTGGGCAATTGAACATCCGTTAATGATGTTAATAGCTGCTATCCTTATAACGATCGGGTACGGACAAAGAAAGTCAAAACATACCACGAGGGTTCAGCGTAGAAGAGCAGCCATTTATTATGTTCTCGCTTTGATAGTTATATTATTAGCTGTTCCATGGCCATTTAGAGAAGTGATTGGAAGACCACTTTTCCCCGGAATGTAAAATATATATTGAAACCTCCTTCGGGAGGTTTTTTATTTAACTTTGAGTATGACCTTACGCCGCAATTTTATTTATTGGATAGACAAGCGTCAGTGGAAATATGTTTTCCTCCTGACGACTCTTGAACTGTCGGTCTTTGTTTTATAGTCGGGTTGCTCAGTATAGATAAGAACGTACAAGTGAGTGACGCAACAGCAGCTTCATAGTAGCACTATAGTTGGTGCAAAAAATCGTAATTCTATATTCGTAAATCGTATTTATTATGCCGCATTATCATAAACTCGGACAAATTCCTCATAAACGACATACGCAGTTCAGAAAACCTGATGGAAAATTGTATTCTGAGCAATTGTTTTCTACCGAAGGGTTCAGTAATGATTATTCTTTGTTGTATCATGTTCATCCACCCACAACAATAATTGGAACAGATGAGCCAATTGATGTAATGCCGAGAGTTGCTGAAGACAGGATGCTGAAACACCGTAGCCTTGAAGGGTTTAAAGTAAAACCAGAAGCAGATTACCTGCAAAGTCGTAAACCGGTGCTGGTGAATAATGACTGTCATATAGTGCTGGCAGCACCAAAAGAAAGCATGAGGGATTATTTCTTTAAAAATGCAGATGCGGATGAAATGATCTTTGTGCATGACGGATCAGGAACACTGAAGACAATGTATGGTGATATTACATTCTCTTATGGAGATTATTTAGTGATTCCAAGGGGTACCATTTATCAAATGGAATTTACCACGGCTGATAATCGTTTGTTTATTGTGGAATCGTTTAGTCCTATTCGTTATCCAAAAAGATATGTAAGTAAGTCAGGACAGCTGTTGGAGCACTCACCATATTGCGAACGAGATATAAGAGGGCCACAGAATCTTGTTACAATAGATGAGGCTGGAGATTTTGTGATCAAAACGAAGAAGAAAGGAAAGTTGTATGGAATCCATTATGGCTTTCATCCTTTTGATGTGATAGGGTGGGATGGATGTTGTTATCCTTATGCATTCAGCATACATGATTTTGAACCAATAACAGGAAGAGTTCACCAGCCACCACCGGTGCACCAGACTTTTGATGCACATAATTTCGTGGTCTGCAGTTTTGTACCAAGATTGTACGATTATCATCCTGATGCGATTCCTGCGCCATATAATCACAGTAACATAGATAGTGATGAAGTGCTGTATTATGTTGATGGCGATTTTATGAGTAGAAAAAATGTTACGAGGGGAATGATCACTTTGCATCCTGCAGGAATTCCGCATGGTCCACATCCAGGAGCAGTAGAGAAAAGTATTGGAGCGAAGGAAACAAAAGAACTGGCTGTAATGGTAGATACTTTCCATCCATTACAATTAACTGTTGATGCCCTCGAAATAGAAAATGAAGGTTATGTAATGAGTTGGGCTGAATAATAGTTCGTGGATGATGAATTTGGATTTTTTTACCTGGAATTTGTATATTTAAATAAGTTCTTATATCAAAAATCAAAATGCCATATGATCAAATTCAATGAAATTAAAATCGGTGATTACCTGATGGGTGAGTTTGAAGGAAAAATGTGGGAAGGTGAGGTAGTGAGACTTAATGGGGAAGATAAACAGGTTTGTGTGCAAACAGATGTACAGGAATTCTGGTTCTCACCGGAACATCTTTATCCAATTCCGCTGAATGATGAGTCTTTACAAAAACTCAGCTTTACAAAAGAAGATATGGAAGACGGAAGTGTAAAGTATAAGAAAGCATCATTCCGACTTGTGATTCCTAAAAAGGACGATTTTTCTCAAATTGACATGTGGTACAGGGAAGACAGGAGGCATCATCCTGATATACATTACGTACACCAACTTCAGAATGCGCATTACGATATGACGAAAATCCACCTTACCCGGCAAGTTGTATAACAGGTTAAAAAAGTTGAAAGCCATCATGAAACTGATGGCTTTTTTATTTCCAGCCAGTGTGGCACAATCCTTTCGATGTTTATCGAAAATAATCATATGAACAAAGAACATAAAGAGAGCACTAACCAGCAGCAGAGAACACAGCCGGATCAGAATGATACCAATGCTGAAAAGCAAACCCCCTTGGCTGAAAGAATTTCTGAGACGGGAATGGATCAGCTGGAAGAAAAAACCGATCGGGTAACTCATATTGATGAATCGGAGAATAAACCTGGAGCACCATGGAGTCCAGGACAGGCTTCTTCTTAAGCATAAAAAAAGAGACGATGTTTTGATCGTCTCTTTTTTATATCTGAACCTTATTTTTGACTACCTCTGTTCTTCTGGTCTCTTGCGTGGTCTTGATCCATGTCGCTATATTGATCTTGCCTAGTTTTGCTTTGATCACGATTTTGACCGCTTTGACTCTGCTGACCTTGTCCCTGGCTTCTGCCTATGCCGCTTTCATTTCGTAGGTCACTTGTTGATTCACTACGAGTGTCGCTACTTTTTTCACCAGTTAAGCCACTTCTACTTTGGTTAACATCTTGGCGTGAACTTTCATTACGAGTCTCGTTACGGTCGTTTCGAGTCTCATTTCTGTTTTCATTGCGATTCTCTGCCATAAAATAGATTTTATTATTTGAAAGAATGAATGAATTAGCACAAACTTAAAGCCGAATTGATCCTTCAATTTTTGATGTTTAACCGGTAAAGAAAACAGCTGGTTCTAAGAAAGTGATTCGTAATGTTTTTCTTTTTCTGCTATGCTCCAACCAGTATAAACTACAACTTAGGCATTGCCGGTAAAGTTGTTAGGCATGGGACAATCTCTTCTACAAAAAAGCACTAAATAAGCAACAAAAAAAGTCCGGTTGAGCCGGACTTTCAGATAATTTAAAAATGATCAAAGCATTCTGACAGCAGCTGTTCTTTTGATCATTGCATTATAACAAAGTACAATGGCTGGCAGGAATATCATAGTAGAAGCCAGTGCATTTCTGTAGAAAGGTAAGCCGGCTTTATAACTAGTCATCAATCCATTCAGATCATTGGTATAAAGACCGAATGTATCTATCATCCACGATCCGAAATTTGATAGCAGGAAAAATACAGTCGGAGCAATAATTCCACCCATTGCTATACTTCCAAAATTTTTTCCTTTAAGGGCCCAGCCAATTAATGTTGCTCCTAAAAGCAAGGCATAATTAAACAACTGGAAAGTATAAAAGCCAGAATAAGGAAATAGTTTAAAGGTGAACAACATTTCAATAATCATATCACTTGCAAAAACAGCGATCAACGGAAGAAAGAAAGATTTTCCTTTATTGTTAATGAGCATTCCTGAAAATAATGCAATAGCAATAACAGGTGAAAAACCTGACCAGCTAAGATTCGGTCCGAAGAAAAACTTGCACAGCGTAGCTACTGCAATGAGCACCAGTGTAAAGATCAGCAGCTTCTTATCAATTTTCATATACTTCATTTTATAGTGAGCAAAAATAGAGTAAAATAGTTCTATTAAAATTGATTTTTCCCGCCTGTTGTGGATAAACTTAATATACTGAGGCTTTGAAGAATACAGCCTCATCGTTACTCGCAATGGCATATTCATTCCCTGCAAAAACAATAAAAGCTTCTCCTTTTTTTATTTGAAGGTTATTGACAGAAGAAATCGTGGCTGTCCCTTCCATACAAATTAAGATTTCTGGAGAAGTGGCAAGGAGCTTTACCTGCTCATTACCTAATGCTATCCTGGAAATTGTAAAATCATTCACCGGGAATTTGATTGAATTACCTGATGCTATGGCATTACTATCGATGATTTCTGGTACAACGGCCTCAAATCTTGTGTGTTTAATCAATTCGGCAACGTCTATGTGCTTATTGGTTAGTCCACCTCTTAATACGTTATCGCTGTTGGCCATCAGCTCAACATTCTGGCCTTGCAAATAAGCATGCGGAATGCCTGCAGCCTGGAATATTCCTTCTCCTTCTTGCAGGTAAACAAGATTTAAAAAGTAAATAGAGAAAACGCCCCTGTCAATGTTCTTCACTTCCTTGTTCAGGTAATATTCACCAACCCAATATCCGGGTTCGTTTTTATCTGATTCATGAAAACTTCTTCGCTTTAATTCTTTTTGCACCAAGGGCAATAACATGGTATCAACTTCCTGTTGCGGAAGCTGCATTACATGTTGGAGTAAACCTTTGTATCCTTCACTTTCAAATACCGGTAATAGTGGTCTGAATGATACCACCTGGCCCAATGTTTTTTTTATTTCTTCAGCAGGTTTGAAACCATGTAATAACCAGAAATCGCTTAGTGCAATCATCACTTCAGGTTTATGATTTCGGTCTTTATAATTCCTATTCGCTGCCTTAATATCTACACCTTTTTCTTCCTCTTCATCGAAACCTTTCTCTGCTTCTTCTTTTGTAGGATGAACCTGGATCGATAGCATTTCTCTCACATCCAGGATTTTCAAAAGATAAGGCAGATGACGAAACTTATCACTCACTTGCTCACCCAATAATTCCGGTTGAGCGGAAAACAATTTGTCTAAAGCAATCTGTACATTTTCATCAAGTAACATGCTTGGTGCAGAACTGTGAGCACCTATCCAGTATTCTGCAACAGGTTGTTTCGCTGCATTATCAATTCCTAATAGTTGGGGTATGTATTCAAAGCCACCCCACGCATAATGCTGAATGGCACCTTTAAGCTTATAGATCTTGCAAGGGTCAATTTTCATTTGTAACTTTTCGTCTGTAATGGATATGTGGAATAAAAATACAGGTTCTAAAGGAGAAGAAATGGCTTCTGTTTATTTACAACAGAATGGTTTCTCTGTTATTGAACGTAACTGGCGTTTCAAACACTGGGAAGTTGATATTATTGCTTCTAAAAACGACAGGCTTCATTTTTTTGAGGTCAAGACACGAACTTCTGCAAAATATGGTAAGCCGGAAGAAAGCATCAGCTACCAGAAAATGAAGAACCTGAAGAATGCTGCTGAAGAATATCAGTACCAAAATCCTCAGTGGAAATATGTGCAGTTCGATGTAATAGCGATATCAATGTACAATGATGAGCCGGTGGAATATTTTTATATTGAGGATGTTTATTTTTAAGACCAGCTGAGTTACTATTATGGAGTTTCGTTGTGTCACTCACTTGTACGTTCTTAACTTTACTCAACTTACTTCTGCAACGTAATTCTCTTGATCTTCACCTCAGGCACAACAGGTGTTAACGGAAGTCTTTCCATCATCGTTTCTACCATCATATAAGTTGCCGGGCAATATTCAATATTCTGCTGGTGCACATGAATATATTCCTTCATCTTCTTTTTGTTCAAATGCGGAAATCCTGCACAATCAGCCGGACGAACTTCATAAATAGAGCACATATTCGTCTTCATATCAAGAAACTGGCATGGCTGTGATTTGTTCATCCAGTCACCATCTTTTTTATCAAACTCCAGCCATTTTTCAGTAAATGCTTTTGCTGTCATACCAAGATGTTTCGAAATTCTCAGGATGTCTTTTTTGGTATAAGTGGGGCTCATCTTTTTACAGCAATTGGCACAGCTTAAGCAATCCACATTTTCCCATACATGCACGTTCATCTCATCTGCGATTTTGTCTAAGTGACGTGGTGGATTCTTTTCAATCTTTGAAAGATACCGTTTGAAGATTTTACCATTACGGTTAACCTTAATTTTGAACGACCTGAAATTCACTGGTAACATGGGTGGATATGTCTTTGATGCTTATGGACGAAATAATATTATTATTGTAGACTTTCAAAACTATTCTTTCAACAGATGTGGGAAGCTTACAAAAAAGGATTCAAGGCCTGGCTGCAATTAGAAAAATCGCTGAGTGAAAATTCGGTTGAAGCATACCTGCGTGATATTGAAAAACTTACCGAGTATCTCCAGGCTTCAAACAACATGAAAACACCTGGAGAGGTTGAGCTAAAGGATCTTCAGCATTTTTTAAAATGGGTGAATGAGCTAGGAATGACGGCAAGTTCACAGTCGAGAATTATTTCAGGCATCCGAAGTTTTTATAAATACTGCCTGATGGAAAGTATTGTTAAAGCCGATCCATCAGCATTGATCGAGGCGCCAAAACTCAAAAGAAGATTGCCGGATGTATTGAATCTTGATGAGATTGAAAATATGTTATCTAAAATTGATCTCAGCACACCGGAAGGAACAAGAAATAAAGCGATACTCGAAACAATGTACAGCTGTGGGTTAAGGGTAAGTGAAGTGGTGAACCTCAGGATCAGTTGTTTATACCTGGATGTTGGTTTTGTAAAAGTGATTGGTAAGGGTGATAAGGAAAGATTAGTACCTATTGGTACTGATGCCATAAAATTTATAAAGATCTATCGTGAAACCGTACGAGTACACCAGGAAGTGCAGAAAGGAAATGATGATGTTCTTTTCCTGAATAACCGTGGTCGTAAACTTTCAAGAGTGATGATATTTTATATCATAAAATCTCTTGCAGGCAAAGCCGGAATTCAGAAGGTGATATCGCCACATACATTTCGCCATTCTTTTGCTACGCATTTAATTGAAGGTGGTGCAGATCTTAGGGCTGTACAGGAAATGTTAGGACATGAGAGCATTACTACAACGGAAATTTATACTCACTTGGATAGAGATTTTTTAAGAAGCACTTTGCAGCAATTTCATCCTGCTTTTAAAAAATAGTTTATCGCTATGTCGCTAAGACGCAATGAATTTTTCCGTCCTGTAATCTTTTGTTTTACCTCGTTATTTTAAAACTTTCAAATACTTCCTTTTCTTTTTCTGTGACGGTGACGATCGTTACTTCAGCTCTTTTCGGTCCTTTCTTACACCATTCAATAAATTCCTTCACCCTGTCTTCATCTCCTGATGCCATAGCTTCTACATCACCTTCTTTTGTATTACGAATCCAACCGTTGATGCATAATTGCTCAGCAACATCTTTTGCTGATGCCCTGTAAAAGACGCCCTGCACTTTTCCTTTGATGAGTAAGTGAACTGTCATGCTGCAATTTAGCAATAAAAAAAGCTGGCGAACCACCACCAGCTTTTGACCCTTTATGCTAAAAAACAAAGTTTACCCGGCAGCCTGCATTTTACTCTCTTCAAGTAACCTGATCGAGGTTTGTGTTCCTGTTATATTGCAGTTGCCGTTAAATTGTACTGTTTGTTCCATGCTCAGTTTACCTGCAACAATATCACCTTGCACTTCTGCTTCTGTTTTAAGATTCAGCAGGTCTTTTACCGTGATATTACCATACACTTTTCCGTTAATATCTGCACGATGAGCAATGATGCTTCCTTCTATCACTCCACCACTTCCCAAAACCACTCTTGCCGATGAAATAATATTACCAATGAGCTTTCCATCAATTCTTATATCAGCGTTTACCGTCAGTTCTCCCCTTATTTCCATTTCGCTGCCAATGATACTGGTTTGCAACACAGCGTTTGACTGTGATTTGTTCTTAGAATTGAACATGGTAAATGGTTTTTCGATTAGCAGATATTGTAACATCAGTATAACGCATGCTTCGCTGCATTATTGTATTGAGCAAGATGTGCCTGCCATTCATTTATTTTTTCAACTACAAATTTTTCACATGAATTGTGGGTGAGAATTTTTAAGCCGTTGTTTACCAATCCCATTGTTTTGAATCTCTCCATTCCCTGTATATGCTCCAGATAAATATCTAAACTGTGATTTTGAATGTTAAATAAATGTGACTGAAAAAGCAATCTTTTATTGGTAAGAAAAAGTTTACCTCCAACAGCTTCAACTCCCTTAAAATGATTTGCAGTTGTGTGAAAAATAATTTCTTCACCCGGCTCTAATTCAGGTTGAATGGATCGCTGTACTTTTTTAGAAAACAAACCTGTCAACCAACCGAATAAGAGGCCAGCAATTGCACCACCGATAATCCCGGATAATATGCTTGTCCATATTGTATCCGGATCCCTTATGATAAGGTCGGAAATTATATAAAATATACCCATTATGACCCCGAAACCCAGACCGGCTTTCATAGAGTTTTTCATAAAGTGTTTTTCTCACTAAAATATAAAAATTGAAACATATCCGGAAAGCATCACAATTCTAAAACAAGATTTTGGGTTCAAGTAAAATACCTCAAAAGAAGCTATCTGATTGGTTTTCTTGTTTTTGTTTATTTGAAAATCAATGATTTAACCCATTCTTTTCAGCTTAATCGAATTTTCGAAAGGTCTCATTGTGTAATTATATCTTTGCCGGCTCAAAAACAGGAGCAATAAGCATGATCAGTGTTAGAAATGTTACACTTGCCTATGGCAAAAGAGTATTGTTTGACGAGGTTAACCTATCCTTCGTTAAAGGAAATTGTTATGGTGTGATTGGTGCCAACGGTGCAGGTAAGTCCACTTTTTTAAAGATACTGAGTGGTGAGATAGAGCCCAATAAAGGAAATGTAGAGATCACTCCAGGTGAAAGAATGGCTGTATTAAAGCAGAATCAATTTGAATTTGATGAGATACATGTATTGAATACGGTATTGATGGGCCATAAGAAGTTATGGGAGGTGATGCATGAGAGAGAAAAGATCTATGCGAAAGAGGATTTTTCTGAAGAAGACGGTATGAAAGCTGCTCACCTTGAAGCCGATTTTGGTGAGATGGGTGGTTATGAAGCAGAAAGCGATGCGGCAAGTTTATTAAGCAGTTTAGGTATTACAGAAGAGTATCACCAGAGTTTATTGAAAGATATTCCGGGTAATTTGAAAGTAAGAGTATTGCTTGCACAGGCATTATTTGGAAACCCTGATATATTATTACTGGATGAACCTACCAACGGATTGGATATTGAAACGATCGGCTGGTTAGAGAACTTCTTAGCCGATTACCAGAATGTGGTTCTGGTAGTAAGTCACGACCGTCACTTTTTAGACCAGATATGTACGCATGTCGCCGATGTTGATAAACAGAAGATCAAGATATACACCGGTAACTATAGTTTCTGGTACGAGAGCTCACAGTTGATGGCGAGGCAGATGACTGATAAGAACAAGAAAACTGAAGAAAAACGCCAGGCTTTATTGGATTTCATTGCACGATTTTCCGCCAATGCATCAAAGAGTAAACAAGCTACTTCGAGAAAGAAAGCTTTGGAGAAGTTAACTATTGAGGATATTGAGCCATCGAACAGGAAATATCCCGGCATTATTTTCCAGCCATTACGTGAAGTGGGTAACCAGATTTTGAACGTTGAAAAACTGAGCAAATCGATAGATGGACGGCAGTTATTTAAAGATGTTTCTTTCAGCGTGAACAAAGGAGAGAAGATTGCTTTTTTAAGTCGTGATCCTTTGGCTGTAACGAACTTCTTCGAGATCATTAATGGTAACGCTACAGCCGACGGAGGAAAGTTTGAATGGGGTACAACCATCACTAAAGCTTATCTGCCTTTAGAAAATAATGAATTTTTTACTGAGGGGTTGACCTTACTTGAATGGCTAAGACAATTCGTTCCACCAACTGTTACTGATGCTGATGAACCTTTCCTGAGAGGTTTTTTAGGTAAGATGTTATTCAGTGGTGATGATATCATGAAGAAAACAAATGTGCTGAGTGGAGGAGAAAAAGTTCGTTGTATGATCAGCAGGATGATGCTGCAAAATCCAAATTTGATTGTACTTGATCAGCCAACCAATCACCTGGACCTTGAAAGCATCCAGAGCTTTAACGAAGGCTGTCAGACTTTCCCTGGTGTTGTACTGTTGACTTCTCATGACCATACTTTTATGCAGACCGTAGCCAACAGAGTGATTGAATTAACACCTAAGGGAATCATCGACAGGTTGATGACCTTTGATGAGTATATGGAAGATGCAAGAGTTCAGGAGTTGAGGCAGCAGATGTATCATTAATATAGATGTAAGAAGTCCATAATTAAATCCCGCTTTGCGGGATTTTTTGTTGGAACGAACTGAGTGTTTATCTTCAACTCAAACTTTGCTTCATGAGACAATTGCTTGTAATTGCATTGCTATGTATGGCTGTGATGACATCGGGACAGGATCTGAGTTATTATCTTCCAAAGAATATTACCTACAACTCATCTATTCTAACACCGAAATCCATCATTTATCATGAAGTAGGAGAGTGGCATGTAACCCATGATCGCCTGGTGAATTATATGAAAGCTGTTGATGAAGCTTCAGACAGAATAACCATGCAAATAACCGGTTTTACTTATGAAGGAAGACCACAGGTTGCATTGATCATAACTTCTCCAAAAAATCATCAACGATTAGAGCAAATACGACAGCAGCACATACAATTAGCTGACGCAAATAATTCATCTTCACTCAACATCAATGACATGCCAATTGTTGTGTGGATGGGTTATAGTATTCATGGCAACGAAAGCAGTGGATCGAATGCAGCGTTATTAGCAGCTTATCATTTAGCTGCTGCACAGGGAAAAGAGATGGATGAGTTGTTAGATAATGTAGTGATCATTTTAGATCCATCGTTCAATCCTGATGGGCTGAATCGTTTTGCAACCTGGGCTAATATGCACAAGAGTAAAACACAGGTTTCAGATCCCAATGCAAGAGAATTTAATGAAGTTTGGCCTGGCGGAAGATTTAATCATTACTGGTTTGATCTTAACCGTGACTGGCTTCCTGCACAACATGTTGAAAGCAGGAACCGGTTAAAATTATTTCATGACTGGAAGCCAAATATTCTTACCGATCATCATGAACAAGGAAGTAATGCAACTTTCTTTTTTCAGCCTGGTGTTCCGTCAAGAGTAAATCCAAATACGCCGGCAAAAAATCAGCAACTCACGGCAGCCATTGGTAATTTTCATGCGAAATACCTCGATAGCATTGGATCATTATATTTTACCAAGGAAGGATATGATGATTTTTATTATGGCAAAGGGTCAACCTTTCCAGATATTCATGGTGCAGTAGGAATTTTGTTTGAACAAGCAAGTAGTCGTGGCCATGCCCAGCAAACAGATAATGGCTTGCTTACATTTCCTTTTACTATCCGGAACCAGTTTGTAACATCTCTATCAACTTTAGATGCAGCAAAGAATTTAAGAAGGGACATGCTGAGTTATCAGAGAGACTTTTATAAAGAGGTAAAAGCAGAAGCAGAATCATTCCCGGTAAAGGCATATGTTTTTGGTGATGAAAAAGATAAGAGTAAGATGAGCGTTTTTGTAGACATGATGTTGCGGCAACAGGTGAAAGTATATTCACTAAAGGAAAATACAACTGTGGATGGAAAAAGCTTCAAGGCAAACCAGGCTTATGTGATTCCAACCAATCAGCCTCAATTCAAATTAATTAAAACTGTTTTTGAAAAGACCTTTGAATATAAAGACAGTTTATTCTATGATGTTACTTCCTGGACAATGCCTTTGGCTTTTGGATTGCCTTATGCCGAATTAAAATCCGCTGTAAACAATTTACTTGGTCAGCCACTAAATGATCTTACTTCACCATCGGAAAATATCATTGGGGGCCAGAGTAATTATGGTTATCTCATTAAATGGAACGAACTGTTAGCGCCAAAAGTGTTGTATCAACTTCAATTGAACAAAATAAGTGCACGGGTAGCTACGCAAAAGTTTTCCATGAACCTTGGTGGTAAGAATGAAACTTTTGATTACGGAGCCATTTTCATCTCTGCAATACAGGAAGGAAGATCTGCGACAGAAGTATATCCAATTCTACAGGAAGCTATAAAAGAAACTAACGTAGATGTTTATGCTGTTAAGAGTGGAATGGCTGCAAATGGAATTGACCTTGGCAGTGGAAGTTTTTCTCCTGTAAAGACTCCTTCAATTATGATGTTTGGCGGTACAGGTGTTACTGCACTTGATGCTGGAGAGATATGGCATTTGCTTGATCAGAGAATGAATATGCCTGTTTCAATAGTTGATGTAGATCGATTCAATTCAATCGAAGCTTCAAAATATAATGTCATCATTATGCCTTCTGGTAACTACCGGAATTTTGATAAACCTTCACAGGACAAACTTCGTTCATGGATCAGTAATGGAGGAACATTAATTGCAACAGAAGATGCAGTAAGGTTCCTGGCCCAAAATGGATTTACTAAAGTGCTTTTTAAAAGCGACTCGTTAAAAAAAGATTCAACCAAAGTGCTTCCATATTACCTACGTTCAGATGAACTAAGGGCAAGAGATATGACGGGTTCTATCTTCGAAGCCAAACTCGATCTGTCGCATCCTATATGTTATGGTTATAGTCAGCCTACAGTTTCATTATTCAAATCCAGTGCAAATTTCATGGATAAGAACAATGGTCATTATGATGCTCCTGTTGTATACACTGATGCTCCTTTGCAGAGTGGTTACTTGTTCAGAGGATACAAGAATGTGGTGAAGAATAATGCAGCAATCAACATTGACCAGCTTGGAAGAGGTAAAGTAATTTCTATGATCGACAACCTGAACTTCAGGGGTTTCTGGTTAGGCACCAGTAAATTATTCATGAATGCCATTTATTTCGGAGATATAATTCGCTTGTAAACAGGCAGCTATTGTCTTTGTTAATATGTCTAACATAAAACACGAAAAGAATATTTTTATGGGTTGAAGTCTACTTATCTGACATTGAATTGATTCGATCCCATCACATATTCTTCTTGTGTTTGTTGCTGACTACGTTTGCAGCAGAAGCACAACAGCTAAGCACTTCCAATTTAAAGCGGAAGAAAATTGCGGCATCCGGAACGATACAGCTCGATTCTCTCAGTATTGTTCCTCAATCCGTTTATATTAATGGTGTTGATACTTCTTATTTCTCTATCGATTTTGTTGCTGCCACATTATCATGGAAGAAGCAAGTGTCTTATGACAGTGTGCTGATCACCTACAGAACTTTTCCTTTTAGATTTGATGCCACCACTTTTAAATATGATTACGACAGCATCAGGAACACCACCGTTTTTACCCCTTACGTTGTTGCACCTGGTACGGAAAAGAATTCTACGAGTCTTTTCGATTTCGGCAACATAAATTATAACGGGAGTTTTGGTCGTAGCTTGAGCTTTGGCAACAACCAGGATGCAGTTTTCAATTCTCAGCTTAACCTGCAGATGAATGGAATGATTGGTGATAGCATTGAAATTGCAGCTGCGATCACCGATAACAATATTCCCATTCAACCTGACGGAACCACACAACAGTTAAATGAGTTTGATAAGATATTACTACAGTTCAGAAAGAAAGGCTGGGAAGTGAGTTTGGGTGATATCGATATCCGGCAGAATCAATCTTACTTTCTTAATTTTTATAAACGTCTCCAGGGAATATCTTATCAACAAAAAAATAAAATTGGTAGAGATGGCAGCAATAAACTTTTGTTAACTGGGGCAATTGCAAAAGGAAAATTTACCAGGAATATATTTCAGGGTTTAGAAGGTAACCAGGGTCCTTACAGGTTACAGGGAGCAAATAATGAATTCTTCTTTATTATTCTGGCTGGAACAGAGAGAGTGTACATCGATGGAGAATTATTACAAAGAGGAGAGGACCAGGATTATGTCATCAACTACAACACAGCAGAAGTAACATTCACACCTCGGAGAATGATTACAAAAGACCGGAGAATTCAAATTGAGTTTGAATATGCCGATCGTAACTTTCTTAATTCAATGTTGTATGCCAGCAATGAGATCGTTGTTAACAAAAGATTGAAAGGCTTTGTATCTGTTTACAGTAATAATGATGCAAAGAATTCGCCTATCAATCAAACATTGGATACTCCCCAGAAACAATTTTTAAGCAATCTTGGGGATAGTATTCAATCTGCATTTTATCCTGTTTATTCATTAGATAGTTTCTCCACTTCAAAAATTCTGTATAAAAAAATTGATACAACTTATAGTGGTGCTACAGAAACGATCTATGTTTATTCCACAAATGTTGATAGTGCCAGGTATAGCCTGAATTTTATTGATGTTGGCCAGGGTAATGGAAACTATGTTCCTCTTTTTAACGCTGCCAATGGTAAAGTATATGCCTGGGTTCAGCCAATTAACGGTGTGAAGCAGGGAAATTTTGAACCTGCAGCATTTCTTGTTACACCAAAGAAGCAACAGTTGATGAGTGGTGGACTAACCTATCAGTTAGATGATAAGACTGTTATTGCAACTGAAGTTGCACTAAGTAATTACGATGCCAATACTTATTCTGCAAAAAGTAAATCAGACAATAAAGGTCTTGCCGGAAAATTTAGTTTGCAACGAGAAGATAAATGGAGATCAAAAAATAAAACGATCAGCTTACTTACTACTATTGGTTATGAGTATGTGCAAAAACAGTTCAGACCAATAGAAAGATTAAGACCTGTAGAGTTTGGAAGAGATTGGGGGCTTGGATTTTTGTACAATCCTGCTGATGAACATTTGCCTTTTATTAATGTGAAGCTCAGTGATGATAAAAACAATGCACTACAGTATACCTTCAGCAGTTATATACGAAGCGATAAATTTAAAGCGTATCGTCATTCCTTTCAACAGTTTAATGATATCAAAGGCTGGCAGTTAAGATCAGCCATTAATCTTACCAATAGCAACTCACCATTCGAGCAAGGTTTTTTCTTCAGACCTTCGGTTGAATTGTCAAAGAAGCTCGTTCGCTTAAACAATTTTATTATCGGTGGAAGTTTCTCAAGAGAGCACAATGAGCAGAATAATAGATTTTATGATACGTTGAATCCATTGAGTTTCCAGTTTGATATTATCTCTGCATTTATCAAATCAAATCCTGGAAATGACAATCGATGGTCACTTTCTTATTTTACAAGAAGAGACAAACTTCCTTTTGTAAATCAATTATTGCCAACAGACAGGAGTCATAACTATAATTTTTCAATCGATCTTTTGCAAAGCAGCAAACATCAACTCAGGTCAACCGTTACTTACAGGCAATTAGAAGTAACGAATAAATCTGTCACTAATCTTACTGCCGAAAATAGTTTACTCGGCAGGGTTGAATACATGGTTAATGAATGGAAAGGATTGCTTACCGGATCTTTTTTGTATGAGCTTGGTGCAGGGCAGGAACAAAGAAGAGATTTTTCTTACATTGAAGTACCGGCAGGTAGAGGTGAATTTGCCTGGAACGATTACAATGCTGATGGTATTCCTCAACTGAATGAATTTGAGATTGCTTTGTTTCCAGACCAGGCTAAGTACATTAGAATATTTACACCAACAAACCAGTTCATCAAAGCCAATTACACCCAGTTCAATTATAGCATTAATCTTGATCCAAGAGCAATTGCAGAAGATATGAAAGATGGCCGGTGGAAGAATTTTGTTACAAGGCTCAATCTGCAATCTTCTATGCAAACCGCAAAAAAAGTAATCAGTGATGGGCATCCATTATTCAATCCTTTCAAGGGAAATATCACAGATGAATCGCTTATTACACTCAACTATATCCTCAGTAATACCATTTCATTCAATCGGTTCAGCACCAAATGGGGTTTAGATGCTACCAATATCATCAGTTATAATAAAGCCTTACTAACATATGGTGTAGAGAGCCGACAACTGAACGACTGGATGCTAAAAGCAAGAATGAATATTGGCCGTCAATATACCTTTGAGTTCATCCAGCGATTCGGCACCAACAATCTGATCACTCCTAAGTTTTCAAATCGCAATTACGAACTGGAAACATACACTACAGAACCAAGAATTACATTCACTGAATTTACAAAATATAGAGTACAGGCTTCATACCAGTTCATTCAAAAGAAGAATGCAATGATCTATGGTGGAGAAAAAGCTATTAGCAATGTATTCACCCTGGAATCAAAATTCAATGCGGTGCAGAATACAAGTCTTACAGGAAGGTTCAGCTACAACAATATTTCTTATAACGGTATAGCCAATACCACCACCAGTTACATTATGTTAGAAGGATTATTGCCCGGCAAAAACCTGTTGTGGATGGCTGATTTTACAAAAAGACTGGCCAATAATCTTGAGTTGAGTTTCCAGTACGAAGGAAGAAAACCGGCTGATACTAAAACAATTCATATTGGCAGAGCATCTATTAGGGCTTTGCTATAATTTTTTTGTGACGGCTTTAGTTTACATGGCATCGTCCCTTGTGTCACTCACTTGTACAGTTTTGTTTCATGGCATCTTTTACCAGCCGCTTCCTGCAATTCAGCATACGAGTGCGACGCAAGTAAAGCTCAATAGTAGCAATAACCCCTGGTTTATAATCCTTTAACATATCATCTCTTTAACTATTCCCTTCACCAAAAGTCTTAGAACACAGATTGAGACACATTATATTTGCAACCTGAAATGAAAAGAATGAAAAAATTATACGGCGTAATAGCTGCTCTGTTCCTGGTTTTCAATTTTGCACAAGCACAGGATGCGGCTGCTAAAAAAGTATTAGATGGAGTAAGTGCTAAAGTAAAAGGAATGAAAGGCATTACTGCCAATTTTACTATTGCATCTGTTACCAGTAAGGGAAAATCGAACGGAACAAAATCTGGTACTATTTCAATCAAGGGAAAGAAGTATTTTCTTAAGCAGGGGAAAATGGAAGTGATCAGTGATGGTAAAACTGTCTGGAACTATGATGGTTCAAGTACGATCACTGTTTCGTCAGCCAGTGAGAATACAAATACATTAAGCCCACAGAACCTGCTTTCCAATTTCTACGATAAGGATTTTACTTATAAACTGATTTCATCTAAAGGAAATGTGTACGAAATAGAAATGTATCCAACCGATAAGAGAAAGAATTTTGAAAAGGTGACGGTATATGTAGATAAGACCCAGAACCTTATTACCAAAGCAAAGATCACTGATAAAGCAAAGAATACCGTGCAGTTCACCATGAGTAACCTCAAGACGAATGCTACGATAAATGACAAGGTGTTTGTTTTTAATCGTGCAAAATATCCGAAAGACGTTGAAGTATTAGATTAATGTATATCTGGCATATCATATAGAAGTCCTGCAATCAGCGGGACTTTTTTTTGTTCTGTACTTATTGCATCTTTACACCGGCATGCAAAAGATAATCATTACGATAGATGGGTTTTCAAGTTGTGGCAAAAGCACATTGGCCAAACAACTTGCAAGAGAATTGAACTATGTGTTCGTTGACAGTGGTGCCATGTACAGAGCTATTACATTGTACTTTCTTCGTAATCATATAGACTGGTACAATAAAGAAGCTGTGGCTAAAGCTTTGGAAGAAATCGATCTTGATTTCCAATACAATGAACAGACCTGTGAAAGCCATATGTACCTGAATGAAGAAAATGTGGAACAGCTCATCAGGGATATGCTGGTGAGTGAAAATGTAAGTGAAGTATCAACCATAAAAGAAGTTAGAGAATTTGCAGTAGCACAGCAGCAGAAACTTGGAAAAAGAAAAGGCATCGTGATGGATGGAAGAGATATTGGCACAACCGTTTTTCCTGGTGCTGAGTTGAAAATATTTGTAACAGCCGATCCTGCAGTAAGAGTGGAGAGAAGGTTTAAAGAGATGTACGAGAAAAATCCCAATATTACCATTGAGGAAGTAAAAACCAATCTCGAAATGCGGGATTATATCGATAGCAATCGTGAGGTAAGTCCTTTACGAAAAGCTGATGATGCAGTGGTCCTTGACAATTCAAAGCTCACAAGGGATGAACAGCTACAAAAAGCATTAAGCTGGGCAAAAGAAAAAATGGAAAGCAAAGTGAGGTCATAATTACCTCGCTTTCTTATTTCAGCATCGCATCAATCGTATTATATGCAACAGGATGATAATTTGGTCTGGCCATCGCATATATCTTTTTCGCCCATGCTTTTCCCTCAGGTGTTTTGATCATTTCACCATATAGAGGCCTAAGGAATTTTCTTCTGCCAACCTCAGTAAGGAATTTTTCAATATTCTTTTCAGCTGGCTTGTATTTGTTTCTTATTGCTGTTGTATACCATAATGTTTGTATTTCAGCATTCCCGGATTGTGTAAACTTAAACTCAGCATCTAAGGCCGTCATATCTGTAATGGAAATAGTATCCGGAAGTTGTCTCAGGAAATACACCAGTTGATTGGTTGATTTAAGTTGTTGGCTTAGTCCTTTCACTTGTTTGTTCTGCTGCCAATTGGCAATAATGGTATCAATAGCATTAAATTCCGGAGAAACAACTGGAGGAATATTAGAAGGAATACCTGTTCCATATACCCATTCCCTCATTCTTATCTTTTCTTCAAAATTCTCCACATCATTAAAAGCCGTGGTTAACTCTTCAAGAAATTGTTCTGTTGTTTTAGATTGAAATGCATTCTTTGTAAAATAATCCTTCAGGAAGGCATCAAATTTTTCTCTCCCAACAACCGATTCAATGGTTCGTAAAAATGCAAATCCTTTCTCATAAGCAATATTGCCTAAGCCTGCATCAGGATCACGGCCTTCAAGGTCAAGATGTAACCTGGTATCCATACTGGTGTCGCCAAGTTCCTGAACAGCATCTTCCAGTTCCTGTCTTGATAATACTTCTGCCATAGTAAATTCAGCTTTACCATATAATTCCTCTGTAATTCTTTTTTCGAAATAAGTAGTAAAACCTTCATTCAGCCAAATCTCTTCCCATGTTGCATTAGTAACCAGGTTACCACTCCAGCTATGTGCAAGTTCATGGGCAACAAGATTTACCAGTGAACGATCCCCGGCAATAACTGTTGGTGTAGCAAACGTGAGCATCGGATTTTCCATTCCTCCATAAGGAAAACTTGGAGGCAACACTAACAAATCATACCTGCCCCATTGATATGGACCGTACAACTTTTCTGCAGCAGTAACCATCTTACCCATATCTGCAAACTCCCACACTGCTTTATCAATCATCCCAGGTTCTGCATAAATACCTGTACGTTCATCAATTGCTTTGAAATTAATATCTCCAACAGCGAGCGCCATTAAATATGAAGGAATCGCTTTTGGTTGTTTGAAAGTATATATTCCGCTTGCCGATTTTTCCCGGGAGTTTTCAGCACTCATTACAGCCATTAGTGGAGTTGGCACTTTTACAGTGGCATTATAAGTGAACCTGACAGCAGGGCCATCCTGGCTTGGCACCCAACTTCTTGCAAGAATCGGTTGCGATTGTGTAAACAGGAAAGGATGTTTTTTGTCACCTGTTTGCTGAGGCGTTAACCATTGTAAAGCACCGGCATCCTTAGATGTAGTATAGTAGATATTTACTTTGGTAGTACCAGGTTCTATCTTAACATCAAGGGCCTGGCCAAACACTTTGTCGTCTTTCCCTAAACTATAGGTTGTGGGTTTCTCATCATTCAATGTAATTTTCTGTATTTGTAATTTCCAGGTATCAAAGATGATATGATCTGTTTTTGAAAAGTTTTCAATTGTCCATGAAGCTTTACCGTTTATCTGTTGTGCGGTAAAATCAACATTGATATCAAGATCAAGATGTCTTGTAATTACTTCATTGGTATTTGCATAAGAATGTGGGTCATTAACTGCTTTCTCAGCCAAACTTGTTTCTACTGCGGCAGGTTGTTTACATGCAATGCAGGCAATAAATAATAACCCGGTAATTAATTTCATACTACTTCGATTGTTCTTGCTCAAATGTAACTGAAAAAGCTGCTACAGTATGTTAATGAAGAGTGGATAAATGATAGAAGTCATAAAATTCAAGGATGTCTTTAAATACTTTTAGAGTATAAGATCAGCGATTTTATAAATCGATGTTTTATGAAACGTTTAAGTTTAATAATCATCCTACTTTCTGTTGCGATTCTCCTGATTGCTCAACCTTCTGCAGTAGCAACTGGAACTATAAATCCTCGAAAATTACACCATCCAAAACTTGTGGAACGTGTTTATGAGATGAAGAATAATTCGCTGTTGTGGTATGGTAATGATCACTCATTGCAATTACGACAGCAGTTCCTTCGCATACTTGACAGTGCTAAATATGTAGGGCTCAATAAGAGTAGGTACCATTATGAGATGATATCCAAAATCTCCGCTTTCAATTTATTTGATTCCCTCGAAACACGAAATAATGATGAATTGTTTACCGATGCCTTAATCACTTATTGCAAAGATTTATACCATGGGTTTGATATTGATAAATGGATCAGTTATGATGAGGTGTCACCGGAATATTCGGCGGAAGATAATAGTTACCTGCTGGTAGGTCTTTCATCTATCACTTCTCCCAGTGAATTACATTGGTTCGTGAATTTTTTGGAGCCAGAAGCCAGAGACTACCAGGAGCTTAAAAAACAACTGAGACCAGTAGTTGATTCCGGGCCGATTGATAAACTTAAAAAACTGAATCAATCAATCAATCTGCTCAGGTGGATCAAGCATTTCAAGTTTAACGAGTATGTTGTGGTGAATACCGCTTCTGCTGTTTTAAGATATTATGTTGCAGACACTGCTAATCTTAGGATGAAGACTGTGGTAGGGAAGTTAGAAACGCAAACTCCACGATTTTCGGCTTATTGCAATGAAGTAGTTCTTTATCCCTACTGGCATGTACCCTTCAGCATTGCTGTAAATGAAATATTACCGGCAGTAAAGAGAAGTCGTTCATACCTGGCAAGCAGGAATTTGCAGGTTATAGATACCCGTGGAAAAATTGTAGATCCCGCTACTATTAACTGGTCGTTATTGAGTGCCAGGAATTTTCCGTATCAATTCAGGCAATCGACTGGTTGTGATAATGCTCTTGGGGTAATAAAGTTTAATCTCGCAGACCCCTTCAGTGTATATATGCATGACACTAATAATAAGACTGCTTTTCTTGCCGGGTCAAGATATTTCAGCCACGGATGTATACGATTAGAGAAACCTGTGGAGTTGGCACAGGCTTTTTTACCAGGAAAAATTGATACTGAATTTTTAGAGTCTTGTGAAAAAAATCAGAAGCCTGTTTTTTTAAAGCTTTCAACACCGATTCCTGTATTTGTGGTATATATGACTGCAGAGTATGAAGCTGACGGGACAGTTAAGTTTTTAAAAGACGTTTATCATTTGCTGAAGTGACCCAATGAGTATTTACTTTTCATAGCCAAATAAAAAGCTCCGCCACACAACTGCAGCGGAGCCCATTTTTCTATCCTCACCTGAGGATGTTTACTTTACAGCAATATGCTTAGTTGCTGCTTTTTGTTGAGCCTCCTCTCTTTTTGGTAGAGCAAGCTTCAACACACCATCTTCATACCTTGCTTCAATGTTTTCTTTTTTTACATCGTCAGGTATGGTAAATGTTCTTGAAAAAGATGCATAATTATACTCCTGCTTTGTCATTCTACCTTCTTTCTTTTCATCATGCATTTCATTTTCTGCACTAATGGTAAGAAGGTTTCCTTCAATATCAATATTAAAATCATCTTTCTTCATTCCCGGTACTGCTACAGATAACTCAAATGCTGTTTTTGTTTCCGTAATGTTCACTGCAGGTACAGTTAGCATCTTTCCAAATAAACTGCCATTATCAAACCACTCATTCCAGGGTTTAATAAAATCATCAAATACAGAAGGCAGCATTCCTGTATTGCGTGTTAACATTTTTGACATATATGCCTCCTTTTTTACGGTGTAAATGTATACTCAATGGATACCGGAAAACAATCTCAAAAATCATTTTACTTTTAGAAAATTCGGTGTATATATAAATGGAGGATGACTTTTTCCAGGAACCAATAATATCAGAATTTTACTCCCAAAATTCTATGAGAATCATCATTTATTTTCGGGTGTTGTGCAGTTACCTTGTACACATTAAATCAGTTTTTTATGAACAACACATCTAAAGTACTCGTAGCCCTGGCAGCTGGTGCTGTTGCAGGTGCAGTATTGGGAATTTTGTTTGCTCCTGCAAAAGGTGAAGAAACAAGAGACACGATCATAAAAAAGGGAAAGCAGTTTGCTGAGGATATCAGCAATAAATTAAAATCTGCTGCAGATAGTATGAAAGAAGAAGCTTTTAATTGAACACTATGCAAGACTCATTCGTAAAAGCAGAAGAATTTGCTGGCCATCTGAAAGACTATGTGAACAACAGGATATCATCACTAAAACTGCAAACAGCGGAGAAGACCTCAAAGTTTTTTTCTAATCTTATTGCAGTAACTATCGTTGCAGCTATCATGCTGGTGTTTGTAATATTTGTTAGCCTGGCAGCAGCTTATGCACTGAGCAATTGGCTGGGTGAGAGTTATTCAGGGTTTCTCATTGTAGGGGTGATATGGCTATTAATCGCAACAATTATTTGGGTAAGCAGGGAGCGTTTATTACGAATGCCTATTATGAATAAAATGCTTCACGAAATGTTTAAAGATGAGGAAGATTCATAATATACACGATCTGCAGCTGGAACAAAAATTTTTGCATCATAGAAAGCTCCAACTGGAGAAAGAATTGCAGCACGACTGGAATGATGTGAAACATTTATTTACGGATGCCGGCAATTCTTTCTTTGGTGATGTAAAAAGAAAGTATGCATCAAATATCTTGTCCAAAGGCCTTTCTATTGGTGCAGGCATCCTGGCAACAAAATTTGGCGGCAAAATTGGTAGTAAGGTTTTCAGCTGGTTAAAGTAGCTTAGCTGATTAAATATGCCTGCAAGAAATATTCCGGGTGCAACTAAATTATATACTGCGTACAATTCCATTCAGCTGGTGCGTGGTGGAAAAGATTATTTCCACTTGCTGGAAGAGATCATTAATAAAGCCAGGCATACCTTTCATCTGCAAACCTATATATACGACGGGGATGAAACAGGTACCAGGGTGGCTACAGCATTAAAGAATGCAGCGATTCGTGGTGTTAAAGTGTATCTACTCGTAGATGGGTACGCTTCTCAGGATTTATCTAAAGACTTCATTGCCGATCTGCGATCCTCTGGTGTAGAATTCCGTTGGTTTGAACCGATATTAAAAAGTCGCCATTTTTATTTTGGAAGAAGACTCCACATCAAGCTTGCTGTTGCCGATGGGTGTTACAGTCTGGTCGGTGGCATAAACATCAGTAACAAGTATAATGATATGCCGGAGATTCCTGCATGGCTGGATTGGGCTGTGTTGAGTAAGGGAGAAGTATCGGCCCAACTACACAGTATTGCAGTCCGAATATGGAACAGGAGTAACCTGAATCCCCAAAAAAGGAAAATTAAAGATGCTTTGCCAGAGATGCCCTTACCGAAGGAAGAATGCAATGTAAGGGTAAGAGTAAATGATTGGGTGAGGGGCAGAAACCAGATCAGCAGGAGTTATCTCGAGATGTTGAGGAATGCAAAGCATTCAGTAATGATCATGTCAAGTTATTTTTTGCCTGGCCGTGCCATCAAAAGAAATATGATGGATGCTGTGAAGAGAGGAGTGAAGGTAAAAATCATCATTGCAGGTTATTCCGATGTAATGGTGGCCAAACATGCCGAACGTTGGATGTATGCCTGGCTGTTTCGTCATGGCATTGAGATATACGAGTATCAGAAGAATGTGTTGCATGCAAAGATCAGCACGTTTGATGGTAAATGGGTAACGGTTGGATCTTACAACCTGAATAACATCAGTGCTTTTGCAAGCATAGAATTGAATCTTGATATCTTGAATGATGATTTTGCTCAGAAAGCTGAATCTGCATTACAAAAGATCATTGACGAAGATTGCAAACTGGTGGTGAAAGATGAGTTCTCCAAAAAGAATCACCTGCTCATGCAATTCTGGCAATGGGTATGCTACCAGGTAATCCAGGTTTCTTTTTTTCTTTTTACCTTTTATTTTAAACGTAGGGGTGATTAATTGCCCTTTATTCTCCTGACCAGTGCTTTGAAAGTTTCTTTGTTCCACCTGGCAAATCTTCCTCTTTGTACTGCAGTGATATTTCCCTTGTGCTGAACAAAATAGTGAAATACAAATTTTTCATTCGGGTCGTGCCATCCTACAATTTGCCCAAATCGAAGATCATTAAAGACCAATGTATCGTTCCAGTTTTGTATCGTATAAAATCCCTGCGAAAAACGTTTCAGGTTATCGAGGCTTCTTTTTTCTTCATTGGTGGCTACTGTTGAAAGCAGATGATCGTTTTTGGGGAAATAAGCAAACTGAATAGTGTCCTTTGAATCAAATACAGAACGATAACCTGAATATAATCCACTGTCACTGGCAGCTACCACATACCATAGCCATGAATTGAGTGGAGTAGGAGTAGTGAAGTATTGGTTGTAACTGATGTTTTCTTTTTTCAGAATAGTTCTTACTTCAGCATCAACCGTTAATTTATTGAAACTGCAGTAACCCAGGTAAACGATCGGTGCAATAATGCCGAACTTATGCCAGAACTTTCTTTTTACGTCTGTTGATCTCCTGATGAGCAACATTACTGCAGCTAATACCACGGTAATTGTAAAGAATGGGTCGAAAACATAAAGGGTATTGAAAGAAAATCTTCCATGATGAAATGGTTCCAATAATCCAACACCATAATTATTGAAAGTGTCGATGAGCATATGGCTTCCCAGCTGTATCGCAAAAAATAATATCCAGTGGGCATAATCGATTCCTATTGAGCGATGACGTTTAAATGCAAACCATGAAAGTAAAGGAGCCAGCAGTAGCATGAATAAAATAGAGTGAGTAAAACCCCTGTGAGCCAGGAGATTTTTATCCATTGTGAGCCATAGGGAAGCAATAAAATCGAAATCGGGAATACTGTTGGCAAAAGCACCCCAGGCCATTCCACGTTTCCCAAGCTTCTTTCCAGCAATAGCATCACCGATGATGGCTCCTACAGCAATATGGGTTAATGAATCCATGCAATAAAATTATGCATGCTTGTGTTTTACCAATGCTTTTATTTCTTCCATTAATTCAAGCTGCAGTTTTTGAATATCAAAAAGCGTTCTCATTTGATCGGCAATCAATATATCCATTTTCTGGTGCATGTTCCTGATCTCGATCTCGGCTTTCAGATTCACCATATAATCATTTATGGCCCTTTGCCGGTCTTTCTCTTCTTTCCGGTTCTGGCTCATCATAATAACAGGAGCCTGGATGGCAGCAATGGTTGAAAGTATCAGGTTTAAAAAAATGAATGGAAACGGATCAAATGGTTTCGAAAGCAGGTAAATGTTTATCGACATCCATAGTACCATGAACAGTGCAAAAAGGGAGATAAACTTCCAGCTTCCACCAAACGATGCTACTTTATCGGCCAGTTTACTGGTAAAAGCCGGATGTTTATCTTCAAACTCAGATAGTTTAGCTGAGATCAGCTCCTCTTCCTTAACGGCATTTACAACCAATTCGTTCAACTTCTGGAGATGATCATTTTCGGTTTTAAGTAGTATGCTCAGTTTATCTTTCATTCTATAGTTTTCTGAATCTTGCCTGGAAGAATCTTAAATACTTTGGCTCGAATGTCATGTCCAATCCTTTGATCTTATTTCTTCTTTGATATACCCTTGCTACCGATTCTGCAATAACATCCATGTGTGCCTGTGTATATACTCTTCGTGGAATTGTTAATCTTACCAGTTCGAGTTTCGGATAATAATGATCTCCTGTTTTTGCATTTCTTCCGGCAGAAACAATTCCTCTTTCCATAGTCCTGATGCCTGATTCAATATATAATTCTGCCGCTAATGACTGGGCTGGAAATTTATCCTGTGATACATGTGGCAAAAACTTTTTCGCATCAATAAAAATTCCATGCCCGCCAACCGGTAATACAATTGGAATATCATACTTCAGCAATTGTTCACCCAAATACAATACTTGTCCTATCCTGGCCCTGATATGATCATCATGCACCGATTCTTCTATACCTATGGCCATGGCTTCCATATCTCTTCCTGCAAGTCCACCATAAGTATGTAATCCTTCATAAACAACCACAAGGTTGCTGGCTTCTTCATACACATCTTTATCATTAATAGCCAGGAAGCCACCGATGTTTACCAATGCATCTTTCTTCCCGCTGAAAGTTGCTCCATCAGTATAACTGCAGATCTCTTTTACAATAGAAGCAATACTCTTTCTGTTGTATCCTTTTTCATATTGCTGAATGAAGTATGCATTCTCAGCTATTCTCGTCATATCGAGGAAGATCTTAATGCCATGCTTTTGCGTAAGAGCCCTTACTTCTTTCAGATTTTCCATTGAAACAGGCTGCCCTCCTGCCATATTCACAGTAACAGCTACACAGATATAAGGAATCTTTTTAGCGCCATATTTTTTAATAACAGCATTCAACTTATTGATGTCGATATTGCCTTTGAACTTGTGAAGGTTTTCAGGATCATGCGCTTCATCAACAATCACATCTACAAAAGTTCCACCAGCCAGTTCCTGGTGCAAACGTGTGGTTGTGAAATACATATTGCCGGGAATAATGTCACCTTTTTTAATCAACACCTGCGACAGAATATTCTCTGCACCTCTTCCCTGGTGAGTCGGGATCAAATATTTATATCCATAATATTTTATGGCAGCTTTTTCCAGGTTATAGAAGTTTTTACTACCGGCATAAGCCTCATCACCTAACATCATTCCACTCCATTGCCTGTCACTCATGGCCGAAGTTCCACTATCCGTTAAAAGATCGATATAAACATCTTCCGATTTCAGTAAAAAAGTATTGTAACCTGCTGTTTTGATTGCTTTTTCCCGTTGCTGCCTTGTAGTCATCTTCAGCAGCTCAACCATCTTTATTTTGAACGGTTCAGCCCATGATTTCTTTGGTATCTGTTGCATGTAATATTTTTTTACAAAAGAATTGAGATACAGTGGAAGCATGGATGACACAGGTCATACATTGGATTGATAGAAATCTTTTACTTGCTTAATTAATACAAACGTTATGTCTTTCAAAACTATTATAGAGCCGTTTAAGATAAAGTCAGTCGAGCCGTTATTCATGACAACAAAAGGCGAAAGACTAAAATATATTCGGGATGCACATTATAATCCTTTCCTGTTACGTTCAACACAGGTGATCATTGATTTGCTGACCGATAGCGGTACTTCTGCAATGAGCAGCGAACAGTGGGCTGGAATTATGAGAGGAGATGAATCTTATGCAGGAGCACAAAGCTGGGAAAGACTGGAAAGAGAAATACAGGACCTTACTGGTTATCCTTATATTCTTCCCACACACCAGGGACGAGCAGCTGAAAGAATACTTTACAGTTATTTAGGAGGAGAAGGTAAGATATTCATCAGCAATACACATTTTGATACAACAAGAGCCAACATAGAATTCAGTGGAGCAACTGCCATTGATATTCCATGCCAGGAAGCAAAAGATCAAAATTCAACCAAACCATTCAAGGGTAATATGGATGTTGAACTGCTGAAGCAAACCATAAGTACATATGGTGCATCTAATATTGCTGCTGTTATTCTTACAGTAACCAATAATAGTGGTGGCGGACAACCTGTGAGTATGAAAAATGCCGAAGATGTTGCTGCGGTATGTCATAAGCATGATGTGTTGTTTATTCTTGATTGCTGTCGTATTGCTGAGAATAGTTATTTTATTCGTCATAAGGAAGAAGGTTTTGAAGATGTGCCTTACAGGGAAATTGCACAGGAAATGTTTTCGCTGGCCGATGGTTGTATTATGAGTGCCAAAAAAGATGCATTGGTAAATATGGGTGGTTTTCTTGCACTGAAAGATGAAGATCTTGCTGCAGCATGTACCAACCTGCTTATAATTACTGAAGGTTTTGCCACTTATGGCGGCTTATCTGGAAGAGATATGGAAGCGATTGCAATTGGCCTGAGAGAAGTATTCGATGCTTCATATCTTAATTACCGCATAAAGAGCACAGAGTATCTTGGTGAACATTTAAAAAAATTGGGTGTGCCATTGTTGTATCCGATAGGTGGTCATGCAGTATATATTGATGCAGGAGCTTTGTATCCACACATACCAGCAGATCAGTATCCTGGTCAGGCATTGGTTTGTGAATTATATAAAAAAGGAGGAATAAGAGCTGTTGAAATTGGATCGGTCATGTTTGGTAAATACGATAAGATTGGAAATCTTATACCTGCAGAAAGAGAACTGGTGAGACTTGCCATTCCAAGAAGAGCTTATACTCAAAGCCATATCGATTATGTGATAGAAGTATTCGAAGAGATTCTCATGGATAAACACCTTGCAAAAGGACTTCGTATTACAAAAGAGCCAAAATTCCTGCGACATTTTACAGCTCACTTTGAGCCGGTCTCTAAAGTGGCAGAACTGGAAGAAGTAGAGTGATTTCATAAAATAGAAAAGCATCCTGTAAATCCAGGATGCTTTTCTATTTAAACTTTGAGCCTTAGCGGTTAATTATACAGCCACATTGAAATCCCTCAATGCATCATTTAAACTTGTCTTCAGGTCAGTCGATGCTTTACGCTGACCAATGATCAAAGCACAGCCAACACCAAATTCACCGGCTGGAAACTTCTTAGTATAGCTTCCGGGAATCACAACACTTCTTGCAGGAACTCGTCCTTTATATTCAACAGGTTCATTGCCACTAACATCAATGATCTTTGTTGATTTGGTGAGCACCACGTTTGCACCCAACACTGCTTCTTTCTCAACAATTACACCTTCCACTACAATACAACGGCTGCCAATGAAACAACCATCTTCAACAATTACAGGAGAAGCCTGCAATGGCTCTAACACACCACCTATACCAACACCACCACTCAGGTGAACACCTTTGCCGATCTGTGCACAGCTTCCAACTGTTGCCCAGGTATCTACCATTGTGCCTTCATCTACATAAGCACCGATGTTTACATAAGAAGGCATCAGAACAACATTCTTTGCGAGGTATGCACCATATCTTGCTACTGCGTGAGGTACAGCTCTTACTCCAAGTGAGGCGTAATCTTTTTTCAACAGCATCTTATCGTAAAATTCAAAAGGAGCCAGTTCCCAGGTCTGCATTTGCTGAATAGCGAAGTACATAAGGATAGCTTGTTTCACCCATTCATTCACCTGCCAGCCTTGTTCAGAAGGTGAAGCTGTTCTCAATCTGCCTTTATCTACTTCTTCGATCACTGTACGAACAGCATCAGAATATTTATTGTCTTTCAGAAGTTCACGATTGCTCCATGCTTCGATTATGAGTTGCTGTAGATCCATTAATAAGAATTTTTTGCGAAAGTAGTGAGGAATAGGAACACGGATGACACGGATTGAACTGATTCTTGCTGATGGATGAAAAAAAGTACAAGTGTGCGACGCAACGAAGCTTCATAAATGACCAAAAGCAAAGTACATAACTGATAAAAACTATCCGTGAAATCTGCTACATCAGGGTTATCAGCGTTCCCATCTCAACATAAAAAATCCCGCCGAAGCGGGATTATTGTTTAAGGTATTTTCCGGTTGTTGGTTTTTCTATAGGTGAACTAGGTTAGCAACGGCTTTTTATTTAGCTGAATAATCCGCCTTTCTTCAAAGCTTTTTTTCCTTCGCCGATCTTAAATCCATTGTGATAGATCTCGATCTTATAATCTCCCTGCATGTATTTTGCTCCTTGCTTCCAGTCGAAGCTTACAGGTATTCTTTTACCCTGCTCGTAGTTTACATCTACTTTGCTGGTGAATTTTTTATCGCCCTCATCTCTCGTTGTAAATGTTTCACCTGCAGTAACCGGTGTTCCGTCAGGTGCAGTTACTACTACAAAGATCTGCTTGGTTCCACTTGGAGCGATTCTGTTTTCATCAATGTCAAATGTAATTCTCATCAGGTCTGCTCTTTTAGCAGTAGAGGTACTCACTTCTTTACCACTGCCTCTTACATTAATTGCAGCGATAGCAATATTTGATGCGTGAAGGGTAGATGCTACATCTTCAACACTCTTCTTAGCTTCTTCTGTAGCCACCAGTGTTTGTTGAATCTGTGTTTTTTCAGTAGCCAGGTTATCCCTTTCTGTTGTTAAAGTGGTGTTGGCATCAGTCAATTGCTGGTTCTCAGCTTTGAGTGTTTCTATCTGTGCTACGAAATCCTGGATCTGGCCATTCAATTCGCTGATCAGTTTCTTAGCTCTTGAAAGCTCAGCCGCTGAAGCTTTTGATTTCCTTAATATAGAAGCGATCTCGTTCTTTTTTGCTTCGATCTCGGCATTTTTTTCTGCTAATGCACCCTGCAATTCCAGGTTAGAACCATTGAGCTCATCCATCTTTTTAGATGCCTCATTAAATTCATTCTGGAGTTCACTTCGGGCAGAATCTACATTGGTGAACTGTGTTTGCAATTGTGCATATAGTTCTTTAGATTTACTCTTGTCGTAAATGATGTACCCGATTGATAACAAGAGGGCTGCAGCAAGTGCTATGATTACGATTTTGTTATTGTTGCTGCTTTTTTGAGATGTTGTTTTCACCTGTGTACCTTGTTCAGGAGCTGAGGATGGATATTGACTGTAGCTCATAAATGTTATTTTTTTATTTGATCAATTGTATATTGTCTTAAACCCTGATAAAACCTTTTGTTATGACAGATCTGTTGATTTTAGATATCGAAACTGTTCCCCAATCACCACACTTCGACGAGCTTTCAACTGAGTGGCAATCTCTCTGGGTCGACAAGATTTCGAAAACCATGCCAGAGACTATCACTCCGCAAGAAAGTTACAAGTTAAGGGCCGGTATTCTCGCTGAATTTGGTAAAATCGTTTGTATTTCTACTGCGTATTTTTATGAGAACGAAGATAAACAGTGTTGTTTACGCTTAAAAAGTATTTCCAATAATAATGAAACGGAGTTGTTAAAATCCTTCACAGAATTATGCGATAAATTCTGTTCGTCTCGTAAAGAGATCATGTTTGGAGGTCATAATATTCGTGAGTTTGATATTCCTTATATATGTCGACGAATGCTGATCAACAACCTGCCGCTACCTGCATGTTTGCAATTGAACGATAAAAAACCCTGGGAAGTAAAGATGTTCGATACCATGCAATGGTGGAAGTTTGGCGATTATAAGAACTATGTAAGCCTTCATCTTTTAGCCAGTGTTTTGGGTGTGCCTACTTCCAAGACAGACATGGATGGAAGCATGGTACAGGATGTTTATTACCAGGATAAAAATCTGCAGCGAATAGTAGAGTACTGCCAGCGAGATGTTGTGGTTACCGCCAATATTATATTACGCTACAAGAATATGCCGTTGCTGAAGGAAGAGAATATTGTGTTGGCCGGCTGAAGTTTTTCATGGGATCGACTGTTGCTACGCTCAGTTCACAGTTCCGTTTTCATGGAAACAATTCAGCCCAGCAGTTTATCCAGAATTTTCCGAAAGGTCACTTCCTTGTAAATTTGTATTCATCGCAGGAATGATTCTTGCTGCCAAAACATTTTAAAATCACCGTTTATGATCAACAACCTTCACTGCTTATCTCTAGGAATAGTCTTATTCTTTGCCTGTAATACCAGCTCTCACAGCGGCAGCAATTCAGATTCTACTTCAACAGGTAATGGTGAACCCGTAGAAACAAAAGCAGCCAACACCAATTACAAACCGGCATTCGAAGGACAAACCCGGATCAATGGAGTGAAGACTACCACAGCTTATGAATCAAAGGTCATCACGAACGGACTTTCAAGACCATGGGGCATAACCACTTTACCTGACGGACGATTACTGGTAACGCAAAAAGAAGGTAATATGCGAATTGTTACAACAGCTGGTGATTTAGTAGCATCGATTTCCGGGTTGCCAAAAGTGAACTCAGGGGGACAAGGTGGTTTGTTGGATGTTACTATTGATCCTGCCTTCAGTACCAATCGTATGGTGTACTGGACATTTTCAGAACCAGTTACCGGCGGAAATGTTACTTCAGTTGCAAAAGGAAGATTGTCAGATGATGAAAAGACGATAGAAAACCCTGTTGTTCTCTATCGTGCAAATCCTGCCTATGATAATGGTATGCATTTCGGTTCAAGGGTTGTGTTTGATAAAAGCGGTCATCTCTTTGTAAGTTCCGGTGAACGTTCTGATCTTGCTACCAGGCCACAGGCACAGCACCTGAATTCAGGTTATGGAAAGATTGTTCGTATAACAACTGATGGAAAACCTGCTGCAGGCAATCCGTTTTTAAATAACAGTTCTGCAAAGCCTGAGATATACAGCTATGGTCATCGTAATCCACAGGGTCTTGCGATTCATCCGGTGACAGGTGATCTTTGGGAGAGTGAAATGGGTCCACGAGGTGGTGATGAATTGAACCGTATCGAAGCCGGTAAGAATTATGGATGGCCTGCTATCACTTATGGCATTGAATACAGTGGTCAGAAGATTAGCGGTGGTGCTACGCAGAAAGATGGAATGGAGCAGCCAGTTTATTACTGGGATCCGGTGCTTTCACCAAGTGGTATGACCTTTTACAGCAGCGATGCCATTCCTGAATGGAAGAACAATGTTTTTATCTGTGGCTTAAATAGTAACCACATTGCAAGACTGGTACTGGAAAATAATAAAGTAACCGGTGAAGAAAGATTGCTGGCAGACCAGGGACAACGCTTTAGAGATATTACCGAAGGTAACGATGGTGCTCTGTATGCTGTTACAGATGATGGAAGATTATACAGGATAGGGAAGAAGTAATGTTCTTGCGAGGCACGAAGCAATCGCATTTTCAGTAGTAATTTCAATCCTCTATGGCTTCGATCCCTTCATCCTTTAATTTTTGGAGATGATCCTTCATTGCTGTAACCTGTTCTGCTGAATGACGCTGCCATACCGTAACTTCTCCTACAACTTTAAACGGATGTTTGGAACGATAAGACTTTGTTGGATTGCCGGGAAACTTCTTGTCAGTTAAATTAGGATCATCTTCGATCGGGCCTGTTGGCTCCACTAAATAAATTCTTTCTCGACCATCTCCGAAAGCAAGTTCTGCACCCCAGATAGCTGCATCAAGTGTGGCAGTGAGGTAAATATACTTGGCGTTATTTCTTTGCCCATAGTTGGAGGTAATGCCAGTTTCTATAATGTCACCCATCTTAAGATCTGCCTTTGTACCATGAAAATAGGTTTGTACAAATATGCGCTGCATTGTTTGAGTAGTTGTATTATTTTCTTCCATTTATTACAGGTCTTACTACATTACTAAATTATAGATTGTCATCGGCACATTCGCATTTAAACTGACAAAAAAAGAAGCCTCCGTGTTCCGGAGGCTTCCTTAAGATACATTCAAGGAATTAATTTCTGATCACCCGAATAGCCTTCGACTGATCACCACTTCTCACTGTTACAATATATGTTCCAGCAGTAAGTGAAGAAATGTTCAGGGAAATATTATTGTCTCCTGTAGCAAGCATTGCAGGTATCTGGTTTACTAATTTTCCATTCAAATCTGTAATAGATACATATGCCTTGTTGCTCAATGGAGATGTGATGGCAAGATTTATAATATCTCTTGAAGGATTTGGATAAACAGACGTTATCTCAAAATCAGTAACACTGCCCTTGATAGTTATGATGGTACTGGTGAACCTGTATTGTCCATCCCTGTCAATTTGTTTCAGGCGGTAATAGTTGGTGCCAGCCAGTGGTGCTTCATCAGTATAGCTGTAATTAATAGCGTTATTACTATTTCCACCTTCAGCTTTTGAAGCGATAGTAGCAATGCTGCTGAAATTCCTTCCGTCAGCACTACGTTGCAGTTCAAAGGCTTTGTTGTTATTTTCGCTTCCAGTTATCCATTGCAGTTTATTGATCTTTCCATCTCTGTAACCATTGAAGCTGGTAAGTGTTACCGGTAGAACAATAGAACCTTCATCTGCACCTATATATACAGCCGTGGCACTTCTTGTGGTACCATCATAATCTGTAGTGATACCTGCTATTGGTGCAGCAGCAAGATTGTTATCGCCATTTGAAGCTCCTGTAACATGCAGGTCACCCGTTGCAACGTCTGCAAAATTTACTGTGGTGGTTCTTGAATTAACATCGGCACTGTTTGTTTTATATGTGGCCAGGTCATTATTCGTGCTACCCCACATAGCGATAGTGAGTGGATTAACTGTATAAAGTACATTGGCATCAGATGTAAATCCTGTGGCAGGAGTCGTTTCACTATTTACAACAGCATAATGCGAACCGCCACCACCGGTACGGGCATTGTATAAAATATTATTCTTAACGCTCATTGGAGTGAGGATGCCTGTTCCAAATAATTCTGTACCTCTTACTACTGCTGCAGAACGTTTGTCTCCTGATGCTGCTGTTCCACCAATATAGATCGAGTTATGATACACATTCACCGGCCCCGTTGCATTGAAGTTCTGCAGAAAACCAAACACCTGCACACCTTCTGCTACACCTGTACCAAGGGATATAAAATTATTAGATGTCGTAGACGTTCCTGTTGCATTTCTAACAGTAATTCCTACAATGCCTGGTGCTGTTGCACCTGTTGGTATTGCCCCATTCTTCAGGTCATAGATTCGGTTACGGGAAATATCATGAAGGCCGGTACTTGCCAGTATGCCAATTACAACAGCACCAAAGTTGCCCGTGTTAAGTGCCGAAAGATTGTATATCGTGTTCTGGGATATGATCTGAACGTCTGTATTACCTGCTACACTTGCACCAGCCATATGTATACCTGTGGCTACACCGCTTCCATAGTTAGCAAGTGTTGATGTTGTACTTAGGCTGTGTATCGTGTTAGTGGAAATATTTACTTTCGGATAAAGCAAAGCGGTAGACCCGGTTCCCTGTGTGGTAACCGTGCCAATGCCCCTGATGAAAGAAGCAGTAACACCGGCAAAAGGTACGTTTATGGAGCTAATGGTATTGCCTGTTACATTAAAAGTGGGGTTGGATTTTGCTGTATTTGTAAGTGAGGCAGAAGAAGATGATTCAAGCCTGATGCCGTGCAGGTTTACATCTCCGGCTATACCTCCTGAATTTGCAGTAATAGCAGTAATGGTGTTATTGGTCAGGTTAAAAGTAGGGGTAACAGTTGCTGCAGCGGTGGTTACCCTTGCATTAACATGCATCGCACTGAAGTTCACGAACCCATTGCTGTTTGTGATAGAAATATTGCTGACCTCGTTACCGGTAAAAGTCGTTGTACCATTGTATCCGCCAATAAATCCAAAAATGCCGGCATTGGCAAAAGATCCGGCCGAAGCGCTATAAGTAATGCTGATGTTCTTAACCTGGTTATTACTCACCATATTTCCAGTGCCACCGGTTTCTACATCAAGGCCAATAAAACCCAATGCATTTGTGCCTGAGGCAGTAACCGTCATGTTGCCTGTTGCAGAAGGAGCATTGCCACCAATAAAGTTCCCGGTTACCATGTGAAAATCGCTGGTAAATGTGGGAACAATTAAAATACCTCTTACAATAAATTGCTGACCACTGATTACCGGGGCAGTATTATAAATGCTGTTATTCTGAATGGTCCACTGATCGTTGCCACCTGCTAACGATACTGCTACTGCACCTCCAATAGTAGTATTTATATAATTGTATAACCTTGAATCTTTCAATGTATTTTGAAAGTTTGATGCAGTGGCACTACTGGTTGTTCCCGCAGAAAACAAAAGGCATATTGCCTGGTTATTACCATTGATGTCACAGTTGTCAATTGTATTTCCGTTATTTCCGGTTGTACCAGTGCCAAAAGAAATAACACCTGAGTTAATAACAGGGGATGCTGCTGTACCTGTAAAACTTGCTGTGTTCCCGCTGATGGCAGCATTCCTGATGGTATTATTCGTAGCATCATTTACAAAATTGATTACCGATCCTGTTGTATTTGTGTTGATGATTTGCAGCGTACTGTTACCATTGAGATTCACATTATCAGCACCATCGAACCGTATCGTAGCTCCGGTAAGATTTGAAGTAATGATTGCTGCCGCTGTTGCATTGATCGCAATACTTGTATAAGAAGCCGACCCTGTTCCACTTGCATTCAAGACAGCAGTAGCGGTTTCTACGGTATTACCTGAAATGGAAATGGTGATCGCACCTGTATGAGTGCCTGCATTAATAGCATCAAAAGCAGCTTTCAGCGTGGTATAGTTAGTCGCACCCACTGAAACTTGTGCAGAAGAAACAAAGCTCACTAATAAACAACTGATTAAAATAAGACCGTGTAAAGTTTTACGCATAGTTTGTAACGTTTGTGAATGAAAATGATATTAACTGGTGATTTTTTTTCAAAAAAGAATAGATACCATCGCAGGCACCATATTCATGAGTCGGTTAAGCAACAATAATCATGCGCCAGTTTCATGAACCGTGCTGTTTTTTTAAAATAAAGTAAGTTGAAAAATCTATAATACTGGAGAAGCCCTTGCAAATTACCGGGAAACAAGTAGCAGCAATCTTTACAAAAGCGTTGATAACGCTCTCTATAATCTTTTCATCTTTGCGTTCCAGTAAATGCCACCACCAATCAACCCAATAACGAAACCGATTGGCCCGGTAAAGAAAAGGCCGAATAAGGGACCAAGATTAGATTGCGGGTAAAAGATCATCGGTCCAAAAAAACCTACAACAAAACCAAGGGCACCCACAATCATTCCACCCAACAAAATCGAAGTTGCCAGGCCATGATTTATAATGCTTGTCTTTTTCCATACGAAGATGGCAGCACAGACAGCAATGAGTAATGAAACAATATGGGGAATGATTTCGCTATCACCCGGTAAGCTTATTAATGAAAAAGGCAGCCAGAAAATAAATAGATAGCTGGCAACGAAAGCACAAATCGTTAAAATGATTCGGGTAGCATTCTTCATATTTGAGTATAATTAATGCACATGCTGATATTTACACGGGGCTAATTCATCCCGGAAAGTAAAATGTTGGTTGTTGTTCTGGCCATTAGCAACGATTAAGGCATAAGCTAAGTATGTTCAACCTGCTTATAATAACGAAGGAAAGACGAAGGATGAACGTAGGATAAATATAATGAATTGCTATAAAAACTACTATCTCAGTGCTGCTGATTCCTTTTCTTTGCCCTTCATGCAACAACAACTCATTGTGATTGGTGGTGGTGCCGCAGGATTTTTCTGTGCTATAAATGCAGCTGCCAATGATCCTTCGCTGAAAGTAACAATCATTGAAAAAAGCAGCAAGCTGCTTTCGAAAGTAAAAGTGAGTGGCGGTGGCAGGTGTAATGTTACCCATGCCTGTTTCGAGATCGATGAACTGGTGAAGCGTTACCCGAGAGGAAAGAACTTTTTAAAAAAAGCATTTTACTGGTTCAATACAAAAGATACAATAGCCTGGTTTGAAGAAAGAGGCGTGAAGCTGAAAACGGAAAGCGATGGAAGAATGTTTCCTGAAACCAATACTTCACAAACCATCATTGATTGTTTATTGAAAGAAGCCAATAAGTACAACATCGAAATACTGATGAACTGTGAGGTCACAGAGATTGAAACACAAGACGGAGTCTTTAAACTGAAAACTTTAAACTCAAAACTGAGAACTTCAAACTTCCTCTGCATCGCTTCCGGTGGTTATCCAAAATCATCACAGTTCAATTGGCTGAAACAATTAGGTCACACGATAGAAGAACCTGTTCCTTCTTTATTCACCTTTAATATGCCGGGCAATCCGATAACAGAATTAATGGGTGTAAGTGTAGAACATGCAACAGTAAAAGTGGTCGGAACCAAATTGCAGGAACAGGGACCTTTATTAATTACACATTGGGGACTAAGCGGACCTGCAATATTAAAAACCTCGGCCTTGGGAGCAAGAGAACTGGCCGAGAAGAATTATCATTTCTCCATACAGGTGAACTGGCTGAAAGATTTCACAGAACAATCAGTAAGAGAAGAGTGGACACATTTACGAAGTCGTTTTTCTTCACAGAAAATATCCGCAAAAAATCCATTTGGTTTACCCAATCGTTTATGGGAGCATTTTCTAAAACAATCATCTGTTGATGCAAATAAGACATGGAGTGATATCAACTCCAAAGAACAGAATAATCTCATCCAGGCATTAACGGCTTCTGTATTCGAAGTAAAAGGCAAAACAACCTTTAAAGAAGAGTTTGTAACCTGTGGTGGGATTAAACTTTCAGAGATCGATCCGAATACCATGCAAAGCAAAAAGTTGCCCGGACTTTATTTTGCCGGCGAGGTCATGGATATAGATGGCATCACCGGTGGATTTAACTTTCAAAATGCCTGGACCAGTGGATGGATCGCGGCAAGATCAATTGCATCAAACTCAGCCCAGTAAATATTAGAAACTACAAGAGTGCGACGCAACGACAGCTGAATAGCAGTACTTTAGCTGGCTCCCATCCCAATTCACCAATCACAATATCCTGAAGCCACTCATAATATTCATTTCCCTTTCAGGAATATTCAGCCTACATTCATTACCTGAAAATTGACGGCCCACAGATGTTTAATGCTGCATCCGGCCTAATAAGAAAATAAAAAACCAAACAGATGAAACAAAATTTCCTACTTGCACTAGCTGCAGGCTGTGTACTCAGCTTGTCGGTAAATGCACAGGCACCGGCCACAGGTGCTAAGCCGGCCAGCGATACGTCGAAGCCGGCAGGTCCTAAAAAGCCAACGCTGGCAGAGAAAACAAAAGGCATGAAAAAACATGCAGGTCTTTTTACACTCTTCCAGGATACTACTACAGGTAGTTTACAGATGTATGTAAGAAAAGACCAATTGGGTAAAGACTTTATTTACCAGAGTTTTTCTATCAACGGTCCTACGTCTTTGTTCCTGCACCAGAGTATGCACAGGCAAACTGCAGTATTCAAGATCGAAAGAGCTTATGATAAGCTGGAGTTTTCTGAGGTAAACACAAGGTTCTGGTACGATCAGAACAATCCCGTTAGCAAAACGGCTAATGTAGACAAACCGGAAACAGTTCTTTTCATTGATAAGTTTTCAGTAGAAGATTCTGCTGGTTATCTTATCAGCGTAGATCCGCTTTTCTTAAGCGATAAGATGGATCCTGTTAAGCCAACGGTAGCTCCAGGCCCGATGTCGTTTATGATGTTTAATCTTGGTAACCTGAATCCAACAAAATCGAAGTATGCAAACGTTAGATCTTACCCTAACAATTCTGATATTGTTGTAGATCTTAACTATGATAATCCGAATGCTTTGGTGAGTGGTGGAAATGACATCACTGATCCTCGTTATATCCGTGTTCGTATGCAACACAGTTTCCTCGAGATGCCGAAGACTGATTTCAGATCAAGAGAAGATGATCCTCGTGTAGGTTATTTTTCACAAGAGAGAAACAACCAGACAAGTGTTCACCCGGTGAATTTTAAAGACATGATCAACCGCTGGAATCTTGTGAAGAAAGATCCTTCAGCTGCTGTGAGTGAACCTGTAGAGCCAATCGTATGGTGGATTGAAAACACTACACCACATGAATATCGCCAGACAATCATTGAAGCAGGTTTGAAATGGAACGAAGCTTTTGAAAAAGCTGGTTTCAGGAATGCTGTTGTAATGAAAGTAATGCCGGATGATGCTACCTGGGATCCTGCTGATATCCGTTACAACGTTATCCGTTGGGTATCTTCTGCAAATCCTCCTTACGGTGCAATCGGGCCAAGCTTTGTAAATCCTAAAACAGGACAAATCTTAGGTTCTGACATTACTATTGAGTGGTTCAGCGGTAGCGCAACTCCGATCTTCGACGAATTATATACTGGTCCTTCTGCAGATCAACACAAGCTTCATTTCCCTGGAATGGATATGAATCATCATACAATGTGTACACTTGCCGGAGAATTGAAAGCTCAGTTTACTACAGGTTTAACTACATTGGAAGCTGCTGGTGCACCTGAAAGTGAGATCAAGGAAATGCATAAGCAATTCCTTACTTATCTTGTTATGCATGAAATGGGTCATACCCTTGGTTTGAACCACAACATGAAGGCAAGCCAGATGTTGTCTCCAACAGAAGCACATAATAAAGAGCTTACCCGCAGAATTGGTTTGATTGGTTCTGTGATGGATTATCCTGCTATCAATATCGCTCTTGACAGAAGCAAACAAGGTGATTACTATACAACCAAAGCTGGTCCTTATGATCTTTGGGCAATTGAGTTTGGTTACAAACCATTCAGCAATGAAACTGAAGAGAAAGAAGGTATCAACAAGATACTTTCCCGTAGCACAGAACCTTACCTTGTGTTTGGTAACGATGCTGATGATATGAGAGCTCCTGGTAAAGCAATTGATCCAAGAGTGAACGTGAACGACATGAGTAGTGATCCTATCGCTTATGCTGAAGACCGTTTTAAACTGGTGAATGGCTTAATGGGTAAACTGGTTAGCAAGTACAGCAAACCAGGTCAATCCTTCCAGGAACTAAGAAGCCGTTATGGAACATTACAAGGACAGAGAGCAGGAATGGCTGCTGCTGTTAGCCGTTTCATCGGTGGTGTTTATATTGACAGAAGCTTCCCTGAACAGAAGTCTGCGAATAAACCATTTACACCGGTTCCGGTTGAAACACAGAAGAAAGCTTTAAGTATTCTGAATAAATATGTATTTGCTCCTGATGCTTATAAAGAAGATGCACAGGTGTTTCCTTACCTGCAAATGCAGCGTCGTGGATTTAATTTCTTCTCTTCTACAGAAGATTACAAGATCACTGGTAACCTGAATGCAATTGGTGCAAGTGCATTGGCACACATCCTTCATCCAACAACATTGCAGCGTGTAACGAACAGCCGTTTATATGGTAATTCTTACAGTGTTGCTGATGTATTGAATGATGTTGCTAAAGGAATATTTGATGCTGATATGGCTGGTAACGTAAACGTTTATCGCCAGTACCTGCAAACAACTTTCGTTAAGAATCTTGCAATGCTGGTGAATATGCCAGGTGTTGATGATGTAACAAAAGCTGGTGCACGTCATACATTGAAGAAGCTAAAAACAAAACTGGCAGCTCCGGCAGCTGCAGCTAACGAAGAAACAAAAGCACACAAAAGCAATCTGATCTTTTTGATAGATGATGCAACTGTAGTGAAGTAATCTTTGGATTAATAATATAGAAAGGCGAAGATCATTCTTCGCCTTTCTTATTTTCAAAAGAGTAAACTGTTCTACAATTTAGATATCTAGTCCAAAGGTTTGTTGTATCCAGCCTGTGGCAAAACCAACTACTACCAGTACAACGATCACGAGTAAAACGATCAACAGTATACTGGAAGCCGAAGACCTTCTTTTTACATACTTCTTTTGCTCCACTGAAGCTTTACCCAACTCGGCATCTGTGAGAAGCCTTGTTCTGATAAGCATCCCGGCATGCTTCGATGAAAAAACATCTACCTGCGATTGAGTATATACTATCTGCTCTGCAACAAATAATTCCTGGTTTCCTTTGGTATTATAAGCCTGAATGGCAATGGGGAATTGGTTGTCTTTAACCTTCATACTGCTGATTTTTAACTGAATACCCAGCAATTATGCTGCCAGCAGTGCCGCTAGCTAGAATCGTTGGCGGTCATTCCTGGCATCAGACATCTTACATCAGACATCCTTAGCCTCTCTTTCTACGGTCCAGTTCAGTTTTGATCAGCTGAAGTTCTTTGCCTGTCTGTCCACTTACACTGCTATTCTCCTGTGCTCTTCTCATCAAGTAAGGAATCACATCTTTCATTGGTCCGAAAGGAAGGTACTTGCTTACATTGAATCCTTCTTTGGCAAGATTGAAAGTGATATGATCGCTCATACCAAATAGCTGCGAAAAGTGTACATGTGGGTGATTGTGAGGTATGCCTTTTTCCTGCATCAAAGTGGCAGCAAGAAAATTACTTCTTTCATTATGAGAGCCTACACACACTGCAATATCTTCGATATTATCGATACAATATTTTACCGCGGCATCGTAGTCACGATCTGATGATTCTTTATTTGGTTGGATAGGAGATGGATAACCATGTTCTGCAGCTCTCTCTCTTTCTTTCTCCATATAAGCACCACGAACTAGTTTTTCTCCGAGGATAAATCCTTGTTCTTTGGCTATTCGATGTGAAAGTTTCAGAAAATCCAGCCTGTCATGACGATACAGCTGAATGGTATTATAAACAATCACTCTTTCTTTGTTGAATTCCTGCATCATCTCCATCGCCAATCTGTCAACAGGATCCTGTATCCAGGTTTCCTCGGCATCGAGCATTACGCCAATGTTCTTTTCCCTAGCCACTTCACATATGCGATACATTCTTTCTCTCACCCTGTTCCATTCTTCCTGTTCCGCTTCATGATCGTGGATACCACTTCTTAGTCTCGGAGCTTCATGTAAAGCTTGCAACAATCCAAACCTTGCCATACCGGTAAGTTTGATACTGATGTATGGAATATTGGGTTGCGTGGCAGCATACTGTATGTTCTTTATAAACTGTTCGCAGGCATGTTCAAAATTGGCTTCACCTTCCTTTCCTTCAACACCATAATCGAGTATCACTTTCACATTGAACTCGGCCAGTTTTTGTGCCGCAGGTTTTGTTTCTTCAAGTGTTTCACCTCCTACAAACTGGCGGAATATGGTATTCCGAATCAGCTTGTCAATAATAGGGAGTTTACCCCTTACTACCAAAGGCGTAATTCTAGTACCGATCTGAACCAACCACTGGTATCCCATGGTACTAAAAAGTACTCTGGCTTGTTTTAGATCTTTGGTGGACTTGTAAGCGAAAGCGTTTTTTGTGTTGTCGAAAGAAAGCTCCATCGTCTCAGGTTCTTTGGTAAACTAACATATGTTCGTTGCGAATATCGGTATAAAAGATTACCGAAAAAACTAACTTTCGTCATGTGTATCTCCCTATATCTTTGCTTCAAATACATGCAATGGAAGAAAAGAAAGTGAGTGCAAGTTTCACAATAATGAACGAGATCGTACTGCCGAACGATACAAACATATTTGGAAACCTGATGGGTGGACGATTGATGTATTGGATGGATATAGCTGCTGCCATTGCTTCGGGTAAACATTGTAACGCACCTGTGATGACTGCTTCGGT
>JAKFCX010000014.1:0-20802 GCA_036676415.1 Chitinophagaceae bacterium
CGACGGATGATCCGGCGCAGCACGTAGCCGCGACCTTCATTGGACGGCAGCACGCCGTCAGCGATCAGGAAACCGCAGGAACGAATGTGGTCGGAAACGACTTTGAGCGACGACTGATCGCCGTTTTCGCAGCCGATCGCTTCAGCCGAAGCCTTGAGGCCAGCAGATTACTCATGCCAAAAGTTATTAATAAGATTGTCAGGCTGCTGGCAGGCATTAAGATAGCAGCCACTAATGGAGACAAAGTTCCTTGTACGGCAAAGGATAATCCTATAATATTATAGAGGATAGAAACAACGAAAGCAAACACTACAACCTTCTTATTATCCCGGCAAGCATGAAGAAACCTATCCAATATTCGCAATTTATCTGCCTGCATAATTGCATCACTGGCAGGAGTGAAGCTATTGTTTTCTTCACTGATGGCGATACCAACATCAGCTTGTTTTAATGCACCGGCATCATTTAAACCATCACCGATCATCATTACTTTTTTGCCCTGACTTTGCAATTCTTTTATGGCAAGAAGTTTAGCCTGTGGACTTTGATTGAAGAATATGCTGGGCCCTTTCCCCAAAATATTTCTGAGGAAGTTTTTTTCTCCATCATTATCTCCACTTAGTATGGAGACCTGGTAATTCTTCTGTAGTTTTCTTAACAGTGCAGGAATCTCATCACGATAATGATTACGAAAATTAAAAACACCCATCAATTCACCATTAACTGATAAATAAACAGAAGACTGGCTATTAGATGAACTTGATTTACCCGTAACAAACTTTTCAGATCCTAAACAGATGAGATGTCCTTCAATAGTTCCTTCAATTCCTTGCCCGGCTAATTCCTTAAATCGCACAACACCTGATCTTTCATCTGTATCCAGCCATTTTAATATGGCTTTACTCATTGGATGAGTAGATTGTGATGCAAGTGAAGCGATCATTTCCTTTACTTCTGGCATTAATGTTTTACCGATATAGCTTACTTCACTATATCTTCCTGTTGTAAGCGTTCCTGTCTTGTCGAAAACAATATGATCAACGTTGGCTATGTCTTCAATCGCCTGTGCATTTCTGAGGTAGAACTGGTTATTTCCTAAGATGCGTAAGATGTTGCCGTTAGTGAATGTGTTGCAAAGCAATAATGCACAAGGGCAGGCAACAATTAAAACTGCTGTTACTGCATCCATCATTTTAGAACTGTCATTGAAATACCAGTAAATGGCCGCTGCTGATGCTATACTAAAAAGAACAACAGTAAAATATCTTGCTAATGCATGAACAAATGATCTTTCATTATCGGGGACCTGCTGCTTTTGCTCTTTGTTCCATAAACTGGTAAGATAACTTTGTGCTACTTCTTTAATAACAAGAATCTCAATGTTGCCGTTAACCTGTTTACCACCGGCATAAACTATTTCACCCATTTCTTTGGCTACAGGCAAACTTTCACCGGTAACAAAACTATAATCAATCAGTGCTTTGCCTTTGGTAATGATTCCATCAGCAGGAATGAGTTCATTGTTATGTATCAGTAATGTATCATCAAGTGCAATATCCGGTAATGTAACTACCTCTTCCTTCTGATTCTTTATCCTTGATATGGCAATAGGAAAATAGGAAGTATAATCTCTTTCAAAACTTAGTTGCTTGTAGGTTTTGTGTTGCAAAACTCGTCCGATGAGCATAAAGAAAACGATACCGCTCATGGAATCAAAATAACCTCCACCGGTATTCGTCAAAACTTCATACACGCTTCTGCCAAAAGTTACCCATACCGCTAAAACTATTGGTGCATCAATATTTAAGAACCGATGCTTCAGACTTTTCCATGCACTGCTGTAAAATTCTGTTGCAGAATAAAAGAAAACAGGCAGGCTAAGTACCAGGTTAATATACCTGAATACATTTACCATGCTTTGCTCTTTATCGTCTATGCCAAGGTATTCAGGAAAACTCAGCAGCATAATGTTGGCAAAACAAAAACCAGCTACTCCTAACTTGAAAATCTTGGACCGATCATAGAATTTTTTCTTTTTTTCCAGGTTGTTCAGGCTGATGTATGGTTCATAGCCAATGCTGGTAAGTAATTCAGCGACTTTTCGTAGCGTTACTTTTTTGGGATTGAAAATTACTTCTGCTTCTTTGCGTGGGAAATTTACCTTGCTGGTGATAATTCCATTATTTATACGATAGAGATTCTCCAGCAGCCACAAACAACTGCTGCAATGCATTTGCGGAAGATAAAAAGTAATGTGTATTTGCTCATCATCCTTATAACTGATCAACGATGATTGAATCTTATCATCATCAAGGAAAGAAAATTTATCGTCTCTAACAGCTATTCTTTGACTGGTGCCGGGATTATTACTGATCTCGTAATAATCACACATCCCGCTTTTATTGAGGATTTCATATACACTTCTGCAGCCTTCACAACAGAATTCCTTGCTATGTGCTTTTATAATGGTATCACATTCCTCACCACAATGATAGCAGCTGAGGATGGTTTGTTGTGTTTTGATCATGTTGCCTTTACTCAGTTATTGATCTTAGGATATAAAAAATTTTGCTCCAGGTGAAGCCAGTTGTAAATCTTGTTTTCCAATGTAAACATCTCGTTCAGGCATTCTTTCCAACCCTTACTCCATTGAGGATCTGCATTATAATTATCTAATACCTGTCTTAATTTGTGCACCAGGTTTAATATCACCTTCTGTGTTCCCTGGATGTTTTTATAAACCGTATTCTCCACGCAATTCGTAGGAATTATTTTTTCAGTACCACGGTAGTGATGTTTGATACATGGAAAAATGATCACCGTTTCTTTCTTAAACAAATGATTTACCTCATCCCATAACTTGCTGAACAGCATATGCACCAATTCAGAAACAGAATCAGACAATTCAACTACCTGGCTGTTATGATCTAGGTATTCCATGATCCTTTTTGCCGAATCTCCGATCTCCCGCTGATATTTATACTCGATCAAATTACACAGACCTTCAGGCGTTAACGCCTCTTCTGAATATTTATCTAATTGATGTAGTAACATAGCAAGCGTTTTATCATCACAAGTTAAACTGGATATTGCCGCATCTAAATGAGTTTACTCAAGTACTGTTATGACTTTTATCATAGAGCAATACCTGTATCAATCCTGCAGGTTAGCGGTTCGTTCAAGTTCTCTCTGCATTAAGATCTTGATTTTCTTGCCATCAAGCTCAACCATACCATCTTTTTTGAACTCACTCAACAATCTTATAGTTGATTCCGTTGCCGTTCCTACGAGGTTTGCAATTTCTTCTCTCGAAAATCTTACATTCAATGTAATGCCATCCTGTTCAAACCCATAAGTGTCTTTAATGAACAGCAATGTTTCGGCAAGTCTTTCTCTTACCGGCTTTTGTGCAAGATGGGTTAACTGTAATTCTGCTCTATGCAATTCATAACTCAGCAGCTTCATCATTTCAAAGGCAAGACCTGCATCATTCTTCAGCACATCAATAAAAATCTCTTTTGGAATAAAACATATGTGGGTGTCTTCCAATACAATAGCAGATGCTCCATATCTGTCACCACCAAGTAAAGCCCTGTATCCTGTAATATCTCCTTCTTTCAATAACCGAATGATTTGTTCTTTTCCATCATCACCTAAATGAGAAAGTTTCACCTTACCGGAACTGACGCAATACACACCAAATGGATGTGATCCTTCATGAAAAACCACCTGGCCTCGCTTATATATATTGCACACCTTATGCTCGTTGAGAATCTCAAGATGTTCTTTTTTAGCTTTACTCAGCACAGAATTCATCATTGCTTCACTGGTGTGACAATCAAAGCGAATTTCAACAGGAGGTTTCATGCCTCAAAATAAAGCAGACAAAATTTTAGAGAAGATGACCCACGTCATTAATCCAGGCTCTGGTTTCCGGCAGCAGCCAGTTTTAGCAACCGGTCAAACTGTTCAGGTGATAAATCGTTATAAAAATAGAAGATCGGATCTACAGGATTTCCGTTTTTGTGTACTTCGTAATGGCAATGAGGACCAGTGCTTTTACCGGTATTGCCCACCCAGCCAATTACTTCACCACGCTTCACGCTTTGACCGGCTCTTACTTTTACACGAACCATATGGCCATACAAGGTTTCATATCCATATCCATGGTTGATCACCACATGATTACCATAACCACCACTGCTTGAGCCTGAAGTTTTTACTCTGCCATCTGCTGTTGCATAAATAGGTGTACCCTGTGGTGCCGTAAAATCTAGCCCTGCATGAAACTTTGTTACTTTGTAAACAGGATCAATTCGGTAGCCAAAGCCGGAAGCCACTCTTCTCAGGTCTTTATTGGCAACAGGTTGTATCGCAGGAATTCCTGCCAGTAATTTCTCTTTGTTCTGCAACATCTGGCCAATGTCTTCATAAGATTTTGCCTGGTAAGCCAGTCTTGCAGATAAAACATTCAACTGCGATGTAAGAATTTTAGTTAACTGGCTTTCACCCAAGGTTCTCACATACTGGAGTTCTTTCGTTTTCTCCATTTCTTCAATCCTTGCACTATCCGGAACCGGTTCAGCTTCAAATATGGCACGATACACTTCATTATCTCTCGTCTGTAATTCCTGCATCTGCTTTTGCAGTTCTGTTAACCTTGCATTCAGCACACCATAATCCTGCCTGAGGTCTTCATTTTCGGCCCTCATGAGTTTTTCCTTGGGAGAATCGATGTACTCAAAAGCAATGACCACGATTATAAAAGCAGTAAAAATCGATGCTGCAATAAAACCGAATATGCGAAGCAACTTCACCCTGAAAGGCGTTATCAGCTTTTCAAACCGAAGCGTATGTGTATTATAGAAATATTTTATCTTCCTCATTAAGTAAAGTCATTAAGCCATCGGTCAGAAAGTCAATTTAGTGCTGATCAATGACTAACTGACCAATAACTTAATGACTTTCTTATCCTTACCTTTGTCGGCCTTCAAAGTTAGCTGACACAGCTTCAAATGTATTGTAAAATTTATGATGACAAGTTCTGACATACGTAAGCAGTTTTTAGACTTTTTTGCATCAAAAGGACATCAAATCGTTCCTTCTGCACCCATTGTTGTAAAGAATGATCCGACCCTTCTTTTTACTAATGCAGGTATGAACCAGTTCAAGGATTTTTTCCTGGGGAACAGGACACCCGAAAATCCAAGGATTGCAGATACGCAAAAATGTTTACGTGTTAGTGGTAAACACAACGACCTCGAAGAAGTTGGAGTGGATACTTATCATCATACGATGTTCGAGATGCTGGGTAACTGGAGTTTTGGAGATTATTTTAAATCTGAAGCCATAGCATGGAGCTGGGAATTGCTTACTGAAGTTTATAAAATTCCGAAGGACAGGTTATACGTTACCATTTTTGGTGGTGATAAATCTGAAGCCTTACCGGAAGATACTGAAGCCCTGGATTTCTGGAAAAGACATACTGATGCCAGCAGGATTCTCCCATTTGGCAAGAAAGATAATTTCTGGGAAATGGGTGATACCGGTCCTTGTGGTCCATGTACAGAGATACATGTAGATACAAGATCAGATGAAGACAGAAAACTGGTTGATGGAAAAACACTGGTGAATGCAGATCATCCACAGGTGATAGAGATCTGGAACAATGTATTCATTCAGTTCAACCGTTTAAAAGATGGCTCGCTTGAATTTCTTCCCGCAAAGCATGTGGATACAGGGATGGGATTCGAAAGACTGGTTCGTGTGCTGCAGCAAAAACAAAGTAATTACGATACAGATATTTTCACAGGCACGATCGCTGAGATTGAAAAGATCACCAAACAACAATACAAAGGCACAGACGAAAAAGCAGATGTGGCTTTTCGTGTGATAGCCGATCATATCAGGGCTATATCTTTTACCATAGCTGACGGACAGCTTCCTTCCAATACAGGTGCAGGATATGTGATCAGGAGAATTTTAAGAAGAGCGGTTCGCTATTTCTACTCTTATCTCAATTACAAACAACCACTGTTGTTTAAGCTGGTTCCTGTTTTAGCGAAGCAATTCGAAACAGTTTTTCCTGAATTACAAAAACAGGAAGAATTCGTGACAAAAGTGGTGAAGGAAGAAGAAGATGCATTCCTGAGAACACTTGATAAAGGTCTTAAGAAAATTGATGAGATTATTTCAACAGCTTCAGCAAGTAAGGAAAAGGAAATTAATGGTAAAGCTGCATTTGAATTGTTTGACACGTTCGGTTTTCCGATTGATCTTACTCGTTTAATCGCTGCTGAAAATAATTTGACGGTGAATGAATCTGCTTTTGAAGCAGAGATGAAACAACAAAAAGATCGTAGCCGTGCCGCCGGAACAGTTGATGCTGAAGACTGGATCACGGTGAATGATGTTTCGTCGTCTGAATTTGTTGGTTATGATTCTTTGGAAGTAAAAACCAGGCTCGTAAAATACAGGAAAGTAAAGGCAAAAGGTAAAGAAGCTTACCAGGTGGTATTGGAGAAAACACCTTTTTATGCAGAAAGTGGTGGACAGGTTGGTGACACCGGTGTTTTAAACTTTGCTGGTGAAAAAGTGAATGTATTCGATACCAAGAAAGAAAATGACCTCATCATTCATTTCACTGAAGTATTGCCTGGGAATTTCAAAACAGATGTTGATGCGATCGTACATAAAACCAAAAGACATCATACAGCGGTTCATCATAGTGCAACACATTTACTGCATGCTGCATTAAGATCAGTGCTTGGAACACATGTTGCCCAGAAAGGAAGTTTGGTAAACGAAGAACATCTTCGCTTCGACTTCTCGCATTTTGCAAAGGTTTCTGATGAAGAAATAAAGAAGATAGAAGCTTTAGTGAATGAGAAGATAAGGGAAAATATTCCTGTAGTCATCAAAAGCATGAGCAAAGATGAAGCTGTGGCTATGGGTGCAATGGCTTTGTTCGGCGAAAAATATGGTGATGTGGTAAGAGTGGTGATAATGGATCCCAATTACTCTATTGAACTTTGTGGTGGAACACATATTGGCAGCACAGGAGAACTGGGTATCTTTAAGATACTACACGAATCTGCTGTAGCTGCAGGTGTAAGAAGAATTGAAGCGGTAAGTGGCCATGCTGCTGAAGAATATATCAACAGCCAGTTGCAGTTGATGGAAGAAATAAAAGCCTGTCTTAAAAATCCAAACGAAGTAAAGAAGGCAATCGATAATCTGCTTGCTGAGAATATTGATCTTAGAAAATCAATTGAATCGCTTTATAATAAACAGCTCAGCAGCATAAGGAAAGAGCTGGTGAATAAAGTTGAATCGATCAATGGCATCAGTTTCATCGGTGCTGAAGTTGAAGTGGCGAATGCTGATGCACTAAAGAAATTGTGTTTCGACCTGAAGAATGATCTCACAGACTATGTCGTTGTGCTTGTTGCAAATATTGGCGGTAAAGCCAATGTTGCTGTAATGCTGGAAGAACTTATTGCCCAGAACAGGGAATTAGATGCTGGAAAGATCATTAAAGAACATATTTCGCCGCTTATCAAAGGTGGTGGTGGTGGACAAAAAACACTTGCCACAGCCGGAGGCACGGATGCAAGTAATCTCGACAAGGTTATTCAGGTTGTCAGGAGTTTATTTCAACCTGCTCATTAAGGTTCCGAACCCTGAAGTGAGTGACACAACGAAAGTGCCATAGTAGCACATTGCCGGCTACCTTAAAATTTCACTTTAACACTTCCGAAACGTTTCGTATTTCATAAATCTTACTACATTTGATCTACTAACAATTTCGTAGAATCAAAATTAAACGTATGAATACCTACTTAAGAAACGCAACGCTTGCATTGGCTGCAGTGCTTACATTAAGCGCTGTCTCTGCCCAGAAAACTGACAATAAAGAAAAGGATAAGAAAGAGAGTCAGCGCATTACCATTATTCGATCAGGAGACAATGATGAAAAGATCACAGTAGAAGTTAACGGAGATAAAGTGACCGTGAACGGAAAACCGCTTGAAGAGTACAAAGGAGACGACATCAAAATTATTACGGGAGAAGCTGGCCAGTATCGCTTTGCACCAGGAAGAGCATTAGCACCTATGAAAGGAATACGAACACCGATGGCTGTTGCTGAACTGGGAGATCATTTTTATTCCTGGGGTGAGAACCATGCAAAACTTGGGGTAAGCACGGAAGACGTTGAAGGTGGTGCAAAGATCACTGAAGTAATAAAAGAAAGTGCGGCAGAAAAAGCAGGATTAAAAGTTGGCGACATCATCACCAAAGTGAATGAGTTTAATGTAGCTGATGCAGATGATCTGCCGATGGCCATCAACAAATTCAAACCCGAAGATAAGGTGACGATCACTTACAAAAGAGATGGAACAGAAGCTACCACATCTGCAACACTTGGAAAGAACGATCATTCAGTTGCAAGAGCATATGCAGTGGGAGATCATGATTTTAATTTTGATTTTGGCAACGGTACAAGATCATTTTTCAGCCGCAAGCCAAGATTAGGTATACAGATAGAAGACCTGCAGGAAGGTAATGGCGTGAAAATTCTAGACGTAAATGCAGAAACACCAGCAGGCAAAGCAGGTTTGCAGAAAGATGATGTGATCACTTCTTTTAATAGAAAAGAAATAAAAGATGTAGATGATATCCGTGCAGCAATGAAAGATGTAGAAGAAGGAGAAACAGTGAAAGTATCTTATAAAAGAGGCACAGCAACTCAGCATACTGAGATCAAATTTCCGAAAGCAGTTAAGAAAGCGAATCTATAAACGTTTTTGATTAGTCTCTCATGTAGCATTAACCGCTGTTGTCTAGCAGCGGTTTTCTTATGTTCGATTCTGAATTGCAATTCCTGGCTTCGTGATTCGTAAACATGGTAACTTTAGAGAACAAAAAATTTGACCATGTCACTAAAAGAAACATTCACCGTACAAGGTGAAGCATTATTGAAGAAAGTAAAAGAGCTGGTAGAAGAAGGTAATGTTAGAAAGATCACCATCAGTGATAAGAATGGTAAAGAGATCGCCAGTTTTCCTTTAACTGCAGGTCTTGTAGGAGCTTTGTTTGCACCGATATTAGCAGCTATAGGTGCTATTGCTGCATTGGTAACGGAATGTAATATTACTGTTGAGAGGGATATTTGAGATTCATCCCGTCGTATTCACCCCTTCAAATTGCCGTAAACAGCATCTGTAAAACTGGAATATTGATTTCATCTTTGTAGTGTCAAATTTACTTCAACAAAAAAACGATACTATGCCAGACAATAATGTTTCACTACACAGGGTGTTGAAAGCATCACCTGAAAAAGTTTACCGTGCATTTACAGAAGCCAATGCTATGGCAACATGGCTACCGCCATATGGCTTTACCTGTACGGTACATGAAATGAATGTGGAAGTGGGAGGAACATACAAAATGTCGTTCACTAACTTTTCTACAGGCAATAGTCATTCCTTCGGCGGAAAGTATCTTGAGCTAAAGCCAAATGAATTCCTGAAGAACACAGATGTATTTGATGATCCTAATCTACCTGGTGAAATGATCACTTCTGTTTGGCTGAAGAAAGTAATGGTAGGAACAGAAATAAAAATTCTGCAGGAAAATATTCCACCACAAATACCTGCAGAAATGTGTTACCTGGGTTGGCAGGAATCTTTGGAAAAACTGGCTAAACTTGTAGAACCTGAGATTCCTGATGCATAATATCAGCGTGACAACCTCACACTGAATAATTAAACACATCTATATTTAATTAATCCTTTGAATTCAGCGCAGAAGGATTAAAACTTAGTGAAAGAAAATAACCGATCCTGTACACTTTGTTGTATGGAAGCTGCACTTCAGCAGAAGACAGTTTATCGCCCAGTTTTGCTTCCATCAGTTTATTAACTTTTGCTCCGGCAATACCAAGCGTTAAACAAACAGGATCATTCTTACCAAAAAAAGTGCTTAACCCTAACATCAGGTTCAGTTGTTTATCGTCTCCACTAAGTGGAATGCCTGCTCCAAAACTTCCACCCCAGCGAATGCCTTTATCTTTCATTGAATAGAAATGCAGGTAAGTAGCGATGAGTGGTTGAAATGCATCTCCGCTGGATCTTGCAACAGTACTATCGGGTGCAACATAATAACTCCATCGATTCTCTGGCATGCTAATAAAGCCAAAGCCAACAGTATTCCGAAATCGCATCGGTTCTTTCTTAACTATTGGCACCCACCTGATGATAGTATCACTGGCAGGCATACCAATCGCTGCTGCAGTAATAGTATCAATATTCGGAAACAACTGCAATTCTGCCATTACCGTTTTTCTATTAACTGGTAGATTCGTTAGCTGCGAATATTTGTCAGACATGATACCCTGGTAAAGTTTTGTTATTCGTGAAATCAAATCGTCTGTTGAAACAGGATTATTATTTGAGTATGATTCTGTTTTTGAGAGCAGCATGTTTAATTGCTCCATGAAAGTATTAGCTTCCACCGTTTCCCCTCCAAGTGCTGAAATTTTCTCATAGCTTTCCTTCACCTGTTTGAACGACTCCTTCATTTGTAGAAGAATTACGCTGGGATCTGTAGCATTTATTTCAGGTAAGCCAACAGAATCAGTTACTAACTCAGGTATCACCGGTTTTGTTTTTTTAAAAGCAGCCTGTTTTAAAGTTGATGCGTCATATTGCAATGAATATCTGAGTGAAGCAAGGTCTTTCCACAATTCTGTGAAGCGGCTTAACTGCTTAACAGCGGTGATCCACTTTGCATAATTTTCATTGAACCGGTTATAATTATTTGCAAACGATATTGCAGCCATATTCAATGCTGCATTATTCATTTTATTTTCACCCTGTACATTTTTAAGAATGTCGTCAACACTGATATTGTTTCCTGACTTAAACAAGCTTTGAATTCCCTGGAAACTGTTTCCACCAATCCCAGGGATCTGTATCACTTCAGAAGGTTCAGCTTTTTCATGCATCACCACTTGCTGGCGAAAACTACTGGCAATATTAATGACCTGCAGGTTAACCCTGTTAGATCCATTTAAATAGATCATGCTTACAGGTATGGTATCTTTTTTTTTGATCTTGAAGTATTTCAGCTCTTCGGCAACGATATCATAACGAACAAGGTATTGCTGTCCACTTGAGGATAGTGTAGCACATATCCCGGCAAGTAAAATTATCAGGAAGCGCATATACAGGTTTTTAGCTGTCTCAAGGTAGCATCATCAACTCGGGATATTTATGATACTTGTCACTTATGATTGCCATTTCACTGATAGTGTCGGACATAATCATCGCTACAGCCTTCAACAGCTCAGTATTCTTGCTGTAAAAGTGTGCTCCGATAGCTATCGGAGCAACCAAAGCTTTATAGTAGTACACCAGCTTAGTAAACAAAAAATGGTCGACCCTTAATACAGGTCGACCATTTTATTACTCACCTAACAAATCTTCTCCCTTTTTATTCTTCCACTGTTTAGGTGTTCCGCCATCCATCTTAACGATCTTTGGATAGAACAATCCAACAGTATCTACCAAATGTTGCTGGGCATCCATCACCTGGTGAATGTCTTTATAAGCAAACGGGGCTTCATCCAATCCTCCACCGATCAATTTTACATCATGCTTTTCCAGTTCTGCTTTTAATGCATGATGAGTGATGTTGCTGAGTGCCTTACTCCTGCTCATTTGTCTGCCTGCACCGTGTGAAGCAGAATTGATGGATGCCATTTCACCTTTACCTTTTACAATAAAGCCAGGAGCAGTCATGCTGCCTGGAATAATTCCCAAAACATTTTCGCCTGCAGGTGTTGCACCTTTACGGTGAACGATCACTTCTTTTCCTTCCCAGGTTTCTTTCCATGCAAAGTTGTGATGGTTCTCTACAATTTTTAATGGTTTTCTTCCAAGTTGCTTTGCGATCTTTTGATGGATCACATTATGACATGCAGATGCATAATCACCAGCCAGGTTCATGCTTAACCAGTACTCCCATCCTTCTTCTTCACTCAATAAGAACCATGCAAGATTACTTGCTTCACCCGGCAACTTTCTTTTTGCCTTGGCGAGTTTGGTGTAATGCTGTGCAATGTTTGCTCCAAGTGATCTTGATCCGCTATGTGATAAAAGGCCAAGATATTTTCCTGGTTCAACCCCCAACACTTCATCTTTTTCTGCAACCTCAACTATACCAAACTCAACAAAATGATTACCCGAACCCGATGAACCCATTTGCTTCGCTGCTCTACCATGTAAACTTCTCAGTAATGGTAATCGGTAAAACAATTCATTATCCAGCACTTCATGATCAGTAGTGTTTTTAAATTCTTTACCTCCACCAAACAATGTTGCTTCGTTCAGCTCACGAGTGAAATATGATTCTCTGGAAACGAGATCTTTTGGATCAATATCAAATATTGATAAACACATCCTGCAGCCGATGTCAACACCTACCCCATAAGGAATAATTGCATTCTCTGTTGCGAGTACACCACCAATTGGTAATCCATAACCATGATGTGCATCTGGCATCAATGCTCCTGCAATACTGATTGGAAGTTTGGCAGCCTGGTACATTTGATGCATTGCACCTTCTTCAATAAAATCTCTTCCAAACACATTAAAGTGCACACCTTCGGTGTTCAGCGAAACTTCACCAATGCTATTTGCAGTATCTGTAGCTTTTGGAATAAGCATCTTAGCAACATTTCCCAGGACTTCGTCTTCTACAAACGCTGCAGGGTCATTCAATACTTGTTTTAGCAGGTGTAAAGCAGCTGCCAATGATTCATGTTTGAAATGTTTCTCCATTGTATTTATTGCGACAGACACAACAGGTCCTTCCGGATAACCGATAGCCCTGATATCTTTGCCACGAATTGATAATTTCTTTGCCATTGTTTTATTTTTTATAGAGCAACACTGCTACTATGTGGCTTCGTTGTGTCACTCACTTGTACTTTTTATTTTTACTGAACTTTCTTTCAACACAAAGACGCTAAGAAATAGATAAGCTTTTGCGGTGAAAGATCAGTTCTCTAACATTAATTGCTCTCTTCTGAATCCTATCACTTGAGTACTTGTTACCTGGTGATCTGCTTCGTGTTGATTGGTGATTTCTGCTAAAGTCATCGGCCTTTGAATGAGCTTATCATACCCCAGATGATTACTCAATTTCTGTGCTTTTTCTGTGCTCAGCCTTCCGAATTCATACTTAGCGATCAATCTTCCCTTACGCATCAAGGCTGTATCAACCATACTAAGTGCATTATTAAATGTACAGATGATCTGAACATTGAGGCAATCACTCAACAATCCATCACTTATATTAAGCAGGTTAGACACAGATGAGTTACTGTCAACTTTCCGGTCCATGATCACATTCTCGGCATCTTCTATCACCAATACGGCATTCGGATTATCAATCAGTAGTTCTATGAAATTCGGATCCATCAGATTTCCGGCAACAGAAGGAGAAACAAATAATACTTTCTTCTTTAATGTGCCTATCAGGTGACGCAGGTAAGTTGTTTTCCCTGTTCCTGGTAACCCATGAAGCAGGACGATACCTTTATCATTGTCGTTAGACAATCTTTTACGGATCAACTCATCCACAGCTGCAAAATCATCATTGTAATACAGATCAATGTCCAAAGTAGTTGTCTTCACATCCAATTGTTTCAGTTGAAGACCATCGAACCCACTCATAATGATATTGATCTCATACTCTTCCTTCTTCGGCATTGCCTTGAATCCCTGAATTCCTGAAATGAATTCATTTGCAAATCCAAAATTCCTGTTGTTGAAGAAAAGCTGCGCAAATCCGTAATACAACTCAATGATCACTTTGTTAGAAAGCACAAAAAATGTTTTTCGAAATTCCTGTATCCCTTTGTCATGATTAAAATCGTTGTACTGATATACATCGATGATCTTATCACTATAGTTTGCCAGGATGTGATCGTATACTTTCTCCAGATCTATATCATCAACCAAGCTAATGCAGGGCATATCCCGGAAACGGTTGATATAATACTGCTTTCCTTCAATATACTGATGATCGAAAAGATTAGTACGAAGCCTAAATCTTCCGACTTGTTTCTGCAACCATTTTATGATTGCCTGTGATACAGCAAGTAAAATCCAGCCTGCTATTACCAATGAAATAAATAAAACCATAAAATATTTTTTAATTATTGTGTTTGTTTGATATCTGTTTTATTGAACCACTTTATTAGCACAGCTCGAACTTGCAAAAGCATGAGGTTTTGCTTTAAAAGCGAATCCCATACCTGTGATGTAGCCCATGGCATCTTTAAAAGCTTCATTGCTTTTGAATTTAGGATCGGTATTGATGTCTGCATGAACTTCCATTTGTACATTGAAAGCAATAAACAAATCGCACAGCCTGAAAGCAGCATCTATGCTTCTCTGAACCTCTTCAAGCATTCTCTGCTTAACTGGCATTCTTCTTTTGCATATCTCGTTATTGATATACATAAAACCTCCTTTACCTTTCCGGATAAAGACAATTACTGTAGCAAATTCGGTGATACAGCTTTTTACCTGGCTGTCGGTACCGATACACACAGAGATATTATTGCCGGCATTTTTTTCCTGCACCAATACTTCCCTGATCTCATTTTCGATGGATCTTCCGATCCTGGTACCGTTCAGCTTTCTCCATTGTTGTTGCTGTTCCATGGTTTTTGTTTTAAGTCATTCTTTACTTTTTGTTTTGCACGGGTTGAAAGAGTTGAACTTTCATCTGCAGTTTTGGAGGCTGCAATGCTGCCATTTACACCAAACCCGTGATTGTGGACGAAGCCAGGATCGAACTGGCACTATCGGTTCTTCAAACCGCTACTCTACCATTGGAGTTATTCGTCCGTTTTAAAGGATCTCACCAATCTCAACCGTGAGATCCTTTTACTCTACTGCATAAAAGCAATGATTATTATTTCTGTGGAATGAAAATCTGTCTCAACTGATCAATCAGCACACCATTGCCATTCACGCTGATACTGCTGATCTTGTCAGCGATTTTTTCTACATACTCCATTTCCTTTAGTTTCCACAGCATCTGGTTTTCTTCCATCAATTTAGCAGTGTTCAACAAGCTTCTTGTGCTTGCAGTTTCCTCCCGCCTCATGATGATGTTGGCCTGTGCTTTTTTCTCAGCAACCAATACCTGGTTCATGATCTCTTTCACATCACCAGGCAAGATGATATCCCTGATACCAAATCCATTTACCTCGACTCCCAACTCCACTGCAGTTTTTTGTACTACCTCCAGAACAAAAGGTCCAATTGCTTCTTTTTTCTCCAGCAATTCATCAAAACCATAAGTGCTTACATATTCTCTCAAAGCCAGCTGGAAGGCCACATACAATTGCTTGTCGTAATCTTTATTCTCCAGCAACGCTTTTTCAATGTTCACCACTTTGTATTGAGCCCAGGCATTGATCCGCAATGCAGCTTTATCTTTTGTAAGTATCTCCTGTCCATTGATCTCTAGCTGCAGTTGCCTTGTATCAACTTTACCAACATGAACCGGGATGCTGTTCTTCCACCAGAAATACACACCGCTCTCAAGTGTTTGCATATATTTCCCATCAACAAACAGTACGGCTTTTTCATAAACTTCCACTGTTGCAAATCTCACGTAAGGAGCAACCAGTTTATTAGCAAGTGTAGCCCTGTCAATGTTCTCTGTGATCTCGATCTTACTGATATCAGCTTTAATGAAATCATATTGAACTACACTTTTCCAGAAAGTATACCTGCCTGCAGTCAGCACCTGTTTTATCAAACCGTTCTCATATTGCAGAACGATCTCGCTGTCTTTTACTTCAACAACGTTCAATGCATCTGCCAATACAGCATCCTGCAAAAGAATATTCAATTCAACAGGAGCATAGAATTGTTTTGTAATATCATATACAACTGCTTTCTCATTACCCCAGAGCCAATACTTTCCTTCGTTCAAAACTTTTCTGTACACACCTCTCTCGAATACCAATGCCACTTCCCAGGCATTTACGATCAACCTTTTCATGATCTTTATATTTTAATTATTAATAAGAAAAGCTGTGCCTGCTTACCCTCCAGTTTACACGGAAACAATGCTCAATCATCTTAACTGTATTAGTTGCTCAGCACTTCTCATCACTGCATCTTGTGATGAATGAATGCTGAAGAAGTAATGCACTGCTAATGATCTCACTTCTGTTTTCAAGTGCTTACCCGAATTACTTGTTACACTTCCTATCGAAGTGATGCAGCCAGTAAGCAAGTCAAGCTTTATGTTTTGCTCATCATTTTTAGAGAAGTGATGAAACTTCTTTCCCTACATTATGAGCGTAGAACTCTACCATTGAGCTATCACACGTGACGGGTGTGAGCAGGATTCGAACCTGCAACAACTTCTGTTGCTCTACCCTTGAGCTATTCCTGTACGGAAGAAGGACTCGAACCTTCAACACACAGATCCATGGTGATATATCAACACCGCAACAACAGCATACAGTGAGTTACTACTACTGCACTAACAGGATTTGAAAACCTTGTTCCGGTTTGCTGTCAGCTGTATATATCGCGGAAACAGAATGAATCGAACATTCATCATTCGCTTAACAAACGATTGTTCTGCCGTTGAACTATGTTTCCATTTGCTGAGGTCACTCATATCACTCAACCTTCTGTAGTTCCGCTGGGATTCGAACCCAGAACTCCTCGGGTAAAAACCGAGTACTCTTCCATTGAGTTACGAAACTGTATAGTAGACAGGATTCGAACCTGCAGCCTCTCCAGTCCAGGTGGAGTATCCGGCCAATCGGAATGCTACTATATGCTAAAAACAAAAAGCCCGATCATTTCTGACCGGGCTTATACCTCCTTAGCTGAGTATTCAACTAATTCGTTGTATGCACGGTCTTATGTACGTATATAGCTTGCCCACTGCAAAATCAAATCGATTCTGCTCAGCTGCTAAACAGTTTGTGGGTTTACTACTATGTATCCAATTCGACATCATGTTTATTTTTTTCATTCTATAGATGCTAAGTATTTTTCTTTACACACTTCTCATCAAAATTTATTTCAACCTGGTAAGCTTTCTTAAAGCTATTGCTAAAGAAAAGCCCCGCAGTTGCTGCAGGGCTTTAAGCTTGTTTTTTTGTCGTATCAACGTACAGCTTTATATGCCCTGCAAAGGTGAAAGCCCATTATCGGACTAAATCCTTTTGCTGTTTTAATATGTAAATTCTGAATGAGCATTTGCTGTTTTATTTTTTTGTTTGCGGTGGCAAAGATGAAACTATTTTTTTGTTGCTGCCAAATATTTCCTGAAATAAATTTTTGCAACAAAGTTTTCATTCCGCTGAAATGCTTTCACCGCAAGTGTTTCAGAGAATTAAATTTTACCTTATTCCTAAAACATCTACCCCCTGTTCAAAAACAATATCAACCGGAATTCCTTTTTTAGATAACTGATCGAGATCAGCTTGCAATGGTGGGTTTACAATACCTTTTTCAGATTGCAGTTTGGCAACTCCAGCTTTATCTCCATTTCCCTGTAATGTTAGAATAAGGTTACTCAGATCGTTCATTGCTGTTCTGAATTTTTCAAAATTCACTTTATACTTTCCATCACTTGTTTTTTCAAATGCACCTTTCTCCTGGAAGAAATTAAATGACAGCATATTTGCTTTACCATGTGCAGAGCTTGCACCAAAGCGAACACTTCTTAAAATACCCGCCATGAACGTAGTGTAATAATTTTCAATTGGACCTTGCAGTTCCCCTTTCTTCACTAATTCAGATACCATGTACAATCCAAGTATATCTGCCTTAGCTTCTTCTAACCAGGAGCCTTGCTCCTGTAATGCGTTACGAACTGTTCCTTTTCCATTCACTGTATTTTTTATACCAAGGCCATGTGCCACTTCATGAAACATAACATTAGCAAAGAATGCATCAAAATTTACCTGCTTCACCTGGGATGCATCAATGAATTCATTTGCTATGGGCTGCATTATCTTATCGAACTTTGCCTGCATTGCATTTTTTAATTGCGAGCGACGTGTTCCTTTCGTTTGCTGCAATGTTTCATCGTTTGGAAGATTCACAGCAATCGTTTTTCCACCACTGTTTGAATGACCGGCATAATACACAATATCATAAGCTGCCAGTTGAGATGAAGTACCTGGTTTTTCTGCTTTGTATTTCGCATCAACCGGTAAGCCTTGTTGCAGTTCAGGTAACATGGCAACGTACTTTTCTAATCGCTGGCTCCATTGTTTATCTTTTACTAACACATAAGCTTCGTAAGCATTTCTCCTGTTATACAAAGCATCTTCATAATTTTCAATTGGACCGATGATGACATCAAGGCTGTTATTCTTCATATCCATCCATGCAATATCAGAAGCAGTATATTGATCAGTGGTTAATGCATCGGCACGAAGGGAAAGATATTTTTTGAACTCAGGCTCCGTGGATAACTGTGATGCTCTTTTCAATAGTGCAGCTGCACGTTGTAATGGCTCTTTATACGCTATGTGATAAGGAATGGAATATAATTTTCCAGTGCTATCTCTCCTGATAATAGAGTATTGTCCTTCCTTATCCTTTACGTTACTTTTATCCAGCTCTTCTTTTGTCATATCTGCCGGGTAGAAATTAGCAGTCTCCGGTTTTTTTCCAATGCCTGCAATAAAAGGTGTATCACCACTTAACCTGTCCCATGGACCATAATTGATCATTACAAACTGCTTTGCTTTTTCATCTTTGATTGAATTCAGTAAGCTATCCGGATTACCATAACTCTGCAGCCAGAATAATGTATCCATGATCTTTGCTGCTTCAATAAGCAAAGGAATTACCTGCCTGTCGCTGTCGCTGAGTTGAGAAAGATCAGCAGTCAGTTTTACAGGAGCATAAGAAGCCAGTTTCTGGCTGATGTAATCGTTGGCAGAATCGGAAGCTGATGTTGATTCAGCTGAATCATTCTTACAACTGATGATTGTTGTAATAGCAATTGCAAAAAGTAAATATCTCATAAACTAATTTTCTTTCGCTAAAAATAGCGAAAGAAAAAATGAGTGAGGGAAGAGAGATGATGAGTGGTGAGAAAGCTTACCAACCTACCTGTAAAGATTCCGGCATTTCGTTGTAAGTCATTCCGGCAAGTTCTCTTCCTGTTTTCTTTTTATTTACTCCACCCCATTGCTTAAAGAAAAAAGCGACACCAGCTTCTCTGCATTGTTGCATAATATCCCAAACCCACCATTCCTGCATTGGCCTTGCTTTTCTTCCACTTTCACCACCAACAATCACCCAATCAATATTTTCCAGGTTCATGTTCTCTAAAGAACCGATCAGAGGTTCACACGAAAGGAATTTAGTTTTGGCATTAGTACTTCTCAAATAATCAATTCTACTTACAACTCTTGAATCTTCAACCGAAACTCCCATCCAGATGTTTGGAGTCCAATTAAGATACTGTTGTAGTTCAGCTAATCTCTCCGCTCTTTTGGTCAATACCTGATACGTATGCTGAGGTGTATCGTTCATAACGGTAAAAACCTTCTGAATAAAATCCAGTGGAACTTCGGGATGAAATAAATCACTCATTGAGTTAACGAAAACAATTTTCGATCCCTTCCAACTATAGGGAATTTGTAAAGCATCTTCATGAGTTCTTATAGCGAAGCCATCCTTATACTTCTCAATGCCCATTGCTAAAAGTCTTTTTGTCATCACTTCTGCATAACAATACTTACAACCTGCTGAGATCTTATCACAACCTGTTGTAGGATTCCATGTCATCTCTGTCCATTCTATCGTTGATTCTGCCATTCTATGTGTTATACTTTTTTACAATGTCATTTGCTATTTTCATAGCATTCTTATTATTCGAAGTCAAAAATAGATGATACATAATTGAATTTGCTGAATTCTTTAACTCATATGGATTTGAAACATAATCAAAAACTTCTTTCAATCTACTACGATAAAGTAGTGCTGATTTCTTTATAGCATCCACTTCTTTTTTAACTACAGTTATATCTTCAAATAATGTTGCAGTTTTTTTGTAGAAATGATTTTCAATTTTATCCCTTTCTAATCCTAAGAATATTTCTAATCTTTCCAACCATGCATCGGAAATATGTCCATTATTCTTTAATAACCTATTAACTCCTAGCCCTGTCGGAACTAAAACCCACATATCCATGGGAAGCCCTCTCAATGCTTCTATTGATCTCCATTCTACTTGCATGCCACAAGGATCAACATAAGCTAAGGTTCTATAATTTTTGTTCTTTGGATTTCTAAGATAGTTTGACAAGTCAATCATCTTCTTATTGCAATCTTCTTGAACGGCAAAGATTTTCTTTTTAGGAAAAGCTTTTTTTGTGTTTGCTTCAAGCTCAATAAAATTTTTGGAATCCTTTTCAACAAAATAATATTCATCGAACGGTCTTGGATGTTCAATTTCAACAATTCTTCTTGCTGCCCCAATGGTGATACTGACATTAGATTCGCCACTTTTCTTGTTATCGAACACTTTAACAATTTGCCCAGATCCAGCAAAGCCATCAAAATATAAAAGTTTCCAGCCATACTGCTTTGCATAAACATTCATAATATTTAAATATGCTCCAGCATATTCGACAAGGATTTCTATTTTGATTTTTGTCCAATCTCCACCGAATTGATTCATATGTACAGATTTAGGGTGTACATAAATTTACAACTTTTAAAA
>JAKFCX010000015.1:0-498604 GCA_036676415.1 Chitinophagaceae bacterium
GGGCAGGTCGGCGGGCCGGGGCAGCCGGGCGAGGTTGCGGGCATAGGCGACCTCTGCCACGCCGACCGCGATGGCGGCGGAAACCTCGCGGATGCGGGTGAGCGCCGGATAAACGCGGCCGATGGCCAGATCCTCCTGCGTCACCAGTTTCGCCAGCTCACGCGCGGCGACGAGGAACATCTCGTTTGTGACCCGCGACGACTGGGTGGCGACCACGCCGAGTCCGACGCCGGGGAAGATGTAGGAGTTGTTGCCCTGTCCCGATACGTAGGTGCGTCCGGCCAGGGTGCATGGCGGGAAGGGGCTGCCGCTGGCGAAGATCGCGCGACCGTCGGTCCACGTGTAGGCCTGCTCGGCACTGCATTCGGACTTCGAGGTCGGATTGGAGAGTGCGAACACGATCGGCCGTTCATTGAGGCGGCCCATGGCCCGCACGACCGGCTCGGTGAACGCCGCGGCCTGACCGGAGACACCGATGAGGGCGTGCGGCTTGAGGTCCTCGATGGCGGCGCCCAGTTCCCGCACCGGGGCATGATCGTGAGCGAAGCGGAGCTTGTGTTCGACCAGATCGGTGCGGCTTTTTACGACCAATACCTCGGTGAAGAATTTGATAGTTATCCTCTTTGGGTAGCACATTACAAAGAGCCTGTGCAGCCGAGAGTTAAAAGAAACTGGGCTTTCTGGCAACACAGTGATGAAGGTCGTGTAAACGGAATTGCTGCTGCAGTAGATTTTAATGTATTCAATGGAGATTCCACTGCCTTCAATGCACTACTTTTAAAGTAGAATTTACTTTATGGAACCCGATGCCAGTGCATTTCTTGTAAGAATTGTAAAGTCAATTTCAATGACCATTCTTTGGATGCTGGTGAATATGACATTCGGCATCTTCTTCGACTACGGTTTTGTACACTCTTCGCTTAGCGTCGGCAACATCATCTTTTATATTTTCTTCGCCGGAAGTTTTGCAGGATTGATCTGGTACCTGTTAAAAGTTTGGAAACAACCACTACAGGCGTAACTTATTTTTGGTGAGATCGTTCAGCAGCAGGTATTTATGCCGCTGATTCAATATATTCATACCACCAACTAAGACTAATGCGTATTAAAAACATTTCAAAATGGACGGTTATCGTCGGTACATTATTGATATGGACCGTAAAATTTTTTATCCGGCCATTTGTACATATCCCCGATTCTTATAAGCCACTTTTTGGGTTAGCTCCCAATCTTATTGGTTCTTTTCTTTTGCCTTTTGGTGCTTGCTGGCTTTTTAGCTGGGCATTTGGAATGAGAACCGTCAAAGAGCTAAAAATTGCCTGTTGGTTTGGATTAGTATTGGTGGTAATTAATGAATATCTGCAGCTGATTCCTTTCTTCGGCAGAACATTCGATTACCTCGATATTCTCTCTTCTTTTATCGGGGTATGCTGTGGTTATTTTTTTTACGCAAGATTAATGGTGAAGCCGGAATACAAAACTTACCCATGATATTTTTTTGATACAGAGGCCAGTACTGGTATGCAGCTTTTGTTGCGTCGCATTACGTTCATCGGTAACAATCACTTCAGCTTTCACTAATTTGGCTGTATGCAATATATAATTCACCTGCAGAAAGATAAAAAGCTTGCGAAGATTCTTGGAACTGAGATCCATGAATTAAAACTGCATAAGAATATTCCGCTCCGTTTAATGGCAAGTATCATGAGCCAGCAACTGAGTACAAAAGTTGCACAGGTCATTTACCGTAGGTTCTTGGAACTATACAATAGCAAGGAACCCAAGCCACAGCAGGTACTTGATACTCCTTTTGAAAAACTCAGGGGTATTGGACTATCCAATGCAAAAGTGAGCTATGTACAAAATGTAGCACAGTTCTGTATGGAACATAAGATCATAGATAAGAAATTGCTCAGGATGAGCAACGAAGAAATTATTGAATTACTTACACAGATAAAAGGAGTTGGCAGGTGGACCGTGGAAATGCTGCTGATGTTTACCTTAGGAAGAGAAGATGTATTTGCAGTTGATGATCTTGGAATTCAACAGGCCATAGTAAAAACTTACAAGCTGGACGACAGCAATAAGAAAGCTTTACGTGAAAAGATGATAAAGATTTCCGAGAAGTGGAAACCTTACAGAACATATGCCTGTTTACATTTATGGAAATGGAAAGACACACCACAACCAACTCAGTAAGGAAAGCCAAACAGCATGAATGGAGCCCAGTGTGCAGGATCACTATTTTCTGCCTTAAAGTCCAGGATCGCTTTTCTGAGATGTGATGCCGGATAAAAATAAAGCGCTTCTTCAGTAAGTATTTTTACAAAGTTGATCATGAGTTTTTTCGTTGCAGTATCGTCTACACTCCATAAACTCATTATAGTATGATCAATGCCTGCTTTATAAAAAGCCCTGCCAATTCCAATAAACCCTGCATCATAAATTTTACCCACACCTGTTTGGCAGGCACTTAATATCGCAATGGATTTTTCTGCCTTAAACTTTTCATTCTGGATATTCTTTGCTGTCCATAAGCCTTTCGGATTAGCTGAATCAGGGGAGAAAGCAAGAAAGCTACCAGCTAATCCCTTTTCAAGATCGGCATACCCATGTGTAGCAAAATACAGGAAGTTGGAAGACTTTGCATTCTTCAAAACTGTAGTAAGTGTTGCATCTTTTCCTATGATCGGTTTTGCATTTACTAACAATGCAACGGAATCAGCTTCTGCTTCTGCTCCTGGTAATCTTGACAGATCATAATCTTTGTCCGTTGTATATTCAGGATTACCTACCACAACTGGATTTCTCGGTTCCAAACTCAATGGTTTTCCAATAGCATAGGGATATTTCATTATCGGAACGGCAAGGTTACATAAATGTGGTGCAATCGATACTGAAACGCTGTCGATAAGATAACCATCTTTAAATGGCCGCATCAGGTAAAGCGGAAACTGGCTGATGTTGAATTCAGGGATAACAATCAGGTGCTTTAAACCAGAAAGGTTTTCAGCTATGTATTCCGGAAAGAGATAGTTTGTTGCCGTTCGGATACTTTGCTCAATGCCTGGTCTTTGAAGTGTATCTTTCTTTTTAATCGTTACTCCACGGTTTTTTGCATTCCTGGAGGCTAGTAACAGATCAACCTTCAAAGCACTTCGCAGATCAACTTCAGCTTTTATAAGCTGCTCCTTTTTTATAAATGCAACGTGATAATTCAATTTGTCTTTCTGCAGAAGCCATATTTTAAGAGAATCATCGGTATAGCTATAAAACAATATGCCTAACCTGCTTTTTAAACGGCCATAGCTATTAAGCATCTGGCTTACTTCTTTGTACGGATCTTTCATATCCTCACACACAAATGAAGCTCCTCTGAGTTCATACAGGTCACGAAGCTTATCTACACTTTTGAGATAGTGCTTATTAAATGAATGAATCGTATCGGATTGAGCAGACACTGTTGAACCCAACAATACCAGCACAACCAGTAACAGTTGAAATTTATTAGATGCCATAAGGTGAACAAAAAAAGCTCTACCCGAAAGTAGAGCTTTCATTTAATAATGCCAGCTAGCCTATTTTACAATTTTTAGTTCATTGATGATGTTTTTTGCACCACCCAGTTTGTCTATCACCCAGAGCACATAGCGTATATCAACATTTATGGTTCTGTTGAGATTTTCGTCAAAAGCTATCTTATGACTCAATGCTTCATAGTTTCCGTCAAAAGCCAAACCGATCAACTCACCATTCGCATTTAAAACAGGAGAACCTGAGTTGCCACCGGTGATGTCGTTAGAAGTTATAAATCCTACAACAATATCTTTTTCTTTTTTGTCAATGTATTGACCAAAATCTCTTGCCTTATACTTCTCGATAAGATTTTGCGGCAGGTCAAATTCATAATCACCAGGAACATATTTCTCCATCATTCCGCTCATCGTGGTTATATAATCATACTGCACAGCATCTCTCGGGCTATAGCTACTAACATCACCGTAAGATAATCGCATCGTGAAATTTGCATCAGGATACATCATTGCAGCTTTCTTTTTATCCATCGACATCACACCTTTCAAATACATACGAGCAAGATCAGTATTAGCAGTTTGGAAAACTGTATACTTCGGAAGAATGTTAGTGGTATAATGTGTTACAAAAGTTTCAGCAAGCTTAATAGCCGGATCTTTTCTTATGTGATCTTCATCGGCATCGTCAACAAATCTTCTCCACTTTTTATCATCCAGAATAATGGTGTTATTGAATATTTCTGCCGCATATTTTTTGTATGCCTCCGCACCAGTTCCATAATCGTTATCAAATTGTGAGAAGAAACCTGCGGGTTGTTGTGAAGGATCAATATCAGCCCTGTACATCATCAGCACATCGGCAAGTATTCTTTCATCGCTTATCCTGTTCTCAGATGCAAGGAATGAAGTTCTTGCCCTGTCAGCCGCTTTTAAAGCAGAATCAATTTTTTCTTTTGGTGTTCCTTCAGTATTCATCAGCGTATTCAATCCGAGTAACGATGCTCCAAACCGGATCAATGGAGAACCTAAAATGCCTTCCGTATGGTACACCCGGCTCATAGCAAAAGGTTTCCAGGCGGTGTAGTTTTTAGTGTACTCGTTAAAAATATTTTCGTATTCCGGTTTCCCTTTGGCCCAATCTAAAAACGCCTGTTCCTGTTTAGTTTTTTGACCGTAGACATCGTATTTTAATAATTGTTTTGTTTCACCGTCATAGAACTTCCAATAGTTAGCAATTGATGCATAGTCTGATGATAGCTGAAGTTTAGTGGCAGGATCTTTCTTCATTTCTTCGTGCATGTACTTCAATCTCATATCACGAAGCTTTACCAAAGTTGGATTGTTGATCTCAGTAGCAAGGTTTACACCCATTGACGTTTCATAACGATTGGTGCCACCAGGATATCCGAAGATCATTGCAAAATCTCCCTGCTTTACACCTTTAAGGCTTACAGGGAGAAAATACTTTGCTTTATAAGGAACGTTATCCGCACTGTATTTTGCAGGTTTTCCATCTTTGCTCATATACACACGGAATACTGAAAAATCTCCTGTATGACGTGGCCATTCCCAGTTGTCTGTATCGCCACCGAATTTTCCAATACTTTCAGGAGGAGTTCCCACTAATCTTATATCACGATACACATCATACACATAAAGAAAGTATTGATTGCCGGCAAACATTGATGCAACAACAGCCGTTTTAAATTCATCTCCTTTGGTTACTTCTTTAATAATATCCGCATTAACCTTGTTGAATTTATTTGTTCGTTCTGCCCCCTTTAGGTCTCCAAGAGCTGACATTACACGGTTTGTTACATCCTGGATCCTGTTAAGAAATCGAACGGTGAGCGTTGTTTTGATTTCTTGATTGTGGTCAGTTGCCCAAAAACCATCTTTCAAATAGTTATGTTCTACTGAAGAAGCATTTGCAATTGCACCATAACCACAGTGGTGATTGGTGAAGATCAATCCTTTTGAGCTAACAATCTCACCAGTGCAACCATTACCAAAAATGATGATGGCATCTTTTATTGAAGCCTTATTGGCAGAATACAACTGGTCTGCTTTGAGTTTGAGGCCTTTTTTAACCATATCACCATATACCTGCTTGCCCAATAAGAGTGGCAGCCACATTCCTTCGTCGGCCTGTGAACGAAGAATCGTAATTAAGAATGCAATCGAGAGAAATAACTTTTTCATGTGCGAGAGATTTTTAAAATGATTTGCTGAGCGATTACAGCAAAAATTGGGCAACAAAGTAAATACAACTGAGAATATCTTACATGACAAAAAACAGTTATGGCAGAAAAAGAAAAAAGCCCTTCGTTAGAAGGGCTGGTTATTATCTTGAAGGAATCACCAAAGGAATATTTCGCTTCAGCATCTGGTCACGGTTGGCCATTTCCCAGGCTGTGTAAAATACCAGCTTCGTCCTTTTCTCCATCAGGCCGAAATTGATCTTGTCAATAGTATCAGTTGGCCTGTGATAATCGGCATGTGTTCCATTAAAGTAGAAGATGATCGGAACACCTTTTTTTGCAAAATTATAATGATCGGAACGGTAGTAATAACGATTAGGATCCGACACATCGGTAAATCTTCTGTCCAGTTCCATTCCAATGTATTTGTTGTTAACCGAATCAGTAATTGGTCTCAGGTCACTACTTAGTTTGTCATCACCGATCACATATACATAATTCAACGAATCTCCGGTGTATTTTGGATCGATCCTTCCGATCATATCAATATTCAGATCAACTGTTGTTTTCTCCAAAGGGAATATCGGATGATCGGTATAAAACTCAGAACCCCACAAACCATATTCTTCACCGGAAACAGCCATGAAAACGATACTTCTTCTTGGACCATGACCTTTCTTTTTAGCCTGAGCGAATGCTTCAGCTATTTCTATGATGCCGGTTGTTCCTGAACCATCATCATCAGCACCATAATAGATAACAGAATCTCCACGTTTGCCAATATGATCATAGTGAGCAGTAAGAAAAACATACTCGTCCTTTTTATCAGTACCTGGCAATAATCCTAATACATTCGTGCTTTCTAAAGTGATCTTTTGCTTTGAAATATTGATAGCAGTGTTAGTGGTATACGTTTCTTTTGAAAGCGATACCAATGAAGCTGAATCCATACTACTCCTATTCAGTATTTGGGCAGCAGCATTGTAAGAAACAGTGATGTATGGAAATTGATCACCTGAATTTTTATACAAGCCGGTTTTTGCAGCAAATGGAGTTCTTTTTGGAAAGTTTTTACTTACCACGATAATTCCCATTGCCTGCCTTCTTCTTAGCTGGCCGAATTTCTGACGCATTACGGCAAAGCTTCCTTCGTCGATCATTACCCACTTACCAGCTATAGAAAGATTAGCTGTATCTAAAACTCCAGCTCCGGCAAAATGAATTTTATCAAAATTCCATGAACCGGAAGGAAAGCTGTTCACAGTAAAAACATAATCCTTATTTACTTCCAATGTTTTACCATTCGCAATAAATGAATTTGTGATAACACTATCCTGGTAAACATTAAATACCTGTTCATAGCTATTGCCATTTCCGGGTAATAAACCAAGGTTTCTGAACTGACCCTCTATGTATGCTGCAGCTTTTCGCTGTCCGTCAGTAGCAGTAGCTCTTCCTTCCATTTCAGCCGAAGCGATAACAGAAAGCTTTTTTCTAAGGTCTTTTACCTTAATCGTTTTAGCGTACTTACTGATCTTTTTTTCCTTTACCTGTGCAATTGCACTAAAAGATGCCAGCAGGATCACTGGTAATAATAGTCTCTTCATTTTTTAACAGGCGATTTTATTTACACGATTCTCATGACGACCACCTTCGAAAGCCGTGGTCATAAAATTTTCTACCATTTCAATAGCATAATGCAAGGCAACAAATCTTGCAGGAAGTGAAATAACATTTGCATTATTGTGTTGACGAGCCAATCTTGCCACATCATTGTTCCAGCAGAGAGCAGAACGAATGCCCTGGTGTTTGTTTGCTGTGATGTTCACTCCGTTTGCACTTCCACAGATGAGAATACCAAAAGCTGATTCTCCATTCTCTACACTGGAAGCTGTTGGATGTGCAAAATCGGGATAATCCACAGACTCAACTGAGTAGGTGCCGAAGTCTTTGACTTCGTAACCTTTATCTGTCAGCCATTTGATAATGGATTGTTTGTACTCAAATCCTGCATGATCACAGCCAATGGCTATGGGTTTTGATAAGTCGAAGTTGTTCATGTAGCGGTATTGATGAATAAAGATATATTGTACAAGAGTGCGACGCAACGAAAGATTCATGAGCGGTATGATGCCGGCGAAATACTAACTCCATTCTTTCAACTCCTGCTTTAATTCTTCTTTATAAATTCTTGAAGAAATGATAACGCCTAGCTCGTATAACAGGAACAAAGGAAGAAATACAATAGCCTGGCTTACCCAATCCGGACTTGGAGTAATGATCGCAGCAGCAATTAAAATGAGTACGATTGCATATTTACGTTTTGCTTTAAGAAAGGTGGGAGTAATAAGGCCAACTTTTGTTAGTACGAATGCAAGTACCGGCAATTCGAAAGCAATGCCACAACCGAGAATAAGATTGGTGAGGTTGTCGATATAATCTTTGATGGTAGGTAATGTCTTGACCATTCCCACACCACTGATCTGGAAGCTGGCAAGGAAATTAAAAGTGAAAGGACCTAAAATAAAATACCCGAAAGCGGCGCCAAGAAAAAAGAAAAAAGAAACCCAGAAAATCACGAACTGGGTGTATTTTAATTCTGATGGTCGTAATGCAGGTTTGAGAAATTTCCAGAATTCCCAGAAGATGTATGGAAAAGCTCCGATAATTCCACCAACAAAAGCAATGCTGAATGTGCTGAAGAACTGGCCACCAAATTCAGTATTGATCATTTCAACCTTAACGGGTTGCATGCAGAGAGCATCACCTAAACGAAGCCACCTACTAAGATCGCATAAAGCTTTATAGCTCACAAAATCAGGCATAATAGGCCCGGCAATAATATTATCGAACACCCAATTTATGTTGAGGAAAATGAGTATTGCAAAAACCATTACGGCCAAAAGCGAACGAATGATATGCCACCTGAGTTCTTCGAGATGATCGATGAACGTCATCTCAGCTCTTTCTGGTCCTTGTCTTCTTTTAAAGAATGATAATGCCATGCTGTTTTGTAGGTGAGCAAAGGTAAGGTTTGGACTTGCAAAAAATTTTCCAATATCTAAGAGGTTTAATAACTATTAGGATATTGTGAATCATTCACTCTTGAAGCACCTGAGCAAAGAGGGAGCCTTATAAGGAATGAATCAAAAATGTAATGATCATTTTTTTTTATTTAGGTAATAACCCTGAGCTATGAAATTTATTCCTTATGAGAATTATTATCTTACAACTGATCTAACTCCGGAAGAAGTATCACGTAGGCTTTCCCTCAATATTGAACCTCCAAAAATTACTTTTTTCAATTTAAATAGAAAGTCTCTCTACGAAGGGTATATTACAAATGGTAAATTTGAAATTTCAAGAATTATCCGATACAGAAATGGATGGCTTCCTTCGATTAATGGTGAAGTGTTTGTAAGCAATGATGGGAAAACAACGGTTCACATAGTAATGTCTTTAAGTTCTTATGGTTATGTATTTTCAATCCCATGGTTTGCGGTAGTATTTCTCGCAGGATATTTTATTATTAAACAGATGATTCGAGAAAACGCATTTGATCCGAAATCTCTTTTTCTTGTGCCCTTCTCTTTAATTGGCTATGGTATGTTACTCGCTGCTTTTAAGATTGAGAGTCGTAAATCCAAAAGGTTTTTTGAAAAAGTAGTTGACCCTCATTATTTGGGGGAAATTTCAAACTGATACACTACATCTAACAGGTATACCTTTGAGCAATGACAGCGAGGCAAAAAATACTAACCACCGTCTATCCTCTTTGGATGTTTTTTACAAAGCTTATAGGCTCGAGAAATACTGTTTATGCAAATAAAATGAATATGACTCCTACCATACCTTTTCACGAGCTAACCATTACACTGAATGATGGAAAGCAGTTGAGTTTCTCTGAATTGCGAGGCAAAAAAGTGTTGATCGTAAACACTGCAAGCGATTGTGGCTATACCAACCAATATGAAGACCTTCAGAAATTATATGAACAACATAAGGATAAACTTGTGGTAATCGGATTTCCTGCCAATGATTTTAAAGAGCAGGAGAAAGGAAACGATGATGAAATTGCAGCTTTCTGCCAGGTGAATTATGGTGTTACTTTTCCCTTAGCTAAGAAGAGTTCTGTTATTGGAGCTAATAAGAACGAGGTTTTTTCGTGGCTGAGTGACAAAACCAAAAATGGCTGGAACGAACAGGAACCGGTTTGGAATTTTTCAAAATACCTGGTGAGTGAAGAGGGTGTATTATTGCAATATTTTGATCCGGGGATTTCTCCAATGGGTGAAGAGATCATAAGATTAGTGAATGCTAAACAGCAATCATGAATTACGAAGTGCCCTATGATTTTGTGTTGAAAGAATTGTATCCGTTCCGGCCCAGGATCAGGAAGATGTTAGGCTGTTATGGATTATTGAAGGACACGCAACTATTGATGCTGCTAAGAGATAAAGAAAGCCAGCTTGAGTTTAACGGTGTTTTTGTTGCTACCCAGCCTGCATATTTTACTGCATTACAGGAAGAGATCCATACTTCAAAGATGGAATTTGATCTTGATGGTGAAGAAAACAGCTGGATATTTATCAGTGAAGACCTCGACGATTTTGAGCAAAAAGTAAAAAAGGCCTGCGAGCTGATAAAGACCGGTGACGAAAGAATTGGAAAAGAAACGAGTTAATTAAACCGGGCATTTTTCGTGGTAATTGATCAGCTCTATCGGAGTTCTTTCTACTTCACAGCCTCTGTAAGTTGATTCAACTTCATCTAAAACCGCTTCTACTTCTGCCATTTCTCTCAATGTAACCAACCTGTTACGGAATTCTTTTATTCCCGGAAGTCCTTTTAGGTAATTGGCATAATGCCTTCTCATTTCGTTGATGCCAACGATTGGTCCTTTCCACTCAACTGATCTTTGTAAATGCTTTTTACAAACGGCTACTCTTGCTTCGATGGTAGGTAGCGGTAACATTTCACCTGTTGCAAAATAATGTTTGATCTCATTAAATATCCAAGGATAACCGATAGCAGCACGACCGATCATAATTCCATCCACACCATACCTGTTTTTATATTCCAATGCTTTCTGTGGTGAGTCAATATCACCATTACCGAATATCGGAATATGAATACGAGAATTGTTCTTCACTTTAGCAATCAATGACCAATCGGCTTCACCTTTGTACATCTGGCATCTTGTTCTGCCATGTATAGCCAAAGCCTTGATGCCAACATCCTGCAAACGTTCAGCAACTTCTTCTATGTTCAGGTTTTTTTCATCCCAACCTAGCCTTGTTTTAACTGTAACAGGAAGTGAGGTGCTTTTTACTACAGCATCTGTTAACCGAACCATCAGGTCGATATCTTTCAATACACCTGCTCCAGCTCCTTTCAATGCAACTTTTTTTACAGGACATCCAAAGTTAATATCGAGCAAATCAGGTTGCACTGTCTCTACGATCTTAGCACTCAAGGCCAAAGCTTCTTCGTCACCACCAAATATCTGGATACCCACAGGTCTTTCATATTCAAAGATGTCGAGCTTCCTGCGGCTTTTCATAGCATCTCTGATCAATCCTTCGCTGGAGATAAACTCGGTGTACATCAGGTCGGCACCATTATCCTTGCATACGGCACGAAACGGAGGATCACTTACATCTTCCATTGGTGCAAGTAGCAGTGGAAATTCGGGTAATGATATATTGCCAATTTTAACCATGAGTACTGTTGTGCTGTAACAGGATTGCCGCTTAATAAATTTTATTCGCTCATTTCGCTACTATTCCTGTAATTCGTGTGCAAATTTACAGTCTTATTTTTCACGCTATGAATTCAAAGCCAAGGATCAGTTATATTTCACAGTTTGTTATTTTTTGGGGATTGGTTATCGGTGGCTTGCTCTTTTCTTCTCTGGCAGGCCTGGTCGTTTGGCAGGTAATGGTGGGTGGAGACCTGTTTTCCATGCAGAAAGACATGATGAATCCTGCTAATGCTGATGCAATCAAGGTAGTTCAGCTGATTGCTTCCTGCATTATGTTTTTAGCACCGGCGATCATTTATGCTGTAATTGTGAATAAAAGGCCACTGAAACACCTGGGCCTGAAAACAAAATTTAACTGGATACAGGTAGGTTTAACAGCCGTAGTCATTTTTATCGCTTTCTATTTAAGTGGTGCCCTGGCAGAGTTGACCAATCACATCCCAATATCCGCAAAACTCGAAAAAACATTCAGGGCCTGGGAGAAAACATATACCGACCAGGTGATGTTAATGGCTAATATGAATGGTATTGGTGATTACCTTTTTACGTTACTGGTAATTGCAGTCGCCCCTGCTTTTTTTGAAGAATTGTTATTCAGAGGTGCTTTACAACAGCTGATGGTAAACTGGACAAAAAATGCATGGCTGGGAATCATCATCACCAGCCTTTTGTTCAGTATTGTTCATTTTTCATATTATGGTTTTCTCTCAAGAACAGCTTTGGGAATTATTCTTGGCTTTCTTTTCTACTACAGTAAAAGTCTATGGCTTCCCATCATCGCTCATTTTATTAATAATGGATTTGCTGTAACGATGATGTATGTGATGAAGCAACAGGGGAAATTGACTACCGAGGCTTTGGACGAAAAATTTCCGATATGGTGGGGAGTAATTGCTTTGGCTATCATTGTTGCCATCTTTATCATCTACAAAAGAGAAAGCAAAAAATATGGCAATTATTACGAGGACAACACTACCAATGTAAGCGATAATCCTTTCGAAGATGAGCGATTCCGGAAGCTGGAAAGCATGTAATTAAAAAGCCTTGAGAATCTCAAGGCTTTTCTTCTTGTATCAGAAGCAATATTTCTTTTCCTCAATCAGCTTATCAGCAATTCTTCTCCTTGCTTCCTTGGTGTTGAACGGTTCAACTTTTGTGAAGCGTTTAATTCCGATATGCATCATCCTTAACTCATCTCCTTCTGCAAAACTATTCAATGCATCTTTCGCTGATTTGTTGATCCTGTCTGCGGCATCATAGAAATAGGTTCTCATCATATCAATATTCAGGCTGTTGGCAGCTTCTCCTGATTGCTCAACAAGTTTCATCACCCTCAGCAAAATGCTTTCGCAATGGAAAGTTTCGATTGCCATGTCTGCAATATTCATCAGCACTTCCTGTTCCTGGTCCAGCTTCATCATCAACTTCTGGACAGCAGCACCTGCAGTCATCAATATTGCCTTCTTAAAATTGCTGATGTACTTCAGCTCTTTGGCAAAAGCACCTTCATCTTCACTGCCAAAATCGGGAATGCTCATTAGTTCTTTCTGAACAGCCATTGCAGGAGTCATCATATCCAGCTTTCCTTTCATGGCTCTTTTTAAAGTCATATCAAGTGTAAGTAGCCGATTGATCTCATTCGTTCCTTCATAAATTCTATTGATACGACTATCACGATATGCTTTCGATATTTCATACTCATCACTGTATCCATTTCCACCATGTACCTGAACACCTTCATCCACTACAAAATCCAATACTTCACTGCCATATACTTTTAATATGGCACATTCAATGGCATACTCTTCTGCAGCACCTAATAAAGCTTCGTTGAACGGTTTTCCGCTATCGGTTAATTCTTTTTCTTTATCGTCGATCCATTTTGCTGCACGATACAATCCTGATTCTGCCACCCAAATCCTGATTGCCATTTCGGCAAGTTTGTTTTTGATAGCACCGAAATTCGAAATAGGTTGCTTAAATTGTTCTCTTGTTACAGCATATTGCACAGTGGCCGTGGTTGCTCTTTTACTTCCACCCAAACAGGCAGCACATAATTTCAATCTTCCAATGTTGAGAATATTAAAAGCGATCACATGTCCTTTACCAATTTCTCCCAAAACATTTTCTGCCGGCACTTTACAATCCTGGAAATACAATTGAACGGTTGATGATCCTTTGATACCCATTTTATGTTCTTCCGGACCTTGAGTGAATCCTTCAAAACCTCTTTCAACAATAAAAGCAGTGAACTTTTCACCATCCACTTTTGCAAATACGGTATACACATCTGCAAAACCACCATTCGTGATCCAGCATTTTTGTCCGTTTAATAAATAGTATTTTCCATCATCACTCAGCTTCGCAGTTGTTTTTGCACTCAAAGCATCACTACCACTATTCGGCTCTGTTAATCCGTAAGCACCTTTCCATTCACCCGAAGCCAGCTTGGGAATATATTTTTGCTTTTGTTCATCTGTACCAAAATATAAAATTGGTAATGAACCGATACCTGTATGTGCAGCTAATGCAACAGAGAAAGAATGACCTCCACCCAATGCTTCAGTTACGATCGTAGAAGTAATAAAATCTTTTCCCAAACCACCATATTGCTCAGGAAAAGCTGTAGCCAGCAATCCCTGCTCACCTGCTTTTTCCATCAGGCTTTGCATAAGGCCGGGTTCCATTTTATCTATCCTTTCATACATGGGTACAACTTCCGTGTCAAGGAACTGTGTGCACATATCCATGATCATCTGGTGTTCTTCATTGAAATCTTCGGGGATGAAAGTTTCTGCTGCAACACTTTCTTTGATCAGCCACTCACCACCTTTCAAAACCGAATTCTGCATTGTTGTACTCATATTAGAGGTTTTAGATGTTCTGTTTTTTTATGATACCAGCGGTTTGTATTTCATAGCATCGTCTGTTGCGTCGCAATCACTTCATGGTTCGGAACAATAATCTTCTATAAACAGGAAGCTCCGAAGAAGCTGAAGTTATTTCAGATTATCATACACTTTCTGCAACACATTCTTCACCATTTCTATTTCGTCTTTGTTTACACCGATCAACGCTTCATCCATTGTTTCATTAGCAATCTCTAAAGTTTTCTCCTGCATTTCCCTGGCTGCATCTGTTAAACAAACCATGTTTATCCTTTTATCCTCTGCAGAAGAAACACGCTTCACTAATTTTTGTTTTTCCAGGTTATCTATTAATCGTGTTATGCTTGGTTTATCTCTGAAAGTACGGTTGCATAATTCCTGCTGGCTTAAACTATCTTCTTTCCATAGATGATACAGGATGCTCCACTGTTCAATGGTAATATCAAGCCCTGCAGCCCTGAAATTCTTTTGCAATCTTCTTGCCACGGCCGTAGAAGCCATACCATTGATAACGCTGTATAATTCGCCTCTCTTAAACTGGTTTCCTGCCATATAGTTGTTTATGCAACTATTTCAAAGTAAATTCGTTTTTTTGAATCTGCAAAGATTTTTATACATGTTTTAACCTGATGGAAAGCCATTTGCTGCCATATAAACAATCTTTTGTCCATTACCTCAAGTTTGGCCATGGAACAAAGTTTCTTTTCTGCTTTCATGGTTATGGTGAAGACGCTCAAAGTTTTACATTTCTAAGAACTGGTCTTGGAAGTGATTATACCTTAATTGCGATCGACTTTCCGTACCACGGAAAAACAGAATGGAATGAGGGATTATCGTTTACCCCTGAGGATCTACAACAGATCATCATTCGTATTGTACCTCTGGAACTGCAAACCATATCATTACTTGGTTACAGCATGGGTGGCAGAATTGCATTAGCAATGTTCCAGCATGTTCCTTCGAAAATAGAAAGAGTTGTTTTGGTTGCACCGGATGGGCTGCACAAAAATTTCTGGTACTGGTTCTCTACTCAAACAGGCATTGGCAACAAGCTTTTTAGTTATACTATGAAAAAGCCATATTGGTTTTTCTCAGGCATGACCTTTCTGAAAAGCTTTCGCCTATTGAACAAAAGCATTTTCAAATTTGCACATACCTACCTGGATGACCAGGGTGAAAGAGAAATGCTGTACAAAAGATGGACAACAATGCGAAAATTTTTGCCGAAAGCTTCGTTGATCACTGCATCACTCCAACAATACCAGGTGCCATTAAGAATGTTGTTTGGAATTTACGACAGGGTGATCCTTGCTGAACGATCAACAAGCCTGGATAAAGCCAATGACACCATCATGGTAAAAAAGATAAAAGCAGGTCACCAGTTGCTGAAAGAGAAATACACCAAAGACATCGCTGCACTTTTCTATGAATAAATAGTTTTTCTTTGTTTTGATGTGGCATATCATTTCCATTGTTATTCTTACCTTATTTACCGGTGCTTACATTGGATTGATATTGTACTACCGAAAACTTTTTTGTAAGCTGAAGCCTTTTAGTCAAAGAAACATTACTCCGAAAACAAAGTTTTCTGTAATAATCCCTGCAAGAAACGAAGAAGATAGCATTGGTCTTTGTGTAGAATCTATATTCAAACAACATTATCCGTCGGATTTATTTGAAGTGATTGTGATAGACGATCATTCATCTGATAGCACTTCTGCGGTTATTATTGAACTTCAGAATAAATTCTCATCGCTGAAACTTATTCGGCTTGCAGAACTGGTGAAAGGGAAATTATTAAATGCTTACAAGAAGAAAGCAATAGATATGGCCATTAACCAGACTTCAGGTGAATGGATAGTCACCACAGATGCTGATTGTCTTATGGCACCTGAATGGTTAAAATCCTTCGATAATTATATTCAGCAACATGATCCAGAACTGGTCGCTGGTCCGGTAAAATTCAACAATACGGGTAGCTTTGTTTCTATATTTCAATGCCTCGATTTCCTGAGCCTGCAGGGTATTACTGCAGCTGCTGTTTCTGCAGAAAAGCATAGCATGTGTAATGGGGCCAATCTTGCTTACAAAAAGTCAGCATATTACGAGGTAAATGGATTTAAAGGAATAGACAATGTTGCCAGCGGTGATGACATGCTATTAATGCATAAAATACAGAACCGCTATCCCGGCAAGATTGGATATCTTTTTTCTCCGGAAGCTATCGTTAGCACAGCACCAATGCCTGACTGGAAAAGTTTCTTTAACCAGAGAGTTCGATGGGCCAGCAAAGCTGAAAAATATGATGACAAGAGCATCATTCTCGTACTGGTACTTGTATATTTCTATAATGTTTTGCTATTTGCATTAGCAGTACTGAGTTTTATTGACCTTTTTTATTTGAAACTTCTTATAGTCTCCATTATCTGTAAGATCCTCGTTGAGTTAACTTTTATGTTCCCGGTAGCAACGTTCTATAAAGAGAAAAAACTACTTTGGTGGTTTACCATAATGCAGCCTTTTCACATTCTTTATATGGTTATTGCAGGATGGCTGGGTAAATTTGGAAGTTACCGGTGGAAAGGAAGAAAGGTGAAATAAATGATATAGCTCAGTCTGATGAATGAAGGAAAGAAAGTTGAAGTGAGTCCCGATAGCTATTGGGACAACGAAGATGCCCGTACCACGAAAGCTGACAAAATAAAAATGAACGCTACCACACCGATAAAATCTTTATTCTGGAAACGTCTCAGAAAAAACAAAGGTGCACTTGCTGGTGTAGTGGTCATTATATTTTCATTCCTGTTGTTTTTATTTGCCTACATTGTTGCTCCTGATAATACACCGTTTGCAAATACAATTATCCCGGAAATTGGAAGTAAGAAACCGGGCTATTCTATTCAATTACTCCAGGTAAAAAAAGAACGAGATATTGAACACAGGAATTTTATTTCTAAGCTGATCAATGGAAAAGAGAGCAACTACAATCTCGTGCCGATCAACAGCTTTCAAAGAAATGGAGACAGCATCATCGTCGATAAATTCGTGGATGAAGGAATTAGCGAAAGACAATCGTACAATATTGCACAATTAGCCGAAGAACCTGTAATAAAAAGAACTTATCATGTAGGCACGGATAAATTTGGAAGAGATATTTTAAGTCGTTTAATAGTTGGGGTAAGAGTGAGTTTAAGTGTAGGTTTTATTGCTGTATTAATCTCTTTAACCATTGGAATTTTATTAGGATCACTTGCAGGCTATTTCAGAGGATGGATTGATGATGTGATCATGTGGTTCATTAATGTTATCTGGAGTATTCCAACTTTATTATTGGTGTTTGCCATCACACTTGCTTTGGGAAAAGGTTTCTGGCAAGTGTTCATTGCTGTGGGATTAACCATGTGGGTGAATGTTGCAAGACTGGTCCGCGGACAGGTTTTAGCTGCAAGAGAAATGGAATACGTTGAAGCAGCAAGAGCACTGGGCTTTTCAAACACAAGGATCATATTCAATCATATTCTTCCCAATATTTTAGGACCTGTTATGGTAATTGCTGCCAGCAACTTTGCTTCCGCCATTGTTATTGAAGCAGGTTTGAGTTTTCTCGGTGTAGGTGTTCAGCCACCACAACCAAGCTGGGGATTGATGATAAAAGAGAACTACAATTTTATCATCACCAATAATCCTATGCTGGCATTGGCACCAGGAATTGCCATTATGTTATTGGTACTTGCGTTTAACCTTTTTGGAAATGGATTGAGAGATGCTTTGAATGTGAAGGCAAAACTTTGATTACCACATAGTGACATAGGCACATAAATAAACAATGGCGGAAACAGATTTAGAAGCTCCTTTCTTGTTTATTCATATGCCTTTTCCTATGTTTCTAATGAGTCTATGTGGTATTTATATCACTGCAACATTCCGCTTAAAACTTTCTTCCAGCGAAATAAACGTTTCCGTTCTTTCAATACCTTTTATCTTTTGCAATTCATCATGCAATACAAACTTTAACTGGTTGATGTCCTTACAAACAATCTCTGCAAACATGCTGTAGTTGCCTGTTGTATAATTCACACGAATGATCTCCGGTATCTTTCTCAGTTCTTTTGCCACCTGGTCATACAAAGAACTTTTTTCCAGGTACACACCAATAAAAGCAATCACATCATAACCCATTGCTTTAATATCTACTTTCAGTTTGGTTCCTCTTACAATGCCCATTTCCTGTAATTTCTTAATGCGTACATGAATGGTTCCACCGGAAACAAATAATTTCTTACCAAGATCGGCATAAGATATCTCAGCATTTTCCTGCATATGATGGATGATCTGGAGGTCTAATTTGTCAAGATTTAATTTTGCTGCCATTTAGATGGTGGTTTTTAAATGAAATCAAACTTATAAAAGATTAATTAGACAATTTCGAAAGTTATAAAAATAATGTTCGAAAATATTCAACAAATAAGCGATACACTTTAATATTGTGGTAGCAAACAAGCAAAAGCTCTTTTAATACTGTGGGGTGATGAAATTTTTGGCAGACATGCCCTCTCGTCTCGAGGGTGGGGAGCAAAGAACAAACTTAATGTAGAGCCGACGTTACCAATGGTAAGGCCGACCAGGGTTGACCACTAAACTTTGCATTTCAGCTAACTTCCCCGTGAAGGTTCGATCCCTTCCTCCACAGCTGCGATTTCTCATGGGATAAAGCCTTGTAGCATTTATGTTACAGGGCTTTTGTGTTTTGGGTACTTGGCAAAGTATTTCAATTAAGCTCTGTTGCGTCGCACGCTTCAACTGAATAACTTTATTGAGCAATCATTTATTAAACTATCATCTCATGGGGAAACTCGCACAAATAAAAACCAAACAAACCGATTCCAGTGTTGCAGATTTCATTGCTTCCGTTGCTGATGAACAGAAACGGAGAGACAGCCTTGTTTTATTAAAGCTGATGGAAAAAGCATCGAAGGAAAAACCGAAAATGTGGGGTGCTTCAATGATTGGCTTTGGTAATATGGTATATAAGAGTTCGGCTACAGGCAGAGAAGTTGAATGGTTCAGAATTGGATTTTCGCCACGTAAAGCTAACCTGTCATTGCATCTTACCATAGATATTAAAGCTCATGCCGAAGCTTTAGAGAAACTAGGGAAGTATAAAACAGGAGCAGGTTGTCTTTACATCAATAAACTGGAAGATGTAGACATGAAAGTGCTCGAGGCAATGATTAAAGAAGCATTGAATAAAAAATAGCTTGGATGGTTTTGCTCAATCAACTTCAGAACGTTGAAGTGAGTACCTCTGTATTTTGATTTTTCATTTTTGTATCGGTGAATCTCCTTCGTCGATTTGACACAACAGAAGCTCAATAGTACCACTTCTGCTAAGCAAATAAAAAAGTCCTGCAGTTTAATGCAGGACAATATATAAATCATGCTTCGAGAGCCTCAGCATCACATTATCATAAGATCAATCAACCTTCACCAGGTCTTTCAGCTCAACAATCTCAAGATCTCTACTTGCAGGACCAGTGATCACTTTTCCATCGGCTGTATATCTTGCTCCATGACAAGGACAGTCCCAGCTTTTTTCACTGGTATTCCACTGCACAATACATTTTGCATGGGTGCAAACAGGGTTCACAGCATGCAAACAACCTCTTTCATCACGATATAATGCAATCGATTCTCCTTCATATTTCACTACTCTGCCTTCACCTTTTGCAATTTCGACCAGGCTTTCGATCTTTTCTTTTGAAAGACGTTTACCGATAAACTCCTTCACCACATCTGCATTCTCTTTTATAAAATTGGTGAAGCCGGCAACTGGTTTTATCCGGCTCGGACAAAAGAGATCCTTATAGTCACTTTTACCAGTAACCAAGAGATCGGCCAATAGTTTTGCAGCAACATGAGAATAGGTCATACCATTTCCGCTGAACCCTGTTGCTACAAACACATTGTCTGTAAACCCTGGTAAATGTCCGATGTATGGAAGTCCGTCTGATGGTTCAAAATATTCTGATGACCATTTGAATGAGACCTCTTCAATATCATAATACTTGCTTAAGTAACTGTCCAGTTTTGTAAAACAGAAATCTGTATTCTCGTTATGTCCGGTTTTATGATCTTCACCTCCGGCAATAAGATATTTGGATCCATTTACATCCTGTGTTCTGAAGTAGTGATATGGGTCATGCATATCATACACCAACGCATCAGGATATTTATTATCGGCCAGTTTTACTGCCAAAGCATAACTTCTATACGGGGCACAACGAAAATGCAACAGGTTAATACCTGGCGGAATGTGTGTGGCAAAGATCATTTTCCTTGCACGGATAACGCCCAGGTTTGTTTTTGCTTCTGCAAGACCATTGCTTTCGAAGCTTTCCAGTTTGCAATTTTGCACAATATGGCCTCCCGCATCTTCATAAGCCTCTGCAATACCATAAAGATATTTTGATGCGTGAAATTGTGCCTGGCCGGAGAATTTTACGGCCTTTTCAAAGGGAATTGGCAAAGGGATATCGTTGGTATAATTAATATCCATCCCGGCTTTCCGTGAGCATTCAATTATTTTATCCAAATCCTCAGATTGCTTTGCATTTTGCGAATACAAATAGCCATCTTTATAACTGAAGCCACAATCAATATTATACTCGTCAACATTTTTTTTGATTAATTCTATTGCTTTGCTGGCAGCCTGGAAAACAAGCTGTGCACTCTTTTCCCCGAATTTGTTTTCAAGCACATCATATGAGGTATCGAGAAAGGTATTTAAATGAGCAGTTGTACCACCTGTGGTGCCAAAACCTATTGTACATGCTTCAATAAGTAAACACTGCTTCCCTGCTTTCTGTAGTTCTAAAGCTGTTGATAGTCCTGTGATTCCTCCACCGACAATCAATACATCAACAATTTTTTCGGGAACGATCTTGTGTTTTGGAGAGTAAACAGGCATGGCCTCCTGCCACAAACTTTTGTTTGCACCGTCTCTATGCATAGCAAGCTTTTCTTACCATCTGGAAAAACTATGCCTAGGTTTATACCGTATCCCCTGTTGCAGATTTGTTGACTACTTTCTTAATGACTACATCAAGTTCTTTACAGGAAAGTTCCATATGATCAAGCAGTTCGTTATCTGGTTTTTCTTCTTTACTATTACTATGTCTCAGAAGATCAATGAGCCCTAAGATATTGGCCAGGGGTCTTCTCACTTCGTGAGATTGTATCCAGGCAACTTCTTTTAATCGGCTTACCTGTTCTTTGATCTGGTTCTCCGATTCTATTCTGCTGGTAATGTCCCTGGCAAAACATCCTACGCTAAACACTTCACCTGCATCGTTAACAATAGGATTAAGAATTATCTCAAACCATTCTTTTTTACCATTGGTTTCTACTTCCTGTTCAATACGTAATTTCTTACCACCGAAAGCCTCTTTCATATAGTTATGCCAGTTATGAATAAGCCAGGTTGAAGGAAGCTTTTTAACGTCTATCTTTTTGCTTAACTGTAAATCAAACCCTGTTGCTGCTCTGAATTTATCTTTGAACGCTTCATTAACTGCTACTACAAGTCCATCTTTATCTACCATCCATATAAGGTCATCTGTATTGTTGATGAGACCTCTCAGTTTACTTTCGGATATCTGTACTCTTTTCTGAGCCTGTATCTGTTCATCTATATCAAATGCTACTACAACTCTTGCATTCCTGTTTCCAAATATGGCTGCATGCGAAGCAATTCTTACGTAAAATATTTTTCCATCCTTATCAATATGTTTCCAGATACCCGATTCGTGATAAGGTTTGTCTTCAAGGCTTTTCAGAAACATGAGAATGGCCTCATGTTCTTCAGATGGACGAATATCAAGTAGTGTCATACTCCTGAATTCATCGTAGCTATACTTGTATTTAGCAATTGCAGCATCGTTAACGGTAAGGAATTTCAGTGTTTTTGTATCAAACACATACATTGGTTGCGGACTTTCCTTGAACAGCTTACGATAGTTCTGTTCATTGATCCTGATCTTACGATAGGAATAGTGGGTAACCCAGAAAAGAATAATGGCTGTAACTAGAACAAATGCAAAACCCTTAATGCTTTGAACGGTGGTAAGGTAATGATCAGGCACTAACTCGTCGGCCAAACCATCACTGAGAACTATCCATAAAATAGCAACAAGAAAATAAATAATGGCTATCCTTAAGGGATAATTTCTCATATGGAATGAATAAGCCCAATCAAGTTAGGCATTAATTCAAACACAGAAAGCATTAGTAACTAAAAACTTATCTCATTAAATCAGACAAATGGAAACTTAGCCACTTTCGCTTTTACCGGGGTGTTCCTGATATCGATAAATATCTCGGTATCTAATCCTGCATTTTCCAAAGTAACATAACCAAGGCCTATACCTTTATTTAGTGAGGGAGATTGTGTTCCGCTGGTGACTTTACCAATTTCATTTCCGGCGGCATCTTTAATGATGTAATCGTGCCTTGGAATTCCACGATCGATCATTTCAAAGCCAACCAGTTTTCTTTTCATTCCTTCCGCTTTCTGTTTTTCCAGGATTTCTTTTGCAGTAAAATGTGTTGGCTTATTCAATTTAGTGATCCATCCTAACCCAGCTTCTAAAGGTGAGGTGGTATCATCAATATCATTTCCATAAAGACAATAACCCATCTCTAATCTTAGTGTATCTCTTGCAGCAAGGCCAATTGGCTTTATCCCCTGTGCTGATCCTGCTTCAAAAATGGCATCCCAGATTTTACCAGCATTATCATTCTCGTCTTCAAAATAAATTTCAACTCCACCACTACCGGTATAACCTGTTGCACTGATCAGTACATTTTCTACACCTGCAAATGTTCCTTTTACAAACGTGTAGTATTTAAGATTCATGATATCCAGTTCTGTTAACTGCTGGAGAATTTTCGTAGCATTCGGACCCTGAATTGCCAGCAAACATGTTTTATCGCTGATATTGTGCATCTCAACATTCCTGGTGTTGTGTTTACTTACCCAGTTCCAGTCTTTTTCGATGTTAGATGCATTCACCACCAGCATGTACACTTTATTCTCTTCAATACAATATACAATAAGGTCATCTACAATACCACCGTTCTCGTTTGTAAAACAATTGTATTGAGCCTGGCCGTTCTTTATTTTGGACACATCGTTCGTGGTGACTCTTTGAATAAGATCGAGTGCATTTTCACCTTTCAGCATAAATTCACCCATATGGCTTACATCAAAAACACCGGCATTTTTTCGAACAGCTGCATGTTCTTCATTGATGCTTGTATAGCTGATCGGCATGTTGTATCCTGCAAAAGATGCCATTTTAGCTCCGAGTGCAATATGCTTTTGGGTGAAAGGTGTATTCTTCATGTGTAGTTGTTAAGGCGGCAAAAATAAGTGAAGTAACTAAGCAGAAAAAACAAAAGCAACAGGATTGCTGTTGCTTGATTGATCAATGAACTATTTCTACCACAATGCATCCATCCCGTGATTTGATCTTGGTACTCCATCGTGTTCCATTGGTAGAGGCACTGATGTTTGTAAGATTTGTTCTCCTGCTAATCTTCAGCCTTGAAGAATAAAGGATCTTGCCGATACTGTCTTTTACTTCGATCGTATGCTTTCCAGACCTGATATTAGAATACAAAGCTTGTTTTTTTGATGGAAGCTCTTCACAACCAGGAGCCATTTCAGCATAGGGAAGGATACCTATGTTTTCCTTATCAACGAACAAATATCGTTGGTCTCTTGAAGGTGTTGTTGTACAGAAGAAAACATCCATGCTTTGATTAAATTCATCGCTGCAGGATGAAAATGTAATGGCGGTAATAATAAGGGTGAGGAATTTTCTCATACAAAGTAGTTTTAAAAAGGGAAGAACCCTCTCCTGTGATCAAGACAGGGTTCTGTTTAACTCCCAACTTCAACCGAGTTTAGCTGCCGAATCTCATCATCAAAATATCAGCAGGAAAGTATATCGTTTGCTGTAAGCTTGTTTTGGCTTGTGGCTTATTTGCATTTGCATCATCTGTTGCAGCTGCAGGCTTATACTTATAGGTGCTGTCAACTTTTTCCAGTTCTTTCTTCTTCCTGTCGAGTTCAATTCTTCTTTCTTCTATTTCTTTCTCTAACTGTTCTGAAGTTTTCTCGTCAGGCATATCAGTACCTTCTCCACTATAGCCCTCTTCCCTATGCTCTTCATCTTTATGTACTCTTTCAATTCCTGAAGTAGTCATGATGTAAGGCCTGCCGGTAGTGATTGAATAGGTTCTTTTGTCGTAAGACGTATTCCTGTTCCATCTGCCCCTGTCGAAATCCATATTAAACCAATCGTACCAGTCAAGGCTCTCATCTAAATATATTTTCCTGCCAACAGGAACTTCAATTACGATTGCCACACGCTGATCTCTGAACTTAGAATCTTTGGTGATAGTGAATCCTTTCTGAAGTGTGAGTACGCTATCAAGTTGTGTGATATCGAAACTGAGCTTTTGCATATTCTCCTCAGCTTTAGAGATCTTTCCACCTCTTGACACTTTGATCACATAAGCATGGTAAAGAGAGTCATCGCTTTTCGCCACTTCCACCGTTACTCTTCTAATGAGCATTGAATCTTCATCTTTGGTAAGCATGAATATCTCATCATCATGGTCATCATCGAAAACATGGTAAGGATAAAATTTTCCTGGTTCTTCACCCAGTTTTACAGTAAGGGTTTGGGTTGAGGGTTGAGTTATTGTAACCGGGAATTTTTCACTTACCTGTTTGCTGAAATTACCACCGATGCCTGCAGCCAGACATATTGCACATACCCAGCCGAGGGTCCATAATCCTCCGAAGATCCATCCGAGATAATGCTTACCTGATTGTACCCTCATCACTCTTCTCGTGATCCAGGTGATCAAACCGATAACCGGTAAGAATATAAAAAGGATGATGGTTGGCCATACGAGGAAGTTCTGCCAGAAGCCTTCCAGTAAATAATCTTTCAGTGGTACAAAATCGAATCCTTTTATTGAACCGAATATGATCGCCATTAATAAAGCAAATGCGATTACACCGGCAACTACAAGAAAGAATGCTTTTATTAGAACACCTAACACCTGCAGGAACCTGTTTCCACCACTCTTGCCTACATTGGCAAACTCTACACCTACTCTTACACCCTGGTTTCCTACCGATTCGCCAAATTCTTTGCCCCACTGTCCGGCTTTTTCGCCAACATCTTTACCCCATTTTTCTGCTCTTGCACCAAAACCTTTCAGGTCTTCCTGGATGGTATTCTTAATCGTATTCAGATCAACTTTCTCACCTTTCATCTCCAGTTTTTCTGAGGCAGATTTTGCCTCCGGAATTACAGCCCACAGTATAACATACACTATGAACAATGTACCGCCGAATGAACCAAATACTACAGAAGGAAATGGATCAAAATCCCAGAATGCATTTCTTAAGATAGAAGTAACAATCCCGATTACCAATGGAAATGCAAAGATCAATCTTGGTATCCACACAGCTATATTAAAGTAAGCTGCCAGTCCACTTGCCACACCTGCAATCACTTTGTCTTCAGGATTGCGAAACAATCTTTTTCTTACCACGTTCCTTTCTAAAGAACGGCTTGGGAGTATGATCCAGAGAAGTATGTATAATAAGAAGCCTGCACCGAAACCACCAAAAGTGATGATAGCGAAGAGAATTCGAACTAAAGAAGAATCTATTCTTAAGTAGTTGGCAACACCACCACAAACACCACCAAGCATTTTATCAGTATCATCCCTGTAAAGTCTTCCCCTCGGTGTAGATTCTGATGTAGTTGACTGGTGACCGGCACCTGTACTGGTTCCTTCACTTCCCAACTGTGATTTTACACTTGCCTCTTCTGCTTCAAACTCTTCAGGTCGGCCCATGCTGGCGATAATGGCATTTACATCTTCGTCAGTTATAACTGAGCTACCCTTCTTTAATATCTCTGCAAAAAGTTCGGCAATACGGTCTTCTATATCGTTAATGATTTCGTCTTTCCCTTCCTCGTTTGCGAAGAACCTGCGAAGGCTTTCAACATACTGCTTCAGTATGTCGTAGGCTGCTTCCTCAATGGGAACCACCCTGCCCTGGAAGTTTATGTTTATTACCTTTTTCATTGTGGTTCAGTTTTTTGGTTAAAGTTGGAGTTGGTGCTGTCAATTGGTTGAGTTAGTGCATGAACCGCATCAGCCAGTTCTTTCCAGGTTCTTTCGAGTTCCTGGTAAAACTCATGGCCTTTGTCGGTCATCAGGAAATATTTCCTGGGCGGTCCGCTATTGCTTTCTACCCAGCGGTAGGTTAACAAGCCTGCATTCTTTAATCTTGTTAGCAAAGGGTAGAGGGTACCTTCCAGTATATGAAGGTTGGCTGCTTTCATTCTTTCCACGATATCAGAAGGATAAACTTCTCCCTGCTGAATAATGGACAGGATGCAAAACTCCAATACCCCTTTCCGCATCTGGCTTTGTGTGTTCTGTATATCCATAACCGGAGTTTTTATTTTTTTATTGAATCGGCTTTCTATTCTTTACTCACCGTTTGTTGCGTCGCACTCTTAGTGCTTTGGGTTCTTTGATCAGCTTAAAAGATCAATCTTCTCTGAACTCTCATTCTCCTGTTCTTTTGAATTCTCCACAGGTCGGCCGTGCTAAAAGTTTTGCTGTTCTCCTGGTTAACATCAGTGGCAACGGTTTCCTTAACCTCTTTTACCATTTGGTTCATATGGTCGTTGCTGATTGAAGCAAAGAGGGTGTTAGTTTCTGTTCTCATAAAATCTATTTTAATGTGTTTGTGATCTGGTTTTTTGTTTTTGGGATTCATTCCCTTTGACAACACAAAGATGGGAGATTATTTGGTACTATGCAACACACAGTAGTATGTTTTTTTTAGTAATCTGCAGACAATAGAACTTAAAATATTGATTATCAAATGTATAATGCAATACATAGTACTGTTCAAATTGATGAACGGTAAAATAGAAGGATGAGCGACAGCTGAAATTGATAGGAAACTATAAAAGTGTGAAGCAATAAACTCAAATATTTGCCAGAAGTCGGCAAAAAAGAAGCGGAAGGAGAACCTTCCGCCGATAGTTTCAGGACCAAGGATGAAAAATGTACTTAATGAGAATAGTACTTCTTAATTCCTTTTTACAAACGCTCGCTATCTATACAATCGTTTAAAATTGCTGCTGCTTACCTGAATGGGATAGCTGAATACCTAATGCAGTTATCTTATTTAAAATGAATGAGCTTTTCAACTGCTTTCTCCAAGGTTTCTTCTTTCTTGGCAAAACAGAAGCGAAGCACTTTATCGTCTTTTCCATTCTTATAGAATGCAGAAACAGGAATGGTTACAATGCCATATTCTTTTATAAGTCGTAAAGCAAAATCCTTATCCAACTCATCAGAAAGATGCGAATAACTGTAACACTTGAAATAACTACCACGACTGGTCATAGCTTTAAACGGAGTAGCTTTCATAAGATCTGAAAAATAATCTCGCTTAGCCTGGTAAAATGCAGGGAGAGAGAGATATGCTTCTTCATTAACAATGTATTCGGCAATACCTACCTGCAATGGTGTATTGCATGTAAAGCAATTAAACTGGTGCACTTTTCTAAACTCTTTCATTAGCTCTATAGAAGAAATGCAATATCCAAGTTTCCAACCGGTGCAGTGATATGTTTTGCCAAATGAAAAAGTAACGAAACTCCTTTCTAAAAGATCAGGATAGCGAAGAATACTGAAATGCGGGATACCATCATATATCAAATGCTCATACACTTCATCACTCAAAATAATGATATTAGTGCCAGCAGTAACTTCCCTCAATTGTTGAATATCATTTTCGCTCAATACACTCCCCGTAGGATTTTGTGGAGAGTTGATCATGATCATTTTTGTTTTACTGGTGATCTGCTGCTTCACTTCTTCCCAGGGAATAGAATAATCGGGATACTGCAGGTTGATGAGAACTGCTTTTGCTCCGTTAACTTCAATGTTTGGAATATAACTGTCGTAGCAGGGTTCAAAAACGATCACTTCATCACCAGGTTGTAATGCAGCCGTTAAGGCAGTATAGATTGCATATGTGGCACCTGGTGTAACAGTGATCTGTTTATCTGCATCTATAGCAGTATTATACAACTTCTGAACTTTCTCTGCCAATCGCTCTCTCAGTAAGGGTAAGCCATTCATGTGAGTGTATTGGTTAAAGCCGTTCTTCATGGCTTTATTAACCAAGTCCGTTAATTCATCACTCATCTGGAAATCAGGAAAGCCTTGTCCAAGATTTACTGCATTGTACTCCACAGCCAATTGGCTCATTACAGTAAAGATGGTTGTGCCTACATTGGGAAGTTTGGATTGCAGCTGTATCACATAAAAGATTTAAGCCGCAAATATAGCAGTGGGAGGTTTGTTTTTTAAAAGGGCCAGGGTGTTTAATAAGCTTTGGGGGAAATGGGGGTGTAATTAAGGCCTGCTACAATCGAAAACGGTACAGCAACATAGTAAGCAACATGGTAAAATAAAAAGGGATCTATCGTTATCAGTTACCTGATGTTTGCTTTCGATTACAATACAAATGTAGACCGTGGTTTTGACAAAGTGCTTAAAGCCAAATTGAAGTATTATTAAAAGGTGCTGAAGACAAATGTTATAGCGGCAGCTGATTGCTTAACCTTCTCAGTTCGATCTCTGCAACTTTCGATGCATAAGAAAGATTTACCAGCCTGAACCCTGTTTCTTCAAAACTTCTTTGAGCTTCTCTTACTTCGATGATGGTGGCAACATTCAGATTGAATCGTTGTACAGTAAGATCAACCAATCTCCTTGATAGTTCATAATTCTCTCTTTCCTGCTGCAATTGTTGTAAGGTATTCTGATATGCCTGGAAAGCTCTTATTGCAGCATTATTGAGTGTGATCAACACACTTTCTTTCTGCAATTCAGCTGCTGTAGTATTAAACTCTGCAGCTCTTTTTTGTCTTTTGGTTGCACCACCGTTGAATATTGGTATCTGAACATTCAAACCAAGAAAAGGACCATAGCTTTGGTTGAGTAAGGTTAACCCTGCTGCATTCTGATTGCGGTTGAAATTATATCCGCCATTTACTCTAACAGCAGGATAACGTTGTGCTGCAATTTCCCTGGTGAGTTGTTCGTTTATTTTTATCTGCTGATTGGCTACCTGCACTTCAGGATGTTGCTGGATGTAAGCAAGCACAGGATCTAACAGCAATAAAGGATCTACAATGATGCTGTCGTTGATGGTGAAAGATGAATCCTTTGAATCCATGATGTCCATGAGATCAACTTTAGCCTGGCTGAGCACTAATTGCTGTGCTGCTATATTTTGTTTGATGGTATTTACATCGATCTGTGCCTGGAAAATATCTGCATTGTTGGCAAGGCCAACGTCTTTTCTCACCTGGAAAATATCTAATCTCTTTTGTGCAAGCTGAAGCGAGAAATTTAATGTGTTGAGATACTCATCCTGCCGAACCACATCATAGTAACTCACCATTACCTGTGCTACTACATTCTGAATTTGTGCGGCCAGCTGTGCTTCTGTAAGTTTTTGTAATTCGTCCAATCTTTTCTTTGTTGCTACCACTCTCCACCCGTTAAATACAAGCATACTGGCAGTAACACCAATCTGTGTACTGTTTGATGCTGCACTGTTCCTGTTAATCTCCTGGCCACTATTCAGTTTCTGGTTAACAGCGGTAACCTGTTCCTGGCTGTTGAGTGTAGCATTTACTGTAGGCACTCCACCTGCAACACTGATATGATTGGTGACTGCAGCAACTTCTATATCTGTTCTTGCAATGGCAAGATCAAGATTATTTTTAAGGGCAGAATCAATAGCAGCCCTCAGAGATAATTGTCTTTGTGCAGACACTGAAGCTGATATAAATAATATTGCAATAAAAAACCACTTCCTCATTATCGCGTTATAGTTAGCTATTAATAAAATTATTCTGTTATCTCGGTGTGTTTAACCTTTCTTGTTCCTGATATGTAAGTATACACTGCAGGTATCACAAACAAGGTTAGTATCAATGAAAATAAAATACCACCGACTATAACTATACCAAGCGGAATACGACTTGTTGCAGCAGCACCTATACTCAATGCAATGGGCAAAGCTCCTAAAGCTGTTGCAAGACTGGTCATAAGAATTGGTCTCAATCGTTGAGCAGAAGCTTCAATAACAGCTTCTCTTTTAGCTAACCCAAACTCCCTCTTTTTATTGGCAAACTCAACGATCAGGATGCCATTCTTGGTAACAAGGCCGATGAGCATGATCATGCCAATCTGCGAAAAAATATTGAGTGTTTGACCAAAAACCCAAAGACTTAATAAAGCTCCTGCAAGTGCTAATGGAACCGTGATCATGATGGTAAACGGATCACGAAAGCTTTCAAATTGTGCGGCAAGCACGAGATAGATCAACACCAATGCCAGCATGAATGCAAAAGCAGTGTTAGATGAGCTTTCTGCGTAATCTCTTGAAGGACCACCGAGAGATGTCTGGAAAGTATCATCCAGTAACCTGTCTCCAATTGCTCTCATTGCTTCCACACCATCACCAATTGTTTTACCATCGGCAAGTGATGCAGAAATGGTAGCTGCACGAAAACGATTGTAGTGATATAACGTTGGAGGATTGGATGTTTCCCTGATATTCACCACGGCACTTAATGGAATATTCTGGTTCTGGTTGTTCCGTACATACAACTGCGAAATGTCTGTAGGTGTTTGCCGGTCTTTTAATTCAACCTGCGAGATCACTTCGTATTGTCGTCCATTAGAAGTGTAATAACCAACCCTTCTACCACTGAATGCACTTTGCACTACTTCTGCCACATCACCGATTGATAAACCTAGATCCCTTGCTTTCATTCTATCAATAGTAAGCTCCAGTTCAGGCTTGTTGAATTTAAGATTCACATCCACATTATTGAACGTTGGGTCTTTTTTTGCTTCTTCCAGGAATTTCGGAACAACTTCTTTAATCTTACTGAATTCAAGGTTCTGTAAAATGAATTGTACGGGTAACGATCCTCTTGAACCCAATCCAACTGAAATCGTCTGTTCTTCAATGGCGAATACCCTGACTTCATTAAATCGCGAAAGTTTTTTGTTCATCTCCTTCACAATATCACTCTGGCTTCTATCTCTTTCCCCTGGATCAACCAATCCCATTCGTGCAAAACCGGAGTTTAAACCGGAAGAACCAAATCCGGGTACAGCAGCAAAAGTGAATGTTCGTTCCGGAACAGAGTCGTATAGAAAGTCAACCAACCTGGAACCAACGCTGGACATGTATTCATAGCTGGCACCTTCAGGTCCACTGATCTGAAAACGAACACTGCTCTTATCTTCCATCGGGGCTATTTCACTTGGCAGGTCCTTTCCAATAAAATATATAATTGCACCACAAACTCCAATAACCACCCAGGCCATCCATCTCACTCTTAAAAATCCTTTCAGCATCCGGAGATATCCGTTTTCCATTCCACGGAAGATGAATTCTGTTTTCTCGTAAAACTTACCATGGCTATGTACATGAGTTCCTTTCTTCTTTCTTGTAAGTAATACATTTAATACCGGTGTGATCGTAAGCGATACAAATGCAGAGATCAAAACTGCAGCACTTACAACCACTCCAAACTCACGGAATAAACTTCCAACAAATCCTTCAAGAAATATTACCGGAAGAAACACAACAGCAAGTGTAATAGAGGTTGATACTACGGCGAAAAATATTTCCCGGCTTCCTTCCAGGGCTGCTTTCCTGATCGGCAATCCCTGTTCAAGTTTCCGAAATATATTTTCTGTTACAACAATTCCATCATCAACCACAAGACCTGTTGCCAATACTATACCCAGTAGCGTAAGTACATTCACAGAAAAGCCTGCAATATACATGATGAAGAATGTGGCTACCAGTGAAATGGGAATATCTATCAACGGACGAATGGCAATCCTGAAATTGCGGAAGAAGAAAAGGATCACCAACACAACCAGGCTGAATGCAATAAGCAATGTTTCTTCTACTTCACTAATGGCTCTTCTTACATTCTGTGTTGTATCGATTAATATCGTCAATTCAACATCACTTTTATCTGATTTTTCGAGTTCTGCCAAACGCTTATTGAATTCATCCGATATCTCGATATAGTTTGCACCGGGTTGTGGAATGATGGCAAGACCCACTGCATTCAAGCCGTTTAATTTCCAGCTGAACTCTTCGTTTTGCGGACCAATCTCTACTTTGGCAACATCACCTAAACGAACAATCCCTGTAGAGTCCTGCCGAAGTATCAATTCCCTGAACTGTGCTTCAGTTGATAGCCGACCAAGTGTTCTGATGGTGAGCTCCGTATTATTTCCATAAATCTTACCGGAAGGAATTTCAACGTTTTCTCTGGCCAAGCCTGTACTTACATCACGAAAAGAAATATTATATGAATTGAGTTTATCAGGATCAATCCATATCCTCATCGAAGGTCTTTTCTGACCGAAAATATTTACTCCACTTACCTGTGGAATTGTCTGGAAACGTTCCAGCAAAACATTCTCTGCATAATCACTCAATTCCATCAAACCTTTACTCGGACTTTGTGCTGCAAGCAGAATAATAAAATCACTGTTTGCATCGGCCTTGCTTACGACAGGAGCTGCATCAATATCTTCCGGCAATTGTCTTTGAGCCTGGCTCACTTTATCACGCACATCATTGGCAGCAGCTTCAAGATCTGCATCCAGTTCAAACTCAACTGTTATGTTACTGCTACTCTGAGAACTTGATGAAGAGATCGTTCTGATACCTGGAATTCCATTGATGGCTTTTTCCAAAGGTTCGGTGATCTGCGTTTCTATAATATCTGAATTGGCACCTGTATAGGTGGTTCTTACGTTTACGATCGGTGGATCGATTGCAGGATATTCTCTTACTGCGAGAAATGTATATCCTACAATACCAAACAGCAGGATGAGTATATTCATCACCGTTGCAAGCACCGGTCTTTTTAGTGATAATTCTGAAATATTCATCGGTTAGTCCTCAGATGATGCTTTAAAAAATCTTTCTTTTATTATAATTCAAGCAATCGAATTTCAATTGAACATTGTTGCGTCGCACTCTTGTACCGGATGAGCGTTGCTCAGCATTGTTCTGGACGTACAAGTGAGTGACACAACCAACGACAAAAAAAGATATGAAGCTGGTAAACCATCCAATCTTACATCGGTTTAACTACAGTACTTCTTCCAGTTTCTTTACGTTACGTATTTTCAGCGTCGAGTTCGGACGTACATACAACACACCTGTTACCACCACCGAATCACCAATATTCAACCCATTTAAAACTTCAACGCCACCTGGTGTTCTTAAGCCGGTTTCAATGGTGGTCATCTCAGGTTTACCATTCTTTGCAACAATTACTTTTTTACCATTTGCTTCCGGTATTATCGCATTGCTCGGTATAAGGATGGTATTGTTTCTTGAACCGCCATCTATCAGCACTTTTACAAAACTGCCGGGCTGCACATTTCCATTATCGATTATGGCCCTTACCAGGAGATTTCTTGTACCTGTATTTACCTGTGGTTCTACGGCAAGAATAGTCGCTCTTCGTTTTTCTCCACTCACTTCAATGGCAACAGATTTTCCTTTGGTTACCGTGTGTGCATATACCTCCGGAACAGTGAAATCTATCTTAGACCGATTTACCTGCTGAATGGTGGCCAATACCGTTTGTGGTGTAACGTAAGCACCCGGACTAACATTTCGCAAGCCGATCGTTCCGCTGAAAGGTGCTTTTACAACAGTTCTTGCAATGTTTGCCTGCACCACACCGATATCTGCTCTTAAAGAACTCACCTGGTTTACCGCCACATCATAATCAGCACGATTGATGCCTTCTACTTCTAATAACTTTCTTAAACGTTCTTCTGTTTTTTCTGCGAGAGAAAGCTGGGCTCTTAGTTTTACAAGTTGTGCCTGCAGGTCAGCATCATTGATCCTGGCTAATACAGCCCCTTTACCAACTGCTCTCCCTTCAGGAATATTTAAATAAGTAAGTCTGCCACTTACCTCAGGTCGTAATTCAGTGGTTTCATTGGCCACAACTGAACCATTGGCTTCAATTGTATTAGCCAGCTGGTGATATCTTGCAATGATCACATCGACCGGCACTGGTGGTGCTTGACCTCCACCCTGGGTTGTGGTAACTGTAACTTTCTTATCATCTTTACCACCACACGACGTTAAAACACTGATTATTAGAAAAAAGGCCAGGAATTTTTGCATTCAGTCTCCTTAATATTTAAAAAATCAAGGCTGTAAAGATAAACACATTTGGCAACCACAGGTTTAGAGTTGGATAAATGGGTGAATATGAAAGGCCGCTAAACAGCAAATGTAAAATTCAGTTGTTGAACTGAACTAAATCCTGTGTTAGGTTGGAAATAAACAGCTGTATGAGTCGATGCATTTTAGGAGTATTATCTTAACACTCAATCATTAGCTTTGCCGCACTCAAATGATTTCTATGCAGAAACTGGAAAATTATGTTCAGGGTAAATGGATCACCGGTGATGGAGAAGGACAGCCATTGTATAATGCTGTTAATGGTGATGTAATTGTTTATGCATCGACAAAAGGTCTTGATTATAATGGGATACTTGAATATGGAAGAACAGTTGGTGGAGCAGCTTTGAGGAAAATGACTTTTCATGAAAGGGGATTGATGCTGAAAGCCCTGGCACTTCACCTGAGAAATCATCTCGATAAATTTTATGCTATCAGCTACCTAACAGGAGCTACAAAAGTTGATAGCTGGATAGATATTGAAGGTGGAATAGGCAATTTATTTTCATATGCATCGCTTCGTCGTAAGTTTCCGGATGAGCCTTTTTGTTTAGATGGTGAAGGTCATCAACTGGGGAAAGCAGGAACTTTTATGGGACATCACCTGTTGGTTTCAAAAGAAGGAATAGCCATTCATATTAATGCATTCAACTTTCCGGTTTGGGGAATGTTGGAAAAGATCGCAGTGAATTTACTGGCTGGTGTTCCGGCAATTGTGAAACCTGCCACCATCACTTCATTTTTAACTGAAGCTGTGGTGAAAGAAATTGCAGCTTCAGGAATACTACCAAATGGTGCTTTACAATTGGTATGTGGTTCAGCAGGTGACATGTTAGACCATGCATCAGCCCAGGATGTGATCACTTTTACCGGTTCTGCAACAACAGGATTGATGCTGAAAAGCCAGCCCAACATACTGGAGAATAACATCACTTTCAATATGGAAGCCGACTCGCTTAATTGCATCGTGCTGGGAGAAGATGTAACACCAGGAATGCCTGAGTGGGATATATTCATCAAAGAGGTAAGAAAAGAAATGACGGTAAAAGCAGGGCAAAAATGTACTGCAATCAGGAGAATATTTGTACCGCAAAATAAGATCGAAGATGTACATATTGCATTAGGCAAAGCTTTGGCGCAAACAACTATTGGCAACCCTTTGAATGAAAAAGTAAGAATGGGAAGTCTTGCAGGACTAAGCCAAAGAGAAGAAGTGCTAAGCCAGGTGCAAAAGTTATTAGCATCATCGCAAATCATTTATGGTAGCCTTGATAGTATTGAAGTAATAGATGCTGATGCTGTAAAAGGAGCTTTTATAAGTCCGTTGTTGTTATTGAATGAACAACCGTTCAAGACAACTGCATCGCATGAAGTGGAGGCTTTCGGTCCGGTTTCTACATTGATGCCCTATACTGGCATTGATGAAGCCATTGCTTTGGCAAGACTTGGTAAAGGATCTCTGGTTTCATCTATTGTAACAGCTGATAATACAATTGCAAAAAAGTATGTGTTGGGAGCAGGTGCTTACCATGGACGAATATTAATTCTGAATAATGATTGTGCAAAAGAAAGCACTGGCCATGGTTCTCCATTACCATTATTGGTTCATGGTGGACCAGGAAGAGCAGGAAACGGAGAAGAAATGGGTGGAGTAAGAGGTGTAAAACATTACATGCAGAGAGTAGCAATTCAGGGATCACCTACAACTATTACGGAGATCAGCAATGTGTACCAGCAATACGGAAAAGGAAAAGATCCAGGCAAGCATCCTTTTCAAAAATATTTTGAAGAGTTAGAGATAGGTGACCAGATCATTACTGAAAAAAGAATGATCACTTCTGAAGACATTGACAAATTTGCAGAATTGAGTGGCGATCATTTTTACGCCCACAAAACAGCAACAGATTTCAGCGGAACCATGTTTGAAAGACAAGTAGCACATGGTTATTTCATTATGAGTGCTGCTGCAGGATTGTTTGTTGACAGCTATGAAAAAAATCCGGTATTACTTAATTACGGAATTGATGAATTAAGGTTTACCAAACCTGTTTATCCCGGTTCCGAAATTTATATCCGCTTTACCTGTAAAGAAAAAACATCGCAGGAAAAGAAGGAAGAGGATGATATTGAAAAAGGAATTGTTAAGTGGTTGGTGGAGATGCTGGACGAAACTAATGAATTGACTGGGGTGGCAGCAATTCTCACAATGGTGGCTAAGAGACAAAAGAAGTAAAAGAGAAAAAGAGTAGCTTTAATTGGTGCTAAACTGCTGCTTTATGACTGCTAATCAGATCACTGGAATAATTGTAGATGCATGTATAAAAATTCACAATACTATTGGTCCTGGGTGTTTTGAAAAAGTTTATGAGGAGTGCTTATACTATGAACTATGTAAGAGAGGGTTGAATGTTAAAAGACAAGTGCTAATGCCAATTGTTTATGAGAAACTAATGGTAGATGATGCCTATAAGCTGGATTTATTCGTAGAAGAAAAAGTAATAGTAGAGTTAAAGACAGCTTATGAATTAGTTCCTGTTCACTATAAACAAATAACAACTTATTTGAAATTGATGAATATTAATAACGGCATGTTGATTAATTTTAAGACTGACTTGATGAAGGATGGAATTCATCGGGTATTTAATAACAGAGGAACGGAATAATCTCTTTTCCTCCTTTACTCTTTAATCTCTTAGCTATGATAAATACTATTCAAGAAGGATACGTAAAAGTTGATCATAAACACGGAATTACTCATGTAGAGTTTCATCACCCACAAAGCAATTCTTTGCCGGGTGCATTGCTTGAAAATCTTGCCCTTACCATTCACCGGTTAAGTCATGATGGAGACACAAAAGTGATCATCCTTAAATCAGCTGGTGATAAAGTCTTCTGTTCAGGTGCTTCATTTGATGAATTGGCATCACTTAAATCAGAAGCAGAAGGACTGAAATTCTTCAGTGGTTTTGCCAATGTAATTAACGAGATGAGAAAAGCACCACAGTTTATTATTGCAAGAATACAGGGTAAATGTGTTGGTGGTGGTGTTGGACTTGCAGCAGCAGCAGATTATGCCATAGCAACAGAAGGTGCAGAAGTGAAATTGAGTGAACTTGCTGTAGGCATAGGACCTTTTGTTGTTGGGCCTGCCGTTGAAAGAAAAATTGGTTTGGCGGCGTTTAGTCATTTAACCATTGATGCCGCAACATTCCGTCCAGCTGAATGGGCAAAGCGAAAAGGCTTGTTTGCAGAACTGCATAACGATGTTGCAGCGATGGACGAATCTATTGATCGATTAGCTACCACATTATCGCATTATCACCCTGCAGCAATGGCCGAACTAAAGAAGGTCTTCTGGAAAGGAACGGAGCATTGGGATCAGCTTCTAAAAGAAAGAGCTGCAATCAGTGGAAGATTAATACTGAGTGACCATAGTAAGAGCTTTATCGAAAATTTTAAAGCAAAGATGAAGAAGTAATGATTCAGCAATAAATAATGATCCCTTACAGATCATCATACTGATACAAAGGATCAATTTTACTTCCGGCCTTCATTTCAAAAACAGGCTTGATTAATCCATCTTTCAAACCATACACCCATCCGTGTAGGTCTGGTCGTTGCTCATGTTTCCAGGCTCTTTGTATCACAGATGTTTTGGAGAGATGCATTACCTGTTCCATCACATTCAACTCTACCAGCCTGTCAAAACGTTTTTCTTCCTCGTTTAAAGCTGTAAGTTCGTCATCATGCAAACGATATACATCTTTGATATGGCTCAGCCACATGTTCAACACATTATTATAATCACGACTTGACATTGCAGCTTTCACACCACCACATCCATAATGGCCACAGACAATAACATGTTTTACTTTAAGATGAGAAACGGCAAAATCGAGAACACTTAGCAGGTTTACATCGGTATGTATAACCATGTTGGCGATATTACGATGAACGAATATTTCACCAGGTTGTGTACCAGTGATCCGGTCTGCTGGCACACGGCTATCGCTACAACCGATCCATAAAAATTCAGGTGTTTGGATATGCGCAAGCCGATCGAAAAATTCAGGGTCTTCTTCGTTCACTGACTTCGCCCATTCCCTGTTATCCTGTAGCAGTCGTTCGTAAGACTTCATACACCAAATATAAGTCTCAGTTGATGAGATAATACTGTAGAATAAATACTCCAGCTCCTGTAAGATAACCAATCAAAGCAAGCCAGCTGATCTTTTTGACATACCAGAAAAATTCGATCTTCTCCAAACCCATTGCAGCAACACCAGCTGCCGAGCCAATGATTAATGCACTGCCTCCTGTTCCTGCACAATAAGCCAGGAACTCCCAGAAATAATGATCAGTTGGATATTGCTCCAATGTATACATTCCCTGTGCTGCAGCAACAAGTGGTACATTATCAACTACAGCAGATAATAACCCGATTGATATGGTAATAATATTGATGTTGCCAATCGTTTCATCCATCCAGGTTGCAAGGCTGTTAAGAATTCCAATGGATTGTAATGCTCCAATACTCAATAGTATTCCAAGGAAAAAAAGAATACTTGGCGTATCAATTTTTCTGAGTGCGTGGTTAACTGACAATAATCCTTTTTCTTCTTCGTCTCTTCCGCTGTGAATCATTTCTGTAATGATCCAGAGAATACCAAGACCAAACAATACACCCATGTATGGTGGCAGATGCGTTATTGTTTTAAATACCGGCACAAACAAAAGCGATGCTACTCCAAGCCAGAATACAAGACTTCTCTCTCTTGGTGGAACAATACTTTCTTTTTGATCGGCCAACTCAGGCCTTACAAGTTTTCCTTTCAATTGCCGACCGATGATTAAAGTTGGTATTATCATGCATACCAGGCTGGGAATAAAAGTCTGGGCAATAATTTTGGTTACTGTTATCTGGCCACCTATCCACAACATAGTAGTGGTAACATCACCAATTGGTGACCATGCACCGCCGGCATTTGCAGAAATGATTACTAAGCCCGCAAACATCAAACGCTCATTTCGGTCTTTAATTATTTTTCTAAGTAAAGAAACCAAGACAATGGTTGTAGTTAGATTATCAAGCACAGCAGAAAGAAAAAAAGTGATGATGGAAACTATCCACACCAATTTCTTTTTGTTAGTGGTTCGGATACGATCGGTGATTATATAAAATCCATCATGAGCATCTATCAATTCAACAATTGTCATTGCCCCAAGCAAAAAAAATAATATACCCGAAACTTCTCCTAAATGCTCCGTTAACGATTCTACAGCATGGTGTATATCAGGAGTAAGTAAAGCGTAAATGGCCCAGCATATTGCTCCGGTTACAAGTGCTGTTGCGGCTTTATTTATTTTGATATTATGTTCAAGTGCAATCGCAGCGTACCCAATAATAAAAGCAACAGTTACTAATATGATCATATTTCTTTGATTGTTTGACCAGCAATCCCACTGATAGCAAGTTCAAAAGTAGCGAAAAGGTGATCCTCAGAAATGAGATCCGGTATGAGACTGATTTTTCTGAACATGTGTTCCGGCTGTTCCTGCAGACCTACAAACAGCACATTTATACCTTTTTGTTCGAGTGATAAAATGGATTCCTCTAAAGCATACAAACCTGTCTGATCAACGAAAGGAACTTTCTCCATCCGTAATATCACAAACTTTATTTCGGATAGTTCACTTACTCTTTTTTGAAAACCGGAAGCGAAACCAAAAAACAAAGGTCCTTCGACGGTTTTTGCCATTACCTGATTTTTCAGGTGCGAGGGCAGTGATTCAACATCTCCGAAAGCTCCTGCATCAGATACTTTTGATTGTTGTTCGGAAATATCACTCATCTTCTTCATAAAGAGAATCGAAGCCATCACCATTCCTATACCTACAGCAATAAGCAGATCGAGAAACACAGTTACTAAAAGAACAATGATCATAATAACCGCATCAGTTGTTGGAACTTTTCTTATATGGCGGAAACCTTTATAATCAAGTATTCCGATTCCAACAGTAATTAATATACCCGCCAAAACAGATTTCGGGATCAGGGCTGCATATTTTCCAGCCCCAAGTAATATTATCAGTAACACGAGGGCATGCAAAACACCAGATAACCGATTTCTTCCCCCAGAACGAATATTTACAAGCGTTCTCATTGTTGCACCTGCACCAGGAATACCACCAAACATACCTGTGATGGTGTTTCCTATACCCTGTCCTATTAATTCTTTATTACTGTTGTGCCTTGTTTTGGTTACATTATCTGCAACAACTGACGTAAGTAAGGAATCTATTGCACCTAATGCAGCAAGCGTTACACCGGCCTCTAATATCAACACATAAAATTCAGAAGGAATTGTAGTGAAGTTGTCGAGTTGCAAAGGAGGGAAGCCCTGTGGTATATCACCAATGATGGGTACATCGTAGCCAAGTAAAAGAGACAACCCTGTGACAGCTATTAAAGCAACCAAAGTGCTCGGAACAGCTTTGGTTATCCTGGGGAACAAGTATATAATTGCTATAGTAATAGCACTATATAACAATGCCCATAGATTAACATTACCAATAGCAGGACCAATACTGGTTACAACTTCATAAGTTTTTTGAGGTGATGTTTGTCCGAGTGCAGGAAATATCTGAAGCAGAATAATGATCACCCCAATACCACTCATAAATCCTGAAATAACAGGATAAGGAATGTACTTAATGAGCGATCCGATCTTTACAACACCCATCAATATTTGAATCAAACCTGCCAGGATAAAACAAGCTACAATGGCTCCTATAGAAGATTCAAGATCTCCGGTTACAGCAATAAAGCTGGCGATTGTTGCAGCAGAAATTACGGTCATCGGACCTGTAGGTCCACTGATCTGTGAAGGTGTTCCGCCAAATATGGCTGCAAAAAAACCAAGAAATATCGCACCATATAATCCAGCCTCTGCACCCAAACCAGATTGCACGCCAAAAGCAAGTGCTAAGGGAAGTGCAACAATTCCTGCGGTTAATCCTCCAAAAAAATCGCCTTTTGTAAACTTTAATTGCTTCATCTACCAAAATGATTTTAGTATGTTGGTTCTAAACTCTCATATCCCACTGCCGCCGATTTTCTGCCGCCGAACATTTCCTTAATAAAGTGTACCCGTCCATTCTCTACACTATACATTCCTCCTACGACACCGATAGATCCATTTTTAAATAACTTTCTTATAATGGGACTTCTCTCTAATATCTCTTCCATACTATGCAGTACGTTGTTGTAGGCTACTTTTTCAGAATAGATAACATTGTGGGTGCTCTCTCCAAAAGCATTCGTGGTTTCTATAGCTGGCTGTATCTTATGTAACAAGTTAGTTAAATGGCCCATCTTCACGTCATCACATGCTCCTTTAATTGCACCGCAACGTGTATGTCCTAACACAACTACCAATTTCGAACCCACAACTTCACAGGCATATTCCATGCTACCCAGTATATCTTCATTTACTATATTACCTGCCACTCGTAAGCTGAAAATATCACCCAATCCCTGGTCAAAAATAAGTTCAACTGAAGTTCTACTATCCATGCAACTAAGTGCTACTGCAAAAGGAAACTGGCCTCCTGCAGTGTCATTCATTTGCTGTAGAAGATTGCGGTTGACTTTAAGATTATTTACAAAGCGTCTATTGCCTTGTTTCAGTTGTTCGTAAGCTCCCTGTGGACTAAGCTTATCTAAGAGATCTTTTGTATGTGTGTTCATAAAATCGAGTTAAGCAAACAGGCTGCACGTATTCATGCACAGCAATGCCTGGGTAAATAAATAACAGTTTTCCTGAATGTTTTATCAGGGTATTTACTTAACTAAATTTTGGAGGAGGCGACCACAAATCATAATGCACTATCTGCAACTTCTCTGCATTATGAATCTTTTGTATGGACAATCTTTCGAACCATGAGAGTTCGAGGTTATGGGAGTTATGAAGAAATTCTTCAATGACAGATGCAGATGAAGATGTTTCAGATTTTTCTTCAATAGGAACAGGAAATGATTTGTCTTCTCCCACGGACTCATCCATTTCTACAGCAATAGAAACATTAGGATATATTAACAGGTTAATACCGGTAAGAAGTACCAGGCAAGAGCACATTAAAATAATTGCTATATATTTTCTGGTACTGATCATTGAGTCAGTCAAATATAAGCTTAATGACTCCCCTTTAGAATCAAATCTCAAATATTCAATCCGCCACAAACACTAAGTACCTGTCCTGTAATATATGCACTCATATCAGAAGCCAGAAATAACGTTGAGTTAGCGATCTCTTCGCCTTTACCAAATCTTCCCAAAGGAATTTTAGTAAGGAAACTATCTGCTGCTGCACCTTCTTTTAAATAATGCGTCATATCTGTTTCCACAAAACCCGGGGCAATTGCATTGCAGCGAATATTCCGGCTGCCCAATTCATGAGCAACAGATTTTGTAAACCCGATAATACCAGCTTTTGATGCTGCGTAGCTACTTTGTCCGGCATTACCTCTCATCCCAATGATCGAACTCATGTTGATGATGCTGCCGCTTTTTGCTTTCATCATCGGCCTGATCACCTGCTTCGTCATATTGAAAACACTCTTCAGGTTTGTTTCCATTACATCATCCCATTGCTCTGCAGTCATTCGCAACAACAAATTGTCTTTGCTGATCCCTGCATTGTTCACACACACATCAATTTTCCCAAATTCCTTCAACACATCATTTACAAAAGACTCACACTCTTCAAACTTGCCTGCATTACTACGATATGCTTTTGCTTTTCTTCCAAGACCAGTGATCTTTTCTTCAACTGCTTTTGCTTTATCTGCACTGCCTTCACTTACATAAGTAAAGGCAATATCGGCTCCATGTTCTGCAAGCTTTATTGCGATAGCCTCACCAATTCCTCTTGCTGCACCGGTAACTATACAAACTTTTCCTTCGAGTAATTTCATGTCATTATTTTGAAGTGGACAAATGTAATACTATTGAACTTTTGTTGCGTCGCACCCTTGTGCTGCAGCATGTATCGCAGCAGGTTAACGAATAAACGATAGAATTTCATCTATATACGTTCTGTCGTTACTCAACCTCGGCACTTTGTGCTGGCCACCCAGTTTACCTTTACTTTTCAGCCAGGCATTGAATATTCCTTTGGGCACAGCATGCACAACAGGCATTCTTAAGGCAATATCTTTTGCACGTTTGGCCTCGTAATCGCCGTTTACAGATTTCAATGCATCATCCAGTTCATAAGTGAACCTGCTGATATCATCAGGAGCTTTCTCAAACTCTATCAACCATTCATGTGCACCATTACTTTCATCACTGAAATAAACAGGTGCTGCAGAATAATCATTTACCACGGCCCCGGTTTTCAAACAGGCAATTGAAATGGCTTTATCAGAATTATCAACGATCAGTTCTTCACCAAATGCATTGATAAAATGTTTCAGCCTTCCACTCACCTTCACTTTATAAGGATCAAGAGAGGTGAATTGAATGGTATCTCCAACAAGATATCTCCATAAACCGCCATTGGTACTGATAACAACAGCATAATTTTTTCCGATCTCTACCTCTTTTAATCCTATCGTTTGCGGATCATCCTTTCCATATTCTTCTGTTGGCATAAATTCATAGAACACCCCATTCTCCAACAGTAACAACATACCATCATCGCCAGGTTTACTTTGTGCAGCAAAAAATCCTTCACTGGCATTATACATTTCCAGGTAGTTCACACCATCACCCAATAATTTTTTAAACTGCTCTTTGTAAGGCGTAAAAGAAACACCACCATGTAAATACAGTTCAAGAGTAGGCCACACTTCTTTGATTGTTGACTTGCCTGTTATCTCTAAAATACGTTTTAGTAAAACCAATGTCCATGTAGGAACACCACTGATAGAAGTAACCACTTCGTTTATGGTTGACTGAGCCAGTTTTTCGATCTTCACTTCCCAATCATCCAATAAAGCAATAGAAAGTTCAGGTGTTCGTATCCATTCTGCCCAGAAAGGAGAATTCTGTAACAAAACCGCACTGAGGTCTCCAAACTGTATCTCTTCGTTTACTTTATGTATCTGGTGACTGCCACCGATCACAAGACCTTTTCCTGTAAGTAAATCACTATCGGGATTGTAATTGTAATACATTGACAGCACATCTTTCGAACCCTGGTAATGACAGTCCTGCAGGCTTTCATCAGTAATAGGAATGAATTTCGATTTGCTGCTGGTAGTGCCACTGCTTTTTGCAAACCAGTAAACAGGTGTATTCCAAAGCAGGTTCTGTTCTCCATCCATTAATCTTTCGATGTATGGCTGGAGGTCTTCATAATCATGAATTGGAACAGCTTTTTTGAAGTCACTGATGCGAAACACATCTGTCATTCCATATTTACGGCCAATTTCCGTGTATTGTCCATGTGTAATGAGGTCTTGCAGCACTTCTCGTTGGGTACGAATTGGATCTTCCAGCCAATGTTCAATTGCACTGTATCTCCAACGAGCTAATCTTGATATGGCTGGACTAAGAAATTTCATGTGCCGATGGCGGCAAAATAAAGAATAACTGGGGAACTTTCTAATGAAGTTTGGTTATGCTCTAACAGATTGTAAAAGAAAGTGAGATTTTATTTGGTGAAGGGCAGACCTCACTTCATCCAGGTTGCCTTTAATGTTTTCTACTAGAATTTTTAATTCCAAATCATGAGCTTTGTCTGCGTACTCATGTAAATATTGCTGTGTTTCTTCAATATGCTTCCAGAATTCTCTCCAATAGGTATCTTCATTGATATCTTCGTCACGAAATCTGCCTCTTTCCCTCTCTTTAAATGCCACTTCAAACTGGTCAACAAATTGAAGTGCTCTTTCAACTGCGGAAGCGGATTTTTCTTTTGAATATTTTTGGCTCTCACCTCTACCCATGTCCAATATCCAATCTTTTCGCTTCAACTCAAAATTAGTTCCCAGATATAATCTTCTTACCTGTTCGTTTTCTGCAAGTTCTTCTGCTGTGCCATGGATGAATATTTTTCCCCCGATCAACAGGTAGGCCCTGTCGCAAATAGATAAGGTTTCGTTTACGTTATGATCTGTAATGAGAATTCCAATATTCCTGTATTTCAGTTTAGCAACCACACTCTGAATATCTTCAACTGCAATGGGATCGACACCTGCAAAAGGTTCGTCTAGTAAAATAAATTTCGGGTCAACGGCCAGGGCTCTTGCTATCTCGGTTCTTCTTCGTTCTCCACCACTTAAACTATCACCATTATTCTTTCTAACATGGTGCAGATTAAATTCATCTAACAAAGCTTCGAGTTTACTGTGCCGTTCCTTCTTTGTAAGCCTGGTCATCTCCAGCACAGCAAGAATATTATCCTCTACCGTAAGTTTTCTAAACACGCTGGCTTCCTGTGGTAAATAGCCGATACCCATCTGTGCTCTTTTATACATGGGTAGTTTGGTAATGTTGATGTCGTTTAGAAAGACATCACCCTCATCTGGTCTTATCAATCCCACAACCATGTAAAAAGTTGTGGTTTTACCAGCACCATTTGGTCCAAGTAAACCAACGATCTCGCCTTGTTTTACTTCTACAGAAACCTGGTCAACTACAGTACGACTGCTATATCTTTTAATTAAACTCCTGGTATGTATCGTTAAATTCAAAATATGAGCTTTCAGCAAAAATATACATACTGAACATACCTGTTAGTGTTATATCTATTCTTAACAAAAGAGTTTGGCAGTATATTGCAGCGGTTTTTGACCGAACAAGCAATCAGACACGTCGAACAATGAAAGTTACCGATCACATCTCCCAGGCAAAAGATACACTCTTATCTTTCGAGGTTTTACCGCCTTTAAAAGGCAAGACCATCAATTCACTATATGATCATCTTGATCCCTTAATGGAATTCAAACCGGCATGGATCAATGTTACTTACCATAGAAGCGAGACCATGTTTAAAAAAAGAGCCGATGGTTCTTTTGAAAAAGTGGAAGTAAGAAAACGTCCTGGAACCGTTGGTATTTGTGCTGCAATAATGAACCACTACGAGATTGATGCCGTACCGCATTTTATTTGTGGCGGCTTCAACAAAAGAGAAACTGAAGATGCGTTGATCGATCTGAACTTCCTGGGAATCGATAATGTACTTGTATTGAGGGGTGATGCTGCTAAGAACGAAACTTTTTTTGAACCGGAACCGGGTGGTCATAAATATGCACTAGATCTATTAAAGCAGGTACAAAACCTGAACAGTGGTTTATATATAGATGATGATATAAGAGATGGTGGCAAGACAGAGTTTTGTATTGGTGTTGCAGGGTATCCGGAAAAGCATTTTGAAGCTCCGAATATGGAGTCTGACATGATGCACCTGAAAGAAAAAATTGAAGCCGGTGGTTGTTATATCATGACGCAAATGTTTTTTGATAACAGCAAATTCTTCCGTTTTGTAGATGATTGTCGTGCTGCAGGTATTACCGTACCAATTATTCCTGGATTGAAACCGATCACCACCAAAAAACAATTATCTGTGCTTCCAAGAATATTTCATGTTGATATTCCAACAGAACTATCTAATGAAATATTATCCTGCAAAACAGATGCAGATGTTGAAGTAGTTGGTACAAAATGGCTGCTGCAACAATCAAAAGAACTGAAAGCTGCAGGTGTTCCTGTGTTACATTATTATACTTTAGGTAAGCCAAAAGTTATCTGGAATGTGGTAAAAGAGTTGGTGTGATATAATTCCTCAGTAACAATGCAAAAATCAAACCCTACTCACCTTAAGTTTCGGATTTTCTTTTTGATTACTTAATGCTTTTAAACACAGCCTCATTCACCTTTACCGGATACTTTTTCCTTAAACCTGCTAACCATTGTTGTTCTAAAACAGCCTGGTAATCGTTTATTACAAGACCTCTTGCTTCTTCAAAGCTTCTTTGACCAGGTTCGTTAAATACTTTGATGATATAAGCAAATGTATAACTGCCATCATTATTTTTTACTGGTGCTGTGGTAAGACCATCAGTAAAATTTGTTCTGTCAACTACAGGTATTTGTCCCAATTCATAACGATTACTATCAGCCATAACCTTATTGCCATAACCCTCAGCAATGAGTTTCCAGTTTCCAACATTGTATTCCAACTTCTGCTGAAATTCTTTTAACGTGTTTTCATCTATTGATGTAAAAATCACAGCATTGGCACTTGCTTCCCATTTATATTTTGCTTTGTTCCGCTCATATTCCTGCTTTAAACCTTGCTCATCTGTAGTTGACTTAGTCCAAACTTCCTTGTCCATAATACCAAACAACAAATTAGCTTCATTAAACTCTTTTAACTGGCTTTTGAAGTCTGCGTTATAATCTTCCAGGTGATTCTGGTAATATTCTGTTGCTGCAGCTTTTTTATATTCACCCAATACTTCGGGATAAGACATTGTTTGATACTTCGGAAAAGCCTTCACTGCACGATTATACTTTGCAAAATCACTCGCAGTTAGTTTTTGTTTAGAAAAAGTAAATAGCACTGTAGCATCAGTCACCTTTTTAAATCCTTTTGTATTTCCACCATTGAAAAAACTATCAGTATATGACCAAAGTTCTTTTTCCTCGAAAGAAGCAGGCTTGTAATTTATCAGTTTCATCCATTTATTTACCAGCAGCTTTCTTGCCTGGTTAAGCCTGTCGTCTTTTTCTACTTTCTCTCTTAATGCAGCTGCAATCATTGGATCTTCCAAATCTTTCGACACTGGAATGATCTGCAATAGTTTCACCAGGTGAAACCCATACCCGGTTTCTATAACATATGAAACTGCTCCATTCTCTTTTAGTTCAAAAACTGCAGTTTCAAAGGCCGGACTAAATTCTCCGATGCCAAACTCCTGCATCTCACCATGATTCTCTGCAGTAGTAACATCATTAGAAAATTGGTGCACCAGGTCATGCCATGATTCGGGATTATTAATAACAATTTTGCGAACAGAATCTGCTTTAGCTTTTATCAAAGCCTTATCGCTAACTGATGATCCCGGAGGAACTGCAAATAATATCTGTGCTGCTTTTCTTCTTCCCATTGCAGGCCTTTCAGCTGCATTATAAAAAATGTGATAGCCACTGGCTGAACGTACAGGTGAAGAAAAATCGCCTTTCTTTAAATTATAAATAGCATTTTCAAATGTATATGGAAGAGTAAACACCGTTACATATCCAAGATCAATTGATGATGGATCTGTGTGTTGCTTTGCCACTTCATTGAACGATTTTCCGGATCGCAGATCAAAATATGCTTTCTGAATTTTTTCATAAGCAGAGGCGGTATCAGTTTGATTTGGGAACTCAACAAATATTTGCTGAAGTTTAATATCCTTCTGGCTCCTGTTAAAAGCTTCTTTTACCAATTCTTTGATGTTCGCTTCATCATTAATGAAATTTTGAGCCAATTGCTTCCTGAAGTTCTCGGTTTCGTATTGGTAGTTGGGATCACTTTGCAGGTTTGCATCTGATGCTGCCTGTACTTTCAATTTGAAGTTGATATACAGATCAAGATATTCTCTTAAAGCTTTTTGCTTATCCTTTTCCAGGCTCGGGTTTTTATTGAAAGCTTTTAGAAATTCTTCTTTGGTCACAGCTTTCTTTCCGTAGGTGAAAAGAACCTGGCTGTTTGCAATGTTTACTATAGCAATTAATGCCACAACAAGCGATGCAAGTTGCTTATACATATTGGGAGTGAATTTATTTTTTAGCTTTCGTTTTTTGTTTTGCCGTGAGCACTTCATCGAAACCATACACATCAAGGTTTTTTGCGATGATCCTTTTCTGCTCATCTAACAAATATAAAGTAGGTGTCTTATAAACATCGTACAACTGCCTGAAGTTTGGCTGACCTGTTGCAGTTTCTGCATCACGCTGTGCTTTTGTCTGGTACACATGTGTCCAGTGCTCCAGTTTATTCTTTGCAATGAATTCGTCCCATGCTTTCAAAGTATTCTCATCAACATTCACTGCATATATCTTCACGCCCATGGCTTTCCATTTAGCCTGGTAAATAGAATCAACTTTGGGTACTGTTTCTTTACAATGACCACAATTAGGATCCCAAAAAATTACAAACGTGTAAGGTGATTGAATGTTATGCATCGGAGTAGGCTTTCCGGCAGCATTCACCAAATTTAGCAAAGGTGCTGGTTCTCCAATTTGGTTGGCAATCAGGCTCCATCCACGTTTGAAGATGGTTTCTTTATCTTTTTGGCTGAGTATTGTTGTATCGCCTTTCAGGTAATGATTTTCGAAGAGGTATACAAAAACTTTATCCTGGCCCATGATCTCAGGATTAATATACTTGTTGGTGAACTTGGCCAGCAAAAACCGGTACATCTCTTTAGCTTCTCTCGAATACAACAGCATGTACTTCACTTCTTTGATAATACTGTCTGCATCAGGAGCAACATAGTATTTAAAATACTCTTCCAGCTTAGGCTCGAAGAAAGGAGTACGAACCAGCCTGTCATCTGCAAAATCAACATCATCCCAATAATGTTCCTGTATAAATCGATATGGATAAGCAGAATCTTTGGTTCCATCGGCTTTTGTCGGTAATTCACTTGGAACCTCCGGCCTTTTCATTGTATTGAAGAATGAAGCCAGCATTGATTCAGGATATGTGCTTACAATATTCTCCCTGTAATCCTGCAATGCTTTATTAGCGGCAATCATCTGCTGTTGAATGTCGGTTGAATCTTGCTTTGTTTTTGCTAAAGAAAATTGTTGTTGCAAGGCATTCAATTTTGGACCAATGGACTCAAGAAACTTTGCATATTCCTGGTATAGCGTATTCTCTTTTGACCCGGTGATCGTTGGCTTTTCTGGCCTGCTTGTGTCTGCTACAATACTGAATTCCTGGTCTTCTTCCATCAACAAGTCGAACAACCGCATTTTTCTTTCGGTAACTATCAGGTAAATACCACCATGCAATTTATTGTTGCCTTTAAAAACACCTTCGCTTTTATCGTTCAATTTCACAGAATCAGCCACCTGGAAACGATCTTTTCCATAATAATTATACAGGTACACCCAGCTGTTCTTTATTGGCGTGAGTTTTATATTGATGGAATACCCCTTAGCAGGTTTATTATTGTTTTGTTGCTGAGCCGAAGCAACTACGGTAAAGCAAAAGCAAGCCAAAAGTAAAACTGCCCTCATGTGAAATTTTTATGAAGCGTAAATTTATCTAAAATGAACCGGAGGATTGTTAACCATCTGTCAATTAATGGTATTTAACTCATCATGCCGGCTGAATTTCATCTAAATGCCATGATGTTGAAAAAAGTTCGGAACGTACAAGTGAGTGACACAACAGACGATGCCATGAAAAAATTAAGCTGGCTGCATACCTAAAACTACAAATTTCAAATCCAATACATTTGCACCGTGAAAAGAAGAAAAAAGCCTGAAATCCTTGAGAACGTACTGGTCGAAGATTATGCTGCAGAAGGGAAATCGCTCGCAAGAGTTGATGGCAAAGTGATATTTATTGAAAGTGTGGTGCCGGGTGATGTAGTTGATGTGCAGCTTTTCAAAAACAAAAAAGACTGGGCTGAGGGATTTCCATTACGTTTTATTAGTTATTCTAAAGATCGTGTTAACCCGTTTTGTGCTCATTTTGGAGTTTGTGGTGGATGCCAATGGCAAATGCTGCCTTACGAAAAACAACTTACCTACAAACAAAAACAGGTTGAAGAAGCTTTAAGAAGAATTGGCAAGGTGCAGATACCTGAGATGTTACCCATTATAGGTGCTGAACAAACAAGACAGTACCGCAACAAAATGGAGTACACTTTTGCCAATAAAAAATATCTGCCGATTGAAGAACTGAAAGCTGGCGAATCAAATATTAAAGATGTGGCAGGCTTTCATGCCAAAGGTGTTTTTGATAAAGTGGTGGAGATACATGTCTGCTATTTGCAGGATGAACCTACCAACCAGATACGAAATGCATTAAGAGATTTCTCCGTTGAGAATAAATTCTCATTTTACGACATCAGGACTCACGAAGGCTGGCTTCGGAATATGCAGGTTCGCCTGGCTACAACAGGTGAGCTGATGGTGAACGTTGTTTTGGGTTATGAAGACAAGCCTAACAGGAAATTAATGCTTGACTATTTACTACAACAGTTTCCACAGATCACCACATTGCTGTACACCATCAATACAAAATGGAATGATAGTATGTATGACCTGAAGCCGGAAGTATATTTCGGCAAAGGTTATATTATTGAAAAGCTGGAAGATTTTGAATTCAAGATCAGTCCAAAATCTTTCTTCCAAACGAATAGCAGGCAGGGCGAAAAACTTTACCAGGTTACAAGAGAATTTGCTGAGCTGAAAGGAACGGAAACTGTGTATGATCTTTACTGTGGAACAGGCAGCATCGGCATATTTGTAAGTAAGCAGGCAGGAAAAATTATAGGTGTGGAGACAGTATCAGAAGCTGTTGCTGATGCAAAAGAAAATGCTGCGCTGAATAAAATTGCTGATGCAGATTTTTTTGCAGGTGATGTAATTGATATTTGTAATGATGCATTCTTTGATACACATGGAAGACCAGATGTGATCATCACCGATCCACCAAGAGCAGGCATGCATGAAAAGCTGGTGAAGAAATTGCTGGATATGGAAGCACCGTTGATAGTGTATGTGAGCTGCAACCCTGCAACACAGGCAAGAGATCTTGCTTTACTGGATGAAAAATACACTGTAGAAAAGATTCAGCCGGTAGATATGTTTCCACATACACATCATATAGAAAATGTTGTACAGTTAAAATTGAGGAAGGCTTAACTTCATTAAACAATGACACAATTCAGGCCCAGCAGATTTGAGATACTTCCACCGGTGATAAAAAACCTTATCATCATTAATGGCTTGATGTTTCTTGCACAGTTTGCTATTAAGACAACACCGTTTGGCACATTGGAAGATCTGTTTGCATTGCACACATGGCAAAGTGATCTTTTTCAACCATGGCAGTTTATCACTCACATGTTTATGCACGGAGGTTTTGGTCACTTGTTCTTTAACATGTTTGCTCTGTGGATGTTCGGATCTATCCTTGAAAATGTCTGGGGACAAAAAAGATTCCTGATATTCTATTTTATTTGTGGGTTAGGTGCTGCATTATGTCATATGATCGCTTTGCATTTTGAAAACCAGGAAATCATCAACGAGTTCAATTCTTTGAACTTAGAAGACAAACTCAGATACCAGGACACGGTAACCAGTATTCTGAATCAGCCTACAGTGGGTGCTTCAGGTGCAGTATTTGGATGTCTGGCTGCTTTCGGATATTTATTTCCTAATACTTATTTGTATTTATACTTTCTTTTCCCGGTGAAAGCTAAATGGTTTGTGATAGGTTATATTGCTATAGAGCTGATATCAACCTTCAGAAATTCTGCAGGCGACAATGTTGCACACTTAGCTCATCTTGGTGGAGCACTGTTTGGATTTTTATTAGTATGGACATGGAACAAGAAGAACAGGAGAAACTTTTATTAATTGATCAGCATGGGTGACAGAGATTATTATAGAAAAGATTACATGAAGCAATCGAGCATCTTTAAACCTGGTGCCGATAATGCTATTGTATCACTGATCATTTTTAACCTTGTTGTATTCACTACATTATTTTGCCTGCATCTTATTTACCTGGTAATCTTTGAAACCGCTGCAGCTACTGAACCAATTTATCAGCAGCAGGTTCATGGTTCGATGAATATTCCTGCAGATCCGGCTGAATTTATATACAAACCATGGACGGCTATCAGTTATATGTTTACGCATTTTGGTTTCTGGAGATTGTTCAGCAATATGCTTTGGCTATGGGCATTTGGTTATATTTTTCAAAACATTGCAGGAACTTCAAGAGTGATTCCTGCTTATATCTATAGCGGTCTTACCGGTGCAATTTTCTTTGTGCTTTCATACGTCGTTTTCGATAATAATCTTGCTCCTGAAATGTCAGGTGCTGCGGCCGCAATTGTAGGATTGGCCGTTGCAGCAACAGCAATGTCGCCAAACTATAAAATATTTCCAATGCTGGGCAATGGTATTCCGCTTTGGATATTGACTGCTGTTTTTCTTATTCTCGATATCGGATCAGTTAGTATTAGCGTAAACCTGATGGTAGCACATCTTGCTGCAGGATTGATGGGATATGTTTTTGTTCATATGCTGAAGCAGGGAAAAGATATTGGAGCATGGATGAACAATCTTGCAAGCCGGGGTTTAGAAATATTCAGCCCCGAAAAGAAATTTCAGTCAAAACAAAAGCAAACATTATTTTATAAAGCTAAAAAAGAACCTTTCGTAAAAAGGCCAAATCTTACACAACAAAAGCTGGATGAGATATTAGACAAGATCAATCAAAAAGGATATGATTCGCTTTCTGAAGAAGAAAAGGAATTTCTGAAAAAAGCGAGTGATCATCTATAATTATGAAGAAGTTTATCCGAATAGCTGGAATTATCATTACCGTCTTCATCTCAATCGCTTATTTGCTATCCGCTTTAGCTCCATACACATCTCCTTTAGATTTTCCGGTCATCACTATTTTCAGTATTGGTTACCTGCCCATTTTATTTGTCTTTTTTCTTGCTATATGCATTTGGTTTTTTGCAAATCGAAAGATTGCTTTCCTCCTTATTTTCATTTTATTGATTGGCTACAAAGCCCTCTTCTCAACTGTAGCTTTTAATCCAATTCAACCTGCATGGAAAGATAAAAAAGACAGCACCTCCATTCGTGTCTTAAGCTGGAACGTAAACAGGTTAGGAAGTCCATATGCATCTGCTGACACGCCAAATAGCTTACGGCATAAAATGCTCGACTTAATTTATTCGGCAGATGCAGATATTATTTGTTTCCAGGATTTTGTTTTAAGCGAAACGAAGGATAATACAATTGCGTTTGTAAATAATATCAGTACGATCCTCAGGAACGGCAGGTTTTATTCACACTATTTTCCTTTTTATTATGAGTATGATGGAGGAAATTATTCTGACAAAATAGGGACAGTGATTTTTTCTAAACATCCCATAATTGATTCTGGCTTTATACAATTCTCAAGTTCCGAAAGATCGGGTTTTGTTGATGTTTTGATTCAATCAAAAAAACTAAGAATTTATTCAGCTCACCTTAGTTCGATGAGCCTATGGCCAAACACAAAAGAGGAAGCAGGTGTTGATTACCTGAGAGGTGACAGCACTCAAATCAAGGCAAAAACGATCGCTGGAAAACTACTGCAGTTTGGGAAGGGCCATGCTGTTGAAGCTGAGCTATTGAAATCGCATATGAATAAAAGTCCTCATCCAATTCTTTTTAGCGGAGATCTCAATTCAGTGCCATCGAGTTATATTTATAACCACATCAGTACTGGACTCAATGATGCATTCCTGCAAAAAGGTTTTGGCATTGGTGGAACTTATAATATGGTTTTTCCAAGGATCAGGATTGATGTGCTGCTTTATTCAAAACAGCTGAAACTTGTGCAATTCAAAAGAATCAAAACAGATCTTTCAGATCATTCTGCACACCTTGCCGATATAAAATGGAAAGAATAACTTACATCAGTTAATTTCACAGCATGGCCACAGGATTCTTCAGAAGATTTACCAAACGGTTTTTCCTGATCATTAATAGTATTTTTTGTGGAGCATTTCTGCTGGCTTGTCTTGTTCCATTATTAAATCCTGTAAGTTGGTGGTGGATGGGTTTTTTAGGAATTATGCTTCCCTACCTGGCCCTGGCCCTGGTTTTATGGATATTGTTTTGGTGGGTGCTTAAGCCAAAATTATCATTACTGTCTATCGTTTGCCTGTTGATTGGTTACAAACAAATAGGTGTTTTGATTGCAATGAATGCACCTTCCTCGTTTGAAGCAACTAAAAATAATCCTAATACTATTCGTATAGCCAATTGGAATGTTCGCAGTTTTCTTGGTATAAGTACTAACAAAGAAAAGCAAAGACTTTCCAGAACTGAAATTGCAGATGCACTAAAGAGAGTGAATGCAGATGTACTTTGTCTCCAGGAATTCAATCATTCCTATACAAAATCTTACATCAACAACCTGGCATTGTTTTCATCCACCTTCCCTTACAGTTATTTTTCAAAAGATTTTAAAAGAGACGGAGGAACTTATGCGTCAGGTTGCATTATTTTCTCAAAATACCCAATCATCGACACTGGTAAAACAAAATACCCCGGAAAATTTGCAGAAAGCATCATCTATGCTGATGTAGTTAAAGGACCTGATACAATCAGAGTTTATACTACTCACCTTCTTTCTTTTCGCTTCAACAATGCAGATTACGAAGGTATTGATAAGGTTAAAGACGATCCGGAAAGTATAGCAGCATCAAAGAATATCATCAGAAAAATGAAACGTGCTTTTACAGGAAGAGGTGCACAGGCTGATATCGCTAAAAAAGAAATTTCTTCTAGTCCTTACCCTTCGGTATTAACCGGAGATTTTAATGATGTACCCAATTCATACACTTACTTCACTTTAAAAGGTGTGAGAAAAGACGCTTTCCTGCAACAAGGATTAGGCATAGGCCGAACCTATATCTCTTTAGCACCAACATTAAGGATCGATTACATCCTGCCAGACAGGGTTTTTGATGTGATTCAATTCGACATGATCGATGAAGACCTCAGCGATCATCTTCTTTTAGTTGCCGATCTTCAGCTAAAAAAGTAATATCTTCGAAACTCATGAATCTCACGCTCACATATCGCTGCTGTTGTTGTTGATCTCTCTATACCTTTGTCAACCTATTATTTCATTCAACAGTTCGATATATGTCTCTTAAAATATATAATTCGCTTTCCCGTAAAAAAGAAGAATTCAAATCCATAACACCTGGCCACGTTGGCATGTATGTATGCGGACCAACTGTAAGTGGTGAAAGCCATCTCGGTCATTCAAGGCCATACGTTACGTTTGATATTTTATACAGGTATCTCACTCACCTAGGTTATAAAGTACGGTACGTTAGAAATATCACCGATGCTGGTCACTTTGAAGAAGAAGGAAGAGAAGCAGAAGATAAGATCAGCAAGAAAGCAGTAGTTGAAAAGCTCGAGCCTATGGAGCTGGTGCAGAAATACACTAACCTCTACCATTGGGCAATGAAACAACTCAATAACATTGAGCCGAGTATTGAGCCAACGGCAACGGGTCATATTGTTGAGCAGATCGTAATGATTGAAAAGATCATTGAAGATGGTTATGCATATGTATCCAATGGTTCGGTATATTTTGATGTTGAAAAATATAACACTGATTTTTCGGCGAAAGGTCTTCCTTATGGAATGTTAAGCGGAAGAAATCTCGATGACATGTTGGAAACAACAAGAGAGCTCGACAACCAGGAAGAAAAAAGAAACAAAGCAGATTTTGCTTTATGGAAAAATGCTCCACCGGAACATATCATGAGATGGAAAAGTCCATGGGGTGAAGGATTTCCAGGTTGGCATATTGAGTGTTCTGCAATGGCCACAAAATATTTAGGGAAAGAATTCGATATACATGGTGGTGGAATGGATCTGCAGTTTCCGCACCACGAATGTGAAATTGCACAAAGTACAGTTTGCAATCATGTTACGCCTGTTCGTTACTGGATGCATAATAATATGATCACCATTAACGGCAGGAAGATGGGTAAGAGTTATAATAATGTGATCAAACTAACAGAATTGTTCAGTGGTGATCATCCGTTACTGGCTCAGCCATTTCATCCGATGACCATTCGTTTTTTCATCCTGCAAACACATTACCGCTCAACATTAGATTTCAGCAATGAAGCTTTACAGGCCAGTGAAAAAGGTTTGAAAAGATTGTGGGAAGCGTATGAACAGCTGGGAAAGTTAACAGTGGACAGTGGACAGTTGGGCCGTAATAAAGAACTGGATGAAAAAGTAAATAAGCTGCTCAACGAGTTTGATGAGTTTTTAAATGATGATCTGAATACAGCAAAAGTGCTGGCCAATATGTTTGAATTAGTGCCTGTGATCAATGGCATCAAAGACAAACATATTGCTGCCGATGCAATTAGTTCAACAACCCTACAACTACTTCAGCAAAAAATGAAGTTGTATGTAGAAGACATTTTTGGATTGAAAATGGAAAGAGCCGGTAGCGATAAGATGGACAGCATCATTCAATTACTTATCAATATTCGGAAAGAAGCAAAGACTAAAAAAGATTTTGTCACCAGCGATAAGATCAGGAATGAATTAGCTGCCTTGGGTGTACAACTGAAGGATGAGAAGGATGGAAATATGAGTTATACGATTGATTAGACAAGCTTTTGAATCTTTGAGCAGCTTTGTTGTGTCACTCACTTGTACGTTCTGAACTTTGAGGAACATTTAGCATCCCCTGGCTTAAATTTGCCGAGTAATAATAATGAAACCTCTTCGTCTGATACTCAGTAGCATTTTATGTTTGTCAGCAGCATTTGCTGTTGCACAGTCTGATAGTGTACGTACTATTCCATCAGCCAAGAAAGGTTTCACATCTTTTTTCCCAACAGCAGTCAGTGAATCTTCTCCTGAGTTCAAAGCTGCAGATTCCGTTTTTCGCAAAGCTGCATTGTACACTTATGGATTAGACAGGTCTGTTTTCTTTGATGCATATAAAGGCTATCAATATCTTTTATCAAAAGGAAAACTTGCGAATCCAGGTTTACTAACGATTGCAGATTATAGTCAAAGTGCAAAGAAGAAAAGATTGTATGTGATAGATATGAACGAAGGAAAGGTGCTGTATAACACATTTGTCTCGCATGGTAAAAATTCCGGTGTTGAATATGCATCTGATTTTTCTAATAGTCAGCACTCAAATAAAAGCAGTGTAGGTTTTATGATCACTGCTGAAACTTACATCGGCATAGCAGGTTTTAGCCTGAGATTAGACGGAGTGGAAGAAGGAATCAATCACCAGGTACGAATTCGGAATATCGTGATGCATGGATCACAGTTTGTGAACTACGAACGTATCTATGAAAAGGGAACGATTGGAAACAGCCTTGGCTGTCCTGCCATTCCAATGTCAGATCATAAGCAGGTGATCGAGAGAATTAAAGGCGGAAGTTGTTTATTTATCTACAGTGATGAAGCACATTACAAACGTAACTCCGCAATACTGAATGCAAAATTTGAATGGCCGGTTTTGAAGAAAGCAGCAACTTCAACAGCTGTTGCCCAATCTGGCAGCAACACATCAACAGCCCAATAGATTTTCTAGAAAGTAAAGTAATAAGCAATCAGCTGGCATGCTATTCCCAAAAGCAAACCTGTATATATTTCTTTGTTTGTATGATCAGACACAATAAATCTTGAAGTGCAAACAATTCCTGCAATCAGCCATGAAATACTGATGGGAACTCCAATATGAAGTGAACTCGTAAAACCAAGAATGGTAATAAATGCCGCACCACTACCTACACCAATAGCATGCATGCTGATCTTAAAAAAATTATTGATCACAAGTGCCACCGGTGTGGTAAGAAATATTCCAAGAAATAAAACACGTAAAGAATAAGGCTGATCGGTAAAGTTTTTACTTAGGTACCAAAGCCACCAGTAAAAGACCATTACGATCATGTAAGGTGCAATTCTTTCTTTTGCTGTTTTAAGAAATATACTGTTGATGAACTTTAATCGCCATAACAAAAAAATGGCAACAGCAGGAAAGAATGCCGTGTTGATTAAGACTACTATAGTTCTGAACAAAGACTGTGATCCCAGCATCCCGGAAAACTCATACGGAAACATCTGGGTAACGAAAAAATAAACATACGTTGGAATGAACAAAGGATGAAATACATAAGAGATCACCTTTGCAAAAATCTTCAATGCTGTGGGAGCATTGTACGTTTGTACTACTTGTTCGTTCATGGAGGTTATAATTCCTTTCGCAGCCTGGCAACAGGAATGTTCAATTGTTCCCTGTATTTAGCCACTGTTCTGCGTGCAATGTTATAACCTTTTTCCTGCAAAAGCTCAGTCAGACGTTCATCGCTGAGTGGTTTATGCTTGTCCTCGGCTTCAATAAGATTGCTCAGGATCTTTTTCACTTCTCTTGTACTCACTTCTTCCCCGGTATCTGTACTTAAAGATTCACTAAAGAAGAATTTCAAACGGTAGGTACCAAACTCAGTTTGTACAAACTTGCTATTGGCTACACGGCTTACAGTGGATATATCAAGACCAGTTATTTCTGCAATATCTTTTAAGATCATAGGACGCAACATCGTTTCATCACCTGTAAGGAAGAAATCGTGCTGGTAATTCATAATGGCCCCCATGGTGCTCAGCAAAGTATGCTGCCGCTGTTTGATCATATCTATGAACCACTTGGCAGAATCTATTTTTTGCTTGATGAAAAGTACAGCCTCTTTCTGACGCTTATCCTTCTTTGCTCCTTTATCATAATCCTTCAGCATGTCCCTGTAACCTTCACTGATCCTGAGATCAGGTGCATTTCTTGCATTCAGTGTAAGTTCGAGCTTGCCATTATTGTTGATGATAAAGAAATCCGGAACGATATAACTTTCGGCTTTATTGATCTCACCAACATTACCTCCTGGCTTCGGATTTAATTTAATGATCTGGTTGATCACATCCTTCAGTTGTTCATCTGAAAGATTTAATCCACGCTGAATTTTCTCGTAGTGCTTTTTTGTAAACTCGTCGAAGTATTTATCAAGTACAGCAAGGGCAGTTTCTACTCCAATACCGTCTTTAAGTTTTCTTTTTAGCTGAATGAGCAAACACTCTCTAAGATCTCTTGCACAAATTCCCGGAGGATCGAATTGCTGGATCTGTTTAATGATCTCTTCTATCTCCGCTTCAGTAGCATCAATATTCTGCCTGAAAGCAAGGTCATCGCAAATAGAAGATAATTCTCTTCTTATATATCCGTCGTCGTCAATACTTCCTACTACCTGCTCAGCAATCTTGAATGTTCTTTCATCAAGATTCAACATTCCCAATTGATCCATCAGCAGGTCATGAAAACTTCCTTCAATCTTAAAAGGCATCGTCTTCTTGTCTTCTGATTCAGGATAATTATCATCTCGCAGTTTATAATCACCTACATCATCATCTCCCTCACTCACATAATCACTGATATCGATATTATCATAATCATCCTCACTGCCATCCATGTCATACTCTTCTTCGCCTTCGGTTGATTGAAACTCATCCTTCATTTCATCAGAAGCATCCTGACCTTCTTCGGCTACCTCAAGTGCCGGGTTTTCTTCCAGTTCTTCTTTAATCCGCTCTTCAAGATTGGCCGTAGGAATTTGCAACAGCTTCATCAGCTGTATCTGCTGCGGCGAAAGCTTTTGTAGTAATTTCTGCTGTAAGGTTTGACTTAATGCCATTTCGTAAATCCTCTTATTTCGGTTACAAAATCAATCTTTCTCGATAGCAATAACGGCTGTAAATTTACAGACAAAACTGCCTTTTATGCAATGCATAATAATTTGTTTTTCTGTTATTTTAGTGCTATTCACAGCTGAATGCATAGGGCAATCCAGATCTGATTCTGTGATGATGAAGCCTGTGCTGAATGCCAGGCTAAATTCTCAAACACAGCCAGTTAAAACTGCCGCTTTCTTACCAGCCAATTTTTATGCCTCGAATCTGGGTTTCTTTTGCAAAAAGGAAATTTTATTCGAAAAGAAAACGAAGATCCCGTTGAAATTTCGACTCGGTAATATTGAATATTGTAACTATTTAGAAGGCAAATCTTTCAAACCAACCAGATGAAAAAACTGTTATTAGTACGTCATGCCAAGAGTAGCTGGAACGATATTTCAATGTCAGATTTTGACAGGCCTTTGAACGACAGAGGCAATAAGGATGCACCTAAAATGGCTAAACGACTTTTAAAAGACGGTGTTGAAATTGATGCTTTTGTTTCAAGTCCAGCGGTTCGTGCCCTGACCACAGCCGAATATTTTGCTGAAGCATACGATGTCAAGAAAAAAAATGTGATCACTGACCAGATTCTGTATCATCCGGCACCGGAAATTTTTTTTGAAATAATTTCTAAGTTGGATGACGACCATAAAACTGTGGCGATTTTTTCCCATAATCCCGGCATCACAGAATTCGTGAATCAGCTTACAGATGTTCGTGTAGATGATATGCCTACCTGTGCTATTTATGGTGTGAAAGCAGACATCAAAAGCTGGAAAGATTTTAAAGATGCAGAAAAGAAGTTCTGGTTCTTTGATTACCCGAAGAATGATGATTGATATTGAATAGCAACTATCATTTTGAAGCATTCCTGATAAGCTGTATGTAGTCCACCTTATCAAACTCCATTTCATATTGTTTTTGAACTTCACAATAGTTTACAATAATTGGAAAGCTTCTCACTTTGTTTGCTGAAACCATTAATCGGTATCTGAAAGACTCTTTATATCCAGGATATTCAAATATTGCTATTTGATTCTTAGGATCAATAACTGTGATATTAATAGCTGAACCTGGAGTACAGGATTTATCAATATTGAGTGACAGATAACTATTGTCTTTTTTTGTAAAACTCCTGATAACGGCTGGATCGGCACAATCATCAAAGGAATACTCTATTAAGAAAGAATCGGTAATACTTACCCAATTATTAAATCCCCACTCAGAAGGAGCATAAACATGATACTTTCCTTTATATAAGTAAATCGGAACCCAATCTCTTTCAAAATCGCCAAACTTATGTTTCGGGAAACCCTTCGGATATTTTTTTCTTAATTCATTAATATTCTCATGGAATACAAAGGAATCAATGTCATTTTTTGTATGATTGATGATTGTATTATAAAATTCCGAATTGGCATCATCTATAAAGATTGCATGATAGTATTCTCCTGTATTTCTTAGGATGAATGTTGTGTCTTTTTGTGAATACAAGTCCATCCCAAAAGATACAAGAACAAATGAAAGCAATATTTTTATCATGATTTAAATTACGAATCAAACGATAGTTAAGCAAATCAATTACTCTTCTAATGCGCTCACTTTCGACGATTTGAAATTTGCCAGGTAAACACCAGCAAAGATCAATAACGCAGAAAACCCTTTTGATAACGTGAATTCTTCTCCCATAAAGATCATGGCTATAATAGCAGCAAACACAGGCTGTGTATAGATGTAAGCACCGGTAGCCGAAGCTCCTAATATAGAGACACCGTAAATATTAAAGAGGTAAGAGAAAAATGTTGCAGCAAATACAACGAATGAAATAGCAGCCCAATGGCCAGGTTCAATGGCTTGCCAGTCAGTTGCGGTGAATTCATTCCACCCAATGGGAAGAATGATAAAAAGACCAATCGTAAATATCCAGCGTATCACTTGCAGGGCTGTATATTTCTCCATCAACGGACGAACCATTACAAGGTAAAAGCCATATAGAATGGCATTCAACAAAACGAAGATGTCTCCACGAATGATATCTGAAGCTGACTGCAATGAATCTTTCTGCATAATGAGATTCACGGCACCGCCAATACCTAAAGCCAGTCCAAGAAACTTGATCTTATCCAATCTTTCTTTCAATAACCACGCTGCAATAAAAGTGATGATGATGGGTGTAGCCAGCATTAATAATGCTGCATGAATAGAAGTGGTGAGCGAAAGTCCTTTAATGAAGAATAGTTGATTCAAGGCAACACCTGCAGCACCACAAACAATAAATCTGACGATATCTTTCTTAGTCACATCCATCCTGCCTGGTTTAAAGGCAAAGAATATCCAGAAGAGCAGGGTGGTCACCAATATTCTTACAACATTTAACGCCAGAGGTTGAATAGCTGAAGGCGTGATATATTTTACCACGCTGAAGTTGGCACCGAAAATAAAATTAGCTCCGAGTACAGCCAGGTGTGCTTTTGTTCTCCTGTTCATGAGGCTGCAAAGCTACTCTCCGTTTTACCTGGAAAGTGCTGATCAATAAATTCATTTAATACATCCTCCAGCATATTGGGTGCAACAGTAAATGGTTTAAAGGGGAAAAATGAAGCAGCTTCAAGTGTTTGTATCAGGTTGAAATTGGATTGAGCAGTAGAATAAGCCAACCCTTTCTCCATAAGATAGGAGCCCAAATATTCTTGCTCTGTTTGTCCTGGTGTAGGTATTAAGATAGCCTGCTTCTGCAGGGCAGCAATTTCCATTACAGTTGTATAACCTGCCCTGCTGATGATATATTCAGCACTATTCAATGCTTTTTCTAAAGCTTCTCCATTAAGGTGATTGATAACCGTGACGTTTGGAGGTAAAGAAATGGTTTCATTGCTTCCAGGCTTACCCCTGACGATGAGTACATCATCTTTTATCTTATCGAGATCTTTCAATATCGATTTTTCCAGCAATGTTCGCTGTGGTTCAGGACCAGAGATCACAAAAGCATATTTGTATCGCAAGGCTGCCATTTGTTTTTTGAACCTTGATAACGGTCCAATGTATTTTATGGGAAACGGATGCAGTTCCTCAGGATGAGAAAGTTCACCGGCCAAAGCATTTTCCTCGGCATCCGGAACCCAGCATTCAGTATACCGGCTGATGTATTTATAATTCAGTTGTTGAATCTTCTTTTCCATCCATCGGTATGGAGCTTTGATCTGTAACTGGTGGGTGATAAATATGCTAGGCACTTTCTCTGTGTACAATCCGTACCTGTTGTCGGATATTACCAGGTTAATATTATACTGCTCAACTACCTGCTGAAGCCAGGCATGTTCATTTTTAATGGCAGCTAATATCTTAGGAACCTGTGCAGCAATTTTGAACGGTAAGGCCCATTTGGTGGTGCTGTATTCAACATTATATCCTTTCAGCTTTAAAAATGCCAGTTGGGGAAATTCCTGCTGTAAAAGGTGTTCACCTGCACCATCAGTAGCAATCATTACTTCCCAACCGAGATTGAGAAAAGCTTTCACCAGCGGAATACATCTTGTGGCATGACCCAAACCCCAGTCTAACGGAGCAATCAAAACCTTTTTGTTGTTAAAATTCATAGACGACAAGGCGGCATTGCAATATTAGGGAGGAAATTCAGTTATTTTACACCACAGTACAATTATATGAAAATACGCTTCACTCAATTGGCATTGGCCTTGCTTGTAGTAAGTATGTTAGGCGTAACATCCTGCTCTAAGTCGCTCTTCAAAAAGAGTAGCACCAAGTACTGTGGATGTCCGTCCAGCAGATAAGTTCAAAGCATTTTAAGTTGGGAGGTGAATATGCATCACGGAGGCCGGGATTTGTTAGTGCTGTCTAATAAGGTCAGCTTAACACCACAACAATTAGAAAAAGAGCTGCAATCGCTGCACGAATTGTTATACAGCATTGAAACCAGTAATAGCTTTTGCCAGGCCAACGAGGTTATTAATCTCAACAATTACAAGGTCATCACAAAGCCCAGACTAATAGAAAAAGCCGTTCGAACAGCTGAAATGAAACCTTTCATTTTTATCTTCAATAAGAATTAGTGAGTCTGCTTTTGATACTTTTTCATCTTCGTTGCGTCGCACCCTTGTACTTTTTTTCCGGTCTGAGCCTGCTGATATTCAAGTGAATTATCGCTTTTATTCAGAATTGCCCACGCAAAACCTTAAAATCCCCATATTTTTACTTTTTACTTTTGTCTTTACCTTTCACACCCTTACCTTTGCCGTCCTTTCACAAAACGGTGGTATGGTGACCACGGTTGAAGTTGAAACAAAATTCAAGGGTTAGCAAAACAAAAAAAAGATGAAACGTACATTTCAACCACATAATCGTAGAAGAAAATCAGTACATGGTTTTCGTAAACGTATGGAATCTGCCAACGGTCGTAAAGTATTGGCCAGCAGAAGAGCGAAAGGCCGTAAGAAACTAACTGTTTCTGACGAGAGAAAATTGAAGTAATCAACCGGTTACAATAAAATTGAAAGCCTCATCTTTGATGGGGCTTTTTTATTATGGCAAATGCACCACACAGTTTTAGCAGGATTGAAAAACTTAAAAGCCGGAAGCTTATTGAACAGCTTTTTTCCGGTGGAAAAGCTATTTTAGTTCATCCGCTAAGATTGATTTACATAAAACCAACTGAAAAATTGGATGTTCCTTTAAAAGTTGGGGTGACCGTCAGCTCGAGGAATTTTAAAAAAGCTGTTGACAGGAACCGGATCAAAAGATTGTTGAGAGAAGCTTACAGGTTAAATAAGTCGGATATTTCAGAGCATGTATCAGCAACGGGTCAGCAATTGGCTTTATTCATTATTTACACTGATAGAAGTTTACCTGAGTTCACACTCATCAACGAGAAAATGAAACTAATTTTAAATAAACTTATCAAAGCAACGAGTGAAGCTTCTTCAACAAATACTTAGCTACCCTTTTTTATTGCTGATAAAAATTTATCAATTGGTGATCTCACCGATACTTGGACCAAAATGCAGGTTTACACCTACCTGTTCTCATTATGCAGCAGATGCTTTGAAGAAATACGGATTATTTAAAGGTGGATGGCTGGCAGCAAAAAGAATCTTCAGGTGCAGGCCAGGTGGAGGAAGTGGATTTGATCCTGTTCCATAAAAAAAGCCACCTTGTTCAGATGGCTTTTCAAATATCTTAATGAACTATTGTTTCGCTGCAACTTTTTGCCATTCCGAGATGTTGGTACATCCGGCAAATTCATTGTCAATTGTAATGTAATAGGTAGGAATTCTGTCGCTGAACCATTTTTTCAAAACTTCCATTTTCTTTTCTTCCAAAGCTCTTGAGGAAACACGATTGTAATCGTCTTTCAGGTTTTCCCTGTGTGGTTCGGAACGTTCTTTAAAATAGATGATCCTTACTGCATTTTTTCCTCTCTCATCTGTAAATGAAACAGGCTGAGAAATATCGCCAGGCTTCAGGTCTTTTATAGCAAGTACAAGGTCTTTGTCAAGCTGGTCGATCGTTACATAAGTAGAACCATCTCTTCCTGCTACTTCACCACCACTGAATTTTGCAGATTCATCTTCTGTATGTTTCATCACTGCCTGTGCAAAGTTCATTCTGCCTGCAATGACCAAAGCCCTTACAGAATCAAGTTTACGTTTAGAAATGTCGATCTCTTCTTTATTCACCGGTGGAATCCTGAGAATGTGTCGAACAATTGCTTCATCGCCAGCACGGCTCACCATTTGAATGAGATGAATGCCAAATTTGGTTTTGATGGGATTGGATATTTGTCCATCCTTCAACTTAAATGCGGCAGCAATAAATGTTGGATCCCAAACTTTATCTGTTCGATTAACCCTGTATTCGCCACCATTGTCTTTACTTCCGGGGTCCTGCGAATACAATTTTGCTAACTGGTCAAACCTTCTTGTTCCACTTTCTATTTGTTTCCTCAGATCTCTTAAAAAGTTTGCTTCGTACTCCTCCACATCTTTATTTGCTTTTGGATACAAAATGATCTGGCTTAATTGTAATTCACTCTCGTAAAATGGAAGGCTGTCTTTTGGTGTTCTGCCAAAATAAGTTCTTACTTCAGTAGGCGTGATCTTCACGTCACCAACGATCTTTCCTCTCATCTGTTCAGCCATGAGGTTCTCAAGAATATTTGGTCGCAGGTCTTCTTTCAACTGGAAAACTGATTTACCAGCGATATCTTCCAGCACTTCTTTGGAGCCATACTGCTGGATAAAGAAACGGATACGATTATCAAGCTGTGCTTCTACTTCTTCTTCAGTAATGGTTAATGAATCTTTCTGTGCCTGCAATACCAATGCTTTTTGAATAAGCTGCCCTTCCAAAAAAGCACATTCAGGATTTGCGGGTAAAGCATCTTCCTGTCCCTGCCTTTTATAATCGGCAATGGCATTCATGATGTCGGAACGAAGAATGATCCTGTCGCCAACCTGTGCAACGATCCTGTCTGCTACAACTTTTTTTGGTTGTGCAAAAGCAGATGCAGAAACCAATATCACCAGAGAAAAAATGAGGGAACGTTTCATAGCTATATGTAAGGCATCAAAAATATGCTTTTGCTGATGCCTTCCTTCAGCCAATAAAAGGTTTTTAACAAAGAATTTGTGCTGAATTGATTATTTGAGAAGCACCAGGTAACCGGATATTGGTTTTTCCCCGTTTTTCAGATCGATCAGGTAATAATAAGTTCCAATGGAGGCTGCACGTCCATTGATATTTCCATCCCATGGATTTGAATATCCTCTCGAAGAGAATATAACCTGGCCATGACGATTGAATATTTCTACCCTGCAATCCGGAAATTGCTGAAGGAAAGGCAGGTTCCAGGTATCGTTGATGCCATCACCATTCGGACTAAATGCATTGTATACTTCGTATTTAATTTTAGAAGGTAATGCACGTTTGGTTACATAAGAATAAGCGTTAGAGACAGTCATCTTTCGGAAGTGCATTAATGCGGTATAAATTGCTGCATTACTGGTGATGGTTCCGGGTGATTGTGGTGTAGCGAAATTGTTGAGTTGCTCCCATCCATTTTTATACAAACTGATATAGCTCTTGTTTCTATGCTCAGTAAAAGTTTTTGTTTCTACATTCTTATCGTTTTGTATCAGTACTTCGATTTCAGAATTTCCCGGATTTCTTGCTGCAATTGACCAGGTAACTCTTAAAGTTGTATCGGTTAAAATTTGGCCACTTATTGCATTGCGGTAAACATTACTAAAAGCACGAACATAAATATCATTCTTTGGTCCGGTATTTCGCATTTGTAAGGGAGTGTATTCAGTATTGGTTGGACCTACAGGATAGGTTACGATACAACAGGATGCCAGCGAACTTATCTTCAATGCACCTCCGTTTGTTTCTGTGCCTGTTACAAAAAATCTATTTTCATTAAACCCGTTCACACCACCAAAATCTGTTGAATCTCCTAAGGCTGCAATATGCTTTCCAACGTAAATATGTCCATTTTTAAAATTGACTGCATCCAACACGTTTATGTCGGATGTAAGCCATACGCCATTTGAGTTATTGATAGTGATGCTTGAAAAAGAAGGACCTTTAACAGTATTGTCGTTATATCCTCCTTCAACCAATTGCTGACCTAAATTTCCATAAACAGGATTGGGCTGCTGGAAGATGATATTACCTGCAAATTTTGAATTCTTTATTGTTGTACCATCTGTAAGCCTGGAAGTTGGTGCATTTTTGAAAATTTTTCCAAGGAAATACATCTTTCCCTCCTTAGTGATGCTAAGGTTTCCATCATTGATAAAATGACCGAACACACCTACAGAGCCGGTGCTTCCGATGTATACAGTTGAGGTAGATGGTATATACACCGTTTCCTGTGCTTTCAATGAAAGACAGGAGATGAGTATCAACAGTATCGTTGTAGCCTTCTTCAGATCATTTATTTCTTATATATTCAAAATAGCCGGCACTGTACCGTCGTACAATGCCAGCTTGTGTATTGTATTGAACCCGTAACCGGTATCTGGTCATGATATCTATAAGCAGATAACGGTCACTTCTTTTCCTTACACCTCAATACAATGAAAAGTGCAGGTATTTACTGTATTAATATTTTACTATCGACACCCTGAATGTTCCGGAACCGGGATCTAATGACGATGAAAAAATGGTATTTGTATTCGTACACACAATTGTTACCGTATTGGCTGCACTTACATAAGCATAGTATGTACAACCATCCTCAATTGCTGCAGGAGGAATACCTAACATAACAACATCACCTACAGCTGCACCAGTTACTGTAATGGTTCGTGTACTTGTTCCTCCACCAGAAGCTGTTGATGGGAAATCCAGCACAGCAGTGTTCGTAAGTGTTTTTGCCAGCGTGTATCTTATTCCTCCACTTGTAGCAAAATAATTTGCTCCATCATATTCTACTGCACCGTTCTCAACGACTGCGAGGTTTGTTCCGCTGGTAAATTTCAAAGGAGCTGTTCCGGCTGCAGCAGTACCAGCCTGCAGGTTTACTTTAGCTGAAACAACATTGTTGAATGTTTTTGCTCCAGCAAATGTTTGTGCAGTTGTTGTTACAACTCCTCTTGCTGTAGCTGAAGCATTGGGAATATTAAACGTATGTGTTGTTCCTGAGCTACTAATATTAAAGTCGTTCCCTGAAGTTCCTTCTGAAAAAATTTGATTTGATGAAAGTGCCAGTCCGTTCAAAGTCCTGGTAGCAGGAATGAATCCATTGATCAAACTCACTACACTATCAACACCTTTTTGTCGCCATGCTTTTGTTGAAATTGACAAAGTATCAACCGAATGTGTTCCTGTTGTAGTAATCGTTCCTCCATTAATTCCATATCCGGCACCAACACTTGACACTGTTCCTTTATTATTGAATGTTGTCCAGTCAGCACTGGAGAGTAATCCCCTGTTGGTTGCTGAAGCTGTTGGCAAATTAAATGTATGGGTCGATCCTGAACTGCTGATCGTAAAATCTGTTCCTGCGGTTCCGGTAGCAAATGTTTGAGTTGTTTGTAAAGCGTTCCAGAAACCATTTTTCCTGATCATTACGGTTCCACTGGTTGAATGATAGATCATTACACCATCAGGAGGATTCAAAGCATCAATCCCTGTAACGTTTGTTGTGTCTGAAATTCTTGGAAGCCAAACTCCTTGCCTGCCATTAGACCCCTGCAGATCCAATATCACTGATTTCTGTACACTTGTTGGCTGATCTCCCAGTTTTAGTTGAGCTTCTGCATCATTAACAAGTAACAGGCTGATAGTGGAAAGCAGGAGGAAATAGATGTTTTTCATAATTCCCCCTTTTGCTTCTAACCATTTCTGATCCGTTTTTCACCGGTATCAGCTTACTTGATAACATACCACTTGGTACCATCTGTCTGCAGTTTTACAACAGTCCAGTCGTTGTAAATGCTCATAGATGTTCCGTCTTCGATTGCACCACTGATAATTACATCATTGGTTAAACCGCCTGCAATCTTTTTAACAATGTAAGTACGTCCACTGATAGAAGCTGCCGGAGCAGGAAGCGTTACCGTTACTGCTGAAGATGCTGCATTAACCAACACTGTATAATCTGTAGCTCCAAGCGTAGTATTACTTGTTACTGTCCTGATGCTTAATGATAAGCTACCAGAAACCTGTAGTGTAGAATTTGCATTTCCGGTGGTACCAACCAAAGCAGTTGCTGCTGCAGTTAAAGTATCCTGGAAGGTTTTATGACCACCGAATGTTTGTGATTCTATTGAAACACCACCCGGGGTTGTTGCAGTTGCAGCATGTAATACCAGGCTATCTGATAGTGCACCAACAATCCTGGAAAGGCCATTTGCATTAGAAGTATTCTTAAAAGCACCAATGAACCAGTTTTTAAAGGCATCGGTGGCTATTGTTCTTCTTCTTACAGAACCACCCTGTGCAGTATCAACAACAAGTATCTCTGTAAGATTTTGACTTCTATTAAGGTTTCTGAATTGAACAGAATCATTTACAAACAACTTTCCTGTTGTTGAAGAGTCTGTTACAGTCAATGTGTTGTTAACTGATAAATTATTTTGAACTGTACCGTTTTGGTTGATGGTAACATCACCTGTTGTTCCATCAATCACCAATCTTTCAAGGTTATTAGTGATGATCTTAAGAGACTGAGCATTTAATGATCCAAGTTTTTCTGTACCGGCTAAATTATCACCGTCTTTTGACCATTTGTTTAAAGCTGCTGAGTCTGTAGTGATCCGCTGCCACTTATTATTCTTCCTGATATATAATCCTCTTGCTGAAGTAACGCTTGGCGTTAAATAGATCAGCATTCCATCTGGTGGGGTTAATGCGTTAATCGCAGTTGTGTCTGTTAAGCGTGGAAGCAGGAAACCCTGTTTGTCACTTTCAAGTTCTAAGATGGAAGACTTCTGAATCTGAGTTGGATTAGTACCAACTTTTAACTGGGCATAAGAACTGGTTGCTGTGAAGGTTACGAGAATGGCAATAGCGATTCTTGTAAGTTTTGTAAAAACTTTCATGGTTATTGGATATTGGGTTCAACAATAATATTGCGTCAATATTTGGTTACGGCATTGATGCAATATGTACAATACAGGTATGAAACGGCAGCAGTTTTTGATTTAGTATGTAACTGTTAAGAAAATTTATGAATTTCTGAAATATTGTGTTTCAATGATTTAAATCACGTAGAACTACTAAGCAGATGTACAATAAGCCCCGTAAAAAATGAAGCCGCAAGGTTACTGATGATAAATAAATATTATGTAACTGATGAAATGTATTCTTCAGCACAAGAGTGCGACGCAACGAAAGATGGGGCAGGTTATGCTGCAATGGCATATAAATAAAAAAAGGAGCATTGCTGCTCCTTCTCGGTATACATCTGATATTATTATAATGTACGTTTTACTTCTTCTTCTTCGTAAGCTACTAAAGTATCGCCTGCCTGGATATCTGCAAAATTCTTCACCGTTAAACCACACTCATAACCCTGTGCTACTTCCTTCACATCATCCTTGAAGCGTTTTAAACTTCCGAGTTCTGCGAATCCACCTTCCTGACGAGGGTAAATGAGAATACCATCTCTGAACACACGCATTTTACTGTCTCGTTTTACTTTACCATCAGTTACATAACATCCGGCAACAGTGGCTTTATCAAACTTATACACTTCACGTATCTCGATCGTAGCAACTTCTTTCTCCTGTACTTTCGGATCCAACATACCTTCCATGGCACTCCTGATCTCATCGATCGCAGTGTAGATAATTGAATACATCTTTATCTGTACTCCTTCATTCTCTGCAAGTTTGTTGGCCTGTGTAGAAGGACGAACGTTAAATCCAACCACGATCGCATCAGATGCTGTTGCAAGCAATACGTCACTTTCAGAAATTTGTCCTACTGCTTTATGAACAACTCTTACCGCAATTTCCTGTGTAGATAATTTCTGTAATGAATCACTCAATGCTTCTACAGAACCATCCACGTCACCTTTGATGATGATATTAAGTTCCTTGAAGTTTCCAAGAGCCAGACGACGTCCGATCTCGTCAAGTGTAATATGCTTCCTCGCTCTCAGGCCTTGCTCACGAAGTATCTGTGCACGCTTCGTTGCAATTTCTTTAGCTTCGGCTTCATCTTCATATACTTTGAATTTCTCACCAGCCTGTGGTGCTCCATTCAAACCAAGTATAACAACTGGTGTTGATGGTGGAGCCGACGTTACTTTCTGGTTACGTTCGTTGAACATGGCTTTCACCCTACCGTAGTGTTGACCACTAACGATGAGATCTCCTTGTTTCAGGGTACCGTTTTGCACAAGTAATGTTGCCACATAACCACGTCCTTTATCCAGTGATGCTTCGATGATGGATCCTGTAGCTTCCTTATCAGGATTTGCTTTTACATCAAGCAATTCAGCTTCTAATAATATCTTCTCTAATAACAGGTCAACATTCAATCCTTTCTTAGCAGAAAGTTCCTGGCTCTGGAATTTACCACCCCAGCTTTCTACAAGAATATTCATACCTGCCAACTGCTCATATATCTTTTGTGGATTGGCTCCGTCTTTATCTATTTTATTTACAGCAAAGATCATTGGAACACCTGCAGCCTGGGCGTGACTAATTGCTTCTTTTGTCTGCGGCATCACTGCATCGTCCGCAGCAACAACTATAACAGCAACGTCAGTGATCTTGGCACCTCTTGCTCTCATGGCCGTAAATGCTTCGTGACCTGGAGTATCTAAGAAGGTGATGTGTTTGCCATTCGGTAATGTTACCTCGTAAGCACCAATATGCTGTGTGATACCACCTGCTTCACCGGCAACAACATTTGCACTCCTGATATAATCGAGCAAAGATGTTTTACCATGGTCAACGTGACCCATGATCGTAACAATCGGGGCTCTTGTAGAAAGATCTTCCGGGTTGTCCTCTTCTTCCTCTTCATCAATATCAGTGGCATCATCAATTCCAAGGAATTCTACTTCATAATTAAATTCACTTGCTACAAGTTCTATCACCTCTGCATCTAAACGCTGGTTAATAGATACCATGATGCCAAGGCTCATACACTTGCTGATCACTTCTGCAAAACTTACATCCATCAGGTTGGCAAGCTCACTCACCGTTACAAACTCGGTAACCTGTAGTTTGTTATCCTGTCCACCTTCTGAAGCATCAGCAGCTTCCTGCCTTCTCTCTCTTCTATGTTTTGATTTCAGGCTCTTTCCTTTACCACCACCACCGGCAAGTTTTGCCTGTGTTTCCCTGATCTTATCCTGTATTTCTTTCTGATCGATCTCTTTATCAACCTGTGGTCCTCTTGCATTTCCTCTTCCTCCTGCACCTGCACCACCCTTTTGAATGGTTGGCCTGTTACCTGTTCTTGGTGCTCCTTGTCTTCCCCCTGCACCAGGTCCTCTTTGAAATCCACCACCATCTCTTTGAAAACCACCACCACCACGATTATCTGATGGTTGATCTGCTTTCTTTTCTATCGGAATTCTCTTACGAGGCTTTCTTTTTTCATCCGCAGTTCCACCTGCATTTGCACCTGCACTACTGCCTTGTTTAGGTCTTGTATCACTGTCAACAGGTAATTCAATCTTACCAAGAATCTTGGGACCTTCCAGTTTATCAGCCTGGATCTTCATGATCTGTGGCTCTTCTTCTTTCGGTGCTTCCGGTTCTGGTGTTACTACAGGAGCAACTTCAACAGGTGCTTCTTCAACAGCTTTCTTAGATTTTTTCTTAGGCTTCTCTTCTGTTCCAGCAACTTCAGGTTCGGCTGGTTTCTCTTCCGCTTTTTTCTTCGCCGTTTTCTTGGGTCGTGTAGAAGAATCAATGGCTGAGAGATCGATCTTATCTAATACTTTAGGACCTTCCACTGTTGGAGCCTCTGCTTTCACCACTTCAGGTTCTGCAGGTTTTGCTTCTTTGGCTTCAACAACTGGTTCCGGTTGAGGTTCTTCTTTCTTTGGTTCAGGCTGAGGTTGTGGTTGTGGATCCGGTTTTGGCTCTTCTTTAAATACCGGTTTGCTCACCTTTATAGAAATGTCTACTTCATCCTTTCTTTTCTTCTCCTGTGGTACATTCTTAGGGATCTCAATTGCATCAGCTTTCGTTTTAGCAACTTTATCGCCCTGGAATTCCTGCTGCAAAGCACGATACTGTGGCTCTGACAGCTTTGCGGTTGGCTTCAGCTCATCCCTGCTAAATCCTTTGCCTTCTAAAAAGTCAATAAGGGTGTCCTGCCCAATATTGAACTCTTTAGCAGCTGCTAACAATCTCGGTAATTTCAATTCTGACATTCAATGTTTTTTTGTCCATCGTCTACAAACAATTGTTTGTAGAACTCTTATATTATGAGACCAACTTCTGCTTATCTATTGAGCTTCTGTTGTGTCACTCACTTGTGCTGTTAAGTCATTTGGTCATTGAGCCAGTAAGTCATTTACTCATTGACTGATGCCTTCATGACTTATTCTTCTCTCTCAAATTCAGCCTGCAATACTCTCCTGACTTCATCAATTGTTTCTTTCTCCAGGTCTGTTCTTTTCTCTAGTTCTTCAGATGAAAGATCTAATACACTCCTGGCAGTATCACAACCAACACGCTTCAATTCATCGATCACCCATGTTTCAATCTCATCACTGAATTCATCAAGATCAATATCGAACTCATTGGTTTGTTCTTCTTCCTCACGATACACATCTATCTCGAAACCGGTAAGTTCACAAGCAAGCTTAATGTTTACACCACGACGACCAATAGCCAGCGATACCTGGTCTGACTTGAGATAAACTTCAGCATGTTTTTTCTCCTGGTCTATGTTCATATAACTGATCTTAGACGGAGTTAAAGAACGCTGTATCAATAACTGGATATTAGTTGTGTAGTTGATCACATCAATATTCTCGTTCTTCAGTTCACGAACGATTCCGTGAATCCGGCTTCCCTTCATACCAACACAGGCACCTACAGGGTCAATGCGATCATCATAAGATTCAACTGCCACTTTTGCTCTTTCTCCTGGCTCACGAACAATCTTTTTAATTGCGATCAGGCCATCAAAGATCTCAGGAACCTCAATCTCCAACAATTTAGCGAGAAACTCAGGGCTTGTTCTCGACAAAATAATCACAGGTGAGTTGTTCTTCATATCTACACGACGAACAACTGCACGGATATTTTCTCCTTTTTTAAAGTAATCCTGTGGTATCTGCTCAGATTTTGGAAGGATCAGTTCATTGCCATCTTCATCAAGCAATAACACCTCTTTCTTCCAGACCTGGTAAACTTCTGCACTGATAATGTCACCCATTCTGTCAGCATATTTCTTTACCAGTACATTCTTCTTCAGATCGTTGATACGGCTTGCCAGTGTTTGCTTTGCAGCAAGGATGGCACGACGACCAAAATCATAAATGTTCATTTCCTGGTAAAGCTCTTCACCCACTTCAAAGTCTGGTTCTATTTTAATTGCATCGCTGTAACCGATCTCTGCCAAAGGATTCAGCACTTCACCATCTTCTACGATCTCACGACGACGAATGATCTCGAGGTCACCTTTCTCAGCGTTTACGATCACGTCGAAGTTCTCATCACTTCCAAATCTTTTCCTGAGAAGCGTTTTAAATACGTCTTCTACCACTTTCATCAATGTGGGACGATCGATGTTTTCTACATCCCTGAACTCCTGGAAAGCCTCTATGAGGTTAATACTTGCCATACCATTTAAATTTACGATGTACGAAGTATGAACTTCGAACACCTCGTTGCTTTAAAACTTTAATTGAACGATTGTTGATTTTATATTCTCGAAAGGTATCACCAATTGTTGCGTTACCGCTTTTTTGCCTTTACCTTCTGTATGTTCTACAATTATATCTGACTCGGTTACCTGTAACAGTTTGCCTTCTTTCTTTGTACCATCAACAAACAATACTTCTACATCCCTCCCTGCGTTTTTCAGGTATTGACGATGAGTGGTCAAAGGTTCGGTAACACCTGGAGATGAAACTTCCAGTGAAAACTCACCTTCAGGATACATGCCTGTTTCTTCGATCAGCTTATACAGCTGGCGGTTGAACTTTACGCATCGCTCAATGGTGATACCATTATCCCCATCAAGAAATACCTTGACGTTGTTGGTTGGTTTGATCTTTACGTTTGTCCTGAAATATTCAGGATGCTCGGCCAGCATCTGGTCGACCATCTGCTCTATCTGTTGAATCTGATTTTCTATTGCCATCTCGAGTATGGAAAAAAGAGAAGGGAACGTCTTTCGTTCCCTTCAGTTGTTCTTGTCCGCTGCAAATGTAATGTACAGAGGTGATATCTTCCAAATTTCTGTTACGTTAACTCATTGTAAAATCAATACCGGGTTTATACCAACGATCTTACCTTTACCGCCTCATGATGAAACTCATATTCTGGGCAATACTTATTTATGTTTTATACAAACTGATATTTGGTTTTATAATACCGGTTTCGAAAGCCACCAGGCAGATCAAAAGCAAGATCCGTGAAGCCCAGGCAAACCAGCAAAGATTTCAGCAACAGCAGCAGCAAAACATGCCAAGACAAGAGCAGTTTCAGCGAAATACGCCACCCACAAATGATTCCGAGTATATTGATTATGAGGAGGTGAAGTAATAATTACGAACAAGAAACAAGGAATTTTGAACAAGGAACAGCGACTAGAGGTCTAATTCCCAGAGTTTCATGGGAGGTTTAAGGTGTATGGTTTGTAAACCTGCTTTTTGAGCACCTTCGATGTTTGCGAAAGTATCATCAATAAAAAGTGTCTCCCCTGCATTTATTCCAGCATCATTCAATACCCAGTTATATGCTTCTGGATACGGTTTACGAATACCTGAAGTATGAGAATAATATGCTTTCTCGAACAGGCTGTCAAAATCATCCCTACCAAACTGCTCCATGTATATTTTTATGAAGCATTCATAATGAATAGCATTTGTATTGGAGAAAAGGAACAATCGGTACTTTTTCTTTAGTTCTTTTGCTTTTTCTATCGCTTCTGGCCAGTAATTCCCCAGGATGCTGTTCCAGCAGGTTGTAATCTCATCATTACCCAGATCAACCCCGGAAGTTTTTCTCAGTTGCTCATAAAAATCTTCGTTCCGCAGCTTCCCGGTTTCAAGATCTTCAAATAAAGGTGATGCCGATTGCTGTGAGTATAACTCATTAAATTTGGAGATGCCTGCATCCACAAAAGCCTTTTCGGTCCGCTTATAATCAACGTCAATAAAAACGCCACCGAAATCGAAGATGATATTCCTGATCTGCATAATGCGGCGAAAATAAAGACTTTGATGCTTGCTTTGCTGTATTAAGCAACACAGCTGTTATAACGGAAATCAATCAGGTCTCTCAGGTGTTTACACAATTCATATTCCTCTTGCTCTACGGCACGGCTAAGAAAGTATTCCAGCTCGTCCAATGTGCAATCTGTAAACACAGGGCTGATGCGACTCAAAGGCAAATTCCTGATGATTGCTAAAGTGGGTGTGCCCTTCTCTTCTTGTGTGTGGTTATTTCTTACGATGTACATTTCCTTTCTATTTATTCCTTTCTATTAATCTATAATTCCTACAATACGAGTAATACGACAAGCGTGCCAGTTGGAGGATTCACGAAATATTTTAATAAAGCCGGCAAGCAATCATCATCTAACTTAGTGAGTATGATAAAGATAGTTGATTCAAATTCATTTCATCTCCTTAAATAAACACGAATGTCTTTATGGGAATTATGTTTTTGAACTACACAAACCCGAGGATGTTTTATAGAAGATGAGTATTGCCTGCAAGCACTCAAAAGACCATATTTTTGAATCGATTTAGGAATCGTGATGTTCAAATTCAAACACATAATCATTTATGGATGCTGCCTGGCTTTGTTGCTGTTATTACTACAATGGGCTGAGTACAAGCTCTTAATTATCGATCACGCCACAGAAGTTTACATAACTCTCATAGCAATATTGTTTACCATGCTGGGTATCTGGCTTGCCGCTAAATTGATGAAGCCAAAGACCGAGATACGGACAGAAACAGTGGTAGTAGAAAAAGAGGTCTATATTTCAAGGAGTGAAAACGAATCTTTTATACCGAATAACGGCATGATTGAAAGGCTTGGAATAAGTGAACGTGAACTGGAAGTATTGCACCTGGTAGCTGCCGGATACAGCAACCAGGAAATTGCTGAAAAACTTTTCTTATCGCTCCATACAATCAAAACACATACTTCGAGGCTGTTCGAAAAACTGGATGTAAAGCGAAGAACACAGGCCATTGAAAAAGCAAAGCGATTGAATATCATTGCATGATCGTCATACTTTAGCATGAATCTTTGTTGGCTTGTTGTATTTCATACTTAGGTGTGATGGTATTCTTCACAACAGGGTGGAGTTTTGGGTTTCAATCAAAACAAAAACAGAAATGAAAAAACTTGTTCTTACCTACGGACTAATTGCAGGAGCAGTTGTCTCAGCTTTTATGGCAATATCGATGATGAGCATTGCAGACGATCCTTCGAAGATCGGTGCCGGTTCTATGGTTGTTGGTTACCTCGGAATGCTGATCGCTTTTGCTTTCATCTTCGTAGCTGTAAAAAATTACCGCGATAAACAAAATGGAGGTGTGGTAAGCTTTGGCAAAGCTTTCAGTATTGGTTTATTAATCGCATTGATTGCTTCCGTAATGTATGTGATCACCTGGTCATTGGTTTATAAATACCATATGCCCGATTTTATGGAAACATATTGTGCTGAAATGATAAGGCAGGCAAAGACTTCAATGACCGGTGCAGAACTTGAAGCGAAGATAGCAGAGATCAATAAAGGGAAAGAAATGTATTCAAGCCCTGTTGGTTTTACACTGATCACGTTTTCAGAGATATTCCCCGTTGGGCTGCTTGTTTCACTGATAGTGGCGTTGATACTCAAGCGGAAAAATAAAGTAGCTGTGGAAGCTTAATACGGATGAAAATATGACTACCGGATGTGCTGATCGCTACCTGTAGTTATTTAAACAACCTCTATATAAGAAACCGGCTATTAAAATCATGCAGCATGTGATGACGTGTTCAGGCTTTCATTTTGTTGCAAGAGTTGGATGATCTCTTTTTGTGTATGAATGGCTTTGTCGTTGTTATACCAGTTTTGTAATTCAAGTTTCACCGTTTCAAAGTCAGCTCCTTCTTTTTTAAGACGATCCATTAATAATTGAGCTCCTCCAGGTCTGGGTCCCCAGGTAAATAAATCATTACCGTTGACATCCCTGGCAATGAGCTTCGGAATGCTCCTGGAAGAATTAGTGAGATAAGACTCTATTAAAAAAGGTGGTTGATCACGAAGTTGCAATTCGTAAGTAATAAAATTATTTGCTTCAGCAATTTTGACCAGGACAGGCAGTACATGAGCTACATCTCCACACCAGGGTTCAACAATAATTATCCAGTGCTGTGGTGTTTGTAAATGCTGCAAGTATGATATCGTATCGTCTTCCAGTACAAGTGTTTTCATCCAGCGTTTCATCCTGGACCTGTTCAACTTTGTATAATCCAGGTACATCGGATCATCATAAGGTGAAGACACATTCGGGTTTTCTAAGATAGCATCGGTTAATAGTTCAAATTCGCTGAAATTCATATGATCGTTTCTCTCGTGTGATAACTCCTTTTCCTGCTGCATACCAGCGAACGAACAGGAATATAATTTATTACGGGTTAAAGATACACCATCAATCTGCACAACGATGTTACCACATCGATAAAATAACGATCAAGGTAATCGATTAAAAAAGTGCTGCCAAATGGCAGCACTTACCATGATACCCCTTCACGGCTTACCTAACATCAACAATGAAAAAACGTTTTTCACCCTGTGGAACACGCCACAACACCTGCTGGCCTTTACGGCTGCCGATGAGTGCAATGCCTACTGGCGACATCACAGAAATTTTCCGCTCTTTAATATTTGCTAGTGCAGGGATGACGAGCGTTAACTCTATTGCTTTATCCTGCTCATCCCTTACAAATACTGTAGAGTTTAATCGTATTACATCTGGCGGTAATTTATTGTCTTCTACCAACCGTGCTTTCTTCAGTTCAGCAAGCAGGTCTTCCCTGTCGTAACGATTGAATAAAGATCCGGCCTGTCCACTCAGCAGGTGACTCATTATTGTTGCATGATCTATCTTACTTATAATTGGTGCCTCTGTTGTAGTATGCATGTTACATTAGTTTAATTGATTACTTGAATGATTTTGTTTAGGATCTCTCTTATCGTGGTGCCGGGAAATAGGTATCAACGCAAGCACCAAGGCAGGTAAAGTGGCAAACAGCCATCCATACCAGTGAGGCCCTATTGTGATGGCATTTGATAATACGATTGTATTAATAAGTACCAGAATAGCGATGATCATACCGCCAAACGATATATCTCTTTCTCCAGGTTTCATACTATTTATTTAACGAGTGATTCAATTTCTTTTCATTCTGCAAGACTATATGAACACCATCGATCAACAGAACGGCTTAGCGTGACCGTCTATCGCTATCTGATTTTTTTGTTGATGTTGCGGAAAGCATTGCAGAGCCGGCATTACCGGTGCATCAGAAAAACAACCCTGAACGTACAGAAATTACGCAGGGTTAACCGTACCAAAGTCTTTGAAACTGCTGAAGTAATACATCTCCGGACAGAAAGGGAGAAACTCAGTGAAGGAACAGGTATAACTGTTTCTCATATCTAATATGAGCACAGGCACTTTATGAATGCAATGATTATATGTTTTGCTAACCTTCACATAGCAAATTTAAGCAAAACAACGGTATCGAAAGGTTAATAGTAACGAGACCATTATCCCTGCTTTCTTAAATAAATACATACGTGCAGATGATCAATTACACACCACTGCAAAGACTTACTGCACTTTAAAATTTTGAGGGCATGGTAATTGACCTTACTTCTATGCTGGTTATGCACTTATTACAAGGCAAATTCAATTACCGTCATCGTTTAGCAATCCTGACAGCTGATTTTCCCCCGTTTTGTTCTATTTAGACGTTTTCCGGCACAGATAATCAATATATGATCACATCAACACCTGCATTCTGGACCAGGCAGTTTAGTGCTGCCGGAGACCAGGTTGCTTTTATGGGCACTTTCTTTCGCAACATTTTTCGAAGTGGCTTCGAGTGGAATGAATTTTTACGCCAGGCATATATTATTGGTGTTAAATCTCTCTCGCTTGTCGGCATCACGGGATTCATCCTGGGATTTGTACTAACACTGCAATCCGAACCTACGATGAAAGCTTTTGGGGCAGAAAGTTTTGTGCCCAGCATGGTAGCGATTTCAGTGATACGTGAAATTGGTCCAGTGATCATTGCACTGATATGTGCAGGAAAAATTGCGTCAAGCATTGGAGCTGAATTGGGAAGTATGAAGGTGAGTGAACAGATCGATGCAATGGAAGTATCCGGTGCCAATCCTATACAATACCTCGTTGTTACAAGAATACTGGCCTGCATCATAATGATACCATTGCTGACACTTATGGCTGATGCACTTGCTTTAGTAGGTGGTTTTGCAGCTTCGAATATTAATAACGATATGACTGCAACCCTTTACTTCAACAAAGCTTTTGGTGCAGTAACTTTTTCTGATTTGATTCCTGCTGTAGCTAAAACAATCTTCTTTGGTTTTGCCATCGGTTTTGTGGGATGCTATAAAGGATATAATTCAGACAGGGGAACAGAAAGTGTGGGTGTTGCTGCTAACTCTGCAGTAGTCTCTGCTTCATTATGGATCATTGTACTTGATGCGATCGCTGTTCAATTAACCTCGGTGTTTGCTTATAATTAGAAAATATGGAAACAGCTTCACATACTATTCATAAAGGCCCTGATAAATCTCAGGTAGTTGTTGCCATCCGTAACCTGAAGAAATCTTTTGGCAGTAAGGTAGTGCTATCAGACATCAACATGGATCTCTTTAAAGGTGAGAACCTTGTTGTATTAGGAAAATCAGGACAGGGAAAATCTGTTGCCATCAAATGCATTGTCGGTTTATTGAGGCAGGATTCGGGTAGCCTGAAAGTCTTTGATGAAGAAGTAAAAGATCTATCTGAAGAAGAATGGAAAAAACTGAGGATGAAAGTTGGCTTTCTTTTCCAGAGTGCTGCATTATACGATTCTATGACTGTTGCACAGAACCTTGAATTTCCGCTGACCAGGGTATTAAAACTAAGTGGCAAAGCCGATATACAAAACAGGATTGAAGAAGTGCTGGAAGGTGTGGGATTGCTGGATGCAATTGATAAAATGCCGTCTGATCTTTCTGGTGGTATGCGTAAACGTGTTGGTCTTGCCAGGACGTTGATCTTAAAACCGGAGATCATGTTGTATGATGAACCCACAACCGGTCTTGACCCGATAACATCAAGAGAAATCAGTGAACTGATGATGCAGATGCAGGAGAAATATCATACTTCATCAGTCATCATCACACACGATATGGCCTGTGCAAAGATCACTGCCGATCGTGTATTGGTAATGAACGACGGATCTTTTGTTGCAGAAGGAGCATATGAAGAACTGGAGAACGGACCAGACGAACTGGTGCGTTCATTTTTTAAATAGAACATCATCGCTAAAAATATTATTATGAAAATGACTAATTCGCAGAAGATCAAAACAGGCATATTTACCCTCATCGGCATTATACTGTTTGTACTTGGAATCTTTGTTATCGGCAGCAAGAAAAATATGTTTGGTGATACATTCCTGATCTACGGAACATTTAAAAATGTTGGGGGACTGAACGTAGGAAATAACATACGTTTTGCCGGTATTACTGTAGGCACGGTTGAAGACATCCAGATCGTATCAGATACAGTGATAAGAGTTGATATGTTAATGAAAGGAAAAGTTAGGGAGTTCTTAAAAACCGATGCGGTAGCAACGATCGGATCTGATGGTTTGATGGGTGATAAGCTGATCACCATTACTTCAGGAACTTCTAATCAAACTGCTTTATTAAGAGAAGGTTCACAGATAAAGACCAATAACCCGGTAGATTTTGACAAGGTGATCGGTACCTTTACCAATGTAGCAGATAATGCAAATATCATTACTACCGAGCTTGCAGGAATGGCAGTGCAGATAAGAAAGGGAAATGGAACGATCAGCAAATTATTATACACTGATGATCTTTCCAGGAGCCTGGAAGGAACAGCATACAATGCACAACGACTAACCAGTTCACTGGCAGATATTACTGCTCATGTGAAATCAGGAAAGGGAAGTATGGGTAATCTTTTATATACCGATACGCTTTCAACCAACCTGAACAAGACTGCTGCAAGTGCAAATACAGCGCTTGCTACGATTAATGAAGCTGCTTATGGTTTTAGTGAGAATATGAAAGCCTTGCAGGGAAACTTCTTTTTAAGAGGATATTTTAAAAAGAAAGCAAAGGAAAAAGCTAAAGCCGATACCACAGCTGTTATTGCCGTATCAGATGATATTGACCCGGATATGGATGAAGAAGAACTCGAAGAACTAATTGCTGAAGCAAAAAAAGCGCTGGATGCAAAACGAAAAAAAGATTAATACGATAAAAAAAAGTGGAGCCTTAAGTGTTTGTTTAGTAGCAATACTATTCCTGACTGCAGCAAAACTTCATGCACAGGATACTGCCTACATAAAAGTTCATTTTCTGTATGGGTCAAGGCCTTTGAAAGCGTATAAAGAAACAGAGCCAAGATGGTTTGGAGGTATTCTCGGTGGACATGTAGGGATTGAATCAAAAGAAAACCAGATCGTAAATTTTATACCGCATGGAAAGTTTCGGTTGGTAGCGAAGAATAAGATCAAACATTCACGCTATGTGGTCGATTCATTTCACCGGTTCTATTCAAGATTGGGTGGTCAACATCCCGACAGTACCAAGCAGGCCATCATCATTATTCCTGTAACACTACAACAGAAAGAGAAATTCGATAGTATTGCATCCGTTTACCTGGAAAAAACACCTTATGATTATGCTTTTGTAGGTATGCGTTGTGGGGCTGCTACCTACGAGATCCTGGCAAAGCTGGGGATACTCAAACAATTCACTCCTGCAAAAACGATCACCAAAATTGCTTATCCAAAAAAGTTACGAAAACGCTTATTGAGGAAAGCAGAAGAAAACGGGTGGACGGTTATCCGGCAGGAAGGCACCACAAGAAGAAAATGGGAAAGCGATTGATGAACAAGCATACAAACATGTACAACCCGGTAGTTAAAATATTGATCTCTTTTTGCCTTGTGTTTCTCTGCAGTAATATATTGCTTGCGAAGGATCCTGTTACAATCAGTACAAAACAACAAGCACTATCTTACCTCAGCACGATAACAAAATTAGAACCGAGCAAACACTGGATCAATGTGGAGCCGGCAAAGTTTCTCGAGAACATACGGCTTAACGTAGACGATCCGCTTAGTTTATATGCAGGAAGAGGAACGAATTTCTGTTCTTATGCTGCCATATCATACATCCCATTAAACAGCGACCCGGTAGGCTTCGTAAAATTCATGCTGCAGCTTTATAAAAATGGAACGGCCAGTATGGGTAAGGTAAATTTCACGCCATCCAATGGAATATTAAAAGCTGCAGGCACATTACGATTCAAAGGCAAGATGGATACCAGGCATGCCGACCAGGTTTGGCTGTTATTATTAGCAGATCATTTTAAAGGATACCTCAATATCATCAATCGTAATTATGATCCGGGTGATGAAGACCGCTTTTGGGCTGCATCAAATCTTGCCAAATTCAACCGCATGATCCGTAAATTGTTCGATTATAAGATTGATGCATCCGGATCAGATCTTTTTCGACCACGAAAGAAAGACATAGCTAATTACCTGCTGCAGCATATAGATTCTGGTGTGGTATTTCTTTATGTAAACAATACGCTGCTGGCAAAGAAAGATCATGGCGCTAAAAAAAGATTACCTACCCACTTTATTGTACTTAACAGTATTGCAGTAGAAAATGAAACGGTAACGATCACCTACTGGGACAATGGTGCCAGGACCTTAAGACAAATGAGTCGAAACTTTTTCAGGAGAATCGTTTTCGGAATTTCTGTTTGCCAACCAAATGAAGCCCATGCAGGTTAAAGCATTTATATTATTTGTTGCAGTATCATCGGTGCTATTGTCGTGTAGTACACCGAGAAGTGTCTCTACAAAATATTATCAAAAACACGAGACCGAGTTGGATAAAATTGAAACTGTTTACAAGCAACTATACAAGCTAAAACCATTTTCGCTCCAGTTCACCAATAAAAATTTTGACGAGGTTGCGTTAGAGATAATGACAGATAGCATTAAATATGTGTACACCTTTCTGATTAACGAACCACGCCTGAACGATACTTTAAGAAAATATGGTATGAACCTGAAAGGGACTGCAGATCTCATCAGCAGGATGAAAGCCGTAAAATGTACCTGGATCAATAACCTTGATTATAACAGTGAAACGGGAATGCAGTCGTTGGTGTTTATGTCGATAAGGCAGTTATCCGCAAATCTTCCTTTTGTTCCGCCCAAATATTATATTCTCGCATACTTTAATAAACCACAGTATTACGACAGCGAAGGAAGATTACTAACTGGTCGACGACTTCGTAAAACCAGTAAGATAAACGGCGACGTGTTCTGGCGGATCAACGATAAGGTGAGCTATACAGTTTCTTCCAGCTTCAGGTAATGAATTGATGGAACTAATTCGCCGGCAATAAAAGTTTAAAACTCGCACCCTCACCAGGTTTACTTTCTGCCCAGATCTCTCCCTGGTGCTGTTTCACTACTTTATATACAATGGAAAGACCGATTCCTGAACCCTGGAATTCAGCATTGCCATGAAGTCTTGTAAAAACATTGAATATACGATCAGCATTTTCCTGGTCGAAACCAATACCATTATCTTTTACTTCCAGCAGGTGATATGATTTCCCTGCAGGCAATGCTTTCCGTACCAGCAATTCATCTCCGGCTTGTAATACACTTGATGAAATATGCACCAAAGGCTTGTTGTTTGGGCTTTGATATTTCAATGCGTTTGTCAGCAGGTTTTGAAACAGTTGCTGCAACTGGCGTTTGTTGCCATTAACCCTTGGCAGTGAACCAACTTCTACCGCTGCATTTTTCTGCTGTATCTCAATTTCAAGATCTTCCAGTACAACATTTACTATTTCATTCAGATCTACCGCCTCGTCTGTAACAGCTCCTTTGCTAACATAAGAGTATTCTAAAAGATCATCAATTAAACTGCCCATTCTTTTAGTGGCTAATTCCATCCTTTCAAAATAGAGCTTTCCTTTTTCAGATAATTTATCTGAGAGGTCTTCTTTGATCCTGTCAGAAAACATCAGGATCTTTCTCAATGGTTCTTTCAGATCATGCGAAGCTGCATAAGCAAATTCTTCGAGATTGGCATTTGATTTTCGCAACTCTTCAATCGTTCTCTCTAATTGAAGTTGTGCTTGTTTTACCGGTGTAATGTCGGTGAATATATGTATCAGGTGATCATCATCCATTTTGGAGATCGTAAGTTCCTGCCATCTACCGGTCATCTCTACAAAATACTGGCTCAGGGAAGGTTCCCCTGTCTCCAGTGTACGAAGACAGGTTTGTCCATAATCCGACTGCAGGATATTCGGATCTATTTCGTTTGCTGTTTTAGAAAGATATATTTCCCGAGGCAACCCAACATGCTTAATCGCAGCATCATTCACCAGGATGGTTCTTGCATCAATAACAGAACCTTTTTCATCCCTGATCATTTCTGTAACGGAAATACCGTTGGAAGAATTGGTGAGTATATTATCAAAGAGATTTTTCTGGCTCTCCAGTTCCTGTGTACGCTCCTGTACTTTTTGTTGAAGTTGCATTTCGTTTTGTTTCAATGCATCTTCTGCTAATTTCTGGTCATGAATGTCAAAACCCACACCTACATAACCATTAAACTCACCGTCTGATGTAAAACGGGGGTTTCCCTTGAAGGCGTGCCAGCGGTAAATTCCATCATGCCTTTTTACCCTGATGGCGGGAATAAAATATGGCTTTTGGGCATTGAATGCCGGAACATATAACTCCATTACGTGAGGTATATCGTCCTGATGAATCATTCCTGTCCATGCATTTCCAATGGCTTCTTCCATTGATTGATTGGTGTAATCGAGCCATGCCTTGTTCCAATAACTAACGGGAGCATCGGGGTCTGCATCAACTATGAAAATAAATATGGGACTATCGTCTGCGAGTTTTCGGAAACGTTCATCGCTTTCACGTAAGCTTTTCTCCGCTTTTACCTTATCGGTAATATCAGTAAAGAACACTGCAACTTTTTTGCTTGACTCATCACCCAGCCGAAATGCATATACGTTAAACCATCTGTTCAGTGCTACCGATTCTTCAGTGAAATAAAGAGGTATGCCGGTTCGTGCAACATTTCCGTAGACCCGTGGCCAATGATCTTCCATACCCGGCACAATCTCGAGCACCGTTTTGCCTACTGCATCCTTTAAGCCTGTTTGTTTTTCAAAAGCCGGGTTCACTTCAATGAAACGGTAATCGTAACCTACATTCTCTTCGTTCATTAATACATCAATAATGCAAAAGCCCTGGTCCATTGCTTCGAACAAGGTTCTGTACTTTACTTCGCTTTCCTTTAATTGTGCCTGCGATAAAACCTGCTCGGTAACATCATGACCAACACTGATAACTCCGCTGGCTTTAGACATGTTATCATCCAGGTAAACTGGTTTGTATACAAAATCAAAATATCTTAATTCTTCCACGCCATTTCTAACAAGCTTTATCGGAAACTGGTAAGCATAGAAAGGGTTGCCGGTGTTTCTTACCTCCTCCAGCAGTTGAATAAAGCCCTGTGCCTCCAGTTCAGGAAGGGCTTTTAATAAAGGTTGACCAATCACTGCTGAAGTTCTTGCCCACACTTCCAGCAGGCTTTCATTGGCCATTTCTATGATGTAATCGTCGCCTTTTAAAAAACCAATGATAACAGGAGCACTCATAAAAAACCCGTAAGCTTTCTCTATGTTTTTGAACGAGTCTGCTTTCTGTTCAGCTTTCACCTGTGCGGTTATATCTTCTGCAGCATGTATAATATGAGTAACCTTACCCGTGACATCAATTAATGGAACATTCTTCGCTTTCCAGTAACGTTCTTCGAATACACCGATTTCATTAGTGATATCATATCGTTGCAGCGGTAGATCATAAGCAACTTTATAAGAAAGAACATACTCAAAAGACTTTCTTATGTTTTGCTCACCTGTGAAGTGTGGATCATCCGGGTTTGCAGGAAACAGTTTAAGATAACTTTGACCTACTGCATCTTTTCTTTTGATACCAGTTATGCGTTCAAAATCATTACTGACTGCAACCACTGTATAAATAGGATCATCCGGTAAGAGTGCTACTGCAATGCCAGGGCTTGCTTCAAAAAGTGAATAGTCCATTTGTCTGCTGAAATGATCTTTTAACTGAGCAGATAAAAATATGTGTTTTACGTCTTGGAGAAGCGGCTGTAATAATTTACTCCTCAAATACTAATGTTTCGCAGTTATCACCAGAAGAGCCATGCATCGAACAGGAATATTGATTTGTTTTTACAAGCTATATAGGAAACTATTATATTTGCAGCCCTTTAATACCGCTTCGGTGGTATCGGGCCTATAGCTCAGCTGGTTAGAGCACCTGACTCATAATCAGGGGGTCGTTGGTTCAAGCCCATCTGGGCCCACTAAAATCAAGCACTTATAAGAGTAATCTTGTAAGTGCTTTTTTGTTTTACAGGTGAACATCTCTCTCTCAAAAAATTAGAAATCTCACTCATGCATTCAAACATTAATAGTTATCTTCATATGATAACTGGATGTATGAGAGCAAAGGATGTATTATTAGCAGAGGACGACCTGGACGATTTACTTCATTTTCAAATTGCAATTAAAGGGATTGAAATCCCTGTTGTGCTCCGGCATGCAAAAGACGGAGAAGTGCTTTTTGCGCTTTTAAAAGAAGCAATACCGGATATACTTTTCCTGGATATTCATATGCCTTGCAGAAACGGTGTTTCGTGTATCATGGAGATCAGACAAAACCGGATGTACGACAATATGCCCGTCATTATCCTCACTTCCCACAAACACCAGTCATATGTTGACCTAACCTATAGAACGGGTGCAAATTTTTATTTAGTTAAGCCCAACACCGTTTATGACCTGGTGGAGAAACTTAAGATGATATTCTCAGTTGATTGGGAGAAAAGCATGTACTATCCTCCTAAAAGCGAATATCTCATCGCATAATTAACTGGCAACGCTGATCGAATTGCGCTCATGGCATCATTATCGCCTCACAGGAGTATGTGTGATTACATACTTAACCTGGCTGCTACTATAAAAGATCCGCTTATTTACTTTGCATCTGCCATGGCTTTCATCGGAGCATTGTTGTTTATCTTAAAACGTAGCAATAAACGTCGCCTGAAAGCTTTGAATAAAATTCAGAATGTTGATTAGCCTGTCACCCTACAACAACAAAAGCCACCCAAAAGGATGGCCTCGTTTTTCAAACCACAATGCCATTCTGCTGAAGGCAAAGAGTCAGTTAAAATATTTTTATAAATAGTGTGCCAAACTGCTGCTTGAATTGTTCATACTTAAGCAACTACACAGTATTTCGAGCAGTTCTTTTATCATAACTTGCAATACTATGTACGAGTTATTCCTTCAGAAATTAAAGGAAACGGCAGGCTTTGATGAAACAGACCTGGCTACCATCAAAAAATTCTTCATTCCAAAAAAACTCAGGAAAAAACAATACCTGTTGCAGGAAGGTGACGTGTGTAAATTTTCCGCATTCGTTGAAAAAGGTGCATTGAGATTGTATTCACTGGATGATAAGGGTGGCGAACACATTCTGCAGTTTGCCATGGAAGGCTGGCATATTGCCGACCTGTACAGCTTTCTTACCGGGGAAACATCTACCTATAATATTGAAGCAATGGAAGACTGTGAACTGGTATTGATCACAAAACAATCGCACGATGAATTGCTTGATAAAATGCCAAAGTATGAAAGGTATATGCGGTTACAAATAACCAATGCCTATCTCGCCATGCAAAGAAGGCTCACTTCCATCATCTCTATGCCGCTGGATGAACGATATGCGAATCTCAATAAAGATTACCCGCACATTGTACAACGTGTACCACAACACATGATCGCTTCTTATATGGGCCTTACGCCAGAAACACTCAGCAGGGTGAGAAGAAAAATAGCTGAAGCAAAGAAATAATACTTCGCACTCCAGGCTTCCAGGTAAAAAACTACGCTTCTCACTATTTCATTGATTTAAATCAACAGCATTTATTGCTTTTACGCAATGGAGCGAGGCATGCTGTGATGATAGCTTTGCATTATCAAATCAGAATAATGCGAACGAAACAAACAATATCAATCATAGGTGCTTCAGGAAATATGGGATCTGCTATAGCAAAAAGTCTGGCAAAAGGCAATTACCGTTTACTGCTGAAAGCAACTTCTATTGAGCAACTGGACCAGGTTGTAAAAGACATCAAAGAAAAAAATCCTTCTGCCGATGTAGAGGCAATGGCTTGCCCGAAAGATGCAGGCTGGGAAGCAGACATCATCATACTTGCCGTTCCTTACCAGGCAGAAAAAGAAATCGCAGAAAAAATAAAAGAGGTAGCCAACCAGAAGATCGTTATCAGCATCGCCAATCCCTTGAACGAAACTTTTGATGGTTTGCTCACATCACCCGGTACCAGTGCAGCTGAAGAATTACAAAAACTGCTTCCCGACACCAAAGTGGTAAAAGCATTCAATACCACTTTCGCTGCCGACTTCAGTACACCGGTGATCGATGGAAAGCAGGCTGATGCATTTATTGCAGGAGATGATGAAGAAGCGGTTGCAAGTGTAGCAGAATTAGTGAGCACAGCTGGATTCAGACCAATCGATGCAGGTAAGCTTTCAGTAAGCCGCACCCTGGAAAACATGCAATTATTATTGATACAGCTTGGCCTGAAGTACAATTATAACTGGTTAGCTGGCTGGAAAATATTACATAATTAAAATCAAATCACACAAATAAACAGAAGAACATGAAACCATTAATGAAAAGATTATCAGTAGTTATCGCCGCATTCTTTATGCTCAGTGCATTCAGCTATGCCACTTATACATGGATGAATGATGATGCACACTCTCAGGTTCAGTTTACCGTAACGCACCTGGGTATTGCAGATGTAACCGGAACATTCAATGATTTTGATGCAAAGATCACTACATCCAAAGCAGACTTCAGCGACGCATCATTTGAATTCACAGCGAAAGTCGCATCGATTGATACGAGAGTTGAGATGAGAGATAATCACCTGAAGAGTGCAGACTTTTTTGATGCAGCAAAATATGCAACCATCGACTTCAAAAGTACCGCAGTAAAGAAAGCAGGTAAGAATAAATACAAAGTAACCGGTGATCTTACATTACATGGTATCACTAAAAATATAACACTCGATCTATTGTACAGGGGAGCTACCATTAACGCAATGAATAAAAAAGAGACTACAGGATTCCAGGTAACCGGAACCATCAAACGTTCAGACTTTGAACTGGGTAACGGTTTTCCTGCACCAATGATCAGTAATGAAGTAAGAATTAAAGTAGACGGTGAGTTCACTAAATAATATTCAAATAAATGTTACGCATTGCCGTGGTTTGGGAATGTGACAGAAGGAAGCAGTGCGTAACACCTAATTCAAACCAAACATGAAAAAATTATTAGGGATAGGCCCGAACAGTGTTAGAAGCAGTACAGCTTTATTGCTATTACGTGTTGGGCTTGGTGCATTGATGCTGGTGCATGGTATTCCAAAAATGATGATGTTATCTGGTGGTGGAGACATATCATTTCCTGCAGTATTGGGCATGAATGCAGAGATATCATTATTGCTTACAGTTATTGCAGAGGTATTATGTTCTTTATTGATCATAATAGGGTTGGCAACAAGGTTTGCAGTTGTTCCATTGATCGTTACAATGCTGGTAGCAGTATTTATTGTTCATGGCGCAGACCCATTTGCCAATAAAGAACTTGCGATTATGTATTTACTTGGATACACCGTATTGATGATTGGTGGCAGCGGAAAATATTCTGTGGACTATTTAATGTTACGCAGTTCTTTCAAAACGTATCATCCCGAGATAAAACCGGAGGATCCTACGCTTTCTATTTATCAATAAAAAATACAGGCTTACAAATTGGCTATAACCAGGAAACAAAAAAACAATTGGGGTTTGAGTAGTTGTGGTTTTGGTTGATGCCCTTTCATTTTGAAAGGGCATTTTTTATTTCCAGTTAAACTGCAAGCTTCCACCACTCAACCGAAATCCTTTATTATCTCTTGGCCATACTGCAGCCTTATCTTTTAATGCAATTGGTTTGGCTGTGCTGGAAGGCACAATAGCAATGGCAGTATAATAAGATTTCTCAAAAGTTTTATAACACCAAACAGCGATATTCTTTCCATCAGGAGACCAGGTTGGAAACGTTTCTACATTATCATTATCTGCATCGGTGATCTGCTTCATGTTCTTTCCATCGATGTCCATTGTCCATACATGATTATTGAGGATGAATGCAACTTTCTTTCCATCAGGACCAGGGGTAGCGTGATAAGGAGAAGGATCGTCCAGCTCTTCATCAATTCGGGTGATACTTTGTAAAGCAACATCAGAAAGAAATATTCCCGGCGTTTTTGCTTTATAAGGGCTGCCATTAACAGAATTGTCTTTATGTGTTCCGCTCATCACCAATCGATTATCCGGTGTCCAGCTTCCGTAATATTTATGATCGAACTTTGTAACCAGTTTACCTGTTGCGAGATCGAATACTCCTACACAATCGTTGGGAAAAGCCTGGTCCTGGTAACCAAATATGGTAACTGAAAGATATTTGCCATTCGGCGACACTTTTGGATCACTCATCTTGCTCAGTACGGCACTGATACCGGTTTTATTGATGATACTGTATTTATCCAGTTCTTCTTTGTAATCGGGATTCTCTGAAGACATATCCAGTACATTCTTAAACTGAGTGAATGTTGCATTGCTTTTTCTCACCAAAAGATTTCGTTTCAGGTAACTGTCATTCATGAAATATATCTCGCCGGTTTTTGCAAGAAATGGCTGGGTGGCATTATCAAATAATTTCTTCTCACTCTTTGAAGCAAAGTCATACACTTTAACATCACTGGTAAAATTGTAGTAGAGTTTTCCTTTCCAAGCAGGTGCATCGGTTGAAGCGCAACCTGTGATTACCAAAGCAATTAATAAAGCCGGGAGTAACTGTAAATATTTCATGGGGCAGATCCAATTTTTGGATGCGAAAAGTAAATCAAAAAAATAACAGATCAACCCGGGCAAACAAATCAAAATTTATTTCATATATCACTACCCTTTACATGGTATAAAATAAAAAGCCCCGGCTATTCACCGAAGGCTTTTTATCGAAAAGAAAATAATTAATATTTTCTCTCAGGATTCTGTTGTGGATCAACCTGTGTTTTTTCTGTACCGGTTTCAGTCTCTGCTGGCTTCTGCTGGCCCTGCGTTTGACCTTGCTGCTCTCCGGTTGGTTGTCCTTGTGTTTGACCTTGTGGCTGCTTGCCTTGTTCCTGGCCTTGTTGATTCATCTGGCCTGGCTGCTGCTGACTTCTTGTTTCTTCGTTGGAAGGTGAAGAAGAAGTATTGCTGTTCTGAGCCTGGTTAGGAGTGTTAGACTGTTCTGTCTGTCCCTGGTTTTGATCTTTGCGATCGTTTGACTGATTATTCATAATGGCGTAATTTGATTTATGATTCAACCAACTGCATGCCACTAAATTTATATATATGGTACGGCTGGTTATTAAGAGGAAGTACTGAAAAAGTTGGGGTAAATTATGAACCATCGAAGCATCGTTATATATCACACTGCTGGTTAAATGAAATGCTTTTAAGCTTCTACGGTTGCTGATGTACATTTGCCGATGGCTATGAATCAATTCTCTATTCCTGATATTTTATCTGCACTTAATATTGAAGCATTGAACCCAATGCAGGAAGAAAGCTTAACAGCAACGGAGCAGCATGATAATGTGACGATACTTGCCGATACCGGCTCCGGTAAAACGATCGCTTTTTTATTACCTGTTTTACGTTCGATTGATACGGCTGTAAAAACCACGCAGGCAATGATCGTCGTTCCCTCAAGAGAACTTGCATTGCAGATAGAACAGGTATTTAAAAACATGCGTACAGGTTATAAGATCACCTGTTGCTATGGTGGCCATAAAAGAGAAACAGAAGAAAATAATTTATTGCAGGCACCTGTAGTAATTGTAGGGACACCGGGAAGAATCTCAGATCATTTAAGAAGAGAGAATATTACAGCAGATACAATTCATACACTGGTGCTGGATGAATACGATAAATCGCTGGAGATGGGATTTACCGAAGAGGTTTCCTTTATCACATCATCTCTTCCCAATCTTAAGAAAAGAATACTTACTTCTGCCACAGAAGCTGCAGAGATCCCTTCATTCATTAATGCAACAGATATTGTAACGCTTAATTTTTTGAGTGAAGAAAGCAAGACAGCAGAGGTATTGAGCTACAAAAAAGTGTTATCGCCTAAGAAAGATAAAATAGATACGCTGTTCCAGCTGATATGTTACCTGGGAGATCGTTCCGCCATCATCTTCTGCAATCATCGTGAAGCCGTTGAAAGAACGAGCCAGTTACTGGCCGATAAAAGCATCATCAATACATTCTATCATGGTGCGATGGAACAATATGAAAGAGAAACTGCATTAGCCAAATTCAGGAATGGGAGTGTTAATTTTCTTGTTACAACAGATCTTGCTGCAAGAGGTTTAGACATTCCAAACATTCGTTACATTATCCATTATCATTTACCTGCAACCGAAGATATATTTACACATAGAAACGGAAGAACAGCAAGGATGGATGCCAGTGGCACGGTCATTCTCATTTTAAATGATGAAGAAAAACTCCCTGCTTATATTGATCAGCCGGTAGAAGAAATTGAACTGGAAGAATCTTACCGCTTACCTGAAAAGCCAAAATGGACCACGCTCTTTGTTGGTGCCGGAAAAAAAGATAAAGTGAATAAGATAGATATTGTTGGATTTCTTACGAACCGTGGGCAGTTGAAAAAAGAAGATATCGGGTTGATAGAAGTAAAAGACTTCTTCTCCTATGTAGCTGTAAGAAAGTCACGGGCAAGCCAGGTATTACAATCAATTAAAGAACAAAAGATCAAGAACAAAAAAGTGAAGATCGATATTGCCAAATAAGCTCATTTTAGTAAGCCATTCCCTGTACCGTTTCTGCTTTAAAAGAATTTACAGCAAAGTTTATATCCCTTTCACTGAACGAACCGGTCAATGATTTTTGCCGGAGATCCATCTCAATATTGGCACAGTCTGTAACAGACATAAAGCCCGATAAGTGTAAGTATGTAGGAAATATCAATGTTGTTTTCATACTTCAAACCTACCAATACCAGCACCCCATTTTGATGATGTGCATCAACTAAAAAACTGATCCTCATCGATAGCGGCAGTAGCCATCTTTACTTCAAATTAACGCCAAGCAACAAATTGGTTCATAGTGTATTACGAGCGACAGCTGTTCCAGGAATACTGCTTTGGCATAGTTTTTCTATTGTTACTAATATAAGAAAGGAAGTAGAACAACAGACAGGGATAAGGGTTTTAGGGAGGAGTAAAGGACGTATGAGAAGCAACTCCAACTTATCCTGCTCATGCACGGCAGAATGCATAGTAGGTGGCAGCCGAGAGGCTGCCTTTTTTATGTATCCATGTGCAGCTGATTTATATTCTGTACCGGAAAGCCTTTATTGTTTTATATGCTTACGCTTTACCTTTCTTCCCCACCAGAAATAGAAACCGGTTACCGGCAAACTGGCAACAATTAACGCCACAAAAAAAAGAGCGATCCTGCCAGGCAGGCCAAAAATTGCTCCGGTATGGATGTCGTAATTCATCCGTTTTATATAATCTGCAGTAGTACGTGCATCGCTAAACTTTCCCCAAACGTAGGCACCCTTAATTTCATTCCCGCTAAATTGATCAAAATAACGAAAATCGGTCTTGTAGAGTGCCTGCTTATCTGGGTTGGCTCTAAGCAGAATCGGTGCATTGGGTAACGCTGGCAATACGAACATTGCTGCTGAATATTTTTTATACAGATCAGGCGTTATCTGGTGCCACACAAGGTCAATCGCATTTAAGTTATCGTTGCCTTTTAATGTGGTATCGGTAACTGGAGGCTTGTTTTGAACTATTGAGTTTTCAAAGCCTGTTTGCCGGTACACAAAGGATGCGAAGTTTTCAAACGCAAACATTAAACCTGTTAGGGCTGTGAAGATCACCATCCAGGTTATATAAAATCCCAGCACTTTATGCAGATCATAATTCAACCGCTTCGGACCAGCATTCCACATTATCTTAAAGCCCTGCTTTATATTTCTCTTTTTTCTCGGCATCCATAAGATCAGACCTGAAATCAGCATAAAAATAAAGATCACCGTGCTCCAGCGGATGATCTCATGACCATAAGGAATGAGTAACGTACGATGTATTTGTAAAACCACACTCAGAAAATCCCTGTCGTTATTACGCACCTTCAAAACCGCACCATTGTATGGATTGATAAAAACAGAATAGGTGTACGCATCTTTTTTTGAGAACAGTACCATCACAGCCCTGTCTCTTGCAGCATAATATATCCGTTGTGGCGACTTGCCCGGTAACCTTGCTTCAGCAATTAATTTGATTTTTGAGGGTGGCAGAAAGGCTTTGTTTTCCTCCTCAACGCATCTATATGGTTGAAGGTCCTGCAACTCCGGTGCAAAGCAATAAATAGCGCCTGTCACCCCAAGGATGAAAATCACAGGCCCGGTTATTATACCAAGCCACAGGTGAAGTTTCCCAAATAATTTCTTTACCCCCATATCTGCCTGCATCAAACAAATAGTCCCGGCAATCCGGGACTATGTTTTTATTTCATTATTAAAACTACAATTTTACATTCAGTGATACACGGTAAGACGCTCCTTTGCCTTTTGTATAACTATCATTAAAAGCGCCGTACTGAGATCGGGCAGTAAAATAATCTTCATTAAAAATATTTTCTAACCCGAGATTCAGTGAGGTGCTTTCATTGAAATTGTAAGCAACTGAAGCATTTAACAGGTTGTAACCTGTTACAGGTGCTTTGTACGGATCGTAAGAACCGCTGCTGTTTCTTGCAAAACGATCACGGCTCATGATACCTGTGTATTGTAGTAATACATTAAACTTTCCAGGCAATACGGCATAATCAATATGCCCGGTTAGTTTTGGTGCCGAGATACGCTGGCCCGGAAGATACTCATCTTTATCGCCATTATATTTTCCATCGTTATCTGCATCTAATTTGCCTTCTACATAGCTATAAGCAATGCCTGCCTGTATATTTTTCGTTACCTGCATTTCAGCGTTCAGTTCATAGCCGTAAATACGCTCAGGCGTTCTTACTACTACGAATATGCCATTCTGATAAACACTGTTGGCCCCCAGACTTGACTTGCTGATATAACCGGTTGCTTCAAAGCGAAATTTCCTGAACTTACTTACAAAGCCAGCCTCATAGTTGTCAACGATAACCGCTTCTGTATTGATCTTTGCAATATCATTTACTCTTGCAGCCCTCAATACGAGGCCAACATCTGAAACACTGAACCCTTGTGAAAAACTGACATAAGGTGAAAAGTATTCAGAAAGATTATAACGAAGCCCAATGTTAGATACGAGGGCATTATAATTAAGAGCGCCACCCTTTACATTCATGGAAGGTGAAACCACACCCGTGACAGTATTCCTGGTAGGTAGCGTTGCATAATCTTCTACACCAATATCAATTTTTTCATAACGAATACCACCTTTCAGCACCAGCTTATCAAAAAATGTAAATTTCGTTTGAATGAAGGGTGCCAGGTTGAGCATGTCCATCTCTGGTACCCAGATACGCCCATCTACCAGGGGTTGTGATGTAACATCTCTTTGTACATCCATGCCATAGGTAAAATTAGCCTCAATATTCTTTAGCAACAGCGGTGTATTTAATACCAGACGAGCCCCGTTTTTCTTCGAAAGGATTCGGGAAATACCACCATCTACGAATGTTTCCGAATAAAAGAAAATATTATCAACGCTCTGGTAGTAGATGTCTGCATCGTAACGGGTATTAGCAATGTTGGTGTTTCCGGTAAATTGTATCGCCAGGTTGTGATTGCCTTTTACACCCTGAGGCACACCTGCTGCCTCTCCTAGCCTGGCCATAGTTTTCTTCCCGGCTTTGTAGTCACCATTAACCGTTAGATAGTTAGTGGTTTGACGACTGCTAAAGAAATTGTAGCTAGCCTGTACTTTGTGATTGGCGCTTAAATCATAACCTAATTTGGCAAATGCATTATATGAGTCGGTCTCACCGAGGCCATAAACCGGTGGTAAAACATCACCATCGGCATCTTTGTGTTCACCCGTTTGTTCGTAAACACCGCTGAGCACATAGCTAAACCGACCCTTGTCGCCATAAAACATCTGGCTTAACCGGCTTCCCAAACTGTTAGATCGTTTTACAAGCGACCCGGTATTACTTAAGCTGGTTTGACTGTTTATCCATTTCGTGGTTCTGGGGTTACGGGTCAGGTAATTAATAAGTCCTCCGGCAGCGCCATTACCGTATATGGCAGTAGCGCCCTTAACCACTTCAACACGTTCAACTACCGCAGGATCCAGGGCACGGATATCCATTGCTCCGTTACGAAGTGGTGTAGATTGAGGAACACCATCCACCATAATAAGCAGGCTACGGCCTCTCAATGTCTGTCCGAAATTACTGCTCAGGCCAGTGCTTGGGGCAAGACCCGGCACACGGTTTTCAAGTATATCACCCAGGTTGGTAGTGATATTAATATTCTGTTGCATGGTCCTTAAACCTATAATTGTTACCGATGAGGGAACTTCATCTATTGTTTCCCTGTTACGTCCTGCAGAAACAATAACTTCTGTTAACTGCGTTAATGCATCAGATAACTGGATCGTAGTCTCGGTCGTTGCTCCTCCTGTAACGATAACTTCTTTCTCCAGCACCTGGTAGCCAAGGCTCGAAGCTTCCAGCACATAATTTCCAGGCGATATGTTTTCAATAATGAAAATGCCTTCGTTGTTCGTAAATGCTGCTTTGTTGGTTCCCTTTAAACGAACAGTGGCAGCAGCTGCAGGTTTTTTATCGATTGTTACAACAGTCCCTTTAATTTTTCCTTGTTGTTTACCTGTCTGTGCAAATGAAAAAGCCGAAAGAACAAACAGGGCAACAGTCAAATACGTTTTAAGCGATCTACACATTTTATATCTCTGGTTATTTTGCTGCAAAGCAACCGGGAAAACAGGGCCACAGCAATCGCAATCGGGAAAAAGGATTACGATAAGAGGAAAACTACACCTGGCTATCTTATCTATGAGAAAAGAGACTGCACATTAAATCCTTTCACATGCAAAGAATTTATACTGTAAATGCTGAGAATAATTTTTAGTTTCTTACCAGTTTTATTTTGCTTTTTTGCCGATATTTCATCCAAATCATACCCCTATCCATGGCCAAGCAATATCAAACTTCGACCAAGACAGAACTAACGCCTGAACAGTTTCTCATGCTCACCAGCCTATCGATGGATGACCTTAAGTGGCAGCATACGTTTACCGACAACAATTCTATTGTTGCGGAGAAATGGCTGGGAAACAATACCCAGAAGATCACCGTATCTGTAAATGGAGATGAAGTGATCGTTGACAGCAGGTATGATAGCTGGGTACTCACAGATATGGGTAGAAACAGGAAAGCTGCAGAGGAGTTGTTAACTACCATACAGTATAAACAGCCCGGCTACACACCGGCTGATCTTGATGATAAGTTTGAACAGCTCAAAAAAGAATCAGAAGCAGCCTTGAAAGACCTGGAAGCCAGGTTAGAGGCAGGAGAATTAACCCCTTCAGAGAAGATGGCAATGGCTGTAGGCGGGCACAAAGTAACCTACACACTTATGGGAATGAATATCTTGTTCTTTGCAATAATGATCATAAACGGTGTGGGCATTTTTCAGCCGGAGGTACAACATCTTGTAGAATGGGGTGCTAACGTTAGATTGCTTACAGAAGGTGGAGAATGGTGGCGTTTGGGTTCTGCCATGTTCATGCACATAGGCATCATACATCTTCTGCTGAACATGTATGCATTGTTTTCAATCGGCGTGCACCTTGAGCCCGCAATGGGCAGGTGGAAGTTTCTTGCCGCATACCTTGCAACCGGAATACTGGCAAGCGTTACCAGCATCTGGTGGCACGAGAACACAGCCAGTGCCGGGGCTTCAGGAGCCATCTTTGGTATGTATGGCGTTTTCCTGGCTTTGCTCACTACGAAATTCTTCGATAAGAATGCACAAAAAGCTTTGCTTTCCAGCATAGGAATTTTTGTTGCCTATAACCTGCTCTATGGAATGAAGGCAGGCATTGATAATGCAGCACATATTGGTGGATTGATCAGTGGCCTGGGGCTGGGCTACCTGTATTTCTTTTTACAAAAAACAAGTTATGCAAAGCATTACGTTGTTATCTGCCTCGTACTTGCTTCAGCAATTGCTTTTGCATATTTGAATGGCAAACAGAATGCTGATACCGCATTTTACAAAGTATGGGATAAAGTGAGTGTACTCGAAGAGCAGGCATTGGCACCATTGAAGAACAGGGAGCAATTATCGTCGGCAGACTTCATGAATCAAACCCGTAACATCAGCCTGCCTGCATGGCAAAAAGCAAAAGAGGAGATATCCTCTGTCAATACTTTAGAACTCACTCCAAAAACTTTACAACTCAGGAACCTGCTTGCCGAATATGTTGATCTGCGGATACAATTCTCTGCAGCCGTGATAGAAGCAGAGCGATCACAGGATTGGACCGTAGCAAATGAACTATCAGCAAAGATCCAGCAGGTGTTGGATGAACTGGTTGCAGCACAAAAGCTTTAAACAAGAGGTATTCCACGTTGGTGCAAAACTCCTCTTCACCAATGCGACTTGCTTAATATGCAAAAAAATAATATCCTGATTTCATTGATCCGCAAAGCCTGGAATGGCTATGCAGAAAAAGTTATTTTTTTATAACGGAACTGCATATTTTTAATCATGTCCCCGGCCAAAGCGATTGCCTGCTGTACATTTTTAATTTCCCTCGTGCTGGGTGCGTCGGCCCAACAAAATCCCGTGTATGTTTTCCAGAAAGATGATAATACCATCAGGGAAAAGTATTGCAGGCAGGCACTTGCAAACAAGGATGCACTGATCAACTCCCTCGGGAAAGAACATAAAAAAGATTACAAAGAAATTTACGAGGCCCGGTTCCAGGGAGTAGAAGAATTGCTGAAGAGTTCCACCACCGTTACTGAACCGGTTGCCCATTCTTATCTCGCATCCATTCTTAAAAAAATTGTGGATGCCAACCCTGAATTATCCAAACTGGATATCCGCCTCATCTTTACACGAGATAGCTGGCCCAATGCCTATAGCATTGGGGAAGGAACACTGGCTGTAAATGCTGGCCTGGTGGTGTTTTTCGAAAACGAAGCCCAGCTGGCATTTACTATTTGCCATGAGCTGGCACATCTCTATCTTGATCATAGTAACAAAGACATTCGCAAAACCATTGAGTTCATCAATAGCGAAGAATTAAAAAAGGAAACGAAAAAGCTTGCAAAGCAGGAATATGGTGTAGGGAAAAAATTCGAAGAACTTATTAAGAGAATAACTTTTACCAATCGTCGCCATAACAGGGATGCGGAAGCTGAAGCAGACATGCAGGCTTTACGTTTTATGAAAAATACAGGTTATGATTGCAACGAAGCAAGAAGATGCCTGCAGATACTCGATAAAATAGATGATACCACCATATATAAGCAGGTAAATGCCGGGGAAATATTTGGCTTCAGCGAATATCCTTTCAAAAAGAAATGGATACAGAAAGAAACTTCCATTTTTGCCGGTATGTCTGCGGATGAATCCCCGCTATCGAAAGCTGAAAAAGACTCACTAAAAACACACCCTGACTGCATAAAAAGAATATCATTACTCGAAGACTCAATTAAAGCAACAGCTGGCGGCAAACTGTTTTTAAGCGATAGCCAGGTCTTTAAAAAATTACAGAAAGAGTTTATAGTGGAAATGACAGAGCAGCGATACAGGAACGGCAATTTAGCTTATCACCTGTATATGTGTTTGCAGTTATTGCAAAAACCCGAATATGAACATTATGCCGCCTATGCAATCGTCAGGTGCCTGAATAAATTATATGAATCGCAGAAAAACCATGCCTTAGGCCTGGTGACTGATAAAGAGAGCAGGGCCTACCCGGCTGATTATAATCTAATACTCCGCATGCTTGACAGGCTACGCCTGGACGAGATCGCAGACCTAAGCTTTTATTTCAGCAGGAAATACGCTGAGAAATTATCTGCTTACGAAGAGTTTATCACCGAAATGAAAAAAGCTGAGAAAGTAAAAACGAAAAACTAAAATTCAAATACAAACTCACACCAATGAAAAAGTTGCTATCTGTTATTACGTGTTGCATGTGCGTCGTTATGTTACATGCACAATCGATATCTATCGACAATGTGCTTAAAATGTCGCCGGGATCTATTTCAGCTATTAAAGAAGGAAGCGAGATAAAAGGCTATTATTTTTATTATGTCAGTGACAAGATCGATAAAAGAACCAACGAATACACGCTACGTATATTCGATAATAACCTCAAGGCCCTGAAGGACGTGAAATTCCAGGATTCAAAAGACATAAAAATTCTTGAATCTTCTTTCAATGGAATCGACCTCGTGTTCCTGTTCTTCAATGAAGATGAGCGAACATTCGAGTACCAGGTTTATGGAGCAAACGGGCAGAGAAAGCCTTTCAATTACAGGAGAGACCTCACAAAAAAAGAGATCTATTGGCTGAAAGCTGTTTACCCGCAGCTGGCTGGTGATGATGACGCAACCTACAAAGGCCTGTATCCTGTAGAGGGAAAAGGTTTCATCAGCAACACCCCAAGCAGGGAAGACAGGGATTATACTTTCCAGATCAGTTATTTTTCTACTGAAAAGAATAAGCAGTGGTCTTATATACCAACAGACGGTAAAAAGTTCATGGGAGATTACCTGGGCACTTTCAATGGTGTGGTTTACCTGGAAGTATTGAAATTTGCCAGCTTAATGGATGGCAAGCCAGAGTCTGTAGTGGTAGGTCTCGACCTGGAAACAGGAAAAAAATTGTTTGAAAAAAGCACCGACTCCAGGTTCAGGTTTTATCCCTCAAGCATGTCGCAGACCAATGCAGGCCAGTCGTTTATTTACGGTGAATATTTCGATGCAGGTGCCAATATCATGAAAGATAAATCTGCTGGCTTTGCTTTCTGGAGCATTGATAACAAGGGTAACATCCTAAGCGAAAAGTATGTATCCTGGGTAACTGATTTTGGCAAGTTTGTAAACGTATCGTCCAAAGGTAAAATAGAGAACCTGGGTTACATGTTACTGCATAACATGGTGCAGACCGCTGACGGAAACATCTATGCGATCGGTGAAGGATACTCGAAAAATGTTGACGGTTTTGGCATAGCATCTAAAGTATTGCTTGGCGGTGGAAATGCCTTTAAAATGAAGATCACTGATATGATCCTTATTAAGTTCGACAAGGATTTCAAAGTAAAGGATGTAAAAATTTACGAAAAGAGCGCTAATACGGCAGGACTACCTGGCAGCGCCGATTTTGCCAGTGCACCCATGATGGCGAAAATGATCAAAGCATTCGGTGGTTTTGATTATGAATACACACAGACCAATAAAGAAGCAACTGCATTTACCGTATGTTACAGTGATTATGTAAAAGGGAAAGATTATAAAGGAGGCACATTCAATTCAATCAGCTTTAATGATGGAAAGATCTCTGTCGACCGCCTGAATACAAAATCAGATGCCTCTTACTCATGGGTGGTACCGGGAAAACAAGGCCAGGTGTTGGTAGTGGATTACTATAAAAAAGAAAAAAAGGTACAGGCACATTTTGAAAAACTGAATTAGTAACAACCTTTCATAAGATAAAAGGCTGGCAGGTTTTGCCAGCCTTTTTATTTGCCGCCATTTTATTCAATTATTTAAAAACCTGCGTCAATAAATCCCTTAACAAAAAAAGTAGGAGCATACGATCGAAAGTTCGAACTATTAACCGCCCCTTCGCACTTTCCACCAGTGTCCAGGTTAGACGCCTCAGCCGTTCCGGTTCCGACTCGTGCAGCGTCGTTCTGGAAATGCCTTGCATTCGTGAGCACCAAAAATCAACTGAAACAAGCGAACACACGAAGCCCCGGCGCCTTGAACAACAAAAAAAACATTTGCGCCAGCAAATCCACTTCACCTCCCCAAAAGCAAAAAGAAAAACAATCATCTATCCCTCAGATCCCCCGGCACCACCTGCGTGGTAAGCAACGTATAAAATACGTCCCATCTCTTATCCATGCCGGCATCACCCGCCTTGCGTTCAACATATTCTTTTACCAGTTGTTGCCCTGTAGTATAATTGATCACATAACTGCGGTAGTTCCTCGAAAAAGCAACCGAACGTGTGGCATTGTTGCGGTTCATCATGCCGTATTTCATTAGCCAATCCACTGCTTCCGCATCATTCATAGTGCCCTTCAGTAATCTCCTTGTTACTTCCGTTCGCACAAATGTTAGTTTGCCTTTGATCGCGAGAGCACGGAAATAAAGGCTGAGGCCCGTTGTATCTATACCGGCTAAAGGAAGCAATACTTCTTTTGCAAAGCGAATCTTTTCTTCTCCGGGAAATACTACTTCAATTCCATAGTTAGCTGTTCCTTCGGCTAATAAAGATTGGGGGCTGTATAAAGGATAGAGTGATATTTCCAGCTGTCCTTTATCCCTGTACAAATGTTTTTCCAGTAAGGCATTAAACACATGATGACCGGGATAGCCCTCGTGGCTGGCAATATCAATCGCACTTTCAATAAAAGCGGTGATGTCTGTATTGAATTGTATAACACTCTGGTAATTTCCTTTATACCAGTTATAACCACTCCATGGTTTATTATTTACAAACTCCAGCCGAAAGTTCTCATTGGCAGGTAACGTATAATGTTGCATCGTTCGCTTCCTGCTTTCAGCAATGGTGATCTTGTACAGTGTATCTGTCTTTTCCTTCGGTATGGCAAACCGGTTGGCCAATTGGCTGAAGCGTTCATCAACGCTACCTGTTCCCGGCAGCAATGCATCCATTTCTTTCAGCAACGTGGTAAAATGATCTTCTGTAAACTCCGGCGGTTCAATGCCAAACAGGTCTTTCGCTTCTTCATCAAACGATGCATACTCACCGGAGAATATTTTGATGCGCCTGCTGAAAGCAGTTAACTGGCTGCTCATCCATTTTGCTCTTTTACTTACAGCAGTATCTTTATCAGCGGTAAATGCATTGATCTCCTGCTGCAATGATTTGGTAGCAGTAAGAAAACTGTCTTTCGGAAATATGGCTCCCTTGGGTGTTACGGGTTTCAACGAATCGGGACCATAATAGGCATCCACAAAATCTGCATCATAACTACCGATGGCTAAGCCCAGCCGTACATAATCCGCAGCAAGCTTGTTAAGTGCATCGTTAGCTGTTGTTTCATTGCCGGCAGTTTTGCATGAAACAGATATGCAGCATAATAAAACAAAATAAAAATATCTCATAACAGCAGTTTAATTACCGCAATATCCATGTATTTAAGATGGAGGGCAAACCATTTATCAATTGGTGTCCCGCATCAGATTATTATGCCCCTTTATTAATTCAGCTTATATTTAGTAGTCATTTATTTAACTAAACCAAAACCTTGACAGACTAATGAAAACAAACAAACTTTTCCCTGCAGCACTGCTTGCCGCAGGCATGTTGATCTTATCATCTTGTGGTGGTAATGACGATAACAATACCGAAGCCGTGATAGCAGACAGTACAAACAATACCGCTGCAACACCCGAAAAAATGCCAGACCTGCTTGCAGTAAAACACAAGGTGGCCGACTTCGCCAAATGGAGAATGGCATTCGATGGCCACGACTCTGCAAGGCTGGCTGCAGGCCTCCACACTTATGTTATTGCAAGAGGTGTGGAAGACAGCAACACTGTTATGATCGTTACCAAAATGGATGATACGGCAAAAGCCAAAGCTTTTATCAGTAACCCTGATCTGAAGACCGCCATGCAAAAAAGCGGTGCAACTGGTAAACCGGAAATATCGATGATACATGTTGACTGGATGGACATGAATGCAGGAACCACGGAGAATCGCGTACTGGTAACACACAAAGTAAAAGACCGGGCGGCATGGAAAACAGCGTTCGATAATCACAGGCAGCTGAGAACCGATAACGGCATCAGGGAGATACTGGTAGGTAACAGTATTGATGACCCGAACATGGTAACCATTTCTTTTGCCATTACAGACCCGGAGAAAGCAAAAGCTTTCATGGCCTCCAAAGAACTGAAAGATCATATGGCACAGGCTGGCGTTGAGGGTGCACCAACCAGGTTCATGTATACAATAGTACAGAAGTATTAGTAATAACTACTTTGGGTAAACAAAAAGGTGATGCAATTACTGCATCACCTTTTTTAAGCAAGCCCTTGTTGGTCCCGGCCGGCCGTTCACCGGTTTATCTCTTCCGTTGCTTTTTCAACATAGCATGTAGTACTTTGTCGCTTTTCCTGTTAAAGCAATAAGTTAAGCTAACCCGGTGTTTACCTATTTCCTTTTTCATGGCAGGATTAACATAAAACCCCATTCCATACGCTAATGAACCATTGACCAATGGGATCCCGATCTTCGGAGTGATCACGAAACCGGACAGCGTATCTCTTTGATAATATCCCAGTTCTATTCCGGCTGCACTGGTTACATGCCCGACATTTATTGATTCAATCCCTATTTTGTACCCGAAAACAAAAGGCTTTTTGTAGGGTGTCATCGTTTCAACACTCAAATAGAAGATGAGGTTACTCGTATTAACTCCAAAGGATTTATGATCAGTAAAACTACTACGCATATAGGCAATGCCGAATTCTGAAATAAAATGCCTGCTCACTCCAATGCCAGGTCTTGGTATGATGTTATGTACACGTTTATGAACGTTACTGTCAATATTATTCGTTTCCTGTCCATTTGAATAAAGAGTTGATAGCAGTAATATCAAAACTCCATAAAGTATTCTTTTCATTTGTATATCATCAGGCATTATGTTTACTCCGCCCTGGTTACTCGCCTTCCGCTCTTGTTGATCGCCAGGCCAACCAGCCAACATTGGCCACATACATTTTCGCTTATTTACCGGCGGCAAAATATAAATTAACCAGCTAAGATGGATCAGGCGAACAGGTGAAGTAATGATCTGATAAATTCCCTGTCTAAGTGTTATTCTTCAGCATGCCCGGCTATATACACCAGGTCTGTTGTTACAGAACCATCTACCTCAGGATAATCCTTTGTATAAAACTGTTTCACCGCAAAGCCATTTTGTTTTATTAAATCTTCGATCACTGTTCTCGGGTAATAATTAATATACATTTCGTCTTCGCCGGTAAAACTTGTTTTTTCAAAGCCCGACTTTTCTTCCAGGCCTTCCATGCAACTCAGGTAAATGATGCCCTTCTTCCCGGTGGTGAGTTTTCGCATAGTGGTAAACACTTCAACCATGTCTGCATAAGCCAGGTAAGGGATACAGAAAGGTGCCAGTACCGCATCAAAAACTTTATCGATCTCACCCGCCCGGCGAATGTCTGACACTTCAAATGCAACACCGGGGTTGGCTTTTTTTGCGGCTTCTATCATGTTGGGGGCAAGGTCTATCCCCATCAGCTGCAGGTCGGGCCTTTTAGATCTGATGTACCTGATAACGTTGCCCGGGCCGCAGCCAAACTCAAGCACATTGCCACCCGGTGGTAATACATCCAGCAGGTATCCGAAGGTGTCTTTATAAAGATCCAGGTCCATGAACTTATTCATATACGCCGTTACATGCCTGTTGTAGATCTCTATGTTGTTATGGTTATTATCCATCACTGTTAGGCACAGTTAATTTTCAGCAACTTGCACTTCAATTTCAGGTACCCCATCTTCAGGTGGTCCAAACCTTAGTTTTGCTTTAGCACCTTTCATAAAGTCTTTTGTAAGCAGAGTTGACTTTATGGTTTTATATAGCACTTCTGCGTTTGGTCCATACATGTAAAGTATTGCGTCATTGTAGTCAATACTTATCTCATGTCCATCATACTCGCCAACTTTATTCTTTGCAATAACTTGCTCAAGTTCATCTTCCAAACTATAAAGTGTTTCAAGGTTTTCCTTCTTATAGTCAAAATAAACAATGACTGCATGTTCAGGTTCTTTTTCGTCACCTTTTTGCATTTGTTGTTTAATAGGAGTTTTTCCAAATATCTTTTTAAAGATGGACATGTTCTGTTTTAATTGTGCCTAACGTTGGAGCATTTGCGAATGGCATGGCAGTAACGAACTGTCAGCCGGGAACAAATGCTAATTTGAAAACTGTTGTTGAAGTTAAGGACTAATGACAAAAGCGTAATGTCTGCTGAAACTAATCTCAGAACCGTTTGTTGACGATGCTCCAACGTCCAGCCATGCTATTGCAAATGCACTGTTACCTGCAGTAATTATTTGACGTGGAATACAACTTGCTTAGCAACGATGTTATCGTCTGTCGGCGTTTTGAGCTTTGAAACAAATAGTAAACGATTCTCTCCCTTTTTATAGTTTTTTGTCTCAAATGTGACTATGCCAAATTCATCAGGAAATAATGTGTCTATTATGTTGTCCTTCGCCAAAACGCCTTCCTTATTCTCTTTCACTAAAAACCACTCATTTCGGTCAGTTGAATTACATGCTGTGGTTGCAAGGTCTACCTTAAATACTTGGCCATTTTGAATTGTCCAGTTCTGTGCTGAAGCCATGGTGCTCCATGTGTCGAAAGGAAGCAGCTTATTATTTAATAATATTCCAACAAAGTAGGTCTTCATATACAGTTGAAGCAGATCGGCATCGGAAACAGTTTTAACTGGAAGTCCTTTAATCTTTTCCATCAACTCGCTATCAATTAGTGGATAGTCCTTTAGAATACTTTGGAAATAGTCGAAAAAATCTTGTGTTTCTTTAGCTGAGATAACTTGTCCGCTTCTGACCCTCTCTTTGAAATTCTCAGTCCTTTGCTCTAAAACTGAACCTTGTGTGTAATAAAAAGCTCCGACCTCGGATATCTTCGAATAACTATAAAGCGTGTTGTCAAGATATTTTAATTGAGCTTCAAAAACAGTAGAAGCCAAAGATGAATCATAGTGAAATTTGTCAGACGTAGCTGTGCAAGCACTTAGGCTGATAAATATTAATGGTAGTATCTCCTTCATAATGTATTGCAGGTAACACATAAATATACGCAACTACTTGCTCCATTCGCCAATGGTTCTCAATAGTAAATGGAACAAATAAACTCCCGCCCGTGTTGGTCAGCTTCTTTGCCCTACTTAATTGCCAGGCCAACAAGCTTCAATGGTAAGATGTACCAGCCTATGGTCTAGCGGTGAAAGCTTAAGTTTTATTACAGGTCTTGTCTCCAATGCATCTGTATTTCTGCAGTATTGAAAGTCGTCCTGGATTAATTTAATAACAAGCCGAAGCGCTGCTTTTTAATTGACCCCTGTTTTGGTTGGTTGTTACAGTGGTTGTTCCTTGTTGGGATATGGTGAGTGAACACCCGCCGCAAAAACTTCCATTTAATTCTGTGAAAACGCCGTCGGCAAAAATATGCTGGCTTTTATAGTATCCTTTTTCCAGCGTGAGTACAGTAAATATATAGCTGCGTTCATAATCTCTTTCGCTGACCTGTACTGTAAGAAGGGTTTTTCTATCGCCGCAATCTTTAATAATGCCAACAGCATAAATTTTGTCTGGCGATACACTGTATATCTTACTCATCCATCCATGATTGGATATGTGCTTTGACCCAACCAAGGCCCCGGGGGTTAGCGTAAACGGCAGGCTTAACTTAGGAAAGTTTTCCAGGAATTGTTTGTACACCGGGTCGATCTTAGCTTGTGCGAATGATGTGAACCATAAACATATCGTTGCTAAGAGTATAATACATTGTTTCATGGAGGCCAGGTTTGTTGCGTTAAAGCTAATTTTTTTTCTGACTTCTCATTCTCCGCAATGTTTCCTCGCCAGGCCTTGTGCGTAAGCAGGGACATTGCGGCATTCACCGCGATACAGTTAAATCAACATCCTGCAGCTCCGTATAGCTTGTTACATTATACTCATCCTGATCACCTGTGATATAGAACTTTGCAGAGGATTGCTTATACTCTTCAGGTACTTTACATAATCCGGCCTTGCAGGGATTCCCATGAATATAATTGAGCTTCTGAATAATAAAACTATCGGTTCTGCATTCTTTCCAATCAAATGACGTTTCAAATACCTTGTGCAATTTTCCCTGCTTTCTCTCTGTTACCAATAACATGTTTTGCAATTGTGCCAGTATCTTAACCTGTTTATTTTTTTCCAGTCGTTTCACTATTTCATAAGCCATAAACTGTTTTCCATCTGAGACAATGGTGTTGATTGGCTTCCCGGTGTTTCTGAATGCTATGATTGTATGCAGGTGGTTGGTCATGATAACATATCCAATAATACAATGGCCATTAGTTTTTAAATAATTGAACCAGGCATATACAACATCAGAATTATTATCAAACAAGGGTAGCCAATCGGCACACGTAAATGTTACGAAGTACACACCATCAAGTTGAGTTATTTGCCTGCGAACGCTCATCATTATGAATATACTTCAACTTTTCAAATTATTTTCTGCTGCTGTACCCTAATGCCGCAATGTCCCCATTAACTGTTAAGGCTTTTTAAACTTCATCGGCGGGAGACATTGCGGAGAAGGAATAAAAAAATCTTAGCTAACTATTAAATTTTATCATTTATCATTGGAAAAAGCTCACTTGTAAATTGAGATTTGTACCCTTTTGGTGATTTGAGCCAACTACTCATTATACTTAGATAATTTTTTTGGGTTTGGATGCGTGGATTTTCAAAAAAACCCTGCGGCAATAATGCATGAAGCTTACTTGTCTTAATACCAGGGTATCTTATCATTAGCTCATTTAATTTTTGATAATTTTGGCTTTCAAGAACTCTCTTTCTCAACTCCAAAATCTGGTCTTCCAGAGACATTACGATTAATTCAGATCCTAAATCCGTGGGAAGATTATTGCTGTCTAAAATGCCAATAATTTTCATGTCTCTCATTGCATGCCTAGATATTGAACCGCCATTTTTAATACTATTCACAGCTTTTAACATGCCACTTAAGCTGGAAAGTAAAAAGACGTTGGTATTCGTACCTTTCGAATGAACTCGGGTATCTTTGAACCAACTTTTTAGCGTAGTTATGTAGGTAATCTTACTGCTTTCTTTATTTTGTCCAAAAAAATCAGAAGGGAGTTTTCCTAACAACTGTTTAGCTTTAAGTTTTGGGTTTTCGATTACGATGGTTTGAATAAACTGCATTTTGTCATAAAACAACACCTGTTCAAGAAGTTTATTCTTCTGATCGTCAAATGAATTTGCTTGATAAATTTCATAGGCGAATTCAGTTGTATTGCCATTGTTATCTAACAGATTTAAAAGAAAAAAATCTCTTTTAATCTTTCCATTAAGCTTGCGTTCCCCATTAAAAAGTTTATCTAATGCCTCAACAACTTCAGTTGGAGAGGTTCGAATAAAATCATCTTCACGCCTTTCTGCCAAACTTCTATTCCGAGTTCTGCCTTGGATATTCTTCACCAATTTTAAATCTGCGAACTTGAACCAACTGGCAAGAACATTACAATAAGAGCTCCAAGTATTCTCCTTAAAAACGAATCCTTTAAATACATCTTTTAAAGCCTGTAAGACATCTTCTACAGTAATTCTTCTGTTGTCGATTCGAGTAAGTTTGATGTATGGGGAATATCTTTTGAATTTTTCTTGAATAAACTTTTTTAACCCCATTTCTGAAGTTTCTAATCCGACGATTGCTATTTTGTATTGATCAGTATTATCGATCTTTTTCACTAAACCGATATTCCGGAGCTCAATTAATACATTCTCAAGAGTGGCTTTATTAATTGCTTTAGGATGCTTTTGTTGAAGTTCATCCAATGAATACTTCACAGAATCACTTTCAAATAAAGAAAATACTGTTAAACAAGTATTGACCCCGTATCTCAATATAAATGCCTCACCTATTTGGGGCACCTCTTTGGTTACCAGATAATCTCGGAAAATATCCCAATATATATTGTAGTTGGCTCCAGACCTTATAATTAATCGCTTATCCCTTAATGAATCGAGCTGCTGCTCTTGAATTTTATCCCCCACTTCTGAAACTTCAAAGAAATTGCCGTCATAGGCTCTTTTTGCTATAAATTTCAAAGCTTCTGTTTCTGGGCCATCGAGTTTTTCTAAATCATTTCTAAATAGTTCTTCAATATTTAAATTTTCATCTATCAATTGTTCCTGAGTAAGCCCGGCCTGTAATTGGTCATAAATATGAATACATAATTTTTTAGTTAACCAAGGTAATCCCTGAGAACTCTCTTTAATTCTTCTTTGTAAATCATCAACAATTTTACCCGTAGAGCTTTCTAACTGTTTTATAATACCCGAAATTTCTTTCGTGCCGAATTCTGGAACAGTAAAATGTACCGCTTGTTCTTTTGCTTGCTGCCAATAATGGTAAGCTTCATTGTCACTCGGTATTAATATCTCAGTTTTCCAAGAAAATCCAACGATTATATTTTCCTCAAGATCAGTGACATCTGATAGAAATTTGTAAAAAGATTTAAATAACCCCTCTTTTCTAAAAACATCCTCAAATTGGTCAAATATTAAGACCAGATACTTTGATTCAACTTTCAACCGTGAAAGAAGGTTTTTTACCGATTGTGATTTGAATAGATCAACATTTGAGACAAATTCCACTTCTTCTTCGACCGCAATAAAGCCGGAATGACTGGCATTTCTAATCAATCTTTCAAATGATAAAGCAACGAAGTTGTCTGACGTTGCACTCCGAGAATCAATGGCAATTGTGAAAAATCGATTTTTATAAAACTTATTTCTACACCTTTCTTTGATTTCTACCATAAGAGAGCTTTTACCCCAACCGGATTTACCCGTCAGATAAAATACCCTCTTTGCAGTTGCATTGTTCGCAACTTCCTTAAAGAAATCAAAGAACTGGGTTCTTAAGTGATCTCGACCAACAAAATGTTTGGATGATGCAGGTAGGTAATCATGCCACTTCGCACTAGATTGAACTTCAGAAATATTTTCTATTTCATTACCTAACGATGCTTTACGTTCAGGTTGGTCTTGCGCTTGCAAATGCAGAAACTCTTGCCTTAACGTTTTTACTTCAACAATTTTATTGCATATAAGATTTATCACATCCTCATCTCTAACGTCATCGTTGGTATTAGCATTAATTATAACAACACTAGTCGGTAAAATAGCTGAATCATTGATCACGTACACAAAAAAGTCCCCTAGGTATGTAAGACATAATATTCTTTTCGTGACTTTCCTTTTAGCTATTTCCGACGGCTCTTTGATAAAAAAGGATTCGGTCAGTATGTCAATTATTTGACCTGGCTCAAAGAAGGTTACATTTTTGTATTTCGAATTATTTCGAATTTCTTCAATTAAAGCACCTGCTTGTTGCTCAATTTCTTTGGTCGATATGAAGTACGCATAATCAGGCTCCTTGTGAAGAAAATTGAAGAGGAAGTTCTTTATATCTACTGAGTGTACTTTTTCTCTGGCTTTGCACTCTACATATAGAGTTTCCTTTTTATGTCGATGACTAGCAACCAAATCAATCTCAAGCCCTGTGAAATGTATATTTTCTTTTACATCATACTGATGTGACTGAAGAATCCATTTTACAAGCTTTTCAAGTACTTCGCCTTGCTGTTTAGCAGAAGCTTCCTCGTCAAGAAGGATCCTAATTTCGGAGTTAACCATCCAATAAATCTAAGAAATCTCTTAATACCAGTTACCCCTAAACTTTTTAATTAAGAATAGTAATAACCCTACACCAGGAAGGGCAACGTTAGAACTAGTGATAGAAATAATAACAGAAATTACGGTAGATATTCTTTATTTGGTTCTCACTAACAGCTCTCTCACTTCAACATCTAACGCTTCTGCTATTTCAAAAAGAGTTTCGATAGAAGGTTGTTGGTCATTAGTACACCAGCGAGACACCGTTTGTGGTGCTACACCTAGCAATTCAGCCAATTTATTGTTGGTGATCTTCTTTTCAGCCAGAACTGCTTTTATCCTGTTGTAATCCATAGCTATTGCCAAATATAATAGCTACGCAAAAGATCCTGCAACTCTATTAATTAACCCAATACGACTAAATTTAGTCGCAAAAGGTGTTTAATTCAATTCAATTCATTACTTTTATATCGTACCACCATATTTTATTCACATTATTCGACAGTAATGCCTGCATCCAAACCCATCACCAAAAAACTCAGCCCTACTCTCACGTCAGCGCTATGCCGCTACTATGCCACGCACCATGCAGCAAGGCTCAGCCGCAACCTGCGGTGTATGTTGTTAGACTACCTCGCCTACGAGCTAGGAACAGGTGTACCGCTTTACATAGATGAGCTGCTCTGGCAACTCCACGATCTGTTTGAGTTACTGGATGTGGTGGAGGAAGAAACTAATGATTGGCATCCGCCATCGAAGGATGGCTGACGCCATTCGATATGTTCTTTGTATGTCCTTTTTTGCTTGTCCAAATGCGCAGCATTCACTGAGACCAACAAACAAACAATAGCCACGAAGTAAAAAAGAACGAAAAAAGGCCACCAACGCCGAAGAGAACAACAACGGCGTTGGATCACGCCTTGATGTGGCTTTTGTGCTACTGTACATGTAGCAATAGATCTTTATTTAACGGTAGAATGTTGTTGGGTTTTCGATGGTGTGAGACGTTGGGGCTGCTTGCTTTTTGTTGCAAGGCTTTCTTATTCACTGAAAGTTAATATGAGCAACAAAAAGAGGCAGCATGAGCAGGCTGATGTTCGGGATTATTATTGGTGGTTGAGTAAACATGTTGGAACTCATGCCTGATCTATGACGCCCTGGTCTTTGAGAGCTCAACAACTTCAAAGTTTCAGCATGCCGCACCTGTAAAGTGTAAACCAGCGAAAAATGAACGAAGTCATAGAAAGGAAATACTGCTCAGCATAACAGCGTGCTCACCACTCCAAAGTTGCAGCGTGCCGCACCCTGTAGTGTACACCAGCGATAAATCGCTGAAGCTACAGTAGTACTACCGTCACATCACGGCGTGATCAAACGGCGGTCTTGTAGCATTCGCCGTTTGTGGGCTTCTTTGGTCCTTTCTTGCCCACCAAGAAAGGATATACAACAGCTGTGCAAGCAGCAAAAAGAATCAGTAAGGAGTAATCCTTTTTATCAATAAAAGTTGTTGGTCAGCCACCAACAACAGCTGAGCAAACAAAAAACATTTTAAAAACACAACTATGATATTAAACATCCACAACTTCAACGGACAAAGCCTGGTAACGCACCAGCACATTCACAGCCCTGAGCTCATCCATGTATTCAAGCAATTCTTCAACGCAGCAGAACAACGCAACGAGATACTGAGAGACCTCATCAACAAACTACAATCACCGCATTATATCGTCGATAAAAAATGTCTTCTTGAAACACTCATTCTTTCACAGCAGGAGACCGACATAGATATAGAACTGGTAAGAAAACTAATGCCTTAACTTAAGGCTGTTGGTTTAACTTCAATCTTATTAAAGTAAAGCAGTGCAATGCCATCCGATCAGAATTTCGTCAACTTTGTTTTAGACCAAATGAAAACTGCAAGAGAAATAACCGCTAAAAAAATGTTTGGCGAATACGCTCTTTATTCAGGAGAAAAATTATTCGGACTGGTATGCGACAATAAGCTATTCATAAAACCCACAAAGGCCGGCCGGGCATTTATTGGAAATGTTGTTGAAGCACCCCCCTTCGAAGGAGCAAAACCCAGTTTGCTTATAGAAGACAAAATTGAAGACAGTAAATGGTTAAGTGAATTGGTTAAGATATCTGTGAAAGAATTACCGGCACCTAAACCGAAAAAGAAAAAATGAAGAACATGATCACCAAAGAGCGTAAAATAATGTTCGCACCGGAACTTTTTATAAACAATGGCATAAAAGACATTTCGTTTTATGAAAACGCCTTTGGCGCATCAGAACAAATGCGTTTTTCCAACGACGATGGCAGCATTCACGTTGCAGAACTTGCTATTGACGGAGCCATATTTCATATACACGAAATAACCGCAAAACAGTACTTCTTTTCACCGGATAAAAACAATGGCACTACCACCTGTATCGGTTTATTTGTCCCTGATGTTGACGAGGTAATGAGCAAAGCCATCAGTGCCGGGGCAATTGAAATAAGCCCAGCACAAAATTACGAATACGGTTACAGGCAGGGAACCATCAAAGACCCTTTCGGACATTACTGGCAAATTCAAAAAAAGATATAACCAAAGTGTAGCCCCCCGAAAAAAAAATCAGGCAACTTACAAGCATGCTACATTCGTAGTAGCTGGCATTAAGGCGGCAAGGCCGGCCGGGGGTTGAGCATGCATCAGCCATAGATCACCCATGGATCAGGCATGGATAGAGCATGGATCACCCATATATAAAGCGTCAACTGTCTTATACTGAAAAAGCTTTACTGGTACACGGCAAAACCAACTGCCTTCCGCTATAAAAAAAGATTGCAGTGTTTCCCGAAATTCCGGGACGTTCGCTTTATTTGCAAATAATGAAATGGTTACTTTCCCTCATCCTGGCACTCGGTAATACGGTCGCATTTTCACATGCTGCTGCGCAGGCAGATCATCACAGCTGGAAACGGCTTTCTTTTATAAGCGCTGTGCTCAATGAAAGGTCTTATAACATTACCATTAACAGCAAACCGGCCTCCTACGACACCTTACTAAGGATCGCTGATTCAAACCTTGTTTCGGTACAGCTCATCAGGCCAGTAAAAAAGAAAAAGCTGGTCACATCCCCGGGCATCATCAGGGTTACTACTTACGAGAAGGAACCATTTACAGGCACCACCTACTATACCCCGGACTCCTCCAGGTATTATATCAAAGACGCAGATACCATCTTTTTTAAACTGGCAAAAGAAGCCCGGCTCTATCCCGAAGATGCTACCGCCAGCCAGAGCTGGAGACGGTTTTTACAAAAGAAACTCAGGGGCGATGTTCCGGCAGAGAATGGAGCGCCGGAGGGCATATACATTGTTTATGTTGCCTTCAGCATCAACCCCGATGGCAGTATCACGGATGTTTCATTCGAAACCGATCCCGGCTTCGGTACTGTACAGGAGGTACAAAGCGTATTGCGCAGCAGCCCGGCATGGCAACCCGGTTTCTATAATGGCAGGCCGGTAAAGATGAGATTCCTGCAGAAGGTAACATTTGCCCTTTCAGAAGAATAACCTGTTCAAAACAGGTAGGGTTAGCGTAGGGTTTTGCTTCGCCCCTCGTTCGGTCATCCTTCGTCTTTTCTTAGCGAAGCAGGGGCGAGCCGTGCACGAGCCAAGACCGAACAAGGGCTTTAGCTAAAGCCACCCTAACCTTACCCTTAAGCTATCTCCCTGCTCATATGCCGGCCTTTGGCTATATATCCATTGCCAACCATCTGCTAGATCCTTCCCGCCTCTTCAATAGCAGAACGTTGTTTGATGTTCACTTTTTGTCCTTTGCTGAAATGGTAACGTAGCGACAGCCCCACATTTCTCCACCTGAAATACTGGTCAAAATCATTTTGGTTACCGTTGATGTTGGTGGTCCACAGGTAACGGAAACCCTTGAAGAGGTCATTCACATTTGCCGTTACTTCAAATTTCTTTTTCAGGAATGATTTTCTTACTGCGATATCTGTACGATGCATTGAAGCCATCCGGTATAATCCGGATGCAGCCGGGCCACGGAATACAAGGTTCAGCTCTACACGAAAATCCTGCGGCAGCACAATGGTGTGGTTACTCTGCACCATAAAGAACAATTGTTCGTTCTCTACTTTACCCTGGTTCGTGGTCATGTTGAACTTGCTTTGATTAAGTACAATGGTATTCTGGGATTCCCATTTTTTTGCAATGCGCAAAGGTGCCAGGGCGGTAAGGCTCAGGTTATAGCCATCATCCACATTCCCCGTGGTATAAATGGTAGTACCTGTGTTTACATCCAGTATCGGTATCTCAGACATAACATCTTTGTTCAACTGGTAAGTAGCGGTGAGTATGTATAACTTCTTTATCGTTTGTGCAATGCTGAATATATGGCTGTACTGCGGACGAAGTGCCGTGTTTCCTTCATACCAAGTGTACGGGTCACGGTAAGCCCTGAACGGGTTTAAATTGCCATAGTTAGGCCTGGTAATCCTGCGGGTATAACTATAGTTCACCCCGTAATTATCACTCACTTTGTGTTGTACGAAAACACCCGGGAAGAAATCAAGGTAGTTCCTGCTGTTCACCTGAAGGGTGGTGTACGAAATACCAACACCGTCTGTTTGCTCTGCACGAAGACCGGCCTGTGCCGATACCCTTTTGCTCAACGTACCATTCCAGGTAACATAAGCTGCATATATTTTTTCTTTATAGTTGAAATAATTGGTGCGGTTCACATCAGGAATTAGCGAACCATTGTTAAAATAAAAACGGGAATCATTATCAGATTCTACGCGGCTCATTTTGGCACCCATTTCCAGCTTATGCTTTTTGTTCAGGGGATGCACATAATCAATCTTGCCCGACCATATATCATATCCTGCCGGAACAGAAGTGTACAGCCTTTCGTTAGTGGTAATATTGCCGGAAATATCTGTATAGTAATTGAACAGGTCCGATTCCCGGCGGTTACGAATGTTTACATAATCAATATCAGCACTGAACTGCCTGCCCAACGTATCAAGTTTACCAAGATAGTGGATATTGGATGTGAGGTTTTTAAACCTGCCCCTGTTCAAATTATCCGCATTAACGTAGTCGGTATACTCTTTCGGTGAATTGCCGATATAGGTATCTGTAAGAAATTCATCTGTTCCTTTACTATCTGCCCAGTAGACCATTCCACCAATGCTGTGCTTTGTGTTAAATGAATAGTCAGTTCCGAAACGAACCGAGACAGGAAGATCGTTCTTAAAATTACCGATGGCTGCCTGGTCAAAATAGATGGTCTGCGGCCCGTAGAATACTCTGGTAAAAGTTGAGTTACGTCCGCCTTCACGGTGGCTTCCATCAACACTCAAAAATGAACTCCAGTCGCCTCCTTTAAAATTAATATTGCCTCCATAGCTGTAACTGGTTTGTTTATAAAAATTGTAGCTCGCATTTGCATACACACTGCCATTTATACCCCGTTGTGTATTCTTTTTCAGGTTGATGTTTAATATACCCGATGTTCCCTCTGCGTCATATTTTGCCGAGGGGTTAGTAATGATCTCGATGTTCCTGATATTTTCGGCAGGCATTCCCTCCAGCATGGTTCTTAAGTCTCTTGCAGAAAGATAAGTGAGCTTACCATTCAGCATCACTGTTACGCCAGCTCTTCCGTTTAGTTGAATATTGCCTTCTGCATCAATAAAAACACCCGGAGATTTGGCCAGTACACCAAATGCAGTATTGCCCTGCGCCATCGCCGTGTTTTCAATAGTAACCACCAGCTTATCTGCTTCCTGGGTAATGGTAGGGCGTAATGCAACTACCGTAACCTCGTCTAATTTTTTTCCTTCTGCCTGAAGTATGATGGTACTGAAATCTTTGCTGAAGCTGCTACCGGCTTCAAAAACAGCCGTTTTAAACTCGGCAAAACCAATGGCCGTAAAACGGAGCAAATAGCTCCCCGGCGAAGGTGAAGCAAGCCTGAAATTTCCTGCCGAATCTGTAATGGCCGCAGCCACAGATTGCTGGCTGGCTGCATTCATCAATATAACATTGGCAAAAGCTACGGGTATGCTTTTTTCATCAGTTAACCTGCCCGTTATCTGCGAAAACGCCGTTGTACAAAACAACAGCGCAATAAAAACCCAATAGAATTTACTCTTAATGATGGAGTGGAGCATAACAGGCAATTGAATGAATGATTTCGATTGAACAGGAAATTACTTGTTACGAAATAATTCGTTAACAGGTTCTTGATGTTCGGCTGGGTATTGGTTTAAGTGGAAACCACCATGTTTAAGTGTGCAGCAAAAAAGCTATAAATCTCTGAAAGAGAATCCCGGTCGCAAACCATGAACTAGCATAGGAATCAGCCAACTACCAGAAACAAAAAAGCCTCAGGTAATTGGTTCACAATTAAATGAGACTTTAAAGCTGTGGTGTGGGCCGGGATCGAACCGGCGACACAAGGATTTTCAGTCCTTTGCTCTACCGACTGAGCTACCGCACCATCCTTGAACATCGAACAAGGAACAAGGAATGTTGAACCCTGGTTGATTATCGGGCTGCAAATATAAGGGGAAACCTATTGCAGCCAAGATGCTTCACAAACTTTTTTCCATTCTTTGTGTTGCAACCATACAGGCAGGATTATTTCAAAAGAAAACGATTCAACAGAATGCAACCTGTTTGTATGTTTTACGGAACGTAAATTGTAACAAACTACCCAAACACCTCCCTGGATGGAAAATCACTTTATTGGTAAGAACCTTATACCGGAGAATGAACCTGAAAGACTTAAGATCGTTCAACGATATCTCTCTATTATCCCCGACGGATATTTTGTGAACCTGGCAACCATCATGGCCAGAACTTTCAATGTGCCCATCGCACTCATATCTTTTGTCGATAAAACACAAGTCATTTTTCCGGGTAACTATGGAATGGAAGATGTAAAAGTCGCTCCAAGAGGTGTCAGCCTCTGCTCACTGGCCATATTGGATGAGGCCCCGACAGTTTTTGAAGATGCACTGAAGGAACCATGTTTACTGGCCAACCCGCTGGTAACAGGTAGTTTTGGTTTGCGTTTCTATGCAGGCGCCCCTGTTGTTACCACTGAGGGTTACGCCATCGGTACAGCATGTATCGTGGATAAAGAACCAAGAACATTCTCAAAAGAAGACATAACCATGCTTGAATATTTCGCCAAAGTTGCCATGCAGGAAGTGCAGCTGAGAGACCAGATGCTATATCAACAGCCGGCGGCATAATAATCAGCACTGCAGGTTTCCACCTGATTCGTGTTCCTCAATTCGTGCAATTCGTGTTACTGGTTTCGTGTAATTCGTGTCCTCAATTCGTATAATTCGTGTTTCTCAATTCGTGTAATCCGTGTTACTCAATTCGTGTAATTCGTGTTGCTCAATTCGTGTTGCTCAATCCTGCTCCTAGAATTCACAGTTTTTCGGTGTTCTCGCAAAAGCGATCACATCACGGATATTCGTCATACCGGTTACGAACTGCACCATTCTTTCAAACCCTAAACCGAAACCGGCATGTGGAACAGTACCAAAGCGACGGGTATCTAAATACCAGCTCATTTCTTCAGCCGGTATATCCATGGCCTTCATCCTGTTCTCCAGCTTCTCCAATCGCTCTTCTCGCTGGCTTCCACCGACGATCTCGCCAATGCCGGGAGCAAGAATATCCATCGCCGCTACCGTTTCCTTTCCAGGCTCACAACCATCATCCAGCCTCATATAAAATGCTTTGATGGCAGCAGGATAATTGGTAACGATCACCGGCTTTTTAAAATGCTTTTCTACAAGGTACCTTTCATGCTCACTCTGCATGTCGATGCCCCATTTTACTTCGTATTGAAACTTCTTCTTTTTATAAGCAGGGCTTTGCAGCAGTATATCTATCGCTTCAGTATAAGTGATCCTCTCAAATTGATTATTCAGTACAAACTCCAGCTTCTCCATCAGTCCAAACTCACTTCGCTTGTCCTGCGGTAATTGCTTTTCTTCCTCAGCCAAACGTTGTGCAAGAAATTCGATGTCTTCCCTGTTGTTATCTAATGCATAGCGGATAATGTACTGGATGAATTCTTCCGCCAGGTTCATATTATCTTCCAGGTCGTTGAAAGCTACTTCGGGTTCTATCATCCAGAATTCTGCAAGGTGGCGGGTAGTATTTGAATTCTCTGCCCTGAAGGTTGGACCGAACGTATAAATATCACTGAAAGCCATTGCACCCAATTCACCTTCGAGTTGACCACTCACTGTGAGGTTAGTGCTCTTACCAAAGAAATCTTCTTTGTAGTTGATGCTGCCATCTTCATTCTTAGGAGCAGAGCCATCCATCGGCAATGTGGTTACACGAAACATTTCTCCTGCACCTTCGGCATCCGAAGCAGTAATGATGGGTGTATGCAGGTAAACAAATCCTTTCTCATTAAAGAATTTATGTACTGCAAATGCAAGAGAATGCCTCACCCTGAATACTGCACTAAAAGTATTGGTACGAAAACGTAAATGCGCTTTCTCTCTTAAAAATTCAAGACTGTGTTTCTTAGGTTGTAAAGGATATTTCTCCGCATCAGAATCACCCAGTATCTCAACTGAAGTTGCCTTCAGCTCTATCTTTTGTCCTTTACCAAGGGAAGCAACCACTTCTCCGGTTACTTTCAATGAAGCACCTGTGGTGATACGCTTTATAGTTGCTTCATCCAGCAAACCCAATGTGGCCACTACCTGCAGGTTATTATTGGTACTGCCATCATTCAAAGCAATGAACTGGTTATTACGGAATGTTCTTACCCATCCCATAACCGTTACTTCGTGACCTGTTTGCTCTGATTGCAGCAGTGATTTGATCTTTACTCTCTTGTTGAACATCTGTTTTATTTTTTGGAGGCAAGCGGCAACGCTTAGCGCATCTTCGGTTGCGTCGCACACTTGTACTGTTTGAATTTCCAGCAGTCTACCGCAAAGAACGCTAAGCTATCGCAAAGTAAACGCAAAGGCTTTGCGGTACTTAGCGTCTTCTTTGTGAACTTTGCGGTTTTAAGGGCAGCAAAGATAAGTATCCGGCCTTTTCAGCTGCCATCAAACCATAAGGACCCTTGCCACAGGCTACAGGAGCCAGGACAAAGCAGGGTACAAAGACCAAAAAAATTCTTGTTTTAGGAAATTCTCCCTTAACATTGCACTGGAATCAGACCGGAGAAATCCTCAGTTCCACTTCAGGCTTGCCGGTTTTCCAGGTTCAACCAACCGATTTCAATAAAATCCCACGACAAAAAATTCACTTCTCTCTAGAATCTTCAATTTATGTACGACATTTTGCAATTGAACGACATGCTGCTGCCAGAGTTACATGATGTAGCCGAGCAACTCGCAATCCCTAATTTTAAAAAGCTGAACAAGCAGGATCTTATCTATAAAATACTGGACAGCCAGGCTGTTACCGAAAGCGGTAAACCTGAGCCCAAAAAGAAATCACCCGCTAAAGGCAAGAAAACGGTGAAAGCTTCTACCGGTAATGTTACCGAAGAAGCTGAAGTAATGGGTAATGATGAAGAGGCTGAAGTTGCGAAAGCACCAGCAAAGCCCAAAGCTGAGAAAGCAGAGCCTAAAAAACAGGCAGCTCCGGTATCAAAAAAACCAAAACTTACAAAAGCGTCTGAAGTTCCGGCGGCAACGGCCGAGGCAGGCAATGAAGCAGAAGCGGATAAAAGTACAGAAGCTGCAAAACCTGCAGCATCCGGAAATACTACTGACGAGATCCCTAATGTGGAGCATTTCTTCCAGCGTGTAGCACCACAGAAGAAAGAGCCTGCATTCAATATAGAATTTGATGGTGTGATAATGGGTGAAGGTGTGCTGGAAATGATGCCGGATGGTTATGGTTTCCTTCGTTCATCTGATTACAACTATTTATCGTCTCCTGATGATGTGTATGTTTCTCCATCGCAGATAAAATTATTCGGCCTGAAAACAGGTGATACTGTTTTTGGTGCTGTTCGTCCACCGAAAGAAGGTGAAAAATATTTTGCCCTTCTAAAGGTTGACAGCATTAATGGTAAAAGACCGGATGAAGTAAGAGATCGGGTTCCTTTCGATTACCTCACCCCGCTTTTCCCTTACGAAAAGCTGAACCTGTTCACTACAGCCAATGATTATCCAACAAGGATCATGGACCTGTTCACGCCAATTGGTAAAGGACAGAGGGGTTTGATCGTTGCCCAGCCAAAAGTTGGTAAAACGATGTTGCTGAAGGCTGTTGCCAATGCTATTGCAGCCAACCATCCTGAATGTTATTTGATGGTGGTACTGGTAGATGAAAGACCGGAAGAGGTGACTGATATGGAAAGAAGTGTAAAAGCAGAGGTGATCGCTTCTACATTTGATGAACCTGCTGAGAAACACGTTAAGGTTTCTACCATGGCGCTCCAGAAAGCAAAAAGACTGGTTGAGTGTGGACACGATGTGGTGATACTGCTTGACTCTATTACTCGTTTGGCAAGAGCACATAATACAGTGGCCCCATCTTCCGGTAAAGTATTATCGGGTGGTGTGGAAGCCAATGCAATGCAGAAACCAAAACAGTTCTTCGGAGCTGCAAGAAAGATAGAGCATGGCGGATCATTGACCATTCTTGCAACAGCATTGATTGAAACCGGTTCTAAAATGGACGAGGTGATCTTTGAAGAATTCAAAGGAACAGGTAACATGGAATTAGTGCTTGACAGGAGACTTGCCAACAAGCGAATCTATCCTGCCATTGACCTGGTTGGATCTTCAACAAGACGTGATGACCTTCTTTTATCGGCCGATGTATTACAAAGAATGAACATCCTTCGTTTATACATCAACGATATGAATACGGAAGAGGCCATGAGCGAGTTGCTGAAGCGTATGAGGGGCACAAAAGACAATGAAGAGTTCCTGGCCAGCATGAATCGTTAAAACTTTAACACAAATACATTGAAGCTGTTTCCTGAAGGAGACAGCTTTTTTCTTTCTTTACAGCTCTTGAAACTGAAACTACGAAAATGAAGAAGTTACTATTTATTCTCCTTGCAGCTGCAGGTTTTGCTATCATATCATGTTCTAAAGATGAAGGTGTTACTGATAACCCGAATACATTAACACTGGCCAAGCATTGGTTTGTTCGTGTACAGGGGCCAACTTCAACATCTGCTTACACCACTTTTTCTACACGAACGACTTATTATACCTCCGTCATCGACACATTCGGCACACAACAACAAAGACGTTTGCTGGATACCATTACGCTGGATGATAATAATATGATCAGGCCAACGTTCAGGTACCATGCTAAGATCAATGTAACTACCAGGACCTTTGGTGAAGGCACGTATAAGAACTGGAATGATGTAACCAATTCCATCATCCTCAAAGAAGGAAAGATGGTGAGACTTGGTGGAAGATCAAGATCAGGCACTGCGGTAGACAGTATTTATATCCGTTATGCCTATCAATCTGCACCGGCTGTAGATTATGTTTTGACAGGTCATGAAAGAACCGGTCTACTGGCTGATGAATACTAATTGAATAACTTTCTATAGATCTTAAAGGTGGGCTTGTCCACCTTTTTTGTTGATTCTACTCCCCATCCAAAATACCCTGATGGCCTGTTAGTGTTACCGGCAGCTGTAGACAGCGAATAGGTTTGGTTTTTGTAAAGTAAGGCTGAATCAAAAAAAACATTATGAAATCTAGGATCTTATCATTTTTAGGCATAGGTGCTATTGCCCTTGCAGTAGCTTGTAACAGTGCCGATGATGAAACAACAAATGAAGACTCATTAAATACTTCTACGGAAGGTGTTACTGCTGATGCTTCTGCTTCAGGTAGTGTACAAACAAGTGCTGACGGAAGAAGATATGTAGTTCGTACAAGAACCGGATCTGCCAGCGGTACAACTGCATCAGGATCTACGGGAACTTCTTATGATACCGTTTGGCTGTATATGGGTACAGAAGACAGGTATTATACATTAGGTGGTACTACAGGTAGAGATACTTTGTATTACAACACTGATGACTGGAATGCTTGGTGGAATAATCCTGAAACTGACAATGAATTGAAAGTGAAAAGCGGAGATTCTAAAGTGAAAGTGGATGACGATGGTAGCTGGAAAGTAAAGGATGGTGATTCAAAAACAAAGTCTGACGAAGACGGTAATGTGAAGACTAAAAAGAAAGACTAATCACATCTGTAAAGCATAATAAAAAGCTCCCCGGTATCGGGGAGTTTTTTTGTTTATTCAACCAGTACAAATGCAGCCCATTGGTAAGGCTGGTACTTTTTGTTCATGTCCAGTTGTGTTTCCCTGAAAGCTTTCCTAATAGGCATTCCTTTAAAACAATTTGAATAAAATGTTTGCATGAATTCTTTTGTTTCAAGATCAGGAACCTGCCAAAGGCTCATGATCAGATAGTTTACTCCGGCAAGTTTGAAAGCTCTTTGCAGGCCGTAAACACCTTCACCTGATTTAATATCTCCTAATCCAGTTTCGCAGGCACTGAGCACCACAAGCCTTGTACTGGAGAGATCCATGTCAGCAATTTCATAAGCTGTGAGTATACCATCTTCTTTATCGGATGAAACCATATCCTTCTCCCAATTATTGTTTGCATCTGCCAGGGCAAGACCGCTACGCAATAAAGGGTTCGCTGCATTCGCAAAACGATTCTCATCCTTAACCTGTGATGTGGAAGGATCGGGAAAGAAAAAGCCATGTGTTGCAATGTGTAGCACTTCAGGAGACTTTCCATCCATTTGTTTAAATGCAGTTTCATTTGCCGCATTGCCCACGACTGTTTTTAAATTCCTTCCTGAACTATATTTTGTTGCTATTTCATTTACTTCAGTTAATGTACCCGGTAAGTAAGTAAAGGCTACTGAACGATTTGAAGATGTAGTAATGTTATCATCGTACTTAACACCACCCCAGAGCTGAAGGCTCTTGAATGAAGGTGTAATTGCAGGTTTGATGATATTTCTGGTACTGCTCAGTTGAATGAATTCATGATCCTCTACTAATCTTTTCCCGCCAGGTGTGATAATAGCAGCAAGATTTAAATTATTCAATACTCCATCAGCAGCAAAATAGATTGTACTGGCTCCATTGACGTGTGGTAAAAGTGGTTTCCATACCACATGGAATAGAGAGTCTGAAGCTGAAGGTTGCGAAGCTGTTGATTTGATAGTGCTGCGGTATAGTTTTTTCACAACAGCTTCAGAAGATCCTGCCCCTTTCATCAATCTATTAAAGTCTTCTTCATAAAAAAGTGAAACAAAAACCGGGTCTGTGATTCCAGGCTTAATTATCATTGCCGCATATAAAGTACTGTCAAGTGTTTTCATTCCTGGCTGGTAATAAGCAATAAACTCGATAGCCATTTCATTTTTGCCCAGCTTCGACTGGATTTGCTTCCAGTTAGTATTGAATTGTTCTTTCCAGTTTCTAAACCCGGAAAGGCTTTGCAATAACTCCCGTTCAATAACTGAAGCCCTGTTGATGTATGCAGGCAGATTTTCTGACCGGCTAAGTTCTGGTTTCAATAATTGCTGCCCGATCGCTTTTTTTAAATCAAGATACTCTTGTGCTCTCTTCTTCAAAGCTGCATCGGATATATTATTTATGGCAGCTATAAATCCTTTGGAGCCCTCAAGCAATAATCCTTTATAGAATAATGAACTGTTCAGGATCCAATCATTTGGCAGCTGTGCAGACTTTCTTAATGTTAGTGCAGTATATTGATTGAGCCTTATGTCTTGTGCAAATGTTTCCTTATCGTCTTCAGATAATCCTTCGGTATTGTTTAGAATAAAATTCCTTATGATCCTATAGCCGGAATTAAACAATGAGTCAGCTATTATGTAACTGCCTTTCTTTACGTGCATCAAAGCCAGGTTTTGTTTAACAGTAGAAAGCTGTAGTGCATTTTGACCGTATACTTTTTGAACAATATCACCTGATCTTTTGTAAAAAGCTTCGGCTTCTTTAAATTTTTTCAGGTCAGAATATATAGATGCAATATTATTCAACGCCGTAGCAATTGAAAGGTGATCCGGTCCATACAATTTTTCTTTCATTGATAGTCCTGCTTGCAGATAATATATCGCACTATCCAGTTTGCCTATATTACTAAGGCAATTACCCAGGTTGGTGAGCACCGTTGCATACAAGCCAGTTTCAGTTGCCCTTACCCTTTCTAAAATTTCTTTCGAGAAGCGATAAGCCTCCAATGCCTGCTTATAATCGAAAGCGTCTTCCAATACTCCCCCCACGTTATTTACACCGCTTGCAATTTCATAATGATAATGACCAAAGATCTTTCTCTTGATCTTTAAAGACTCTGCCAGGTACTCATAAGCCTTTGAAAGATTACCTAGATTCTGATAACATTGTGCGGCATTATTCAGTATCGTTGCATAATCATTACTGGTTGAGAATCCTGCTTTTTCATATCCCTCTTTTGCAGCTTCATAATACCTGATCGCATCACCAAAACGATTCTGATTATCATATATCATTGCAATTTGTCCCAATCCCTTTGCATATTCAGCGTGTTGCTTTCCAAACACCTTTTCAGTTAATGCTAATTTCTCCTGGTATAATATGAATGCTGAATCATAACTACCCTGGCTGGCGTAATTATTCGCATAATTGGTGGTGATCAATATGTATAATTCATTTTCCTTTCCATAATAAGTGGCTGTGAGTGAACGAAGCATTTTATAGAGATGCCCTGCTGTAGCAAATTCACCTATTGCTGAATACCAGCCTGCCTGCACTTCGGCATATCTTAAATAATATTGGCTGGATTGTCCTTTTATCGCTTTATAATAGGGTATTGCAATATCATACAGCCTGATTGCTTTCCCATACTCACCAAGATTTGCATAACAGAAGCCAAGCCTTATCAGCAACTCATTGTATCTGCCATTTTTGTAACCATCCTTTACATTCTCAAAATATTTCCTGACCCTTTCACCTTTCTCGATAACAGAATCTTCTCTTTCAGGAACTGTTTCATACAGGCTGATAGTATAAGCTGCCATCATAGTGTAATATGTATCGGCACTCATTTCTTTTCTGCATAATATCAAGGCTGAATCAATACTCGGCAAAGCAAGTTTGTATTGAGCGGTTTTATAATACTCGATAGCACGTAAAGAAACCTGTTGACAAACAGAATTCGGATCATAATCCTGTGCCGCTGTTGTAGAAGATATCAGCAGCCAAAAACTCAGCAGGTATGCAATTCTTTTCATAAGTAACGGTTACGTTATTCAACTTCGGTAAAAAAGCGTTTACTACAAAAGCTTTCAGGTTAAATTTGCAGCAATGGCAATTAAAAGGATAAGTGTTGATGAATTTCTTGAGCTGGCAAAGCAGCATCCGGTATTGGATGTTCGCAGCCCCGGAGAATTTCAACATGCACATATTCCCAATGCTCATTCATTACCATTATTCACTGACGAAGAAAGAAAAGTGGTAGGTACTGCCTACAAACAGGAGAGCAGGGAAAAGGCCATCAAGATCGGGTTAAAATATTTTGGCAAGAAGATGGTGCAGATGGTGGAAACAGTTGAGGCGATAGCCAAAAGACTGGAAACAGGAGAATCTAACTCCAGCCTGATGCCACCGGCCTCGGTCCTTGTTCACTGCTGGAGAGGTGGAATGAGAAGTGCAGGTGTTGCATGGCTGTTAGATCTGTACGGGTTTAAAGTATACAGTTTAGCAGGAGGATATAAAGCTTACAGGAATTGGGTGCTTGACCAGTTTTCCAAAGAATACAACATTAAAATTGTTGGCGGATATACAGGTAGCGCTAAAACATATGTGCTGCACGAATTGAAAAAGCTTGGCGAAAATGTAATAGACATTGAAGGCCTTGCACATCATAAAGGTTCTGCGTTTGGAAATATTGGTATGCCGGAACAGCCTTCGCAGGAAATGTTCGAAAACCTGTTGGGGCAGCAGCTATCAGCTATCAGCCATCAGCCATCCACCGTTTGGATGGAAGATGAAAGCCAGCGTATCGGTGACATCAACATCCCTTCTGTATTTTTTCAATACATGAGAACAAAACCAGTGCTGTTCCTGGATGTGCCGTTTGAAGAAAGACTTGATCATATCGTTCAGGAATACGGCAAGCTGGAAAAAGAAAAACTGGTGAATGCAATCCTTCGTATTCAAAAAAGGCTGGGTGGATTAGAAACGAAAAATGCAATCAATCACCTGATCGAAGGGAATATTAAAGATTGTTTCAGCATACTGCTGAAATACTACGACAAATGGTATGAGAAAAGCATGAAGTCGAGAGACAACTGGGAATCGCTTGTTGCTAAATATACATGCAATAACTGTGATGCAGTTACGAATGCAAAGGCACTCCAATCATTAACAAACAACCAAAAAGAAAAGATCAATGGATAAGCAGGAAGAAGTGAGACTCACCCAGTTTTCTCATGGTGGTGGCTGTGGTTGTAAGATAGCTCCGCAGGTTTTGGAAGATATTTTATCATCAAGTATACAACACCCCACATCAGGTAAATTACTGGTTGGCAACAGTTCAAAAGATGATGCTGCGGTTTATGATCTTGACAATGGAATGGCATTGATCTCTACCACGGATTTTTTTATGCCGATCGTTGATGATGCTTATACATTCGGGCAAATCGCTTCTGCCAATGCCATCAGTGATGTGTATGCCATGGGTGGGAAACCAATTCTCGCCATTGCCATTTTGGGTTGGCCTGTAAATAAACTATCAGCTTCAGTTGCTCAACAGGTTTTAGAAGGAGCAAGACAAATTTGTGGTCAGGCCGGAATACCATTAGCCGGAGGTCACAGCATTGATTCAACAGAACCGATCTTTGGTTTAGCAGTTAACGGGCTTGTATCAATTCCAGATCTTAAACAAAACAATACTGCTCAAGAAGGAGATATTCTTTTTCTTACAAAGCCAATCGGTGTAGGTATACTTACTACGGCACAAAAAAGAGGAGCACTAAGCGAAGAACATGAGCCGGAGCTAATAAATCAATTGACCACTTTAAATAGCATCGGTGAACAACTAGGCAAGATCAAAGGTGTTCATGCCATGACCGATGTAACAGGATTTGGCTTGTTAGGACATTTAATTGAAATGGCTGAAGGCAGTGGATTGAGTGCAGAGATAGAATACTCCAAAGTTCCAATACTTGATACTGCAAGAGAATACCTGGCCCAGAAGATAATGCCCGATGCTACTTATCGTAACTGGAACAGCTATAGCAGCAAAGTTGAATTTGCACCTGGTGTGAATGTGATGGAGGCATTCAATGTTTTACCGGATCCTCAGACGAATGGTGGATTATTGATCGCTGTTGCTGCATCATTGGCAGATGAAGTCATATCCATATTGAATCAATACAATATCAGCTATACAACTCCAGTTGGCCGACTGGTTCAAGCAGGAGAAAAAGTTGTTACGGTAGCTCAGTAGCAGGTGTTGTGCCTGACACTATTTTCAATCCAATAATGGATGCAATCAATGTTACAATAAAGAACATTCGCCAGAAATCTGTTGGCTCTTTAAAAATAATGATCCCTACTAATACAGTTCCAACAGCACCAATACCTGTCCACACGGCATAAGCAGTTCCGATGGGTAAAGTTTGTGTTGCCTTGTACAATAAAATCATACTAATGGTAAGGCACAACAAAAAACCGATGAACCAAAGTGTTGCTGTAGTTCCGGTTGCCAGCTTTGCTTTTCCCAAACAAGTTGCGAATCCGACTTCAAATAGTCCGGCTATGATGAGTATGATCCAGTTCATTCTATTATTTATCGGCAAAAATGGCTGAACTTTCCTGATATATGAGAATTGGCAGGATAAAAAATATGGAACAGTTTTAGAATATATAATGGCCGGTACAGTGTTTACCCTATTATTAAATAATTGAAAATCAAACTACCATGCCTAAGACTACAGCAGAAACCAAGCAGCCGAAAAGAGTTCTCATCGTTGAAGATGAAGGTGACATGTGTTTATTGTTGAATATTATCCTCAGTGGTAAGAATCTTGAACTGGACCATGTAAAAAATCTTGCTGCAGCTGCAGATTATCTTAAAGATGAACAGCCAGCAATCGTTATCCTCGACAATAAATTACCTGATGGATTTGGAGTAGACCTGATTCCGGAGATCAAAAAGGCATATCCGGCAGTTAAGATCATTATGATCTCTGGATTTGACAGCTCAGTATCAGATGTTGCCCTTGAAAATGGTGCTGATGTCTACCTGTCGAAGCCATTCAAGAAAGACCAGATCTTACAGGAGATCATGAATCTTTTGAATGAGCCTTTACCAGCTTAATTAATAACTTTTCCGTTTAACGATGCAATGACATCTGTCATTTGAACCGCTGTGATGTTTAGTGAACTTGTGGGTTAAATAATAAGTCATGTCACAAACTCATGCACACCCACATCCACTTGTTAAGAAAAAACAGCAGTGGAAAACAGCCCATCAAAATAACACAGGAGGTTTTATCTGGTTCCTCGGATTCATCGGGGCTTTTATTTATTACGTTGAACAGGTTGATAATTTTGGAGCCGGCATCATAGCATTTCTGAAAGCACTGGCCTGGCCTGCTTTCGTAGTATACAAACTACTGAGTTGATGGTTTTTTTCTTCGTAGAATGATCGCTGCATTTCTTTCAAGATCACCACTGAAAGAAACACGGTGTTGTGTTTTACCATCTCGTATGATCGCTAAACCAGAGTTAGGTGATATGCTGCCAAGATTCTCTGCAAACATCACCAGGTTAATAGAATCTCCCATGGCAGGAGTAATATAGATCATCTTTGTTGCTGCTTTTTCAGATAACCTTACATTACTCAGGAAAGCTTTACCATTGAGAATGATGCTCACAGAATCTCCATCCACATAACCATTATCGTATAATTCCAATACAAGACTGTCCGAAGTAAAATAGATCGTTTGTATCGTCTGCACTTTTCTCTCTTCTACTTTTCTCTCAACATTGGCCACAACAGGCTCTTTCTTTACAGGTGGTGATGCAACAGGTTCCTTTACTATAGTTATCGGTTTTTCTTTAACAGGCTCTGGTGAAGATTCTTTTGCCTGAGGCTTCTCTGTATTCTTTGCTATATCTTTTGATGCAGCCGGCTCTTCCTTTTTTGGCATAAACGATAGACCTGCAGTTAACTGGAGACCGGTGAGCATTTCCACCAATCTTGAATCAGCCAGGTCGCTTTTCTTCAGGAGATGAATGCTACCAGTAACAGGTCGGCCGTATTGTTTGGTTCTTGTGGTGGTGAATTTCCCAAAGAGAATGGGTTCAACTGAACTTAATTCAAGGATGCTTGCCTGCCTCACTCCTTTGGGTGGATCGAAGTTATAATTGTTGAAAACAAGCTCGTCGTCTTCGATAAATAACTTACCGAATCTTTTATTGATGATGAGTGATTTTACACCGGTTAGCGATCTTCCATCCACAATAAAATTGGTATAAGAAAATCCTGACAGCTTGCCTTTTGTTTCACTGATCACTATCTCGTAATGCAGGTCGGCATTTGTGCTGTCGTTATGCAATACACCTACCCAAACACCCTGCAGATCCTGTGAGAATAGTTGAAGTGGGAAAAACAAGAGTAGTAAGAAGCCTTTCATCGGATAGTTGTTAGGATATATCGCTAATAAAGATAACTGAAACAATCTTCATTTTACGGTGAGGTTTTATTGTACTATTGCAACTTATTTTAAAATATGGCATTGTTAGAAAAGCAGCTGGTTGTTAAGAAGAGTGGTTTAAAAGGTGCAGGAAAAGGATTGTTTACCACTAAATTCATTCCCAAGGGCACCAGGATCGTTGAATATAAAGGCAAAGTAACTACCTGGGAAGAAGCCAGCAGTGGCAGAAGTTTCAATGGTTACATTTACTATGTAAATAAGAACCACGTTATAGATGCGAAAAAAACATTGACTGCATTGGCACGCTATGCAAACGATGCAAGAGGTTTAAGCAAGATCGAAGGGCTCAGCAATAACAGTAAGTATGTGCAGGACGACGACAACAAAGTGTACATTGAATCGTTCCGCAATATTGAAGCGGGCAGTGAGATATTTGTGAGTTATGGCAAAGAATACTGGGATGTTGTAAGAGAAAATGAAAATTTGAAATAATATTTGTTGGTCAGCCACCAACAAAGGCTGGAAATTCCGGGTCGTTAGCTCAGTTGGTTTAGAGCGCTACTTTGACAGAGTAGAGGTCACTGGTTCGAGCCCAGTACGACCCACGAAGATTTATGTTAGTGATATGCCTGACTATTTGATCCATTTAATACCCCTTGGAATAATCACTGCTCCACTTTTCTTTTTCTTTCAGGAACGATTACGGAAAAAGAATTATTCTGCACTTAAATTGAGTTTAATTTCTCTGGCTGCATCCCTCATTGTAGCAATCATATTTTACTTTGGACTGTTTGCATTACTTATAATTTTTGCAACTTATAATAGCCCTTTTTAAAGGTTAAAAAGTCACTTAATTGTATTAACTATCTCTCCCAATTCTTTATCAACCTGGCCATATTTACCATACTCAACCACTCTTCCGATCTCTTTACCATCATGTAACACGATAAACGTTGGAACCAATGTGATGTTCCATTTTTTATGCAATTCATCGATCGTTGTCTTGGCCCTGTCAACACCAATTAACGTGATCTTATTCTCCGGGTATCCACTCTTATCTACCAAGCGATAAAACACTGGCCACAGGTTCTGTGTATCACTGCACCAGGTTCCACCAAAAACAACCATGGTGAATTTGTCTTTGTTCTTACTGAAAGCTTCTACCGCTGCAGCATCTGCCTGACCCCATTTCATATTGTTCTTAAACCATGCAAAGGCGGTATCATTTTCAACAATTGACCTGTTGATATAACCATTCAACACTTTGGAATCTCCATCCTGCACAGCAGTGTAATTCGGTTGTTGCACCTGTGCTTTCTTTGCACTGCATGAAGTGATTACTGCAGCAACAGCAGCTATGATAAGGTATCTCATTAATAGGTTTTGTAATTGTTCAGGCTCCTAAATTAGCTTTCAATTCCAATAAAAACGACCTGAACTTTGTTAAAGATTGGGCCAGCTGAACATTTACATCAGCCTGCTGACGATTATTACGCAGGTATTTTTTAGCACCTTCAATAGAGAATTTACGGTTACGTAAAAGGTAATAGATCACCTGCAGGTTCTTAATATCTTCGGGGCGAAACAAACGATCTCCCTTCCTGTTCTTCCTCGGCTTTAGTACATCAAATTCATTTTCCCAATAACGAAGCAGAGAAGCATTCACCTTGAACCATTTGGCTACTTCCGTGATGGAATAATACATTTTCTGGTGGAGCACTTCATCTTCCGGCACCTCTATCAGGTCCAATTCTGCATCAATTTCCCGGTATGATTTCCTTCCTCTTTTCGATTTAGGCTTTACTGCAACAGTTTCCTTTGCTTTCAAAGCGACAGGTGCAGGAACAGATACCTTTGGCTTAACCTTGACCGCTATGCTATCATTCTGAAAAATCACTGCAGGTGATGATACTTCATCAATTGCAACAGTTTGCTCAGGTGCTTCATCAACAACCATTGGTTCTAAAACAATTGCATGTTGTGCTGGTTCTTCCATTACTGTTTCAGGAATATCAGCAACAGGTTCAGCCATTATTTCAACAACCGGTTCCGGCTCAGGTAACTTTTCTTCTACCGGTGATGGTGGTTGAAAAGCGGCAAAAAGATCGAGTTGTTGAATAGCCATGCCGTAAAACTAATGAATCAGCCACTGCAAGCCATACAACGATTTGTTAGAAGTGGATAAGATGTTGATGCAGGAATTAGGGTGTAAGATGTATGCTGTGTATTACTTTTTTCCGGCCATATTTACAATGGCATTCACCAGTTTATCAAGATCAGCAATTTTGGTATATACATGAGGCGTAACACGAACACATGAAATATTTTCCCAGGCTATAGGCACGACGTGTATCTTGTATTTATTGAACAGTTCATAATCAACTTCTGAAGGGGTAAATCCGTCAATACTAAAGCCACAGATAGCACAGGAATATTTTGCATTTAAGGAAGTATGCAACTTCACCTTAGGTACGTTTTGCACTTTTTCTGCCCAGTAGTTTTTCAGGTATCGGATTCTTTCTTCCTTTCTTTTCGCTCCAATGGCATTATGAAAATTGATGGCTTCGCCAATTCCCTGTTCAATAGGGAAACTCCTGGTGCCCAACACCTCAAACTTTCTGATATTATCGCTTTTTGGATGATCATTACAGAGCAACGGCCAGATCTTACTGATCTTTTCTTTTTTTATCCAGAGCATTCCACTCCCTATTGGTGCACTGAGGAATTTGTGCAGTGAGCTACCAAAATAATCAGCATGCAGATCCGGTATTTTAAAATCGAGTAATCCAAAACTATGTGCACCATCCACCAACACTTCAATACCTTTTGCATGAGCCATGTCTGCTATTTTTCTCACGGGCAAAATTTGTCCTACCCAGTTCACGACATGAGTGATGTGTATCAGTTTTGTTTTAGGCGTAATGGCTTTTTCATAAGCAGCAACGATCGTATCATCATCTTCAATGGGAAAATCAAAGCTGATCTGTTTATAAACAAGTCCTTCACGTTCCTGCCTTTGTCTCCAGGCATGGACCATATTGGGATAATCCTGCCTGGCTCCGATCACTTCTTCTCCTGCTTTTAATGGCAAGCCATAGATGACAGTATTAAGCGCTTCAGTTGAATTACGATTGATGGCAATTTCTTCTGCATCACACCCTGCCAGCATTGCCAGTTTTTCACGAAGTGGTTCTCTTCCTGCATCAAGGGTTCGCCACATATAATAAGAAGGCCCTTCATTTGCCAGTTTATTGTAACGTTCAACAGCTTCCTGCACAATACGTGGAGAAGGACTTACCCCTCCATTGTTTAAGTTGATGATATTTGGATTGACAGTAAAAGCCTGTTGAATAACACTCCAGTAATCTTCATCTGCAGCGGTTGCTTCAGGAGAAAGATGCTGTATTTTTTTATTGGCCAATGCAAAAGCTTCAGCGTGAACCTCGTTGAATAAGCTCCCGGCTCCAAATGCAAAAGACAATGTTCCAAACTGTTGAAGGAATTTTCTACGTGAAGATGACATGTGAGTTAGCTTAGAAATGAAAGTTAACAATTTTTAAAAGGCAGCACAACCTTAACTTTGCCGCTCAGGCTCCATAAGTAAAAGAGTGCGACGCAAGAAAAGCTGAATTAAGAACTGAAAGCCGGTGCAATGAAAAAAATATTATCTATTCTTCTTTGTTTATTTGTAGTGATGCAGGCCGAGGCCCAGTGTTCTATTTGCACCAAAACTGCCTCTCAACTTGGTGAAGGGCCTGCACAAGGTTTGAATGCAGGAATTGTATACCTGATGCTTACTCCGTTTTTATTGGCAGGTGTTATTGGTTATCGCTGGTGGAGAAAAGAAAAACAAGCAAATAAATAATTATTGCTCGTATTGTTCTACCAGTTTATAGAGGTTAAACCCTGGTTGCTGAGACGTATTCCTGATCTTTTCCTGTAACGCTTGTTTACTGATATTGCTCATTCTTTTTTGTTGAATGAGATGAAATAATTTCTCGGCCAACAACCAATATTTTTTGTCTGAAGTTTCTGCAGAACGCAATTGCGTTTGAATAGCATTGTATAACTCAGTTACACCTTGTTTTGAAGTAGCTACCGTTTTGATGATCTCTATTTCGTTGCTGGTATTACTAAAAGCAGGTGCCAGCATTGATCTCAGGTTCTTAACAAATAAATCAGCATCAGGACGATCAGCTTTGTTTACCACAAACACATCAGCAATTTCCATCAGGCCGGCTTTCATTGTTTGTACTTCATCACCTGCTTCCGGAACAACAACTACTACAGTAACATCAGCAAGTCCTGCTATTTCAATCTCACTTTGTCCTACACCTACTGTTTCAACAATGATATGATCAAAGCCTGCAGCCTTCATCACATCTGTGATCTCGATGATCATCGGATGCAATCCACCCAGGCTTCCTCTCGTAGCAAGAGATCGGATAAAAACATTTGGGTTGGTATACCATTCACTCATTCGTATCCTGTCACCCAATAAAGCACCAAGATTGAAAGGAGATGAAGGATCAACACATAAAACACCGACCTTCTTACCTTGGTTTATCATTTCACCGATAAGGGCATCAACCAAACTACTCTTACCTGCACCGGGAGGACCAGTAATGCCAATTACAGAGGCAGCAGTTGCAGGTATATTCTGCATAAAAACCTCATACCCTTCGAACCGGTTTTCAACAAGGGTTATCGCTCTGGCAAGGCTTTTATAGCCATCAATTAATATGTTGTTAAGGGGAAACGACATCTGGGTATTGCAAAGATGCATACTCTTTTGTTGTGGTACTTTATATTTTTTACTTTTGATGATGCTGAGTTTGTTCAAGAAAAAGAAGCCCGTATTCCCCTCAAAATTTGAAGAGAAAGAATTATCCGATCTTCAAAAACTGCCTTACGGTGTTGCGGCAGAAATAGACTTGATCGGTAGTCCGTTTCGGTTTCACGATGCCAGGTGTTTTTTTGATTCTTACCAGGAGATCATCGTAAGTGAGATCTATCGCTTTAATACGAGTAATCCCAATCCATATATAATTGATTGCGGAGCGAATATGGGTTTAAGTGTATTGTTCTTTGCAAAGAATTATCCTGGCAGCACCATCATTGCTTTTGAACCAGAGCCGCCGATTTATGATGTGCTTGAGAAAAACATTACATCATATAAATTGCAAAATGTAACTGCAGTAAAAAAAGCTGTCTGGAACAGCGAAACAACATTGGAGTTTTATACAGACAAAGGCATGGGTGGCAGCGTAGAAAACTCGTTCAGCAACCAGGCTCCTGTATTGGTAGAAACAGTGAGACTGAAAGATTACCTGGATAAGCCTGTTGATTTTCTAAAAATGGATATAGAAGGTTCGGAATATGCAGTTTTAGTTGACTGTAAGGATGAACTTAAGAACATACAAAATATTTTTATAGAATACCACAGCTACATCAGGAAAGAACAACACCTGGAAGAAATATTATCAATGTTAAAGGAATCAGGGTTTCGTTATCATTTACGCCAATCATTCTCAAGAGAAAAACCTTTTGTAGATACTTTGCTTGCATGTGAAAACATGGATATGGCTATAAATATTTTCGCTTACCGGTCAGAACACTAATCTTCTTGTGTATGCATTTGCAACAACCATTGATCTCAATAGTTCTGGCAACTTATAACGGCAGCAAGTATATCAGGGAACAGTTGGACAGTGTACTTTCTCAAACATATCCCAACATTGAGATCATTATTGTTGATGATGGCTCAAAAGACGAAACACTCAAGATAATTACCGACTATCAACATAAGTACAATAACATCAGTTTATTTCCGAATGAAAAAAACCTGGGCTATATCAAAACCTTTGAGAAAGGAATGTTACTTGCCAAAGGTGAATTCATTGCTTTGTGTGATCAGGATGATTTTTGGTTGCCTGAAAAGATTCAGTTACTATACGATAACATTGAAGATTACTTATTGATATATCACGACTCCGAATTGGTTGATTCTTCTCTCACCAGTTATGGTATTAATTTTTCGGATAAAAAGCGAATGAAATCTTTTGATAGTTGCCTGGTATTTGTTACCGACAATTGCATTCCTGGCCACACAACACTTATTAGAAAAAGGCTGGTTCAATTAGCTACTCCTTTCCCTACTACTATTCCGCACGACCATTGGCTCGCTTTCGTTGCATCAATGAATGGAGGAGTAAAGTTTCTAAATAAACCACTTGTCCGATATAGAAATCATGATGCAAATGTTTTTGGTTTGATCAAGTCAAAGAAAAATCGAGACGCTGATAAGAAGGCTGAAAAAAAGGGATGGAGCCACAGGGAAAGAAAATTAGATAACTTAAAAACTTTTTACGGCAAATGTTACCCGGAAATGGTTAGAGAAAAGAGGATCATTAAGCAATTAATAAAAGCATATGAAGGATATTCGGTAAGTAGCAATTTTGTACGGATGTTTACATTTTTTAAATATCGGGAGGAACTGCTGGCTGCTAAAAAGAGAAATAAACTCCGCAAGATCTTATATTGTTTTAAGATGTTTGTTAAAACCCACTGAAAAAAATCAGTTTAAACTTCTTTCATGATCATTCAGCACGTTAGCAGAAATACTGGGGAGGAAAGAAAATTTTCTATCTTAATTCCAACCTGGAATAATTTGTCATTTTTAAAGCTATGTGTAGAAAGCATCAGGAAGAACTCTTCTTACAAACACCAGGTGATCGTTCATATAAATGAAGGAAAAGACGGTTCGCTGGAATGGATAAAAGAACAACCAGACATTGATTTTTCTTACAGCAAAGAAAACATTGGGGTATGTTACGCATTAAATAGTTGCAGAACACTTGTAAATACAGATTACATTGTTTACCTGAATGATGATATGTATGTATGCCCTGGATGGGATAAAGCGCTGCTTGATGAAGTAACTATACTTAATACAGATCTGTTTTTTATATCATCTACAGCAATAGAACCAAACCCCCATAGTAATTGTGCTATAAAGCAGGATTATGGCATTTCTCCGGAAACTTTTAACGAAGAAAAATTGCTAAAGGAATATGATTCTTTATCAATGCATGATTGGCAAGGTGCAACATGGCCACCGAATATTGTACATACACGAGTGTGGGATCTTGTAGGTGGATATAGCATTGAATTTACTCCTGGCATGTATTCAGACCCGGATTTTTCAATGAAACTCTGGAAAGCCGGTGTTAGAATTTTCAGGGGAGTAGGTAAAAGCAGAGTCTATCATTTCGGATCAGTATCAACCAAAAAGGTGAAACGAAACAAAGGATATTATATGTTTGTTTCAAAATGGGCAATTACACATAACACTTTCTCAAAGTTAATATTGCACAAAGGTGAAAAATACCAGGGGCCTTTATCAGAGCCAAAGATCAGTATGCTGAAAGGCATCAACAATACATACAAGCAACTACTTTCTGTTTTTAAACGAGGAAAATTATAATTGAAAGTTTAATAACGAACTATAGACTTGCCAGTATTTTTTAGCAGCTTCATTCCAATTAAAAGAACGTGCATGTTTAATGGCATCACTGGCTTTTACAGCAAAAGAATTGAAATCTGTTACGGCAAAATGTAATTGTTGCCGCATCTCTTCAGCATCAAATGAGTTAAAATAATAAGCATAGTTTCCACCGATTTCAGGCAAACTGGTATACTTTGAAAGTATAACAGGCTTTCCAAAATTCATAGCTTCAATTACTGGTAACCCAAAACCTTCAGCAACAGATGGAAAAACAAAAGCTTTCATATTGGTATAAAGCCACCATTTCTCATTCTCAGAAATCGGCCCAGTAAAGATCACTCTATCAAGAACTCCATGCCGCTTAGCTTCGGTCACTATTTCATTATAATAGTCTTTGCTCACTATTTCACCTGCTATAACCAAACTAAGATCATTGCCTTTTAACAAAGCTGGAAGCACATGAAAGTTCTTTTTTCTCAAGATGGTTCCTATAGAAAAAATGTACTGCAGTTTATCCCTGATAAAGGCTGGTTTATTCAATACAATCTCTTCGGGAACATTGCAACCGTTGTATACTACATTAATTGGTTTGTCTCGTATATTCAAATGTTGCCTGATAGTTTCCAGGGAATATTCAGAGATGGTGGTAATTGCGTCGGAATAATCCACTTGCTTTTGCAAATGCCGTATATAGTACTTCTTTTTAGTTGTGCTTTTGCTTTCATCCAATAAAACGTTCAGATCATGTATGGTTAATACCTTTCTCCTTTTTGATCTGTATGGAAAGTATTGTTCTCCCTGCGAGGTCTCATGCCAAAGATTAAAATGACGATCACTAATTCTGAAAACTTTATGCAGCGCTGTTTGATTGATGCTGTCTACCACCATAAGTTCTTTCCTGTTTGCAGGTAGATAAGCTTGTAGTTGCGGATAACTTTCTTTCCGCTGCAGGTGTAAAGCATTAGTCAGGTTCAGGCAAAAATGAAACAGCCCTGTATTTGCATACTTCATTCTTTCACAATTAATAATAATATTCATCTTGCAACCAACTTTACCGGATCACTTTATAATTCTTGAACTCAAATGGCCTGATACCTGTCAACTTTTCAAAACGGTATAATATTCTGTCTTTCCAGGACAGTTTCTTTTTAGACAGATCGAATTGCAGATGCCAGTTCTTTTCTGCAATTCTCCGATGCATTACAGCAGGATGTGATCCTTTGAATGCAGACAAGGAATCAAAGCTGGAGTAATCAAAAATATCGATCGATTTTTTATAGGCTTCCTTATCGGGAATATTCTCGTCCCAATATCTACTTACCTCGTGAATTTTGGATTTCATCTGCTCCGGATTTTTTACCCAGCCATAATGATAAATATTTGCATTACTCTCTTTTACTGCAATTTTTTCCTTACCAATCCTGAACCCCTGTGCATCTTTATAAGAAGATATTTTTTTATTGTTCCTGATAATTCTAACTTCATGATTGTACCACTTTCTGCTGTCTCCTACATAATCATAAGTGCCATAAAAGTGAATGTATTTAAACAATAAACCCTGCACTCTCTGATCATCTTTATATCTTTTACAGGATTCTAATATTGCTGCATGATCCTTTTCATGCACAGCTTCATCTGCCTGTATATAAAAAGCCCAGGTACTTTCGGGATTGATCAGTCGAAAAGCTTTATTAGTTTCAACGGCTAATACCTCTCCGTCTTTACGTAAAGAATGATCCCATACACTATGATGAATTTTGATCTTTGGATCCTGAATACTTTTAATGAGTTCAACCGTAGCGTCTGTACTATCTCCTATTAACACAATCATTTCATCCACCACCGGAAGAATAGAATTAATCGCCTCTATAACAGGGTAATCATTAATGACTGCATTTTTAATAATAGTGAACCCGGATATTCTCATTGTTTTATAACATGCTTGTAAGCCACAAACTTACTCCAATATTTCTGGCAATTTTGGCTCAGCTGTTGATCGTATAATTTCAACAATCAATAAATTTGGAAGCTGCATGACCAACTTCATTCCCATATTTCCATTAAGCATTGTAGTATATCCGGGAGAATCTTTGAACCTCCACATTTTTGAACCGCGATATCAGCAACTTATCAAAGAATGCTTTCAAAATAAAAAACCATTTGGTATACCTGCAGTAATAAATAATGGTGTTACCGAAATGGGAACGCTTGTAACGATTGTGGAACTGGTGAAAGAGTATGATGATGGGAAAATGGACATCAAAACACAAGGCTTACAGGTTTTCCGGATTCTGGAATTGATAAAAGAGATACCGGATAAACTATACAGTGGAGCAATTGTTACCTATCCTGATAATCGTATAGCATTACAGCCGACCAGGATGAAAAAATTGCTGAAAGCCATCAGGGAACTTCACAAGATTTTACAGGTAAATAAAGAATTCCTCAAAGCAGACCACGATCTTTCCAGCTATGATGTGGCACATCATACAGGTCTATCATTAGAAGAAGAATATGAATTACTTGGTTTGATGATGGAGGACCAGCGATTGGAATACATAAAACGTCATCTTACCAAAGTGGTTCCTGTTTTATCCGAAATGGAAAATCTGAAAGAAAAGATAAAACTCAACGGTCACTTCAAAGACATCAAAGGCTTTAACTTCGAAGCCTGATATTTTTCTCATGCAAAAAACACTTTGCTTCGATTTTGGTAATACCCGTTTGAAATGTGCCATATTCAATAAAGAACTGGAAGATGTTATCGTGCTTCCAGATGAATCATTGGCGGTAATAGAAGAAACCGTCGAAAAATATAAGCCCACTAAGACAATCCTTTCATCGGTCATCAATCACGATCCGGCAATAGAAACATTACTTGCCAGCGAAACGAAGTTTCATAAGCTGGGTGTAGCAAGTAAAATCCCTATAACCATTCCTGTAGGCAAACCTGAAACAGTTGGTGCCGACAGGCTTGCATTATGTGTTGCTGCGGTTCATCTTTATCCAAAACAACATAACCTGGTGATTGGTTTGGGTAGTTGCATCACCTATAATTTCATCAATAAATTCAGCCAGTTTCTTGGAGGAAGCATTTCACCCGGAATGGAAATGCGATTCAGGTCAATGCATGAGTTTACAGCATTACTTCCGTTGGTAAAAGCAGATTCTAATTTCCCACTTATTGGATATGATACAAAAACAAATATGTTGAGTGGAGTGATCCTTGGTATGGCGAAAGAAATTGATGGTATTATAGACGAATACGCATTGAAATACAGCAACTTTAACGTGCTGTTAACCGGTGGTGATATGCCTTTTTTTGTGCCGCATCTTAAAAACAAGATATTTGCCGACCCATACTTAATTTATAAAGGACTCTATGCCATCAGTGAGTATAATAACCAATAGACTAACTTTCATCATCTGCCTGCTTAGTTTTGTTTCAGTATCAGCACAGGAAAACTCACCATATTCAAGGTATGGCATCGGAGATATTTATCCATCACAGCATATTGTGAACAGGGGTATGGGTGGACTTTCTGTAGCATATACCGATCCTGCAGGTCAATCTATCAACTTTTCTAATCCTGCCTCTTATGGTGATTTTAAAAGAATTCCATCTTTAGGTGGTGTGGTATTGTACGATCTTGGTTTTACAGTTGATTCAAGAACATTGAGAAGCAAAACGCCTATCAAAAAATATTCGTCTGCCAGCTTTATTCCATCATACCTGTCATTAGGATTACCCTTAGGAAAGGGTTTAGGTGGTGCTTTGGGCTTGAAGCCCTATTCAAGAATAAACTACAGCATCATCAATAATACAAGGATCACTAATGTAGACAGTGCACAATACCTTTACCAGGGTAGTGGTGGTTTAAACCAGGCATTTATTGGTCTTGGAAAAAGATGGGGCAACTTTAGTATCGGGTTCAACACAGGATATATGTTCGGCAAAAAAGAATTGAATACAAGGCTGAACATTATTAATTCAGACACTGCTTACAGTCCTTATTACATGAAGAGCAATAGCTCTACTACAACATATTTAGGCAAAGCTTTTTTAATGATCGGCGGCTTGTATGATATCAACCTGAAATCAGTTGCCGCAACTACTACTGTTCCAAAAACAGATTACTCATTAAGACTTGGTGCTACGGCAATGTTCGGCCAGAAATACAATGCTACACAAGATATCTTGAGAGAGACTTTTGAATATGATGCTTCCGGCGGAAGTGTTACCGTAGACAGCGTTTATGCAGCCAATGGCTCAAAGGTAATTGTTGAAACGCCAGCTACTTACACTGTTGGTGCTATCTTTCATAAAACACAATCCATGGCTGGCGGATCATTCGATCTATGGTCGTTCGGTTTGGAATACGAGACCACTAAATGGTCATCTTACCGCTTTGGTGGCTTGCAAGACAGGTTGAATGATTCATGGCAGATAAGAGTTGGGGGACAAATCATTCCAAGCACCACATCAACATCTTTGCTCGGCCGTTCTACACTCAGGCTAGGCGTTAACTATGGAAAAGATTATATCAATGCCGATGGAAATGGTTTAAAAACATTTTCCGGTACTTTGGGAATCGGTCTTCCTGTTAAACCAAGAACGTCTTACAACTACCAGTTCACCACAGTTAATATGGCGCTGGAATTTGGTAAAAGAGGCAGCAACGTAAACAATATCACTGAAAGCTTTCTTAAGTTCTCACTTGGATTAAGCCTCAGCGATATCTGGTTCCACAAGCGTAAATATGACTAATCGTCTTTTACATATTACATTATTTTTTGCAGCTGTTATCGGCTGCATTTTTTTGAGTGCCTGTGAGAATGACATTAAAGATGTAGAGAGGTTCAGCAAAAAAGAGATCAGTGTTGAAGAAGGAAAGCAGATTGAAAGTTTTCTTAGTAATGGTGGAATTCTAAGAGCCAAACTAAGAGCCCCGGTCTTTCTTCGTTACCAGACACAGGTACCAAAAGTAGAATTCCCGAAAACATTACACGTAGACTTTTACGATAGTACAAGAAAAATAGAAAGTGAGTTGTTTGCCGATTACGGAGAATATAAAGAGAATGAAAACCTGATCTACCTTCGGGATAATGTTGTTGTCTTTAATGTAAAAGGCGATACGCTTCGAACAAATGAACTGTATTGGGATCAGAACAAACAGATCTTTTACAACGACAAGCCGACTACAGTTATTCAATCATCTCCAAGACAGAAAATCATAAGCAAAGACGGCCTCACTGCCAACCAGGATCTTACCTGGTTCAGCTTAAAAAACTTACAGCCCGGAAGTTTCACTATCATCTCAGATAGCACCTATCAGTAAGTCTTTCGGACCTACGTCACTTCATAGCTTTCATCATTTTTTCTAACTGGATTTTGCTTTAATCTTGCTAAAACTTTCTTTATGGAATATCGCAGGATGGGCAAGACCGGTTTACAATTAAGTGTATTAAGCTTTGGAAGCTGGGTTACGTTTCATAAGCAAATAGAAGATACTATGGCTGATGAGCTGATGGGTATTGCTTATGATAATGGCATCAACTTCTTTGACAATGCTGAAGTGTATGCATTGGGAGAAAGTGAAAAGATGATGGGCCGTGTTTTAAAAAAGAAAGGCTGGGACCGAACTTCATACGTAGTATCATCCAAAGCTTTTTTTGGATGGAGAGGAAAAGAAAATAAGCCGAATCAATCAGGCTTAAGCCGTAAACATTTAGTAGAAGCCTGCAATGAAGCTTTACAGCGTTTGCAGATGGATTATATTGATCTGTATTTCTGTCATCGTCCCGATAAAAATGTACCCATTGAAGAAGTGGTATGGACGATGAACATTCTTATTCAGCAGGGAAAAATATTATACTGGGGAACCAGTGAATGGAGTGGTGTTGAAATAATGGAAGCTCATAGAGTAGCAAATCAGTACAACATTATTGGTCCTGCAATGGAACAGCCACAGTACAATTTATTTGAACGAGAAAAACTGGAAAGAGATTACCTGCAGATATTTAAGAACATTGGTTTAGGAACAACGATCTGGAGTCCTTTAGCATCAGGATTGCTTACAGGTAAATACAATGATGGCATTCCTCCAAACAGCAGGCTTGGCTTGGAAGGCTTCGACTGGCTGAAAGACAGGTGGATGGCTGAAGAAAAACTCAACAAAGTAAAAACACTTGGAGCTTTGGCAGATAAGCTGGATGTTTCCCTTGCATCATTGAGTATTGCATGGTGCATTAAAAATCCAAATGTTACTACGGCAATCCTTGGAGCAACAAAAAAAGAACAGTTACTGAATAACCTGGAAGCTTTGGATGCTTTTGAAAAACTTACACCAGAAGTTATGACAGAAATTGATACGATCATGCAAACAAAACCTGTTCTGGCCGAGTTCTGATAGTTTCATTATCTTAGAGTACATGGCCGAACATCTTTCCATCATATTCTGGATCATTGGAACACTCCTGCTCCTTGGTTTTTTTGCAGGGCTTGAGATTGCTTTTGTAAGTGTGAACCGGTTAAGTGTTGAGTTAAAGAAAAAACAAGGCAAGAAAAGTGGTGTAACCATTGCTGCTTTTTTAGAAAATCCTTCACGTTTTATCGGCACAACGATCATTGGCTTCAATATTTTCCTGGTACTTTTCAGTTTGCAATTCAGCGGTTTGCTTGACATTACTTTATGGAAGGCTCTTGGCCTACTGGAAACGAGCACTGACCCATTATCAACCAGCCAGCAGTATTTCAAGCTGATCTCAAACACACTGATCTCAACTTTTATCGTGTTGGTGTTAGGGGAGTTTATTCCAAAAGCGATTTTCCGAGCTAAGAATGATCAGCTGCTTTCTTTTTTTGCACCCGTAGCCAAGTTCTTTTATGATCTTTTCTACCCGATAGCATATGTTTTTGTGAGGATCTCTGAATGGATACTGAAATACATTTTCAATGTTCGGGTGAAGGATAATGATGAAGCTTTTTCACAAGTAGATCTTGAACATTTTTTCCTGCAAACAAAAGAGCAGGATGACGACAGTCAGGAACTCAATAAAGAATTATTTGAAAATGCACTATCCCTGCCTTCAGTTAAAGTGCGTCAATGCCTTGTTCCAAGAACAGAAGTGGAAGCTGTTGAGATAACTGATAGTCCTGAAGCAGTAAAACAAAAATTTATAAAAACTCATTTGAGTAAGCTGATTGTTTATGAAGATAGCATCGATAACATCGTTGGTTATGTTCATCAATTAGATCTTTTTAAAAGACCTTCCGACTTGCGATCAATTTTACTTACTATTCCTGCTGTACCTGAAAGTATGAGCGCTACAGATTTGATCAACAAATTCAGCAAGGAAAGAAAAAGTCTTGCCTGGGTGGTGGATGAATTTGGTGGAACGGCTGGCATTATCACGATGGAAGATGTGCTCGAAGAAATTTTTGGAGAGATACATGATGAATACGACACGGAAGAATTTATTGAGAAGAAGCTTTCGGATAAGGAATATATTTTCTCCGGAAGGTTGGAATTGGATTTCCTGAATGAGAAATATGATTTTGAATTTCCTGATTCAGAATCAGAAACACTTTCGGGTTATATCATCAATGAGCACGAAACGATACCGAAGCAAAAAGAGACAATTATCATCGGTGATATTCAATTTGATATTCTGAATGTTAGTGATACCAGGATTGAAATGGTGAAGTTGAAATTGCTACGTTAATTTGTCGCCTTCTACTTTATCACTCTTTTAAACAAATTCAATTTCCCTTTGAACGGAGGATATTTAATAGCAGGATCAAACCATGTGGGTGTTTTCAATACTGCCTTCTTATGACTGAAAGTGTCAAAAGAAAACTTTCCGTGATATCTTCCAATCCCACTGTTTCCTCTTCCTCCAAATGGAAGATTGTGATTAGTAAGATGCCATGAAGCATTATTTACACATGCACCACCTGCAGCAATATTATTTAACCACCATTCTGCTTTCTTATCACTTGATGTAAAAATATAAAAAGCCAATGGGTCGGCATTAGTCTCTATTATGTTTTTAGCCTGTAAAGCATCATTAAAAGAAAAAACAGGAACGATCGGACCAAATATTTCATCTCTCATTAATGAAGCATCTAATGGCACATCTTCCAATATTGTTGGTTCTATGAAAAGCTGCTCCTTAATATTTCGACCCCCATATAAAATCTTCCCTTGTTGCATATAATTGAGCAGTCGCTCAAATTGCTTTTCATTGATGATTCTTCCATAGCTATCGCTATCTTCTGCTTTGGATGTAAAAAACTTATCCAACACCGACTTCAATTCTGCAACGAAATGATCTTTTATTTTTTCATGCACAAGAATATAATCAGGGGCCACACACATTTGTCCTGCATTAGAAAATTTTGTAACAGCAATTCTTTTTGCAGCCACTTTTATATCTGCATCTTCTTCAATTACACAGGGACTTTTTCCTCCGAGTTCCAGCGTTACCGGAACAAGTTTTTCTGCAGCCATTTTGTAAACCAGCTTACCGACAAAAGTGCTTCCGGTATAGAACACATGATCAAAACGAAAAGTATTCATCATGGCAGGAACGACAGTTGCACCATCACCTTCTGCATATAAAACGTAGTCGCTGGAAAAAGTATCTTCTATGATTTTTTTTATTACTACAGATGTAGTTGCAGCAAATTCACTGGGTTTCAGTACAGCACAATTTCCCGCAGCAATAGCACCAACCAAAGGAGTGAGTAATAACTGCAAAGGATAATTCCATGGACCAATGATCAACACTACACCCAATGGCTCACTGGCTATGTAACTTTTAGAAGGAAGGTTTAAAAGATTAGTCTTCACCTTTTCAGGCTTCATCCAACGGTGAAGATGTTTTATAGCAACATTTATCTCGGTTAACAAGAAACCGATCTCCGTTACCCAGGTTTCTTCTTTGCTTTTATGCAGGTCTGTATATAATGCTGCATATATCTCTTCTTCGTGTTGTAAAACCGATGCTTTAAGTTTCTTTAACTGTTCAACTCTGAAAGCATATGATCGTGTTGCACCTGTTTTATAATAGCTCCGTAACCGTTCTAAGCTATTTTGAAGATTATCCATTCTTTGAAATTACAATTATTTAGAATGAACTGTATTCATCACGAAGTTTCAAGGAGAAGTTTAAGGAAGTTCCTTTTTCATCAGCCAGTCAGTTTGCAAATCATTGCCAAGTAAAAAATCATGCTCATCATACTTTACAAAGCCAAACTTTGTATAGAAGTCAATAGCTCTTTGATTCTTCTCCCAGACTCCCAGCCAGATAGTTTTCTTATTTAACTGCGTGGCGGTTTCAATGCATGCTAACATCAGGGATTTACCAATGCCTTTACCGATAGCCGAAGTTTTATTGTAGATTCTCGCAATTTCCATCTTATCTTTTTCAGTATCATTTTCCCGCAATCTTGCATAACCTGCAACTTCATCGTCGATATATGCAAGCAGAAATATATTTCCTGGCGCACCGACTTCTTTCATTAAAGATTCTTTCGTGAATTGTTCATTCATGAACTTATCCATGTCTTCCTTCTTGTTATCTGCAATGAATGCATCGTAAAAAGTTTCTCTGCTAAGATCAGCAATCAGTGCTGCATCTGAGGCTGTGGCTGTTCTGATATTGATAAGCATGTTTCAGATGAATAATTATTATCTAATTTAGTCAACTATGATTCCGGATGACGAATATTTTATGAGGATAGCCCTGCAACAGGCTGAATATGCTTTTGAAGACGACGAAGTTCCTGTTGGTGCCGTAGTGGTGTTGAATAATAAAATAATAGCAAGAGCACATAACCAGGTTGAACGATTGAATGACCCGACAGCTCATGCTGAAATGATCGCTTTGACCTCTGCTTTTAATTATCTCGGCAGTAAATATTTACCGGAAGCGGTTTTATATGTGACAGTTGAGCCTTGCCTGATGTGTTGCGGTGCTATGTACTGGGGAAAGATTGGAAGAGTGGTGTATGGATGTGCTGATGAAAAGAATGGATATAAACATATAACGGAAGAGAACTGGCCTTTTCATCCTAAGACAACAATTACAAAAGGTGTGTTGGAAGAGGAATGTGCATTGTTAATGAAGACGTTCTTTAAGAATAAGAGATAAGTTTCACGCAAAGGTTGATGTGTTGTTGATTGCTTAAAAGACTGCTGGCAAGAATGTGAAGTTCTATATTCTAAAACTCTAAACGCGAAAAACGCAGAGGGATTCTTTACTTCGTAAAGAATAAAAAACTTTGGGATATCTGCATCTTCTCTGTGCTCTTTGCGTTACAAAAAAATGACTCCATAGGAGTCATATCTTAGTAGAAAGAAAGTTCATTGATTATCTTTTGGCTCCGTAGGAGCCGTACTTCTGTTCAATAATGAATAAAAAGTACAAGCGTGCGACGCAAGAAAAGCCAAATAGTAATCCAGGCCTCTGTTACATAATCTCCCAGATCTCGTTTCCTCTTAATATTTTATCCAGATTACCTTTACCCTTTGCTGCAATGGCTTCTTCTAACTGAAGCTGCATTGATTCTTCATAACAAGGCCTGTCGTTCTCATAGAAAACACCAAACGGACGAGGTAAATGATTCTCCAGTCTCGGATCGTCAAACATCCTGGTGAGTATCTGGGCCTTGTAGAAATCTTTTTCATCGTGTACCCAAAGATCATCTGCACTTACACCATTTCCGATCTCAACAACAACCGGTCTGAAGCCATCCAGCTTAATTCCTTTATTCTGTGTTGCACCGAAGATCAATGGTTTTCCTTGTTCCAGGAATAATACTTCGTCAGGCTTTGTTCCTTTCTCAGTGAAGATTTCAAACGCACCATCGTTAAAGATGTTACAGTTCTGGTATATCTCGAGAAAAGAAGTGCCTTTATGCTGGTGTGATCTTGTTAGCATGGCCTGCAGGTGTTTCGGATCACGATCCATTGTTCTTGCTACAAAACTTCCATCAGCACCCATTGCCAAAGCTGCAGGATTGAAAGGATGATCGATACTTCCAAACGGAGTAGACTTAGTGATCTTCTTTACCTCTGAAGTAGGAGAATATTGTCCTTTTGTTAAACCATAAATCTGGTTATTGAACAACAGGATATTGATATCTAAATTCCTTCTTAATAAATGGATCGTATGATTACCGCCTATGCTTAAACTATCACCATCACCGGTTACCACCCAAACACTCAATTCAGGACGAGAAGCTTTTAATCCACTTGCAATTGCAGTTGCTCTTCCATGGATCGAGTGCATTCCATACGTATTCATATAATATGGAAAACGGCTGCTGCAACCAATACCAGAAACGATCACGATATTCTCTTTTGGTACACCAATATTGGGCATTACACGCTGCACCTGTGCAAGAATAGAATAATCACCACAACCTGGACACCAGCGAACTTCCTGGTCTGTTGCAAAATCCTTTGCCGTTAATGTTGGTGTTGCGTTTATAGGGGCTGCATCTGCTATCATAGTAAGAATTTTATTCGTCTTTAGCGGAAAATGAAATTAGCTAATAATTCAGTCAAAAAACTGAGCACGGTCAGTTCTTTAAATATACGAATAGCTAATGTATTATTTACTGCTCTCTAATTCTTCCCAATATTCCGCCGCTCGTCTGGTATGAGGAATAACGATCGTTCCACCTACAATATTGGCTACGGCGAATATCTCGTACATCTGTTCAGTCGTTATGCCAAGTTCATGGCTTTTACCAAGGTGATATTTTATACAATCATCACAACGTAAAACCATACTTGCTACCAGGCCCAGCATTTCTTTTGTCTTAACATCAAGGGCACCAGCTTCGTAAGTATTGGTATCGAGGTTCCATAAACGCTTCATCACAAGATTATTCTTGCTCAGGATCACCTCGTTCATCTTTGTACGATAGTCGTTAAATTCTTTTACCAAAGGAGACATATTTCGATTTTTTGCAAAGCTAGGGAAGGCCTGATGGTACAGCAAACCGGAATATTACTAGAGGCGGAAATTATTGTTAAAGAGATGAGTTGCAGAAGTTGCAGCGTTAGCAAGACCTATTTGACTTACTTCTTTTGCTCTAGGTACTTAATAATAGCAACCCTGATATCTGATTGCGGCTGGCCAATGGTGGTTATTGCAGGATACATCTTGATCACCCCAGGATTTTGTTCATTAAAGAACCCAAGATTTGTTTCCTTTCCGGTTATAAGAAAATCAGGAACAACAATCCGATAGGTTTTGGATGGATCCACAGGCTGATTTTTCAGTTGCCAAGTTTTATTTTCTTCGTTATGTGTGATGTTTCCAAATTGCAACCATCCACCACTTCCCTTGTTTGTCAAACCGGCATTTAATACATTGATCAACAGGTCACCTTTGATATCCAACTCTCTAACACCACCACCGAATGGTAATGTTCTTAAGATATCATATTGTGTAATCGGTGGATACAAAATATCATCCACTCTTATTGATCCTGAATTAAAGATTGCAGCTTCGGCTTGTGGTGCAGCAAACAGCATCGCATCTGTAATAAGCCTTGTAAGATTGGTGGAACTACTTCTCGTAAGATTTTCTCTTCCGTCTAAAGGCTCGCCATTATATGCAACGACAGCAGTAGCATCAAAACCTGAAGAAGCGTAATTATCATTAGCGATCTTCACCCATTTCTGAACGGTAAGATTTGTGATACTGTCCAGGGCTACATCTTCATTTAAATATACAAGCTTTGGATTACTCTTTACTTTATTTCTCTTTTTATTAATCTGCAAATTCACTACGTAGGCTGACTTTGCATTTGCATGTGCTTTGGTGATAAAAATGCCATTCACCTTTTCAAATTTCATATCATGTTCATGACCACCAAGAATGGCTGCCCGTCCTGGCAAAGCCTCTGCTAATCTTTTATCGTCTTTAATAGCCATGTGAGTGAGTGCAACGATAGCATCACATGAATCTTTGATGAGATTGTATGTTTCAATTGCAGCGTTGACAGGGTCTGAATAGCTCACATACTCTGCTGGATTAGAAGGCAGCACTACACTGATAAATCCAACTCTGGCAGTGGTACCATCGGCATCAGAAATTGTTTTGAAATAGTATTTAGGAAAATTCTCTTTCGTCGTATTCTTTTGAAAAGGAACAACAGTGTCTCTTACTTTATGAAAGGCATTAGCAGATATCCAGGTGAACTTCGATTCATCTATCCTGTCCTGCAGATCTTTTTCTGAGATATCAAACTCATGATTACCAAAACAAACAATATCAAATCCTGCTATATTCATGGCATCGATCATTTGCCTGCCACGAATTCTTTTGCCTTCATAGGTTAAGCTGCCATATACCGAAGGGCTGACAAAATCTCCCGCCATCAGCAGTAAAGTATTGCTATTCTTAAGCTGGGTTTGCTTTTTCAATGTTGCTACTCTTGCCATTCCACCGGATTTTCCTCCTTCCAGTGGTGCAATCTCGTATACATCATTAACCTGTACTAAGGTTAGATCGATCTTACCATCATCACCCTGTGGAATTCTTGTTCTGCAAGAAACAAATATTGAGAGAAGAAGGATGCTGTATAAAAACTTAGATGGCATAAAGAAGAATTATGCTGCTAAGTTACTAATCAACATGTCGCAAATAATTACGAATACCTCTCCATATTTTCTTAGCGACAGACTTCTGGAACTTTTTGCACATAATCTTTTTCTCATCTTCTTCATTGCTGAGAAAAGCTACTTCCACCAAACAACTAGGGAAATCTGTTGGTGCACTCAGCATAAAATTGAAGTTGCCGATGTTGCCAAATTCCTTCAGCTTCAGATCAAGCATTTCGTCTAATATTTCTTCTGATAAAGGACGAAAGCCAATATGTTTATAGTAAGTGCTTGTTCCTTGTACGGTAGTATTTGATGAAGAATTCAGATGAATACTGATCAGGAGATCGGGTTTTTCTTTTTGTAACATTAAAACCCGGTCCTGGTTGTCTATAGTTGAATCTGTTGTTCTTGTCATGATCACTTCTGCCCCTTTACGTGTCAGGATCTCCTGCAGTTTCCATGCAAACTCCATCGTATAATCTTTCTCCAGGATATTGGTCTTTATCCCTTTTGCTCCTGTATTTGTTCCACCATGACCAGCATCTACTGCAATTTTCATCTTTCTCACCTTCAGCTTTTCCGGCTGATGTTTTACTCTTAGTTGTAATGATCTTCCCCGATAACCAACAGAATAGCCCCAGTGTTGTTTGTGTTTGAGTTCAATCGTAATTCTTACAACATCATCTTCTACCTGGTTGAGGTAAACATTTTTTATCTCTTTTGCAGATTGCAGCTGAGTGATCCAGTTTGTATTACTCTGCACACCGTATATCTCTAACATGATCTTTGAAGGAGATACTTCCATCCAGCTTTTGTAAGGAAGCTTTTCATCTAATGACAAGCTAAACAAATCATATCCTTCTTCTGTTCCTCTTACACTCCAGGAGTTCAGTAAATAAAATGCTTTTTGTTTGTAAGATGTATCAAGCTTCACATCTTTCTTGCTGATGTATGCTGAATGCTGTTTAGATAACTGCACTTTGTACATATTCCTTGCAGAATCGGTTATCCGGAAAAACACAGCTGTATCTACATAACCCATTTTTGCACCACCCAACCTGTCTTCACCTAAGCCATAAGCCATCATGGTTAATGGATTGATAGATCTTGCTAAAACCTGTTTTGATGAATCCTGTGCATACGATGAAATAGTTGCCAGACAGCAAGCAATAGTTATGGTCCTGAACATCTATAAAAATAAGGATGTATTGGCAAGCTTCAAACTGCTTTACAGGAATGGATTATCTTGCGGCTCAACTAAACTTATCGCATGCCTTTTAACTGGCAAACATTCAGAACACGTACTCTCTCGGCTATTGTATTTGTGATTGTGATGATGATTGGATTGCTCTGGAACCACTGGAGCTTTTTTGTACTGTTCTCCATTATACATTTCGGATGCTGGATAGAATACCAGAAGCTTGTAGAAAAGATTGATCCGAATTATAAAAAGATATCTGCCATACATAAATATGGTGTGATGCTAGCTGGCTGGGGCTTTATGTTATGGATGACGAATGAAGCCTACAGCATTGCTGATGTAAGGATGGCTGATGTGGGATTCTGGATGCTGGTGATTGGTGCTGTTGCGGTGAATATTGATACACTGATCAGCAGAAGAGGAAAACTGATTGCTCATTCGCTGATGGGGTTGTTGTATATTTCTTTGAGTTTGGGATTACTTGTTCATTTATATTTTTTAGGTGATTTAGCTGAAATTCATTCTTATGATTTAGAATCTGGCAGATCTGACGTTTCCTGGCAGATAACATTATTTAATGGCGCCTCGATTCTGCCAATAACTATTATCCTTTGCATGTGGGTAAATGATACTATGGCCTATATTGTTGGATCACTAATAGGTAAAACTCCTTTTTCAAAAATTTCACCAAAGAAGACTTGGGAAGGCACAATCGGAGGGATAATATTAAGTGTTCTGATTATTGGGTTGCTTTATATAGACAATCATGGTTTTTTTATTGCTGCAATTGCTGCTATATTCGGAACCTTGGGAGATCTCTTTGAATCCAAATTAAAACGTCTTGCCGGAGTAAAAGATTCAGGACAAATGATGCCGGGCCATGGTGGATTCTTAGACCGTTTTGATTCGCTGTTACTGGCTACTCCTTTTGTTTGGCTGTATATATGGTTGTTTGTGTAAGAAGTTTTCACGCAAAGGCTATTTCCTATTGCTATTCTAAGCTGTTGTACCAAGGCTAGGTCGTTGATTGTTTAACACCGGAAACGCAGAGAACGCAAAGGGATTCTTCACTTCGTAAAGAATAAAGCTTTTTGTAAAAACGGCTCTCATCTATCTACTATTATTTCATCTGTCCACTGTCCGTTATCATCTATCCACTATCCTTATATTTGCCTTTCAACTACCACACATGAAGGTTCACAAGGAAGGTTACGCATCAATTGGTATTGCTGCACTGATATTCGGTCTCATTAATATCGCTTCATTTATTTTTCTGAGGGATGAGTATCCAAGAATGGCTTTAGCGGTATTCCTTGTGACGGTTTTCCTGTTTCTTTTCGTTGTGTCTTTCTTCAGAATTCCTTATCGCAATCATACCATTGGTGAGAGCCAGGTTATTTGTCCTGCTGATGGTAAAGTAGTGGTGATAGAAGAAGTGACAGATGAAGAATATTTCAAGGACAAGAGAATACAGGTGAGCATTTTTATGAGCCCTGCGAATGTGCATGTGAATCGTAACCCGATCAGTGGTGAAGTATTGTACAGTAAATATCATAAAGGAAAGTATTTAGTAGCTTGGCATCCTAAATCATCAACTGAAAATGAAAGGCACAGCGTGGTATTGCAAAATGCCAATGGTGTTATACTGGTGAAGCAGATTGCCGGTGCTTTAGCAAAAAGGATCGTGAACTATCTTTCTCCCGGTCAGCAGGTGAAACAGGGTGAGGAACTTGGTTTTATTAAATTCGGCAGCCGTGTAGATGTATTGTTACCGGTAAATGCAAAAGTGAAAGTGAACCTGAACCAGGTAGTGAAAGGTGGAGTAACGGTTTTGGCGGAGTTATCGTGAATGGTCAATGGTCAATGGTCAATAAGAGGAATTCTCCATCATGTATTTCGCTGCTCAGTATAGAACAAAAAGTATAAGAGTGCGACGCAACGAAACTAAATAGTTGTTCTTCAGCCAGTCCAAAAAATCCTATTCTCTAAGTTTTAACAGCCGGATCATATTTTTTGAAGGGAGGAACGTTATATTTGGCTAAGTTTAAATCCCAAAAACATACATAAATGAAAAAGTTCTTCACTCTTATGGTAGCTGCTCTTTTAGTGAGTGGTGCTTCTTATGCCTGCGAAGGAAAAAGCTGCGGCAAAGACGCAAAAGAAAAAGCTTGCTGCAAGAAAGGCGACAAATGCAGTAAAGACAGCAAAGAGAAAAAAGCTGTAAAAGACACTAAGAAAACAAAAGAGACCAAGCCAACTACGGTTAAAGCCTAGACTTGTTTTCCAGAAAATTATTATCCCGCTAATGGCGGGATTTTTTTATCTCCTACCTCTCGTTTTATTGATGAGCCACAATACCAAAACGACGATCAGCACAATAATGATTACACCTGTCCAGATACCGGCTTTAAAAATTCCGCCAACCACTTCACAAGAACTGGCAGTGAACATGATGATCATTAAAACGCTCAGCAGCGATAAGTTGAATTTCTTCATAACCTGGTTTTAAGTATTTGAAAACAAATGGCTTGCCAATAACATGTTTTGTAAACTGGATTTCAGCAGCTTGCAAGATTTTCAAGCAGGATTCAGCAAAAAAAGAGTCGCAACATTGCGACTCGATGTTCTTCATAGATCAGCTTCGTTTATCTGTTTCGCTCCATAGAGGAGTTATTATTATCCCGGTGTTCCATGGCAATAACGGTTGCAGTATCTAAATGCTCAAAATTCTTAGCAATGGCCTTCATTTCATCAATCAGCCACCGGAGATCATTCCATGTTGCCCCATTTTCTACTTCATTCATGAACTGCTTATTAAGCTCGATGAATTTTTCCTGCTCCTCCGATCTGCCCATCTTTTTCATAGCACTTCATTCGTTTAGTTGTCTCCACCGTACCAAGAATGATGCAGTTTTACAACTCGTTGTTTTATAATGCTACGAAAGAGGTTCCCAGATGAAATTTTTCTACAAATCAGGCAAACTGTTGCAGTAATTAGTCAGCTGCATGTCAGCAAACCGCATATTTCAATTATCTTGATGCTAAATCTTACCAGCTAATACTGCACTCATGAGAAAATGCTTATTACTGCTACTCACAGCAGTTATCTATCTGTCTGTGCATGCACAGCCAAATTTGGTTGCTTTTAAAGGAGCACTTATTTACACCGGAACAGGCAGATCAATTCCAAACGGTGTACTCATCGTACAAAATGGAAAAGTGATCACAGTTGGTGATGCAACTACTTCAATTCCAGCGAATGCCCAGGTAGTTGATATGACCGGCAAAGTAATTATGCCCGGCATTGTTGATACACATTCGCATATTGGTGGACCGGAAGGTGGAGATCGTTCTTCTCCGCTCAATCCCGATATACGAGTGCTTGATGCAGTAAATCCTACCAGCAAGGCTTTCAAAAAAGCATTGGCCGGAGGGTTAACAACTGTGAACATTATGCCTGGCTCTGGTCAGTTAATGAGTGGGCAAACTATTTATGTAAAACTCCGTGAGGCCACAACAATAGAAGATCTCCTGGTAACCAATGAAAGAGGTGTTTATGGTGGAATAAAAATGGCCAATGGAACCAACCCGATGAACGGAACTCCTGGTTATCCCGGAACAAGATCGAAATCTGCTGCCATGGACAGGGATCTATTTATGAAGGCCGTTGAATACAAAAAGAAAATTGATAAAGCAGGTAAAGACAGTACCAAATTTCCCGACAGGGATTTAAGAATGGAACCGATGGTAGAAGTATTGAATGGAAAACGCATAGTACATTTTCATACGCATAAAGCCAATGATATATTAACTGTATTGAGATTGCAGAAAGAATTTGGTTTCAGGGTAGTACTGCATCATGTTACCGAAGGATATATAGTTGCAAAAGAAATCGCAGCTGCAAAAGTGCCTTGCTCAATTATTAATGTAGATGCACCTGGTGGTAAAGCAGAAGCAATGAATTTATGGGCAGGCAACGGTGGTGTTCTGGAAAAAGCAGGAGTGTTAACTGCCATTCATACTGATGATGGTATTACCGATTCAAGATTATTACTTCGTTCTGCAGCTATGAGTGTGAGAGATGGCATGAGCAGGGAAGAAGCGATCAAATCACTTACTATTAATGGAGCAAAAATGCTGGATCTTGAAAAAAGAGTTGGCTCTCTTGAAGCAGGAAAAGATGCAGACTTTGTAATTCTTTCAGGTGATCCATTCAGTGTGTATACCCATGTTTTACAAACCTGGGTAGAAGGAATTAAAAGATTTGATCTTTCAAATCCTGCAGATAAAGCTTTTGCTGTTGGTGGATATGGAGTTTACTCTCCTGACGCTGTTACACATGCACACGAAGATGATCATGATTAATTACCTCTAACTAACACTAATGAAACAATTACTTATTTATAGCATCTCATTATTATTATCAGCCACGGCTTCAGCACAAATAGCGGTAAAAGCCGATACAATCTTTACCATGTCGGGTAATCCTGTTGTTAACGGAACGATACTAATAAAAGATGGCAAGATAGAAGCAATAGGACAGAACTTATCCATTCCTTCCAATTACAAAATATATACAGCAAAAATTGTAACACCAGGTTTGGTAGATGCAAGAAGCACTATAGGATTATCTGGTGCATACAATATTCCATCAGACCAGGATCAAATAGAAAAGTCAGGACCATTACAACCAGAATTAAGAGCCATTGATGCATACAACCCTGAAGATAAACTGGTAGATTATGTTTTACGTAATGGTACAACAACAGTACACACTGGTCATGGTATTGGAGCCTTAGCAAGTGGACAGACCATGATCGTAAAAACAAAAAAAGGTTTGACTGACGATGTTACGATTAAGCCTGTGGCCATGATAGCGATGACGATTGGACCAAGTGTATCATCAAACTTTCAATCTCCCGGAACGAAATCAAAGCAGATTGCAATGCTACGAGCTGAATTATTAAAAGCCCAGCTTGCCATGAAAGCTTCACAAAAAGACACATCTAAAGTCGGAGACCTGAGACAACAAACATTACAACAACTGTTGAGAGGAGAGTTGAAGGCTTTGATCTCTGCCAATACTGCAGTAGAAATAATGTCGGCGATAAGATTAGCAAAAGAGTTTAACCTGAAGCTGGTGATTGAAGGTGCTGCAGAAGGTTACAGGTTGATCGATCAGATAAAAGCATCAAAAGCAGAAATCATTGTTCATCCAACAATGGCAAGAGCTGGTGGTGCCATGTTAAATATGACCATGGAAAATGCTGCCATATTAACCAATGCAGGCATTCCTGTTTCTATAGAAAGTGGATTTGAAGGGTATGTACCAAAGAGCAGGATCATTCTATATGAGGCTGCAATTGCTTTAAGAAATGGATTGTCTTTTACTGAAGCGTTACGTACCATCACAATAAACCCTGCTAAATTATTAGGCATTGATAACAGGGTAGGTTCCATTGAAAAAGGAAAAGATGCAGATCTTGTCTTATTTAATGGTGACCCCTTTGAATACACAACCAAGGCATGTGCAGTGATCGTTGATGGTAAAGTTGAAATTGAAGATGCGTGTGATAGATAAATTGAATACTTTGATCTGTCAGTAATGGCAGCTCAAAGTATTTTTTTCATGCAAATACTGGAAGGCATACCGATATACTGACCGTAGTTTTCTGTTATTGTGTAACCTTCTCTTTTATAAAAAGCAATGGCTTCATATTGTTTATTGCCTGTTTCAAGAACAGCATGAATGTAACCCAATTCCTTGGCCCATGTTTCCAGTTCATGAATGATAAATGAAGCCACTCCTGTTCCTCTTTTGATCTCCTTTACAAACATTCGTTTTATCTCAACCGATGTTTCGTCAAAAGGCTTGAAACATCCACAACCGATGGCCACATCATTTTCATAAGCCAGTACTACTGTTGGCAGATCAGGCACTGCATTGTATTGATCGTAAACATTCTGCAATTCGTTATAACGGCCTCTCAGGTCTTTATCCAATTCAACAACCAGGCTTTTAAAGTCTGGGTTGTTGCTGTCAGTTCTGATTATCGTATTCATCACTATTGGGTCAGCTTTCATTTCTGGGTGCAGCTAAGTTGCGTCGCACTCTTGTACTTGTAATCCTTTACTTAGCTTCTTTTTCACGCCATTACACTCACCATATTCAAGGCAACTTCAGCTAAAGAAATGTTGCCTGAGATCTGAATAAAAGGCTTTGATTGCTCCTGGGTAATCCCTTTGGAAAACAGCTTCCATGCAATTTCAGGATCGATTGAAATAGTCGCATCTGCTTTGCCTTCTGGCGTAAACCTCCATTCATTCCCTTTTCTAATTAGCAGCCAATCACCACCAACATCAGTGGTAACTGATAACTTAATGATCGTTCCTTCATCAGCAGAAACATTTCGATAGGTATAAGGCAAGGCCTGCATGAATGTGTTGATAAAAGGAAAGAAGAATTCCCTTGTGATGATCCCTTGCTTGTTTACTGCTTCACGAATTTGTTGCTGGTGAATAAACCGCTCCGTGTATTCTCTGGCAACATGCATCCAGTTTTTTGATTCTGTTTCACCGGCCCAGGCTACAGGAAAAATAGCTTTATCATACGGATCAAGAGCAGAAAAATGTTGGCAAACTGGCTTACCTGTTAACTGCAATAACCATAATAACACCTGTGGACTCATTCGTTTCATTGCTGTCACCCATTCTGCGTTGATCCTGTTGATGAAATGAAGTAATTCTTCGTTACCGGGATCCAATCCAAAATATCTGTCTCTTGAAATACTGAGAGTCCTGATATTTCCATCCAATAAATGTGCAGCGATGTCTTTTACGTTCCACAGCCTGGCAATAGTTGGTGCATGCCATTCTTCTTCCCTTAAAGAACTAAGCAATTCAATCAGCTTTTCTTCAAGCGGTGAAAATAAATGTGTAACAGTGATCGGAGGTGAGGCCATACAGCAATTTAAAACTATTGCTGCACTAAATAAAGACACGATCTAAACAGCATTCATTTTATCCCATTCCTTCGCTGCAAGGGCAAGTCTCAGTTCACCATAACTAACCTTGTTATCAAGCTTGTGAACCAGAGTTGTGATAGGTCCACCTTCAAAATCCGAAAGATGCGGTTCGATCAACACCAGTTTTTCTGATTTAACCAATTCACTCACAGGTATAATGCCTTTACTTACATAGAATGCCATGTGGCCTTCAATGGTAGAGACGCTGAGGTTCCTGAGCTTTGCAATATCAGCAATTGAATTTCCTTCTTTATACAATTGATAACTCAGATCCTTCGTATCTACTTTGGTCTTTGACTCAACTTTAGCTTTTCTCTCCTTCTTCAGGTCTTTCTCATGTATCAAGGATTTCAATCCATGCAAACTGCAGTAGTCAGTTAATACCTGCAGGAATTGTTCTCCATATTTATCTGCCTTAGCTTTACCGAAGCCCGATATCTTAACTAACTCTTCTTTTGTTTGTGGAAGGAACTGAACCATTTCATCAATGCTCTTAGTTGAAGCAACTATATATACCGGTTGATTCTTTTGTTCACAGATTCGGTTTCTAAGCTGTCTTAGCTGGTAATGCAATTCAGGATGATTCGTTTCTTTCTTTTCTTCATTAGCAGTTGAATATGCATTGACCGAAGCCGATGGAACCACAAAGTTTTTCTTCTGGTGATAATATTTTTCAATGCTGAATCCATCAATAAAGCCAGCCATCAAATGCTTTTTTTCAGCTACGGCAATAAAAACATCTTTCAGGGCTTCGTTATAATTCTTTGCCTGCATTTTACTATCAGTAACTGCAGGTGATTTACTGATAAATTGCAATAACTGGTCAAGTTCTTTTACAAAATAACCTGCAGCGTCTTTGGTTCGTTTCTGCAACACCTGGTTTTCCTCAGGAATGGTTTCTTCTGCAAAAAAGTAATTCAAGTGTTGTTTAAACTTTTCAGCAACCTCCTGTAGACGGATAAACTTTTGCTCAACTTCGTCTATCCATGAAATTGTTGCTTCGTTGAAATCTTTCAAATGTTCTTCCACCAGTTTCTTTAGTTCTGCTGTAAAGCGAATGATAGACAGCAAATCAAATAAGCTCAACAATATATGTTGCTGGTAAATTTTTTTAGATTGCTGCAGTTCATCTTTCAACTGATCGGCAGAAAAAAAGTTCTTTGAGAAATGAACAATCGTTTGATCTGATCGTAAACTTGAAGACGTGATCTGGCTTTGCAAAACAATTCCCTCTAATGAAGTACAACGACTGAGTGCAACATACACTTGCCCCGCAGCAAAAGCAGCACCGGCATCTATCACAGCTTTTTCAAAAGTCAATCCCTGGCTTTTATGAATGGTAATGGCCCAGGCTAGTCGTAAAGGGTATTGCTGAAAAGAGCCAACTACATTCTCTTCGATCTGGTTGTTAGATTTATTGACGGCATATCGAATGTTCTCCCATTTTTCTTTCTGGACTTCTATCTCGTCAGTTTCATCTTTGCATTGAACAAATATTCCATCATCAGTGATCCTGGTGATGGTTCCAATTTTTCCATTATAGTATCGTTTGATCTTCTCCTTATCATTCTTGATGAACATCACCTGTGCACCTTCTTTTAATCGCAACACTTCATCTGCAGGAAAAGCTTTATCGCTAAACTCACCTTCGATCGTTGCTTTGAAAGAGTAAAATTTACTTCCCAGTCTTGTGATCTCCTGGTCATTTATTGCATCAGCTTTATAATTATGCGTAGTGAGAATGATATAGTCATCTTCTTTTTTTACTTTGAAATCCGGTTTGTATAAACTATCCAGGATATCTTTTCCATCAGGTGATAATGCATTATTCCTTACCTGGTTCAGCAGATCAATAAACCTGTTATCGCTTTGGCGATAGATTTTTTCAAATTCAACATACACAGGTGGAACCTGTTGCATGATCCTGCTGTCAAAAAAATAAGGTGAGCTATAAAATCCGGATAATAAGTTCCACTCATCGTCAACAGTAACAGGGGGTAATTGATACATATCACCGATCAGCAAAACCTGTACTCCACCAAAAGGTTCGGCATGCCTGTTACGATAGTGCCTTAACACAACATCTATCGCATCTAAAATATCACAGCGGACCATGCTTATCTCATCAATGATCAGTAGTTCGAGTTGCTGAAATATTTTGATACGTTCCCGGTTGAGTTTGATCTTACCAAATAAGGTGTGTTTATTATTCGCATCGGAATGATGTATTGTGCCTCTCGATTCAGGCAAATAAGGAGAGAATGGAAGTTGGAAAAAAGAGTGAATCGTCGATCCTCCAGCATTAATTGCAGCAACACCTGTTGGAGCAACCACTGCTGTTTGTTTAAGGCTATGTTCTCTTATATATCTCAGGAATGTTGTTTTTCCTGTTCCTGCTTTACCTGTCAGGAAAATATTCCTGTTGCTCTGGTTCACAAGATCAACTGCCAGTTGAAAGACTTCATTCGTGCTATCTAATCCTGCTGCCATTGCTGCTAACTTAAAGGAAAATAACTGCCGCAGAAAAAGAATTTACTGCGGACAGTTATTGTTATATGGAATTTAGGATTGAGACTGTTTTGAATTCAGCATCAGCATTTCACTGGCCTGTATCTCGGTGAAATATTTCTTCGCACCATCTTTATCAGTATAGTTTCGATACACCAGCTTCCCTTCCAATGCTATTTCAGCACCTTTGGTAAGATATTTTTCGGCGATATCAGCCAGCTTACCCCATGCAATTATTGTATGCCACTGTGTTTCAGTTATCTTGTCGCCTTTTGCATTGCGATAGCTTTCGCTTGTAGCGATACTGAACTTTGCCAGTTTCTTGCCGTTTTCTGTGTTCTTCACTTCTGGATTAGCACCCAGGTTACCAATTAGTTGAACTTTGTTTCTTAATGCGTACATGACTTTTGATTTTTCGATTTTTAAAATTTGTATCTCAGTCAATCTTTGGCGCCATTCGATTGACAACACAAAAGTGCTATTGGCGGAAAGCCTTAGTCGGTTTTTATTCGTTTGCTTTCGCATAGAAACGAGTATAAGCGTTTGTACACGGATAAAATATTGATTATCTTAGGAAAGAATTTTCAACTCTATGACAGAAAACACCATCAAAAACTGCCTGGCCTGCGATAAACCGATCCATGGCAGAAGCGATAAGAAGTTCTGTAACGACTATTGTCGTAATAGTTACAATAATCAGATGAAGACGATGAACAGTTCGTCCATGAAAGACATTAATAATGTGCTCATGAAGAACAGGAAGATCCTGGAAACGGCTTTAGGTGAAAAGGAAATGGAAAAGACTACCAAAGAAAAACTTTTACAAAGCGGCCTCAATTTTAAATACATCACCCATACCTACACCAACAAAAAGGGCAATACATATTGTTTTTGCTATGAATATGGATATTTGCCGCTGGAAAATGATTGGTATCTTATTGTAAAAAGGAAAGAGGACCAGCATTGATTTTTAATAATTCATTAGCTGACTTAACCATGTTTTTTGTATGGCTGATAATATGGACAAAAAAGCACACCTGGAATACCTGAGGGAGAAATATATCGATCTGAACCAGCAGTTCGTAAATGAATTAAAGGATGGAAAAAGTATTCATATGCTTCGTGATTTGAGCAATGTCATCAATACGTTACTTAAAGAAATTGAAATACTGGAAAGCCCACATAAAGAAAAAGGCTGAATCTGATAACCTGACTGTTTACCAAGGTTATTCCATTCTTACCACTTAGTTTTGCTGCCATGTCCAAACCCATTATCTGCATAGGGGCAGCACTTGTTGACGAACTTTTTCATGCCACCGATAAAATTCTCCTGGCAACCACTTCTGATGCTACGGTTACAAAAACAGCCGGTGGTGTTTCAAGAAATATTGCACATCAACTGGCTTTATTGGGTGTGCCTGTTCAACTGATCAGCGTTTTTGGAAATGACAGTGATGGTGACTGGCTAAAGCAGGTTTCTACTGCTGCAGGTGTAAAACTGGATGCTGCTATTACCATACAAGGGTTGACTGGAAAATATACAGGTGTGTTGAATGTTGATGGATCGTTGTTCACTGCTTTCCTTACCAATGCTGCGGTTCATATGATCACGCCTGAACACCTGGAATGGAACAGGAGTTTACTTGAAACGGCATCTATTTTATTAGCTGATGCCAATGTAAATGTTGAAACAGTCGAATGGCTGCTGAAGTTCAGTAAAAAAACAGGCATTCCATTTATCATTGAACCTGTATCTGTTCCTCCTGCAAGTAAACTGGCTGCTGTTGATCTTGATGGATTATATTTCATTACACCAAACGAAGATGAACTTCCTGTACTTTGTCATGAGCCGCTGCCTTCCACCAAAAAACAAGTAGAAGAATTATTGAATCGTGGCGTAAAGAATATCTGGTTACATAATGGTAGTAGCGGATCAACGATCATCAGTAAAGAAAAAAGTATTTCACTCCATGCCTCTCTGGTTGATGTATTGGATTGCACCGGTGCAGGTGATGGATCTTTATCTGGATTTTTGCTGGGTAAGCACCTTGGTAAAGAAGATGTGGAGTGTTTGAAGATAGCACATACGCTTGCTGCAGAAATTTTACAGGTGAACGGAGCCATTGCCACTCATCTTACGCAAGAAAAATTACTTGATTTAGTGCCTCAATATTTTCCTGAATCATGAATTCATTTCTGAATATTCATCCTGAAGTACACCAAGCCTTACAAGAAGGAAAGCCTGTGGTTGCTTTGGAATCTACCATCATTTCGCATGGTATGCCTTATCCAAAAAATGTAGAAACGGCTTTGGCTGTGGAAGAGATTGTTTGTTACAATGGAGCTGTACCTGCAACAGTTGCTATCATGAATGGCAAATGCTATGTTGGATTGAGTAGAAATGAGATAGAACTTTTTGGCAAAGAAAAGAATGTATGGAAGGTGAGTTTGAGAGATATGCCTTATGTTATCAGTAAAAATCTATATGGAGCAACTACTGTTGCAGCTACCATCAGAATTGCTTCGATGGCAGGAATAAAAATCTTTGTTACCGGAGGAATTGGTGGAGTACATCGTGGTGCTGAAACAAGTTTTGATATTTCAGCTGATCTTACTGAAATGGCTCATACTTCTGTGGCAGTTGTTTCTGCCGGAGTGAAATCTATTTTAGATATTGGTCTTACACTCGAATATTTAGAAACGAAGGGAATTCCTGTTATAACTTATGGCCAGGATGAATTTCCCAGTTTTTATTCTCGTAAAAGCGGATTTACATCTCCTTTAAGATTAGATAATAGTGAAGAAATTGCCTCACTACTTGATGTAAAATGGAAATTGGGTTTGGATGGATCTGTGTTAATCGCTAACCCTGTTCCTGTTGAATTTGAAGTGCCTGCTGAAAAAATGGAACAACATATTCAACAAGCTTTAGCTGCTGCTTCAGCGAATAATATCAGCGGAAAAGAGACTACACCTTTTATCCTCAAATACATCGCTGATCATACTAAAGGTGAAAGCCTTGAAGCGAATATTGCATTGATAAAACACAATGCCAAGATCGGTGCTGAAATAGCAAAAGCATACTCTATTATTACTGTTGCTTAGTCTGGGCAGGTTTTTTGAAGCTCCATCATAAACATTGTCATTATGAATGATGTAAGCAATTTTCTTACTAACGAAGGATGGAATGCAGGTCAGGAATTTGGCATCAGCATCCAATACAAAGGAGAACATGAAGCTGTATCTGTAACTGAGTTTATTGAAAGCGATAACCGTGTGTTTGTAGCTGCATTAACTGATGATACAGAAGTGTTGCTAATACCATTCAGTTTATCGGCTAAGGCAAATGGAATGAATTGGCTGCCGGTAGATGTAGAAAATATTGACCTTGCTTCTGTGATAGCGGCTGGAATTCAGAAGTGTGAAAGATGATCGAAAAAAAGAGGCTCCGATTAAGAAGCCTCTTTGCTGAAAAACGAATTGAAAGTACAAGTGAGTACCTCGGTATTTTATTTTTATATTTTTGTCTCGGTGAATCTCCTTCGTCGATTTGACACAACGAAGACGATCTAAGTTATGTCGCTTGTCAACCTATTTTATTCCATACTTATACTTATAACGTTCGTATAATTGTTTGTGTTTATCGGTGAGGTCCAATGTTCTTCCTTGTATGAAAGCATGTGTTACAACACTGCTTTTCATATCAAGAATATCGCCGTTACTTACAATGATATTGGCATCTTTTCCTTTTTCGAGTGAACCGGTCATGTCATCTATGCCAAGGATCTTTGCAGTGTTCAAAGTGATAGCCTGTAAAGCCTGTTCCTTCGTTAATCCATAAGCTGCTGCAGTACCAGCATTGAACATCAGATTTCTTCCTCTTGTATTATCATCCCTGTCTGCAATGCAATACAATACACCAGCCTGTTGTAAAAGGTATGGTGTTTTGTAAGGCTGATCCACATCATCATCTGCCGTAGCAGGAAGACTGTGCATCTCATTCAATATAACAGCGATATTATTTTGTTTGAGATAATCCGTTACTCTCCAGCTGTCAGTACCACCAACAATCACAGTTTTAAAACCAAACTCTCTTGCAAATTCAACTGCCACCATAATTTCCTTTACCAATTCGCAATGAATGTAAAGTGATTGAGTCTTGTTGAACAAGCCTTTAACCGATTCAAACTTCAGGTTGGTTTGTGTGTGTTTGCTTTCAGCAAAATATGCCTGGGCTTCTTTAAAGAAACTTCTTACACGATCAATTCTTTCCAGCGCTGCTCTTACAGGATCTACCTGTGGTTGCTGTGTTGCCTGGAAATTTCCAAATCTTCTTGGCGGAGAAAGATTCGGCATGCGAAAATGAATACCATTGTCCATTTTGTAAACAGCATCTTCCCAGTTCCATGCATCGAGTTGCATTACGGATGAAGAGCCACTGAGAATTCCACCTGCAGGAACCACATTTGCTAATAAGATTCCGTTGCTGCGAAGTGTATTGATCACTTTGGAATCTGTATTATAGGCAACAACAGAACGAACTCCTGCATTGATCTCGCCTAATTCAGAAACATCTCTTGTTGCTCTTACTGAACCTGTCTCAACCAATCCAAGATCAGTTGCAGGTGTGATAATTCCGGGGTAAATGTGTTTACCACTGCAATCGATCACTTTTGCACCAGCGGTATTTACATTGGCGCCTACATCTGTGATCTTTCCGTTGTTGAACAGAATCGTTCCGTTCTGAATTACCTGGCCGTTACCTATATGAATGGTTGCATTGGTTAATGCAATCGCTTCTTTTTGTGGTGAAGCAGGATAGGTATTGTCTTGTGCGATAACAGTTATCATGAACACGAGACCGATTATAGTTGAAAGTACTTTTTTCATCGTGTTTAGATTAATAGTTTGTATTTGAAGCGTCATCATCGTGATCTCTGTCCAATATGCTACGCTTATGTTTATGATCTATTTCACACTCATTGTATTCTTCTGCCCTTGGTCTTGCAGGAACTGTTCTTCCTGCACCACCTGGAGTTCTTTTTTCGGCAATCAGTTTTTGAATCAGCCTGTTTCTTTCTGTTGCTAATGATTGACGCATTTGTTCGTCTTTTGTACGATCATAATAAACCGTTCCATCAACAATTGTATATAAGCTCTTAGCATAAATGCTTAACGGATGATCACTCCATAATACAACATCTGCATCTTTACCTGTTTTGATGCTGCCAACCCTATCTGCAATATGCAACATGATAGCTGGATTTAATGTTGCCATTTTCAACGCTTCATCTTCTGCAACTCCACCATACTTTACACTTTTTGCCACTTCCTGGTTCAGACGACGAGCCATTTCAGCATCATCACTATTGATCGCTACATTCAATCCAACCTTATGCATGATCGCAGGATTATAAGCTATTGCATCCTGCACTTCCATTTTGTAGGCCCACCAGTCGCTGAATGTAGATGCATTAGCACCATGTTGCTTCATCTTATCAGCTACTTTGTATCCTTCCAGAATGTGCGTGAAAGTATTTACCGTGAAGCCAAATTTCTCTGCAACTTTTATCAGCATGTTGATCTCACTTTGTACATAAGAGTGAGCAGTGATGAAACGCTTTTTATCAAGTATCTCAACCAATGTTTCAAGCTCAATATCTTTTCGTTTGTTTGGACCGGCATTTTTGTAATCAACAGCTCTTTGGAAAGCATCCATCAACACCTGTTCCACACCCATTCTTGTATCAGGGAATCTTGTGTTGACATTAGATGAAGAACGCTTTACATTTTCACCCAAGGCAAACTTGATGAAAGGATCCCAGTTAGCAAATTTGATTTCCTCCATTCCTTTACCCCAGCGAAGTTTGATCAGCTGTGTTTGTCCACCGATAGTGTTACAACTACCATGTAGCAAATGAGAAGATGTTACACCACCACTTAGCTGGCGATAAATATTGATATCATCAGGATTCAAAGCATCACCCACTCTCACTTCAGAAGTCACCGATTGTGTACACTCGTTTACACTACCTGTCACAGCAATGTGTGAGTGTTCATCAATAATTCCTGCAGTAAGATGTTTGCCAGTACCATCAATAACTCTTGCAGAACCTGCATTCAGGTTTTTACCGATTGATGTGATCTTTCCTTTGCTTAATAATACGTCTGTATTTTCTAGTTTCCCATCTTTCTCGTTTGTCCAGACAGTAGCATTCTTAATAAGAATATCCTCCTGCTTAGGTATTTCCTTCAAACCAAATCCTGTAAATGGATAGACCACATCACTCAGTGTAGGAGGTGTTACAGGTCTTCTTGAACCACCACGTCTTCCTGTATCTGTTTTAGGAACAGAATCAGCCGGTAATGCTGAGCGATAATTCATGCTCCATTGAACAGGATCGCCGGTGTTAAGGTAACCGTTACCATACCAGCCATCCCCTCTTGCGATACCGGTTAATGTTGTTTGTCTTCCCATATCACTCCTGTTAGCCCAATTCATTCTTACCATCATATCATTTAATGTAAGGTTGAGTGGGTTTCTTGCAGTATCACCAGGATTAGAGAATGTTGCTGAATAATTTCCAGGAGTGCCTCTCAGGTAAGCATCGTAGTTAGTTGTTTGTCCTTTTGTTTTGATGGATAAGGTATACACACCACGATAATCAATCGGACTTTCTTTCAATACATATTTATTTCCTTGTATCCAGTTCTGGAGAAATGAAGTGGTATCGTTGAAGACAGGACCAGAAGTGATAATAAAGTTTGCAATCTTACCTGCATCAAGGCTTCCAACCTGGTTGTAAACACCAATCATTGTTGCAGGAATTTTTGTAAGCGCTTCCAATGCTTTTGCTTCACTCAAACCATTCTGAATGGCTTTGCGAAGGTTTGCAAGAAACTCGTTTGCCGCCGTTCCTCTTGTAGTTAATGCAAAATTGATGTTCGCTTTTTCGAAGAAGCCAGGATTTGCAGGAGCCAGTTCCCAATGTTTCATATCAGCAAACGCCACTACTCTTGCATCATTTGGATCTTCTACGTCCATCGGTGAAGGAAAATTCAATGGAAGAATGAAAGATGTTTTCAGGTTTTTGATATCATCCATTCTTTGGTATTCATCACCACTGCCTTTAATAATATATTGAACACCGAACTCCTTTGCTATTTTATCAGCTCTTAATGCATTCCATTTGTTTGCTGATTCCATGATCTGTGGCAAAGATTGAAGTTCATTCCATGCTTTTAAACTCAGGTTAACACCTTCAGTAGCAGGGCGATTTTTATACCACTGAGCATCCATATAAGTTTGCCGCAACAAAGAAATTACACCCATTAAAGATCCTGGATAATCCTGTGTTGAACTTCCTTTATCAAAAGAATAATGGGCTGTAGCTTTCTCTTTCAGCACAACCATATTTTCTTTCTCGTTAGCAAGGGTAACAAACGTACCAGTACCTCTTGCAATACCATCGTGTTGATGTGTAAGCACAGCACCAAAACCCAAGCCTCTCAACTCTCTTGCTTTGGTATCGTTAACCTGGAAAAGATTCACACCATCGGTTTCAGGTTTGATTGCCTGGTTCCAGTTATAAGCACCTTTTGTGTTGGAAGTTGTTTGAGGTGGCGTGTTGAAATTGAAACCACCTTGTCTTTGAGGAGCATTAATGCCATAATCGCTGTACACATCAATAAAAGAAGGGTAGATGTACTTTCCTTTTAGGTCAATTACCACTGCATCTTTTGGTACAGTGACACTACTTCCTACGGAAACAATCTTTCCATCTTTAATGATTAGCGTTGCATTTTGTAATGTTGTCTGGGCATCTTTTACAATGGTGGCATTTGTAAAAGCGTAATGACCGCTTCTATAGTCAGCCACACCTGCTGTTGGATAAGTTTCCTGGGCCTGCAATAAAGCATAAAAAAGCAGCCCTGGAAACAGGAGCATTAGTTTTCTCATAAGCAAAATATAGTGTTTAGTTCTGCTTTAAAACTAAACTAAAACACTATTGCTTGTGAACCATTCAAATATTTTTCGGTGAAACACCTGCTTTTACACCTATTTCTCTAAATGACGGGTGAAGGTCATTATCGTTTTTCCATCCTGCGTTAATGACAATTTACCCTGCTCAATAGTATATCCATTGCATTTGATCACAGCATCCATAAATCCCTTCTCATCATATCCTTCACATTCTTTCTGAGAATTGTAATTAATATCGCTGAAGCAGATCTTTGCACCTCTCATTCTTGCTGAGCCACTAATATTATTACAACCGGTGTTTGCATAGAATGTTTCCGCTTCAAGATCCACAACGATATAAGGTTGCTTCTCCCAATTGTTTTTACTGCCTTCAATGTTATCCAGTATCCATGACCCTGTTAAAGTACCATCTGCATTTAAAATTGCACCGCAGCCTGCATATGATTTGCCTCTGAAGTTCACTGTAACTCCATAATCATATAAATTCTCGCCAATACCATCACTACAAAAACCAGGACTTAATACAACCTGCATTTTTTCATTGGATGAAATGATGTTATAGATAATGCTATCACCTGATAAAATCGGCACAACAGATGAAAAAGCGATTGGAGATTCAAGTCCTAGTACAGTAAACTGAATGGCGTTTTTATGATGTATATCAAGGCTCCAAGAAGGTTCTGCACCAAATGCAACAATATCTATTCCTTCAAGATAATCCGGATTGATCTTTTTTGAACGAATGAAGTTTTTCCTGGCAAGCATACCTCTGTTGAACTGGCTCTGGTCTTTCGCAGCAAAATTCGCTTCGCTAAGATGAACAAGCTTATTACCTGCTACAGCGTATTGAGCGATGTTTGTATTATCAGCATACAACATCACTTTACCATCCTGTAAAGACCAGCTTCCGTATTTTTCAACACTTTTTTTGTCTTTACCAATATAAGTTTCTGATAATCTGAATGTATTGCCTGTATCCAGTATTACTACCTGGTCTATTCCTTCACAGTTGTTACAAGGTAATGTACCAGAGTACGTGTTACCTTCTACATAGTCACTGTTAAGTACGGCTTTTTTTGTCTGGCAGGAGTATAAAGCAACTCCCAGCGTTACGAGTAAAATTGTACGTTTCATTTCCTTTCTTTTTAAGTTCTTTTCCTGGCATATAATAATTCCCCAATTATTAAAGTGGTATAACCTGAAGCGTACATCAACATGCAGGCCAGAGCTAAAAAGAAAAGCAAAAGCGGCTGGGGAAATAGAAGAAATTCCCCAAAAAATGAAGGGTTTGAAAAAAATTTAATCTCAGAGGATATCCTCCAATTCCCTGAGATGATGAATCATATATGTTGGCCGTATATGGGGCTTGATGCTAAGGTGATTTACAAATACTGTATCCATTCCTGCATTGATACCACCCTGAATATCAGCATCAAGATTATCACCAATCATGATGCTTTCAGCACAGCAGGCACCACATTTATCGATAGCATAATCAAATATTTCTTTGTTTGGCTTGAGGCTTTGAGAGGCTTCGGAAGTGATTACTTCAACAAAAAAATGAGATAGTGCAGCATTTTCTAATTTACTTTTCTGGGTAAGGTCAAATCCATTGGTGATGAGATGAAGCTGGTACCCTTTTCCTTTGAGATAGGTGAGAATCTCTATAGTATATGGAAAAAGATTTTTCTTAAGCGGCAGTTTCTCAAGAAATTCAACTGCCATCTTTTTAGATAAAGCCTCATTGGCAATTTTAAAATCCAGCAGTGCAAGCCACATACGTTTCCATCTCAGTTCATCTTGCTTAATAAGCCCTTTTGTGTATTTGTCCCAAAGCCGTGTATTATGAACGCTGTAACTGTCGAAGAATTTCTCAAAATCGTTTACACCCGTTTCGATCAAATTATTCTCATCATATAATTCCCTCAATGCCTCTTTAGCATTGGTTTCAAAGTCCCATAACGTATGATCCAGGTCGAAAAACAGGTGTTTGTATTTCATCGGCTGCAATTTAATAAGAGTGAGTCACTGTCAAAGAGTGAACCACTCTTAAATCAATGTTTTAACTTGCTGCCATGAATATTGTTATTACCGGAGCATCACGAGGTATTGGGAAAGCCATTGCTGAAAAGTTTGGAGAAGACAAACAAGGTCATTCTATTATTCTAAATGCAAGACAAAGGCCACCACTGGAAGCTTTTGCTAAAGAACTCCAGGCCCGGTATCCAAGAACGAGGATTTTGCATTATGCTGCAGATATTTCAGTTAAAGCAGAAGCAGATGGTTTTGGAAGCTGGTGTTTACAACAATTTACGCCGGATATCCTGGTGAATAATGCCGGAAGCTTTTTACCGGGTAATATTAATGATGAAGCGGAAGGAACATTGGAAAAGATGATAGCAGTGAATCTTTACAGTGCTTATTATCTTACCAGGACGGTTTTACCAAAAATGATTGAACGTAAAACGGGACATATATTTAATATGTGTTCGATCGCTTCTTTGCAAGCCTATGAAAATGGTGGTTCTTACAGCATCAGCAAATTTGCATTGGCCGGTTTTTCGAAGAACCTGAGAGAAGAGATGAAGTCACATAACATAAAGGTTACATCAGTTTATCCCGGAGCAGTTTATACGGATTCGTGGTCTGGTTCTGGTGTTGATCCGGAGCGAATAATGGCAGCAAAAGATATTGCTGATATGATCTATGCTGCTGCACATCTATCGCCACAGGCCTGTATAGAAGATATTGTATTGAGACCACAATTAGGTGATCTATAGAAAATGAGAATAGAGAACCATTTGGGGTGATGAATATTGATATATAACTACAAGAGTGCGACGCAAGTAAAGCCTGATAGAGAAAAGAACCCCTGCTACATAATTTCCTCTCTCACTATTCTTATCTTCGCTACATGGAACAATTGTTACAACAGATTGAGGAATATAAAAATGAAGTGAAGGCTTTTGCTGCAAAAAAAGCAGATGAAGTAGAGCAGTTCCGAATAAAATTTCTCGGCACAAAGGGTATTGTGAAATCTGTGATGGGTGAAATGAAGAATGTTGCTAATGAGAAGAAGAAAGAGTTTGGACAAATTCTCAATGAGTTTAAGCAACTGGTTGAAGCGAAATATGAAGCGTTGAAAGAGGCTGGAGGTGAGAGCCAGGAGGCTGGAGATGAGTACGATTGGAGTTTACCCGGAAATCCGGTTATAGTTGGAACCAGACATCCATTGAGCATTGTAAGAAACAGGATCGTTTCAATATTCCAACGATTGGGTTTTGCATTAGCAGAAGGGCCGGAAATAGAAGATGACTGGCACAACTTCGGTTCTATGAATTTACCGGAAGATCATCCTGCCAGAGATATGCAGGATACGTTTTACATCAACACGAATCCTGATTGGTTACTCAGAACACACACCAGCAGTGTGCAGGCAAGAGTGATGGAAAGGCAAAAGCCACCAATCAGAATCATTTGTCCCGGAAGAGTTTATAGAAATGAGACCATCAGTGCAAGGGCTCATTGCTTTTTTCACCAGGTAGAAGGTTTGTATATAGATGAGAATGTAAGTTTCGCAGATTTGAAACAGACATTATACTTTTTTGTCCAGGAGATGTTTGGAAAAGATGTGAAAGTAAGATTCAGACCTTCTTATTTTCCTTTCACTGAGCCAAGTGCCGAGATGGATATCTCTTGTTTAATCTGTGAAGGAAACGGATGCAGTGTTTGCAAACACACAGGCTGGGTGGAGATATTAGGTAGTGGAATGGTTCATCCAAAAGTGCTGGAGAACTTTGGAATTGACAGTAATAAATACACCGGTTTTGCTTTTGGTATGGGCGTAGAAAGAATATGCCAGCTAAAATACAGGGTGAATGATCTTAGGTTATATTCTCAGAATGACGTGAGATTCCTGAAACAATTTACAGGAGCTATTTAAGCGAATTATAGAAATGAAAGACCTTTATCAGGTCTTCTTCTTTTCTTAATTTAATGTGTTCCCTTTCCATAAAAGCTTCTACTTCCTGGCCTTTATCAGCAAGCATTTTCAGGAGTGATGCTTTCGATCTGTCCAACGGAAGCAGTTCAGTATTACTGTAAATCAAGTAGGAGTATTTTTGTTCGAATATTCTTGTAACTGAAGTTGTTCCGTAACCCATTTGGTCTTTATAGGTTAGGTAAATCTTCTTTAGCAGGCTGATCTTTCCTGAATCAAGCTGCTGGTACAATATATTGCTGGTATCTTCCTTTACTTTGATGAACGTTATTATTGAATGGTTGAGCACATCTTCAAATGCAATTTTCTTTATGGGCAATACAGCCACAAACTCTGAATTAGAGCTGTCAGTGAACAACAGGCTTCCATCCACCAGATTTATTTTTGCACGGATATTCCGGTAAGTCTTTCCTGAAGGAGTTGTAATATTTGCATAGGTATAATTCGCAGGAAAAGAGACCTGTCCTTCCCATTTATACTTTTGTTGCGGATATACAGGCTGACCCATTGCATCTGTCATAAGTGCGGAGGTTTCATCCAATTGCCTGCTGTACATAGTGGTACTTGCTGTGCCGTATAACCGGTGTTGTGCTACCGTTGCAAATGTTACTACCGAAAACAAAACCGTTATAATGCTTTTCATAAACAGGTTTCCACTAATATAAGATTTTAAAATGAAAAGTTGTTTTGATGACCCAGGTTGCCCTGTTTTTTAACCTCATAACCCTACATTTGTCTTTTAGCACCAATACTTCCAGCGATGAGCAAACTGAGTAATCTTGCAGAGACGTTAATAGGATCTGAGATCGTTAAATTAGGTAATGCAATAACGGAAAGAATCAGGCAAGGTGAAAAAATATACAACTATACTATTGGTGATTTTGATCCATCCATATTTCCTATTCCACAAAGATTAGAAGATCTAATCGTTGATTCATATAAAGATCGTAATACAAATTATCCTCCTGCAGATGGTGTTTTGGAGCTTAGGCAAGCTGTAAGCAAATTCATAAAAGAATGGGAAGGAATTGAGTATGGAACTGACGAGATATTGATTGCTTCAGGTGGTCGTCCGTTGATATACACCTTGTTTAAAACGCTCGTTGATAAAGGTGATAAAGTGATCTATCCTGTTCCCTCATGGAACAACAATCACTACGTGCATCTTACAGATGGTGTTCATTGTGTAATTGATGCCACGCCAGAAAATAATTTCATGCCTACGGTTGAAGACATTGCTCCTTGTTTGAGTGGCGCTACTTTATTATGTCTTTGCTCTCCACAAAATCCTACAGGAACCACTTTACAAAAAGAGCAACTTGAAAGCATCTGTGATCTTGTGCTGGATGAAAACCGGAGAAGAGGTGAGAGAGATAAGAAATTATATGTTATGTATGACCAGATGTACTGGACATTGGCATATGGCACCACAGAACATTATAACCCGGTTACATTAAGACCTGAGATGAAAGCGTATACCATATTCGTAGATGGAATATCAAAAGCTTTTTCTGCAACAGGTGTAAGGGTTGGCTGGTCATTAGGACCAGCAAATGTTATTGCAAAAATGAAAAGCTTTCTCAGTCATATTGGTGCATGGAGCCCAATGGCTGAGCAAAAAGCTACTGCCAAATATCTTGTTGAAACAGATAATATCAACTCCTTTTTGAATAGCTTTAAAGAAAGCCTGAATGAGAGATTGGTCAGATTGTATAACGGTATGCTTCAGTTGAAGGAGAAAGATTATTCAGTTGATGCCATCACTCCACAGGCAGCAATCTATCTCACAATAAAGTTTGACCTGGTTGGTAAGAAAACAGCTGATGGAAATATGCTGGAAGATCAGTCTGCTGTTACAGCTTATCTATTAGCAGAAGCAGGGCTTGCCATTGTTCCTTTCTATGCATTTGGTGCAGGCAAACAAAGTCCATGGTACCGCTTAAGTGTTGGAACTTGTAAGATAGAAGAGATTGATGAAATGTTTGGCAGACTTGAATCTGCTTTATCCAGATTGAGTTGATAATAGTTCAAGGTGTTTCGAATTTACCTCCTCTCCAAAAAAGAAGGTTGCTTTATTGTCGAAGTCCTCTGTTGAGTCGGTTGTGTAGAAATGTTTCGAGCTTCCTTTCGAAATTCTTTCTTCCATTTCAGGATGCCTTCTAAGATAATCGGCCAGGCTGTTTGCCACAATTTCTCCCTGTGAAATGATTGTAGTTCCAATTGGTGCATACTCTTGTATCTTATCAAGCATTAACGGGTAATGTGTACATGCTAATAAGATTGTATCTATCTCCGGCGCTTTTTCTACGAGGCTTTCAAGATGTTTTTTTACAAAATAATCTGCACCCTTCGACTGGTGTTCATTATTCTCTATCAGTGGAACCCACATTGGACAAGCTTCCTGGTGAACAATGATGTCGGGAAAAATCTTATGTATCTCGATCTCGTAAGAACCGGATGAAACCGTACCGCTTGTTCCAAGAATTCCGATGTGCCTGCTTTCTGTATAGTTTCCGATTACTTCTGTAGTTGGCCTGATCACTCCAAGTACCCTGTTATCAGGTGCAATATTTTTCAGATCATTCTGCTGGATCGTTCTTAATGCTTTTGCCGAAGCAGTGTTACAAGCCAGCACTACTAAGGGACATCCCTGGCTGAAAAACCATTTCACACACTCTAATGTGTAATGATAAACTGTGTCGAACGACCTGTTACCATAAGGAGATCTTGCATTATCGCCCAGGTATAGATAATCATAACCTGGAAGTTTATGAACGATCTCTCGCATGATAGTAAGTCCACCATAACCTGAATCAAAAATCCCTATTGGAGTTGTTGCAGACATAAGCAAAAATAAAGAGAACCACTGGTGAGTGGTTCTCTTAAATAAATTATCCTATTAAATATTAGTTCTTCTTAGGAGTAGTATTTGGCTTAGTGCCGGTTGCAGGTGCTTGTTCCTGTCCTCCACCTAATTCTTCAGGAAGTTGGATCTTCAGTTCCTTTGCTACCGGGATAAAAAGGTTGTCAACCTTAGTTAATCCACTTCTCAGTGCCACACCTTCAAATGCCTGTGGATTGAAGACTAAAGTATAATTACCTTTTTGTAAAATTTTCTGGTAAGCACCATACACTTGTTGAACTAATGGACCAGCAAGTGTGTTTCTTTTGTTCTCTACTTTATTCTGTGCAATTTGCTGCCAGTAAACAAGGTTCATAGCCACTTCAGATCTCTTCTGTGCAATAAGATCTAAAATGCTTTTAGGCTTTCCCGCAGCAGAATCTGCTTTAAAAGCATCGTCTAAACGCTTGAACTCTGATTGATAAAAATCGTATTCTGCAGTAAGAGAATCTCTTTCGTATATCTGCAACAGGCTATCTACAGCACGATATCCAGGCATAACAGTTACCATTGTTTCAAGATCAAAGAATCCAAACTTAGGTGCCTGTGCCTTTGTTTCATTTGAGGATATCAGTAACCCAACCAGGGCCACCACAGCAATCAAAACTTTCTTCATTGTTTGTAGTTTATAAAAATTGAGGTTTTATGTTTATTTGATCCCAAGGTCACGGAGAATGTCTTCACTTCTATCCAGCTTGGGGTCGGCAAATATAACCGTAATTCCTTCGCTTTTATCCAAAATAAAGTCATATCCACGGCCTACCGCCATCTTTTGTACAGCATTGTAAACCTTGTCCTGTATCGGTTTAACAAGCTTTTGTCTTTCTTTAAAAAGATCTCCTTCATACCCAAATCTCTTTTTCTGCAGGTCTCTTAATTCTTTTTCTTTATTAAACAATTCATCCTGTCTTTTCTTATTCAGATCTTCGCTTAACATATATTGTTCTGCGTCATAATTCTTATACATCCTGTCGAGCCGGGTTTGCATTGTATCTAATTCGGCCTGCCATTGAATACTCAATTGTTCCAGTCTTTTTTCTGCAGCAGAATAATCTGGCAGTTTTCCAAGGATGTACTTGGTATCTATGATTGCATACTTCTGTGCTGATGCAGCAAAGCTGAAAAGAACAGCACTAAAAACCACAAGCAAAAGCTTTTTCATATAGATGATTTTGATAACACGAGTTTTGTCTAATTACTCCAGGTAGCTGATTTATTTAACTCAGTACAAGAGAGCGACGCAAGGAACGATGAATTGTATTCTGAAGTTGGCTTCATAAAAACAACTCACTCCATTATTCAGGCTCGAAGCCTAGCATAAAGGTGAATCTTGCTGCATCTTTCATCTTACTGGTTCCTGTTACCCTGTCTAAGCCAATTCCATAATCAAATCCAAGCAATCCAAACATCGGCAAGAAAAATCTCATACCCACTCCAACCGAACGACGTAATTTGAAAGGATTGTACTCTTTCATGCTATACCATCCGTTGGCTGCCTCAAAGAAAGTCAAACCGTAAATAGTGCTGCTTGGGTTTAGACTGAAAGGATAGCGTAATTCTAAAACGTATTTGTTAAATATGGTAAAATATTGTTGAGCAGCCTGCTGATCGGGATTTACTCTTGGGTTAGAATTTTCGTACACCGGATAACCACGATGTGCAACGATATCAAAACCTAAGAGTGCAAAGTTATTGCTCAAGCCAGCATCACCTACCTGGAATCGCTCGAATGGAGAGATGCCGAGTTTGGTATTGTATCGTCCGATAAATCCTGCTTTGATCGCAGCTTTCAGAATCAATTGTTTGTTTCTTTCTTCACCAGTTGCTTTTGTAAGCGGAACAAACCATTCACCTGTATATTTCCATTTGTGGTATTCAACAAACTGGTATGGGTTTGCTTTATTAACACGGTTTGGATCTATCAGTGAATATGGAGGAGTAAATTGAACACTCAATAAAAAGTTGGAACCGCTTGTTGGAAATATCGGGCTTGGACCTGTAGAATTACGAGCCAAAGCCAACCTGAAATTGAGGTTGTTGGAAACACCGTTATCGAATCCTTTCAAATTAATAGGATCGATAGGGTAATTCTTCAATTTATACCTGGTGTAGCTAACTCCATAAGAAAGGCTGAAAAAGTCATCAGGCCATTTTAACTGCTTGCCCAGGCTAAGTGAAACACCGGAAGTTTTGATGTATGAATTTTTTGCAGCGCTGCTGGTATATCGTCCTAATGCAGGATCGTAAGCATTGGAGAATTTCGTGTCATACACACTCACCGTAAAAGCATTTCTTTTTTTACCGCCTAACCAGGGTTCTGTGAAAGAGAAATTATACGAACGAAATGCTCGTCCATTACTTTGTACACGTAAACTTAACTTCTGACCATCACCTGTTGGCAATGGATCCCATGCTGATTTCTTCCAGATGTTGCGTATAGAAAAATTATTGAAAGAAACACCAAGTGTACCAGTTAAACCAATACCGCCACCCCAGCCTGCACTTAATTCAAGCTGATCGCTTGATTTTTCTTCAACGGTCCAGTTGATATCTACTGTACCAGCATCAGCATCCGGAACGATACCAGGATTGATGGTTTCCGGATTGAAATAATTTAGTTGGCCCAATTCACGAACGGAACGCATTACATCACTTCTGCTGAATTTTTCACCAGGAATGGTTCTCAGTTCACGACGGATAACATAGTCTTTGGTTTTATCGTTACCGTTGATGGTAATGTTTCTTAAAGTGGCCTGCGGACCTTCAATAATTCTTATTTCGTAATCAATGGTATCATTGTAAACTGCAGTTTCAATTGGTTCTGCACGGAAGAAAAGATAACCGTCGTCCATGTACAAACCACTGATGTCTCCACCTTCAGGAGAAAGTTCTTTCCCTAATTTTTTGTTGAGGATGTCTACGTTGTAAATATCTCCTTTCTTAATACCCAGAATATTACTCAAGGTTGAGTCAGTGTATTTGGTGTTACCCCTGAAAGCTATATTTCCAAAATAATACCTGTTGCCTTCGTTTAGTTTGATGTTGATCTTCAGGTTTTCATTTGAAGGACTCATTGATGCAATATTTGTATCAACAATTGCTGCATCCCTGTAACCTAAAGCATTGTAGTATTTAACAAGGTTGTCAATATCGTCTTTGAATTTTGTTTCATTGAATTTAGCACTTGCAAAAGGCCGCACTTTTACATAAGGCTCAAGCACACGTTTTGTTTTGCTGAAAGTGAGAAATCCATAATCTCTCATATACTCGTCAAACGTATAAGCGTTAGAATCTTTAACCGGGGTGAAAGTGATCCTGGATTTTTCCTTTGTATCCTTCAATTGCTTTTTGAGCTTTACAGGATCTACAGTGTTACCGGAAAAACTTATTTGCTCAATCTTCACTTTTTCACCTTTGGTAACATGAAATACCAGCAACTGGGAATTCTCAATGGATGCATCAGTAGTTGTTTCAATTCGCACACCAACATTTCTGTGTCCTTTGTCGAAGTAAAATTTCTGGATAGCTTCTACAGCAGAACGTTTCATGTTTTCGGTAATCACTCTTCCTCTTACCAATCCTACTTTACCAGTGAGTTCTTCTTTCTCTCCTTTCTTAACACCCACGAAATCGAAGTTGGAAAGCCTTGGTCTTTCTGTTACGGCAATTTCAATATCTATCTTATCGCCTGTAACATTCGTAATGTATATCTCAACATCTGAAAAGTAATTCTGCTTCCAAAGGTTTTGAATGGCTTTAGAAAAAGCATCACCACCAGGAATTACCACTTCATCACCAACATTGATATTAGCGATGGATAATAAAAGTGCCTGGTCGAAGTATTTATTTCCGCTAACTTTTATAGAACCAATCTTATATTTTTTGGGAACTTTTTGTTCGAATATGTTGATGAGTGTAGGATCAACTGAAGTAACCGGTGTAGTATCGTTTTGAGCTGTTGCACTGAATGCAAAAGCCGATAAAGCAAGTATAAAAACCGATCTGTAAACTTTCTGCATCAGGGTAGCTATTTGGTTGGTTTCGCAGCTTCGTAATTCGTCTTAAAAAAAGAATTCTTGGCAATTTTTTGAATGGGGCAAATTAACGGGATAAATTGAAAACCTATGTTAAATCAAACAGTATTATGGGTTTAAGGATTATTTTATCTAAGCCGTAATGGGGTTGGGAGATAGCTGATCGCTTGTCTTCCCAAATCTTCTTTCACGATTCTGGAAATCGATGATGGCTTCGTAGAGGTTTTCTTTTCTGAAATCGGGCCAGCGTGTGTTGGTGAAATATAGCTCGGCGTAAGCTAACTGGTAGAGGAGGAAGTTGCTGATTCGATATTCTCCACTTGTACGGATCATTAACTCTGGATCGGGAAATTCGCTGGTGGCTAAATATTTTTGAACGGTATTCTGATCAATGGAATCAGGATCGACCTTTCCTTCTTTTACATCAACTGCAATTTGTTTAACAGCATTCACCAATTCCCACCTACTGCTGTAACTCAATGCCATCACCAGGTTGAGGCCGGTATTGTGGCTGGTCATATCCAGTGCTTCCTGCAATTCATTTTGTGCATATTCGGGCAGCATTTGCTTGTCGCCGATAACATGCAGCCTGATATTATTCTTATTTAATATGGAAACTTCTTTGCGAATGGTGTCTACCAGTAATTCCATCAATCCGTCTACTTCGTTCTTAGGACGATCCCAATTCTCAGTACTGAATGCATATAAGGTGAGGTAGCCTATTCCAAGCTCTGCACAGCCTTCAACAATATTCCGAACACTTTCCACTCCATGGAAATGGCCATACAATCTATCCTGGCCTTTTTCTTTTGCCCATCTTCCATTCCCATCCATTATGATGGCAATATGTTGTGGCAGCCGGTTTTTATCAATATCAGATAAGAGGTGTTCAGACATAGCTTTACCCAAGAAGAGCAAAGTTAGAGAAATCAGCGTTCGACAGCAGTAATTTTAGTAGTAGTGGGCTAGTATTTTGGGCAACGATAAGATGAAATATTAAAAGAAACACCCACCTGTGCAATCAGATAGCCGTCCTTTTGCTTACTGTTACCTCTTTGCCTTCCTTTAATTCCGATTGGCGTACCATATTCATAGCTTCGGTCTTGTAGCAGATAACCGACAGATGGATCACCATTTGGCAAAGCAGAAAATGCATCCGGAGCATAAGTCATGCTCACATCATCAATATAATCTGAGTTAGTATAGCGATAACCCACTTCAGAGAAGAAGTTTACGGATGGAGATAAATTATATTTAAACCCAACAGCCAAAGGAATACAAATACCCATAGAGCTATAAGGTTTGCGATCAGGGTATAATTGATGTCCCTGGCCCTCTGTTCCTAATGGACGTAAAAAGTGCTTTTCTCCATTCAGATATGCATAAGGATCGTAAGAGAAAATACCTACTCCCAAAGACACATAGGGTGTCCAGGAATAGCCTTCGATGCCAGGATAAAACTTAAAGAAATTGAATTGACCATTAAGGCTCAGCTCCCAGATATTCGTATTGAAGCTCAGGTTACGAAGTTTCTGTGCATCATTTCTGCTATATACATCAGAATAGCCAAGTTGTGCGTAATTGGCAGCTATCTTCAACCCTATATAATTATTGAATTGCTTGGTAAAGAAGACACCAGCAGCCAGCTTTGGCCTGTTGATTCCAGCCCTTGTATTAAGATCACCATAATAATGGGATGCACCGAGCGAAATTCCAAATTCACCAGAATGAACATAGCTATCCATCACCTGTGCTTTTGCCGAATGAATGGTCAATCCCAGACATAAAACTGTTACGATTCTCTTTAGCATATCAATAAAGTGTGAATTGAAGAACGTCAAATTTCGGTTTTTCTTTTATTAGAAGTGTTAATGGGACAAATTTTCTTACAAAATCAGTTCCTTTTATCGAGTCCCCATGTGAGTTTAGTACGTAAAGTGGAGAGGAAACTGTTCTCATTCAACCGGATAAGACTGACAGTAAAGCGTTCTTTTCGTACCGCCAGCTCAATTTCTTTGGTAACAATTTCACGCCTTGCATCGAGTGCACAGATGAATTCTTCTGTTCTGCCCTCTACTTCAAATGAAATGATATTGCTGTCAGGAACTACTATTGACCTTACATTCAGGTTATGAGGAGCAACAGGAGTGATAACAAAGCTATTGGAATCAGGGAAAACGATCGGACCATTGCAGCTCATATTATAACCGGTTGATCCTGTTGGGGTTGAAACAACCAAACCATCAGCCCAATAACTATTGAGAAATTCACCGTTCAGATACGTATGAATCTTGATCATCGATGAAGTATCTCTCTTATGAATCGCAAATTCGTTCAAAGCATAAGAAGCATTTCCAAACAATGGTATACTGGCATCCAGGTGAATCAATGTTCTTTTATCTACCAGGTAAGTTCTGTTGGCCAAAGCATCAACGGCTGTAGAGAGATCTTCACGACCAATACTTGCCAGGAAACCGAGACGGCCGAAATTAATTCCGAGTACCGGGATATTCTTGTCATGAACATAAGTTACCGTATCAAGCAAAGTTCCATCTCCACCCAAGCTGATGATGCAGTCGAGGCTTGGATGCAGGTCGTCTGCAGTATTGAAAAGCTCTACCTTACTAATCTGGAGTTTTTCTGCCAAAGGCTGGTAAACGATCACGCCAAAGCCCTGTTTGGATAGTTCATCTATCAGTGTGTATAATTGTCCTTCCTGTTCTGGTTCAAGGCCACGGCTATAGATCGCTACTTTCATTAGCTGAATATTTGTTCCGAAGCGTTTTTTGCTGCTTAAAGATATGTTGTACAAGAGTGCGACGCAAGTAAAGCTGAAAAGACATATAGTGCCGACTTACTAAAAATCACTTCCGGAATGCAAAAATAGTCCTTGTTCGTTAAGCTGATTGAAGCTGTATTCGAACCTGAGCACAAAATCGTAAAAGCTGATAATATCTATACCAACTCCATAACTTCTCAGCCATCTATTACTAAGGGAAGAGAATCCGACAGGATGTTTATCATATGAATATCCAATATCTCCATAAGCTTTCAGCAAAATTCTGAATGGGATCTTATCATGACCCTGGATGACTATTGGAGGTTTGATATTAAACTTCAGCACCTCTCGTCTTGCAGTAGCCCTTGCAACAAACCCTGCCACACCGTCGGCAACATAATATTCAAGGCCTCTCATATAGAGATCTCCGTAACCAAAAAGCCGCTTGTTATGAAAAGGTTGGTCAAAAGGGAGTTTAATTGCTCCCGTAGCCTGTAAGTAAATCTGTGATTTTTCAAAAACGGGGATTGTATATGTTGCCGAGGTATTAAGCTGCCATAGGTTCATTTCTTTGGTAATCCCTTTTTTTTGCAAACTGGCAGAAAAAGTTACTCCTTTAGATGGATAAGGTATGTAATCAACATTATTATGATTAATGGAATAAGTGATTTCGGGATAACTCAATTTTGATGATCCATCTGGAAAGAAATGTGGATTTAAAGTGAGGATACTGGTATCAACAGACAAGCTTGTGTATCCAATACGCAGATAGTGCCAGGTTTTTATTTTGGGGCGATAAATTAAGGCTACATCTGTGCGAAAAACCTTGCTTAAAAAACGTGTTTCGTTCTTGTAAAATTTTTGCTTATTACTATCGGTAAAATAACTGAGCTCTTTGTTTCGCTCATAAGCAAGTCCTACATCAAAGCCGTACTTTAAAGATCTGTCTGCATTGGGCTGTTTATAGCGAAAAGTAGCCTGTTGTGAATACCCTGTGATAAGGTTTAGGCTTAGATCATCTGCTCTTCCGCTAAAATTATTATGCATCAGCTTAAGTCCGTAATTCACTCTTTTAAGACTACGTTTATTTTCAACCCACCACTGGTTAAAATTCCTATCAACGATTTTAAAATATGGCAGCGGAAAAAAATACCAACGTTCTTTAACCGTAACAGTAATAAAAATAAGATCTTCCACCTGCCTGTCTACTTTCAGATCAACCTCAATAAACATGGCCGTATTCATTAATTGCTGACGGGCAAGTTCCATTTTTGCAGGCAGGTCACCTCGCATCATATGATTGCCGATTTTAAACGGAATCTCTCTTTCTATAATATATGCCTTGGTTTTTTTATTGCCGGTAATGAAGATGTCTGCAATGATCACAGGTGATTTGTCTTCACTTTCAATCGAAGCACTATCAGATAATGAACTTGCTACACCTGAGAAAAGAGAATTCCCGGAAACCTGTGATTTACCGCTTCCGGCAACACCAACCAGCAAAATCAGCACACATAAAAAGCGGCCCAGGATCATCAGCTCTTTTCAATTTATCTTTTAAAAATATCGGAATTGACCGTAATCGAATCAATTGATTTAAACAACTATTCTGCCAACAGGATAAGAGGGTGAATGGGGTGAGTTACAGGTTAGATGTTCAGGTAGTGCATCAATGAATTGTAATTGTCTTTGAGTTCGTTTGTATACAGTTCTTCTCCAAAGTAATACCTGATATTATATTCGTAGCGTTGAAAAGTTGCGATGATATCAGATATTTCAAATTTGTTCACTTTGATTGTAACGAGAATGAGGTTGGTATCTACCTCTACAAATGTGTTCAACTGAGTGATGTAAGCATCATTTGTCTCCACCAATCTTCCAAGATCACTGAAAGAAAAATTTCTTTTCTCCATTTCCAGAACGATGATCCCACCTGGCTCTTCTGTTCCGGTGAATTTTGCCATGGCCGTTAACAGGTCCATATTATTGAGCACAGCTGAAACTTCACTTTCAGCATTAACAATTGGTATCAGGGTTAAGTTATGATCTACGCAAAGCTTAACTGCTGTGAGAAAATGATCGTCTTCTTTTACAGATGCTTTAATCAAATGACACTCTATTGTAGCAAGTATTACTTCTGTGTCGGCATCCAACAGGTCATCTTTGGTGATAAGGCCTACATATTTTTCATCCCTCACAACAGGCATATGAAGCACATCATAGTCATCCATCAACTGCAAGACAAGTGAAACCTTGTCTTCAAGTTTAACTGTAGGATAATGAGAAGCTATTAACTGTGGAGTCAGCATGAAATAAGTCCTTTCTATTAATCAGACAACCAAACTTACACCAATGTTGCAGCAGGCTGTTTTTGTCTGGATAAAAACTGGTCCAATATCTTGTTAAATTCAACCGGTACTTCCATCATAGGAGCATGGCCACATTTGTCAACAAAATAGAGTTCGCTATTTGGAATGAGCCTGTTGAATTCTCTTGCTACGAAAGGAGGTGTTATCGTATCATTATTTCCCCAGATGAGTAGTGTGGGCTGTTGTATCTGGCTCAATTCTTCACCAAGGTTATTACGAATGGCACTTTTTGCAAGCGATATTATTTTGATGACCTTGATTCGGTTACTGGTGATCTCGAAAACCTCGTCAACCAGTTCTTTGGTTGCTGTTTTTGGATCGTAGAAGGTTAGCTCTGTTTTCTTTTTGATATAATCGTAGTCTCCTCTTTTTGGATAGGTATCCCCCATTCCGTTTTCAAAAAGACCGGAACTACCTGTAAGAATTAGTGATTTTATTTTCTCTGGATGCTTCAACACATGTACCAGAGCAACATGCCCACCCAAAGAATTTCCCAGCAAATGAATATTCTGGTAGCCCCTTAATTCAATGAATTTATGTACATACTTCGCAAGACCGCCAACCGTAGTATGAAAGATATCAAGCTCAAACAAAGGAAGCATCGGCACGATGACCTTGTGAGTATGCCTGAAATGTTCAACCAGGTCTCTGAAATTGCTTAACGCACCAAACAAACCATGGAATAGCATGAGTGGTTCACCTTCTCCCACTTCTATAAACTTGAATTTTTCCTGTTGTTTTATCTCGTATTGCATTCTATAATCGTCAGCGTATCATCAGTTGGTTAAAAAAGCAGTGCTGTCTTTGCTAAAATAATGGTTTTAACACAAATAAGGTTCCATAATATTTGCCATTTTAGCTGATAGTCTTATCTGCATTATCAAAAAAAGTTTCCAATTGATCAAAAAGACCCTCGAAAACCGGAATAACAGACCCAATTGCATCGATAGCTTTTGGTCCCCATGGTGCCACAAAAGAATAAGTTTTTGAGTTATTGATTGTCTCCTCACTTAATACATTCATACTCTCGGCATAGAATAAAATAATGCTGAAGAATGTGAGGTAAATAATGGCGTAAAATAATATTCCTCCCAGTTTATTCAGCCAGCCAAACATTACAAACTCTGCTGCCTTCTCTAACATGTTTGCGCCAAAGCGTATCAATAACATAACAACCGCCATCACCAGTATAAAAGCAATGAATGGCATCCAAGTAGTTTGGGTTCCGGTTTTATCCTGTAACCAAACCGCTACCGAAGCAGAAAGTTTCATTGCAGCGATCAATCCTATAAAAAAAGCTACTAAAGAGAATACTGCAACGATCAGGCCTCTGCTGTATCCTTTGAATACAGCCATTAATAAAAGGATACAGAATAAAAAATCGATGAACATTATTTTGCGAGCAATTCTTTTACAATAGCCGAAATGATCTTACCATCAGCCTGACCCGCTAATTGTTTTGTAACAATACCCATTACTTTTCCCATATCCTGCGGACCAGCAGCACCGGTTTCTGTAATGGTAGCCTGCACTTTTTCCCGAATTTCATCTTCCGTCATTTGTTTTGGAAGGAATTTTTCGATCACGGCAATTTCTTCTTCCTCCTTGGCAGCAAGATCTGGCCTGCTTTGTTGTTTGAATATTTCAAGAGAGTCTTTACGCTGCTTAACCAGTTTTAGCAACAGCTTCAGCTCCATCTCTACAGAAACAACTCCACCACTTCCAGGATCTGTTTTTGCCTTGATGATTTCGGCTTTTATTGCTCTCAGGCTTCTGAGGTTTGCTTCATTTTTCGATTTCATGGCCTCTTTCATATCAGCCATTACACGTTCTTCTAAAGTCATTATTATTGAGTTTAGGTGAGTTTATTTTCTTTTAGCTGTTTTTCGCGGAATTTCTGGTAAAACTGTTTTGCAAAGTCTTTCATTTCTCCCACCAATTCCTGGTCATGTGTAGCCCTGTTGAAGCTGTCGGCCATCGTCATCATGGTCTGGTAAAAGAAATCTGCCATTTCATCAATCATCATATCTTTTGTCCAGATATCTATTCTCAGTGCCGTTTTTTCAGCACCATCCCACAAAGAAAGAATAAAAGCTTTTGCTTTCATTTTATCAGCTGAAGTAGCTGAGGCCGAAGTCCAGTAAATCTGTTCGGGAACCTTTTGTTCATCAAGGTGAACATCAAGCGTTATAGTAGATTTTTCCATTTACGTTTATTGAGCAGCAAATGTAAGTAGAAGTTAAATGGTTTTTCTACAGACTGATTCATCTTAAATTTGTTTCTCTACTATGCAATTCAAATTACATTCGGAATACCAGCCTTCAGGAGATCAGCCTTCGGCCATACACCAGCTTACTGAAGGTATCATCAATGGTGAAAAATACCAGACATTATTAGGCGTAACCGGCTCAGGAAAGACCTTCACCATGGCCAATGTGATTCAGAATGTACAGCGGCCAACACTGGTATTAACGCATAACAAAACTTTGGTGGCTCAGCTGTATGGTGAGTTTAAACAGTTCTTCCCGGAAAATGCTGTGGGATATTTTGTTTCTTATTACGACTACTACCAGCCCGAAGCTTACATGCCGGTAAGCGATACTTATATTGAAAAAGACCTTAGCATTAATGAAGAGTTAGATAAACTTCGTTTGCAGGCAACAGCAGAATTATTAAGCGGAAGAAGAGATATTATAGTTGTAGCAAGTGTGAGTTGTATTTATGGCATTGGTAACCCAACAGAGTTTGCCAATAGTGTTGTAAGGTTACAGAAAGGTCAGTCTATTTCAAGACAAGGTTTTCTTCATTCTCTTGTGAATAGCCTCTATAGTCGTTCACAGGAAGAATTTAAACGAGGAACATTCAGGGTTAAAGGTGATACCGTCGACATTAATCTTCCCTATGTTGATTATGGTTACCGCATTACTTTTTTTGGTGATGAGATCGAAGAAATAGAAACATTGGAAACCTCCACGGGTAAAAGAATTGCTCCTATTGAAAATGCTGCAATATTTCCTGCTAATCTTTATATCGCCCCTAAAAATATGCTGCAGCAGATCATGTACGAGATCCAGGATGAGATGAGGCTACAGGTGGAATATTTTAAATCACAGAATAAATTCATCGAGGCACAGCGATTGAAAGAAAGGGTAGAGTACGATCTTGAAATGATAAGAGAGCTGGGTTATTGTAATGGCATTGAGAACTATTCAAGATTTTTTGACAGGAGAATTCCAGGCACGAGGCCATTTTGTTTGCTTGATTATTTTCCCAAAGATTTTTTATGTGTGATAGATGAAAGTCACCAGACCATTCCACAGGTAGCAGGAATGTACGGAGGAGACAGAAGCAGGAAAATGGTTTTGGTTGATTTTGGTTTCAGACTTCCTTCTGCTTTAGATAATCGTCCGCTGAATTTTCATGAATTTGAAAACCTTTTGGATCAGACCGTTTTTGTTAGTGCTACACCGGGAGATTATGAACTGGAAAAATGTGAAGGTGTAGTGGTTGAACAGGTGGTAAGGCCAACAGGTTTGCTCGATCCTCCAATAGAAGTCAGGCCTTCTGTGAACCAGATCGATGATCTGCTAGACGAAATTGATAAAAGAGTTACGAAGGGTGATCGTGTATTGGTGACAACACTCACCAAACGAATGGCTGAAGAGATGGATAAATATCTTCATCGCATCAACATCAAATCAAAATACATACATAGCGAAGTCGATACTTTAGAGAGAGTGGAGATCCTGCGTCAGCTTCGTTTGGGTGAAATTGATGTGCTGGTGGGAGTAAATCTTTTAAGAGAAGGATTGGATCTTCCTGAAGTATCGCTGGTTGCTATACTTGATGCAGACAAAGAAGGTTTTTTGCGAAACGAAAGATCACTTACACAAACTGCAGGAAGAGCAGCGAGAAATGTAGATGGGCTTGTTATTTTCTATGCAGATAAGATGACAGAGAGCATGCAGAAGACGATTGATGAGACAACAAGAAGAAGAGAAAAGCAGGTGGCTTATAATATTGAGCATAACATCATTCCAACAACCATCAAAAAATCAACGGACCAGATCTTTGCTCAAACATCTGTACTTGATATCAAAGGTTTTGATCCTAAGAATCCTTATGCAATACAAGGTGACCAGGATATTGTCTCAAGAGCTGCAGAAGAACAAGCTTCTTATAACACCATTCCACAGATGGAAAAAGCTATCTCAAGAATCAAGAAAGAAATGGAAAAAGCTGCCCGTGATCTTGATTTCATTGAAGCAGCAAGATTAAGAGATGAAATGTTCAGGATGAAGAAAGAACTGGATGCAATGAAATAAATCTTCTTTGTTTCTCTTATAATTTTTATCTTAATGCTTTATGAGAGAAATACTACCCCTGCTATCGTTCCTGTTTACGGGATTAATTTGCTCCGGGCAAAACCTGGACAGTCTCAGGAAAGTGTCCTCAACATCTAAAAATGACAGCTTAAGATCTGATGCCCTTAGCTGGCTTTGTTATGAGATATTGATAGATGATCCAGCTAAAGCGCTACCTTATGGATTAGAAGCCAAAGCTCTGGCAACAAAATTAAAGAGTACTTATTTACTTTCCCGAGCACATGAAAGAATTGCGGAATGTTATGCGGAATTGAAAAAATTTGATGATGCATACCGGAATTATGCTGAGGCAATCTCTCTCTCACAAAAACTAAAGGATACTATCTTTCTTGGAAAGACATACAACAACCTGGCTATTTGCTATCTGTATGAGGGGAAGCTTGACAGTAGCTTGTTGACACATTTCCACTCACTTTCAATCCGAAGATCATCAGGTGATAAAAAGCAGATTGCACAAAGCCTGAACAATATTGGAATGATCTACCGGATGAAAAGAGATTATAAAAATTCGGTGAAGTTTTACAGGGAATCACTTGTATTAAAAAAGGAATACGGTGATGAAAAAGGTGTGCTTAATACCTCTCTAAATATTGGAAATGCATGGAAAGCATTAAAGGAATATGACAGTTCATTACATTACTACCAATATGCTTTACAACTTGCTGAGAAAAGAGAATCAACCAACGACATAATTGATTGCAAACTAAATCTTGGTCTGTTATATAATGCAAAAGGACAGTATGATGATGGCCTTAAACAATTCAACACTGTTTTGAAATATCCTAATATTAAGAGTAATAGTAACTATTCAATTTTACTTACTGGTTTGGGAGAATCCTGGCTTGGTAAGAAAGAGTATGCAACAGCTGTGTCTTTTTTGGAAGAAGCTTTAACCTATCCGTCTACAGTAAACAGGTACGAAATTCCCACACAGTTGAATCTTGATTTGTCAGATGCTTATAAAGGATTGGGAAATTATAAAAAGGCACTTGAGCATTTTGAAGTATTTAAGTCATTAAGCGATTCATTGTTGAATGAAAACAACATGGAAAACATCAATGAGCTTTCTGCCAAATATGAAACAGAGCAGAAAGAACAAAAGATCACTTTGCTTAATACGCAAAATGCCATTAAGGATATTTCTCTGGAAAGTAAACAACGGCAGATCCTGTTATACATTATCGGTCTCGCTGCAACACTTATTATGGCTATTGGATCATTCTATTTATATCGCAACAAGCAAAAAACATCGAGACAACTCCAGGAAAAGAACAGGATCATTTCTGCTTCACTTGCTGAGAAAGAAGTATTACTGAAAGAGATTCATCATAGGGTAAAGAATAATCTGCAGGTAGTGAGTAGCCTGTTGAACCTGCAAAGCCGAAGCATTAAAGACGAACAGGCATTAGAGGCAATTAATGAAGGCAGAAACAGGGTAAAAAGCATGGCCTTGATCCATCAGAATCTTTACAGGGATGATAATCTTACAGGGGTTGACATGAAGGAATATATAGAGAAACTTGCACAAAGCCTTTTTGCTTCATATAATGTCAGCAGCCATTCAATTAAACTCGAAACAGATATTGACGACCTGGATCTTGATGTTGATACTGTGATACCACTTGGCCTGATATTAAATGAACTGATCAGTAATTCACTTAAATATGCATTTGCATTTAAAGCGGAAGGAGTATTAAAAGTAACACTCAAAGAAAAAGGGGATCATTTACTATTAGCGGTAAAGGACAACGGTAAAGGATTACCGAAAGACTGGGATCTGTCAAAACTATCATCACTTGGATTCCAGCTTGTAAAATCTTTTGCGCAAAAAATGAAAGCAGAGTTATCTGTAAATGGAGAAGACGGCACTGAAGTCCAAATGAAGATCGTTAAATATAAACTGGCAGCTGTTCATGAGTGAAATAAGAATATTGGTTGTTGAGGACGATCCTTTAATTGCTGCAGATATTGAGCAGTGCCTGAATAATATTGACTTTCGGGTTTCGGGTGTTGCCTACGATCCTGATGAAGCTTTTTTGCAACTAAAGACTAACACACCTGATGCAGTGATACTTGATATAAGCCTTGGTGAAGAAAAAGATGGTATAGACATCGCTTCCATTATTCATCAGGAATATCATCTTCCATTTATTTATTTAACCTCTCATGCAGATCGGGGCACACTTGACAGGGCTAAGAAAACTTTTCCTTCAGGTTATGTTGTAAAACCTTTTGATGAAAAAGATTTGCTCACCAGTCTTGAAATTGCACTATATAATCATGCACAAAAACAAACTGCCGCAAATCCTCAGCTATCACTCGTGCTAATCAATAAACATCTCCCAAAGCCTCTTAGCGAAAGAGAGTTTGATGTGTTACAGCACATGTATGAAGGCAAAACAAATAACCAGATGGCAGAAGCCATGTTTGTTTCAGTCAATACCATCAAAACACATATTGCCAATATTTACCTCAAACTGGATGTTCCTTCCAGAACTGCAGCTCTTGCCAAAATAAGAACCTGGCAATAAGGATTACATCTTACCAAAATCATCCTTTCGGATGAGAAGGCCTTTTCATATAGAAAATACTTTTAACCTATCTAAAACTATTTGCAATGAAAAAGGTCTACTTATTTCTTTATTATTTCTTCATGGCTGTAACATTATCGGCACAGGTTGCTGTGGCTGATGTACAGAGCATTTATGGTGGAAGAATCAACACGATTACTGGAGGAAATATTGATAACAATGACAGCTTTCGTGTGTTCATTTCAACCGAAAGTGCCAACTCCATTTTTTATGCTGATGCCAAACGTCCACCACTTGGTTCACCAACGTTCAACAGTTTTAAAATTCTTCCCTGTGCAGGAGCAGCTGCCAATCTCGGAAGCGGCATAAGACAAATGGCTTATCATTCAACCTCTGGAAAAGTTTTCTTCGTTACCAATAATGCTTTGTACGCTGCTTCCATTACTGCTACATCTGCAACGCTGGTAGCAGCAGGAAATGTGATTGATGTAGCCATCAAAGACAATATGTTGTTTTATCTCACTAAAACAGGATCAAACAATGATGTAAAATCCGGTACATTAAATTCATCCGGCATTTATACAAACACTGGCACGGCCAGTTATACAGGAGCAGATTATTCTGTGCTTGTTATAGGAAAAAATGATAGGCTCTATGCTTTTCGTGAAGGGACCGACCCTGAAGTATATCAATTCAACGGTACATTCTCAACCGCTATTAATATTACTACAGGAACAACAGATGCATTAGCCTCATTAAGTGCAACTATCTTCTGGAAAGCATTTGGTGTTTATGCCGATACCGCATTGTTTGTTGGCGGAACAGATAACAACACAAAGCTGATAGCCAAAACTGATGCATTTGGAAATGCATATACAACGATCAATACAAGCATTGCCGGTACAACAGGAAACAATCTTGATTTTCATGAAGGACTCGTCAATAATTATTTCGTCTATTTCGGATCTGCTTACAGTAGTTCAAAAGGGCTGTCTGGTACCTGGCAGAACTTAGGAAATACAGGTTTTGAAACACATCCGAATGATGGTGCTGTTTTTAAATTGAGCAGCAATATTCCAGGTGGTACCATACTTATAACAACAGATCAGGGAATTGGAGTAAGTAATAACAATGGTGCAACGATCTTTGAGATCAATGATGGAGTAGAAGCAGTACAGGTAGCAGATTTTGATATGAATGCTGCAAAGAATTTCGGATGGCTGGCTTCTAAAGCAGGAGTTCGTTATGTAAGCAACTATGGTAGCAGTTCACAAACATGGAGCAAGGCACTATTTCCGAATGGTGATGGCTCACCTTATTTTTCAATCGATATGATTGATGAAACTGCAAGAACGGCTTATGCAGGAAATGTAAGAGTATACAGAACCAATGATACAGGAAAAATATGGCAACAGGTTTTTTCTCCTGAAACAGCACCCTATAATTTTAACCAGGGAGGAACTCAGATCAGAGCGATTCGCTCATGTCCATTTGATACTGCGATCGTATTTGCTGCTGTTACAATCCAGGGTTCGGATCTTGGAGGAGTTTTTTATAGCATGAACAGTGGCAGTAGCTGGAACCAATTAAAAATTATTGCTGCCAGCTCAGGACAAGATGTAGATGTCGAAGACATAGAATTCACTCAAAGTGGAACTAATATTACAGCCTGGATCGGTGTAAAGAAAAATGATGCAGGCACATCTTCATATTCTCCGGGAGTTTACAAAAGCACATACAACGGAACTTCATGGAGCACACCGTCACATGAAGCTTTTACCAGTTCACTTTCGGCACATGATCTAACACTCTCCATTACAAAAGATACATTGCTTGTATGTGGTGCTAATACAACAACACCAGGACCATTGTTACACATGCTAAAAGTTAGCACAAGTGCCTGGCAGAATATTGCCAGAAACGGTTCTATTCCAGTTCCGCCAGATTATGATGCAGTAGCAATGGGTGGTGATACAGTATTCGTTGCAAGTGAACATTATATTGATTATACAAAGTCACTGAGCGGCACTATTCAGGTGAGCAGTATTTATTACACTTATCCTAATGGAACACAGGTGCAGAATCTCTATTATGATGAGTTATTAGCAGGTACGGGTACAGGCTTTTCCAGTTTCAGATCATCAACAGTACTGCCAATAAAAATCACCAGCTTTTTTGGTACAATTAAAGAATATGGCAATGAACTAAGATGGCGAAATGAGAATGATATTGAAACGGAAAGGTATGAACTGGAATATAGTTGTGATGGAAGCGTCTTCTCAACTTCAGCATCCGTCATTGCAACAGGAAGAAAAGACTATAGTTTAATGGATCACTCAAAATGCAATAGCAGCATCTACTACCGGTTAAAAGCAATATCAAAAAATAGCGGTGTTGAATACAGCAAGATCATAAGACTTGGTTCATCTAAAGAAAATGATATAAAGATTTATCCGAATCCGGTTGTAAATGGAAAGATGCAGATTGAATTAACTGCATCGAACGCTACTATCGTAATTTATGATATGAATGGAAGAGAGAAGCTAAATAAAAAAATTACTGGCAACGGAATTATTTCAATAGATGTTAGCCATTTAAGCAGCGGAACTTATATAGTGAAAGTGATAGATGATGAATCTGTAAGCAGCAAAAAGATCTTTGTCCGTTAGCAGGACTTGTTTTTCATTGAAAACAAACGGCTCCATTCCTGGAGCCGTACTTATTTAAGTTTAGGAGACGGATGTAAAAATAACGACAAAACCTCCTATCTTGAACTTGCTGAATATGGTTTTTCAGCACAAGAGTGCGACGCAACCAAAGCGACATACATATTCAACAGCTGACTTGATAAATAAAAACTATGCACAGACATCTTAATTCCTGGTTTAGTCCTGCCCTACAAAAAGAAATGCCTATTGCAACATATGGCCATTATGGATTTGCGGTTTTATTAATACCTACTGCAGCTGCAGATTACCTGGAGTATGAAAGATTCCAGATGATGGAATACCTGGCTCCTTTTATTAACAGTGGAAAAGTAAAAGTGTATAGCATAGACAGCATGAATAAAGAAAGCTGGATGAATAATGAAATGCTTCCTGAACATAAAGCCATTCGTCATAACCAGTTTAATCAATATGTGATTGATGAGGTGATACCATATATTCGAAACACATCAAGTGGTGATACTTTTATCTATACCTGCGGTGCCTCTTTTGGTGCCTTGCATGCCATGAATCTCTTTCTAAAAAATCCTGATGTGATCAATGGAGTCATCAGCATGAGTGGAGTGTATGATCTTACGGAATACACCAAAGGCTTCTGGGATGAACAGGTTTATTTTAATAGCCCCATGCATTATGTTCCAAACCTTCATGACCAGTCTTACCTGAACAAGATAAAATCCAGCCACCACATTCATATTTATACCGGAAGTGGTGACTATGAAGATCCTGAGGCCAACAGAAGGTTTTCACACGTTCTGTGGGATAAAGGAATATGGCACGACCTTGACATTTGGGGCCCAGATGTAAGGCACGATTGGGATACATGGAGAAAAATGTTGCCCTATATACTGGAACATAAGTTCTGATTGAACCAGCTACAGCAGCATTTTTCTGGCTTTCCGTTTGCATTTATAGCATACTATGCTGAAGATTCGCAACAGGTTTGCACGGATTACTGTTAAAACCCTGATCTATTTCAGTGCTGTTGTGCTGTTGTTGTTTACAGGTTTATCCATTTACGTGTCTATTAACAAGAACAAGATCCTTTCAGGTTTCAAAGACACATTGAACAAAAACATCAAAGGCAAGCTTAGTTATTCCGAAGCCGATATAACCATCTGGAAGCATTTTCCTTTTATTGGTTTGCATATATACGATGTAAAGCTGACTGACTCTCTCAACATTCCTTTGCTGGAAATGAAAGAGGCTGCTGTTAAGGTCAGCTTATTGCAATACTTCAATAACAAAACTTCACTCAGGAATTTAACTGCAAGGAATGGTTACCTCCACATCATCACAGACACTTCAGGCTACACAAATAAATATCTACTTCAATCACAAAAAAAGGAAAAGGATACTGCGAAAGGAGGATTAGAATTGAACCATGCATCATTGAAAAATGTTCGGATCATTCTGGAAAACAGGCAGAAGAATAAACGTTACAATGTTTTATTCAAAGAGCTGGATGCAGCAATTAATACCTCCGGTGATGAAATGACGATAGAACTGGAACAGGAATCTTTGATAGAAGGCCTTGGTTTTAATTTGGCAAAAGGTAGTTTCTTAAAAAAACAGTTGTTTAAAACTGATATCGATTTACGTTTTAATAAAAAAACAGAAGTGCTTTCATTCGATGAAACAAAAGTCTACATAGCAAATCATCCTTATCTTTTAAAAGGAATATTCAGGCTGGAAGAAGCCGGCTCCTTTGTTTTGGATATAAAGACAAAAAAAGCACCTTTCAGTAACCTCAGGAACATCTTTGCAGAAAAGACTGCCAATAATATTAAAGACATTCAATTCGAAAAACCAATCGATGTAACGGCAAAGCTGGAGGGATCACTGGCATATCGGTCAATTCCTAGAATAACAGCTTCGTGGAAAGTAAAAGACAACCATCTAACTACTCCGGTGGCAACACTCAGCAGTGTTAGTTTCGATGGAAGCTTCAGCAATGAGATCGTTAAGGGCCAACCGATGACCGATGAAAATTCGGGAGCCACTCTTCGATCATTCAAAGGAAACTGGGATGGCATCGCTTTATCAGGTGATAACATCACCATAAAAAACCTGGTTAATCCTTACGCCAATATGTCTTTTCAATCGTCTACCGATTTAAAAGATTTGAACAATAAGCTTGGTTTAAGTTCCATCCAGTTTATCTCAGGAAAAGCATCTGTCAATTTTAATTATAGTGGCTTGCTGTCAAAAGATATTTCTCTTATTGATAAATTAAATGGCAGGTTAATCTTCTCTGGTGCTACCATCAAATACCTTCCAAGGAATTTTACATTTAATAATTGCAGTGGCAATATTCTTTTCTCCGAAGACAGGGTTGAGGCTAACAATATGAAGTTTGAATTGGGCAGTAATAAATTCACCGTAAATGTATTGGGCAGTAATCTTAGTGGTTTATCTGCTGGCGATGCAGGAAAGGCTACGATCCAATGTAATGTTTATACGCCGTCTTTAAATGTTGCGGAACTGAAATCAGTGTTTTCAAATCGGAAAAGAGTTGCAGCCAAAGCAGGGTCAGGTAAATTGATTTCTGCTGCTTCTAAAGTTGATGCTGCATTGGATCATGGAAGATTACAACTACAGTTAAATGCGGGTGCAGTACACTTTAATAATTTCCATGGAACCGATCTTAAAGGAACTGTTTTATTCAGCAATGAAGACCTGCTACTTAATAATGTTGCTGTATCACATGCCAATGGCAAACTGCTGATCAATGCAGATATTAAAAATACTGGTGCTCAGAATAAAGCAACTGCCAAAGTGAATTTGCAGAATGTCGACGTGAGTAAAGTTTTCAAAGCGTTTGATGATTTCGGGCAGGATGGCATCAGCCATGCAAATATCAAGGGAGTCTTAAATGCAAATACAAACATCAATCTGCTGATTGGTCAAAACGGAAATCTTATTCCCGGAACCATTAATGGTACGGTTGATTTTTCTTTGAAGAAAGGATCATTGATAAATTATGAGCCCATGCAGAACATTAAGAGCTTTGTTTTCAAAAACCGGGATATGAGTAATATCTCCTTTGCTGAGTTAAAAAATAAATTCTCTATCAATAATTTCCAGGTAACCATTCCAAGAATGGAAATTCAATCTTCCGCCATTGCTTTGTTCGTTGAAGGCTTATACGATATGAAGAAGGTTGCATCTAAGATAGATATACAGGTTCCGTTAAAAGGTTTGAAGAAGAGGGATAGCAGTTATGTGCCAACAAACATTGGTGTAGATGCAAAAGCCGGAACAAGCATTTACCTCGAAGGAAAAAATGATAAAACAGGAAAAGTAAAATTTGGTTTAAACACCACCAGGACTCTCCGGAAGCTTTTCTGACGATATTTTTTGAAGGATTGCTTTTTTTTCTTCTTCACTCAGGCAACCTTTACAATGTTCATCTACCTTACCAAGGTTCTTTTGCAGCCAATGATCCTGTTGCTGAAAAACCCTGCATACGCCACAGATCAGTAAATGATATGCTAACTGGAATCTTTGCCAAAAAGTTAAAGAACGTTCTTCCTTTTTGCACATATATTCTGCTGCTTTCTTACAGCTGATGTTCAACATGTTCTTACTCATTGGATAAACCAGTTTTTTTCAAGGCAGCTACGAAGCTGAACCTTTGCTCTATGTAGTAATACCCAGTAGTTTGACGGTGTTATGTTTAGCTCCTTACATATCTCTTCACTTTCCATTCCTTCAAGATACTTCATCGTAAACACAGCATTCTGCATGTCTTTGAGTTTGCTTTTGCATTTCTCCAACACTTCATAAAATTCTTTCGACTCAATTGAATTGTTGTAATCAATGCCCCAGTCTTTGGGTGAAGCTTCTCTTGACCAATGACCACTTTCCTCGAAATATGGATCTTCATCTGCAACTGTAGGAAAACTGTCCGTTAACCTGTTCACAGCCTTCCTGTAATGATCAATGATCTTGTTCTTCAGGATAGTAAATAACCAGTTCTTTTCAGATATCTCGCCTTTAAACTTTTCAATATTTCTCCAGGCAGCCAGAAATGTTTCCTGCACAAGGTCTTTGGCAATATCGCTGTCGCTTACACGTGGTAATGCATACCTGTACAGCATATCGCCGTAGCTATTCACCCATTCTGTTGCTTTTTGCTCAAACATTTTCTTGTACCAGCTTTTGTTTTTATAGCATCGTTCCTTGCGTCGCAATCACTTTATCGATAAATCATTTTTCAGCTGCGGACATGTCAAAAATAAGCAAACCAAGATCAAATAAATGGCTGCCATTCACTTGCCTAAACATAATAATTAATCAGTTTCTGTTTCAAATGGCAGGAAAATTGAGCAAAAGAATAAAAGGCTATATGAAAGCAAAGCATTTTCTTCTCGCATTATTCTTCACCTCGGTTATTGCTTGTGCTAATGATGCTGACAATAACGAGGAGAATATGGATACTGCTAATGTATTACAAGATACATTGCCTGCAGAAAATTCTGCCTTAACAATTCCGATAGATAGTAATGCTGCTGATGCCACTCATGTAGATTCATTGAACAACATGAGTCGCTAATCACGCTGTAGCAGGTGGCTTCGGAATTTTCTTTCGCCGTTTGGGAAGTTTTAAATAACTCTTCGAAGGATCATCATCTGTTCCAAACAATCTGCCCCATGGTTTTAAGTCATCCACACGGTCGAATATTACTTTACAAATGGCAAGTGTAGGAATACTAAGGAACATTCCACCAATTCCTGCCAAAGCACCTCCAACCAATACACCAATAATAGAGATTAATGAATTCAATTGCACCTTTGTTCCAATGATCCAGGGAACAAGAATATTGTTATCGATGAATTGTACCACAAACAATATTACCGTTGACCAGATCAATAATGGAATTGAACCAGTGTTAGAATAAATAACCAATGCAGAAAAGATCAATTGAACGATTCCCCCGATGTATGGTATCATATTCAGCAAGGCACCGATAATTCCGAGTAGTGCAGCATAAGGTGCACCGATCAATAGTAATCCTATTGTATTCGCTGCTGCGACAATTCCTGTTTCTATCAGAACTCCTACTACAAAATGTTGCACCACATTCTTGATCTCCCTGATCACTTCTCTCACTTTTTCACCATGCTCTTCTTTAAAAAGATCAACCAGGAATTGCAATAACATTGGCCTGTAGTACATAAAAAGAAACACGTAAATAGGAATCAATGTTAATGTAAGAACTGAAGCCGTGATCAGATTAAAAGTCTGTGCAGAACCACCAAGGCTGTCTATCGTTCCGCTTTTTGCACTCTCCAGCATCTGGTCCTGCTGACGATAGTTAACACCAAAAGTCTGGTAACCCCATTGTTTAATTTCCCTCCAAAGCGTATTCAGGTTTCTTTCAATGGCAGGAATATCACTCATAAAAGATGCAATCTGCCTCGACACAAAATCAATGATCCCATACACGAAAAGTATGGCGAAGAAAATAGATAACAATATTGCTATAGCTTTTGGTACCCTGCACTTCGTAATAAATATTTCTACCGGACGTAGCAATATTGAAAACAAAAATGAGAACGCCAAAGGCGTGAGGATTTCATGGCCTACATAGATTCCATAAAATATCAGGAACAAAGCAAACAATATCATTGCAAGCTTTGCGTAATAAGGAAAGCAGACGGGATTTTCGTTCATTGCCGGTTCTTAGACAATAGAACATAATAAATTATGTGCCAAGCTTACATGCGGTAACTAAAGGCATTAATATTCATTCCTGCCCCAACTGAGGCAAATAAAACCACATCTCCTTTTTCTAGTGAGTGATTATCCATCTTGCCTTTCATCACCAGGTCATATAAAGTTGGTACCGTTGCAACAGAGCTGTTGCCGAACTTATGAATATTCATTGGCATGATGTGCTCAGGAAGCTGCCTGATTCCATACAACTTATAAAATGCAGCTACAATGGCATCATCCATTTTCTCGTTGGCCTGGTGAAGGAAAATCTTCTTCAGGTCTTTGATATCTACTCCGCTTTTATCCAGGCAATCTTTCATGGCCAGCGGAACATTCTTCATGGCATATTCGTACACCTTCCGCCCTTTCATCTTTATATATCTTACTCTTGGATCAGAACCGGGAAAGTTTGATTTGCCCATGTATATATAATTCGCCTCTTCGTTACAATGTGATTGCATAGAAAAGCTGAGAATACCGCTATCATTACTATCCAGGTCTTTTGCCTCTAATACCATTGCACCTGCTCCATCAGAAAAGATCATACTATCCCTGTCGTACATATCTATTACACGGCTCAGGGTTTCTGTTCCAACTACTAAACATTTTTTTGCGATGCCGGCCGAAAAATATGCATGAGCCTGGATCATTCCCTGTACCCATCCAGGACAACCAAACAATACATCATAAGCAACACAATTCGGATTCCTGATTCCTAAAGTATGTTTTATCCTTGATGCTATACAAGGTACATTGTCAGTTTGAATGGTGTGCTTGATCACGTTACCGAAATTTTGTGCAACAATGATCTGGTCAAGTGTTTCAGGATCTACTCCACTATCTTCAATCGCATATTTTGCAGCAAGACTTCCAATTTGCGAAGAATCCTGTTCACAGGTAGTATAAAGTCTTTCCTCAATACCGGTTATCTGCCTGAATTTTTCTACCACCTCGGCCGGTGGAGTTTCAATTCGCTGGTGATCTTCCGCATAAAAATTATGTACTGTAAAATCCTTGTTGGTTTTAATTTCTGTTGGAACATAACAACCAGACCCTGTAATAACACTTCTTAAAGGCATACGCTACTTGTTGAAATACTAAATTTTGGGGAACAAAGGTACACGAATATGATACAAACAGTTGTGAGTTTAGTCAGTGCGCTGAATGAACTTTTTGATGTGGTAGCCAATAAGGCTAACATCAACCTGTTCTATCGGATGGGGTGTAGCTGGTAGCACGGCCAATTGTGCTGAAGGCAATTGATTGTACACAGCTACAGTTTCATCAAGAGAAACCATCTTATCTCGGTCACCGATCATGACGAAAGCAGGAGTAGTAATGGATCTATAATCTTCAAGTTCAAGGATATTTTTATTGCCGAGCTGCTGCAACATTTGACTTGTGTGATGTAAAACCAGCTTCCAGTCGACAGGTGAATGTCTTTTCTGTAAAGTTTCAGCAAAAGCAGGGAGCTTCTTTTCAATAATCTCCGGTTGAAGCATTTTTATTTCTTTGGCTGCAATACTTTCATTCCATTCGAACTTTGTTGCCAGCGTGATCACATGATCAATCAATTCGGGATGATGTTTTGCCAGGTACATAGCAACATAGCCACCCATGCTGTAACCGAAAACAGAAACCTTTTCGATGTTGTTTTCCTGAAGATATAGAATCGCCGATTCGGCAAAGGCCTCTATAGAAAAAATAGCTGGAAGTTCCTTTCCTCCATGACCTGGGAAATCAAAAAGATGAACATGAAAGCCTGGTTGCAAGGAACTGGCCAGTTTTTTTAATTGTTCGCTGCTACCGATTGCCCCATGAAGTAAAAGAAGATGCTGCATTAATTTATTTCTTCGAATTCACCGGTTTGTTTGTTCTTACGAACATTGCCTGCTTTAAATATTTTTCCATTCATAGCCACATACACTCCCGGGGATAATGTTTGTACAAAAGCCATGGCACTGCCAAGATTAAATAATCCGTCTGAGCTGCCAAACTTATAAGGAATCATTGCTCCTGTAATAACGATGGTCTTGTCTTTTACTTTTTCTGCAAGCACTTCTGCCGTCACTTGCATTGTATCGGTACCGTGCGTGATGATGATCTTATCGGTTTCACACTTCATGCAATGCTCAACGATCAGTTCCCTGTCCATCTCAGTCATATCAAGGCTATCCACCATCATCAGTGTTCTCACATCTACATCCAGCCTGCTTCTTCCCAACACGAGCATTTCAGATAAATGCGTGTCTTTAAAAAACAGCTGACCCGTTAACTCATTGTATTCTTTATCGAAAGTTCCGCCTGTAACAAAAATTCTGATTGACATAGTAGAGGTTTATAATACCAGCGACAACATTTTATAGCAGCATCGTTGCGTCGCACTCTTGTACTGCAAATCTATGTAGACCCTAAACTTTTCCAAAGTCTGAAACTTTGGAAAAGTTGTTTGCTCAATAATCTATCGTCTGCTCCTGTATCGCTTCAGGCACTTCTCTCCATTCATATTGCTGGTTACGAAGCTGAGGTTCAAAACCTGCTTCACTAATAGCATCCTGCATGCTTTTATATGTAAACCTGTGTGGAGCTCCGGCTGCACTTACAACATTTTCTTCTATCATGATAGATCCAAAATCGTTTGCACCGGCATGCAGACATATCTGTGCAGTTTGCTTTCCTACCGTTAACCATGAAGCCTGTATGTTCTTCACATTTGGCAACATGATACGGCTGATGGCAACCATCCTGATATACTCTTCTGCAGTAATAAGATTATGTATTCCACGAATTCTTGAGAGTAACGTATCTACATCCTGGAAAGTCCATGTGATGAAAGCTAAAAATCCTTTTGCATGTTCCGGTTTACGGCTTTGCACCTCCCTGATCTTGGCAAGATGTATAAATCGTTCTTCCAGCGTTTCAACATGACCAAACATCATAGTTGCACTGGTGGTGATATCGAGCTTGTGCGCTTCATGCATAATGGCCAGCCATTCATCTGCACCACATTTTCCCTTTGAGATCAATCTTCTTACTCTGTCGATAAGAATTTCGGCTCCGGCACCAGGTAAAGAATCAAGACCAGCTTCCTTCAACGCTTTCAGCACTTCATGATGAGATGCTTTTTCCAGCTTACAGATATGGGCAACTTCAGGTGGTCCTAATGCATGCAATTTTAACTGCGGATATTCCTGTTTTAACTGGCGGAAGGTTTTCGTGTAAAAATCCAGTCCTAATTCAGGATGATGGCCTCCCTGTAATAACAATTGATCGCCACCATATTTAAACGTTTCTTCTATCTTTTGTCGATAGGTGGGCATATCGGTGATATAAGCCTCAGAATGACCCGGAATTCTATAGAAATTGCAGAATTTACAGTTGGCGATACAAACATTGGTGGTGTTTACATTACGATCGATCTGCCAGGTTACTTTTCCATGAGGTACCTGGATTTTCCTGAGCTCATCGGCAACATTCATTAATTCTGTGAGCGGAGCATGTTCAAAGAGAAACATGCCTTCTTCTATGCTGAGGAATTCAAATTTCAGGGCTTTATGATAGAGATCTGCTAACTGCATCGGAATAGTATAAGACAACAAAGTTAAGATGCAGCAGGTTGATTGTGAGAATAATATTGAGCCGGGAATGCAAAATTATCCTGCATCGAAAATGCCCCAATGATTGTCAATTACATGAACGGAAACTAGACTAACTTGGTTAATCATATTTTAAGGGTGAAAAGTTGACCGCTGAACCAAATGTACAAGTGAGTGACACAACAAAAGCTCCATAGCAGTTCTATCGCTGGTTTAATGATGATCTTACTCAGTCTTTTTGCCATACCGGCAAGATCACAGGAGATCATTGATCAACCGGAAGCTAAGCTGATCACTAAATTTTCGTTTGATCTGTTGAGTGGTGGCATTATTATTCTGCACGGTCAATTAGATGAGTATCCCGATACCCTGAATTTCATACTTGATACAGGGAGTGGTGGTATTTCGCTTGATTCGATGACCACAGAATATTTCAAGCTCAAGAAAACGGCTTCTGATAAAATGATCAGGGGTATTGGCGGCATAAAACAAATTGAATTTGCACTCGATCATACCTTGAAGCTGCCGGGAATTAGTGTGAACGACCTGGATTTTCACATAAATGATTACGAACTATTAACCAGTGTATATGGTGTAAAGATCGATGGAATAATTGGCTATAGTTTTCTGCGCAGATATATTGTTGCATTGAATTATGAAGACAAAACAATGTCTGTTTATTCTCCCGGTTTATTTAAATATCCAAGAGGTGGACATATGCTAAGGCCGAATTTTACTACTATACCATTACAGGAAGTACAGGTAAAAGATGCCAGGAAAATAGCCAACCGATTTTATTTTGATACCGGTGCTGGTCTTTGCTTTCTATTGTCAGACCAATTTGCAAAAGACAGTGCTGTATTATACAAAAAGAAGATAATGGTACCCACACAGGCTGAAGGTTTGGGAGGAAAGAGACCGATGATGTTAACTGTTTTAAAAGAAATAAAAATCGGTCCGTATAAATTCAGGAAGGTGCCAACATTTGTTTTTAATGATGAGTTCAATGTTACTTCTTACCCGTTAACCGGGGGATTGATTGGTAATGATCTGCTGAGACGATTTAACGTTGTGCTTAATTATCCTGACCAATCCATTCATTTACTACCAAACAAACATTACTCAACCCCTTTTGATTATTCCTACACGGGTCTTGGCATTTATATGGAAGAAGGCTTTATTGTGGTAGATGATGTGATAAAGGATTCACCTGGTGAAAAAGCGGGATTTCAAATCGGCGACATCATCATTGGTATCGGCAATAATTTCAGCGGCAATATACAGGCTTACCGGAATATACTTCAGAATGCAGAAACGAAGCTCAAAGTGATCATTACCAGGAATGGAGAGGCTAAAGTATTGAATCTTAATGTGAGGAATATCCTACGTAAAAAGTAATGATAGTCACCATTCTTACTGGCACTTAATCAAGTAACTTCGTCTTCCATTTTTGCAATATGAAGATTAGATTATCTCTTTTACTTATAACGATACCCTTTATTGTTATTGCCCAGCCCCCTTCGGGTTATTATAATACTGCTACGGGGCAAAACTGTTCGGGTTTAAAAACTGCTTTGAAAAACATTATTACAAGTGGTCATACAAACCAGGGATATTCTGCCTTGTGGACACAGTTTCAGGTGAGTGATGTTAAGCCAAGGGAAGTTGGTACAGGCTCTACGATGGTGATCTGGGACATCTATTCTGATAATCCCACAGGTACTGATCCATATAATTTCAATCCTGTTACACAACAGGATCCAGGTTCCGGCGGAACTTCAGAAGGCCAATACTTCAACAGGGAACATAGTGTTCCACTTGGTTGGCATAGTGGAAGTACAGGAAGCTTTTCAGGATCCGATTTCCATCATATTTTCCCCACCGACAAAAAAGTGAATTCCGAAAGAGCCAATCATATATACGGAAAGGTAGCCACTGCTACATGGACGAGTTTAAACGGAAGCAAACTGGGATCATCTGCCGTAGCAGGTATTACCGGAACAGTCTTCGAACCCATTGATGCATACAAAGGTGATGTGGCAAGAGCTTTTCTATATTTCGTTACACGGTACCAGGATGATATGCCATCATGGGGCAATAATACTGATGCGGTCAGGGCTTTTGAGCCAAATACTTTTCCAAGTGTTGATATTGCTTACCTGCGATTGATGATTCAATGGCATAATGCTGATCCGGTAAGTCAAAAAGAAATAGATCGTAATAACGCAGGTTATACTTACCAGGGAAACAGAAATCCTTTTGTAGATCATCCTGAATATGTAAATGAAGTATGGAATTCTACCTGCCCAGGATTGAGTGCGTTGCCGGTAGATGTGATCTACTTTGCCGGTAAGCTAAATGGAAACATGATCAACCTGAATTGGGAAGTAGCAACTGAGATTAATTTAGACAGGTATGAAGTAGAAAGAAGTTTCAATGGCACTTCCTTTACCAATATCGGATCTGTAAAAGCTGAGAACAGGAATGCATATTTATATAATGATAATGTGGAACAGGTTAGAAGAAGAAGGGTTTATTATAGATTGAGGAAAGTTGACAAAGACAGAAAGTTTGCCTACAGTTCAGTGTTCACCATTCATATTCCATTGAACACCAAATTCAGTGTATATCCAAACCCTGCAAATGATTTCCTGAAATTGCAATTAAACAATAGCAGTAATGAGAGTGCAATGATCATCATATCTGATATAACAGGTAAGATCGTTATAAAACAAAACGTTACTGCCCAACAGGGATTGATCAGCATTTCAACCTCACATCTTGGTACAGGTAGTTATATTGTAAAGATGATAACAGGTAATGATGAGTATTCTCAACGAGTGCTGATTATGAATAAATAATCAATAATAACTGTTAAGCCCTGTTCGCAGGGCTTTTTGTTCTCCGGAGGCTATCTTTGCTCTCCTCAAAAAGGGATGGGTATGATTCATTATAACAGGTTTGTATTAGATAATGGCTTAAGGGTACTGGTGCATGAAGATCATTCCACTCCAATGGCCGTGGTGAATGTGATGTACGATGTTGGGTCGAAAGATGAAGATGCTGCACAAACAGGCTTTGCTCATCTTTTTGAACACCTGATGTTTGGAGGCAGTATCAATATTCCTGATTATGATGAACCACTGCAAAGAGCAGGAGGTGAGAACAATGCTTATACAACAAATGACCTCACCAACTACTACTGCCAGATACCTGCACAGAATATAGAAACTGCTTTCTGGCTGGAAAGCGACAGAATGTTAAGTCTTGCTTTCAGTGAGAAGAGTCTGGAAGTACAACGTAAAGTCGTTTGCGAAGAATTTAAAGAACATTACATCAATAAACCATACGGTGATGCCTGGCATAAGATGAGAGAGCTGGCTTACCAGGTTCATCCTTATCGGTGGATGACCATTGGTAAAGAATTGAAGCATGTAGAAGATGCTAAGATCAATGATGTAAAGAATTTCTTCTTCAAACATTATCGCCCGGTGAATGCCATACTTGTAATAGCAGGTAATGTAAAGACAGACGACATGAAATTGCTTGCAGAAAAATGGTTTGGCAGTATTGAAAGCGGAACAAAATATGATCGCAAACTTCCTGCAGAGCCAAAACAGGCAGCACCAAGATTATTGGAAGTTCATGCTGATGTTCCTTTAGATGCCTTGTACAAAACCTGGCATATCGATTCAAGATTAGAAACAGGTTATTATGTGGCCGATCTTATTTCAGAAATTCTTGGTGGAGGAACTTCTTCGAGATTATACCAGGCTTTGGTAAAAGAGAAACAACTGTTCTCCAACATTGAATGCTATCATTTTGGAAGTGTAGAAAAAGGATTGTTTACCATAGAAGGCAAACTGGTGAAAGGAGTAAAGATGCAGGATGCCGAAGTTGCTATTAACGAAGAATTACACCATATACAATCAGAACTGGTAAGTGATATTGAACTTCAGAAAGTAAAAAACAAAACAGAGAGTGTGATTGCTTTTGAAGATATGAGTGTGATGAACCGTGCCAATAGCCTTGCATTTTATGAGTTGCTGGGTGATGCCGACCTGATGAACAAAGAACTGCTGAAATATCAAAGTATCACTTCACAAGACATACTCAGCTATAGCAAAGAAATATTTGACATCAACAATAGTAACACCTTGCATTACTATTCTAAGAATTAATAATGACAAACAGGAAAAAAGCGCCTTACATATACGACCCGGTTGAATTCAATCTTACACTTCCTCCTTGTAATAAATTTGTACTGGATAATGGAGTAGAAGTTTATGCCGTTAATGCAGGTGAAGAAGAAGTAATGCTGGCAGAATTTGTATTCTTTGCCGGCAACTGGTACGAAGAACAGAATATTGTTGCGGCCACTACCAACTTCCTACTGAAGAATGGAACAAAACATAAAACTGCTTTTGCCATCAGTGAACATTTCGAATTTTATGGAGCATATCTCAACAGGCATTGTTATAATGAGACTTCTACTTTAAGTCTGCATTGCTTAACAAAACACCTTCATGAATTACTTCCGGTTATTGCTGAAATACTCACCGAATCTGTATTTCCGGAAGAAGAACTGGCCATCTATAAACAAAATCAAAAACAGCGATTAGAAGTTAACCTTCGTAAATGTGATTTTGTTGCTAACAGGTTGATAGATGAATATCTTTTTGGCTTTGACCACCCTTATGGAAGATATACTTCTACACAAGATTATGATCGTTTGCAGAGAGATGAACTGGTTAGTTTCTATGATAAATATTACAGGCAGGGAAAATGTATCATGTTTGTTGCAGGTAAACTCCCCGGCAATATTGAAGAACAGTTGAATAATGTTTTCGGCAAGCTTCCTTTGAACGCTATCAAAATAGACAAATCTGATATTCATCCTACACCTGCAACAGAAAAGCGACACGAGATCATTAATGATGTAAACGGAGTACAGGGAGCGATTCGAATTGCAAGACCTTTTCCCAACAGGCACCATCCTGATTTTGCTAAAATAACCGTGTTGAATAATATTTTCGGTGGGTTCTTTGGTTCAAGGTTGATGAGTAATATTCGTGAAGAGAAAGGTTATACGTATGGCATTCACAGTTACCTGCAGAATCATTTACATACCAGTGCATGGATGGTGAGCACCGAAGCCGGAAGAGATGTTTGCAGGCCAACCATTGATGAGGTATATAAAGAAATGAACCTGCTTCGTGAAGAAATCATCGATGCAGAAGAACTTGATCTTGTACGAAACTTTATGATCGGAACGATCTTAGGTGATCTTGATGGACCTTTCCAGATCATCGCAAGATGGAAAAACTACATTCTCAATAATCTTACTGAAGAATATTTTTACAACAGCATCAACACCATCAAAACGGTTTCAGCTGAAGAATTGCAGGAAGCAGCCAAAAAATACCTGAATCCTGATGAATTTTATGAACTGGTGGTGATATAATATTTGCTTTATGGGAAGATTTTTTATCAGAACTGTTACTACATCGCTTGCTGTTTTGCTGGCAGCCTATCTTTTAAAAGGGGTGGAGGTAAACAGCACACTTACTGCACTTCTGGTAGCACTGGTCTTAGGATTGTTGAACACTTTTGTAAAGCCCTTGCTCATTCTGCTCACAATACCTATTACCGTATTTACACTCGGCTTATTTCTGTTAGTGATCAATGTACTGATCATTCTTTTTGTTGACGATCTGATTTCCGGATTCTCCGTCAGCAGCTGGTTTACTGCACTTATCTTCAGCTTTATTGTTTCTCTTACTGCATGGCTAATAGAAAAGCTGATCGGTGTACCAAAAAAGGATGTTGATTAAAGAAAGTTGAGGACAGCACAAATTGTTGCAGTGTGCGACGCAACGAAAGTTCAATAATGTTATACTGCTCACCCTATAAAAGGATCAATTAATTCTAACCTGTGTTCCCGGCATTGGTGTTCCTCTGAAGATGTTCATAAAACCAGGCATTGCATTCTGACCAAACTTCCTGAGATTATAAGTGAACGACAACATCACATAACGTTGCAGCACTTGTGTGTTTACATCTTCAATAAAGTTTTCCTGTACCGTTCTTGTAATGCTTTGATTCTGCCTGAAGAGATCAAACACATACAATTTTATTTCTCCGGCTTTGTTTTTGAAGACCTGTTTTGAAATGCTGGTGTTAAATAATGGCACCGATTGATTGAATCCTTCACCTTGTCCCATGTAAATATTGTAATCAAAATCAAGCCCGAATATCCAACCGGATTTTGTTGAGTAAGTTGGCTCAACAGAAAACATCTGGCTGAAATAATTGTTATCTAACTCAGATTGTCGACTGTATTTGGCAATCGTATAGCTTGTGCTGCTGGAGAAATTCAGATCAAAACGATCTTTCAGATTCATGTTGAAAGAAACTCTTTCACCAAGCACATAATTCTTTGTATAGGATTTTACAGCAGCAGCTTCTGTTACATCTCTTACTAAAGTAACATCACGGTTAAACAATAGCGTAGTAGTGAAGTTTACATTTGCTTTGATCTTTTTAATAGGAAACCCATAGTTCACAAAAGTGCTGAAGTTGTATGCACCATTTACATTTACCGGTTTTGAATATTGTGCACCAGGTGCCAGCACAATTGAATCTTCCGCAAACTTAACCGATTGACTTCTGAAGTTAGTGGTTAAATAATTAGCGATCTTGTTTGTTGTGAAGCCACCATTGGCACCAACAAAGAAATTTTTAAAAGTGAAGATGTCGAAGCTGGTGTACATAAGACTGATATTGTTTACAAATTCCTGGTTCAAAGCAGGATTGCCTCTCCTGATATTGAGTGGATTGGTAATATCGATCACATCCTGCAGCTGGGAAATGTTTGGCTGTCTGGTTGAACCCCTGTAATTAAAGCGTAAGGTTCTTGCCCTGTTCTTACTATACTGTAATGCAACAGTTGGAAAGAAATTATTGAAAGACTGACTAAGCAACGTATTCTTTGTCTTATTCTGGCTTTCGAGTTCGGCACGTTGTAATCCTAAACCAAGAGTATAACTTAATTCTTTATTCACCTGCCTGCGATAATTCAGGCTAACACGGTGAGATATATTCCGGTTCAGGAAATCATTCGTTAAAACAGTATCTCTTACATACTTTGCATTTCCATCATCATAGCGATTTGTTTCCTGGTTGGACTCATTTCTATTGTTGCTGTAATTATAGCTGAGTTCTACCTGGCTTTTTTTATCGATTGGTTCTGTGTATGAAATATTTCCTCCCAATGTTCTTCCACTTCTTTCAATATCAGAAAGCAGGTCGGTGGTGTCTCTTAAATTAAGACTGGTTAAATAGTTGCTTTGGTAGTTAAGGTCCCTTCTCTCTGTTTCGCTCTCGTTAAAGGCCTGTGAGAAATTCAAAGACAATGTTCTTCCTTTTTTACGGAAACGATGACGAAATAAAACACTGTTGTTAAAATTGAATCCATCACCATTGGATGAGTTTCTGGAAAGCAGGTCGTTTACGTTCGCCAGCTTTCCTCTTGTTGTATACGAATTCGATTCACTATAACTATTGTTTTCCTGGTAGCTGAATGAAGGACGGATGAGTATAGAATTAAATGAATCGATTTTATGATCTATCTCGAAATTGAAACGATGGTTTTGGTTTTTATTTGTTGAACTATTATTGCTTCGGCTAAATAGTGATGAATCATTCTGAACGAACGTCTCTCTCAGCCTGTCACTTCCATTTTGCACATTCATGTTATTATAAAAATAACTTCCGCTTACAGAAGTGTATTTGCTCCATGCATCATTGTAGTTTAATCCACCTGCTATTGTCCTTGCAATACCAGGTTGTGTTCCACCCATAAAATTTCCAATGTTACTCATGCCTCTTCCACCTACGGCAGCCATCATTCCACCACCACCACCTCCACCAAACATTCCTGAGCCACCCATGGCTCCTAAAATGTCCTGCATAGAAAAGTTTTGCTGATTTGTATTATTCGCTTGTCCTACAAAAGACAATTGTTGATTTCCATTGAACCGGTTCACCGAAAGACTTGTTGCATAACGTTCGTTATCACCAGCACCAATACTTGCCTTACCAAAATATCCTTTACGACGATCTTTTTTTGTAATGATGTTGATCGTCTTCTCCCTGTTACCATCATCAAATCCACTGAAAGCAGATTGATCACTTTGTGCATCGTATACCTGTACTTTATCTACAACATCAGAAGGCAGGTTTCTTGTTGCCATTTTCGGATCATCACCAAAGAATCGTTTACCATCAACTAGCACCCTTTTTACATCTTCGCCCTGTGCTTTTACATTTCCATCTTTATCAACCTGTACTCCTGGTAATTTTTTTAAAAGATCTTCTGTTGATGCATTCGGTTTTGTCTTAAATGCATTGGCACTGAACTCTGTGGTGTCTCCTTTAATTGAAACAGGTGCTGATACTACTGTAACATTTCCCAGGTCTTTAGCTGCATCATTCAAAACGATAACGCCTAAGTCCGTAACAGGATTCTCTTTGCTTACAACAACATTTTTATAAAGCGAATGATAGCCCTGGAAAGAGATCAGCAGTAGATTATTTCCAACGGGTACATTATTAACCTGGAAACTTCCATCAGCTTTTGAAATACCAAATGATAACAATGTGCTGTCTTTATCTAATACTGAAATGGTTGCCCCTTGCAGGTTTTGTTTTGATACAGTGTCTTTCAGCTGTCCTTTGATTGTTCCGCTTTGTGCTATAGCTGATACGGAAATCAATAATGAAAGTAGGGTGTAGATCTTTTTCATGCAGGGAATAGTTCTCTACGAAGCTATCCGTAAAAACTTAAAATGCACGTTAATAAAGGTAAGAAGGGATGAAATGGCTTTTGGCAGGGATGAAATGGTTGAAATCATTCCCGAATCTCATGTTTAGATTTTTACTGAGATTTCCTGAAACAAAATGGTCCTGCCAAAAGGCAGGACCGTTTACTAACTAACCCATTAAACTAACAAATATTAAACGTCATTTAATTAAGCATCTCCCTGTACCTCTGCTATTTTAGCACGGATCTTCCCTTCAATTTCATTGGCCAGTTCAGGATTGTCTGTCAACAGCGATTTAACTGCTTCTCTTCCCTGTCCCAGTTTATTGGTATCGTAGCTAAACCAGCTTCCGCTTTTATTTACAATACCAAGTTCAACACCCATATCGATAATCTCACCGATCTTACTGATACCTTCACCATATATGATATCGAACTCTGTTGCCCGGAAAGGAGGAGCTACTTTATTCTTTACTACTTTCACCTTAACCCGGTTACCTATAGCTTCATCACCATCTTTGATCTGTGCTGCACGACGAATATCTAAACGAACCGATGCATAGAACTTCAAAGCATTACCGCCGGTAGTTGTTTCAGGATTACCGAACATCACTCCGATCTTTTCTCTCAACTGGTTAATGAATATGCAAACAGTATTGGTTTTAGAAATAGTCGCCGTAAGCTTTCTTAAAGCCTGGCTCATTAATCTTGCCTGCAGACCCATTTTACTGTCACCCATTTCACCTTCCAGTTCACCTTTGGGAACAAGTGCAGCAACCGAATCTATCACCACAACATCCAGAGCACCGGAAAGGATCAAACGATCGGCAATTTCCAAAGCCTGTTCACCATAATCAGGTTGAGATATCAGCAGGTTGTCTATATCCACACCGAGCTTTTGGGCATAAGTACTGTCAAATGCATGTTCGGCATCTATAAAGGCACACATGCCGCCTTTTTTCTGTGCTTCAGCAATAATGTGGATGGCAAGTGTTGTTTTACCAGATGATTCAGGACCGTATATCTCAATCACCCTTCCTTTAGGTACACCACCAATTCCGAGGGCTGTATCCAGGCCGATAGAACCGGTTGAAATAACTTCGATCTGGCGGTCACCTTTTTCATTCATCATCATTACGCTGCCCTTGCCAAAATCCTTGTCAATCTTATCTATCGTGAGTTTCAGCGCTTTAAGTTTCTCTGCATTACTCATAAAATTCTTTTTAGGGTTCAAATATATTTGAGGCGATAAAGATAATAGGATTTTATTAATAAACTAATTTTTTTAGTACAAATTTGCTAATTGATTTGGCCGGTGCATTTTTAGATTCATGATGATATATCTGGTCAGAGGTTGATCTTTCCTTCAACGCCATCATCACTTTCTTTACCAGTTACGGCACCGGCAACTATTTTAAGTAACGACACCATCCTGTTATGCTTTGTATCCCAATAATATACTTCTTCCGGTCTGACCCTTATAATAGTGAGTTGTGGATCATCAGCTCCTTCGCTGAACCAGGTTTTTGCCCAGAAGCTCCATAATTCTTCGGCCTTTTTCCGGTCTTTGATAACATCAGCCTGACCAAATACGGAAAGAAATTCGCTGTTGCCAGGTTTTGCATACAATAATTGCACTTTATCATCCTGCGCCAGCTCAAGATTTTTATTACTGTCAGCTTTACTGAAGAACCAAATGTTTCCCTGTTCATCAACTTCTCTCGTACTCATTGGTCGTGTTGCAAAGGGAAGCTGGTCAACCTGTGTACAGAACATACAAAAGTCGATCTCCTTCACCAGTTCTTTCATTTTATCAAGTGCTTGCTGGCCGCTTAGGTCTTTGATCTCACTCATATTATTTTTTTCCGCAGAAGGCACTAAAAGAATGCCATTGAATCATTTCATGCTGCCGGTTTCTTATCTTACTGGTATGATGAATGATTTTTCCTCTTTTCCAGAATTTCAAACGGAAAGGTTATTACTAAGAAAATTGAATGATGCAGATGCACCACAGATTTATCAACTTCGATCAGATGCTGATCACAATAAATATATAGACCGGCCATTAGCAAGTTCTTTAGATGATGGTTTGGCCTTCATCACAAGGATCAATAAGCTTATAGACAACAACGAAAGTTTGCTTTGGGCAATTCAACCAATAACAGAAACCACGATAGCTGGAACAATACTTCTCTGGCATATCGACTTTAAAAACAGGAAAGCAGAATTAGGCTATGAATTATTGCCTGTGTTCCAGGGAAAAGGATATTTGAGAGAAGCACTTCATCAGATTTTATCATTTTCATTTTCGCAGCTGGGCCTTTCTGTTATTGGGGCATGGACACACCCGGAAAACAAAAGATCAATATCAGTCCTGGAGAAACTTGGGTTTACAAGAGATGAGGAAGCTGATAAGAATAAACCAGCAGACGCTATTGAAAATATTTATCGCCTGGATGCTGCGAATTATTCGTACAAATAAGTTCTGCGGTAAGGATACAGGCTACCATAATCCTCTACGGCAAGATTTCCCTTGTGATCAGTATCGTAAATAAACGAACCGCCATTAAACTTTTTCATTGTCTGCTGCGAGAATATCCGTGGCATCAGGAAGGTTTCAAATTCAAAAACAGGACTGCTGTATACAAACAATAACGGATTGGTGGTCTTAAAAACATTGATATCGCGATAATATAAAAATGAACCCGAAAGGATAGCTGGTTTATTATCCTGGCTGAGGTAATAATCGCTGATATTGCCATTGGAATATACCGGTATAAAGCTAAGCTTAACTGAATGTCTCAATACCACGGAATCAGGCAGATCTTTTCCAACGCCATAATAAAATTCTGTTCTGCTTACAACGGAATCAATTCCTCCGATACTCCTGTGTTTTAAAATGCTTGCAGGCAATACGTTCTTCCGCATGAAATATTCAACATGGTCATACCCTGTAGAGGGATGAAGTGTTGCTTTAATGTAATTGTCCTTGTAACTGTATGTAGCGATTATAAATGGAGCACCAAGACCTGAGTCTACATGTATGGCAGAAACCCTGTTGCCCTCATAATGTACACTATACTTCCTGTTTGCGTCTTTAAATGATACCAACCGGTCATGTGTCCTCGACTGCTCTTTCTGGCATGAAAGAATGAACAGCAGGCAGGCTAAAACAGGTAAGCAGCAGTTAGGGCTTGGCATAGACTTGTCAAGATAAAGAAAACTTCAATAGGCCTTATTGTTTTTGTTGAATTCAATCAGGTCCCAAAGGTTTCCATAGAGGTCTTTAAATACGGCAACCGTACCATATGCTTCCGCTTTTGGCTCACGAACAAAGCTGATTCCCCTCTGAACATAAGCATTGTAATCTCTCCAGAAGTCATCTGTTCGCAAAAAAAGAAACACTCTTCCGCCTGTTTGATTACCGATTCGGCTTTGCTGATCTTCTCCAACTGCCTTAGCAAGTAATAAAGAACATGATGAACCTGGTGGAGCAACCAAAACCCAACGTTTTTCCGGCAACAATAAAGTATCCTCAATTAATGTGAATCCCAACCGTTGAGTGTAGAATTGAATGGCTTCATCATAATCATCAACCACCAATGAAATATGAGCGATCTCTTGTTTCATACTTACAATATAATCACAGATTCACAGGTAATGCACATTTGGTTAAGCCAATCCAACTCTGGCACCAATTAAGCATCTTATAGAAAAACGAGGTATATGTTACAGTACATAAAAGCATTACAAACACTGCTGCAGCCGGGTGTTCAGCTGCAAAAAAACGAGGTGATCAAACGTTATCGTTCTTTAGCAGGATACAGCGAACAGGTATTGAGGCAGATTGCAATGACCGATTTCTTTATGATTGCAAAGAATGAAAAAGGAGAGATCTCATTCTCTTAAGTAGAAAAATCAGGCGTAAGCGCTGCTTATTAATTTGTTACTCCTTTTTACATTCCACTTTCATCAGCGGTAGGTCCATAGGTTGATGGAACAGGAATATTCAGCAACCGTAGATAAACACCGAGTTGAGCCCTGTGATGTATCAAATGGCTATACACCCATGTTCTTAATGCTACCTTTTTAGGAACAGTGAAATACACTACATCACCATTTCGCATTGTCCATTCTTTATCGAGGTCTTCATCGCTGGTTTTTTCAAGTATCTCCAAAGATTTCGCTACCTGTTCGTCAAAGAATGTAAGCCTGTCTGCAGTTGTTTCCAGGACATTCGGCTTATAATCTCCTGCAGCAAAATCCAATACATCAGTTGATACAGTAACGTATACCCAGCCGAGAATTTCGCCAACGTGTGTTGCAAGTCTCCCCATTTTCATTGATTTTTCGTGAGGTGCCCAGTCATTCTTTCCATCAGGTATTCTTTCAAGCACTTTCCTTGTATTAGCAGCTTCCTGCTTAAATTCTGCGATCAATTCTTTTACAGAGGCCATAGTTTTGATTTTTCTCAAAGATAAATTCAGTTTCAACACATTTTCATCCTCTATTCAACAGCTTACGGTAGTTAAAAAAAGTACAAGCCTTAGTTAAACCTTTCTAAAAGGCCTATGTCTATCTCCACACAGGCAATAATGTATAACCCGTATAACGTTATAGGGCTCAACATTAAGCTGATAATTCACCTCACCACTCAAAACCGAACAAATGAAACTACCATTTCAGCTTTTAGCGATCCTCGCTTCAGCTACATTGATCTTCACTGCATGCAAAAAAGAGAGTTCAGGTTCCGATAAAGATGACAGGGAAACAGAATTAAGTTTCCAGTCAGATGACCAGGCCAGGATCACAATGGAATCTGATGAAGTGGCTGATGAGATCAACGGCATCATCGAAAATTCACCTTCTTTACAAGGCAGGGGAACAGGAGTACAAGCTTTGTGTAATGCAACGGTTGTGATCGATTCTGTCAGCAATCCGAGAACAATCACCATTACTTACAACGGACTGAATTGTTTAGGCAATCGTACCAGAACAGGTACCGTAGTAGCATCAATGCCTGCTTCAGTAAGATGGAAAGATGCCGGTGCTGTGTTAACGGTTACGATCAACAATCTTAAGATCACAAGAGTAAGTGATGGAAAATTCATTACGCTCAACGGAACACACACGATCACGAATGTTTCCGGTGGAAGATTAAGAGACCTGCCAACGATGGGCACCATCATTCATACTATTGCCAGCAACAACATGAGCATTAAGTTTGATACCAGTGCTGCACAAAGAAACTGGAACGTTGCAAGAAAGAGAACTTTTACATGGAATAACCAAAGTGTAAACATCACCACAACAGGTAATCATACAATAGGGGCAAATAATAAAGTAGCTGAATGGGGCACGAATCGTTTTGGAACTGCTTTTATTACTTCTATTCAACAACCACTCACAGTAAGACAATCATGTAATTTCCGTTTAACCAATGGACAAGTGATACATGAATTGCTGGGCAGAAATCTTACGGTGACATTTGGGTTAGATGCTGCGGGAAATCCTACAACTTGCCCAGCTTCCAATCCTTTTTATATGAAGCTTGTGTGGACAGGACCAAATGGGCAGAGCCATACTGTGATACGTCCGTATTAACTATAAAATCATCCGGTTAAAAAAGCAGCTCAATGAGCTGCTTTTTTGTAACCATGTACCCATTAATTAATATTTCCATTTACTTTGAATCATCATTACGTATTCATATGAAACCAGGACGTTTAATTGCCTCTTTGTTTTTTTCTTTGTTGTTGATAAGCTACCCCAAGACGCTGAAAGCACAGTCAGATGATTTTCTTATAAAAGACATCACCTTCAATTCCACCAAACAATTTGTAGCGGATTTCGTGGTAGAAAGAATGAAGGCTTATTATATCCACAATACCGATAACAGCTGGAAGAAGATCAGGAAAAAATTAGGCATCAACCTAAAGAAAGATGCAAAAAGAGAAGCGTTTCTTAAGAGCCTGGAATCTGATATCAGAACACAGTTCAAACAGGTTGATGAGCTGGGTAAAATAAACCTCTACAATAAATACGAGGTATTTATCACAGAGATCATTGGACGATATGCAAAGGTTCATGGATTTGCTCCTTACATAGGAAATTGTGGAGCCGGAAATTATAACGTGGGCTTTCTGAACGATAAGGTTCGCTTTATTACCTTCGATATACGCACCACTACTTCATTAAGCAGGTTTAGCGGATACGAGTACGACAATAATTATGTTCAAAAGCTAAAAGCTGATTATAACAAAGCTCATCCTGGTATTCAACATTCCAGTTACAAAAGCACAACCAATGCCTGTTCTGATAAAGGAGAACCTCAACACAATGAAGTGTTCACACTGAATAAGCCGGATTACCAGTTATCCTTTATGCTTCAATTCGGCCCATTTGTAAGGCAAAACAACAGTTACAACTGCACTTACCTTGGCAATCATCTTACCAACCTGAGTGTGTTCTTATGGAATAATAAATTGAAATGATTTTATCAATGACGCTGCGTTTCCTGCAAGAAAAGAGCAGCTCGTAAGCTGCTCTTTTTATCTAGCCGCTATATCTCAAAGACGCAATGTTTTCCTATCTGTATTCCTGGCGCCATAGCGTCTTAGCGGTTAACGCTCTATTATCCGCAGCTTCGCATAATTCAACATGATTTTCTTCTCTCCATTCTTTTCAAACATCACTGTTGCAATAGGATTATGTGCAGAGCCTTCCATCTTTGTTACTTCGCCAAATCCAAACTTCTGGTGCTCCACTTTCATTCCTGCCTGTAATGCACTGGTATCACTCGGAACAAAATCAGCACTCGGTGTATGTTCAACCACTTTATTAGATGGAGGATTGCCAATATAAGAAGGCTTTCCTCCAGCCTCCTGTCTTCCACCTGCAGCCTTACTCGGAGGAGGTCCATATCTTTTCTCAGCCTGTGCTGCACTGTTATCACCAAAGCCTCTGTGCATTCGCTGAAACGCAGAACCCATATTGCTGGTACTGCTCTGGTTTCTTGCACCACCACCTGCAAAGGTTCTGTCGATATGTGCTTCCGGCATTTCTTCTAAGAAACGGCTCGGCTCATTCTGAACAAGATTGCCAAAACGATATCGGCTATTAGCATACGTCAGCCACAAATGTTTCTTCGCTCTTGTGATAGCCACGTAGAATAATCTTCTTTCTTCTTCCAGTTCTTCCCTTGTATTTATACTCATTCCACTGGGAAAAAGTGTTTCTTCCAGTCCACCCACAAATACATTTGCAAATTCCAGCCCTTTTGCAGCATGAATGGTCATCAGCTTCACCGTATCGCTTTCTTGTTTATCATCATCTGCATCGGTGAGCAAAGTGATCTGCTGTAAATAAGCCCCTAAACTTTTATCGCCCACTTCTCCTGTCTCTTCATACGTTGGACTTTCAGTCCATTCTTTTATTGAGTTGAGTAATTCCTGAATGTTCTCATATCTCGCTAACCCTTCAGTGCTTTTATCATTAAATAATTCCCTTACGATATTGGTGCTTTTTCCAACAGCTACTGCAAGATCATAGGCGTTACGTTTTGGCAGTTCACTCTGGAACATCTTGATCGTTGTAACAAATCCATCTATCGCTTCCAATGTTCCTGCCCTGAAACCATACATACCAGCATTGGCCAAAACATCCCACATACTGATGTTGTTCTGATTAGCCAGCAGCACTGTTTTATCAACGGTTGTTTTACCAATACCTCTTGCAGGATAATTGATGATACGCTTTATCGCTTCTTCATCCTGTTGATTAACGATCACTCTTAAGTATCCAATAAAATCTTTGATCTCTTTTCTTTGATAGAACGATATGCCGCCATAAATGCGATAAGCAATTCCCATTCTTCTCAGGCTCTCTTCATAACTACGACTCTGTGCATTGGTGCGGTAAAGAATTGCAAACTCACGATTTGAAAAATGTTTGCGAAGCTTCATCTCCTGTATCTGGTCGGCAACAAATTTTCCCTCATCATTATCCGTCATTGTACGAACCAGCTTGATCTTCTCACCTTCAGCATTATCAGTCCACAGGGCTTTTGGTATCTGCCCCATGTTCTTTTTGATCACTTCATTGGCAACATTTAAAATGCTTTGTGTACTGCGGTAATTCTGTTCCAGCTTTATCACTTTCACATCATCATAATCTTTCTGGAACTGTAAGATGTTCTCGATTGTTGCACCACGAAAACTATAAATGCTTTGTGCATCATCACCCACCACGCAAATATTTTCATGCATGGCAGCCAGCAGTTTTGTTATCTGGTATTGAACCTGGTTGGTATCCTGGTATTCATCTACCAATATGTATTTGAACTTACGCTGATACTTACTCAGCATTTCAGGAAAGTCACGCAACAGTTCATGCATCTTCAGCAACAGGTCATCAAAATCCATCGCACCGTTTTTAAAACAACGTGCTGCATAAGCTTTGTATATCTGTGCTATGGCAGGACGATTTGATCTCATATCTTCCTGCTGAATGTAATAATCGTTGGCATATTCATCAGGACCAACCAATGCATTCTTGGCAGATGAGATCCTGTTGTGTACAACGCTGGGCTTGTAATGTTTATCGTCGAGGTTCTGTTCGTTGATCACTGTTTTCAGTACACTACGGCTATCATCCGTATCATAAATAGTAAAGTTGCTTGGGTAGCCTAATCTACCTGCATCAGCTCTCAGTATCCTGGCAAATACGCTATGAAATGTACCGATGTACAGGTTTCTTGCATCGGTATTGCCCAATGTTTTCTCCACCCTTTCCTTCATTTCTGCAGCAGCCTTATTGGTGAAAGTGAGGGCGAGAATATTAAAAGCATCCACACCATTAGCCATCAGGTGAGCAATGCGTGTGGTGAGCACTTTTGTTTTACCGCTGCCGGCACCGGCAACGATCATCAATGGTCCGTTGATATGTGTAACAGCCTCTCTTTGTGGCTCATTCAATCCCTGCAGGTAATCAATCATAATTGTAAACTTCCTTTTGTCACCCTGAGCTTGTCGAAGGGCATAAGGCGTGCAATTTACAATTCACAACCGTCATTGCGAACCGTTTCTTCGTCATTCCGAACGAATGTGAGAAATCTATTTATTGAATATGAATATTATAATTGTGTAGCAGGGTGTTGTAAAAATTATGGAAGCGATCAGCAACCACATACATCCTGGATGGTTATCCTTCTCCTGTCTTTCAAAGATTTAAAATGGGAGGGAGTTAAGCCTGTAATCTTTTTAAACTGGTTAGATAAATGCCCGATGCTGCTGTAATGCATTTTATCCGCTATCTCAGAAAAGGAATATTCTTCATTAATGATCAGCTCTTTTATCCGTTCAATCTTTAAACTGATAATATATTGCTCTATGGTAGTTGCTTCAACCTCGGAAAAAAAGTTAGAAAGGTAGGTATAACTGTGATTTAGTTCCTGGCTTAAGAACACAGAGAATTTAATAGTAGGTTTTTCCTCGGTCTTGTACACGTAATCAATGATTACCTTCTTGATCTTTTCGATTAAAACGCCTTGTTTATTTTCCAATATCTGCAGACCAACTTTTTTAATCTTATTGTTCAGCTTTAATTTCTCCTCATCAGTAACATCCGACCTGGTTTCAATTTCACCCAGCTTAAGTTTTATCACTGATATTTCAAGTTCATCCAATGCTTTCTGAACTACAAACTTGCAACTTTCGCAAGCCATATTTTTTATATAGATCTTCATTTGTTATCCTTTATGAGAAATGGTGGTAGCTAAAGCTAATCTTTTATCAGTTGAGGTGCGTAATTTGTTGCAGGTATTACGCTTTGGGCTAAAGATTATTCGATGTCAACCAAGGTTATCGAAGTGGGATTAATTATTGTTTGACAGGGTGTCGAATATCTATGAAAACATCGTTGCGTCGCACTCTTGTGCAATTTTATTGCTATTCATCAGTGATGACGGACTTTGTATGGATTGATGAAAACGGAGGATGGCCAAAGTAATCTGTCTTCATTAATTACAAACCCATATCTTAAAATTCAAAGCAGGTTTTAAAGCAGGGATTTTTCCACCAAAAGGCGGCTGTTCTTTTAATTTAACCAGTCCTAAGTGCCAGATATTCTTATCCATCCATTTTTGCCAGGTCTTGTCATCTTTTTGCATTTCCCAATACTCCTTTTGCAACTCAGCCGGAAAAAGAAACTCGAAACCCACCACGATCTTTTTATCAACATAGATCATTCGTGGTGGTAATGTTATCTTGTTCCATCTTTTCTTTTTAGGATAAACAATGAAGTTGGTATCTGTTAGTTCCCTTCCTCTTTTATTATTTATCTCATCCCATTCATACCAATGCAAACGAAAAGGTATATCTAAGTTTCCTGAATAACCTGCTACATGATAAGATATCTCTTGCAGATAACCCGGTTGTTGCAGCGTATTATCATAAACAGCAATGAGACCCATTCCTTTTCCTATACCGGGCCCTGTACCAAAATGAAAATTAATACCGCGGAAATTGTTCAGCTTAACAACAGATGCATTGGGACAAACTTTAATTTCAACGGCTTGCAATTCATTAATTGCTTTCTCTAACACTATAATATTCTGCTGAACGATATTCTTTACCGCTAACGACATTGGTTTATATCCAACATGACTAAAGTGAACAGTGTCTTCATTAGAAATCATCTGCCTGTTAATGTAAAACACTCCATTAGTATCACTATAACTACGTGTATGGCTTTTAGAATAGGAAATGGTAACATATCCAATTGAAATACCCGTCTCCTTATCAGTAATCCTGCCCTGCCATAACTGGGTAAAACCATTTACGCAGTAAAAAAGCAGGACCACAAATAGACAAGATTTCATTACTTACTAATATATGTTTATTCATCATAAAATCATGTCATCCCTTTTTAAAATTGCAGGGAACATTAGATATTTGTCTTGAAAACTGCATCGCATGAACTCCCAAAAACCATTCCTTATTCTTCTTCTTTGTATCTGTTCCTTACACAGTTTTTCACAGGATACCGAATTACATCGCACCATTGCCAAACTTGACAGCACTTTCTTCCATGCATACAATACCTGCGACATGGCAACACAGGAAGCATTCTTTGCAGATAAGATCGAATTCTTTCACGACAGGAGCGGTCTTGATACTTCTAAACAAAACATTCTGGCCAACACGAAGAAATACATCTGTGGCAGGGTAACAAGAGAGCTGGTAAAAGGCAGTCTTGAAGTATCACCATTACCTGGCTATGGTGCTGTAGAAGTTGGTATGCATAAGTTTTACAACAACCAGGAGAAAGATGCCATATCTCGTCCCAGCAGGTTCATCATCATCTGGCACAATGAACATGGAAAATGGAAGATAACGAAGGTGATCAGCCTCCATTAATATAAGGTCTAATAGTAATGATATCCGTTGGATTTCATCGCAAGGAGTCTTACACTTTGAAAGTTTAGGACTCCTTTTACTTACATCACCTTTAACATGTCCGTATAATACAATTTCCACAGCATGGTTTACCTGCACCTTTGCAAAAAATTAAAAAAATGCAATCCCGCAACCTTCTTTATATCCTTGCCTGCCTCTCTTTTTCTATTATCTGTGGTGCTGCTGTGTACGAACATGTGGCGGTTTGGCCAAACGCATTTGCCAGTTTGCCAAAATCGCTCACAGCTTTCCAGGGTGAGTATGCTTTAAACAGTGGCCCCTTTTGGATGACGATCCACCCTGTTACAATGGTCTTATTCATAATCGCATTGATCGTTAGCTGGAAAACACAAAGAAAAAAGCATGTGCTTTATTCGCTCATCGTTTATGTAGTGATCCTCGCAACAACCTTTGCCTGGTTTGTTCCCGAGTTACTCGACCTTGTAAATACCCCTTACAGCAATGCTTATGATGCGTCACTCACTTCAAGAGGCAGCAGGTGGGAAATACTCAGTATAATAAGAGGTGTAGTATTATTCGCAACAGCGATATTCCTCTACATGGGTCTTACAAAACCTGCAGTGAAACATGTTGCTGCGTAGGCCATATAATTATACCGCTTCTATTCCGATCGCTGCTGTAAATAACAAGATATTATTATCTTCATTGGGCATCAGCGATCGAATGGATACCCATTTACACATACCCATCACCTCACAACTGAGTGAATATGTTACCGGCATCTGGGAAGTCAATGGTAACAGGGAAGTGAATGAAACCATACTACCGAAAGGTGTAGTGGAGATCATATTCAACCTTGGTGATGTTGCCAGCGGAACACTAGGTGAGCTGAATGCCTTTACTTCTCCATTATGCTTTATACAGGGTGTAAATACCGAGATCCTTAAAGTAAACTATAGCGGTCATCATCATCTGTTTGGAATAAGATTACAACCTGGAATGGTGAAGGGATTACTCGGCATCATGCCATCTGAACTTAAGAACACGCTTATCGATCTTACACTAATCAAACCAGGGTTTAATATTTTCTGGCACAAGCTAAAAGAAGCCAGGTCATTTAATGAAAGAGTTAAACTGATAGAAGAAGAGTTCCCTGTTCTGTCTGCTGCAGTGTGTTTACGAACCCAAAAACTTTGCAATCTTTTTTTATCTGATAATATCGAAGGCTTTGGCGATATGAATATGCTTTCGAAACAGGTGCATTATTCTACACGACATCTTAACCGAAAATCACAAAGCCTGTTTGGCATTTCTGCAGAAGAGCTGATCACTTATAAAAAATTCCTGCATGCAGTAAAACTGATTCACAGCAATAATGATCCGTTAACTTCTATCGCTTATAACAGTGGTTTTTACGACCAGGCGCATTTCTGTAGAATCTTTAAATCTTACGCAGGCATTACTGCAAACCAATACCGCAAACAGAAAAGCGATCTTCCTTTTCATTTGTTCTATTAACATTGTTTTTGTTGAATGTCTTGCTGGTGCAATTCCATGCATCAATGCTTTTGCAGTTTTGCAGTGTCATTAAAAACCATTCACAATGAAAAAAATTATTAAGAGATCAGCTATGTATTTTTTGATAGCAATTGTAGCCTACCTGGCTATTGGTTATTTCTTACACCTTGTTGTTTTCCCTGAAAAAAAGCCATCGGCTTCCGGCTACTTTAAAGCTGGCCAACAGTTTTACAGTAAAGCAGAAGGGTTTAAACAAACCGTATTAAGACAGGAAAATGGATTGGTATATTGTTCTGTTGAGATAGACCCTTTTGCAGACGGACCACCAAAACACATCCATACGACTTTTGATGAGGTGTTTGAAGTGCATGAAGGTGAACTATCTGTTTGGGTAGATGGAAAGGTGCATAAGCTAAAAGCAGGTGACACTTTGCTTGTTCCTAAGGGTGTTGCCCATAAACCTTATAATGAAACGGCGACAACCATTCGAACAAAGCGAGACGCCATCTTTCCTGAAAAATTCGCTTTTCACTTACCCCAGGTGTATGGCTTGATGGATAGTGATCCATCTTTCGGAAAATCTGCGGCAACCATGTTTCAAATGGGATTGTTTTCTACTGAAGGTTTTGATTCTTACCTGGCAGAAGGACCTCCGGTTGCCGTGCAAAAAACAATGGGTTTTCTTTTAACCCCAATATCCAGGTTACTGGGATACAAAAGTTTTTACCCCGAATTTGAGCCAATCCACTAAACGGCAGGTGTGATTGATGTAAATATTTTGTTTTAAAATGTAACTACAGCCGCTTGGTAGTTTTCATCTTTGCATCAGAATCGTTAAAACCGAAATCGATGAACACTACCCCCCAATCTAGAAATTCTGCATCGGTAGATGACATCCCGGCTTATGAAACCTTATATCAACAGGCACTGAAAAATGATGAAGAGTTTCACGTGTTGAAAGACATAAGAGAAGCGATCAACAAACTCAAAAAAAGTGTTGAGGAAAACCAGAACTTAACAGTTGAAAGGATTATACCGGGCTAAGAAGTTAAAAAACCGCTGTCTAAGTTGCAGCGGCTTTTTTTAACTCAATTTCATTTAATTCAACACCGTATCGAGGCAATGTATTACGCCGTTAGATGTTCTTACATCTGCCGTCAGTATTTGTGCGTTACCAATATGTGCCGTGCCGTTCTTAACATGAACACTTAGCTCTTTACCGTTTATTGTTTTTAACTTCTGGCCATCCTCGAGATTTTTAAAGTTGATTTTGCCTTCTACCAGGTGGTTATTCAACAAGTCTGAAAGCTTTTCGCAATTCTCAGGTTTCAAAAGCGTATCAACAACATTTGCTTCGAGCTTTGCAAAAGCTGTATCTGAAGGTGCAAAAAAAGTATATGGACCATTACTACTTAGTACCTGGTCAAGATTAGTGGCAATAATGGTTTTCTTTAAGGTAGTCATATGCTTATCTGTTCTTACCACCTGTGTTATGTTTGACATTTGTTTGTTTTACGCTGGTCAACATGACCAGCTATGTAAGCTAGGCTTATTAAACAGGCAATGGTGTTAAATGAAATTATATATTCCACGGTACTCGCTTTTAACCATATATTGTTTGAAATGGAACCTACATTTGATAATTCGCAATCACAACATGAAGAAACCGCTTACACTTTTTGAAGAATTTGAATCGGAAAAAGAACAACTGGCTTCTTTTTATGAATTAGAGATACTCGGTACAGAAGCTTCCCCCGATTATGATAACATCGTTAAGCTGGCCTGCGATATTTGCGGTGTTGATATTGCACTTTTAAGCCTGGCTGATAAAAGCAGGATCTGGTTTAAAGATAAAGTTCGCTGGCAGGAAGAAACGACTCCAGGCACCTTTGCAAAATTGAATATATCGGGCGAGGCTGAACTTATAGAGGTTCATGATACCTGGGCCGACGACAGATTTAAAGATCATACACTGGTAACAGGAGACCCTTTTGCCCGTTTTTACGCAGAAGTGCCTTTAGTGGCAACAGACGGTAAGCTTTTAGGCTATTTGTTTTTGATGGATGCTGCTCCAAAATCGCTCACCACCTGGCAGAAAGAAGGTTTGCATACACTGGCAAGGCAGATCATCATCCAGATAGAACTGAAATTGCAGAAACGCCAGTTAAAACAACTGAATACCGGTTTGTTGAAGGATATGGAACAACGAATTGAGCAAAAAAGTAAGATACTCAAATTGTTTTCCCGGTTTGTTCCACCTGAAGTGATCACTAAACACATACAATCCGAGTTGCATGGTTTTAATGATGCAGAACTGAAACATTGTGCTATACTTTTCTGCGATATCAGGGGTTATACTTCACTGGTAGAAAATGAACATCCGGCCAATGCCGTACAAATACTGAATGTGTTCTATACAGTAATGTCTGATGTAATCAAGGAATACAGTGGTATGGTAGTGCAATATGTAGGTGATGAGATCTTTGCGATTTTCGGCAAACCATTTTCCTTTCCTGAATACGAAAGAAACGCAGTTTTTTGTGCACTGGAAATGATGAGTCAGCTGACCATTGTAAACGAATTATGCAAAGAATTCACACAGGTTCCTATTAAAGTCGGAATCGGCATTAATGCCGGTGATGTTATTACCGGTACATTGGGTTCTGATGTTAAGATAGAATATTGTGTAACGGGCAATAATGTGAATACCGCTAAGCGAATAGAATCTTTGACAACCAATCAACCGAACACCATTCTCATTAGTGAAACGGTTTATGAAAAAGTAAAAGATCTGGTTGATGTAAAAATCTGGGAACCCATCAAAGTAAAAGGAAGAACCGAACCTTTACAGATATACGAGGTGACGGGTAAAGTGATCAGTGACAAGAACTTTCCGTTCTGATTGTTGTTCTTAATTTGTTTAATATGTGATTGATGTAACTTATAAGGGTTGCTATGTAAGGTAATTGCCTTGTTTGCTACTGATCTTTACCGCATGAACGATCTTACTACGATTTGCAAAACAACAGGAGAAACAATTACAATCGAGGAAATGAACTACCGTGATGGCAGAAGGGATGAGATACTGGCAAAATTTCAATTGCAGTTTGGTAAAACACGTCACCAGGTGCTTGAACTCTTTAGGTATTATTCAAAAAAAGATAAGTAACAGTTTTTCTTTTTCGGTATTACCGGAAATATCAATCTTTCACACACATGGAACAATTCAACTACGGAAACATTGGCGATATGAAGAAATTTAGTGCAGAAGACTATCCTATACTTTCAGCTGAACTAAACCAGGTGATCAAAGACATTCACCATACACCTATCTATTTCAAAAGCGATATCATCATCTCCTATCTGAAAGACCATTCGTTAAAACAGGAATGGATCGATGCTAATCCGGTGCTGGCTAAGTTGATAACCTCAGGCACCCTCATCACGAAACACCTGGAACAATTATTCGAAGCCTGCAGGTGGAACAGGCCATTCCGTTCAGATTTTGAAAGGCACCTGAAAACCAAATTAAACTAACACTTTTCAGAATCAGATATAACTTTTACTGAAGACTGATACTTAAAAGCCCCGCTTCTACAGCAGGGCTTTCTTATTAGTATCTAAAATCATTTACCGTTTTTATCAGCTTCTGCAGCAGCATCGGCTTTCATCTTTTCATTGGCTGAAATAAGAAACTCTACTCTCCTGTTCTGGGCCTGTCCTTCTGAAGTAGTGTTAGAATATTTAGGTGATGTTTCGCCCAAACCCTTTACAGCAACTCGTGAAAGGTCAATTCCCCTGTTGGTCAGGTAGCCAGACACAGCTGAAGCTCTTTGCTGCGACAATGTTTGGTTATAAGCAGTAGTTCCCTGTCCATCTGTATGGCCTTGCACTTCAATATTTGTATCCGGGTATTTCTGTAATATGTCTACGAGTTCATCAAGACTATTTTTTGCTGTGGCAGAAAGTGCTGACTGATCGAAGCCAAACAATACCTTACTGTTGAACTCTATCACAATTCCTTCTCCCACTCTTTCTATTACTGCATTAGGAATAGCTGCCTGCATTTCTTCAGCCTGCTTGTCCATTTTTCTGCCGATAACTGCACCGGTTACTCCACCTACAGCAGCTCCGATAATGGCACCCAATGCTGTATTTCCTGCAACTCTTCCTACAACAGCTCCTGCTGCTGCACCACCTGCTGTTCCTATTACAGCACCTTTCTGAGATTTGTTCATGGTTTTACAACCAGTGGTAAAAATGGCTGCCGTTAAAACAGCAGCGAATAAGATCTTTTGTGTTTTCATTTTTCTGTTTTTTCGCAAACGATGGAATTCATCGAATATTCAACAAAGTTCAGCATACAATTATCGGTGTACTTACACAAGGGGTCTTAATAGTTACATCAATCACACCCCTGGAGTAGATTTCGATCATGCTTACCATTAATACCATATGGATCATGCTATTATCCTAAATAAGCTGATTTTAGTTATCCTCAGTTCTTTAAGTGATACCTTTGCAGAAATCTCTTTCTGTTTTGAAGTTGTATATAAAGTATATGGTTAGCCTCAGGTGTAAAATGATGGTACAGGAAGAGTTGAAGAACCTCGGCATCAAATACATGACAGTTGATCTTGGTGTTGCTGAAATATTCGAAGACATTAATGAGGTTCAGTTCAAAAAGCTACAGGAAAGCCTTTTAAGGTCCGGGTTGGAGTTGCTGGATGACAAGCGAAGCATACTGATAGAAAAGATTAAGAATGTTATTGTGGAAATGATCCACTATTCCGATGAACTGCCTGAGACAAATTACTCAGATTATATCAGCAGCAAACTTGGTTACGATTATACTTACCTGGCAAACATTTTTTCAGAGGTAAAAGGAACCACGATACAGCAATTCATCATCATTCATAAGATTGAAAAAGTAAAAGAGCTTTTATTGTATGATGAATTGAATCTTACTGAGATCGCTTACAAGCTTCATTACAGCAGTGTTGCACATCTGAGCAACCAGTTTAAAAAAATCACAGGACTTACCCCTTCTTTCTACAAAAAGCTAAAAGAAAAAAGAAAAGGCAATCTCGAGCAGATGTAATTACATATTCTATTTTATAAAACATGTGAAATCTGTAATTCTTATCTGTCAATGTATAACAACATTGCCTGCTACTAAGCCAACTTTGCGCTTCACAACATAAAGATGAGCGATAATACAAGTGAGGAGATCGAGAAACTGAAGAAGCATGCTATTGTAGAGTTGCTGGATTATTTACCACATGCAGTGGTGAGTAAAACCATTATCAAGAAAACCACCGGTGACATTACACTCTTTTCAATTGCAGAAGGTGAAGAAGTTGCAGAGAAGTTACTCCCCTTTGATACATATATACAGGTGATTGATGGAACGGCCACCTTTCTCATCAACAAAAGAAAATTTCTCGTAAATCAGGGTGAAGGCATGATCATTCCGGCACATATAAAACATTGTGTAACAGCCGGGCCTCGTTTTAAAATGATATCCACTGTTATTAAAAGTGGGTATGAATAATATTAAATTTTAAATAGACAAATATGAAAAATTCTGATAGTTTAAAAGTGGTTGCCGCATTGCTGGCAGGTGCTGTGGCAGGAACAGTGCTGGGTTTATTATTTGCACCATCTAAAGGAACAGAACTACGCAAAAAAGCATTTGATGGAGCAAAAGACCTTGCAGATAACCTGAAAACCAGGATTAGTAATGATCCGTTATTTGAGAAGGGTAAAGAAAAGATCAAGGAATTAACGGGTAACTAGTTTGGTTTTGAACAAGCATGTAAAGTGTGATTTGAGTGATTGCAGTCGGAGAAATCCGGCTGCATTTTTTTTGCAGAACCTGTGACATGTGTAACTCTGAGTAATGATTGTGTAACGCTTTTGCTTTCTATTGATGTGACCTTTGCTTCATGAAAAATACAAATGCTGTTCAAGCAAACACCCAAAGCCTGTGGGGAAAGATCAGGTCAGGACTGTTTAATCCTTCCTGGATAGTAATAGTGCTAATTGCAATGGTATCATGGCAGTGCAAAAAAGACACCTTCACCGGAGAAACGAAAGACTTTTGTCCTGAAGTGGTTTCCACGGATCCTGCTAATGGTGCAACCAATGTAGTTACTACAAAAGTGATCACCGCTTTATTTAATAAAGTGATGGATCCATCTACTATCAATCAAACCACTTTCCTTTTAAAACAGGGCAACACAGTTATTCCAGGTACAGTAACTTATAATGGTCTTACTGCCAGCTTTACACCTTCAACAGTGCTGGCTTCCAATACTGTTTATACGGCAACCATCACAAACAAGGTGAAGGATCCTGCAGGTAACGCAATGATTGCAGATTATGTGTGGAGTTTCAATACAGGCACAGTGCCTATTGTTGTTTCTACAGATCCTGCAGATGGAGCAGCAAATGTTGCCATCAGTAAAATTATTACGGCTACGTTCAGTACCAATATGAACCCTGCCACGATTAATAACACAACATTTATACTTAAGCAGGGCAATGTAGTTGTACCAGGTACGATCACTTATTCGGGTATGACAGCAAGCTTTACACCAACAGCTCCGCTTTTACCGAACACAGTGTACACAGGTACAATTACAACAGGTGCAAAAGATCTTGCAGGCAATGCATTAGCTGCTAATTATGTCTGGAGTTTTGCAACAGGTGGTATTCCTTTAGTGGTATCAACAGATCCTGAGAATGGAGCAGTGAACGTACCAGTGAACAAGGTGATCACGGCAACATTCAATAATGTGATGGATGCTTCAACTATTAACACCTCAACCTTCATTTTAAGGCAGGGAACAAATAATATTACAGGTACAGTTACTTATTCAGGTAATACTGCCAGCTTCACACCATCTGCTGCATTATTGAATAATACGATTTACACGGCTACTATCACTACGGGTGCGAAAAATACTGCAGGCAACTCCTTAGCAGCTGATTACACCTGGAGCTTTACTACTGTAGCAGTTGTTCCACCTCCACCACCACCTCCTCCTCCACCATTGGGAACAACTACTTTGTTTGGTGTATTTGGCGGTAGTGCAGGTATCACCAACCAGGGTCTTAATACTGTTATCAATAATGGTAGCATCGGAACTACAGCAGCAGCTACATTGATCACCGGTTTCCATGATGGAACAACAGGAGATGTCTATACCGAAACTCCTTTGAACAAAGGTTTGGTAACAGGTAGAATTCACACTGCACCTCCACCTCCAGGTTCGGCTGCATCATTCATAATTGCCACGAACGGATTGGCTGATGCGAATGTAGCATACAACAGCATCTCACCGACATCAAGACCAGGAGGAACCGATCCTGGAGCCGGAGAGTTAGGTGGACTTACATTGCCTCCCGGAGTTTATAAATCTGCCAGCGGAACGTTTAATATCTCAAACGGTAATCTTACGCTTGATGCAATGGGTAACCCGAATGCAGAGTGGATATTCCAGACTGCCGCAGGTTTAACAGTAGGTGTAGCCGGACCATCAGGAGCAAAAAGTGTTTTGCTGATCAATGGTGCACAGGCAAAGAATGTGTACTGGTGGGTAGGTAGTGCTGCCGTCATTAACGGAGCAGGCGGTGGTGTGATGACAGGAACGATTATATCTTCTGCAGGTATGACATTTTCTACCGCAGGAAATATGGTGCAAACCGTATTGAACGGAAGAGCAATTTCTTTGAATGCCTCTGTAACTATGGTGAATACTACCATCAATGTACCTAACTAACTTTTACTATAACAAACAACTAAAGAATTTATATGTTACTATCTAAAATATTAAATCAGAAATGCAGCCTGCTGGTATTGTCATTGGCTTGTGCCGGTGCAGTACAGTCTCAGGTGGCCGAACGTGTTAAGCCCGTATGGTGGTTTGGACAATCTGTTGCAGCCAACTTCAACAATTACCAGGGAACAACACAGAAACTCACGAATAATTTCAGTGTACCTGCTGCCTTTCACAAAGGCAATAGTGTGAAGCCTTACTTTTCATTACTAACAGAATACAGACCTAATAAGGTTTGGGGTGGAATGCTGAACATTGCTTATGATAATCGTGGCGGAACATTCAATACGGTAATGGCTCCTTGTGATTGTCCGGCAACACTATCAACCAATCTTAGTTATATAGCGATTGAGCCTTCACTACGTATCGCTCCTTTCTCTTCAGGGTTTTACATTTTCGGTGGACCAACAATTGGCGTGAACGTAAGAAAGCAATTCACATACAAGCAGGAAAAGCAGGTCGACAGAACAGCTGATCTTAGTGATGTACGAAAAACAATATTCTCTGCACAGGCGGGTCTAGGTGTTGACATTCCACTTTCTGCAAGAGAAAGCAGGGCACAAATGACGTTATCGCCTTTTGCATCTTTTCAAACCGATCTTGGACAAGCACCACGTACGTTTGAATCATGGTCTATGTATACCATTCGTGCTGGTATTGCCCTGAAATTTGGAACAGGAAGGAAAAAAGATCCTATTAAAACAGCTCCTGAACCAACTGTAACTGTTACACCGGTAACAGAAAAAGAAGTAGACTTCTCTGTGAGAGCACCTCTAGCGGTGCCTGATGTAAGACAAGTAAAAGAAAACTTTCCTTTACGTAATTCTGTTTTCTTCAATACAGGTTCAGCTGATATTCCTGGCCGTTATGTTATGTTAACTAATGCTGCAGCATCTAGCTTTAAAGAAGCACAGCTTCAATCAGCACAGCCTGATAATCTTAATAACAATCGTTCTGCAAGACAGCTTTCAGTATACCATAATATCCTTAACATTATTGGAGACAGGATGAGATCTAATCCATCTGCTGTAATCAATCTAAGCGGAGCTGCTGATAACAATCCTACAGAAGGAAAACTGATGGCTGAAAATGTAAAACAATACTTGGTTTCAGTATTCGGCATAACACCATCAAGAATCACAACAGAAGGTAGAGACAAACCAGTTATTCCTTCCGAGCAACCTGGTGCAACAAAAGAACTGGTACTATTACGTGAAGGAGACAGGAGAGTAGATATAACAAGTGTATCGCCTGAACTTTTACTCGAAGTTGGTGGAAGCTCTTCTTTCCTAAGACCTGTTGAGATCACAGCCATCCAGGCAGATCCTTTAGACAGTCATGTAATTTTCACTTCAACAGGCTCAACTGAATTATTGAAGTGGTGGTCTCTTGAACTTACTGACGACAAAGGTGCAGTGCAACGTTACGGACCTTTTGCTAAAGATGTTGTAACCATCCCGGGCAAGCAAATACTTGGTAGCAGCAATACAGGTACTTACCATGTTTCCATGATAGGTGAATCGCATAGCGGTCGTGCTGTTAAAAAAGAATCTTCAGTAAGGCTGGTTAAGTCAACAGAAGATAAGCAAACAGGTATGCGTTACAGCATATTGTTTGACTTTGACAGATCTAAGTCTATCACTGCTTACGAAAAATTCTTAACTGAAATAGTTGCTCCTTTGATACCTGATGATGGCACTGTGATCATTCATGGTCATACGGATATTATTGGTGAAGAGAAGTACAATCAGACCCTCTCCCAGGAAAGAGCAAGCAGTAGCCAGAAAATACTGGAACGTGCTGTAATCAAAGCTGGTAAAAAAGGTGTGAAGTTTGAATCTTATGGTTTTGGAGAAGATACAGGACTTGCTCCTTTTGACAACAAATTACCTGAAGAAAGATTTTATAACAGAACTGTTATCATAGATATCGTCCCTTCTAAATAGAATATACTTTTTCTACTAACTGCCGGCAATTCACAACGCCGGCAGTTTTTTTGGGCCTTACCTGTTGCAAATACGAGTTAAGTGTGAATCATGTAACTAATGCTTCTCTATCTGTAAGTGCTTTGAGCGTATTAAAACAACCTTTACATCATCAAATAATCACCAAATAAAACATGAACACTAAATCAATCAGGTCTGCGATCCTGGGAATTTCAGCAATAATCTTAGTAATCAGTCTTTCTGGTTGTGCAAGTACACACTCGTTCCTCTCATCAACAGTAGTTCCTGCAGCTAGGGGAGATGTAAAAGTAAAAAAAGACGGAAACGATAATTACCAGATCAAGGTAGATATTAAGAACCTTTCAGAAGTAAAAAGACTTCAGCCTCCTAAAGATGCTTACGTAGTCTGGATGGTTGATGAAAATGAAGTGATCAAGAATATCGGCCAGATCAATAGTGGTTCTACCATGATCTCCTCTAAGCTGAAAGCATCATTTCATACAGTATCTGCAGCAAAGCCACACAGGATATTTGTTACAGCTGAGGATAATGCTACCGTTACCGTTCCTGGTTCAATAGTAGTACTAACCACAGACAAGTTCTAAAAACAAATTATGGATGAAATATTAGACAGGAAAATAGTATTGGAAGCGCTTATTAAGCACGAAACGTTAACGATAGACGATCTAAGCAAAAAAGAAAACATCGGAGTAGTAGCAGATAAAAATCACTTGCAGTTGCTTTTAACGGAGCTGCTCAACAGTGGTCACCTGGAAGATCTGCCTGGTGTACAACCGCTCACTTATACCATCACCCAGAAAGGAATTGAAGAAGGTGTAAGACTAAGGGCTGCAGAAAAACAATAAGATACAAAATCAGTCAATGGAGCTGCTACCAACTAAACAGGGCCTTTTCTGAAAAGCCATATGAGTAAGAACTAAAAAAATAATTATGAAACGAATTTTATCTATTCTTTTTTTTATGATAGTTGTAAGTGCAGTGAATGCACAGAATCCTTTACCTAAAGGGAAATCACAGTTAAATGTTGGTGTAGGACTTTCGGGTTGGGGCGTGCCGATATATTTAGGTATTGATCACGGTATCAGTACAGATTTGACGATTGGTGGAGAGTTATCTTATCGTTCTTATAATGAAAACTGGGGCAATAATAAATACAGGCATGGCATTACAGGAATCTCAGGAAACCTGAATTACCACTTTAACCGGGTACTAAATATTCCGAAGGATTTAGATCTGTATGCAGGTGCCAATATTGGATTTTATGTTTGGTCATCTCCTGATTCTTATGGTGGCGATAACACTTCAGGATTAGGATTAGGTGGCCAGGTAGGTGGAAGATATTATTTCAATAATAAGTTAGGTCTTAACCTGGAAGTAGGTGGCGGCAATGCATTTTCCGGTGGAAAATTCGGTTTAACCATCAGGTTGTAATATAAACACCGTAATAAAATTATAATGAACAAGAAAGGGCCAATCATAGTAATAGAAGACGACCTGGATGACCAGTTTATTTTAAAAGACATTTTTAATAAGCTGGATTACAAGAACGATATCATATTTTTTAATGATGGTAATGTTGCATTGGATTATCTGAATCAAACAGACATTCAACCCTTCCTGATCTTGTCAGATATTAATATGCCGAAGATCGATGGCTTTGAGTTAAGAAAGAAGGTGTTTACAAACGAAGAATTACAAACGAAGTGTATACCCTACCTGTTCTTTACTACCGGGGCCAATAGAAAAGCCGTGCTTGAAGCATACTCTATGTCTGTACAAGGCTTCTTCCTGAAACCTAATTCTGAAGCTGCATTGAAAGAAACCATACGCAAAATCGTAGAATACTGGCAGGAATGTATTGCACCGAGTGAATATGAATAAACTTCATTAGAGAATGTGCCCTGTACTTTATGTGCAGGGCATTTTCATTTCATATATTCGGTGACAAATAATCAGAGCCCTTATGTCTTACTGCACCGCTATTCTTCAAATGAATGAAGAAAAGAAAGCCATTCACAAACCTTACCATGATAACCATTACGGATTTCCAATTCATAATGATGATGAGTTGTTTGGAAGACTGATCATGGAGATCAACCAGGCTGGACTGAGTTGGGAAACAATACTGAAGAAGGAAGCCACATTCCGAAAGGCATATCACAACTTCAACATTAAAAAAATAGCAGCTTATACAGAAAAAGACAGGCAACGATTACTGGGGGATGCAGGCATTATTCGTAACAGGTTGAAAGTAGATGCTGCGATTGAAAATGCAAAGGTGATTATAGGATTGCAAAAAGAATATGGATCTTTTGAAAAATGGATAGAACATCATCATCCCAAAACAAAAGAAGAGTGGGTGAAGTTGTTTAAGAAAACATTTCGTTTTACAGGTGGAGAGATCGTTAATGAATTTTTGATGAGCATTGGATACTTACCTGGTGCACATGATGTTGATTGTAAAATATATAAGAAGCTACTGAAAACGAAACCAAAATGGATTTCCGTCTAACACTTGTTTGCCATCTCTTATAACCGATTTTTTTAATGGCTAACACCGGCCAATAAATTTATCTTTAGGCATCTCCAACTATATGATGCGACACTTTCTCAATATCCTTGGGTTAATTATTGTGCTGGTTATAAGCGGTTCAGTTAAGGCCCAGTTAACGGTAACGACGAACAATAGTCCAACACAACTAGCACAGAAAATACTTGGACAAGGTATTACCATTACAAATGCACAATACATAGGCAATTCCGTATCTGCAGGAATATTCAAATCTGTACCCGGAAGCTTTGCAATTGATTCCGGAATTGTCCTTACCACGGGAAGAGCTAAAACACTTGGAACTAGCTGGGGAGTTGATGGAGCGGGTAATAATCAGGCTTCTTACCCTACAGGAAGTCCCGGAGATGCATTATTAACTACATATGCGGGGAAAGCAACACAAGATGCTTGTATTCTACAGTTTGACTTCGTACCACAAGGTGATAGTCTTTATGTCCGTTACATTTTTGCATCGGAAGAATACCCGGAATTCAATTGTCATGATTACAATGATGTATTCGGATTTTTTATAAAGGGGCCTGGATTTTTGCCTCCAGGTCCGAACGTGTGGCATAATATAGCACTTGTTCCAGATCTTACAAGTAAAGTGCCTGTAACTATCAATACAATAAATAACGGTGTACCCGCAGGAAATATATCTAATTGTCAGCAATACCCAGGTGTAAATTCACCTTTTCCGCAATACTACGTTGATAACCAATCCGGAGTTCATGTTACGTTTGATGGACACACTGTTATATTAACGGCTAAAGTAAAGGTTATACCATGCCAGACTTATACTATTAAGTTGGGCATTGCTGATGTAACTGACGGAGGTTGGGATAGTGGCGTATTTATCGAAGCCAATAGTTTCATGTCAAAAAAAGAGATCAGCACTTCAACACAAGGCCCTTATACCGATCCGCAGAATAATAATAGTACCACATTGATCGAGGCATGTAAAACGGGCCAGATTAAACTCAACCGTAATCCTGAAGTTACCGGTGCTTTTACCTTGAATTCTTCGTTTGCAACTTATCCAGGAACAGCAACTCCCCTGGTAGATTTCACTACTGATATGCCTGCTACGATTTCATTTGCTGCAAACGAAACAGAAAAAACTTTCAACTTCACCGCTACTGCAGATGCATTAAATGAAGGGCTTGAAAAGATTGTTGCACGTTTTGCCAAAGGAACCTGTACCACCGTGTTTGTTGACAGTGCTATTTTATACATCAGGGATTCGCTTATTTACCGAAACAGGTTTGATACATCCTTATGTTCAATTTCTCCAATCGATATTTCTGCCCATATACCTGTACCCAGTGCAACAAATAGTTATGCCTGGAACAATGGAGGAAGCACCCAAACGATAACAGTCAATCAACCCGGAATATATATTGCAACACACACTTACTCCCAACGTTGCCAGAACATTGATACGTTCGTTATTGTATCAAATGATCCTACTGTAGTGATTAATCAAACAGATCCTCAATTCATTTGTCCTGGTGATACCATTAGTTTAACTGCCACCAGTACCGCAAATTCTATTGTATGGAATACAGGTGCTACTACCAACAGCATCCAGGTTTCGGCACCAGGTGATTATTGGGTTACGGGAGAAAAACAGGGTTGTATAAAAGCAGATACAATAACGATTGTAGCTAAAACAGTTCCAGTGGCAAATCTCGGAGCCGATACTGCTATCTGTGAAACCGGAAATGTTATATTAGATGTAACATATCCTGGTGCAACATACATCTGGAATACAGGAGCTACTACTGAAACCATATCTGTAAACACAGCAGGAGAATATTCTGTCACCAGTACACTCAATGGATGCACTGCAAAAGATACGATCAACGTAATTGTAAGTCCCATACCTGCAGTGAATCTTGGGGTTGATACTTCCATCTGTGAAAATGCAACGATACAATTGAATGCAAATTATACTGGTGCAAGTTATGAGTGGAATACCGGTGCTACAACTTCTTCCATCAGCGTTACTGCAGCAGGAATATATTCTGTGATCAATACGCTGAATGGTTGTATTGCAAAAGATACCATCAACATTGCTGTTACGCCTGCACCTGTTGTTGAGCTTGGAAATGATACAACGATATGTAGTTATAATACATTACAGCTTGATGTAACAAATGCCGGAGCCAATTATTTATGGAACACTGGAGCTACTACTGCTTCGATAATAGTAAACACCACAGGCCAATACTCAGTCATTACATCATTAAATGGATGCAGCGTAAGAGATACGATTGATGTTACCGTTACGCCTGCACCGGTTGTAAATCTTGGAAGAGATACCGCTATCTGTGAGAACAGGACCATACAACTCAATGCTGCGTTTACAGGTGCAACACATGAATGGAACACCGGGGCTACCACTTCATTCATCACCGTGTCTACAGGAGGAATGTATTCAGTACTCAATACGTTGAATGGTTGTATAGCCAGGGATACAATAAATATTACCGTTCAGACTGCTCCTTCCATCGATTTAGGACCAGGTACCTCAATATGTGAATACGATACGCTTTTACTCAGTGTAAATTACCCTGGTGCTTCCTATGCATGGAATACCGGAGCAACAGATTCAGCAATCGCTGTTTCCGATTCAGGAAGATATACTGTTACTGCTTCATTAAATGGTTGTACTGCGGCAGATACAATAAACATTGGGTATAACACGATGCCCGTAGCCAATGCAGGAGTGGATATCATCATTCCAACAAATACTACTGCACAACTCAGTGCTGCACAGCATGCAAACAATGCATCTTACCTGTGGTCACCTGCCAGTTCATTAAGTGATCCTGCTATTCCAAATCCTGTAGCCTCACCTGTGATAGCAACAGAATATACTTTGCTGGTGACTTCTGTTGACGGGTGTATTGCCGAAGATAAAATGATGGTGAGGGTAACTTTTCCTTTAGTAATACCGAACGCTTTTTCTCCTAACGGAGATAATATCAATGACGTCTGGAGAATCGGGAATATTGAATTCTACCCCAATAGTAAAGTGTTTGTCTACAACCGTTATGGTCAACAGGTGTTTTTCTCTGAGGGTTATGGAAATCCATGGGATGGAAAATCAAAAGATAAACCACTTGCTCCATCAACTTACTACTACATCATCGACATCGGAGATGGAAAAAGAACAACCGGATGGATTTTATTGTTGAGGTAAGACTAAAAAACACTTAAAGAACTAACTCCTTATAAAAGCGATATTTATCACAAGTGTTTAATCGTAAGCTGAAAGATCTATTAATTTGCTCCCTGATTATAATCTTCTTATAAGCGGTTTTTGCAGCCGCTGGTATGTCACTTGCCTTTAGCGGAATGTATCTTCAATTTCGAAAGAAGATTTCCATTACATACCTATAAAAACATACCCCTATGCAATTCACAACACGCAAGTTTGCAAATGTTGCAGCTGTTATTATGATCAATGCTCTTTTGGTTGGTTGTACAAAGGCTACGCTTAACAAAAAACCTGTCAGAAATACAGCAACACCTACAGTTACAACAACGACCACTACTACAACTACTCCTACGACTACAACCACTACCAGCACATCTTATGTTTTCAATGTGGGCTTTACCTGGCTCGATGGTTTGTATTCATTAACACAGGCAACAACAGATTTTAAAAGTGTGCTGGGCTGGGCTCCTACACGTATGAATATCTCATCAGGCACTATGAAAACGACCCTGGCAAAGAATGTTGTAGGACCGGATGGTGGATTGGTATCATGGATAGATGTACCTGATGCTGCAGGATATCAACTGAACTTTGATATGATGTTTGACAGCCAGTTCGATTTCAGTGCTGGTGGTAAAGTTGGTTATGGATTTCTACTGGGTGAAGGATATACAGGTGGTGTTCCAGGAACAGACGGAAATGGTGGCAGTGCCAGGTTGATGTGGTACAAAGGATGGGATGGACGTGTTTACCTGAAACCTTATCTATACTACAAAGATCAGCCAGGACAATATGGTAATGATTTCGCTAAGTCGTATCCTGCTACAGGAAGTGTTGCGAAAGGAACATGGTATAATGTGAAGATGCTGGTGAAAAGCAATACCGGTTCTAACACAGACGGCAGAATTCAAATGATCATAAATGGAACAACCGTTATGGACCAGCCTATACGCTGGACAACGAATGATCTGAAACGTTTGATCAACAGGGTTTGTTTTGAAACCTTCCGTGGTGGTGCAGATGCAACATGGCAGTCAACCACTGATGGCCATATCTATTTTGATAACGTTACGCTTGCTGCAATATAATTACATACTTCTTCTAAAGAAAAACGCTTCATCACGAAGCGTTTTTTTATTGTGTTGAGTGATCAAAGATTGACTAGACTACAACTAACTTCGTTTAACAATAATCAATATGACAGATTCTACAACGTTTCTTAATAACATCATCCGGCAAAGAAGATCAGTAAAACCAAATCAATTCAAAGCAGGAGAGATCATTCCTGATGAAATCATACAACAGGCATTGATCAATGCAACATGGGCACCAACTCATGGAAAAACAGAGCCCTGGTATTTTATTATTTATACAGGTGATGGGATAAAAACACTATCCGATTTCCAGGCTGAAGCATACAAACAACAAAGCGGTGAGAAATTTACAGAAGCAAAATACCTGAAGCTGAAGGAGAACTATTTGAAAGCTTCCCATGTTATTGCTATTTGCATGAAGAGAGATCCTTTACTAAAAATTCCAGAGATAGAAGAAGTTGCAGCAGTGGCTGCATCAGTACAGAATCTTTCACTTACACTTCATGCCTATGGATATGGTGGATACTGGACAACAGGTGGAGTAACATACTATGATTCGGCAAAACCATTTTTTGGCCTTGGAATAAACGATAAGTTGATGGGATTTTATCTTGCTGGTGTCATAGCCGAAACACCGCTGGCACCTATAAGAAAATCAATAGACCTAAAATCAAAATGGATACGCTTGTGATTAATAATTATAATGATGTGCTTTCTGCTTTAATCAAATTTATTTACATTCACTCTCTAAGGCCAGCCTAAAAGATAATTACACAGGACATCTTCGAAAGACCGGGTATCATTCATCTTAATTCTGCATTATGGAAATCACCGGCACAAAAAGATTGTTCAGATTCAAACCAGCTAGTAAACAACGCTATCATTCAGATTTGAACCCTGCCTTAACTGCAAGGGTTACTTCTATTGATCTCCTGAGAGGGATCGTGATGATCATTATGGCATTAGACCATGTGAGAGACTATTTTCATGCAGATGCTTTTTTATTTGATCCTACAGATCTCAGTAAGACAAATGTTCCATTGTTTTTTACCCGGTTCATCACACACTTTTGTGCTCCGGTATTCATGTTGCTGAGTGGAACTTCGGCTTACCTGGTAGGTATGAGAAAAGGGAAAAGAGCACTAACAAAGTTTTTATTTACCAGGGGACTATGGCTTGTCTTCCTGGAACTTACTATAATTAATTTCGGCTGGTTCTTCGACTTTGGATATGCCAATACAGGTACCTTGGTTATCTGGGCCTTAGGCATGAGCATGATATTTTTATCTGCACTGATACATTTACCCAAAGCTGTAATACTGCTATTAAGCTTAGCCATGATCTTTGGACATAATCTTTTGGACACAGTTCATGTTGAAGGTAATGGTGTTGGACCTGTGATCTGGGCTTTACTGCATGAGCCTAAAATTTATCCTGGCAACAACATAACCTTCTTTGCATTATACCCGTTAGTTCCGTGGATAGGTGTGATGTCGTTAGGTTATTGTTTAGGTACATGGTACCACAGCAGTTATTCTCCCGAAAGAAGAAAGAAGTTATTATGGCAAATTGGATTGGCGGCAACATTCATCTTCTTCGCATTGCGATTTACCAATTGGTATGGTGATGCCATTCAATGGAGCAGCCAATCATCCGGTTCATTCACTGTGCTTTCATTTTTCAGTCTTACAAAATATCCTCCTTCATTATTATACCTGCTCATCACTCTTGGCCCTGCAATGATTCTTCTTGCTTTCACAGAAAAAAGTAATGGATGGTTAAGCAAAAGAATACAGGTGATCGGAAGAGTTCCTATGTTCTATTACCTGGTGCATATTTACCTGATACATCTTGCTGCAATGGTTGGTGCAGAATTATCTGGGTATAGCTGGAGTGATATGATATTAACTACCTGGGTTTCTTTTGATCCGAAGTTGCAGGGATTTGGATTTAGCCTGGCTGTAACTTACCTGGTGTGGTTTAGTTTGGTAGTTATTATATACTTTCTATGCAAATGGTATGACAGATACAAACAAACACACAAACATTGGTGGTTGAGTTATATGTGATGACAGATTTGTTTTAAGAAAAAAATAAGATGACACCCATGATTGAGTGCTATGTTCGGAATATATTTATATAGATGTTTCGTTACTCCATTTTTGCACTGCTGATCTTTATTTCGACCAACATATCGGCACAACGCCAATTTCCTGTATTACCAATCAATATAGATAGTCTCCTTGATCTCGCTGCCGATACAAAAACCGCAAGAGAAAAAAAGATCCATTATATCAGGAAGATAGATACAGCTCTTGCCGGGTATGAAACTAATTATCCGCTTTACCGTGGTATTTTATACATGTACCAGGCTTTGGATATGCCTGATACAGCACAACGCAATGCTTATAGAAGTAATGGAATAACTCTTATCACCAATAACAACAAATACCTCGCTGATAGTTTTTCATACCAACTGATGCAATTACTGGAATTCTATACTGATGAAGGTAGAAAGAGAGAATGGTTGGTGATTGATACCATTCTGAGAAGATCTGTTGCGGCCAATTCCTCAGAAACTAAAACGGCGTTACTTAATTTTTTATACAATAAGTTATCGACAGGGTCTTATGATATCGCCAGGAACCTCAGCAACTACGAGATATTATTTTCACCCCAACCAAAAGACACCACTATAGAAGAGCAATATGCCAATTTTGCTCCACATTGGGTGAAGCTTAAAGCAAGATTTGAATTATGGAAAGCAACTCCATATTATAAGCGAAATGAAAATCTCTCGTTCAAACAAAACTTTGAAGAACTCATCAGGAAAACGGGTTACCTGAAAGAGAAAATGGTGTTATCTAATGCATATGGCAATAAGCGTTTCAATAAAGATTATCGGCTGATCTATTATTATATCCACCTTCAACTGGTGATGGATCTTGCTGACTGGGCAATCAACGATCATCGTGAAGGTGTGGCCATCCTTCCATTACGTTTGTTTTTATTGGAAGATCTCATTCCAAATGAAATGGATGCGGCAGCTAAAGCAGGAGCGATTCCTGTGATCAATGCCACACAGCTAAGAGACGGTTTTAAAATGCTTGCACAGCTTTATATAAATATCGGTAATGGGGCCGAGGCTTTTTCTGCAGCCTACCAGGGCGTAACCTACATAAACGACTATAAGCCCTTTTCTGAAGAAGAAAGACTTGATGCTTTTTACGGCTTATACTATTTGTTTGCAGAAACAAGAAAAACCGAAGGCAAGTATGAATCCGCAATGAAAGCGATTGTTCAATTAAAAAAATATTATCCTGCTCCTGTATCCGTTAGTATTAATGAAATAAACTATTGGAACCTGTTCATCGATGTTCGTTTGCAGGAAGTTGAGATACTACAGGCACAGAACAAACACATAGAAGCTCAAGATTCTTTGAATAAGTTGTTTAATCAATTAGCTCCGTTAGATAGTGATTCTTCTGAAATGCTGTATGATCTCTACCAGTGGCCGAGGCTACAATACATGACAATTAAGATGATTAGTGGAAAGACAAGCTGGGAAACAGCAAGGTCTACTTTACTGGATGCACTCACGACAATTGAGCAAAAAAATAACTGGGAGAATGTGCCTTATTATTACTCACTTCAAAGCCTGTATTTTATTGCGCATTACAGATCAAAAAACGAGATACTTAAACATGTGCTTTATAATCTCCTTTTTTATACCGAAAGAAATTTAAAGTATACGTTTATCTCGCTTTCTCCAGAAGACAGAATTCGTTTATACGAACAGCGGCTGAGTAGTTTTTTCGATCTCTATCATGAGTTATTGTTCTCGGGAAAACTAAATGATCTGCCAGAAATAAAAGAAAAAGTAATCGCTCAATCCTTATTCCTGAAAAATGCGCTTGCTGATAATAACATGCTCCCCAATCATATATTCAAGACTGATTCTGCAATGCTGGATCTTATCGAACGCATCAGGAAGCAAAGAATGAGATCAAATTTTCTGGCCGGTCATTTTAATATGCTTTCTACTGACAGAGAATATTCAGATTTAAGCCAGACTCAATCACTTTGGTTGCATGTCTTAAAATATGTTGACACCGATTCTATCTATACCGCCTCATCCTGGAAAAATATTTCCACCACCCTTAAGCCTCACCAGGTATATATTGAAACGGTAAGATATAATACATGGTTAAGCGATTCATCTGCCAACTATGGTGCATACATCATTAACACAAACAATGAAATTTCTACTGTTCAATTGTTTAAAGAAGATGCACTTATAACATTGTTGAAAGATCCGTCTGCTTCTCCACAAACAGGATTACTAAATACTTCAGGTACCAGGGGACTTACAATAAAAGGGAAAAAAGAATCAGCCACAAAAAAATTCAGGAAGGGTGATACAGACAAACTGGGTCTCTATATTCTTACTCCTATCTGGAAACATGTATCAGGAAAGAAAGAACTGCTGATCGTTCCTGATGCATTACTTAACCGGATATCTTTTGCAGCATTGCAATGGAATAAAAAAGAGTTGTTCTCGCATGTATTGCTTCGCCAACTTTCGGGCAGCAATGTTTTATTTAATCCTGTTCTTCCATTAAGCACAAAAGCTGAAACGCTCTTAGCAGGTGGCTTGAATTATGAAGCAGGGAATGCTACTGCCAAGGACTTTAATTTACTAAACGAGAATGTAAAATGGAACTATTTACCCGGCACAAAACTGGAAACGGAAAAGTTGCAGTCCATTTTTAAAATTGCTGGTCATACTACCACGACGCTCACGGGTCATGAATTTCATGATTCATTAAGAACTTCATTAACCGATTATAACATCATTCATTTAGCTACCCACGGTTTCTATTTTGACAGTACCGCAGTAAAACAACTCTACGCAAAATTAATTAACAAAGAAGCCATAAAAAATGATCCGATGATGAGATGTGGCATTGCTGTAAGCTTTGCCAATAAGCCAATTAAAACCGAAAGAGCAGAATCTGACGGCTACCTATTTGGTTTTGAACTGGCCAACACAGATCTGCGCCACTGCTATCTCATTTCCCTGAGTGCATGTGAAACAGGGCTTGGTGATCTCCGTAATAATCTAGGTGTTGATGGTTTATCCAGGGCTTTAAAATTGGGTGGGGCAAGACATTTACTCATTTCACTCTGGAAAGTACCCGATGCTCCAACAGCGGTTTTTATGCAGCATTTCTACAAAAATCTCTTTGCAGGCAAAACTCCTGCTCAGGCCCTGAGATTAACACAACAAATTATGAGCGTAAGTTATCCGGCTTCTGATTGGGCTGCTTTTATCCTCGTTGAATAATATTCAGGATCGTTAATAAGATCTGGAGACTCACAATTTCTGCACATATCTCTTCGTTATAGTGAAAGAACTGCAGGTATTTGCCATATTTAAGTAAATTACAGCAGCAACACCATCTACTAACCTTTAATTGCTTTAAATGGAAAAGGCCACAACCAGGGAAGACCAGTTCCTCTTCTATATATTGACGGTAATTCTTTTTGCAATAGCGGTGCTTTAGATAAGCACGTCCTCACCTGGTATTTTCAAAAATATTTTTGAAGGGCTTTTTATCCTCTCTCCTGTACTATTTCGCATTAGTGGTAGACTCAAGGTTTGCTTCCACTGTTGGTGCTTCGCCATAGCCCACAACAGGTGCAATTTTCCTTTTTGTCCTGTCTTCCATTCCCTGCAAGATCTTCAAAGAAAGCACCAGCCATATCAATCCAAATGCAAAACCTGCAATTACATCGCTGGCATGATGCACTCTCAGGTAAACACGACTTAATCCTATCATTAGAATGGTAAAACTCAGGAGGATCACCAACGTATACCTCAGGTAAATATTTTTTGTATGCCGCCAGGCAAAATAGATCAGCAAGCCAAAGAAGGTCATACTGCATAAAGCATGTCCACTGGGGAAACTTAAACCTCCTGCAGGCTCCAGTAATGGAATCAATGGTCTTTCACGCTGAAACACATTTTTCATAAAGAACATGATCAATCCACTGCTTACACCAATTACCGGAACTTTTATTGAATACCACCTGTGCCTTCTTATAAAAAGGAACCAACCAATCAATACAATATGAGCCGGTATGAGGAATTCGATCTTGCCTAATAATGTAAATGCATTCATAATGGTGGTTGTGCCATCACTCACCCAATTTTGCAGGTAAGCAAAGGCATTATCATCAAATGCTGTCTTATCATCAAGAAAAACATATTTCGCAATCCATATAAAGGCTATCAGCGAAACAATAAACAAAACAAGTATTATCAATACATCAACAGATAGCAATGCAAGACTTGCCCAGAATTTCTTCCATGTTTGTTTTACTTCCCGGTACATAAGAAAACTATATGCAATTCCATGCCATGTATCTGATTGTCTGGCAATTCCAACTGATTACAGGGTGAAAATTCGATCAGCTTGAAAAATTTCTTTCCTGCCTGATTACATATTGTAAGCATTCAATTCTACACTTCTTAAATATATTAAGCTAAAGAGCAATTGAACATGTGTATTTTACGGCCCGGGGCTAATGTCTTCGTTGTTTGGCACGCTTTCTGACTTTTTACCAACAGGCAACAAATATGTTTCACCTATAAAACACTAAGATATGTTACGTTGGACAGTCACATTCCTTATCATCGCTATAATAGCTGCGGTATTTGGATTCACAGGCATTGCAGCAGGAGCAGCAACAATTGCAAAGATCATCTTCTTTATTTTTATTGTATTGTTCCTGTTGAGTTTGATTGGCGGAAGAAGCAGGGTCTAATTTTCTTACACGCTGCTATGATATTAAAAACCATCCGGCCTTCGGATGGTTTATTTTTTATTGTTGGCTGATCATTGGATTTACGCATGCACACCTTCAGCAATCTCTTCAAGCATTTTTTTATTGAAAGCTTCAAGATCTTCCGGTGTTCTTGATGTTACAAGGCCATTATCAACAACTACTTCTTCATCTTTCCAATCGGCACCGGCATTTTTTAGATCGGTTTGTAATGATGAGTACGATGTTAGTTTTCGACCTTCAAGCATCCCGGTTTCTATCAACAATTGTGGGCCGTGACAAATTGCTGCCAATGGTTTTCCTGCTTCAAGAAAATGTTTAGCAAAGGCAACTGCTTTTTTATTCTCTCTCAATGTATCAGGATTCATAACACCACCTGGTAACATCAATGCATCATAATCGTCAGCATTGGCTTCATCCAACACAACATCTACCGGAACTTCAATTCCCCATTTGTCTTTGTCCCAGGCTTTTACTTTATCTTTTTGTGGCGAAATGATGTAAACCGTTGCTCCGGCTTTTTCCAATGCTTCTTTCGGACTGGTTAATTCAACCTGCTCAAATCCATTCTCTGTGAGTATCGCTACTTTTTTTCCCTGATAGTTTGCCATAACAATTGTTTAATTAAATAATTAAACATGGCACCAAAAAGCAGGCCTTACGATCCGCTATAAAATGCTAAAATGAAGCGGCTTAATTAGCTTTCTTCTTATATATCGGAACTGTACTGCATGGCTCTCCATACATAATACTCTTTGCAACCGGACGAAGCTTTGCCGTTGCTTCCATATAAATAGCATCCGGAATTTTTATTTCCCCACAGCCTTTTACTACCACTCGTTTATCTGTGTATTCTGAAGTGTCTATCGCAGAAAGATTTTTAGAAATGATCGTTTGTATCAAAGCATTTTCATCACCAAAAATGATGTCTTTTGCTACTGGTTGTAAATAACTGGCCACTAACATATAGGCCCACACAGGAATGATTGCATCTGCAGAACAGGTAACAGCAACATTCTTATCCCTGAATTGTTCCCAATCAAGATTTTGAAGTGCAGCACGAAAATCCTTTTCTTTTAAGATCAATCCCATAAAAAGGTGATCTTTCATATCAAACACACCGATCTCACCTTTTGGATAGAATTGTTCAAGATCCAATGTAATGATGCCACTCTCTGCTACTTTGTTTTCGATCTGCTCCATGGTGTAAAATTAAAGAAGATATTTGGTAAGGACGTTTAGAGTTCTATAACCTAACAATTAATAAAATGGGCTTGCTTTTATAGAGACAATGAAAGTTTTGTATTTTCAATTATTGGGCAGAATATGCAAATACAATAGTGATGACAAGTTTACAAATACTCCTAATTATTTTTGCAATAATTGTTATTCTGAACTTCTTAATCATTCTCTTATATAATAAGTATTCGAAATCAATAGAGCCCAAAAGAAAGAAATTTGATTTAGGAAATAGGTCTATTTTCTCAAACACGACTCCCGGTTCTTTTATGCTCCGCTTACCTTTTTTGATTTTAGGAGATTTCAAAACTGAGGGTGTAAGAAAAATTGTTCTTATTCATAACATTTTATGTTTCGTTGTTTACGGTTTGTTTGTAACAGCTTTTATTCTGTTTGCTAAAGGTTGGTAGAAATTAATACTACGCATATACAGAAACTTGGTTTTGCTTTAAACAAAAAAATCCCGCCTATTACTAAGCGGGATTTTTTACTTCAATTATTCTTATCTCTTAAAAGAAATCAAACCTGTTATCCTTAATCGTTGCTGCTTTCTTTAAAGCGTTTATCGCTCCAAAACCGCTGCTTCTTAACTGCTCAGACATTGTTTTCTGAAGGTCCTCAAGGTTTCCGCCAGATGGTCTTGCACCAATCACTTCTACTCTCAATCCAAACACACCAGAGTTACCTGCAATCGGCTCACTCACTTTATTGATCATAGCACGGTTGAATGCAGTACCGATCACTTTTGCTTCCATACCAACACCCGGTACAAAAGAAGATGTGAAGTTGATGCTATCGGCCCTGTTGATTGCAATACCAGCAGACTGTGAATATGATTCAAGTGTATTGCCTTTGAATTTATCTGCAATGATCTTCTTTGCTTTCTTTTCATTGATCACGAATGGCTCAGCCAACGGTCTTGCCTTGGTAACATTCATTGTTCCTTTCTCCTGTATGTTCGTAACCATTGCAACAATGAATTTATCTTTCATGTCAAATGGTTCTGAAACATCCCCTGGTTCATTTTCATAAACCCATCTTACAAAAGCCCTGTTCTCACCAATACCACCAACTGTTGCATCATGTTTCCTGATGTCCATTGACTGCAGTGATTGTTTGTTGAACCTGGCTACACTTTCATTGTATTGTTTCTGGCTACGACTTGCTGAAGCAAATCTTTGTGCTTCTGCCATAGCTGCATCAACTGTTTCCTGGCTTGGGTTAACTGACTTAGCGAGGTAAGCAATTTTATATGCAGGTTGAAAATTCTTCTGTCCCAACACTTCCATGTAGTGATAACCAAATTCTGTTTTTACTACACCTTTAGATCCTACTGGTTTATCAAAAGCAAAATCATTGAATTTTTCTACCATCTGGCCTTGTGCAAAATAATCGTACACACCTTTTTTATCAGGAGTATTGCTTCCTTCGTCTTCAGAAAGTTTCAATACCAGCGAATCGAAATTTGCTCCTCTCTGGATAGCAAATTGAATACTGTCAATCTTCTTTTTTGCACTGCTGTCATCTCTCAACACCTGTCCTGTTCTTGGATCACCGGTCTTAATTAAGATATGACGAACACTAGCTGAATCCGGCCATGATTTAGTACCCAGCAATTTTGCAAAAACATAATTGTTTCCATCCATGTATGGACCATATACATTCCCTACACCTGCATTCGCAATGGAATCTTTAAATGCATGTTGAATCCTGCTGCTGCCAAGATAGCTGTTGTAAAAAGGCATTTCAGAACCTACCCTTCCAAGGAAAGAACCTTGTAAAGAATCTGGTGTCGTCGCAAACTCGTTTTTGTATTGTGATATCTGTGTTAATACAGCTTGCGAATCCTGTGCATTTGGCTTTACATCAAATGTTACATAAGATACAGTCCTGGTTTCTTCTTCAGCCATAAACTGCGAAGGATGTTTTTTTACATACGCTTTGATCTCATCGTCGGTAGCTTTATAACTGCTGTCAGATATAGAGTTATAAGGCACATATACATAAGATATGCTCGAGATTGCATTTTGATCAGCCAGTGTTTTTTCAGCTAACCATTTAGGTACATAAGCACTGTTGCTGATGAGCGACAGGTATTTTTGCCTCAACGTCTGGTCAATCGTTTGTTGCTTGATGTATACTTCGTAGAAGTCAGCAACTCTCGGATCACTTTTTTGTGCTTTTATCTGCTTGAAATATTCAGCAGCCTGTGCAGGATTGTATTCACCCGTATTAGGATCAGTGAAATTCTGCTTTAGCCAGTAAGGAGGATTATTTCCAAACAAAGTTGCATTCAGCTCTTTCGGAGTGAAAGCCAGGCCCAGTTTTTCATATTCATCCTGCATAATAATATTATCTACGCTGATGTCCCACACCCTGTTCACCAATTGATCGTATGGAGCATTGGCCATATTATAATTGGTCTTGAATGTTTCGATCTGGCGGTCGAAATCTCTCTTGTCTATTTTCTCACCATTTACTTTACCAATGGTGCTGCTGTTGCCAAACAAACTTCCGCCACCACGTCCACTAAAAGCATCCATTAAAATGAAGGCGATCAAACTGAGAGCGATAAATGCGATCACAAATCCAGCATACTTATCCCTGATGTTCTGAATAACTGACATACTATTATATGTATTTACAATTGAGAGATGTTTTAGTCTAACGGATCAGCCAGGAAATTTTTGGGCGTATTTCGTCAGGGTGGCAAAAATAGGAGAATATAGCATTTGAACAAATTGTGGATAAAAGCGTCAAATCCACGCCAATCAACCATCCTGCTTTGAGGATATATTTTAAAAATTCTTTGAGTATTGTGTGGAATCAACAGAACACATTCCACACAAATTTTTAAATCCCCATAGCCCTGTGTACAATCATGTTCCACGGTGGATAACCATAATAAACCAAAATCTGATCGGGGAAACAAAAAGAACAAGTACCCGTCATATGGTAAGATGATTGCATACCTGGGATTGTACGCACTAATTACAAACTGTGCCTTAACAGTGTAAAAGCTGTGGTTTGTGAAATGTGGAAGAAAGCATAAGTTTTACCAACAGCTGTGAACAAGCAACGTAAATTCTTTGTGGTATTGAAAAGGCTGATGTGGAAGTTATGTTAATTGAAGTGGATAGACCCGGTACTAATTAACTTTGCACTGTGGGGATAAACAAGTTCTCCCGAAATCCACAGACGTAATAATAGTAGTGGGTTATATAAATAATGTATTATAAATACTATTACAATGGATATAAACATTGCAAAAGAGAAAGTTTCACAGATCGGTTTTTTGGATATTGATATTGATCCTACCCTTGACTTGTTCCAGGCTATACAGGAATTAAAAATCAAAAAAAATGCCATAGTGCTGGCTCACTATTACCAGGAGCCGGATATACAGGACGTGGCAGACTATATTGGCGATAGCCTTGGTCTTTCGCAAAAAGCACAAAGCACTACTGCAGACATGATCGTTTTTGCAGGAGTTCATTTTATGGCTGAGACGGCCAAGATCCTTAATCCAACGAAGAAGGTGGTTTTGCCTGATCTGAAAGCAGGCTGTTCATTAGCAGAATCGGCCCCACCGGAATTATTCAGGAGATTTAAAGAGAAATACCCTGATCATATTGTGATTACGTATATCAATTGCACAGCTGATATAAAGGCTTTGAGCGATATCATTTGTACATCAACCAATGCAAAAGCCATTATTGATAGTCTGCCAAAAGACCAGAAAATCATATTTGCTCCGGATAAGAACCTGGGAGCATGGCTAAACAAGCAGACAGGACGTAATATGGTGCTCTGGAATGGTGCCTGCATGGTACATGAGATATTCTCCCTCGAAAAGATCACAAAGCTCAGGCACAGGCATCCTAATGCGAAATTGGTGGCACACCCTGAATGTGAAGAAGCCGTGTTGGAGCATGCAGATTTTATTGGCTCAACCACAGGATTATTGAAATATACCATGACCGATAGTTCCCAGGAATATATTGTGGCTACCGAAACCGGTATTATCCACCAGATGCAAAAATCTTCACCACACAAAACATTTATTCCAGCTCCACCCAATAATGCATGTGCCTGTAATGATTGCCCACATATGAAGCTGAACACATTAGAAAAACTTTACCTGGCTATGGAATATGAAACACCGGAAATTTTGATGGAGGAAGAATTAAGACTGAAAGCGCTGAAACCGATTGAAAGGATGTTGGAAATAAGCAAGGCAGCTGGTTTGGTGCCGAAGGATTAATTGTAAATTCAGTAACTGTATTAGTAAACTGTTGAAGAACCTCGAAATCAGTTTAACGAAAAGCCTGTATGAAAGCTATCGCCACTTTAATATTTATTTTCAGTGTGACACATGTTTTTGGACAATCGTCAGACAGTTTAGGTATAAACAACAGTTTCATATTAAACAGGCAGGAGGTAGATTTTTGTAATGCTGCTCTTAAGGAAAGTAGAGATACGTTTGACTTTTCTAATAAAAAAGTTGCATTTGTTACCGGAAGCAATGGGGCAACAATTTTATCAAAAAAGGATTATTTCCTGCGTATTAAGCCCTGGATAGATAGAGGATCATTACCACAAATTTTCTTTGTTGCTTTTACAGCAGAGGAGAAACAGAGAGCCGGTGGCTATGATGCAATCGTTTTTTCGTGGGTGAAAGTTTTTACACCCAAACAGAAGAGGAAGATTATCGATCAACTTAGCAAAAAGACCAACCCTCAATAGTAATTGTTAAACAGCCATTTTCTTTTATAAAAATATTTACTTTAGAGCCTTCAATTATTAATCATGAAAACTTTCCTTGCACTTATATTTTCTTTATTATCATTTTCTCTTTTCGCTCAAACAGACAGTACTTTAAACAAACCTGATCCAAACAAAAAAATCCATACAGTAAAAGTATCCTGCGGCCAGTGTAAACTCGGTTTGTCTGGTCATGGTTGTGATCTTGCACTTCGTATCAATGGTAAAGCATATTTTATTGATGGAACTACTATTGATGATCATGGTGATTCTCATGCAAAAGATGGTTTTTGTAATGCAGTAAGAGATGCAAAAGTGCAAGGTGAAGTTGTAGGTGATCGTTTTAAGGTTACTTATTTTGAGCTGTTGCCGGAGAAGAAAAAGAAGAAGTAGTGTCCACTCAACAGTTATACAATCAATGGTCTTCTACTTACGATGTAGTGGAAAATAAAACCCGTGACCTTGAGAAACAAGTTTGTGAATCTTTGTTAGCAGATATCACAGCAGAATCCATCATAGAGTTAGGATGTGGTGCTGGTAAGAATACACAATGGCTGGCAGGTAAAGCAACTCATCTTACCTGCATCGATTTCTCGGAAGAGATGATGAATAAAGCCAAGGATAAAATCAAAACCAGCAATGTAGTTTTTCAACAGGCTGACATCTCGAAACCATGGAACTTCACCGATAGAAAAGCAGACCTCATCACCTGCTCTCTCATTTTGGAACATATAGCAGATCTTGATTTTATCTTTCAACAGGTAAAAGAACATTTGAAAGAGAATGGACATTTTTATTTGTGCGAATTACATCCATTTAAACAATACACAGGAAGTAAAGCAAGGTTTGAAACAACAAACGGAATCCAGGAATTGCCTTGTTATACACATCATATCTCCGATTATCTTACAGCCTCAGGTAACAACAATTTAACGTTGGTTAGCATGAATGAGTGGTTTGATGACAGTGATAAGGCATCTCTTCCAAGACTCATATCATTTCTTTTTTCAAAGTAGGTGATCGTATTCTCCACAGATTTCCTCATTATACAGCACTTAACAATTGTCTGGCATTTGTTTTTCATTGCAGATAAGTGTAGTTTTTCAAAAAGAATAAACCAGGGTACTGGCTGGTAATCATGGCTTTTTAGAAGAAATATTACTTTACCTAAAAGCCAGTATTTCCACAAAAATGTTTGGCACGTAATTTCTTTTAATTAAGAAAAACAAAGATGAACCAGGATAAAATTGATAAAGAGAATGATCCGGCAAATGCGATCAACAAAAAGGAAGAGGTTCAATCAAACGATAGTAAGATGAAGCAGGATTTCCCGGGTTATCCTCATAATCCTGCAGGTGAAGATGTGCTAAAGCCAGAGAATAACTGGAGAACAGATTTTAGTAATGAAAGTGATACCACAGCAACAGGAAGTGAATCTGTAAGAGAAGAAAGACCAACAGAAGCGGAGAATAAAACAAACGAAACAGAAGAAGTGTTAAAAAGCCAGAACGATCGGGGATTAAACATGCATAATGTTAATCAGAATGATCCTGAAGGGGAGACAAAGTCTTAATTCCTGGATAGACAGGTGTTAAATAGTAAAAACGGATTTGTGATTGAAGAACAAAGATGAACAGAGTGGTAATGAATGAGCAACTGGAAGAAAGAAAGCGTAACCAGTAAAGTTTTGAACTATGTTATGGCAAGGAAGAAGACAAAGTAGTAATGTAGATGACCGACGTGGAATGGGTGGAAAAGGTATGGCAGTTGGAGGAGGAATCGGAGGTCTGATCATTGCAATTATTTATCTCTTTCTTGGTGGTGGAAACGGAGGGGATGGAGGCGATTTTTTGCAGAACCAGGGTCAGCCAATGACCCAGGAACAAAAAGCAGCAGAAGATCAACTCGCAGGTTTTAGTAAAGTAGTTCTTGCAGACACGGAGGATGTTTGGAACAGGTTGTTAAGTGAACAAGGGAAGGATTATGTTGAGCCAAGATTGGTGTTGTTTACAGGTAACGACCAGAGTGGATGTGGTTTTGCAAGTGCAGCTACCGGACCTTTTTATTGTCCCGCAGATTCAAAAATTTACATTGATCTTTCTTTCTTCCAGGAACTCCAGGACAGGTTTAAAGCACCTGGGGATTTTGCAATGGCTTACGTAATAGCTCATGAGGTAGGGCATCATGTACAACATTTACTGGGAATTACAGATGAGTTAGACCGTATGAGAGGTAGAGTATCTCAGACAGAGATGAACAAGCTCTCAGTTCGGTTGGAATTGCAGGCAGATTTCCTTGCAGGAGTTTGGGCACACCACACACAAAAACAAAAGCAGGTGTTGCAGGAAGGAGACATTGAAGAAGCATTAGGAGCCGCAAATGCAATTGGTGACGACAGGTTGCAAAAGCAATCACAAGGTTATGTTGTACCTGATGCCTTTACACATGGCACTTCAGAACAGAGAATGTACTGGTTCAAAAAAGGATTTCAAACAGGAGATCTTAGCCAGGGCGATACGTTTAAATCGGATAGATAAATAAAAGGGAGGAAATTATGGCAAGGAGATATTTTAATGTTTTAAGAAGTCAGGTGATAGGATTTATCGTATTAATCATCCTCATATGCATCTCAGAAATAGCATACGGCACTACGTTAGCAACAGTAGCTCAGATTGCAGCTGGTTCATTAATGATCTACGCAGCTATCCGGTATACAATATGGTTGTTTAAGAAACCAACAGTTAGTGTTACTGAAGAAATGAGTTAAAGATAACTATCCCCAATATTACGTTTCACTTCTGCTACGTATTGCTTAATATCCTGCTCCTTTTCTTTTTTACAAATGAGCAGCACGTCAGCAGTATCAACAACAATAAAATCATCCAATCCCTGGAGCACTACCAGTTTATCATCAGGTACAGATATCATAGAATTAGTTGCATCAATAACCACGACTTGTTTTCCAGCAACAGCATTCCCCAGGTAATCTTTATCAAGATTTTCATAAGCACTGTTCCATGTTCCAAGATCGCTCCATCCAAATGTTGAAGGAATCACGTACACGTTATCTGCCTTTTCCATTACCGCATAATCAATAGAGATATTGGTACAAAGCGGATAGATTCTTTCAATTGCCTCTTGCTCTTTATCTGTGTTGAAATGCTGTTTATCTGCTTCAAACACTTCAAACATTTCGGGTTCATATTGTTCAAATGCATGAATGATATTCTTAACCTTCCAAACAAAAATGCCGGCGTTCCAAAGAAAATCACCACTCGATACAAACGTCTTCGCTAATTCAAGATTGGGCTTCTCCGTGAACGTTTTTACTTTGTAAATATCATCAGCAACAGACAGTGCATCATGTTGTATGTAGCCATATCCTGTATTGGGATTTGTTGGTGTGATACCAAGTGTTACAAAAGCTTTTATATGATTGACAAAATCCAAGGCCTTCAGACAAGTGTTTTTAAAAACATCATTGTCTGTTATCAGATGATCACTTGGTGAGATGAGTAAACATGCTTCCGGATCTTTTTGTAAGATCTTATATGATACCCAGGCAATGCAAGGAGCTGTATTTTTCCTGCTTGGTTCTGATAAAATATTCTCAACCCTTGCCTGTGGTAATTGTTCTTTAACTATGTCTGTGTACTCATCAGAAGTTACGATGTAAATGTTCTCTTCAGGTATGAACGAAACAAAACGTTCATAGGTCCATTGAATAAGTGTTTTACCAGTATTGAGAATATCCAGAAATTGTTTTGGATACGCAACCCTGCTCTTTGGCCAAAATCTGCTTCCAATTCCTCCGGCCATAATGGCCACATACTGGTGTTTGTTCATCGTCTTTATATAAACCGGCAAAACTAACTGGTTTACCTTGATAATTAAACAATTCCTTCTTTAACCAATTCGTGTAGATGAAGCATACCCTGGTATATTCCATCTTTCGTAACGATCAGCTGGCTGATATCGTTTTGTCGAAGGATGTCAAGTGCTGTTACTGCCAGCTCTCCAGGTTCAATTGTTTTAGGTGAAGGGGAGAAAATATCTTTTGCTTTGATGCTGTTCAGGTCTTCGCCATGTTCCAGCATTCTTCTAATGTCTCCATCGGTGATAATGCCTAGTACCTTTCCCTTGTCATCCACTACAGCCGTTGCACCTAGTCTTTTTTCGCTGATCTCTACGATCACGTCTTTAAGGCTTGATCCAGGATGTACCATTGGTTTTCCATTGTCCTCGTACAAATCTTTAACTCGCAGATAGAGTTTCTTTCCCAACATTCCTCCCGGATGAAATTTCGCAAAATCATCTCCCGTAAATCCATTCAATTCCATTAAACAAACAGCCAAAGCATCTCCCATTACCATTTGTGCCGTGGTGCTACTGGTAGGAGCCAGGTTATTGGGACAAGCTTCTTTGCTAACCGTTGTATTAAGTATATGGTCAGAATTTTTGGCAAGAAACGATTGCATATTACCGACCATTCCAATAAGTAGATTGCCAAAATTTCTAATTAATGGCACAAGTACTTTAATTTCCGGGCTTTCTCCACTTTTGCTGATGATCAATACAACATCACTCTGCTGAACCATTCCCAGATCACCATGAATGGCATCAGCGGCATGCATAAACAATGAGGGAGTTCCGGTTGAATTTAATGTGGCAACGATCTTTTGTGCTACAACCGCACTTTTTCCAATTCCGCTTACTACTAATCTACCGCCGCTTTTATGAATAGAACTAACGGCTTTTTCAAAACTATCGTCGATAAAAGCTTCGAGACCATAAATAGATTCAGCTTCTAAATGAATGGTTTTGAGGGCTGTATTTATTATTGAAACGCTCATGGACTACAAAGGTAAACTTTAACAACAATGTGTTTTCGTTTCAGCTGTTCAAACATTAACTTCGTTTCCCTTTCAAAAAACGGCTAACCCGTTATGGAAGATCCGGGAACCCAACACCGGCACAATCTCTTACTCTTTTTCAATTTTAAGCGTATTGTTCCGGGAAAGTGCATACCTTATTGTTTGATAATTAATGTGGTAAAGAGAAAAATATGCCTACAAAGAAAGCTCCGGCAAAGACTGCTGTAAGGAGTACCGCCAAAAGACCTGCAGGAGTAAAATCAGCTCCAAAACAAGCCAAAACAAACACGGATATATATTCAGGACTCCAGGAGTATTTTGGGTTTGATGCCTTCAAAGGAACACAGGAAGAATCAATCAACAGCCTGCTTAGTGGAAAAGATACATTTGTGATCATGCCAACTGGTGGAGGTAAAAGTCTCTGTTACCAGTTACCAGCCATGATCCAGGATGGTTGTGCCATTGTTGTTTCCCCGCTAATCGCATTAATGAAAAACCAGGTAGACCTGGTAAGAGGTTATAGTGAAAATGATGAGGTTGCTCACTTCCTGAATTCTTCTTTGAATAAGTCTCAGCAGAAAGAGGTGAAAGACGACCTTACGAAAGGAAAAACAAAGCTCTTATATGTAGCTCCGGAAACGCTTACTCGTCAGGAAAATCTTGACTTCTTCTCGGATCTGAAGATTTCCTTTTTTGCCGTTGACGAAGCACACTGTATTTCAGAATGGGGTCATGACTTCAGACCGGAGTACAGGAGATTAAGAGAAATGATGGACATCATTAATCCCGATGTTCCTGTTATGGCCTTGACAGCTACGGCTACTCCAAAAGTGCAAAGCGATATCGTAAAGAATCTTGGTTTACGAGAGCCGAATATCTATATCTCTTCTTTCAATCGTGCTAATCTTTACTACGAGATTCAGCCAAAGATCCAGAAGGAACAAACCATCAAGCATATTGTAAAGTTTATCTCTCAGCATAGAGGTAAAAGCGGAATCATTTACACTTTGAACCGTAAGACCACTGAAGAGCTTGCTGAAATACTGGTAGCGAATAATATCAAGGCTGTGGCCTACCATGCAGGACTTGATGGTAAAGTAAGAGCTGACAGGCAAGACCAGTTTCTGAATGAAGATGTACAGGTGATCGTTGCAACAATAGCTTTCGGAATGGGGATTGACAAACCAGATATCAGGTTTGTAATTCACTTCAACATTCCAAAATCAATAGAAAATTATTACCAGGAAACAGGAAGGGCAGGAAGAGATGGCCTCGAAGGAAAATGTATTCTCTATTATTCTCACAAAGATGTTTCCAAGCTGGAGCATTTTATGAGGGATAAGCCTTTGGCTGAAAGAGAAGTCGGGGCCCAGCTGATCAATGAAACTGTTGCATATGCAGAGTCTTCTGTTTGCAGAAGAAAAGTGTTGCTTCATTATTTTGGTGAGAACTGGGATGGAAAGAATTGCAAGAATTGTGATAATTGCCTTCACCCGAAAGAAACTGTAGAAGCAAAAGATGGAGCAGTAAAAGTGCTGAAAGCTGTGAAAGCTTTGGATGAACGCTTTATCACAGATTATGTTGTCACCGTGTTGACAGCAAGGCCTAATCCACAGGTAGCGATGTATCGTCATGATACATTGGATATTTATGGAATGGGCAGAGACCAGGAACCACATTACTGGAACAGCCTTATCCGCCAGCTTCTGTTAGAAAATTTACTTAGAAAGGATATTGAAGAATATGGTTTACTGAAGTTGACAGAGAAAGGAGAAAAATTCATTAAGAAGCCAACCTCTTTCAAGATCGTAATGAACAACCAGTTTGCAGAGGCAAATTTTGATGATGAAGAGGGAGAAAACGGAGGTGAAGCTATTGCTTCAGCAGATGAAAAGTTGTTCGAAATGTTGAAGGAGATTCGTCATACTGAAGCGAAGAAAAAAGGATTGCCACCGTTTGTGATCTTCCTTGAATCTTCTTTGCAGGATATGGCTACAGTATACCCAACTACTATCCAGGAATTAGAAAAATGCCAGGGTGTTAGTAAAGGAAAGGCGGTTCGTTACGGAAAGCCATTCGTTGAGTTGATCGCAAGATATGTTGAGGAGAACGATATTGAGAAGCCGGATGAATTTGTGATGAAGAGTGTTGCCAACAAGAACAACAACAAAATCTACATCATTCAAAATGTAGATAAGAAGATACCGCTGGATACCATCGCTCGAAACAAAGATCTGAAGATCGATGCTTTGCTGGAAGAAATGGAAACCATTGTTGCCAGCGGAACGAAGCTGAATCTTAATTATGCCATTGATGATATGCTGGACGATGAAGAGCAGGATGAGATCATTGATTATTTCAGAAGCTGCGATACATCGTCTCTTGATGTTGCAAGGGAAGAATTAGCTGATGGTGATTATAACTGGGAGCAGTTGAAGATCATGCGTATCAAGTTTATTTCTGAATACGGGAATTAGTATTATCACGAAGTAATAACACAGGCCTGCACGTAATTAGTGCGGGCCTTTTGATTATAAAAGACTTAGTTGTAGCAATATCGGACAGAAATGAGCTTGGGATGAATTTTTTAGCTGCTGCTTGAGTTAATTTGAATCAGAATCCAACTAAATCCAATTATTATGAAAGCCACCTACAAAGCCAAAAGGAGTAATCGACTCACCATGGCCAAATTAATCCACCATTTTACTATGCTGTTTGAGTCTCCTGAAAAGAAACAATTTCGCCGACTAAAAGAATTTATCACAGCGTAAAGAAAGTCCTGCAAAGAATGCAGGACTTTTTTATATGGAAAATCTTTTCGCCGGACTCTTCTGTTAAAATCATCTTATGGCAGAAGTACTTACAACCAACAAAACCGGCAGAAAAGGAGGTTTAGCCCTATCTACTAAAGTAGATCTCACCCCAATGGTTGACCTGGGGTTTATACTTATCATCTTCTTTATTTTCACTACTACTCTTTCTGAACCGAAGCTTTGAACCTAAATATTACTGCAGGAGACGACAGTACCATGGTGGCTGAATCAAAAACACTTAACCTGGTATTAGGAGCAGACAACAAGATCCACTTTTTTGTGGGAAATGAATTGAGTAATCCCGGTTGTACCAATTTTTCTACAGGAGGTGTGAGGAAAGTAATCACGGACATGCAACACGCAATTCGGAAACAATTCGGAAGTGCAACTGAACTTGTAATACTTATTCGCCCCACAACTGAATCTTCATATATGAACCTGGTTGATATTCTGGACGAAATGATGATCCTTAATGTGAAAAAGTACAGTTTGATGGACGAGCCCAGCGAGATTATGTTATCATCTTTGACTGGGAAAAGCCATTGTTAAAAGGCTTTCACAACTCTGGCATTCAAATTGTTTTATTCAGAATATCAGGCGATAAAATCTAAATGATAAAACGGTTTATGCAAATTCAGAATTTTCAGGCAACACAAATGAACGAGTCTAGCAGCTACCTTGAAGTAGTGGCTAACAAAGACGGTCGTGTTACTTTGAAAGTGCTGGATGTAAACGGGAGAATGGCTAAGAAGGTAACAACTACCATTTCTTCCGGAAACCAGAAACTGGCGCTTGATCTCAATGACCTGAACAATGGAGTGTATGTGCTAAATGCATTTAACGATGGTGAGTTTGTGAAGTCCATCAGGTTTATAAAACAGTAGTCTTTCAATTGGGGGTATGTATATTAAGGCCTCGGCATTCTTGTCGAGGTATTTTTTTGTCCCTGCTATCGCCAAACACCTTTGCGGTTGATAAAATAAGAACAACTTCTCTTTCAAAGAATGTATTTTCATTCATCCAAGGTGAATGATACTACTTCGTCACATACCTTTTCTCAGGGCTGTTTTCTTTTATAGTCTTACTGCATTTGGCGGCCCACAAGGTCATCTTGGTATGATGCTGAAAACTTTCGTGCATAAGCGAAAGGATGTTACTGAAAAGGAGTTGCTTGATTATACTGCTTTCTGCCAGATGTTGCCTGGAGCATCTTCTACTCAAACAATCTTATTGATCGGGTATAAACGTGGAAGACTTCCTTTGGCTGTATTAACATTACTGATCTGGATGCTACCAGCCTGTTTCATCATGGGTGGACTTTCCTTTTTGCTTACTTATAAAGTTTCGATCGAAGCCGGGTGGTTTAAATTCATCCAGCCGATGGCGATTGGATTTATTGCTTATTCAACCTACAGGCTGTACGGGTTTGCTGTTCACAATCCCATCACCAATATTATAATGGTGGTAGCTGCAATTGTTACGTTGCTTTTTTTTCATAATCCTTTTGTTGTACCGGGATTGATCGTAGCTGCAGGCATTTCAACAAACTTCAGTGACAGGCGTATTCCGCAGAAGGGAATTCCACCAAAAAAAATTCGTTGGGGTAATATTCTCTTGTTTGTTTTCCTGTTCCTTGTTGCAGGTTATTTTAGTGAAACAGCCAGGAAAGAGAATTGGGAGAACAGGAAAGCTTATAATCTGCTGGAAAACTCTTATCGTTTCGGTAGTCTTGTTTTTGGGGGAGGAGATGTTTTGATGCCGATGATGTATGAGCAGTATGTGGTGAGGCCCTCACAACGACCTGATAGTTTGCAGCGAGCAAGAATGACCAAGCAGGAATTTTTAACAGGCTCTGGATTGGTTCGTGCCATACCCGGACCCGTTTTCTCTATTGGTGCCTATACCGGAGGAATGGTGATGAAAGATGAAGGAAGAATGATGCAATTGCTGGGTTGCATTATTGGAAGTGTTGCACTCTTTCTGCCAAGTGTATTGCTGGTCCTTTTTTTCTTCCCCGTTTGGCATAATCTAAAAAAGTATGCTGTGATATTTCGATCGCTTGAAGGGATCAATGCATGTATCGTTGGAGTGATGGCTGGTGCTACTTTATATTTAATGAAAGACCTGGCTATACCACAAATAATGGAAGGAAATATTATTGGCCTGGTAGATATGATAGTAATTGCTGCTACGCTTGTTCTTTTGATCAGGACCAAAGTGCCACCACCTTTCATTGTATTGGGATGTCTTGGATTGGGATTGCTCTTGTGATTATTTATAGTATCCTGATTTTTCTATTTCCTCCCTTACTGCATCAGTTAACAGATACCGGATTGATTCTCCATCCTTAATTTTTTTCCTGATTGCCGTGGAGGATATCTCCATCAGCGGTGCTTCAACTACCTGGACGTTTTCCAAAGTATCGAGCACTTTAAATCCGGGTCTTGGATATAAGATGAATGAATAGTTTTTCAACAGCAGTTCATAGTTCTTCCACTTCTTTATATTCTGAAAACTATCAGTACCCATGATCACGGAAAAATTGTTTTCCGGATATTTCTCTTTGAGATAGGTCAAAGTATCAATAGTATAGGAAGGCTTGGGTAACTTGAACTCTACATCTGTTACCTTAAATCTCACATCACCTTCCACTGCAGTTTGAACAAGATGCAATCGATGATATTCATTGAGTAAAGAAGCTGCAGGTTTTAAGGGATTTTGCGGAGAGACAACAAACCAAACCTGGTTAAGAGCGGTATTATCAGCAATATGACTGGCTATGATCAAATGGCCAACGTGAACAGGGTTGAATGAGCCAAAATAAAGGCCAATATTCATTAAATAATTGATTGTCAAATTGTTATCTCTTCTACAAGGATATTCCTTGCTTCATTCAGTCTCAGGCTGAGATTGTATCCCGCAACAGTTATAGAAATCGGATCTCCCAATGGAGCTACCTGTTCAACCTTCACTCTTTCTCCAGGAATACAGCCCATTTCCATCAGCTTGATGAAAATATCGTCATTCTCGAAAGAGTGGATGATTACTGTTTTTCCAACACGGATCTCCGATAGTTTCTTCATTCAAACAAAAGTATACCTCACATCCGGGAATTTGTTACGAATTTTGGAGCATTAGCAAAACGAATGATTAAATTCATCAACCACGACAGGAAGTTAAGTTTGAAAGGAAAGACAAGAATCAAATCTTTTCTTACTGATCTTTTCAGGAGTGAAGAGATGGAACCGGGAAAGATTCAATATATCTTTTGTTCTGACGAATACCTGCTGGGTATTAACAAGCAATTTCTGCAGCACGACTATTATACCGATATCATCACTTTTGATCTTAGTGAAGACAGCGAAGTAAATGCAGAGATATATATAAGTGTAGACAGGGTTAGGGACAATGCTTCTGAGTTTGGAGTAAGTAAAGAGCAGGAAATGCTCAGGGTAATCATCCATGGTGCCCTTCACCTTTGTGGCTATGGAGACAAAACAAAAGGTGAAATAACTTTAATGAGGCAAAAGGAATCCGAATATTTACGCAAATTTGATATAGCAAACCCCAAAGAGTAGATGTCGCCTATCAAGCTGTTGTTGTGTTTAATACTGGCAATCCCTTTTCTGGCCAAAAGCCAGAGTGTTGTTGTATTGGAGCAACGCCAGATCAATTTCAACCTGGCGGTGGATGAAGATGTGATGGATTGGAATCAATCGTTCCGCTCCTTTAGGAACCTGAGTAAAGAAGAGAAAGAAATACTTTACTGGACGAATTATTCGAGAAAAGACCCTGCCCGATTCTGGGACAGTGTAATGATTCCGATACTCCAGGTGTTTCCCCAGCTGAGAGGAAAGTTTGCATCGTCCCTTAAGTCAGATCTTCTCGCTGCAGGCAAGTTGCCGCTGTTTGGATTGAACGATACTTTGAATTTAACAGCTAAAGGACACGCCTTGGATATTGGATCTAAAACTGCGAGCATAAGTCACACTTCTACCAACGGCACCTCATTTTCCAACAGGCTTCAAAACGTAGGCGTTAGAAACTGCGGAAGCGAGAATATGAGTTTAGGTAATGGAGATGTTCTAATGTCGGTAGCTATGCTTTATCTCGATCATGGACTCGAGAATCTCGGCCACCGCAAAACGCTTCTCAACCCAGAATATATATATATCGGAGTAGGAGCCACAAATTATGGCAACCAGCTCTTCTATGTACAGGATTTCGCCTGTAACCAGCAGTAGTTTCACGTGGAACATGCTCTTTTTCAATTATCCGTTAAGATTACTTCAAATATCATAGGTTGTAGTTTCACGTGGAACGACTTTCCTTTACAAGACTATCTTTGCAGCTTATGTTTCCAGAATATGACGTAATAGTAGTAGGTGCTGGCCATGCTGGCTGTGAGGCAGCAGCTTCTGCGGCAAACCTCGGAAGTAAAGTCCTTTTGATTACCATGAATATGCAGACAATAGCTCAAATGAGTTGTAATCCTGCTATGGGTGGAATTGCCAAAGGCCAGATTGTGCGAGAAATTGATGCATTGGGTGGATACAGCGGAATTGTAAGTGATAAAAGCACCATCCAATTCAGAATGCTGAACCGTAGTAAAGGCCCGGCAATGTGGAGTCCAAGGTCTCAGAATGACCGGATGATGTTCGCTACAACCTGGAGAGAAATGCTTGAGCAGACAATGAATGTTGATTTTTACCAGGATATAGTACGATCAATCCTGATAAAAGACAATGAGGCTTGTGGTGTAATAACAGGTTTGGGCCACGAAATCAGGTCTAAAGCAGTGGTTGTTACCAGCGGAACTTTCCTAAATGGCGTGATTCATATAGGCGAAAAGAAGTTTGGAGGAGGAAGAGTGGCTGAAAAAGCATCTACCGGTATCACCGAACAACTGATAGAACTAGGATTTGAAAGTGACAGGCTCAAAACAGGAACACCACCCAGGGTCGATGGTCGTAGCCTTGATTATTCCAAAATGGAAGAGCAAAAAGGTGACACCGAAGTCACCGGATTTTCTTATCTAGATACCCCAAAGATCAAAGCATCTGAGCAGCGAAGTTGTTATGTAACATATACCAGCCCGGAAGTTCATGATCTCCTGCGAACTGGTTTTGACAGAAGCCCAATGTTCGCAGGACGAATTGAAGGAGTGGGTCCAAGGTATTGTCCCAGCATAGAAGACAAGATCAACCGTTTTGCAGAAAGAGAAAGGCACCAGCTTTTTGTTGAACCTGAAGGATGGAATACCGTAGAGATATATGTAAATGGTTTTTCTACCTCGCTACCTGAAGATGTACAATACAAGGCTCTTTCAAAAGTGCCGGGTTTTGAAAATTGCAGAATATTTCGTCCGGGCTATGCAATCGAATACGACTATTTTCCGCCAACTCAATTAAAGTATTCCTTAGAGACAAAGCAAGTAGCCAATTTATTCTTTGCGGGACAGATCAATGGGACAACCGGTTACGAAGAAGCTGCTTGTCAAGGACTTATGGCAGGAATTAATGCTCATCAAAAAGTCAGAGAACTTGAACCATTAATACTAAAAAGAAGTGAAGCTTATATCGGAGTCTTGATAGACGATCTCATCAGCAAAGGAACCGACGAACCATATCGAATGTTTACTTCCAGGGCAGAATTCCGAACATTGCTTCGCCAAGACAATGCTGATCTGCGGTTAACTGAAATAAGTTATCGTTTAGGATTGGCTTCCCAGGAAAGAATGGATAAGGTAAGAGAAAAAAAGGAAGGGGTTAAGCAGCTCCAAAAGATATTAAGTCAACTCTGGGTTGAGCCATCACAAATTAATCCTTACCTGGAATCCGTTAATTCAGCAGTCGTTACTGAGAAGCAAAAAGCCGGGAAGATATTATTGAGGCCAGATGTAGATATAATATCAATGAGTGAACAAATTCCTGCCCTGTCAGAGTTAATAGCCGGATACGATTTGGAAACCATTCAGCAAGCAGAAATACAAACCAAGTATGAACGCTACATAGAGAAAGAACAGGAAATTGTTACCAGGATGAGCCAGATGGAAGAGCTGGTAATTCCAGACACTTTTGATTATGATAAAGTGTCCGCCCTTTCTAATGAAGCCCTGCAGAAGTTTAAAAAAATAAGACCGCAAACACTTGGACAGGCAAGTCGTATTAGTGGTGTAAACCCGAGTGATGTTCAAATTTTATTGGTATATATGGGTAGATAGCCTATAGTTATAGCTAACTTATACTTATTTTATCGAGCTTTAGCTGCCTGTTTTACCAGTGGGTATTGATAATAATTTTATCTTCAGTTCATGGATTTTGGAAGAGTTCCTGAAGCGGAATTAAATACAGTCGACTTCTCTTTACCCAAAGACCCTGCTGGTAATAAGAAAGTATTGGAAAAAGCAAGTGCAATAGAAAAGCCATCGATCCTTGTTGGTTGTGCTAAATGGGGGAGAAAAGAATGGGTTGGAAAGATCTATCCTCCAAAAACAAAAGATGCACAGTTTCTTGATGAGTATGTAAAGCATTACAACTCCATTGAACTAAATGCTACGCATTATAGAGTAAGTCTACCAGATATCATCAAGTGGAACTCTAAAGTTGAAGGGAGAGATTTTTTGTTTTGTCCGAAAGTACCGCAAAGCATTTCGCATTTTAGTTCTGCATTTCAAAATCCAACAACACAGGCAAAGCTGGATGATTTTCTTGCTGCGGTTAGCGAATTTAAAGAGCATTTGGGGCCGATTTTTTTGCAGGTGAGTGATAAATTCGGTCCAAAGAAGAAGAATGAGCTGTTTGGTTTTTTAGAAACGCTACCCAAAGATGTAAAATGGTTTTTTGAAGTACGTCATCCCGATTGGTTTCTCCCTGAAGAACAAAAACAATTATTCAATACGCTTTACAAACTAAATATCGGTTCTGTTATCACTGATACTGCCGGCAGAAGAGATTGTTGCCACATGCACCTTACCACACCAAGCACTTTCATACGCTTCGTTGGTAACAGCCTTCACAAAACAGATTATTCAAGGATAGATGAATGGGTGAAGCGAATTAAGAAATGGCTTGATGAAGGATTGCAGGAGCTGTATTTTTTTATGCATATGCATGACGAGGCTTTTTCACCTGAACTGAGTCTATATCTGGCAGAACAGCTAAACAAGAAATGCAAACTTGATGTGATCAAGCCGGTCTTTGCTTCCTGATTTGAAAAATGGTTGTTAATAAAACTGGTTTTAAAGCACTGTACATTTTAGTGCATTACTTTCATGTACAACATGCTGCGGCTATTTTCTTTTCTCATACTTCTTTTTGTTGCCTGTATAAGCAATGCACAAGTTGTTATACAGGGAAAGGTGTTTGATATCAGCAAGAAAACACCATTAGAATCTGTGGCCGTACTTACCAGCAGCGGAAGAGGCGCTATCACAGATTCTTTGGGTAGGTATACTTTGAATGCAAGAGAAACAGATACCATTTATTTCTCCTTCATGGGAAAGAACACAAATAAATTTCCCGTTTCAGAAATCCGGGATCATCTCAATTTCGATATTTCTATTCATGTCATGGCTAATGAACTTCCGGGGGTAACCATAAAGAACAGGAACTATTTATTAGATTCAATTCAGAACCGGAAAGATTATGCAAAGATCTTCAACTATCGAAAACCGACGCTGAGACTTTCAACCAATCCCAATTATACACCTGGTGGTGTAGGTGCAGCATTTGATCTTACAGAGATCATCAATATGTTTCGATTTAAAAGAAACAGGCAGATACTTTCATTACAAAAAAGATTGGTGCAACAGGAACAGGATAAATATATTGATAAGCGATTCAGCAAACGATTCATTACAAAGATCACGGGGTTGAAGGAAGGATCGCTGGATAGCTTCATGTTGTTTTACCGACCACCGTACGACTTTTTATTAGCGGTTAATGATTTGGAATTAGGCGTGTACATTCAAAAATGTCATAAGCATTTTGAAGGAGTAAGGAAAGGAGAATTCGTAAGGCCACCAAAACTGGATACGATCTATTAGAACCACCCTCGTCTCCTAAAAACGATCAGCATTGCTATTGGTATGATCAACATAAGACCAACAGCAAGATAAAAGCCCCATTGCTGATGTGCATAAGGAATGACATCGAAGTTCATTCCGAAAATACCACCGATCACAGTTGCAGGAGCGAGTAAACATGTAACAATGGCCAGCACCTTCATTACTTCATTTGTCTTAAGGTTTACATTGCTGAGGTAGAGGTCCTGCATATTCAGCATCATGTCACGATAGTTATCTGTAAGATCTGCTGCCTGAACAATATGATCGTGTACATCTTTGAAATATTTAGTTGTTCTTTCGGCAATCAGTTCTGATTCCGTTTTGATGATGTTATAGATCATATCACGAACAGGTGCAACGTTTCTTTTTAGTATAATCAGCTCTTTGCGTAAACTGTTTATTCTTGCCAGTGATCTTTTGTTACTTCTGCGAATGATCTCTTCTTCCAGGTTCTCCATCTTTTCACCAAGCTGTTCCATTACCTCGTAATAATTATCTACGATCGTATCTAACAATGCGTAGCAGAGATAATCTGCATTACTAATGCGGAGTTTGCTGTTGTTGATGCGAAGCCTGTCACGAATAAGATTAAACACATCACGAGTTGCATCATCCTGGAATGAGATCACAAAAGTATTTCCAAGCACAATACTTACCTGTTCAGTTTCTACGCAGGCCTTCTGCTTGTCGAAGTACAACATGTTCAGCAGGCAGAATAAAAGACCATCGATCTCATCCATCTTTGGCCTTTGTTCCAGGCTGAGTATGTCTTCTATCAATAATGGGTGAATACCAAAATGCTGGCTGATCTTTTCAATATCTGATTTACGAATGCCACCAATATTTATCCAGGTTACTTTAGTTGTATCACGAAACCGGAATGTTTCTTCGATGGTGTTTAATTCGAATGTTTCTATGCCGGCAGCATCATATTCATACACCTGGATATGAACTTCTGAACTGTCAGCCCTGGTTGGGTTGACCGTTTGATTCACATGAAACAGTTCTTTAGTACGACGTGTATTGAAATGCGGAAGTAAGAAATTCAGGTATCGGTTTGTTACCATTGCCGAAAGTTAAAGCCCAAAACAACTTAAAAAAAATTTTTGACACCTCTAATAAATTGGATAATAGAATACTGCATTCTGTTTTACAATTCTGCAACACTGATCAAGGTCGGTTGGCATAGTTTTCGGTTTTAAGCAGGCGTTAATCAATTTAAGTCCAATTTAAAGTCATAATCTATGAAACCACTTACCAGGAATGCTGCAGTCGCAGCAATCGCAACAATCGTTTTTTCAACAGTTAATGCGCAAGTTAAGGTTGGAGGCACCGTAACATCTGCTACAAAAGTTACTGCCAATACCACTAAAGTTACTTCGGCAGCTACAGGAGCAACTAAAGCCGCAACGGGTGCTGCAAAAACAACAACTAAAGCTGCAACAGGAGCCGTTAAAACCACGACCAATGCAGCGGTTAATGCTACCAAAAGCGCAAAAGTAAATGCAGCTGCCAATAGCAATATCAAAACGGCAACAACATCTGCAAATGGAGAAGTACAAGTTGATGCAGGAGTTGAGGCTGATGGCAGCAAGATCAAAGGAAAATCTGCAGAAGTAAAAGAAGTGGTAGTATCAGAAGCACAATCTATCAAAGAGAAAGCAAAGGAAGAAAGAAGAGAGGTGAAGCCAGGGCTAAACATCAGTAACAAGACCGAAGCAAACGGATCTAATGAAACCAATGTAAACGGAACTGAAGTGAATTCTGAAACAGAAGCGACTTCAGAGACTAGTGTTAAGGCCAATGGTAAAGCTGTGAAAGAAAAATCAAAAGAAGTAAAGGAGAAGGCAAAAGAAAAGACCGGGGAAGTGAAAGAGAAAGTAAAAGAAGTTAAAAAAACCTCGGTAAAATCAGAAGCTAAAGTTGAAGGAAAAGTATCTGCGGATAAACAATAATTAAACTATTCGAAAGGAGCTGCAGTAATTGTTATTGTAGCTCTTTTTTATAAGATTAACTATGATCAAGATCGTTATTATAGCATTGGCATTTATTCCTGTGATAGGGTTTACACAGGCTAAAACCGATGAAGCTGATTCGACAACCAGCAAAAATGTCTTTTCGGGCAGCATCAATTACCAATCGCAATTGCACTATTTCGGCAGGGTAGATACGTTCAAAAGCAGTGGCATGTTCCCGGTACTTGGATATGAATTCAAGAATGGATTGTATGCACAGGGAACGGCAGTATTCGTGCAAAATTCGGCTCAGCCTTTCAACTATACGGGTGCTTCCATTGAAGCTGGCTATAAATTTCCGGAGCAGAAAAACTTTGAGGGAAATGTTTTTGTTTCAAAATTCTTTTACGAAGATCAAAGTACCCTCGTGCAATCTGCATTGCAGGCCCAAACGGGAGTAAACTTAACCTATAAGAACAAGTATATTAATGTTAACGGAGGAGTCGACCTGAAATTCAGCGACCAGACAGATATTGGCGCCACAGCAGGAATTGATCATCTTTTTGTTCAAAAAATAAATGGCTGGAAAAATTCGGCCTTAGCCATCATGCCTTCAGCTACCATGTATGCAGGAACACAGAACTTTACAACCACCCATACTAAAAGAAGCAATTTTTTAGGTTTACCCATTACTGAGGAGAAAACAGAGCAGGTAAAAAAGTTTGATATTCTTGCTTACGAATTCTCGGCACCGGTAGTTTTAGTTGCAGGTAAGTTCAATGCTTACATAGTACCTTCCTACGTAATACCACAAAACCTGGTGATCACGGAAAACGGGAAAGACCTTTTTTACATAACAGTTGGATTGGGATTCAGGCTTTAATCACCAGTTAGTATTCAAACGCTCCCAGGGTTTCGATAAACGAAATATCCGCCTGCTTAACATTTCACTGCATCATTTGGACAGGACAAATGGCTATTTTTGTGCTTTAAATTGTGCAGTATGATCAAAACAGGAAACCCGGTGATCAGTATTTACACCGAAATGACACCGAATCCCGAGACCATGAAATTTGTGGCCAACAAGCTATTGTATCCCGGAAAAAGCATCGATTTTCCTGAGGAAGCTGTAGCCGGGCCTTCACCTTTGGCAAAAGAACTTTTCAGCTTTCCCTTTATAAAGAGTGTGTTCATCGCCAGCAACTTTGTAACGCTGACCAAAACATCGGATACGAATGACTGGCATGATGTGATACCAACAATCAAGCAGTTCCTGAAGGATTACCTGGAGGAAGGTAAGCCAGTTGTGAACGAGGAAGAGGTTGCTGCCATGAAGCAGGAATCTTCTAACGTGGTGTCAGCTGATGATAATGATATAGTTAAGCGTATTAAAGAGTTGCTGGACAATTATGTAAAACCTGCCGTGGAAATGGATGGTGGCGCAATCCAATTCAAAAGCTATGAGGATGGAGTGGTTAGCCTGATGCTGCAGGGAAGCTGTAGTGGATGTCCTTCATCCATGATCACCTTAAAAGCCGGAATCGAAGGAATGATGAAAAGAATGATACCTGAAGTAAAGGAAGTAGTCGCGGAAGCAGAGTAACAAATCCCAAAATAATAATCAGGCAAACGCCGGCATCACAATTTGCCGGCGTTTCTTATTATTGATATTCCGTACTTTTAACGTCCTTACAAATAATTTATATGTCAAAATCTTTACGCAGAGCGGTGTTGATGCTTTTGTTGTCGGCAACAGGTTTAACGGGATTGTATGCACAGAACAATAATTTCTGGCAGGATGTGTCGGCAAGCACTTTCACTAAAAATGAATCTCAGAAGAAGGTAATTGTACCTACTGAGTTCAGATCATTAAAATTGAATACGCAAGCTTTGCTTGATGCTTTAAGCGCAGCGCCAGTAGAATTCACAGCTGCAGCCCAAACCAATCCTTTAATCTTATCTCTGCCTATGCCTGATGGCAGCATGAGCAGGTTTTCTGTTGTTTATTCGCAGACGATGGATCCTGCTCTTGCAGCACAATTTCCAAATATTAAAACATTTAATGGACAGGGTATTGATGATCCTTCTGCCAGTTTGAAAATGGACTGGACAGAATTTGGCTTTCACGCACAGGTTCGCTCGGCTTCTGCTGACAAAACTTTTTATATAGACCCTTATGTACAGGGAGAAACAACACAGTATATCTCTTATTTTAAAAAAGATCTTCCTGTAAAAAAGAACCTGGAGGCGGGAGTAATTGAAGAACAGATCGAAAATCTTAGTGGGTTGGCACAACGTACAGATGCCGGTTTTTGTTTCGGATCTCAATTAAGAACTTACCGCTTGGCTGTTGCCTGTACAGGAGAATATGCAGTTGCTGTTGGTGCAACAACCGTGGCCCAGGCCTTATCTGCTATTACTACTACGGTGAATCGTGTAAACGGAATTTTTGAAAGTGAATTATCTATCCGGTTACAATTAGTAGGAAATAATAATTTAGTTGTATTTACCAATGCTACCACCGATCCTTTTACCGGGAACAATAACGCCAACACGCTTATCAATGAAAGTCAAACCGTAATCGATGCCAACATAGGTAATGGTAATTATGATATCGGGCATACATTCAGCACTGGTGCAGGAGGCTTGGCTCAATCACCAGCAGTGTGTTTAAGTTCTGGTAAAGCAAGAGGGGTTACCGGAAGTAATTCACCAAGCGGAGATGGTTATGATGTTGACTTTGTGGCACACGAGATGGGTCACCAATTTGGCGGAAGCCATACTTTCAATGCTGCTACCGGAGGTTGTGGTGGCGGAAACCGGAGTGCAGCTAATTCAGTTGAACCAGGTAGTGGTATTACTATTATGGGTTATGCAGGATTGTGTGATGATGTAGGTGTAACAAATGATCTTGCAAATAATAGCATTCCTTATTTTCATGCACATAGCCAGAACCAGATCCTTACTTATGTTACTGCAAGTGCTGGGGCAACATGTGGAACACCTACAAACACCGGAAATGCTATTCCTGTTGTAAATGCCGGGGCAGATTATGTTATTCCAAGGAGCACCCCTTTCATGCTTACGGGTTCAGCGACTGACGTAAACGACAACCAGGTATTGACCTATAGCTGGGAAGAAATAGATAATGGAGGCGTGAGTGGTAGTGACTGGAACTCTGGTAACAAACCTTTCTTCCGGTCTTTCGCACCCAACCCACATCCTTACAGATCTTTCCCTTTATTATCTAGCGTGGTTAACAATACAACACTTATCGGAGAATTTTTACCAGCTTCTGCCCAGGTTTTGAACTTCAGGTTGACGGCAAGAGATAACAGGTCAGGTGGTGCAGGAGTTTGTTCTGATGATATGATTGTAACAGTTAGCGGCACTGCAGGTCCTTTCCAGGTAACAACCCAATGGGGTGCTGAGACATGGACTGCTGGAGGTACAGCAACGATCTCATGGGATGTAGCATCTACCAATATTGCACCGATCAACGCTACGAACGTATCTATTGCATTTTCAGCTGATGGTGGACTGACCTTCCCTTATACCATTCTTGCTTCAACGGCCAATGATGGAACTGAAACGATTACTGTGCCTTCTATTAAAACAACAAAGGGCAGGATAATGATCAAAGGAGTTAACAATGTTTTCTATAATGTTAACAGTGCAAATATTACAATTAATACTCCTTGTGCTGCAGAGGGTGCTACTGTATCACCAGCAACAACTGTTACTGCACAATATGGTACTGCACCACTGAACCTGAACCTAACACCACAGTATACCAGCAATCTTTCAGCTTCAGGTACGTTGACTTCTTCTACGCCAACATCAAACCTGCATGCTTATTATACCAATAGTTCAGCATGTGCAACTTTTAGCAATACTACACCGTATGTTACTTATCCATTCTCGGTAAGCCAGAACGGAACCTATACTTTCACATTTACTGGTACATCCGGCATAGTTCTGCACATTTATAATAATTCATACACTCCATCCAGCTGTACCAACTTTCTGGGTTCTAATGTTGCAGCGACAACTTCCGGAACGAGTACCAGCCTTGCATACCAACCTCTGTCAGTAAATCTAAATACTACCGGTTCGTATGTTCTGGTTGTACAGTATGCCAATTCAACCTTGCCTGCAACCTATAATGTTTCTGCAACTTCAGCACCAGCAGGAGGAGTACTATTATCTGGAAGCGGAAGCTATACAAATCCCGGAGCAGGATTTAGTTATTCTTACGTTGTTGTAAGAAATTCAACGAATCTTATTGTATCTATCGGAACTTCGGATATGACGAACAGCTCAACATTTCCTCCAGGTCAATATACTGTTTACGGATTATCGCATGCAAGTTCAATTTCTAGCCTGAGTTCTTATGTGGGCCAATCGTTAACCAATTTGCTTACACAGATCCAGAACAATCCAACAACATTCTGTGCTAGCCTGAGCAAGAATAGTATATTAGTAAATGTAACAGGAACTTTCCCTGTTCAATTCACTGCACTAAGGGCTCGTAAAAATGGTGAGAAAGTAAACCTTGATTGGGGAACGGTAACAGAACAGAACAGTAGTCATTTCATAGTTCAGCGTTCTGCGAACGGAACTGAATTTAATGCAGAAATCGGAAGAGTTGCTGCTGCAGGTAATAGTACAACACTGTTGAATTATCGTTTAGATGATATTGCTCCATTGAAAGGATGGAATTATTATCGCATCAAACAGGTTGATCTTGATGGCAAGTTCATTTATAGCAATATCGCCGCAGTAAATTTTGCAAAAGATAATTCACTGATGGTATTGTATCCTAATCCAACGAAGGATTTATTGAATATAGAATACACTTCAGCAAGAGCGGGTAAACTGGAACTGCAGGTGATAGACAGTAAAGGTGCTGTGATGATGAAGCAAAACATGGCTGTTACAGCAGGAACAAATCTTGAAACGATCAATGTTTCCATGCTGAGCCAGGGAATGTATATTTTACGTTATCAGGATGCAAGTGGAAATATTTCATTTACAAAGTTCATTAAACAATAGTTTTCTTATCACCTACTATAAAGCTGCTCTTAACGGGCAGCTTTTTTTGTTGAGTAAAGCTCCAGCTGATGCAGTAAGTCCCGATAGCTATCGGGACAACCGGTGTTGAATAAAGAACTGATGCCGGCAAATAATTATCTTCACTCAATGTCAGAAATTTGGCAACAGTTTGTTACCGGTTTGCAATTAACCACATGGTATGAATACCTTGCTGTTTTTGCAGGAATTTTAAGTGTATGGTATAGCCGGAAAGAGAATATTTTGGTTTACCCTGTTGGATTGATCAACACGATCATCTACATCTACATTAGTATAAAAGGTCACTTGCTTGGTGAAGCAAGCGTGAACTTATATTACACGGTGATGAGTTTTTATGGATGGATATTATGGAGTAAAAGAGATCAGCAACAACATCATGTAGTACGAATAACCTTCTCTAACAGAAAGTTTCTGTTACAACAGTTCCTGTTCTTTGCCGTGTTCTATGTTTCAATATTCTCGGCCCTTACTTATCTGAAACAAAATTTTGCAGAAGGAGCCATACCCTGGGCTGATGCTTTTGCCAGTGCAACAGCTTTTACCGGTATGTGGCTGATGGCTAAGAAAAAAGTGGAAAGCTGGTATTGGTGGATTGCAACAAACATTGCTTCTATACCATTGTACTTTGTAAAACAGTATGTGTTTACTAGTGTGTATTATCTTGTATTATTGATATTGGCATTTTACGGATTAGCTGAATGGAGCAGGAGAGCTAAGAAAAATATTGAATGAAGAAGATCGTTGTCATAGGACCGGAATCGACAGGCAAAAGCAGTTTATGTAAAGCTTTGGCGGAGCATTATGATACTGCATGGTGTACTGAATATGCCAGGGAATATCTTGAATTACATGGCAAGGAATATTCCTTTGACGATCTGCTGAAAATTGCAAAAGGACAACTTGATTTAGAAGACCAGTTAATAGCTAATGCAAAGAATGGATTGTATTTTATTGACACAAACTTGTATGTAATGCAGGTGTGGAGTGAATATGTTTTTGGAAAATGCCATCAGTTCATCATTGATAATATCGTTGAAAGAAAATATGACCTGTATCTCCTTTGTAATGTTGATCTGCCCTGGAGCTATGATGAGCTCAGAGAATATCCTGATGAGCAGCCAAGGAAAGAATTGTATCGCTACTATAAAGAGTTAATGATAAATCAATCTACACCATGGACAGACATTTCGGGTAATTACGATGAACGTTTACAAAAAGCAATCGGAGCGGTAGATAAAATCAGTTAATAATAGCCTGTACTTTTTTATCGCTTGCTATATTATTCATTTGTCTAAGCACAATTCCTCTCTTCCATTTAACCCAACGACTCATTGGAACAATCGTATACTTTTTTGGATTGGGTAAGCCTGCAATGATCGTTGCAGACTCTTCTCGTGTAAGATGTTTTGCTGACTTCTTATAATACTGTTGGGCAGCAGCTTCAATTCCAAAAATGCCTGGTCCCATTTCGATCGTATTGAGGTATACTTCAAGGATCCTTTCTTTACCCCAGATCAATTCTATCATCCATGTAAAATAAAATTCAGGAGCCTTGCGAATGTACCGGAGTATTCCACTGCCTTGCCATAGGAAAACATTTTTTGCAGTTTGCTGAGAAATAGTACTGGCGGCAGTACCTTTTATTCTTTTGCGTTTCTTCTTTGGATTATCATCCAGGCTCTTTTCCAATGCTACCCAATCAAATCCATCGTGTACAGGAAAAAGCTGGTCTTCACTTGCAATAGCAGCGAGTTTTACGTGTTGCGATATTTCATTCCATGCAACATAATCTCTTTTTAAACCGTAACCTCCAATGTAGTTGGTGAGTTGTGTTGTAGTGAAGGGAGGCATCATCCATTTACATAGCACCAAATAAATGGTAGAAGTGATGAACATGATGATGAGCACCCTCAATGTCCATCTTAGAACTTTTCTGAAAACACTTTTCTTCTTTTTCTTAACTGCCATTAATGGTTAAGCTTTTCACCGTAAAACAAAGTTCCGATGATTAGTGCAATACCAAAACCCACCAGTACCACTCCTGAAATTTTATTGATGATATGGATATTATGTGGGGTTAATTTCGACCTGAGCTTTCCTGCCAATAGAACTTTTGCCACATCAGCCACTAAAACAAAGACCAGGCAGGTTGTAAACATTACAATTCTATATTGCGATCCGTATTCAAGTGCAGATGTAGCGATCACCAGCCAGAAAGCAATTACACCGGGATTTAAGATATTCATAAAAAAACCGGAGATGAAAATCCGTAGCATGTCCCGTTTTCGCATCTTGATAATATGAGCACCTTCAGCATTGACTTTCACTTTCTTAAAAAAGAAAACATACACACCCAGGATGATTAACAATGTACTGCCACCTACGCCGATCTGTGTTTTGTATTCAATAAGGTCACTGAATAGTTCAGTAAAGATCTGGCTGATCAATACCAATGCAATATCGCTGGCACTTACACCTGCAACAAAAGCAAAACCACCTTTGTAGCCGTTGTTTACACTTTGTTTTATGATAGAAAAGATAACAGGGCCAACTGTAATACTCAGCATAAATCCTAAAGCAATTCCTTTCAGTAGGGCAGCGACCATTCAGCGTTTGTTATTCAATAAAAATAGGGTTTAGTTAAATAGGATCACCATTCAGGTATTTCTGCCAGTCTTCCAGCATCTTACCTTTTAAAACACGGGGAAACTTATGTTGACCACCGATCTTGCCTTTTGCTTTCATAAATCCCATGAAAGTTTCTTCCGGAAGTACATCAAGGAAAATATCTTTCAAAGCACTTTTTCTTTCTACGGCATAATCATCATTCAGTTCGCAAAGTTTTTCATCTATTTTCTTTCGCATCTCTTCTGTGTTTGCTTTTGCATCACAAGCCACATACCAATGATGGGCAAAGAAACTGCCATGTGGCTTACCCACAACAGTGTATTCAGGAATCGACACATTCATTTCTTCACCAACAATCTTGATGGCTTTGTTCATGTTATCGACGCTCAGGTGTTCACCAACAAGGCTGAGAAAATGTTTAGTTCTGCCGGTGATGATGATCTCGTTTCTATCACGATCAACCAGACGAATGGTATCTCCAATCAGATATCTCCAAGCTCCTGCAGATGTGCTGAGCAATATTGCATAATCTTTGCCTTCCTCTATTTCGTCAATCAATAAAGCCTGGGGATTTTCTACAAGTTCTCCATCATGGTCGAAATTTTTATCATCAAAAGGAACAAATTCAAAAAAGATGTGCTCATTCGTAACCAGCCTCATTCCTTTTGCATACTGCCTGTCCTGGTAAGCAATAAAACCTTCACTGGCTAAATAAGTTTCAATGTAGATCAACGGTTTGCCCAGCAGTTTTTCAAATCCTTTTTTATAAGGTTCAAAGCTTACACCACCATGAACAAAAAAAGCAAGGTTCGGCCAGATCTCATGAATGTTATTGAGCTTGTAACGTTGAATCACCATTTCCATGCACATCTGTATCCATGCAGGAACACCAACAACAAAACCAATATCCCAGTCCGGAGCCTTTTGTACGATCTCTTCTAATTTTTTATTCCAGTCTTTTTGTTTGGCAATTTTTTTCCCGGGTTTATAAAATGGCTGAAACCAGAAAGGCGCTTTTTTAGCAGTGATACCACTTAGGTCACCAGCATAAAAATCACCGGCTTTTTGAAGGTCTGTACTTCCACCCAACATGAGCCAACCTTTTCCAATTGAATTGATCGGCAGGCCTTCATAATGTCTCAGGCTAAGCAGCTGCTTAATCATCACCATCTTATTTCCCGTTAAAAGATCATTGGTGATAGGAAGGTATTTACTGGAAGATTCACTGGTGCCACTGCTCAGTGCATAATATTTTATTTTACCTGGCCAGCAAACATCAGGTGTGCCTTCAACACTTTTGTGCCACCAGCGTGCATATATTTTATTGTAGTTACAGGTAGGAATTAGTTGCTGAAATTTTTGGGCCGGATCTTCAGCCATCAGTATCTCATCAAACTTGTAAGCCTGGCCAAATTCGGTAAAGCGGGCTTTCCTCAATAATTTCTTAAGCACCTTCAATTGCTGCCGCTTCGGACTTTTCTGCGGAAGCCCAAGGGCTTTTGAAATTGAATCAGGAAGATTTATCTCGAAAATCGCCATAGATGTTATTGAGGCACGAAGCTAAGAAATCAACAGCATAACTATACTAAATGTGAGGGGCCAGGCATTGGTAAGTTTTTATCTTTAAATGAACGAAGCTTCCGCTTTAGCATAAATTTTTCCGATAGAATTTTTTGAACTGCTTCCAACTATGCTATTGCTGCCGGCATGATGAAAACCATAGCAATACTCATTGCCCATTTGTTGTATCAAATCGATGATCTTGCCAAGGCTGCATGTGCCATAGATGAAAATGATCTCTTTTATATTATGTTGAACGCAAATTTCTTTGAGCTGATGAATTGATCCGAGTGAATCCTGTTGATCATTAGAATCAATTGCCACTCTACCAGGCAATGTTGTTTTATTGAGGTGCTGATGGAAGTTCTGTTTACACTCATTGTATTCTGACAGAGTTCCAACAATCACTTTTCGCCTATTGAACGTATGCTCATCTTTTCTATTTATGGTCACTGTAAGACTGAAACCACTGATCAATGCCCTTACTGCTATGCCTGTATTCAAAAACAAACGGAAGATGCCAGACCCTTTTCCCTGGTAATGTTTGTTTACAAAAATGATCATGGCCTGGTAAAACATTTTTACATAGTTGAGTGATCCCTGTTTGGCACTTTCACCTTTAAAATGAATAATGCTGCTTTCAGAAAAATACCAGTTCTCGAAGCCAGCCTGTTTACTGCGATAACTCAGGTCTATATCTTCTCCATACATAAAAAAAGCCTCGTCAAACCCACCGATCTGTTCTAGTACCGATTGTTTGAACATCATAAAAGCACCTGCCAAAACATCTACTTTGTGATTTTGATGTTCGTCGAGATGTCCTAAAGCGTATTTATTAAAAACGGATGACTTCGGAAAAAGAGCGGATAAGCCGGTTAGTTTATAAAAAGCCGTGGCAGTATTTGGAAAAGATCGTTTGCTTTCCGGTAAGAATTTGCCTGTTCCATCCAGCATTCTTATTCCCAGTGCACCGGCTTTAGGCTGACTTTCAAGGAAGCGAACACATTTAACAAAACAATCTTCCGTAACAAGAGTGTCAGGATTGAGGAACAGGATGAATTCACCTTTTGCTGATTGTAGTCCAAGATTATTTGCCCTGCCAAAGCCCAGGTTTTCGCTGCTTTTGATAAAACGGACAGAGGGGAAAATCGGTTGCAGGTATTCCAGGCTTCCATCGGTAGAGTTATTATCAATTACCATCACTTCGGACTCTATTGAATCAATAGCCTGTAAAACAGAATGAAGACATTGCTCCAAAAAGTGCTTTACATTGTAATTGACTATGATAACCGACAGCTTCATCTACAGCTTCAAAGTAAAGCATTCATCGGGAAACAACATTAGCAGGAAGCTTTTCCTATTTTTGTCTGATGCTGAAATCCACTTTACTCCGAGCGACAGAAACGGCCGGCCAGGTACTAAAACAATATTTCAACGGGTCTTTTATTGTGAGTAACAAGGAAGGGATCAATAATCTTGTTACAGAAGTAGATCATAAAAGTGAAGAGGTGATCTTTAGTATCATCAGGCAGGAGTTTCCGGATCATCATATTTTGAGTGAAGAATCAGGTGACCTTATCCAGGATTCTAATTATAAATGGATCATCGATCCGATAGACGGAACCGTAAATTATGCCAATGGTATTCCTATTTGTTGTGTAAGTATCGGGGTTGAGAAAGATGGAAAAATGATTTTGGGAGCAGTGTACAACCCATTTATCAATGAAATGTTTGTAGCCGAAAAGGGACAAGGTGCAACGTTAAATAATCAAACAATCAAAGTAAGCGAACAAAGCTCTTTGATAAAAAGCTGTTTGGTTACAGGATTCCCTTATACCTACCTGGATATGGTGAATGGTCCACTGCAGGTATTTGAAAAATTTATCAGGAAAGGAATTCCGGTAAGAAGATTGGGCAGTGCTGCAATTGATCTGTGCTGGGTAGCTGCAGGAAGATTTGATGGTTTTTATGAACACAAATTGAGTGCATGGGATAGTGCAGCAGGATTTTTAATTGTAGAAGAAGCAGGTGGTAAAGTGACCCAGCTGAATGGTGATTATTATAATCCATACCAGCCAGGGATTATTGCATCGAATGGGAAAATACATGAGGCATTAATGAATGTTGTAAACGGAGGAAACATTGAGTAATGGAAAGCAGAACTGAAATAGCAAGTTTAGGAGAATTTGGTTTGATCGAACATCTCACCAGGAATTTTGAAATTCAAAATGCATCTACCATTGTTTCGGTTGGAGATGATGCTGCAGTGATCGATCATTTTGGAAAACAAACAGTGGTTACCACCGATCTGTTATTAGAAGGTGTTCATTTTGACCTGATGTATACTCCTTTAAAACATCTCGGCTATAAGGCTGTCGTAGTTAATGTGAGTGATATATATGCCATGAATGCTATTCCAACTCATATTACCATGAGTATCGGCATCAGCAATAAATTTTCTGTAGAAGCTTTGAATGAATTTTATGAAGGAGTTTACCTGGCTTGTGAGAAATACAACGTTGACCTCATAGGAGGTGATACATCATCTTCAAAAAAAGGATTTGTAATATCGGTAACAGCTATTGGCGAAGTGGCTCCAAATAAATTCATTAAAAGAAACACTGCTCAAAAAGGAGATCTCATTTGTGTGACTGGTGATCTTGGTGCAGCATTTTTAGGCTTGACAATTCTTGAAAGAGAAAAAAAGATCTACCTCGAAAATCCACAGGTACAGCCTGATCTTGAACAGGAAGATTATATCGTTGGCAGAATTCTAAAACCCGAAGCAAGGAAAGACATCATCCAGTTTTTCGAGGAAAACAATATTGTACCTACATCTATGATGGATGTAAGTGATGGCCTCAGCAGTGAAGCACTTCACATCTGCAAACAAAGTAATCTGGGATGCAGGATATATGAAGAAAAGCTTCCGATCAACGAGCAAGCCAGAAATGCAGCATTCAAATTCGGTCTCGACCCAACCGTTTGTGCCCTTAATGGAGGTGAAGATTATGAACTGATCTTTACACTCAGGCAGGAAGACCATAATAAGATCACTTTGAATGAAGAGATCAGTGTAATTGGTTATATGACCGAAATTTCCGAAGGCAGTAAGATCATCACCAAAGCTGGCAATACATTTGATATAACTGCACAGGGCTGGAACGCTTTTGCTCAATAATAAGCATCACTGACTTGGAAAATTTTCATCAATTTAAAGGCTTGTTTAATCTTGTTTTATCGGGCATTGTTTGCCTTTGTTTTTTTTCCTGCAGAACAGCTTCTGTTCAGTACGACATCAATAGAAAATTTTCGGCACCGGAATTAACGGAAGACTTCAATATTTTGAAAGGTGCATTGGAAGCAAATCATCCAAGCCTTTATTGGTACACATCCAAAGACAGTATTGACTGGGCATTTAATACAGCCTTCAACAACATCACAGATTCAATGACTGAACCTGAGTTCAGGAATAAACTTGCCTGGGCTGTTAGCAAAATAAGAGACGGTCATACATCTGTTCGGTTTTCAAGAAGATATAATAATGCAATTAATAAGTCTAAGCTTCCTGTTTTTCCTTTAGCAATTAAAGCCTGGAAAGACAGTCTTGTTGTTTTGGGAAGTGCATTCCGGGGTGATTCTGTTTTTACAAGAGGAACGATCATTCTTTCCATCAACAATAAAACACCAAGGCAATTACTTGATTCAATGTTTACGTTCATCAGCACCGATGGATATGCCGATAATTTTAAGAACCAGGTAGTGAGTTTCAACTTTGGTATTCACTATCAGAATGCATTTGGGTTAGATAGTTTACACCAGGTGAGTTTTCTTGATTCAACAGGTCTTCAGAGAACTGTAATGATCAGGAACTATGATCCAAAAACAGATACCGTTTCAAGAAGAGGCAGGAGACCAACACAGGTTGTTGTACCTACAAGACGAGAGAGAAAAGAAGCAGAAAAACTGAGCCGGAGAAGCATCACAATAGACACACCTTTGAATACTGCGTATATAAGAGTAGCTACTTTTTCTTCCGCTAAACTGAGACAGTTCTTCAGAAGAAGCTTTAGAACGATAAGGAAGCAGGGCATCGACAACGTTGTTTTTGATCTAAGGGAAAATGGCGGAGGAAACATCATGAACAGCACAAGACTCAGCCAATATCTTGTGCAAAAGCCATTTAAATTAGCCGATACTGTTGCTGCCATCAGCAGAAGGTTCAGGTATGGAAATTATATTCGTCCCTCGTTGGCTTATAAGATAAGTATGTTCTTTACTTCAAGAAGAAAGAGAGCCGATGGAAGATATCATTTTGCATATTTTGAAAACAAAGAGTTCAAGCCAAAGAAGAAAAATCATTTTAATGGAGATGTATATCTGATACAGGGAGGCTATTCTTTTTCTGCTACTACGCTTTTTATCAACTCAATAAAGGGCCAGCAGAATGTAACTGTTGTTGGAGAAGAAACTGGTGGAGGTAGTTATGGAAATTCTGCTGTTCACCTGCCACAGATCATTTTACCGAATACAAAGATTCGTGTGGTTTTACCAATTTATAGATTGGTTGTAGATGCCTCGAAACCCAAAACCGGCAGAGGAATTTTTCCTGATATTGAAGTAGATCCTTCGTCTGTTGCATTGAGAGAAGGGTATGATCCGAAGATTACCAAGGTGAAAGAGTTGATACAACGAAAGAAGAAATAATTATAGTTGCCGGCGAAGATTTTTCATGGCATCGTCTGTTGTGTCACTCACTTTTACGTTCTGAAGCCATTTCATCATTTGTAATAACAAACTTTCCTGCATACCCTTTTTTAATCCTACCAATCTTATCTTCCATCTTCAGCACTTTTGCAGGAATAGTACAAGCCATTTTTATCGCTTGTGTTTTATTGACTCCAACATGTTCAATCATATTCTTTACAGCCTGCATCATTGTTAATGCAGAACCACTTAAGATTCCATTTGCTTCATATTTATCTCCGGCAAGATAGTGTTGATAAGCTCCGTCACTTGTTTCTGTAACCGCATCTGTTATCAGGAATAAGCGATCTGTTATTAATTGATGAGCAATATTGATTGCAACATAATCAACATGGTGACCATCAGCAATAATACTTGCCATGGCGTTTTTATTGTTAAATGTAGCTCCAACCAATCCAGGTTCTCTATGGTTTAGTCCACTCATTGCATTATACAAATGAGTTACTGCTGTAGGGCCTCGATCAAAAAAGTTGTTTGCTTCCTGGTACTTAATATTACTATGGCCAACCGATATTATTACGTTGTATTCCTCAATGATTTTTATCACTTCTTTACTACAAACTTCCGGTGCTAAAGTGATCATCGTTATCACACCTTTTCCATACTCCAGCAATTCTTTTACTTCTTCAACTGTCGGTGAATGGACCAGTGCTTCTATATGTGCCCCACGTTTTTCTTTGTTGATCCAAGGCCCTTCAATATGCAAACCCAGACAGCCTTCACCACCTTTGCTCCAGTAATCTTTTACACCGTCAATCGCTTTTTTAAAAACTTCAGAAGTGTTAGTTGCAACTGTTGGCTGAAACCAGTAAGCACCACCTGCACAACAATATTGATGAATGAGCGAGAGAGTATCTGCTGTAGGAAAAACCGAATATAATTTTCCATAAGCACCATAGATCTGCAAATCAATAAAAGCAGGAAGAATGGTATGATATTCTGCAGTGGTTGTAGAAGGAACAATATCTTCTACCACTCCATTTTTTATAACTACAGAATGATCGGTCAGCCATTCTTCTCCGGTGAAAATATGTTTTGCAGTATAGGTCTTGATTTCAGTCATTCAGAATCATAAATTTATCACCGTCTTTCCAGAAAGGTAGCCTAGTTCTTACTTCATCTACTTCATTCTTTTGCAAAACAATCGTTTGAACATCTTCGTCATGTGTTTTCGCATATAATATATCTCCCATAGCATTTACGATCATGCTGTCGCCACTATGATAAATGTCATTACCATCTTTTCCAACTCTATTCACTCCAATTGTGAAACATTGATTTTCGATTGCTCTTGCCTGCAATAATGTTTTCCAGGCATGATTTCTTCTTTCGGGCCAATTGGCTACATAGATGATCACGTCGTATTCGGGCTCACCTTCTGTTGCAGCAAAATTGTGTCTTGCCCAAACCGGGAATCTAAGATCATAACACACCTGCAGGTTGATCTTCCATCCTTTTACCGAAGCAATTAATCTTTTATTGCCGGGTGAATAATGTTTGTCTTCACCAGCGTAAGCAAACAAATGGCGTTTATCGTAGTATCCAAATTTTCCATCAGGCTGCATCCATATCAGCCGGTTGAAGTAATCATCACCTTCTTTAATAATTAAACTGCCTGTTACAATTGCTCTCTTTTCAAACGCAATATTTTTCATCCAGGCAACAGATTCTCCTTCCATTGTTTCAGCAAATAATTCCGGCTTCATACTAAAACCGGTGCTGAACATTTCGGGAAGAATGATCAGTTCTGTTCTTTCTCGAATACTGTTAATCTTATCCTCCAGCATTCGAAAATTCTTCTGTTTGTCTTCCCAATGCAATGCTGTTTGAATAATTGTTACGGTTAGTGTTGACATGAAGTGATAATTCAATTGTATAATTCCAAATTCAAAAATCTCAAGAACTTTTCCAAAGTTCAAAGCTTTGGAAAAGTTGGAGTACAATGCTAACAAAGTTATTCTGTTGCAGTCTTTCTAATATCTGCAATCGCCATTCTTATTAGATTTGGTTCAAATCCTTTTTGCATCAGGTATTGCTGTGTTTTTCCCTGCCGAACAATATACTGATCACCCTTGAGTGACTTCCACTTCTGATTTGCAAGCTTCATAAGAGTTTCACGGTACGTTGATTCGTCAATTTCTTCTAATGCTATTTTGATGTTATAAGGACTAACCCGTTTTTGCTTTAACTCATAAATGATCTTAATTCTTCCCCATTTTTTTAAACGAAATCTTCCACCTGCAAACTGTTTGGCAAACCGTTCCTCGTTCAGGTAATTCTCTTCAATTAACTGGGATAAAATGGTTTCTACATCGGCTTTCTTTAGCTTAAAGCTATAGAGCTTTTCTTTCACTTCTGAATGGCTTCTTTCCTGGTAGGCACAATAATGTTTTGCCTTTGCAAAAGCCTGCTCCGGAGTATAACTTTTTGAAAACCGTTCATTCATTTCTAAACCCCTATTTTTGTTAGATTCTCGTTCTATTAGTCATGAAAAGGTGAGGCATGCCCCAGCAAAATTTGAATATTTTTTTGATAGATGACGATCAGATTTACCAGTTTACTGCTAAAAAGACACTGGAATCGATGGGCATTTCAGGACAGGTTTCCATTTTTACTGACGGTGAGCAAGCACTTCAATACATACAAGAGAATATTTCTCTACCGGAAGCAATGCCTGATGTTATTTTTCTTGACATTAATATGCCGGTGATGGACGGATGGCAATTTGTGGAAGAATATCAGAAACTGAATCTCCCCAAAAAAGTTGCGTTGTACATGGTGAGTTCATCAGTTGACGAAACAGATATGAAGCGGAGTAAAAATTACACGGTAATAGACGATTATATCATAAAACCGGTAGGCCGAAGCCGTTTTGAAGAACTGCTTTCTCTTCTTGCAAAATAACCAATCCACACACGATTCACATTGACTTGTTGATAACCGTGCCGGGTCAAAATCATCCTCTTGACTAATAAATTTTTGCTGTAGGTTTGCCAGTACCGCTAATGGCGGATCATCAACCAAAAAAATTGCGGAAATGAAGTTTATCGTATCCTCTAACTCATTGCTTAAACACTTGCAGCAGATCAATGGTGTAATCAATGCAAATACTGTTCTGCCCATATTGGAAGATTTCTTATTCGAGATACAAGATAAAAGACTGAATATTGTTGCCACCGACCTGGAAACAGTGATGAGGGTTCAGATGGATATTGAATCCAAGGCAAATGGCAAGGTTTGTATTCCCGCCAAGATTTTGATGGAGTCTTTGAAGAATATCTCTGATCAGCCCCTTACTTTCAACATTGATAAAAATTACGGAGTAGAGATCACCAGCGATAATGGTAAGTATAAAGTGATGGGTGAAAATCCAGATAACTTTCCTAAAGAGCCAACTGCTGATGATACTACAGGCTTTACAATGACGAGCAGTGCTTTGGTTACTGCCATCAATAAAACATTATTTGCTGTCAGCAATGATGATCTTCGTCCTGCAATGACGGGTGTTTTCTTTGAGTTGCTGAAAGATGGTGTTCAGTTTGTTGCAACAGATGCTCACAGGCTGGTACGTTATAAAAGAACTGATGCAAAAGCACCAAAGACAGATACTTTCATTGTGCCTAAGAAGCCTTTGAACCTGTTGAAGAATGCATTGCCGGATAATGACGATGAGATCACCATCAGCTATAACAGCAATCACCTTTTTGTAAACCATGGTGATGTAAAGATGATCTGTCGTTTGATTGATGCAAGATTCCCTGATTATAAAGTGGTAATACCTACCGACAATCCATATAAGCTTATCGTAAGCAAAAGTGATTTTCAAAGTGCTTTACGCCGTGTGAGTGTATTTAGTAATAAAAGCACCAACCAGGTAGCGTTGAGTATTAGCGGAAGCGAATTGCAAATGGCTGCACAGGATGTTGATTTCTCTTTTGAAGGAAACGAGCGAATGAATTGCCAGTATGATGGTGAAGACCTACAAATTGCTTTTAATGCAAAGTTCCTTATCGAAATGCTGAATGCAGCAGACACAGATGAAGTAAAGGTTGAACTTTCTACTCCTACAAAAGCAGGAATTCTGAAACCAATTGAACAGGCAGAGAATGAAGACCTGTTGATGCTGGTGATGCCGTTGATGCTAAATAATTAATTATTAAAATAATATTCACTAACCCTGTTCCTTGTGAGCAGGGTTTTTTATTTTTAGAGAATGGAATTCCAGCCCCTCAAAACTTTTGATTCGTACATTACAGCAAATATCTGGTTGGGCAAATTGCAGGATGCAGGTATCAGGTGCTATTTGAAAGATGAATACACTGTAACTATTGATCCGATTCTTTCTAATGCCATCGGTGGCATTAAACTATGTGTAGATATTGAACAGCTGGAGCAAGCCAAAGAATTGATTCTGGCTTTCGAGCATCAAAGCAGGATCAAACTTCAATGTCCGAAATGTAAATCGCTTAATGTTGAGTACATCTCTAAACCAGGAGCAAAGAACTGGATAGGTGCTGTTGCCTCATGGTTACTGGGAAACTATGCAGTGTCGGCAAAACAAGTGTATCATTGTTTTAACTGCGGGGAGGAGTTTGAGGAGATACAAAATGAAGAACTGAATTCAATTGCCATCGTATAGTATGGAATCTATCATTGAATATTTTTCAACTTTAGAACAACGTCCGATAGAACGGCTTGCTTTTCTTGTTGGAGGTTTACTGATCTTCTGGATCATTGAAGGATCAATTCCTTTGATCCAGATGCAGTACAAGAAAAACAAGGTTCGACATGCTGCAGTTAATTTCGGATTTACAATCATCCACCTGGTCATTCATACTTTTCTTGCACTGATTATTATATTCCTGAGTGACTGGTGTAAAGCAGCAGGCTTTGGAATAGTACATTGGACAAATGCCGGCCTTTTAGGAACAATTCTTATTTCAGTTTTGGTATTAGATTTTTTCGGAGGATGGCTGGTACATATTACCGAACATAAAGTGCCTTTATTGTGGAGGTTTCATGTAGTGCATCATGCCGATAATAATGTAGATGTTACAACAGGATTGAGACATCACCCAATTGAAAGTGTATTGCGAGGATTATTCTTTTTTATGGGAATTCTTTTTTCCGGTGCACCGATGTATGCAGTAATGATATTTCAAACATTTCTTGTGCTGTTCACTGCTTTTGAACATGCAAATATTCGGTTGCCAAAGTGGATGGATAATGCTATCAGCTGGGTTTTTGTTTCACCCAACATGCATAAAGTACACCATCATTGGAAGCAGCCATACACCGATAGTAACTATGGAGCAGTCTTTTCTATCTGGGACAGGTTGCTTGGAACGTTTATGAAACTGGATCATAAGGATATCAGGTATGGGCTTGACAGGTATTATCCCAACGAGGAAGATGAAAATTTTATCCAGCTCTTAAAGAAACCATTTGGGCCATTAGATAAATGATGGACATCTTTGCTATATGAAAATCGCTGCTTTTATTCCTGCACGTTATGCTGCCACACGTTTTCCAGCAAAGCTGATGCAGATGCTCGGTAACAAAACAGTTATTCGTCACACATATGATAATACAGTTGCCACAGGCTTGTTTGATGAAGTGGTTGTAGTAACGGATAGCGATATCATTTATAAAGAGATCACTTCAAATGGTGGTAAGGCTGCAATGAGCAGAAAACAACACGAAAGCGGAACAGATAGAATTGCAGAAGCTGTTGCAGAAATGGATGTTGATATCATCGTTAATGTTCAGGGTGATGAGCCTTTTGTAAAAAGAGAGCCATTAGAAAAACTGATCGCTGTTTTTAACGAGGATGAAGAAATTATTGATGTAGATGTTGCTTCGCTGATGCAGGAATTGAAAGATGAAAAACTGATCGCTGATCCTAATTATGTAAAGGTTGTTGTAGATAAGTACATGAACTCATTAATGTTCAGCCGTTCAGTAATTCCTTACAGAAGAGATACTGCGGTGCCGGTAATCTATTACGAACACATTGGTGTATATGCTTTTCGGAAAGAAACATTACTGGAATTCACCAATTGGGAAATGACTCCATTAGAGCAAGTTGAAAAAATAGAATGCCTGAGGTTCCTGGAAAATGGCATTCAGTTGAAGATGGTTGTTACAGAATATATGGGTGTGGAGATAGATACACCTGAAGATCTTGAGAAAGCTTCGAAGCTGCTTTGATGAATAGTTATAAGAAAGTACAAGTGAGTGACACAACGAAGTATCATAGGGGCCAAATAGCTTGCCAGTAAAATTTTATTAATTAATAGAGTGAGAACATTAGTTTTCATTCGTGAAATTCGTGTTTATGAAATTCAGAAACTTTAAGATGGTTGATTATGTCGTTTACGGCAGAGGAAGTTTTAACCAGTTAGATGAAATATTAGCACCACACAGAAAAGGGGATGCACCCATGATCTTTTTAGTGGATCATTTTTTTGAAGACAAACCTTTGCTTGGCCGAATACCATTGAGAGGACGTGATAAAGTATTCTCAGCTGATGTTACTTATGAACCAAAGACCACTTACGTTGATTCCTTAGCAACAATGTTAAAGGAGCAGTTCGGAACTGTTAGTGGCATTATTGGCATTGGGGGTGGATCAACATTGGATCTTGCGAAAGCCGTTTCACTGATGACGAATAATCCAGGTTCTTCAGCAGATTACCAGGGATGGGATCTGGTAAAGAATGCCGGTGTTTATAAAGTAGGCATTCCAACCTTAAGCGGAACCGGTGCTGAAGTTTCAAGAACAACGGTTTTGACCGGTCCAACAAAGAAGCTGGGAATGAATAGTGACTTCACACCTTTTGACCAGATTGTTCTCGACCCTGAGTTAACAGCTGGTGCTCCACACAACCAGCGATTTTATACAGGGATGGATTGTTATATCCACTGCATTGAAAGTTTACAGGGAACATACTTGAATGAGTTCAGCAAAAGTTATGGTGAGAAAGCATTAGACCTTTGTCAATATGTCTTCTTGGATAAGCAGGTATGGGATGAAGAATGTGATGATAAACTGATGATGGCATCGTATGCAGGAGGAATGAGCATTGCGTATTCGCAAGTTGGTGTTGCACATGCTGTGAGTTATGGGTTGAGTTATTTACTTGGAACTAAGCATGGTATCGGTAATTGCATAGTGATGAATCACCTGGAAGAATTTTATCCTGAAGGCGTAGCTGAATTTAAGAAGATGGTTGAGTTAAACAATATTGATATACCGAAAGGAATTTGCAGCGGCTTAACGGAAGAACAATTCAATGCAATGATAGATGTGTCGCTTGGCATGAAGCCGCTTTGGGAAAATGCACTTGGCAAAGACTGGGAACAACAAATGACAAGAGAGCGGCTGAGAGCTTTGTATGAAAAGTTGTGATGTGTGTAGAATAAGATGTGGAGAATGGAAGTGTTGTGCTGTTGAATTAAACAAATTCCCATCTTGTTAAAGAAAATAAAAGCGTGTTGTTGATTTTTGATAACCAATCATGTACTGTTTAGTATTTCGTTCAATATAGTTTTTATTTTCTACTGGCATAGTAGTTGAACCAATATAGATGAAACGCATTAGTGAAACATATTAGCCGAGACACCGGCTTACATTACAGCAGCATAGGGTAGGATAAAAAGGGGTTGGAATCTTTCCAGCTCCTTTTTTGTTGTGGTTATTGAAGCCGTTTATCGAGAAAAATTTCTGCCATCATACATCTTGCACTGCCGCCACCAATTATCTCAATTGTATTGATATTTACAGGAAGCAGCTGTGTGAATAACTCCAACTGCTGTTTCTGATCTTCCTCTAACGAATTAAAAGCTGAGCGGCTCATTACAAGAACTGGTTCCTCTTTTTTATTTTGTAGCTGAAGCATGTTTCCAGCAAACTGTAACATTTGGTTATACGAAATACTGATCACTTGTTTGCCTGACTTTTTCAGTGAGGCTAGTACTCGTTCAAGATCAGCTTCTTCAATTACCTCTTCACAAATAACACAGAATTTATTTCCAATATACATGAGTACATTGGTGTGGTAAACAGGCAATCCTGATCTGTCTTTTGCTGTAAATTGAATGACAGTGTAATTATTATCTTTTGCAAATTCGATGAGGAGTTGTGGATGTGTTCGTTCAGAAATACAAGCATAGATGATCTTGTTTTTGTGATCCATCACCATACTGCCGGTGCTTTCCAAAAAGACCTTTTGATCTTCATGGTTTGAATAATCAATGACATTTGAGACGCTGAATTTTGATTTAATTTGTTCAACTATGTCCATTCTTCTCTCTATTCTCCTGTTTTCGGCATACATCGGAAAGAGAATAACTGAGCCATCATCCATGGTACAAAACCAGTTGTTTGGAAATATTGCATCAGGTTTTAAAGGATGAGGGGTATCATTAATAACAATCACATCAATACCGGAAGACCTGATCATATCAACCATTGTATCAAATTCTTCCAGCACTATAGATTGGATATTTTCGAAGGAAGCTTTTTGCTGAAAAGAATTGTTGGCTGCAGTCTGATCATTGAAGCCAAATGAAGCCGGCCTCACCATTAGTATTGTGGAAGCGAAAGGCATTAGCTTATCAACGAGTCAATTTTTTTTGAAAGGGCTTCATCTTTCTCTGTAACATTACCACCGGCATCGTGTGTTGAAAGCCAGATCTCAACAGTGTTCCAGGTATTTTTCCATTCCGGATGATGGTTCATTTTTTCTGATTCCATGGCAACTCTTGTCATAAAAGCGAAAGCCTCTGAGAAATCTTTAAACTTGAACTTACGATAGAGCTTATTGTTTGTTGTTTGCCACATAAGGATTGATTTATTCAGAAAACCATATTGGTTTTGTTCCTGATCTTCTCGTTGGTTAATTCTGCCATCATCTGTACGCCATTTATCTGCTTTACAATTTGCTGTATCCAGCTGCATTTTTCTTCGTCATAAATATTGCCTTTCATCAGCCATAGAAAATCCATGTGGCGAAACTCTGGTAATAAATATTCTCCATCAAAATGATTGTGATAGATATAATGCGTTAATGAATTTGCAGGTTCAGTAAACTCATAAATAGAGAAGAAATAATTCCTGTCTTTTTTCCTGAGCTGAATTTCGATCTCAGGGTTCAGGCGAAAATCATATCCTGAAACATTATTCAGCTGCCAGCAGAACTGGTAATTTCTTAATGGAGCAATAATGCCGAACAGCCTTGTGTCGTCAAAGAAATCATCAGTCAGGTCCTCGGTATTTAAACGATACTTGGTCATTTACAATACTATATCAAACGTTTTTTCTTCTGTTCCTCTTTTTATACGGAGAACAGTTTTATCGCCTTTCTTAAACTTACTCAATGCCTGCATATAACTTGATACATCCACAAACTTATACTCACCCAACTGTAATAAAATATCTCCTCCCTTCAATCCAATTTTTTCTGCAAGTTTACCAGGACTTACGCCATCAATTCTAACTCCCGTACCGGAATATCCGTAATCTGGAATTACCCCAAGGCTCACAGTAAAACGAGTTGATTTTCCCATATCAGGTTCTCTCGTTTTCAGGAATGATAATTTTCCTTTCGTATCTGTTGAGCGGATGATATTGTAGATATACTTTGTTATTTCTTTTTGTCCTTCGTAGTTTATTTTTTCTGCATCATCTGTTGCTTTATGATAATCACTATGACTACCGGTAAAAAAGAAAAGCACGGGAATATCTTTCCGGTAAAAAGAAGCATGATCACTTGGACCACTTCCACTGCTGTCCAATTTCACAATCAAACCTGGATTTGCAGTTGTAACAACTTCACTCCAGACAGGAGATGTTCCAAAACCACCTAATGTAAGTTTTCGTTCAGCATCATACCTTCCAACCATATCCATGTTGATCATGTAGTTTGGTTGAATAGAAGCCGTAGGATTATCCAGCCAATACTTACTTCCGAACAAGCCAAGCTCTTCTCCTGAAAATGAAATGAAGAGATAGTTATTATTTGTTGGATTATTTCTTTTGAGCATTCTTGCCAATTCAATTAGTGCTGCGGTTCCACTTGCATTATCATCTGCACCATTGTGAATTATATGACCTGTATCCAAAGCATTTTTATCAGTACCATAACCTAAGTGATCGTAGTGTGCACCAAGAATTACCGTGTTAGCAGCACCATTATCAAGATAAGCCACAACGTTTCTTGCTGTTCTTGTTTTATTGTTTATTCCTATTGCAACATCAACATCTATCTCAGAAGATTTATCTGCCAGGTATTTTTTTGTTCCGGCAGATGTAACATAAATAACAGGGATAGAGGCTGCAGGAGATTTATCATTTTTATTGAATTGAATATTGTCAACATCATTGCTGCTATTGTACAATATGAGCATCAATGCTTTTTTTGATGCTGCTCTCAAGGCCTCCTTAATAATATGATCGTTGATATCGAAGTGAGGATTTGTTTTGTTTTCATCGAGCCATCCTTTTACGTCAACAAACCATGGCTCATTTGCTTCTCTTAATGAAACGGCAGCACTTCCTTTTGCAGTTGTTGTTGCAGAAAAGGCAAGGGGAAAATATTCTGTGTTTAATAGAAGTTCTTTTCCATTGATCTTAAAATAAGAACCGGGGTTAATTTGTTTTCCTTCATTTATTTCAAACTGCTGGATGAATCCATTAGTTCCTTTGGGTTCAAGGCCAATTTGTTTGTATTGATTGGCGATATACTCCATCGCCAGTTCTTCACCTCTTGTACCGGTTTGTCTTCCTTCAAGCTTATCATCTGCAAGAAATAATACATGTTCTTTCAGGTGTGTTAACAGTCTTGCATCAGAGCCGTCTTCTGTTGCACGATTGGCTTTTTGAGATGAACAAGCCGAAAGAAATAATACGATGATCACTAAAAGTTTATTCATTGGTACTGCTTATACTACAAAAATAGGTGGCTTAATCGAAGCTATCGATGAATATCGTAACCAAAACCTTCGTTAATCTCCCAATCTCGTAATACTCAGCCATCCTTAGCCGTTACTTTTGCAGTGAATGTCTTCTCCCAGGCTAAATATTGCTTTAGTAGGTAATCCCAATAGCGGTAAAACCTCATTGTTCAATGCATTAACCGGGCTTAACCAAAAGGTTGGAAATTTTCCAGGCGTTACAGTTGATAAGAAGACCGGCAGTATCTTTTTAGATGAAATCACAAAAGCTGAGGTAATTGATCTTCCCGGAACGTACAGCCTGTATCCAAGAAGAGCAGATGAATGGGTGGCTTACAAGGTGTTAATGGGAATGGACACCGAGGTGAAGCCTGATATTGTTATTCTAGTTGCTGATGCCAGTAACCTGAAGCGGAATCTTTTGTTCTGTAGCCAGATGTTGGACCTGAAGATACCGGTGGTGATGGCATTAACCATGAATGATATTGCTACGAAAAAAGGAATCAAGATCGATATCGAAGGATTGGCAACTGAATTGGGTGTTCCGGTTGTTGCAGTTAATCCACGGAAGAATAAAGGGTTAACCCAGTTAAAGAATACATTGTCGCAACTGGTAAAGATGAACCTGAAGTTGCCGGTCAGGAATTTTATCGAGAACAAAGAGCTTGCAATAAAGCCGATCGAAGCAGTTCAAAAATTATTTCCGCATCTGAGTGATTATGCAGCGATCCACTATCTCATCAACCACGAGAATTTTCCTTTCGATAAAAACACGCAGGAGAGTATTGAACAAATAGAAACAGATCATAAGTTCAATCCTACAAAAACACAGGCTGAAGAGATCATGCAGCGGTATACACATATCAGGCAGATCATGCAGCAGCATGTGATAGAGCCTGATCCGCTGCAGAAAAAAATGTTCACTGAAAGGCTCGATAATATTTTATTGCACCGGGTTTGGGGGTACGTGATCTTGCTTTCGGTACTATTCTTTTTGTTCCAGAGTATTTTTTGGATGGCGAGCTATCCAATGGATGCTATTGAATGGAGTTTCTCTAAAGTGAGTGGATTTTTGAATGTAAATCTACAGGAGGTATGGTGGAGTAATCTTTTGGTGAATGGAATTGTAGCAGGTCTTAGTGGAATATTTGTTTTCGTACCGCAGATCATGATCTTATTTGGATTGATAACGATACTTGAAGACTCGGGATACATGGCAAGGATCAGTTTTCTTACCGATCGATTGATGCGAAAAGTTGGATTGAACGGAAAGAGTGTAATGCCAATGATCAGTGGTTTTGCCTGTGCTGTTCCAGCCATAATGAGTGCAAGAAATATTGAGAACAGGAAAGAAAGATTATTAACCATCATGGTAACGCCATTGATGAGCTGCAGTGCAAGACTTCCTGTTTATACTATACTTATTGCTTTGGTTATTCCAGATACAAATTATTTCGGCTTTTTGAGTTTACAGGGATTGGTGATGATGGCTTTATATCTGCTTGGAACTGTGATGGCTCTCATTGTTAGTTATGTGATGAAGTGGTTCATCAATTTAAAAGAGAAAAGCTTTTTTATTCTTGAGCTGCCAATGTATCGTGAGCCAAGGTGGAAGAACGTTGGTGTTACGATGATAGAGAAGGCAAAAATATTTGTGTATGATGCCGGAAGAGTGATCATGTTAATCAGTTTATTGCTTTGGTTTCTGAGTTCATTTGGTCCCGGTGCAAAAATGGATGCCGTTGAAACAAAGTATACAGCCATGCAACAAGCTGCTACTACCGAGGAACAAAAAGCAGCTATCAATAAACAGTACAAGTCAGAGAAACTCCGGAATTCTTATGCCGGGCTTTTGGGAACTTCCATTGAGCCTGTGATCAAACCATTGGGATTTGACTGGAAAATTGGCATTGCCCTGATCACTTCTTTTGCTGCAAGGGAAGTTTTTGTAGGAACGATGGCAACACTGTATAGCGTAGAAGAAGATGACGATTCTTCACTTCGTGAGAAAATGCAATCTGCTACATGGAATGATGGAAGTAAAGTATATACACTTCCTGCAGCACTATCGCTGATGGTGTTTTATGTATTGGCCATGCAATGTATGAGTACACTTGCTATTGTAAAACGAGAAACCAAAAGCTGGAAATGGCCAACCATTCAGTTGGTATATATGACGGTTTTGGCTTACGTAATGAGCTGGGTCGTTTACCAGATATTTTAAACTGCAGGAATAGAATCTCTTCTTTCCTGGTATCCCTTTACGTTTTCTTTGGTGAAGACACCAGGTAAGGCGTGACTTCTTTTTTCCATTTGAATATTCACGTAAGTTACTCCCGGTACACCAGTAAGATTCAATACGGCATCTGAAAACCAGGAAACAGCACCTGCATTTCCCATTCTTTCTCCAAGGAATTCGTTGTTGGGAACGATAACATATAAAGTGTCATTGCTTTGTTTAATGAGCTGCAATTGCACTTCGGGGTATTTTTGATTTAAGCCGTTAACAATACGTATTGCAGTAAAAGCTGAATCAGGAACTTCTGTAAATTTTTTCCAGGTTCTGGTGTCGGTGTTTACATCGTATACCAGCAAAGTATCAGGAATCACAAGAATAGAATCTTCTGCAGTGGGTTGTTGCTGCTCATTATTGCATTTGCAGGCTGTGATGAGTACGATTGCAACGATAATTAGATGGGATATCTTCATAATATAAAGTTAGGAGGCAGATACGTTATAATAATCCAAATTGCTTTAGATGATGTTGTGCATGTTTATATAGAAGGGTTGATGAAAGCTCATAATCCAGGTCACCAAAAACAGGATTGGTGATCTTTAGGCCTGGTGTAGCTTCATAGACATTGAAGTAATCTTTTATTTCTTTTTCCAATTTATCGATGCCCTCTTCAACCGAATTAAATCGTAGTGGTAAAGGTTCTTCGGGAAAGGCCGGTGATTTTGTGTTTTCCCTGAATTCTTTGTCGCTCATAATAAAATCCTGGAAAGCCTGTATATGTTCAGGAGGTGTTTTCATTTCTTCTACTTTCAATTTTCCATTGGCGTTCTTCATTACCAGCACCATGTGTTCTACCATGTGCTGGAAACTCATCCTGCCCCAGTTCGGTGGAGTTGAAGGATCTGCATTTCGGAGCAATGGAATAACCTGGTGTTTCAGGAAGTCGATTTTATCTGGCTGCATAATATAAATTATGGAACTAAGTTACAGAACGTTAGCCAGCAGAGTAGAATTGTTGAAGTACAAGAGTGCGACGCAACAGAAGTTCAATAGTAGCACCAGCCTTTGCTAAATAAACATTAGCCTTTATTCGTCTTAATTAGTGTAATTCGTGATAAAAAAAAGTCCCGCTAAAATTCAGCAGGACCGTTGCAGTTGGTATTGGTTACGATATAATTAAGACAGTCTTTTGTTGATCTCGCTGCTTAGTGATTCAAATATCTCGTCCACAGAACCTTCTCCAGGTATATACACCACTTTATCGAACTTCTTGTAATGGTCAGCTACAGCTGATGTTTTCTTATGATACTCTACAATTCTTGCACGGATAATTTCTTCATTGGTATCATCGCTTCTGCCGCTGGTGAGTCCCCGATTCAATAATCGTTTTACAAGCTCTTCTTCTGTAACGTCAAGAGCCAGCACCACTCCGATCTCTGTGTTTTTCAGCTTCAAGAGTTTGTCGAGTGCCTCTGATTGAGCCTGTGTTCTGGGAAAACCATCGAATAAAAACCCTTTTGCTTCAGGGTGACTGTCTACAGCAGAGCTGATCATACCAATCACCACTTCGTCAGGCACAAGGTGTCCTTTATCCATAAAGCTTTTTGCTTCAATACCCAATGGAGTTTGACGGGCTATTTCATTTCTCAACAGGTCACCTGTAGAAAGATGTTTAAAGCCATATTTCGAGATCAGTCTTTCACTTTGGGTTCCTTTTCCACTTCCCGGAGGTCCGAACAAAATAATGTTAAACATGTTGCTTGCTTCTTGCCAATGAGGGTCAAATATAAAACTCCGGCATTAATAAACAACTAATTGAGATCATATCTGAAAGGAATGTTCTTTACGGCCGTCGAAACACAGCAATCCAAACGGATCAAAGGCTCGTAACTTTATCAAATATTCAGTTTTATGTATAAGTGGAGTTTTATACTTGTGTTTGCCTTCCTGCATGGAAGTTGTATTTCTCAAACCAGTAAACCAGTAAAAATGGACAGTACAAAAAAAGCAGCTAACCCGGTTTATTCAAGAACAGATACATCCAAAGTTGTTTTAAGTGAAGAAGAATGGAAAAAAGCTTTACCGGAAGATGTTTACTACATAGCCCGGAAAAAAGGAACCGAAAGACCATTTACCAGCCCTTTTGAAACTTTGAAGGATAAAGGAACATTCTACTGTGCAGCATGTGGAAATGCTCTTTTTAAGAGTGATGCAAAGTTTGAAAGCGGTTGTGGCTGGCCAAGTTTTTATGAGCCCATCTCTAAATCATCGATCATTTATACTCCGGATAATACACATGGCATGGAAAGAACAGAAGTGCAGTGTGGAAGATGCAAAGCACATTTAGGACATGTGTTTGAAGACGGACCTCCACCAACAGGATTGAGGTATTGCATTAATGGTGTTGTCTTAGATTTTGAAAAAGCGAAAGAGGCTGAAGCAAAATATGATCAAAAGAATTCAAAGCAATAACGCTCCGCTCTGGGCTAAGAAATAAGGAGGTTGTAAAAAGAAAAAGAGATATGGATTCGCCTTATCTCTTTTTTTATTCTCTTTATCTCTTAGCGCTACTGCAACTAGTTTTGTTTCGACATCTTCTCAGCATTTTCTGCCATCTGCAGCTGCTCAATAAATTCATCTATTTCTCCATTAATTACAGCATCAAGGTTATAAACTGTAAGACCGATCCGATGGTCTGTCACTCTTCCCTGTGGCCAGTTATAGGTCCTGATCTTTGCACTTCTGTCACCTGTACTCACCAATGTTTTCCGGTGACGTGAAATTTCTTCTTCATGTTTTCTAACCTGCTCTTCATATAACCTGGTACGCATCATCGTCATTGCTTTTTCCCTGTTACCAAGCTGGCTTCTTTCTGTCTGGCAGATTACTACAGTTCCTGTTGGAATGTGAGTAAGCATAACCTTTGTTTCAACCTTATTTACATTCTGTCCACCAGCTCCACCACTTCTTGAGGTTTCCATTTTTACATCGGCAGGATTCAATTCAAAATCCACCTCGTCTGCTTCAGGCATCACAGCAACTGTTGCTGCAGAAGTGTGAACCCTTCCCTGTGTTTCAGTTGCCGGAACCCTTTGCACACGATGCACACCACTTTCAAACTTTAAAGTACCATATACATCTTCACCCTGTATTTCCACAATAACTTCTTTGTAACCTCCGGCTGTTCCTTCACTTTCTGTAATGATGGCTGTTTTCCAGCCCTTCTTTGCACAGTAACGTAAGTACATGGTCAATAGATCACCAACAAAGAGCGAAGCTTCATCACCACCGGTTCCTGCACGAAGTTCGAGGACCGCATTTTTATCATCCTGCGGATCTTTTGGAATCAACAACCTCGTCAACTCTTTTTCCAATATAGTTTTTCGTTCTTCCAATGCAGGCAACTCCATTTTTGCAAGCTCCTTCATCTCTTCATCACTGCTGTTAAGGCTCTCTTTTGCAAAATTGTAATCATCCAGTAGTTTACGATATTCTTCAAAAGGCTTCACCAGCTTTTCCAGGTCACGATATTCCTTGCTCAGCCGGCCAAATTCCTTTTGATTGTTGATAATCTCCGGATTTGTCAAAGCAACACCTACCTGGTCAAACCTTGCTTTTATCGATTCAAATTGATCTAACATAGTTTATTATTTTGCCAGCTGAAGTACTACTATCAACACCTGTTGTGTCACTCACTTGTACTTCCTGTTCCTTAGTGAACATTTTTTCAGGCAGCAAATTTATGCCATTTCGCTTCCTCTCAGCCCTTTAACTTTACTACATGGCTTTCCGCAAATTCCAGGCAGAAAAGATATTCGACGGTACAAAATTTCTTAATGGTGACCAGGTGCTTATTACCACAGAATCAGGTGTTATTGAAGCTTTTATTCCTGGATCTGAAGCTGGTGATGATATTCAAAAACTTGATGGTATTATTTCACCTGGGTTTATCAACTGTCATTGCCATTTGGAATTAAGCCATATGAAAGGCCGTATTCCTGAAAAAACAGGACTGGTCGATTTTGTTTTTAAAGTAGTTACAGAACGACATCATCCTGAAGAAGAAATACTGCAAGCTATCGCCGATGCCGAAGACGAAATGTTAAAGAACGGGATCGTTGCAGTAGGTGATATTTGTAATAATACCCTCACGATTTCGCAAAAACAAAAAGGAAGATTAGCATACTATAATTTTATTGAAGCCAGTGGATGGCTTCCTGCTGTTTCTGATGTTCGTTTTGAAAGAGCAAGACAGTTATTAGATCAGTTCACTTCTTTTACCTCCAGCCTTCAGACTCCAGCCTCGATAGTACCTCATGCACCCTATTCGGTTTCTGAGAATCTATGGAAATTCATTCAGCCATATTTCGAAGAAAAAGTCGTTTCAATCCATAACCAGGAAACAGCTTTCGAAGATGAATTTTTCCGGGAAGGAACAGGTGACTTTGTAAGGATGTATGAAATGATGAAGATTGATAACACACATCATCAACCGACCAAAAGATCAAGCCTGCAATCGTATTTTGAAAAGCTAGAAAAGGCAACGAGAATTCTTCTTGTTCATAATACATTTACAAAAGAAGCAGACATTCAGTACCTCAGGCATATTACATCAGACATCTTAGATCAGACGATTTTCTGCCTTTGCATCAATGCCAATCAATATATCGAAGATGCCTTACCACCAATAGAAATGCTAAGAAAAAACAAATGCAACATCGCTCTTGGAACGGATAGCCTTGCAAGTAACTGGAGTTTACATATTGGTGATGAGATCAAAACAATCAGGAAAACCTTTCCCCTTGTTCCTTTAGAAGAAATACTTCAATGGGCAACATTGAATGGAGCAAAAGCACTTCAAATGGAAAGCCGCCTAGGAAGTTTTGAAAAAGGAAAAAAACCGGGTATTGTTTTTTTCAATGAAAATCTTAGTTTTATTGAACGACTACTTTAACAATGAAACAGATTTTTTTATTAGCACTGGCTGCTGCCTGTACGTATCTTGGTTACAAAACTTTATCAATCTATTTGTCGTTAAACAATGGCCAGATCGGCTTTCGTTTCTTTGAACCACAGGATTGGATGTTGTACACTATACTCATCATTTGTTTCGGACTTGCATGGCATGCGATCATGGGTTTGTTTCCAAAGAAACGATCAGTTTAGTATTGCCTGCAAGACTTTCCAGCTTCTCATTTCGCCAAAGTCCTGCACATGAAAAAGGATGTAGGATTGGTAAGCTTCCAGTAATTGTCTTCTTGTTGTCCTTCCCAGTTTTATTTTCTCCAGGTCAGAATAAAAACCAATAGCATTGAATTTTGACGTAATTCTTGCTAATTCACCCTCCAGGTAGTTTTGATGTAAAGGAATGTTAGATACGAATTGTCCTTCTGCAAGATCTAACACCGGTGTGTCATCTAAATATTCGCCGTGGATTTGAAATCCAAGCTCTGTTCCCAGGTGAAGTGTAAAATAGAGCGGAAGATTAGCAGTTAAAGCATCATTGCCGGCATCTAATTGTTTCAGTGAAGCTTCGATGAGTGAAAATAGTTCAGGATTTGCTTCCGGTTGTTTAAGGCTGTGCTGCAGTAATTCAATCATATACATTGCAACAGCGTTTTTCACCACATCAAAAAAAACGGAAGTGTACATATGATCCCATTGAAAATCTTTGATGAATTGAAGATTCTTCATTTCATTATGATAAACTTCCATCTCCAAAATCGCTGCAGGCTGAAAAAAACTGATCTTATTCTGTCCTTTTTTACTGCTTTGCCTTACTCCTTTTACGATGTAACTCTGTACGCCAAAAAGCTCAGTGTAAACAGAAGCAATGATGCTCGTTTCTCCATACTTCAAAGTGCGAAGCACAATACCTTTTGTTCTGAATACCTGGCTCAAGGTTCAAAGATAAAGCCTAACCGCAGAGACCCAGAAAATAGAAGGTTTCAAAGCGTTTCTAAGAATTAAATTGCTTTTACCAATAACGGCAGCAAATACCAACAGAATAAAGTGATCAATATTGCTGAGATTATATTCATTACGAAACCGGTTGTCGTCATCTGTTTCAACTTCAATCTTCCGCTGGCAAAAACAATTGCGTTTGGTGGTGTTCCCATCGGTAACATTCCTGCACAACTTGCCCCTAAGGTCATAGCAATACCGATCTGTAGTGGATTAATATTCAGTGCCTCGGCCATTCCTGCAACTACAGGTGCAAAAACGATCACTTGTGCCACATTGCTCATCACTTCACTGATGAAGATGGAAACAATCGTTACAACAAATACAAGGAACAATCCACCTGTTGCAAAGCCTGCGATCCAGCCACCAAGGCTTTGTATCAATCCTGCTTTTTCTAATTGGGTGGCAAGGCTGATACCTCCACCAAATAATAACAATATTCCCCAGGCCATTTTTGAAGTATCAGGCCATTCCAGTAACGGTTTGCTTTCCCTGTTGCCAGACGGTAGTATGAATAAAAGCAATGCACCAAAAACAGCAATCATATTATCATCCAGCCTGAAATACGATTGACCCTGGTTGATAAATTCACGAGTGATCCATAACAATGCTGTAGTAAGAAACACCAGCAGCACTCTTTTCTCTGCTGTAGAAAGTGGTCCCATTTCATGCAATTCAAGAGCAATGTGTTCTTTTGCTGCAGCATCCGCTTTAATTTTTGTGGGATAAAGAATCTTCGTCATTACGATATACAGTGTAAAAAGAAGGATCAATGAAAGAGGCAGGCACAGTTTCATCCAGTCTGCAAATTCAAAAGTATATCCATTGTGTTTTTCAAGAAAAGCAACGTAGGCAACATTCGGTGGTGTACCGATGATGGTTGCAATTCCACCGAAATTACTGGCATAGGCAATTGCCAGTAAAAGACAAACAGCAAGGTTGTCCAGGTTTCCTTTTGTTTCGCTATTGTTTTCCATCACTTTGATCACACTCATTGCAATGGGATACATCATCATGGTTGTTGCTGTATTGCTCAGCCACATGCTCATGAGGCCTGTTGCAAGGATAAATCCAAGAACGATCCTGTCACCACTTGTGCCTGTAAGTTTTACAATTGAAAGTGCAATTCGTTTATGCAGGTTCCATTTCTCAATGGCAAGCCCGATCATAAAACCACCAAGGAATAAGAATATCACAGGATTTGCATAAGGTGCAGCCACTTCATCGATCTTGGAAATGCCCAGTAAGGGAAACAAAATCAGTGGCAGCAAAGCCACAGCAGGCATTGGTAAAGCTTCAGTAACCCACCAGGTGATCATCAATGCAGCAACGGCCAAAACCTGTGCAGAAGAATTGTTCAGCTCAAATGGATTCCATAAGATCAAAACGGCAAAGAGTGTTAAACCGGCAATTATTCCAATCCAACGGGTAAGGCCTTTCTGCATAGCGGAGGTTGTGCTGATGAAGATAAAAAGTTTTATGAGACCAGCTTAAGAATTGCATTCATCGTTCCTTGCTCCGATAGCTATGGGAGCACACTTCAGGTGCAGTTCACTTTGCAACATGAGTGTATGAGCTGAAGCTCAACAGCCGTTGCGGCATAGTTTTTATGGCATTACAACAATAAAAACCATAGTTATGGAAAAATTAAAAGATCTCAGGGCTTTATTGGTACACGAAGTAATGGATGTGTACTCTGCTGAAGAGCAGATTTTAGATGCCCTTCCAATGATGATCGAAAGAGCAGGCAATGCTAAACTCAAGGCTTCGCTTAAAGATCATATGAAAGTAACCCGTACTCAAAAACAGCGATTAGATAAAGTACAGCAACTACTGAAAGTATCTGAAGACCAAAAAGGCAAAGGAAAGAAAGGTGGATTGTTTGGACTGTTTGGTGGTGGCCAGAAATGCAAAGGCATGGAGGGAATTATCTCGGAAGGCAATTCAATCATGAAGGAAGACATCGATCCTGAAGTGTTGGATGCAGCCATTATTGCTTCCTGCCAGAAGATCGAGCACTACGAAATATGTGCTTACGGAACATTGAAGGCTTATGCAAAAGAATTAGGACTTACTCAGGTGGTAAAACTGCTTGATGAAACATTAGCGGAAGAATATGAAGCCGATGTATTGCTGACAGAATTAGCTGTGTTCGGTGGATTGAACCAGAAAGCTGAAGTGTCAGGACCATCTGCAAGTCGTGCTGAAGGCAGAGGTACATCAACAAGAAGTTCATCTCCGACAGCAAGTTCAAGAAGTGCATCCTCTCCTTCAAGAAGCAGCTCACCTGTAAAGAAGAGTAGTTCCTCTTCTGCAAAGAAAACAACCTCTTCAAGGAGTAACTCCTCTAAAAAAGTAGCGACTTCAAAGAGATAAAATAAAAAAGCTGCCTTGTGAAAAAGGCAGCTTTTTCTTTTATACGATTCCATTATCCCTCGAACGTACTATAGAAATACGGTGTCTTTGCTTCAAACTCTGCTGCACAGGTGTCAACCATCTTAAACACTCTTGTTATACCAAGTGCTTTTCTCTTTTCATATACTTCATCTTCCGTACAATCTCCGTGAAGTATTCTGCAGATCTGCTCATCACTAAAGCCATTCTTCTTGGCTTCTTTTAAAAGATCTTCCGGCAGTGATTCCAGGCTATGTTTCAGTAACTCCTTTTCAATAGTGCAAATCTGTTGTATCTGGTAAATAAACCAGCGATCAATTCTCGTAGCCTGCACGATCGTCTTCACCGTAACGCCTGCCATCAAAGCATCTTTAATCCTGAAAATGCGATCCCATTTTGGCGTTTTGATATACTCAACCAACTCATCACTCTTCATCAGGCTTTTACCATAATATCCCAGGCCAACAGCTTCATTTTCTAAACTCTGACAAGCTTTCTGCAGTGCTTCAGTAAAACTTCTGCCGATAGCCATCACTTCTCCAACACTTTTCATCTGTAGTCCAAGTGTGTCATTGGCTCCTTTGAACTTATCAAAATTCCATCTTGGTACTTTCACGATCACATAATCCAATGCCGGTTCAAAATACGCTGAAGTAGTTTGAGTGATCTGGTTCTTTAACTCATCCAGTGAATATCCAATGGCTAATTTGGCAGCAATTTTTGCAATTGGATATCCTGTTGCCTTTGAAGCGAGAGCAGAAGAACGACTTACTCTTGGATTGATCTCTACAGCAATTAATTGTTCTGTCTCAGGATCCTGTGCAAACTGAACATTACATCCACCTGCAAAATTTCCCAGGCTACGCATCATCAGTATTGCTTTGTTTCGCATATCCTGGAAAGAAGAGTCACTCAGCGTCATAGCAGGAGCAACCGTGATTGAATCTCCTGTATGAATTCCCATCGGATCGAGATTTTCAACAGTACAAATGATTACTACATTGTCGTTCTGATCCCTTAATAATTCCAACTCAAACTCTTTCCAACCCAAAACAGCTTTCTCTACCAGCACCTCGTGCATTGGCGAAGCAGTTAAGCCTCTTTGTAAGGCTTCATCCAGTTCATCCTTGCTATGAACAAATCCTCCACCCGTTCCTCCAAGTGTAAACGAAGGACGAATTACCAACGGATATCCAATTTCCTGTGCAAATTCCTTTCCTTCCAGAAAACTGTTTGCCACTCGGCTGGGTGCTACTTTCACTCCGATCTTCACCATCAGCTGACGAAATTTCTCCCTGTCTTCTGCAGTATCAATCGCTGCAACATCAACACCGATCAGCCGGCAATTGTATTTTTCCCAGATACCCAATTCATCCACTTCTTTGCAAAGGTTCAAAGCTGTTTGTCCACCCATTGTTGGCAGTACCGCATCAATTTTATTTTCCTGCAGTATCTGTTCAATACTTTCAACTGTAAGTGGAAGCAGGTAAACCCTGTCGGCCATCATTGGATCGGTCATGATAGTAGCAGGGTTTGAGTTAATAAGTATCACCTCTATACCTTCTTCTCTCAAACTCCTGGCAGCTTGTGATCCTGAATAGTCAAATTCACAAGCTTGGCCGATAACAATCGGACCCGAACCGATGATCAAAACTGATTTTATGGAATTGTCTTTAGGCATATTTATTTTTTAAGAGACCAGCAGATGTAATACTATTTAGCTTCCGTTGTGTCACTCCCTTGTACTTTTATAACCTTACTCATCAGTCAGGTGAACCGACACATTCACAACAAAAAAACAAATTGTGCAAATGTAAGATTGGTGAACAAAACCGCAGCAGTTATTTTAGTAAAAGATTTGCGTAACGAGGCAGATTTTCCTGAATTAACTTCGTCGAATGATCATGCGATACTTTCTTGTTTTTTATTCAATATTTCTCATTTCTTATTCAGGTTTAACGCAGTATCCGAAGGGTTATTTCAGAAATCCATTAGGAATTCCAATGCAGTTAGCCGCAAATTTTGGTGAAGTGAGAACCGATCACTTCCATATGGGCTTCGATCTGAGAACCAATCAAAGAGAGAATCTGCCGGTTTATGCTGCTGCTGAAGGATATATCAGCAGGGTTGTGATAGAACAAGGGGGTTATGGAAGAGGCATTTACATCACACACCCTAATGGATATACCACGTTATATGCTCATTTGAATGACTTCTACCCGGCATTACACCAGTTTGTTAAGAATAAACAGTACCGTGAAGAGAAATGGGAACAGGATATCGTGTTTTCAAAAGAGCAATTTCCTGTAAGTAAAGGACAATTGATTGCCTATAGTGGAAATACCGGTGCTTCACAAGGTCCGCATTTGCATTTTGAGATCCGTGATTCAAAAACCGACAACAATATAAATCCACTGTTGTTTGGATTTCCGATCAAAGACAATATTCCTCCTTTGCTGTACAGAATATTTCTGTATGATAGAAATTATAGCACTTATACTGTCGGTCCATCAGAAATAAAGATCAAGGGATCAAAAGGTAAGTACACTACAAAAGATACATTAGTTGTAACGGGTTCCGGTAAAATCAGTTTTGGCATTAGTGCAGAAGACCTGGGAAACACCTCTTCGTTCAGATATGGAGTTTATACTTCCGAATTATGGATCGACAGTGTGATGCAATCATCGTTCAAACTGGATGAACTAAATTATGATGACAGCAAATACATGAATGCGTCTATTGATTATAAGAAAAAGTATACGGATGGCAGTTTGATTCAACACCTTTCTAAACTACCCGGAAACAGGTTGAGTATTTATGAAGGATTGAATGATGGTGTAATAACACTGACTGATACAATTCCACGACAAGTGATGATTAAACTGAGAGATGCTACAGGGAATGAATCTCAGCTCAATTTTAAAATAATCTGGAAGCCGGAATTATATGAACAAAGATTTTTTACTCAGCAAACTGAAAAGCTGATACCGAATGTAAAAAACAATATTGCCAGGGTGAATATCAGTATTGATTTTCCTTCCAATGCATTTTATGATACAGTAGCATTTTTTCATTCATCATCACAGGACAATGAAATTACCGTTCATCAACTACATCATCATTATGTTCCGGTGCATGACAGGTATTCGGTATCAGTGAAACCTTCAAAAGAGATAAATTCATCAAAAGCAGTCTGGAAATTAAACTCAGGTAAAACTAATTATACCAGTAAAGCTGTTTTGCAAGATGGTGCTTATACAGGAACGTTCGGCAAACTTGGCAATTTGTATTTGCAGGAAGATACAACCGTACCTGTTATTGTTCCCATTGGTTGGAGGGATAACGCTGTGTTCGCAAAAAGCGGGTCAATCAATATTGCCGTGAGAGATGACAGTTATATTTCCAGTTTCAGGGCAGAGTTAGATGGAAAATGGTTGATGTTTTCCCGTAAAGGTAATACGTTCACCTATAAATTTGATGAACATTCCGGCATCGGAATTCATGAATTAAAAGTGATTGCAGAAGACATTGCGGGTAATTCCTCTATTGCAACTTATAATTTTGAATTAAAGGAAAAGATTATCGTTCCGAAGAAAAAGAAGGCAGTAAAGAAAAGCTCAAAGAAGAAAAAAAGATAATGGCAACACATTTAAAAGAAGGAGATAGAGCTCCTGCATTTTCAGCGAAAGACCAGGATGGAAATAAAGTTTCACTCGCAGATTATAAAGGGCATAAAATTGTTCTTTATTTCTATCCTGAAGACGATACTCCAACCTGTACGATCCAGGCCTGTAACCTGAGAGACAATTATGCTTTATTAAAGAAAGAAGGCTTTGTTGTTTTAGGCGTAAGCCCTGATGATGAAGCCAAACACAAAAAGTTTGAAGAGAAATTTTCTCTGCCGTATAGGCTGATAGCCGATCCAAAAAAATCAATTATTGATAAATATGGAGTGTGGGGACCAAAAGTGTTGTACGGCCGTCATTATGAAGGATTGCATCGCACTACTTTTTTGATTGATGAAAAAGGAATTATCAGGAAGATTTTTTTAAAGCCCACCAATAAAAAGCATGCTGAACAGATCGTAAAAGCATGGAGTGAATTAAAGTAATGGTATTTCTGCTGATTGTTGCGTTACAGCACAAGTGAGTGACACAAGGAACGATGCAAAGAATTGCTAAAGCTGGCCACCATTAAAATTTCTGGCAGGGTTCTATCTTTACCAGTATTATGTTGGTTCGTGTAAAAGAAAATTCGTGGCTGGCTAAAATTGCTTCAAAAAAAATGCGTGCACCAAAAATTGCAATGGTGTTCGGTAAAACCATTCACCTGTACAATACTTCGAGGGAGGAGTTCTTGCAAAATGAGAAATGGGTTTGTCATGAATTGGCTCACGTGAATCAATATGTGAGATATGGTTATGTGCGGTTCATGTTTATGTACCTGGTAGAAAGTATCAGGAAGGGATATCGGAATAATAAATTTGAACTGGAAGCGAAGAGTAAGGAAAGAGATCCCTCCATACTGCTCGATTTTGTGATCAGCTGAGGAGCCATTCCACTTCACCAAAGCTGAATTTCTCGTAATCACAATCAGTAACCAGCAAATCTCCACTTTCCAATACTCCTTTAATGGTACAGTAGAATTCAGTATCACCTTTTCGAAGCTTTACCGGTTCATTTTTCCTGAAGAGATGTTGGTTATATAACTTAAAAATATTGGATGATCCTTCCGCAAGATATTGTTGGAAGTGTTTGTCCAAATAGGTGCACAAACTCCTTCCCATTTCTATAGAGTCGTAAGTTTTACCAGTAATCTGCTTTAAGGAAACCGGGTTTGGAAGATTCCCGAAATCAGTCTGGTTAATATTGATTCCAATTCCTATCAAAGACCACATCCAGGTATTACCCCTGATTACGTTCTCAATTAGAATGCCTCCTGCCTTTCTGTCACGCCAATAAATGTCGTTGGGCCATTTGATTGCAGTTTCATCACCAGCATTATTGCTAAAGAAATCATAACAAGCATTGGCTACTAATGCCGTTAGAACGAAAGGAGCAGCCAGTTTGAAGGACGAAGCTTCAAGAACAGATGTCTGAAGAATGTTTAATCCACTTGATGCAGTCCATTGTTTGCCTCTCTGGCCTTTTCCAGCCGTTTGAGACAAGGCAAACCAGGTACTGCCATGTACTGCCAACCCATTGTGTATCTGTGCCATGGCATAGTTGTTGGTGCTATCAACCTCTACCAGTTGTATGAATGGTTTGCCAATAATTTGCGACTTAGAATGGGATGACAAAAGATTCCTATTTTTGGCGAAGATAGCAGTCGTAAAATATAAAAGGCAGCTGCTATGTACAACTGCCAGAGTACAAACAAATTCATCACACAAAATCTGAATGATTATTGGCACCCTTATCTGTTTTAAAGTCCCGCAAAAAGAGCAGTGAAACCAGGCTGACGAGGAATTCCAGGATTTTCAAAACCATCATAAAAGCAATTCAGGATAAGAAAGGCGAAAACATTGTTTCGCTTGATCTTCGAAAAATACCAGAAGCCGTGGCCGATTTTTTTGTGATCTGCGAAGCAACAAGCAGCACACAAATTAGAGCGATTGGCGAAAGTATAGAAGACCAGGTGAAGAAGCAATGTGGCGAATTACCATATAAGCATGAAGGCTATCAGCAGCTGCAATGGGTATTGATAGATTATGTAAACATAGTGGTACATATTATGCAGCCCGAGAATCGTAAGTTCTATAAACTCGAAGAAATGTGGAGTGATTCAGTGCTCACTGAACATTCTGATCATTAATAAAAACTGAGCACAACCTTTAACCAATTTGAATAGATGGCACAGGATAATAAAAACATGAGGCCGGGTTTACAGGACAGACCAGGTGGTGATGAAAAAGGTCAGAAAAAAGGACCTCGCTTTAGTATTTACTGGATCTATGCATTGATCGCAGTGGTACTTATTGCAGCAAGTTATTGGGGTAAAATGGGTCCTGATACAATGAGAATAACTGAACAGGAATTCCAGACACTTGCCAGGGAAGGTGATGTTTTAAAGATCCATGAGGTTGCCAATAAAGATATTGTTCGTGTATTCATAAAACCTGAAGCACTCAATAAGCCTTGGTATACTACTAAGCTTAAATCGGCACAGGCTCGTGAGAATGCAAAAAAAGCAGCCAACGAAAAAAGCCCTGTATTCGACTTCCAGGTAACCAACTTTGAAAAGTTTGAGGAAAGACTGGTAGACCTTAGGAAAACAGAAAATGTTACTGTTGCTACCGATACAGTAAAAGATCCGGATTGGTTAGGTCCATTAGCAAACACCTTTGTAACCCTCCTGCTTATCGTAGGTCTTTGGATCCTATTGATGAGAAAAATGGGAAACCCGGGTGGTGGTGGAGGACCAGGTGGTATTTTCAATATCGGAAAATCAAAAGCGCAGTTATTTGAGAAAGGAGCAAAAGTCAATATCACCTTTGCAGATGTTGCAGGGTTGGACGAAGCAAAAGTAGAGGTAATGGAGATTGTTGACTTCCTGAAAAATCCAAAAAAATATACTGCCCTTGGTGGTAAAATACCAAAAGGAGCCTTACTTGTTGGTCCTCCGGGAACCGGTAAAACACTTCTGGCAAAAGCAATGGCAGGTGAAGCCCAGGTTCCATTTTTCTCTATGAGTGGCTCCGATTTCGTAGAATTATTTGTAGGTGTGGGTGCAAGTCGTGTGAGAGATTTGTTCAAGCAGGCAAGAGAAAAAGCACCTTGTATCATATTTATTGATGAGATTGATGCTATTGGTAGAGCCAGGGGCAGAAATGCAGTGATGAGTAATGATGAGAGAGAGAATACGCTAAACCAGTTACTCGTAGAGATGGATGGCTTTAGTGGCGAAAGTGGGATCATTATTCTTGCGGCAACCAACAGACCCGATGTGTTGGATACTGCACTTTTACGTCCGGGTCGTTTCGACAGGCAAATAACGATTGACCGACCTGATGTGAAAGGAAGAGAAGATATTTTTAAAGTGCACCTTCTCCCGATCAAGGTTTCTGAGACACTCAATGTATTTAAACTAGCTGAACAAACACCAGGTTTTGCCGGTGCTGATATAGCTAACGTTTGTAATGAAGCTGCACTTATCGCTGCTAGAAAAGGGAAAGATGCAGTTGATATGAGTGACTTCCAGGATGCAATTGACAGAGTGATCGGTGGCCTGGAAAAAAAGAACAAGATCATTTTACCGGAAGAAAAAGAAGTGATCGCTTACCATGAAGCTGGCCATGCAATATGTGGATGGTATTTAGAACATGCTTATCCTTTGTTGAAAGTAACGATCGTCCCAAGAGGAACTGCAGCTTTGGGTTACGCACAATACACACCAAAAGAACAATACCTCTATACAACAGAGCAGTTGATGGACCAGGTTTGTATGACGCTTGGCGGAAGAGCAGCTGAAGAGATTTTCTTCGGCAAGATTTCCACGGGTGCAAGTAACGATTTACAGCAGATAACCAAGATCGCTTATTCGATGATCACGGTGTATGGCATGAATGATAAGATCGGTAATGTGAGCTATTATGATCCTTCACAGGAGAACCAGTTTACCAAGCCATTCAGCGAGGAAACAGGAAAATTAATAGATGAGGAGGTGAGAAAGCTGATCGAGGTTGCTTATGTAAGAACCAAAGCGTTGCTTACAGAGAAGAAAGCAGATGTTGAGTTACTGGCCAAGCAATTATTGGAGAAGGAAGTATTGCATCAAAGTGATGTAGAAGAGTTGATCGGTAAGAGACCTTTTGAAGATAAAAAGCCTCATGTTGATGGTTTACCAGATGTTTCAGCACCTCCCGAAAAAACAGTAGTTGAATGATTCACCAGAGTGAAGTAATTTAGCCGCTGTGTCATCAGCAAAACATAACATACTAAAAAAGATACGGCAGGCACTGGCAACTCCAGTGCCTGCTCCGTTTCCATATACCGAGAACGCAGAAAATTATTATCATCCTTCACAACAGGAACTGGAAGTGGAGTTTGCTGAGAATTTTACAAAGCTGCTTGGTAAATTTTCTTTTTGTACAGATCACAAAGAACTGGCTGAACAATTAACGGTATTGGCCAAAGCAAGAGAATGGAAAAACATCTATTGCAGAGAAGCATCCATTAAACACGATCTTCATACCAATGGGTTTTCCAATTTTGATGCACCAGATGTTCATATTTGTGATGCATCAATAACCGATTGTGAATTGCTTGTGGCAAGAACTGGAAGTCTTTTAATGAGTACTGCTCAAAAAAGTGGAAGAACTACAAGTGTATATGCACCAGTTCATATTTGTATTGCGTACACTGACCAGTTGGTGTATGATATAAAAGATGGATTGGAGCTGTTACGGAAAAAATACAAAGAGAATTTCCCGTCGATGATTACACTTGCCACTGGTCCTAGCCGTACTGCTGATATTGAAAAAACGCTTGTTGTTGGTGTTCATGGTCCGAAAGAGGTGTTTTGTTTTTTGGTTGAGAGAGCAGGCTAAAGTCGATTCACATAACTTTATTACATGACTGTTGCGCCAGGCAAAAAAATATACTTCCTCTCCGATTTTCATTTAGGGGCACCCGATGCTGCCAGTTCTCTTGTCCGTGAGAAAAAAATTGTTTCATTTCTTGATTCGATCAAACATGATGCTCATGAAATCTTTTTATTGGGCGACATGTTTGACTTCTGGTACGAGTACAAAAAAGTAGTTCCCAAAGGTCATGTTAGACTGTTAGGGAAGCTTGCAGAAATTTCCGATGCAGGAATTCCAATGCATTTCTTTGTTGGCAATCATGACATGTGGATGAAAGATTATTTTAAAGAAGAGCTAAAGATGCAGGTATACCATGAGCCCAAAGAATTCAACTATAGCAATAAACGGTTTTATATAGCACATGGCGATGGCTTAGGACCAGGTGATCATGGGTATAAGGCATTAAAGAAGATATTTCGAAATCCTGTATGCCAGTTTCTCTTTGGTATTCTGCATCCTACAGTTGGTATTTCAATTGCAAATTACTTCAGCAGGAAAAGCAGGGTTAAAACCGGTAATACTGATGAGATTTTTTTGGGAGAGGATAAAGAATGGCTGTTGATCTTCTCCAGGGAAGTGCTTGCAAAAGAGTATTTTGACTATTTCATATTCGGCCACAGGCATTACCCGATAGATTATAAACTAAACAATAACAGTCGATACATCAATTTGGGTGACTGGATACGTAATTTCACTTATGCAGAATTTGATGGCACTGATCTGCAGCTAAAAAAATGGGAAGGCTAATTATCTTCATATCGCTTTTATTTTCCTGCACAGTCGTTATTGCACAGGATACTTCTTTTCGTATTAATCTCAAAAATTCTGTCCCGGGGCATTATACAGATCTCAATGTAGATGAAACTGAGAATATTTATCTAGTGATAAATGAATCACGTTTAATGAAACTTGATCGAAACGGTGATTCTGTTGGGGTTTTCAATGACATCAAAAAATATGGTAAGATACATTCGGTAGATGTGAGCAATCCTTTAAAGATACTCTTGTATTATAAGACCACTTCAACCATTCTAATTTTAGATCGGTTATTAAGTGTTCGTCAGGTTATTGATCTCAGGAAATCAAACATTCAGCAGGTAAAAGCTGTGAGGCTGAGCTACGATAATAATATCTGGTTGTTCGATGAAGTAGAAAGCAGGATCAAAAAAATTGATGACAATGGAAGGCTTCTTTTTCAATCGAATGATTTCAGGAATGTATTTTCAGCAGCACCTTCGTTCCAATCAATATTCGACAATAATGGTTCGTTGTATTTGTACGACCCAGAACAAGGCTGGTTTGTATTCGATTATTATGGTGCATATAAAAAAAGGCTTTCATTTTTAAACTGGCAGGATCCACAGGTATTAAATGAGAAACTTGTTGGCAGAAACGATACTTCTATTTTTACTGCTAAGAATATTGATTTTGATTTTAAAACAATGTCAACGACTGTATCCTTTAAGCTGGCAGTTAAGGTTCAGCATACTTCAAAACATACATACATATTATTCCAGGATAGACTGGAAATCTACGATGCTCCGTAAATTGCAGGCATGAATGATATACTTGAGTTCAGGTTTCTCGATAATACTGTTCGCAGTTATGCTTATGTTTTCGGCATCATCATTCTCGCATTATTTATTAAGCGGTTTATATCAAAATATTTAGCGGGTCTTTTCTATAAACTCATCATCAAATCCGGAAAGAAATTTAATAAACAAGCTTTTTGTAATCTTTTGATCGGACCACTGGAAGTATTTCTGCTTGTTCTTGTAGTAATTATTTCTTTTGATAAACTGAATTATCCGGGCCAATGGGATCTGACTATTTATAAATGGAAAATTTCGGATATTATTGAGAGTCTGGCAAAAGCAACCATCGTTGTTGTTTTCATCTGGCTTTGCCTTAGGATTATTGATTTTATTGCGATAGTATTAGAGGAAAAGGTAAATATCTCAAAAAGCCAGACCGATAACCAACTGGTGGTTTTCTTTAAAGACTTCTTCAAAGTACTGCTTGTTATTATCGGTGGATTATTATTCATTCGCTTCGTATTTAATAAAGACATTGGTAATTTACTTACTGGCCTAAGTATCGTTGGAGCTGCCATTGCATTAGCAACACGAGAAAGCCTTGAAAATCTCATTGCTTCTTTCATCATCTTTTTTGATAAACCTTTTGTAACAGGAGACACGGTTAAAGTGCACAATTTCACCGGCAATATTGAAAAAATAGGACTGAGAAGTACAAGAATCAGAACCCTTGATAAAACTTACATTTCTGTACCTAATAAACAAATGGTAGATAGCATTGTTGATAATATCAGTCTTCGAACACAACGGAAAGCCGACTTAAGACTGGAGCTGAAGTTATCTGTAACAACAAGCGAATTAAAAAAATTTATTGAAGAAGTGAGAACAGTATTGCAAAAGCCTGTTATTCATAAAAGTTCAGTGCATTTTTCAGAGACAGGTAAAAATGCTAACGTAATAAGTATTGAATATTTCAGTGGAATGGAACTGAGCGATGACCAGTTTGGCTCGCTAAAAGAGGAAGTGAATTTTGAGATCATGGCCCTGGTGGAGAAGTCAGGAATTGATTTTGCCACATTGAACATAGATCCCCAAATTCTCAATAAAGTTGTTATCCCTCCATCTCAACCATTACTATAAAAAAGCGATTTAGATTGTTAGAATACCTGTTAAGGTAGCTCTACAAAGAAAGTTGCACCCTCACCTTCTTTACTTTCGAGCCAGATAGAACCGTTATGAGCCTCTACAATTTGCTTGCAGATAGAAAGACCTAAACCGTATGGCAATTCTCCAACGGTTCCTTTTCGTTTCGCTTCTGTAAACATGTCAAATACTTTTGACTGAATATTTTCCGGAATGCCAATACCATTATCTGAAACAGTAAGGATATTACTATCTCCCTCTCGTTTGAATGTTAGACTAATCAATCCTCCTTTAGGACTGAACTTAATAGCATTGGTGATAAGATTATTAATTACCCGTTTGATCTTTTCCGGATTAACCATCAAAAAAATATCCTTTGCCGGAAGTTCTGTTGCTATCGTTTGACTTTTTTCAGAAGCTTTTAATTGCAGTAATTCAACAGTGCTCCGAATAAGATGATTAATATTGGTTGATTCTTTTTCCTGTTCTTTTCTTTTTGACTGATCGGCAGCTTCGAGTATTTCTGCAATCAAACCCAGCGAATTATTACAGGAAGTTTTGATGAAACCAACCATTTCAGATCTTGCAGTTGTATCCTGCTCGTTCATTATCAGATCAGCCAACATAGATATTGTAGCTACAGGCCCCCTCAGGTCATGTGCAACAGCCCTCAATATTCTATCTTGTTGTTTATTTTTCTCTTCTAAAGAAGCTAAGGCCTGCTCAAGTTGAAGCTTCTGATCATTGACTTTCTTATTCAATGATTGTAATAACGAAACATTATACTTTGATTTTTTCAGATTTCTGAAAATCAAACCTACTGTAAGCAACGCCAGGCCGGCAGCTACAATAAACACCCAGAGATATACATTTTTAAGTTCGTTATCTTTTTGTAGTGCTTGTATTTCGTATTGGTTTTCTAAAATTTTAATTTGCTGGCTGAGGTCCGTCGATTTTAACTGGTTTGATTCTTTTTCAAGAGAATCCCTCAATACGGTAAAATTCATCAGGTGTGTATAAGCACTTTTTGCGTCCTCCCTTTTATTATAAAACTTCCACATCAGGCGGTTCCAATCCATCTCCGCTCTTGCATTTTTTACCGTATCAAGTCCGTCACTTAATTCAGAAAGTATAATATTCATACTGTCTGTTTTCCCTTCGTCTGCATAAATATCAGCGAGTTTCACCTGGCTGTATTGAGCATCCATATTATCATATCCTTTCCTGTTATTAATGGAAATACTTTCTCTTAAATAATATTTTGCTGCGGCAGTATCACCCTTACTGCGAAAGATATCAGCAATGTTTCCATATATTACTCCAATAGCAACATCGTTCATATACTGCCTGTCTGAAAACTTCTTCCGATTTTCCCCTATAAATGACACAGCCTTATTGTAATAGTATAAAGCACTGTCATTATTGCCTGCTTTAAAGTAGCTGAGCCCAACGTTATTCAGCACCTGTTGTTGCCTGAAATATCTTGGGAAGTCAAAGTTGCAGCTGGCAGATTCGGCAAAGGTTCTTTCAAATCTTTCAGCAGCTTCACTAAACCTTCCTTGCCTGTACAGTATTAATGCAAGCCTGAAACTATATTCGCTTAGAGAACATGGATCAAGACTCGTTTTGCCGGCCAACCTTGCTTTATAATAAAATGAATAGGCATCACTATATTTTTTTTGGTTGAACAATACATCCCCTTTACTGTAATTGGCAAGAGCGAACTCTGTTTTATATTTCTCCTGGTTTAAGCCTTCAATGAGTAGTAAAAGGCTGTCGGCATATATATTGGCATTATCATATTGGCGAAGTTGATTATTGTATATGTCAGTTTTATATGCATAAACTCTAACCTTCTCTTTTATATTTAATTTTTTGCCGTGGAGGGCTGAATCTAAGAAATATATCTGTGCGATACGATCATCAGAAGCCTGCTGTGCGGAAGCTTTATTTAATAGTGATTGAATATCGTTATCATTAAATTCATTTTTACCATCATCAGAACATGATGTAAAGAGTACGATAAATACCAAGGTAGAAACGTATATGAATCGGGGCAGAATAAATCTATTAGTTCTTTCTGGCATAGGGGCTCTCAGGTCTTAAAACTACTAATATAAACAATCTGCTAATTGAGTTCATCAAACTGTGATCGGTTAAAATAAGCATTAGGTCAATATCAACAGATTTGCCCGGTTATTGTTTATAAATAAATGTGAGTGCTGATTAAACCTTTAGTAGTTTAATATCTCAATTAATGTCATGTTACAACATTCCAGGCCAATATCTTATTCTGTAACGGGGACAAATAAGTTTGCTGAAGTAAGGGAAGACACAGCTTCTCTGGCTAAATCCCTGCACAGCATTATTTCCTTTCAAAAGGACGAGATCATTTGTGATTTTGGAGCAGCGGCCATCTTAAAAACGCCCACATATCTAACCATACAAACAGGCTGTGATGAACATATACATTTGAAACCCGAGCTTCTTAAGTTTACCAATCATAGTTGTAAACCAAATGTTTTTTTTGATACCCAGGTAATGCAGCTTATTGCAATAAAAAATATTTTACCCGGAGACGAATTCACTTTTTTTTATCCTTCTACTGAGTGGGATATGGCACAGCCTTTTGATTGTTTGTGTGGCAGTGAGCATTGCCTCAAAAAGATCAGTGGAGCTGCACATATGCCATTAAACACCTTGAAGAACTATAGGTTAACTGATTTTATTCAACGACAACTGGCAAAAAATCGTAATGATATCAATATTCAACTACCATGATCTCACTTACTAACCTAAAGATCTGGGTTTTGTTTCCATACCTTGAAACCGACGACCCGAACCTGCAATACTATTACGATTTCTCTCAAAGCCTTGAAGAATACACAAAGGTTTTTGATGCACTGCAGGCTGACTGGATATGGCAGGCTGTAACGCTGCAGAACTACAGATCAACAATAAGTGCAATACGGTCATCTTCTAACGGGAAGACACCGGTAGTCATTAATTTATGTGATGGCGATGAAATTAATGGTGCACCCGGCCTTTCTGTTATCGATGCTTTGGAAGAAGAAGAATTGATCTATACGGGAAGCAGTCGTTTCTTTTATGAGATAACAACTTCTAAAATTCCGATGAAGACGGCTTTTGATGAAGCAGGAATATCGACAGCTAAGTGGGAAGTAATTACTAATGAATCAGACCTTAAAGGGATTTTTGAGAGAATCGGAACTCCGTTGATAATAAAGCCAGCTATTTCCGGTGGAAGCATGGGAGTAAGTATAAAAAACGTAGTGAAGAATAAAAAAGAGTTGAAAGAGCGGTTGAAGGAAATTGAGAATGGATACCGGGGATGGGATCTGAGTGCAGGAGGCTTATTCGTTGAGGAATATATTGCAGGCAGGGAATTTACCACATTTGTGATTGGTGCAGCAAAGCGAATAAAGCAGTGTAAAGTTTTTGAGCCTGTTGAAAGAGTTTTTCATCATTCATTACCCGATGAAGAGCGATTCCTGTCATTCGATCGGCTCTGGGAGATCTATGAAGATGAAACGCCAATGCCGCAAGAAGAGAATTTTTATGAATACAAGCCTGTGGCTGATGAAGCCATTACCGACCAGCTAAAAAAGCTAAGTCTCGAAGCGTATGCATCTGTCAGAGGAACAGGTTATACAAGAATTGATTTTCGCATGGATGCTAAAGGCCAGATTTATGTTCTTGAAGTAAATGCACAGTGTGGTTTAAGTGAAGATGAGAATCATACTTCTATCGGAGCCATATTAAGAGTTAGCAACCAAAGTTTTACCCACGTAGTCGTTGCTGTATTAGAAGAAGCTTTTAAACAAAACAATGCAGCTTTACTCAAACAACTTAAACGCAGGAAGGCTGCATAAATTATTTTATGAAGGTTTGTGTGCTGTTGCCTGATTATTCTACAACCAAAGTCGACTACCAATATTACGATCCACCGAGAATATTAAATGATCTTTTGCCTGGTGATGAAGTGGATACTGTTTTCCTGAATAAACTTACCACGTACCACCAGCTAAAAGAACTTTCAAGGAAAGGGTATGACATCTTTGTTAACCTTTGTGAAGGATACCTGGAATGGGAAGTGCCTTCTATAGATGTTCCCTATAGCCTTGAGTTGCTGAATTTACCTTTCACAGGTCCGTCATCTCTTTTATATGATCCCTCCAAGGAATTAATGAAATATGTTGCATTCTGCAGCAATGTTTCTATGCCATCTTATGTTATTGTAAAAGAACAAAATGATGTTGCACAGGCCATCAAGCATTTATCCTTTCCGCTTTTTGTCAAACCTGCAAAAGCCGGGGATAGTTTAGGAATAGATGAAAATTCTTTGGTATTTGATGAAGCTCATTTGAACAGCAAGGTTGAAGATGCCTTGAAGAATTTTGATAGCCTTCTGGTAGAAGAATATATTAAAGGAAGAGAGTTTACCGTTCTTGTGGCGGCAAATACAGATGGCAAGAACTGTAAGTCGTACAAACCGGTAGAATATATTTTCCCTGAAGGATACGAATTCAAAACATACGCCCTTAAGACTAGTGAGCTGCATCCTGATTGCAATATTCCCTGTAATGATCCAGTAATGGAACAACAATTAAGAACTGCAGCGGAAAGTATTTTTAAGAATTTCAATGGTGAGGGATATGCCCGGTTAGATTTCAGGGTAAATGATAAAAATGAAATTTACTTTCTCGAGATAAATTTCACATGTTCTGTTTTTTATAGAGATGGATATGAAGGTTCGGCAGACTATATTCTAAAGTTTGATGGAACAGATCAGCAACAATTTTTACAACACATCATATCAGAGGGCATTTCTCGTTTTAAAAGGAGGCAGAAAAAATATAGTGTAAAGGGAAATTCTATTGCAGGTTACGGTTTGTATGCAGCAGTTGATATCGTTGTGGATGAAGTAATATTTAAGGGAGAAGGAAAAGCACAGCGAATCATTACCAAAAAATATGTTGATGAAAACTGGCCTGCAACCGATAAAGAAACATTTATGCGTTACGCATATCCCATATCAAAAGACATTTACATTCTTTGGGATAATGATCCATCGGAATGGGCTCCGCAAAATCATAGCTGCAACCCCAACACTGCCTACAGGGGTCTTGATGTAATAGCGTTAAAAAAAATTAACAAGCTCGAAGAACTGACGCTGGACTATGGTAACTTCCTAGACGACAGCATGCTGCCTTTCCAATGCCACTGTGGCTCCAGCAATTGTCGGGGGATTATCTCTGGTAAGGCTGGCAACACACCTTTTTCATCCCTTGATTAGATTATTTTTGCACTCTCTTACTACCCATTAAACTTGCCGTTCTGGCAAAAGTCAGAGTTTTGTTCACGCAATAAGTTATTAATCAGGAGGTTTCAGATAATGCCGCAGTTGAAGGTAATACGTAGTATTTTTTTAAAGCATCGGTATCAGCTCATATTTACATATGTATTGTTCTCACTTGAAATGCTGGGCACTTTGCTTCGGCCTTTTTTTCTTGGGTTAGCAATTGATGGATTAATAAAAGGAAGTTATGATCATCTCATCAGCCTTTGCCTGGTGCATATTGCCTGCCTGGTAATTGGAACTTTCCGTCATAGGTATGATACAAGAACATATTCTGCTATTTATACTTCACTTGTAACGAATTTCATCGCCAAGCGAAAAGGAAAGGGCAAGGTTTCCAAACTGAGTGCACACTCAAATCTGTCAAGAGAAGTGGTTGATTTCCTAGAATATGACCTGGTCTATGTGATTGAGGCAATTTATAATATTGCAGGTTCTGTTATATTGTTGATGTTTTACGATCCGAATGTGGTTGGTATTTGCTTAAGTATTCTTGTTCCTGTTTCAGTCGTGAGTTATTATTATGGCAAGAAAATGAAGCGCCTAACGAAGTTGAAAAATGATGAACTTGAAAGGCAGGTTGATATCATCACCGAAGGAAACTCGCTTGCTATTCGCCGGCACTACAATAAATTAAGAGAATGGCAAATAAGAATATCCGACCAGGAAGCATGGAACTTTGGTTTTATGGAACTGATGGTGATGTCTGTAGTAGGTATTGCCTTACTGATTGTTACCAAAACTTCTGAGGCTGCGATATTGCCAGGAGCTTTGATTGGGATCTATAACTACATATTGAAATTTGCAAACGGATTAGATACCATTCCCTACATGGTTCAGAAGCTTACATCACTGGGCGATATTACTAAACGTATAGAGTTGGCAGATGAAGTTGAAGAGCCGGAAGAGTTGGCAATTGCTGGTTAGCTGGCTGCCTGTAAGCTATGAAGACTCAATACAAGATCTCCTGAACGATAACCAGGGTCTATTTGGTGATATAAATTCCATAGTTCTTCCTTTACTTTATCAGAAGGCACATGTCCATCTATGTATAAGATATTATTCAGTTCTCTAACATGCATTTTCATTACGCCGGATGACTCTGCTGTTACAATCAACTTATGATACTTCTCGTGAATGTTCTGTAATTCCATATTTTTTTCTTGCCGCTAACCAGAACATTAATTATGCCATCTGCTGCTAACGAAATTAATCCCGTATTAGTAAATCACTCTACAATAAGCGCAATTTATATAGAAGCTTAGTACCTAATGCTTGTACCCGCTTCAAATTTTTATAAAAAATAAAACTAAACTTAATCAGGTGCTTGTAAACAATGAAACGCTTCCGCCTTGTTGCTGCTGATGGCATGGCATAGATATAGAGGCAGCACCACAAAACACAAGATCTATGAAGAAACTCACAATGGTGTTGCCTCTTGCAATATTGCTGACATATTGCAGTGGCCCTAACAACACTCAAACGACAGACATGGATGTGGACGCTACAACTACATCACCCAGCACAGCAGCAACAACAGATGACCTGGTATCAAATTCAAGCGAAACTTCTGTTGCAACTACAACAGCCAGTACAACCTCAACAGATGATGGCACTTCTACTTTAGTAACGACAACAATACCCCACGATCCTAATGATCCGATGTACCAGCATTGGCAAAGAACAAATGCTCAACACTGGACCTATGATATGGATTACCCTGGCTTTAATCGTCCAGTTGCAGGTTCTTACAACAGTGCCGTGAACGGTAACTGGCAATTAGTGATGGTGCCGGAATTAATAACAGCATGGAGGCAAGATAACAGTCGTTCTCTCTGGATGAATGGAACCAATACTTATCTCTCAGCATCTGAATCCTTTAATACGAAAGATGATGTGAATACGAATGAGGTAGCAGTAACTGATTCTATGAATGCTACTTCAGGCTTGAACAATGCTGTAACTGAAATGGATGTAAACAGCATCAATTATAATGCAGCTAACGGAAACATGTACCAGCTTCCTAAATTCAATTTGTTCCTCGACAATGGAAGCTTCACCGGTTATACCGGATGTAACGGCATAAGTGGTAGAGTTGAAGTAACAGGTACGAGCCTTCGTTTTCTAAACACAAATACATCTACAGCCATAGAATGTATGGGTGGATTAGATCAATCAGTATTGCTTGATTTGTTAAAGCGTATTGACTCTTATGCTTACGTTGGAGAAGAACTTCAGTTAATGCAGGGAAACCAGGTATTACTACGGTTTAAAAAAGGCAGTGAGGATACAAGCTTAAGGTAACAATAGTTTGTTTTGAAGTAAAAAGATCTCACTTATAAGTGGGATCTTTTTTTAGCCATATCCATCATAAATTCATTATTTCCGTAGCGAAACAAGTGAATGAACGAAAGAACATGACAATGGTTATAAAAATTACATTTGTAACCATGTTCCTTTGTATATAAAATTACCGGCACAACAGTCAATGACTAAATTTTTCCTCTATATAATTATTCTCCTGATGATTTTCAGTTTCCAGGATAAAGGAGCAACTACCGTTCGTTGGGTAATAACCAGTGGCTGCACACTTAAAGTTAATGGCAGTACCAACGTTAATAACTTCAGCTGCGTTATAGAAAATTATAACCGACCAGATACCATTACCACCATCACTAGTAATAACCAGGCAGTAAAGTTGACTGGCAATATGCAGTTGGATGTGCAGAACTTTAACTGTCATAATGCTATCATGACGGCAGATCTTAGAAAAACACTCAAGTATAAAGTTCACCCTAAAATGATGATCTTTTTTGTGAACATGAACCAATATCCTGAGCCTGGCAAATGGGGCATAAAAGGATCGGTGTTAATCGTTCTGGCAGGTGTATCTAAACACTTTGATGTAGATTATAAGCTAATCTCTCTAGAAAAAGGAATCATCAATCTGGAAGGAACCCGTAAGGTTCATTTCTCCGATTTCAATCTTACGCCACCCAAAAAATTAGGTGGAATGATCCGAACAAACGATGAATTAAATGTAATATTTAACCTGAAGATGAAAGTGCTGCCGGCTAAGGATTAATCTTAGCGAAAATAATTCCCGCTATTAAAGCCTGGAATAATCCGTAAAAAAACCAACTCGCCACAGTTACAATCGATATATCCAGAGAGCTGAAAGTGATCCACATTACAGGAAGCAACGCTACCAGTGCATACAACGCTCCGAACTCAAGTCCTCTGAAGATAAAGTGATGACCCCTGAAAAGTCCTTTGAATCGCTCCCAGAAAGCCGACAATGCTAACGCAATAATAAAAGCATGAGTGTAGAACAACACATCCTTTCCGCCTTCAGAATTAAACAGAGGGCTATTGTATTCAACAAATAATTGAGGAAATAAATGGATAGCAGCATAGAGTCCACCGTAACTAACAATGAAAAGTATAATTCCTGCTATCAAACCGGAGGTGAGTACTTTTTTCATTTGCTTAAGAAAGATAAAGGTAATGCTTGTTCACTTGCAAAAATGTGATTCTGAACAGGTTTCAGCTTACAAGTGCTGAAAATTTAGCCCGGTATCTTTCTGATGTTTCTTCCAACAATTACAATCAATCATTACTATAAGGATTATGATTGGAACACTTTGTGTGATTTAACCTTGGAACTTAAAGACAACTTTCATGAAACTTTATTCGTCGGTTGAAGAACCAATCAGCTCATCGGAAGATGAAATCAAGGACGATCAGGCTCCCTATAACTGGATCCTCATTTTGTTTATCCTGGTTGGATATATTTTTCTAACGCTGATATCTTAAATCTTTGTCTTCCTTATTCTGCTGTGGATTAAGATTTATTGAGAAGAAAAGAGAAGGACATGGAAACGAATATTGTTGAAAAATTTCGACTGCAATACCTGTTGCTTGTAAAAGAATTTCTTTTTGAAGTTGAGAAAGGAACAGAATGGCAGGAGCTCAAACCAATGATTCAAGAGATGAAAACGCTTGATCATTACATCAGATCTTTCGATAAACAACCCTTTATGTCAAAATTAGTTGCTTAGAATCTCTGCCAGGCAACACGTTTTATTTGTGGAAGCGCCGCAACATGATTAAGGGGTTTTCTATAGTCATTACTGTAATCTGCCAATTTGCATGCTTATTGATGCAGGTTTTTTATGGAAAGTGAATTGCTGAATAGAGGAAGAAAAAAATATGTCAATCTGAACAAGAAATTCCTTCAATTGGTGGAAGACGGCACCACGTGGGAAGAACTTCAGCCATTAATTGATGAGATGAAATCACTGGCCATTTATTTACAGGATATTCCAAAGAATATAGAGTTGAACATTCAACCCGAAGCAACTACCACACAAGAAACCACCGACCTGCAGGAAGAACCTGTTTAAACACTCAAAATATTTGAAGATCATCGCTTTGTATCCTCATTGGATTTATTTATCTTGCTAATATGCCTGATCCTGCTACCGTTTCTCATCTCAGGGAACACTATATAAAACTTTCCAAAGCTTTCTTTGAAGAAATGGAAAAAGGCAAAACCGCTGACGAACTACAATCGCTCCAGGAAGAGATAGAAAAAACTTTGCTGCAGCTTGACCAGGCTGAAAAAGATGCTGCTGCTGGTGCTTAATTCATATTATGTTTACCGCTTAGGGTTTATTGTTTTTGATGATCGGCGAAAAGGGTTATCATGATTTACTGTTCTTTACATTACTTGTATTGCTTCATCGCTTTCGTAATTCACCTTATATTGTAATATGATTCGTTTTGCACAGCTCCTCACCCTGATATTTCCACTCATTTGCCTCTCGCAGAATCAGGCAGATATAATCATCAAAAAGGGTAAAATCATAGATGGTACCGGCAATTCATGGTTTTATGGCGATATCGCTGTGAAAGATGGAAAGATTGTAAGTATTGGCAAATTAAGTGGATGGCGTGCAGGGAAAATAATAGATGCTACGGGTTTGATCGTTGCTCCCGGTTTTATTGATGTGCATACCCATATTGAAGATGATGAAATAAGAAATCCTTTGGCAACCAATTTTATTTATGACGGTGTAACTACTGTTGTAACCGGAAATTGCGGAGCATCAAATGTTGATCTGAAACGATACTTTAAATTCCTTGACAGTCTCAGGCTTTCCATCAATGTAGCCTCTCTTATCGGGCATAATGATGTTCGTAAAGAGGTGATGGGAAGAAGCAACAGAACACCATCGGAATCTGAGTTGAAAAGAATGGAGTTGATCGTGGAACAGGCTATGAAAGATGGAGCTGTTGGACTTTCTACAGGATTAATATACATACCCGGCACTTATTCCAAAACCGATGAAATCATACGGCTGGCAAAAGTGGCTTCAAAATACAACGGAGTATATGCTAGTCATATGAGGGATGAAGGCGATAGTGTTATACAAGCCATTGAAGAAGCAATAAGAATTGGTAACGAAGCGAAACTTCCGGTGCAGGTTTCTCATTTTAAAATCAGCGGACAAAATAATTGGGGCAAAAGCAGGATCACCTTACCTATGATCTTAAAGGCAAGAGAAGAGGGTTTAGATATTACCATTGATCAATACCCCTACACAGCAAGCAGCACCGGCTTAAGTACTTTATTGCCGGATGAGATTTTAGCGGATGGCCAGGATTCAATTGTAGCCAGATTAGCAAAATCCGAAATTAGAAAGAAAGTAATCGATCATTTGCTGCAAAGACTAAAAAAGCGAAAGCTGAAACATTTTAGTTATGCCGTTGTTGCATATCATCGTGCAGACACTACACTAAATGGCAAAAGCATTGAAGAGATCAACAGGCTTTGGGGAAGAAAACACAAAGCCAAAGAGGAGGCCGAGACGATCTTAAAGTTAATGGAGAAAGGGGGTGCCAGTATGGTACTTCATGGTATGAGTGAAGATGATGTGCGTTATATCATGAAATATCCGTTCAATATGTTTGCAAGCGATGCCAGTATCAGGGTATGGCAACAGGGTAGTCCACATCCAAGAGGTTATGGAACCAATGCCCGTATTTTGGGAAAATATGTACGGGAAGAAAAACTGATTTCCTTGGAAGAAGCCATCAGGAGGATGACATCACTACCAGCCCAGAAATTCAAATTAAAGCATCGGGGTCTGTTAAAAGAAGGTTTTGCTGCTGACATCGTGGTTTTTGATGAAGAAAAGGTGGCCGATCTCTCCACTTTTGAAAAACCACATCAGTATTCAGCAGGTTTTAGATACGTTCTGGTGAATGGTGCCTTAACATTAGAAGCTGAAAAGCATACTGGCAGCAGAAATGGTGCAATCTTAGTTCGTTAAGTCAGATGTAAAAGCTAAATTTGAGTTCAAATCCTCTCAATTGCCAGGTAAACCAAGACTTCTACTAATTGAAGACTCAGAAATATTGAGCTATACTCTAACGGAGATGCTCAACCAGTCTTTTGAGGTTACCGCAACCAACAGTGCTAAGAAAGCACTCACCAACATCGGCAGAATTCAGCCGGATATTGTTTTATTGGATATTATGGTAGAAGGTCCGATCAATGGACTGATGCTTCTTGAGAAGATGAAGTCGATGGACGAATTGGCCAACACACCTGTTGTAATGATGAGTTCGATTGATGAAGAAAATAAGATCACCAAAGCATTAGAGTTTGGGGCTACAGATTATATTGTTAAGCCTTTCAATTTCATCCACCTGTTTCTTAAGTTGAAGAATCTGGTGTCGCTAAAGTCAAAAACAGTTCTGGATACCCAGGAAAAACTGTTGATGAAAACCGATACAACACTCAGCTCAATGCAGATGGATTTCAAGAAGAAATTTGAACAGATAACCGATAATCTTATTTCTACAAATGATTTCTCAATAAAAGAAATTGCACAGAATCTTTCAATGAGTGTTTCTACTGTTGAACGCTGGAGCAAGAAGATATATGGCCTTACGCCAAAGGAATATATTATCGACAGAAAATTATTGCAGGCAGAGATCATGCTGCGACAAAATTCAGGTAATGTAAAAACGATCTCTTATCGCTTAGGATTTAATTCCGTTGCCTACTTCTGTAAATTGTTTAAGAAAAAGTTCGGTTTTACACCAGGCCAGTTGGCAAATAAGAAGTCTCTTGTTGATGCAATGTAGAAGCATCTTCCAGTTTTGATTTATGCGGTCACAAAAACTTCAGTAATTCATTTCATGCAACATTACATAAAGCAAAAGAGCTACTCTTACGAATAGCCCTTTTGCAAAACCATATTTATCTGTTTAACTTATTACATCTTCAAAAGTTTAACTACTTTTTTATCTTCTCCCTGAACTACTTCAAGGTAATAACTACCGTTGGCAAAATTTTGTCCAAACTTAAATACGCTTCCTTCGCTGATGCTTTCTCTAAGTACGGTTCTTCCAAAAGCATCCATCACCCTCAGAGCTACTTTACTGGATTTGTCAGAACTTAATACCTGTACCACAAAATAATTAGATGTTGGATTAGGGCTCACCTTAACATCAAAACTTTCTTCGGTTGTTGTTATCGGTGCTTTTGCTTCTGTACCACAAGCCTGGTTGCATGTTCCCAAGGAACATCCATGTGCCAGGTGAGCAGCCACGGCAGAAATACCAACTTCAATCATTTGGACATTTGAAGGATTGCCTGGAGGTAAATGACAAACGATGACTTTCTTATTATTTTTTGTGCCGTTCTTATTAGTGGCCCTGATATCCTTAACACAGATGGTAATCGCTTCTGAAGTTTTACAGCCATACTTATTCGTAACGGTAACAACAAAAACATAGTTACCTGCTGCAGTAGCGGTAAACACTGGATTTGCTGAAGTATAATTGCTAAGACCTGTACCTGTCCATGAATAGGTATAAGGAGCTCCTGTTGAAGGAAGACTTACCTGGAGTTTGGTAGACTGTGCTCCGTATCCGAGATAAAGATTAGTTGATACACCACCGGTGAAAGTATTATCTGTCGGAATAGAAGTAATCGTAACAGGTGTTATCTGGCCAATCACCTTAACTGTTGTAGTACAAGTTGATGATAGTCCATTGTTATCTGTTACGGTTAAGACCACATTGTTATCCCCGATATTACTACAATCAAAAGATGTTTTATCAAGTGCCAATGACGCTATTCCTGCAGCTGCACTGCTACCATCATTTATCTGTGAAGGGTTGATGGTAATCGTACCATTTACAAGTGTAACAGTAATTGGTTTACACTTTGCAATCGGAGGTAAAGAAACAACGGTTACGGTCACTGTTTGATTAGCTGTTGCTGAATTTCCTGCAGCATCTGTAACAGTCCATGTAATAACAGTTGTACCGATATTGTATATCGATGGAGCATTATTGGTAACGGAAGTAACACCAACATTATCTGCCACAGTAGGCAAGCCTAATTGTACTCCTGTAACAGTCGTTTGAGATGCCCCAATGGTAATATTTATATCGGCCGGAGCGATGATAGTTGGATTCTCTGCATCAACTACAGTAACAGTTTGCGTGGCAGTTGCTGTATTTCCTGCAACATCTGTAACGGCCCATGTAATAGTTGTAGTGCCAGTTGCAAATTGCATGTTTGCAGCAGCGTTATTTGTAACTGATGCTATGGCAACATTATCTGATACAACAGGACTTCCTAAAGAAGCAAGTGTTGCATAGGCAATACCTGCACCTGTGTTAACGACGATGTTGGCCGGTGCTGTAATGGATGGCAACTCATTATCAAGAACAGTAATAGTCTGTGTAGCAGTTGCCGTGTTTCCTGAAGCATCTGTTGCGGTCCATGTAACAATGGTATTGCCAAAAGCATATTGCCCATTGGCAGGTTTATTACTTGTAACAACTACACTTCCTGAATTGTCTGAAACAGTAGCATTGCCAATTGCATTTAGTGTTGCATAAGATGCACCCCCATCTGCATAAACAGTGATATCGGCAGGTGCAACAATCGAAGGCGGTTGATTATCTGTAACAATGATCTTTTGGGTAATAGTGGTCGTATTTCCTGCGGCATCTTTTACGATCCAGGTAATTATAGTTGTACCTATCGGGAATTGCATATTAGCAGGAACACCTGTATTGGTTATAGAAACCACCGCAACATTATCTGATGCAGTTGGTGGAACCAGTGAAACCAATGTTGCATATGCAGCACCTGCATCCGTATTTAGATAAATATCTGCAGGAACATTAACAACAGGAGACTGGTTGTCTATTACAATGATAGTTTGGGTTGCCGTAGCTGTATTTCCTGCAGCATCAGTTGCAGTCCAGGTAATAACGGTAGTACCAACCGGATATTCCAGTGCGATAATATTGTTATTGGTTACAGATGCTATTGCAACATTATCCGATGCGGTAGCTGTTCCGATAGAAACAATTGTAGCAAATGCTTTACCGGCATCTGTATTAATGGTAATGTTCGCTGGTGCTGTAATTGAAGGAGCAATCAGATCTGCAACTGTTACAACCTGTGTTTGTGAAACAGTGTTTCCTGCAGCATCTGTAGCAGTCCATGTAACAATGGTATTTCCAAGGGGAAATGTGGTTGGGGCATTATTCGTAACAGTTACACTTCCGGAATTATCTGAAGCAACAGCATTTCCAAGAGCAACGTTTGTTGCCACATTCGTAGTGGCATCTGTTGAAACACTTACATTAGCAGGTATGCTCAAAAGAGGATTTTCATTATCAACAACCGTTACATATTGTATAAGGGATACTGTTTCTGTACCTACAACGATTGTCCAGGTAACTGCTGTTGTGCCAATCGGGAATTGAGCTGGAGCATTATTGGTAACAGTCATACCCGGAATTATAACTCCGATATCAGGTGTTCCCAGGTTTACATTTTGTTGTGATGTATAGCTTTGGCCTGGATCGTTGTTAACGGTAACATCAGCAGGTGCAGTAACTGGTGGAATACTTACAGAGTTAACAGTTACAAGCTGAGTAGTAAATCCAACATTTCCTGCGGCATCTGATCCATACCATGTAACAACAGTTGTTCCTACTGCATACTGCGAAGGTGCATTATTGGTAATAGCAACAATCGGTGTAACATTATCTGTTGCAGTGGCTATGCCTAAAGCAACATTGGTAGCAATGGTTTGGCCGCCAAAAAGGTTCACAATAACATCTGCAGGTGCAAAAACATTTGGAGCCTGGTTATCAACAACAGTCACCAACTGTGTACCTGTTACAGTAAGAGATCCCTGAGTTGCTGTCCATGTAACTGTTGTATTTCCCACCGGGAACGCAACAGGTGCATTATTTGTAATAACTACGCCAACTGGTGTTGCCCCGAATGTTGGATTGCCCAAAGCAACATTTGTAGCCACATCATCGTTAAGATCCGTATTAACAACAACATCTGCCGGTGCAGTCATTGATTGTATCAATGCAAAGTCAGTACCTACAACAACATTTGTTTCTGCAAGCGTGTTAGCATTGCTCATAACGGCATAACCATAGCTTCCTACTGCAAGACCGTTGTATGTTGCGTTATTATATACCTCCCAGTTCTTACTACTATAGCCTCTGTTGAAGCCCGTCTGTGTACTGAAAAAGTTAACGGCTCCCACCTTGTAGTTTCCAACAGGTGCAGTTGTATTCATAGAATAAACCTGTTGGTAAAGTGCATCTGGGGCATGTTTTAGGTAGAATTTTACTGCTGATCCTGTTCTTTCAATTCTGAAGCTATGCCATGCATTTGCACTAACAGTTCCTAATAAAACATTTCCCGCTTCCTGTGAATAAGCATAAAGCTTTCCGCTTTCATAATGAAATGCAAAGGGTAAAGCGCTATAAGATGTGACTGTTTGATTGTCGGGTGCAAATCCAAAATACACATCAGTGCCATTCTGAAAACTCATCTCCATGTCTACAGCAATGGTTCCGTTATTTGCAAAAGCCTGCGTAGATACAATTGAATTATCCCATCCGCTATTATTAAAAAGAGTTCCTGCATTCAAGCCGTTGTTTTGGCTAAAGGCACCATTTCGTATAGAAAATGAGTTAGTGTTTAATACAGAACCAGCGAAATTCTCATTAAATACATTCGAGTAAATGCTGAAATTGTTGGCTGGTGATGAGTTAAGTGAAACAGATCCATCACTTACATTCCATGCAGAGGTATTTGTTCCTTGTCCGGTCAATGTAATAGTACTTGAAACCGGCACCTGGATTCCAGCCATTGAATAACATCCAAATGCATCATAGACTCTGTAAGAATATTGACCCTGTGCAAGTCCGGTCAAGGGAGGATTACAATCTATTGTCCAGTTATTGGTGTTAAATCCACCGGATGGACCATACATCGCAAATCCTGCTTTGAATTCAGTGACAGGGCCTGTGTAAGGCGCAAAAAATAATTGATTATAAGATGGCTGACCGGTAATGCGTATGAAGAATCGTACAAGTGAGTTTGTTTTTTCAATCTTCAGATCATACCAGGTAGAAGGATTAATACTTCCAATAACTGTACTGTTAGCACCAACCCTTGCCAGTAGTTGATTTCCGCTCACAAAAAATGCCATTTGCATTTGCGAAGCATCGGTAAGGTCTGCATTATTGGTAAAGCCAAAATAAACGTTCGCATTATTGTCAAACGAGAACGATCCTTCAAGGCTCAATTTACCAGCATCAGTGAATGATGCTTTAGTATAAACACTGTTGTCATAGGTTGGTAGAGTACCTGTTGCTGCTCTCAGGCTTCCATTGGGTTGAGAGAAAGAACCGTTTCTTGTACTAAAAGAAATTGCATCAATTGTTGCAGCAGAAAAATCTGGCTGTAGAGAATATTTGTATGGCGTACTACCTCCTGCAGGAGTTAATGATACAGCTCCTGTTGCAGTATTAGCGATTGTTCCATTAACGAGATTTGCAGCCAATGTAACACCGTTTCCTCCACCTGTTCCTACATTAAATACAGAAGTGGCGGTACATCCGTTTGCATCGGTTATAGTGTAGGTATATGTGCCAGGAGCCAGGTGATCTGTTTTTGGGGTCACCTGAACATTCCATCCTTTGGTATTATATCCGCCCGATGAAGAATAGAAGTTGGCGAAGTTTAATGCTGCAGCCTTGTATTCAATATTGGTAGTATTGAATGTTGCCGTATGCCTCAAAGTGTAAATTCCCGATCCATGTACGCTGGTATAAAACTTAACTCCATGACCGGTTCTTTCGATCCTGAAATCATACCATGTATCAGCACTGATAGCGCCAAGCGAAATAAGACCACCGGATTTAGTATAAGCTGAAAGTGAAGTACCGTTCGCTATTCTGAAGCCAAAGAAAACATCCTGGTAATCATCAATAACTCCCGTATTGGTGAAACCGAATATCACTTCGGCATTAGCATCAAATTTAAAACTGGCATCTAACTGGAGAAAGCCACCATCACTAAATGTTTGCCTGGTGCTGATTGAGTTATCCCAGCTATTGTTATTATTATAGTTGATTCCTTGCCTGAGGTCTGTCGTTTGAGAAAAATTCCCGTTCCTCAGTTCAAATATGTTTGTGTTGATTACGCCACCTGCAAACACATGTGCAAAATCAAAAGTGTAAGGTGCATTACCACCGGTTGGCACCAGTGCTACGCTACCATTGCTGGCTGTATTACAACTGGCCGGCTCTACAGTTCCAATCAGCTGCAGACCGGTAGGACCAGGATCAACACCTAATGTAACACTTGCATTAGCAAAGCAGCCGTTTACATCGTATACGGTATAATTATAAGTACCTGGACAAAGACCTTCTGTAGGGGGATTGCCACCAACACGCCAATTCTTAGTTGTAAACCCACCATAATAATTATAGTAATTTAAATAACTCGCACCCATTTTATAGCCAGGTGCTGTAGCTTGAGATACTTTTGTGCCTGCTAAACTATAAACAGAGAGGCCTGTATTTCTGAGATAGTAGTTAACCGTATTACCTAGTTTTTCAATCTTGATATCATACCATGTACTGGCTGAATAAGGACCAACATCGGTCCAGTTACCTTCGTTTATCAGGTAAATTCTACCATAGTTAAAAAAGAAAGCAAAAGGAAAATGGTTTTGAGTAGTTACTACTGTATTAGAAGCAAGGCCGAAGTTTACATAGCTGTTGTATTCTACGAAGAATGAACCTTCTACTACTATTTTCCCGTTATCTGGGAAAACCTGCTTGGTAACAACGCTGTTATCATAATTATTTCTGAGCGCAATATTGGAAGTGGCCTGGAGCTGGTTATTGGTGACTGAGAAATTCCCATTTCTTACATCGAATATTCCGGCATCAACACTGTTGCCTGGGAAACTATGATCAAAAGCATTTAGAGAATATGGAGCGGTTCCACCAGATGGAGTTAGTATTACACTGCCGTTACAGGCATTGGTACAGCTTGGGTTAACTGGTGTGGCCACTAATCCCAGGTTGCAGTTTGTCTGCGACAAACTCTTAAGTGATACCAACAGGCTCACAATTACAAAAGCAAATATATTCCTCATAAATCAGGTGATTCTACAGGCTACAAATGTGTTTATATAATACGGGAGAAGTTGTAAGTAATTCGTCAAAGACTACCATTAAATCATCTTTAACCCCACTGAACCAGAAGAAAATACAGGCTTTTACTATTAATCAGGGTATGAATTCGCTGCGGCCATATTGCAGGAATATTCTGGAGCGTTTTCTTCTACGGGCCCGAATTATCAGAAACACCCCGTATGCAAGTGCAATGCTGGTCATAAGTATAACATATTCTTCTGTTGGCCTTCCTTTTTGAGTCCGGGATAGATCGGTTGCTCCGGCAAAAGCACTTGACCCAATAAAAACTGCCATTAACAGCACTGTTAATTTGTAAAACCACTGATGCTTTTTCTTCCATCCAGAAATAAAAATCAGGAAGAAAAGCCCGGGTAATATGATCAGCATGTATATCATAAGCAGTATTTATGGATGTAGTTCTGAACTGATTTTGGTGAATTGGCCTCGTATAGCTTTCTCAGGCTTTGACCTTTTATAATGTTTGCAGAAAACGAATAGTCCATAGATCAGAGCAAGTCCCATCATGACCCACTGGTATGTATCGAGCGGAACGTCATTCGGTGGAGGAGGATCAAAACCACCAGGTCCTCCTTCATCATCAAACTGGCCTTGTACCTGTGTAAACAAGCACAAAAATGCCACTGTGAGCATGATTAACTTAGCATAATATTTCCGGAGGATTTGCATTCTTTGTTTCTGCCGCCTTATCTACGTGTTTTTATATTTTTCCGTTGCTGCCTGAAAACAAGGAATAGAAAATACATTGCCCCGATGCCGATCATTAAATAGAGATAGCCTGTAACGGACACATTTTTATTATCGCCGAAATGGGCTTGTGCTTTGAGTGAGGGCAAAGCAGTAGCTATCAGCATTGCTGCTGTGATTTTTTTTGCCATATTTCTTTGAGTTTATGCGGCGATTAGTACGAGTAAGGAAGGTTTGAAACAATTTTTTAAGGCGAACCCAGCTAACCGCTTTTTTACATTACAAAATACCTTGAATTTTGCCCTATTTCATATAATAAATTAGTCACTTAATACTACAAAATGATCTAATGCTATTCTTGGCAAAGTCTTAACTGCTGATTTTTTTATCTTGATTCAGAAACAATAACAATAGAAATGAGATTTAAAGAGATGAGTTGTATGAAATCAGCTGCCCATTTTATTATAGTTCAGATTGATTAATGTGTTTTCGTGTTTCTACAGCGAAAATCTACGATTTGAGCCCTGAGGCGAACGAAAAATGCCTCCCTGGAAGGAGGCATTAGTTATTTAATAAAACAGGGTTAAAATTTTACAAACTTGTCTTGGTAGATCTCACCTGATCTCGTAGTGATTAAAACCAGGTAAACACCATTTGAAAAACCTGATACATCTATCATTTTTGTGTTAGCAGCCTGCAATGTAGTTTGCATTACCTGCACACCCTGCATATTGCTGATGGTAATAGTAGCATTTGCCAAAGATTTTACACCAGGCAAACTAATTGTTAGCCTGTCTTTCACCGGGTTTGGATGTAAACTGAGGTTTTGAGACATTGCCGAACTATTCACTTTTACGATACTGCTATACTGGCTGCCATCGTTTTCTATACTTTTAATGCGATAGTAAGCTATGCCTGGCAATGGAGCATTATCCATATACACATAGCTCGTAGGAAAATTACTGAAGCCGTTTGATGCAACAGATCCGATAACTGTAAAAGTTTGCCCGTTCCTGCTTCGTTCAACATCATAAGAAATTACATTAGACTCGTGGGCTACATTCCATTTCACTTCAACCCCAGCTCCTTTTTTATCAGCGCTGATATTCAAAAAGCTTACCGGCATCACCGAATTTAAAGAGCGGAAAACAAGTCGGAATCTTCCACCCTGGGAAGCTGCATTACTGGTGATAGTAAAAGGATATACAGGATTTGATTTTACATTGTGTGTGGTTCCGGTAAAAGCATCTAACAGCCATATTTCTGCAGCTTCGGTAAATTGTACATAATCTGAGAATACCAGTTGAAAATCTCCGGCAGAAGCACTCACCACTCTAACCATCACGGTATCGTTAATGAAGTCCAGGGGTCTCGTCTGTATGGCAAAACTTCTGGTACCCTTGATGCCTGCAATAAAATTGCCCGAGTTAAATGTTACAGCATCCCAGATCATGCTTTCAGATTTTGAAACAGCAGGGTCAGCTGAAAACCGGATCAGCGTATTATCTATGAATTTACTTGCACTGGTAAGAAAGTGTACACGTATTTTCTTGTTGTTTGTAGTGCTTGTTCTGAAAACACCTGGCTGACTCTGGTTAAACTTTTGTCTTTCCCTGAAAAGCAAAGTGGTATCGTAGGTACGGTTGCTGGCTACAAAAAATGCCTGGCCAGAAGCAATAAGATCGGGGTTTGGATACTCTGCCATTCCGCCAGAATGATAGCCACCTGCATAATCTCCCTGGTTGACAGTGAGGTAACCGGTAGTATCTGTTGGTCCGTTGGGATCGTAAGTATAATAAGTTGGTATTGCCGCTATCGGTGGATTATCTTCTGCTAACCTCGAAAATAGAATTTCACAGGGATAAGGGTTACCTACTAAAGTATAACCTAATGCTGTAGGAGAAACACTTGTTTTAGCTTCAAGCGTAACTGGCCAGTTTCCTGTAACGATATTACCCTTTACATTCAATACAGCCGAATCTGGTGTAGGAACATTTTGCGTGGTTAATAATGTATCACAGTTGGCATCATTTACACCTCTCGGACCTCTGTATAAAACCCTGTAACCTTTTCCTGCTTTTAAAAGCATCGAAGTATTTGGTGCAGCAACCCAACGTGCCGCAACATCCTGCTCGTAAGAATAAACACTCACAAGATCCAGCGTTGTTTCATCAAACCCATTGCTGTTGTATTTGTCAGTTGGCCCACCATTACCTGCATCATCGCCACAAGGGGTACCACCAGTTCCTGGCCCGGTAATATAAATATCATCCTGCCAGGCATTTCTCAACGAAATATCATTTACCTGCGGTGCAATGAATATATATCTTCTGGCTACTTTGTTTTTCGCAAATCGTTCAACTGTTATTTGCCCGTTTATAGTAAAGCCAGCCTGTAATTCGAGTATCCTTCCACTACCGGTAGATTCTGAAGCAATTACAAGATGATCGTTCGTTCTTAATGTGCCGGCAGTTGGAGTTAAAGTACCACGAATCTTAGTGGTATTACCAATATGAATGGTTCCACCCACTGTTCTGTTAATGGTGAGGTTGTTAAGGTAATTTCCTGTACCGGTTTGATCAAAAAATAAAGAATCGCCCATGTCTCCGAAACCGTTGATTGCGATATCGGAAGATTTGCTTCCAATAAGACAATTTGCAGCACTGCTGTTAATTGTACCAAAAATGGTGAGGATATTAGTATCGATACTCAGCTTGCCATTACTTAGGTTCAGATGAAACTGGATTTGTTCATCCGCTGTTAGTGTTACGGTGCTACCTCCGCTAATCTGTAAGATATCTGTTGGGCCAGGAAAAATATCACCTATTACGATGGGCGATGCATTACCAAAATTAACCTGTGCATCAAAATCGCTGGCGTCAATTTTACCAGCTGCATTGGTAACGCTGGTCATGATGTTTAGGGTATTGGACGGTTCAACATCCAATGTTCCTGCATTCAGTGCTAAAATGCCTTGTACAGTTACATTACCCTGCATGGCCCTGTTAATTCCGTCACCTTTTATGGTTAAGTTGCCCTGGTATATTCCTGAAGCGATCAACTGGTTACCTGCAGCATCGTATTCTACATGCATGCTCCATTCTCTGCCATTCGGCAAGGCACTGCTAGCGGTAACACCTGTTATAAGTATTCCTGTTCCTGTAGTAGTTAATGAAGCACCCAGTAATTGATTCGTGCCCATTGAAACGGTTACGCCTGAAGCAATTTCTAATTGTGAATTAACAGTGATAGCACCGGTAGCTGTTTTCGTGCCTGAAGTTGAAGCGGTGAGATTAACATAAGTACCGCCAATTACACTCTGTGCACCGGCTGCATTGTATTCTACTTCCATGCTCCATGTTGTTCCTGAAGGAAGCGCACTGGCAGTAGCCTGGGTGGTAATTAATCCGGTACCGGAAGTAGTTAATGAGGCACCTGAAATAGTATTTGTGCCCATAGCAAGTGTAACACCAGAGGCCACTGATAGATTTGTAGCGGTGATATTACCGATTGCTGTTTTTATGCCTGATACGGATGTTGTAAGAGTAGCATACGTTCCACCGATCACATTCTGTGCCCCTGCTGCATTATAGGCTACTTCCATAGTCCAGGTTCTGCCTGCAGGAATAGCATTGGCAGCAGCTTGGGTAGTAATTAGTCCGGTACCCGATGTGGTTATCGAAGCACCTGAAATAGCATTAGTACCCATAGCCAGTGTAACACCATTTGCAACAGTCAGCTGGGCATTTATTGTTAAGTTGCCAGCTGTTTTAGTACCGCTGTTTGATGCAGTAAGATTGTTATATCCTGAACTTAGCGTAGGAATACTTTGTGCACCATTTCCATTAAAATCTACGGTAGAACCGGTTACTGTAATTGATCCTGCACCTGGTGTGAAGGTTCCTGCAATGCCAATTGTTCCACTGGCAGCCAAAACCCTGGCTCCCCCGGTAAGATTCAAATTATTATAGTTTGTGGCAGTAACATTAGTAGATGCAGCATTGGTATAGTTTACAGTAGAGGTAGAGGGAGTAAATGTTCCTGTCACAACCAATGGTGTTCCGGTTCCTGCAAGATTAAGTGTTTGCGAACTCAGATCAAGTGTTGATGATGCTCCGATAGTGAGAACACTATTTACAGTAACGGTGCCTGTGAATGTTTTAATTCCACCGGTAGCCGTAGATAAATTATTGTAAGTAAAGGCAGGAATATTCTGAGCACCGGAACCGTTGAAACTAATTGTTGATCCTGTAAGCGTAAAACCTCCTGCCCCTGGTGTGAAGGTTCCTGCAATACCGATCGTTCCACTACCTGCCAATACCCTGGCTCCTCCGGTAAGGTTTAAATTATTATAATTTGTTGCAGTAACATTAGTAGACGATGCGTTGGTATAATTTACGGTAGATGTAGATGGAGTAAATATTCCTGTAACAACCAATGGTGTTCCACTTCCTGCAAGGTTGAGTGTCCGGGTGCTTAAATCAAGCGTTGAGGATGCTCCAACGGTTAGAACGGAATTTACAGTGGTCGTACCGGCTAATGTTTTAGTGCCGCCGATAGATGTTTCCAGGTTGAAATATGTAACGCCGGCAATGTTTTGACTACCGCTGCCATTGAAATCGACCGTACCGGAACTGTGATTGAAGGTGCCGGAATTGGTAAAATTACCTGCTATAAAAGTAGTTCCGGTTGATGCGTTGAATGTTCCTGCGGAAATGGCCAAATCATTAACTGTAACATCCCCGGCTCCGAATGTGAGTGTGCCGGCAGATGTTTTGGTAAGATTGTTACCTCCATCCACTAACCCGGTAAACGTTAACGTGGTGCCGGAAGCAACATCAATTGTTCCTCCTGATGATCCGATGCTGATGGATCGGTTTGCATTTAAAGTGAATGTTGCACTGCTGGATAATCCTCCTCCATTTAATGTGATATGTCCTGCAGAAGGAGCACCGGGAGCTGTGCCTAAACTAAGATCAGCATCAATTCTTAAGAGGCCACCATTTATGGTTGTTGAACCAGTAAAAGCATTACTACCGTTCAGCACAAAAGTACCTGCTCCTTGCTTGGTTAGCGTACCTACTGCACCACCTCCGGCAGCAGGTGTAAGTGTAATCACTCCTGCTGTTTGTCCGTCATTGATTCCACCACCGGTTGTTACTGTTGTTGAGCCATTCTCAATAATTACATTTCCCGCATCTCCTCCAATTCCTGTACCTGCAGGTAGTCCTCCATTAGCGGTAATATTTTGGGTTAGCCTTATTCCCGTCCCCGCCTGAATCGTTATGTTTCCACCGTCCCCACCATCTGAATTTCCACCACTTGCTGCAAAGCCAGTGGCTGTAATTACTCCGGTTGCAATTATCACATTTGCCCCGGAAACCAATGTTATATCTCCTGCATCTCCACCAACAGCACTTCCTCGTCGGCTTCCACTGGTAGTAATTGCTCCACCGATCGTTAGCGTTGAGCCGGCATTAAGTGTAACATTCGTTCCATGGCGACCAGTTCCGGGACTTCCACCAGTTGCAGAGCCAGCAACATTAATTGCTCCTGTGGAAATGGTTCCGGCAGTTCCTGCATTTATGGTAAACGTCAGCTGACTTAATGTAGCTGTCCGTAAAGCAGTAATTGCAGATACCGTTACATTACCTGCCTGGTTACAGGAGCCACAGGTGGTATTGATCACTACATTATTAGCACCTGAAATAAGGGCATTTTGTAAAGTTGTGAGATTCAATACTGCGTTATTAGCTGTTGGAGTAAAGACCCCGTTGACAAAAGTGCCATTTGCTGTCGTTCCGGAAGATATTGTTACATTGGAAAACTGCGAAAAAGAAACTTCGTATTTGAATAGTAATAATGAAGCTAAGAGCACAACTACAAATAGTGGCTTACGCTTCTTGGTGTTTGACAGGATTAGAATAGTATTCATAACTGATTTTAAGATCGAGGTAGATACAAAGTACCAACAGTTTTGAAGGAAATTCTACCACATATTCGTCAGTGAATACCACAGAATCGTCCGCCAGTTTGTTTTAACAAAACCCGGAAACCCACAAAAACGTATTCAGCAAGAAAACACGGATAACCTGATCGGCTTCACCTTTTTGATTAGTCTTCGACAACGACACTAATACCTGGTCAGTTTCCGGATGGTTGCATTCAACCTGCTCTTTGCCATGAATTGATTCTCCAGTTGAATATTAAAAGGGATAGGTGTATCCATCGATGCACATCTCAACACTGGAGCATCAAGCAATTCAAAGCAATGTTCAGTGATCCACGCACTGATTTCACCCCCAATGCCTCCGATCAAGGTGTCTTCATGCAACAACAGCACTTTACCCGTTTTCGCAACCGAATTTTTTATAGAATCGTAATCCAACGGCAATAAAGTTCTAAGGTCAAGTATGTGAAGCGAAATATCAGGATGCTGTTGCTGGTATTCCAAAGCCCAGTGAACCCCGGCTCCATAAGTGATGATCGTAATATCTTCTCCTTCTTTTACAAGGTTCGCCTTTCCTATTTCAACTTCATAATACTCAGCCGGCACATTTCCACTGATGCTTCTGTACAAAGCTTTATGCTCAAAGAACATTACGGGGTTCGGATCATTGAATGCTGCGATCAGCAAACCTTTTGCATCATAAGGCGTAGCAGGATAAACAACTTTTAAACCGGGTGTATGTACAAACCAGGCTTCGTTGCTCTGGCTGTGAAATGGACCGGCACCAACGCCACCCCCTGTAGGCATTCGAACAACCACATCTGCATTTTGGCCCCAGCGATAATGGATCTTCGCAAGGTTATTAATGATCTGGTTAAAGCCTACCGTTGCAAAATCAGCGAACTGCATTTCCATCATACTCTTAAATCCTTCTAAACTCAGTCCGAGAGCGGAACCTATAATGGCACTTTCGCAAAGTGGTGTGTTTCGTACTCTTTCTTTTCCAAATTTCTGTACAAAGCCATCAGTAATCTTGAATGCGCCTCCATATTCAGCAATATCCTGGCCCATCAATACGAGATGCCGGTGAACCTGCATTGATTGATCAAGCCCTTCTTTAATCGCATCCAATAATCTTATTTCTGTTGCTGCATCTCTTTCTGCAACGACGGTCGACGGTCTACGATCAACGGTCAACGGTCTTACTGCATACACATCGCTCAACTCTTCTTCCATGTCCGGCCTCATATCTTCCGCCTCAAATGCTATCTTCAACTCTTCCTCTATATACTTTTTATACGCATCCCTGATTTCTTCAACCGCTGGCTTACTTAAGACTTTCTCACTTACCAGGTATTCCTCGAAATTCTTGATGGGATCCCTCAGGCTCCATTCTTCAAACAATTCCTTCGGTACATACTTCGTTCCGCTGGCTTCTTCATGACCCCTCATTCTAAAGGTCATACATTCTACCAGGTAAGGCTTTTGTTCTTTGATGCAATATTCCCTGATGCCCCTGATCGTATCATAAACACTCAATACATTATTACCATCTATCCTGATGCCTTCCATTCCGTAACCTTTCGCTTTATCCACCAGGTTTTCGCAACGGTATTGTTCATTTACAGGAGTGCTCAATCCATAACCATTGTTTTCTATAATGAAGATCACCGGCAGATCCCAGACCGCAGCAACATTCAGTGCTTCATGAAAATCACCTTCACTCGTTCCGCCATCACCACTAAACGCTAATGAAACTTTCGTTTCTTTTCTCAACTTGTAAGCAAGTGCAACACCATCTGCAATGGCTAATTGCGGACCCAAATGCGAGATCATACCACAGATATGGTGCTCTTTCGTACCAAAGTGAAAACTTCGCTCTCTTCCTTTGCTATAACCATCTCTATTTCCCTGCCACTGCATAAATAATTTTCGCAAAGGCATTTTCCTCGACGTAAAAACGCCGAGGTTTCTATGCAAAGGCATGATCCATTCATCTTCCTGCAATGCAAGCGTGGCACCAACTGAAATCGCTTCCTGCCCGATGCCGCTAAACCATTTACTGATCTTTCCCTGCCTCAATAACAGTAACATCTTTTCTTCTATCATTCTTGGCAATAGAAGGTTGCGGTAGATGTTTTTCAGCTCGTCATTCTGTAAATGTCCACGGTTGAATTGCATGCCGCTAAGATAAGGATAGTTGGTTTCGTCTCAGGGGTTCGAATAATTGCTTTCAATCATATCCTGTAGTTGTAAAAGCTTTAAATTAGCTACTGCATAATTTCTCAGCATTACATACGTTTTAGTATAACCAAAACACCATTTTATGAAGCTTTTTACCCTTGCCTGCCTGCTATCAGTTTGTTCCCTCGTAATTGTTTCCTGTCAGAAAGAGATCAGTTGGGATGATCTCTCTAACCAGCCCGGAACAGGTACTGGTGGTGGCGGAACAGGCACCACTCCCGGTGGATGTGGAAATGTGGTGATGAAGGTGAAGCGTTTTCACCCTGTGGTAGATACCAACCTGCAGATCACTGTTGAGTATGATGGCTCAGGTAAAATGATCGCATTGCGAAACAATATGCTGGGGAGCAGGAAGAGAACCGCCAATTACTATTACGAAAATAATCGCATAGTAAAAGCAGCGCTGTACGACATTGCCTCGGGTAATTTTGAGGATACCGTGAAGTATGTGTATGGCACTTCCGGCAGGCTGGATTCCATTTACCTGAAAAATGACGACTACTTCAACCTGAAGTTAACCTATGATGCCGCCGGAAGATTGCAGCGGATCATGCGTTACGACGGAACGGATACGATGTTTTACCAATTGGTAACTGAAAGATATCCGAATGGAAATATCAAAAAAGTAGAAGACAGGGAGCCTTCAGGTAGTGTAAACACTTATTACGAGTACAAGTGGGATGACAGGAAAAATCCTTTTGAAAATATTGCCCTTTACATGTTTCATCTCGACGATGAGGAGATGGTCTTCCGGTTTTACGGGAAGTTCAATTACACTGATGAAGCCTTCCTGCACACGCATAATAATGTAGGCGGCGAAACAGGCCTGAAATATTCTTACAACGCCAACTGTTATCCCAAAGGAGCCCAGGTAACTTTCGCAGGAATGCCGCTTTTCCCCGATGATGATTTTAAATGGGAATACAACTAAAATATTTTTATATAAAGATTGAAGATGATGCCCGTACTACACTGCTGTAAGATCAAGGCATGGCGATGAAGAAGTTTCGCCGGCTTGTATCACCTTCAGTTAACAGCTTGCCCGCTTATCTTGCATAGTCTTGTTTAAAAAGCCCCGCCTTCCGGCAGGGCAGATTACTGAGGCCTGAGAAATATAAATTTCCTCAACTTCACCCGCATTCAAACAATCTTTGCACAGGTAAAATATCCCGGTAAATATGGTAAGATACCGGCGTATAAATTTTTATATTTGCTTCAGGTCATTGTAAGGGAAGAACCAACCACGTTGCGAGGGAAGAACAACCCACGTCGTTGCGAGGGAGGAACGACCGAAGCAATCTCCTCATTCACCATTCACCATTCACGAAACAACCAATAATGAGCAACATAAAACAACCCCACCACGGCAGAAACATCAAACGCCTTCGTGAAATGATCGGGATGAAACAGGAAGCTCTTGCCCTTGAACTCGGTGGCGACTGGAACCAGAAAAAGATCTCCCTGCTTGAACAGAAAGAAGAGGTTGATGAACCCATGTTGCGAGAGGTGGCCGGCGCTTTAAAGATGCCCGTGGAAGCAATAAAGAATTTTGATGAAGATTCTGCACTTAATATTATTTCAAATACGTTCAATGATCATGCAGTATTAAATGGGATAATGTATAACCCTACGTTTAATCCTATTGACAAGATTGTCGAACTCTACGAAAGCAAAATTGCTTTGTACGAACGCATGCTAAAAGAAAAGAATGCGATGATGGAGAAGCTCGAACAACTAATAAAGAAATAATTCAAAAGGGCAGTAGATGCATTTCTATCCGGATGACTGTTTGCTTTCTAATGAGTCCTACTTTGAGTTGGCGATAGCTGATTCGGCTGCTACTTCTCGGTAAGCGGTAAACAAGATTCCCATGCTCACTTCTGCTTTCAACAGCACTGGAGGATAGCTTAACAGGTAACTTCTTTCCAGTTAGTAAGCCTCATGTTTAGTTCGGCATGGTAATATTTTAAGATAATCTCTTGCACCATTTGCACTTGAAAATTATTGATTTTCTGTGCAAGCAGTTGCGTATATTTATGTGTTAGGCGCAACTGAAACAGTCTTTACTAATTAATGAAAACAGCGACCATTTCAATACTTACACTTTTTCTTTTATTTGGTTTTGCTAAACGTGAAAGCCAAGAGTCTGTTCTTATACATTATAGAGAATACGATGTTCAAATTCGGCAAGTAAAAACATTTGGTGATACTATTAGATATAATCGAAGTTCAAAGGAAGACTTCAAACTTGTCATTTTTGAATCATTAGGTAAAAGTTATTTGGAGCGATATTTAAACGGACAACTTATCGAAGCAGGACATTATGAAAATTCTTTGGACACATTAAAGCGTTATGTCGGCAGCAGAGACCTTAACGGTAATCACGGGCCTTTAAGAGTCGTAAAGTATTTTGAGCCTTTGAAACATGGTATTTGGCTTACCTATAAGAATGGAAAAATTATTAAAAGGCAAACATATAATCTTGGTGTAAGCCAACATTAAGCAATGCGCCTAACACAGGTTTGCCAAAATAGCGGCCAAGTGCTAAATTCAACATCAAATCATTAATCAACTACAGAAGGCAAGCTAGGCACCAGGAACACAGACTTCCGCTACTTCGGCAGGCCTCTGCACGTTATCGATAATTATAATTAACAACAGAGTATGATTAACACTATTCCAATAAATGATGAACAAAAAGAAAAGATTCTAAAATTGAACGAGAATCATTTCAACGACCTTAAATCAAAAGACATTGCTCCAGCTAGCTTGACAAAGACAATTTCTGCATTCTCTAATGCTGTAGGTGGAGAACTGTATATTGGCATTGATGAAATTGAAAACAACGGAAATTCACTTAGAGAATGGCGGGGATTTGTTAATGAAGAAGAAGCAAACGGCCACATTCAAATATTCGAAAAATTATTCCCTGTTGGCGACTATTATTCTTATACATTTTTGTCCCATCCAACATCAAACGGACTTGTTTTACAAGTTTCAATTAAAAAGAATCTTCACATAGTAAAGGCTTCAAATGACAATGTCTATAAAAGACGGTCAGCACAAAATTTAAAGTTAACTACTCAAGAAGAATTAAAGAGACTTGAATTAGACAAAGGTTTAGCGAGTTTTGAAGATGTTCCATTAAACATTCCAGTTGAAACCGTTTCTGATTCATTGGTTATATATGAATTTATGATTGAAGTAATCCCAACGGTAGAACCTTTACCATGGTTAAAAAATCAATTGCTAATTAGAAATAATCTTCCAACTGTTGCTGCAGTTTTACTTTATGCAGAAATACCGCAAGCTGCATTACCCAAACAAAGTGGAATTAAAGTTTATAGATACAAAACAAAAGCTGATGAGGGAACTAGAGAGACTTTAGTCTTTGACCCAATATCAGTTGAAGGGTGTATCTATACGCAGGTTTACGAAGCGGTTAGGCAAACGAAGAAAATAATTGATGATGAAAAAGTTTTGAGAGAGACAGGGTTGGAAGACCTTACATATCCAGACAAGGCACTTCATGAGATTGTAACAAATGCAGTTCTTCACAGGGATTACAGTATCGCATCTGATATACACATTAGAATTTTTGACAATCGAGTTGAAGTCTTAAGCCCTGGTTCTTTACCGGGACATGTTACCGAAGCAAATATCCTAAATGAACAATTTGCAAGAAACGGGAATTTAGTTCGTCTAGTAAACAAATTTCCTAATCCACCAAATAAAGATGTTGGAGAGGGCTTAAATACTGCTTTTGATGAGATAAGTGAGCTGAGATTGAAAAAGCCAGTAATTCAAGAACTTGAAAATGCTGTTTTAGTTACTATAAGTCATGAACCTTTAGCGTCAGCAGAGAAAATTGTCATGGAATATTTAGATACTCACGATGAGATTCATAACAGCACTGCCAGAGAGTTAACCGGTGTAAAGACTTCGGATAGCATGAAAAGTATCTTTTATAGAATGCAGGAAAAGGGACTTATTGAAATGAATCCTGACCCGAACAAGAAGGGAAGAAATTCAACTTGGATAAAGAAAAATAACTACCTCTAACAAGGGTGGCAGTTGCACAACCTTTTTTTAAAACAGTTTTCTGTACACCTTCGCATCTTTTCAATTTTCAAAATAAAATTGCTTTCTATTAATATAGTGTTGCAGGTAGCATGATATATCGACAACTATTGAAAAAGCAGCTTGCAATGGCTTTTCTGTCGAAACGGAGTCTGGCTACTAACAGCGAGTCTTCACAAAACGCCTTCCTTTCCTTTCTTTGCAGAGTCTTCTTTCCTTCTCCGCAGAGTGTCCTCTTTCTCGTCTAAGGCAATAACATGTTTCAGGCACTCTGCGGCATCAGGGTTCTGCATTCGAATCTGCATCCGCTCCAGTCTTCATCACCCTCACACCCATCGCCGGCTTCTCTTCAATAGCTATTCCTTTTCTTCCTCCCTCCACTTTCATCAGCACAACATAATAAGCTGCACCCACAGGCATCTCGAAACTCGTTGCATTGTTTTCCCTCGCATCTTTTAATCCAAGCCATCCGCTGTTGATTTGTACCCTATCTATCAGTGTACATTCCTCGTTCGCAAACAAAACCACCAGTTCGTAACAGTAGCAGTCTGCCTGCACCGCATTAAAGAAAACGCACGTGTAATGTACTTCTAGCGTCACTATGCCTTGTGCAAGTTCCACACGCACCTGTGCATCCGGCATAATGCGGCCCAGCGGGTATTTGGGATTTACCTCCATGCCTTCAAGGCTCTGCAGCACACCAGCGAAATTATTTTCACCGCTTTTTCGCATACGGCTTTGCATATCCTGCCACAGGTCACTCTTTTTAAATGACAGGGCATAAACCTTCACAAAACCATTCACAAGCCTTGCCGCCGGGTTTACCAGGTAGTTCAGGTGATTTTGTTCCTGTAAACTGTCATTGCATACCGCCTCCTTCACCGTTCCCCTTGCGCTTCTTACAACTGTTCCCTTCCTCGTTTGTACAAACGTAATTCCGCCAAGCGTACCGCTCAGCTCAAACAAACTTCGTTTTTGCTTTGCCATAATACTTCGTTTAAATACGCATACTACGCAATTTCTCAATTGGCATCATGCGTAACATTACGCAATATGCCCCGGGTTTTCTACCTGGGCAATAGAACTTGTTTTCAATTTTTATAAAACAAACTTTACAGGTTCTTTCAGGGATGTTATAGGGACTTTATCGGGTTTTTATAAGGGTCCCGCTTCGCTTAGTGATCGGGTTTGCATCTGGTCTGCTTCACCGTCAGCGGCTATCCAAATAAACCCAAACCCTACCCATACCCCACGCATAGTCATTGGTCATGTAGTGCATCAACCGGTTTATGTTGAGGAGAACCCTGTTGCTTTAAATAGCCAGACAAGATAACAATGGCACAATCGATAGGAATTTCATTTGCCAGTGCTGAAAAGATTCAAACCAGATAACCCAGGGTTATATTCTTTCCGCCCGGTAAAGAATGAAGAAGTAGCCCTTAAAAACTGTCCCCGAAGGCTTAAATAAATGGAAGCGATTTCTAAATTAGTGCGACACCCGTAGATCTTGCTGCTATCTTTTCAAGCTTACCACGCAGGTCTTCTATACTCACCGGCTTATAAAGAAAATCATCAAAACCGGTTTCTAAAATATTATTTTGTTCAGTAACCGAAGCGGTAAAAGCAATGAGGTAAACTTTCGACTTTTTGCTATCAGCAGAAGCACGAATCTGTTTCGCTGTTTCATAGCCATTCATTATTGGCATGTGCAGGTCCATAAAAATAGCATCATAGGTATCAGACAAATTCGCCTTATAAGCTTGTTCTCCGTTATCAACAATAACAGGAAAGATGTTCAGGTTATTCAACTGTTTTCTTATGATCATCTTGTTGATGTCATTGTCTTCGGCAACCAGCAGTCTTAAATGATCGAGAGATGTTCTTGTTTTGTTTGCAGAAACAGGATTGTCAACAACATTTGTCGTGGCAAATTTTATAGCAAAAGAGAAGGTTGAGCCCTTGCCCGGTGCACTTTCCAATTGTATTTTGCTTTTAAACAAATTCAGCACCTGTGTTACAATAGCCAATCCAAGGCCTGTACCGCCGAAGTTCCTGGTAGTATGCGATTCTGCCTGCGTAAACATTTCGAATATGGCCGCATGTTTATCAGGATGAATGCCAACACCTGTATCTGATATTGAAAACAAAACGTCAACCCCGTGTTCGGTTTTGGCAATACATTTTAGTTGCATGCTGATCTTTCCGGTGGAAGTAAATTTTATGGCATTTCCGGCAAGATTATAAATGATCTGCGACAATCTCGTTGGGTCACTGTTTACAGAAACATTTTCGAGTTGTTCATCAATTTCTACCACTAACGCTAGCTTTTTGTCTTCGGCTTTCACTCTTAAACCTGAACAAATATTGCGGATCAAAACACCCAGCTTAAATGGTGTTAACTCCAACTCCATTTTTTCAGAATCGATCTTATTTATATCGAGCACATTATTGATCAGGGAAAGAAGATCATGAGACGACGATTGTAAAATCTTCAGGTTTTCTTTTTGTCTTTCTTCCGGTTTATCCTGCAACAATAGTTCAGTAATACCGATAACAGAATTAAGCGGTGTTCTGAGTTCGTGCGACATGGTAGAAAGAAAATCAGAACGTGAAGCAGCCAGCCTGTTTGCCTTGGCAACAGATACCTGCAATTGTTCATTCAGCTGTTCTTTCTCTTTTACATTTTTGTCGAATGCCTTATAGAAAAAATAATGAGCAAGCAGAATGGAAACGAAATTGAGCACTGCGAGTATTTCAAAACCCGGGGAAACCAGTTCTTTGTCATTAGTGCTACCATAGATGGCATTACTTCCGGGTAACGCTAAAAAAATGACCACAGGCAGAACTCCTGCTATGGAATAAAAAATTCCCCATTTATGGCCAAGGGTATAAAAACTGCACAATATCATCATGAATACAAACTGCACAGTAATCAGGTTAACGGTATGCGTATAAACAAAAACATTACTCACTACAATTAGAAAACCTGCCAGTAACATAACATGGGCAAAGAGCTTTATCCGCAAGGGCAAAAAGAGTAATAATTTTATCAGGATGATATACAAAACCATGGCAATGCCACCTCTTAACACCTGTGAGGGTTGATCTCCCATATACCCTGTACCCAGAACAACAAAGGTTTTTGCCAGTGAGATCACAAGAATGGTGAATATAATATTGATCCTGGCCCTGGTAAAATTATCAGGCGAAACATCCAGTGCTTTCTTTAAAGACCAGTTGAAAAAGGGTAACGGTGTATGCATAGTTTTCCGCTGACAAGATACCATATTATTTTGTCGCTGTCAACCACATTCCATCACAATTACCGTATTCTTACCAGTCATCCGTCATTAACCTTGCTTAACCTTTCTCTCAGGTTCATTAACCGCTATTACTGAAGTCGCATGATAGTTTCGCCTCACTAAAACAACTAATATGCAAAGGTTACTTCTGTTGCTGATTGTTCTCACTTCATTAAATGCAGCAGCCCAAACATCAACGATCAAAGGAACCGTGTTCGATACCACCTCAAAAAAAGGTCTTGCGTATGCAACGATATCTCTTGTGAAAGCAAAAGATTCAACACTGGTAAGCTTTTCAAAAGCCGATTCTTCCGGAAATTTCACACTCAGGTCTGTATCATATGGAGATTACCTGGTATCAACTTCATACGTTGGATTTGTGCCTGTTTGGAAACCGGTTTCGGTAAAAACCGCAACTACTGATCTCGGAAATATTGAAATGACCGATGTAAAGTTTGCAGATGAAGTGGTGGTGAGGTCGAAAAGACCTCCTGTTACTATCAATGGCGATACACTTGAGTTCAACACCGAAAACTTCAAAACACAGCCCAATGCAGTGGTAGAAGATATGCTGAAGAAAATGCCGGGAATTACAATAGATAATGATGGAACAGTAAGAATAAATGGCCAGCGTGTGAATCGTGTATTGGTGAATGGCAAAGAGTTTTTTACCGGTGATCCTAAACTGGCTACCAAAAATTTAAGTGCCGATGCAATTGATAAAGTGCAGGTGTTTGATAAAAAAAGTGACCAGGCCGAATTTACAGGAGTAGATGATGGTAACTCCCAAAAAGCAATCAACCTGAAGCTGAAGAAGGATCGGAATAATGCATTGTTCGGAAGAGTAACAGCAGGTGCTGGTGAGAATGGAAGATTCGATGCACAGGCAAACATCAACCGGTTTAAAGGTGAGCAGCAGTCTTCTTTTCTTGGAATGGGAAACAATACGAACAGGCAGGGATTTACCATGTCCGACATTATGAACTTTACCGGCGAAATGGCAAGAGGAATGAGGGGTGGAGGAGGAATCAGCATAAGAATAAATACTCCCGGAGAAGATAAGGGCTTGCCTGTAACAGGTATGGGCCAGAACCAGCAAGGCATAGCTCAAACATTTGCAGGAGGACTGAACTTTAATGATACCTGGAACAATAAAAATACATCAGTAAATGCAAGTGTAATTGCGAGTGACATTGATCTGAACACCGTAAGAAACATCAACAGGCAATATTTATTTCCCGGCAATAATTACAACTATACACAAAAGAGCACCAGTGATCGTATTGTTCAGCAACAAAGAGTGAACATGGCCGTTGATCATAAATTCGACAGCCTCACTTCGTTGAAAATTACACCGCAACTCAGTTTTCAAAAGAATAAGAATCACAGCACCAGCAATTATGCCGCAGAAACTTTAGCCAAAGCACAAATGAATAATGGTAGCTCCGAAAGTATTTCTGTTGCTGATGGAATGAATTTCAGTACGAATATGTTGTTGCGAAAAAAGTTTGCAAAAAAGGGAAGAACCTTATCAGTAAACATGGATGTGCAGTACAATAAAAGTGAATCAAAAGGAACACAATACTCACAATTCGCAACTTATAACAGCAGTGGTATTGCTGATGATTCAATACTTAACCAGCGAAACAGCATTGATGCCATCAGCCGGATGTATAGTGCCAATATTACCTACACCGAACCTGTCAGCAAAAGATCGTTGCTGGAAGTAATGGCCTATGGCAACAGGAGTATCGGTGAAAGTGAAAGAAATATTTTTGACTACGATGCTTTCTCCGGTAAACACGACGATCTGAATAATACTTTAAGCAATTCGTTCCGAAGTAATTATGTGTATAAGGGTGGAGGAGTTCATTACAGGGCTAATTATACTAAATACAATTTTACGATTGGAACTTCAATACAATCTGCCAGCCTCAAAGGAGTAAACAAGAGCACAGGCACTGCCGTGGAGCAGAATTTCACTGATGTATTACCCGATGCAAGTTTTCAATGGAAACTGCACCAGTACAGCAATGTTAACCTGAGCTATAGCTCAAGTACACAACAACCCAGTGTAAGACAATTACAGCCTGTAGCAGATGTAAGTGACCCGTTGAATATTACGTTAGGAAATCCTGACCTGAGAAGATCATACAATCACGCTATCAATCTTACTTTCTTCTCTGCTGATCCTTTGAGGGGTAAGAACCTGTTTGCATTTGCTGCTTTGAATATGACTGACGATGCAATTGTTTATGCAGATGAAATAAAACCCGGCGGTATTCGTACAAGTAAACCAATGAATGTAAATGGAGTGATGAATGCTTTTGCCAGCATCAACAAAGGTTTCCAGGTAAAAAAACTTAAGTCGAGATTCCAGTTGTCTTTAGGGTTCTCATATTTTGAGAATATCTCTTTCATCAATACACAGAAGAACGAAATACAAAACAGGAGCATCAGCCCTTCAGTGTCCTGGAACTTTGGCATAGAAAATACGATTGACTTGATGGCTTCGGCAAGGCTTAATATCAGCAGGGCTGAATATTCTTTACAACCTGTTCTGAATAATAATTACCTGCAACAGGTATATAATTTTGAAATGACCAACTACCTGCCCTGGGGACTTCTTCTGAACAATACACTCAACTATACGAAGAACACAGGCCGTGCAGATGGATTCAATATTGGTGTTCCATTCTGGAATGCATCAATAGCAAAGAGTTTTCTCAAAAATAAGAGAGCCGAAGCAAAACTCAGTGTGAACGACATATTGAATAAGAGTCTTGGTATTACGCGAAATGCGAACCAAAATTATATCGAAGACCTTCAGTACAACGTACTCAGGAGGTACAGTCTCTTAAGTTTTACGTATGCGCTGAATAAAAGCGGCCTGAACTCAGGAGCAAGAACAGTTGTAAGAACAATTAATTAAATACAGTTTAGTTCTCATGTGCACCAGCAGCTTCTTTTAAGAGGCTGCTTTTTATTGAACATTCCTGTAAAACAAAATTCCCGCATTGACGGGAATTAGTTTTCAGTAGGGATTTAATATCTGGGACTCGTTATCAGTTTGGTTGCTGGTATATATTTTTTAGTTGCGAGGCTGTCATTGGTTTGATGAGGTAATCACGCACATTCGATAACGATCTTGCTTTTTCAACATCTGATCTGTCAACCGAAGAACTCACCACGTACAACATAATATCTTTGGGAAAAGAAGGCTTTAACTTCCTGAATTCTTCAATAAACTCCCACCCATTCATTACAGGCATATTAATGTCCAGCAATATCAGGTCTGGTAGTTTTGCATGATCGTTACAGGTTGAAAAGAATTCCAATGCTTCCTGCCCGTTTCTGAATTCAAGCACCATTTCAGAAAATTTATTCACCTCTATCACCTTCTTCACGCTGAAAAGGTAAATATCATCATCGTCTATTATACATGTAATCATATCATTTGGTTTCTCTTGGGCCATAGTTCATAATGTTTTCATCACCTGTCACTTGAGGAAACAAATAACTGCTGATATACCCAGCAGCGATCGGATATTTATAATTCGGAGGAAAGCAATAGAACAAAACAGGCAGATCATTGCTGAATCTATCTTATCTGTCAGTGGTGTTTTTTCAAAGGTAGGGGATTCAATGCCTCGCAGACTATTACAAAATCGTCATTTTATATCTCGCAATAGCCATAGTGTAGAAAGAAAAACCCGGAAACATGTCCGGGTCAGGTATAAAAATCAGTGGGAATATTACATCCTGATCACCCTGTTTCCACCTCCGCTTCCCATTAGTTCGCTCTGCATTTTAAAGAATTCAGCTCTTGTGATCCTTTTCCCTTTTTTGGGTTCTTTAATATCTTTTTTCGACACTTCTTTTTTTACTTCAAGAGCAGTATAGATCATCTGGCCATTATCAATATTCAACTCAAGAATTACACCTGGCAACATTCCATAAGATTCAGGTCCAACAGGTGCCGTTATTCCTTCTGCATACCAGGCCTCAACTGTTACAGGTGTTGGCTTAGGTCGATTGGTGGTGTCTGTTGTTGCATTAGGTCCACCAACAACCATTCTTACTGTACCACCCATCATCATTGTTTCAGTACTAACAGCTTTTCTGCAGGTATAACCTAATATAGTTTTGGTTTCGCCTGTGAGCTTCCAGCTCCGGTTCCGGATTGAATCTTCGATGAGATACGTCTTCGCTCCAAGATCTCTTGTTTCTACCGACTTGCCCTCAGCAAAATTTTTATATAGTTCTCCATTATCTCCAGGCCCCATCCTCATCACAAATCTTTGTCCGCCACTTTCGTTTGAGAAAGCCTCAGGCATCTCATCTTCCGGAACAATTTTGTAAACAGAACTGCTATCGCTGAACATCAGCTGGTGTTTGCTGGTTCTGAACTCCGGTATCATGGCTCTCATCTGTTCATCCTGTATTCTTCTATGCATGTTGATCTTACGCTCATAAATAATAACGCCTTCATTCATTTGTCCAAATACGGTAACACTTGTAAACAGTGTACAGGCGAGATAAAATAATTTTCTCATAACAAACTTTGTTTATCCAAAGCTAATCTACAGCTCCGTTAAACAATATTTGAGTATGGTTAATTAAGGTTAATAGCGTCTGATTGATAGAGCCATGTTATTACATTTGTTTTATGAGAGGCAGCACCGGGCTTTTTGGTTTTTCTATGAACCGGTTGGGATTTTCAAAGATCCTGATGATTGCCACTATTGTATTGATAGCAGGTTTCCAGGCTTATTGGCTGAATAAATTGTATGAAGATGAGAAGCAGGGGTTAAAGAAAGAAGCAGATATTCTCTTCAGGGAGTCTGTATACAAACTCCAGTTAAAAAAACTTAACAGCGATACATTGTTCAAAAAACTGGGGGCCAATAATTTTTTGATCAAAGTAATGGCAGCATCAGGACAGCTCTCTTCTCAGCTGGATTCAATGACCTTTACTTACAGTGATTCTACCAAAAAAGATACGATGATACACGGTCGTATGATGAAAGACAGGATCATTGTTACCAATAACCGTTTTGAAACAAGGAAAACACCAATGATCGTTAGAACATCGCTGGGTGAGTCTTTGAAAATAACAGAACTTGATTCGAGTTACCGACAGGAACTGAAGAAAGCAAAAGTGAATATCGGGTTTGAAATTGCTGCCCATAAGATCAATGGCAACCCTAAAACCTATATTGATTCTGTAGATAAGAATGAACTTAAGACTCGTTTCGAGATCGTTGGTCTCAGTAATTCCCTTGCTTACCAGGCTAACCTGAATAAAACAACAGCGTACTTACTTGGAAGAATAACTTACCCTATCCTCATATCGGTGTTGCTGATAACATTAACGGCAGCATCTTTTATTTTCCTTTACAGGAACCTGCTGGCACAAAGAAGACTGGCTGTTATCAAGAATGATTTCATCAGTAATATCACGCATGAACTGAAGACACCGATCGCTACCGTTAATGTTGCCATTGAGGCACTCAAAAATTTTAATGCAGCAGAAAACCCTGAGCGTACAAAAGAGTACCTGGAAATCTCCTCTTCAGAGCTTCAGCGCTTATCGCTCTTAGTTGATAAAGTGTTGAAGTTTTCACTATTTGAGAATAAAGAGATTGATCTGAAGAAAGAAAACTTTGATCTGAAAATACTCACCGAAGAGGTAATTAAAACAATGCAGCTGCAATTTCAAAACAGGAAGGCATTGGTTAATTTCCATACATCAGGTGCCAATTTTTTGATTGAAGCAGATAAGCTGCATATTACAAGTGTGATCTATAACCTCCTGGATAATGCTTTAAAATATAGCCCGGAGAGTCCTGAAATAACTATTTCACTTACTGAACAAAGAAATTCAGTTGAACTTAAAGTACAGGATAATGGCATTGGTATTCCAGCTGAATATAAAGAGAAGATATTCGAAAAATTCTTTCGTGTACCACATGGAAACATGCACAATATAAAAGGCTATGGATTAGGCTTGAGCTATGTGCACCATGTAATTGAAAAGCATAATGGTTCAATAGAATTCGTTAGCGAAGAAGGCAAAGGCAGTACTTTCAAAGTAAACTTATCAAAAGCATAATCATGAATATAGCGCCGAGTGCTCATATCCAGACATCTTACCCATACTAATATGAGCCGGATAAAAGTATTATACGTAGAAGATGAATTGTTCCTCGGCAAGATCGTTAAAGAAAGTCTTGAGTCGAGAGGATTTGAAGTTGTAATGGAAGATGACGGTGCAAAAGTGTTGGCCCTGTTCAAAAAAGAATTACCCGACATCTGTATTCTCGATGTAATGCTGCCCAACAGAAGTGGTTTTGAGATAGCTGCAGACATCAGGAAGGAGAATGATGATATACCGGTGATCTTTCTCACTGCTAAAGTGCAGACAGAAGACGTAGTGCAGGGTTTTAAACTTGGTGCCAATGATTACATCCGTAAACCTTTTAGCCTGGAAGAACTGATTGTAAGAATTGAAAATGCTCTGCGGGTAAGAAAGAATGAAGAAACGTTACAACAGGATGTTTTAATCCTTGGAAAAAAATTCCGCTATAACATAAACAGGCAGGTCTTGCTAAATGGAACGGAAGAACGAAAGCTTTCCTATCGCGAAAGTGAATTGTTGAAATACCTCTGGACCAACAAAGACAATGTAATTGATCGAAGAGACATTCTCAACCTGCTCTGGGGAAGTGACTCATTCTTCAACAGCCGTAATCTTGACGTATACATTACCAAGCTTCGCAACTATTTAAAAGAAGATCCGGCCTTAGAGATCATTACCGTCAAAGGTGTTGGCTACCGCTTTGTAGTTTGATGTTTGTCCTTTTATATACACTTCTCCTTTATAGGGATGGATGGTTGAGAAAAATTCATAGCCGGCAATGTGCAGAAGATAATACGTCATAATATCGCACCAGCAGATCTCATCCCTGAACATCTCGATCTTTGGAAGCTTACCACGCTGGCAACTGTTCTCTTTGTCATAATCATATTCACCTTCATTGTCCTTGCACCATTTCTTCCACCTTTCAAATTCAATAGGGTCAGAAAATACGATCTTAAAGTAGGTAACCTCCTTTACGTCCTTCAGATCGTCATTCATATAATGATGATATTTATGCCGGTGCCTTATGATCTTTGCCGTGGTCATCAGATAAATTTCCCCTTTACCATCAATAAAAAAGCCAGTTCTGATATGTACATATCGGCTGGGTCGGTGTTTTTTATAGCGGCAATATCTGTTGAATTAAATCACCAAAACGCCAATAAGTAATTGGCTGCCATGCTGTAAAATGAGCTTTATTTGCCGTGGCATGGTTTTTCTATAGAGTAAGGTATTAATCAAAAAAAAGATCATTTATGAAAAACAATAACATTGTTCCCAAGCTGCAAAACTGGTTTACAAAATTTGTATTAGCAATTGCAACAGTTTTTGTTTCTGTTGTTTCCTTCGCTCAGGAAACAAAAAAAGTAGATGTAGATATCAATTCCGGTAGCGATGGCGGAAACTTCTTTGCATCTCCATGGGTTTGGGTAATAGGTGTAGCAGTATTTATCTTGTTACTTGTAGCCTTGATGAGAGGTGGTGCAAGAAGAGATGTTTAAAATATAGTTTGTGAGTTGAATTAAAAGCTTTGTAGTTCTGCTACAAGGCTTTTTTCTTTAATGGTAGTATAAAAGAAAAAAGCAGCCCTAACTTTTAAAAATGGTGGCTATGATCTCGCTTGCCTGCTCAATTGCATTGTCTTTGCTTTCTGCTTCGAGATAAAGATGCTTTATGGTTGTCTTTCCATCATTCGTTTCAAAAGCAACACGCTGTTCGCCATCTGCCATAAAATTGACAATGGCAGCACGTACAGGTTGATTATTTTCAAATTCTACTTTATACTTCATCGAAACAATTGGAGGAGACGGTGAAAGTAGTGAATGGGATACGATATGGCCTAATATGCTGATTGAAATTCCATTAAAAAATAGATATTGTCTTAATTGATCGCAGTATGCGTTGTCTTAGATCACAATGTAATCAGCTGATCGGTCACCTGGCTTTGCTCATTTTACGACCCTGCTTAATTTTGTGATGATATGCTGGCAATTAAATCCGTAACAGAAGAGAGTCCTGAACTCGATATCATCCGTAAGCTTTTTGTCGATTACCAGGAGGAACTGGACGAGGATCTTTGTTTCCAGCGTTTTGAAGATGAGCTACAGGAGCCATTAAAGAAGTACAAGCCTCCTAAAGGAATTATTTTGCTGGCCTATTGGAATGGTGAAGTTGCAGGATGTATTGCCTTGCAGCCTCTGGAAGGTGGCGTTTGTGAGATGAAGAGATTATATATCAAACCTGGATACCGTAAGCACAAGATCGGAGAATCACTTTCGCTTCACCTCTTTAGCGTAGCAAAGAAGCTTGGTTTTACGATAATGAAATTAGACACATTACTAAAACTTAAACCTGCTATATCACTTTATAAAAAGCTGGGTTTTATAGAAACAACACCATATTACAATAATCCAATTACCGGGGTGGTGTATATGGAGAAAATGCTATAAGATGATGAACGTCATGATTTTTTATATAACAAGTTGTTAGGTTTAATGGATGAAAAAATGGATGAAACTGCTTCTTATCTGCTTAGTATGTATAGGAATAGCAGTTGTAATCACATTTATTTTTCAAGCCATAAATTAACTGTCATGAAAACAAACATGGGAACTGCAGATCGCTTGATCCGTATAGTTATTGCTGCAGGCTTTGCTGCACTTTATTTCACTGGAGCTATTGGTAACACCACACTTGCCACCGTATTATGGGTACTTGGTTTGATCTTCTTTATAACGGCAGCTATAGGGTTCTGTCCTTTGTATGCTTTGTTTGGGCTAAATACCAGGAAGAAAACGATATAGCTTTTCTGAACAATTCGGTAATTTACGGTGATGGAAGTAAGAGAACCAGCTGTTGCTTACGCACAACGCAAATACACAATTGAAGAATACCTGGAAATAGAAAATGCGGAAACAGAAAAGCATGAATACTACCAGGGTGAGATCTTTGCTATGAGCGGAGCAAAGATCTCTCATGTTAATATCCTAATGAATCTAAGTACGGCTCTAAAAGTTAAACTCAGGGGTAAACCATGTCAACCTTACGGCAACGATTTAAGAATTCATATACCTACCAATACTTTATTTACTTACCCTGATATTTCTATCATTTGCGGCGAACCTGAAACTTTGAATAGTGATGATATGAATGCTTTGAACCCTACTGCAATCATCGAAGTTTTATCACCCTCAACGAAAAGCTATGACAGGGGAGAAAAGTTTAGATTGTACCGGGATATCAAGTCAATAAAGGAATACATTTTAATAGATTCTCAAACTGTTGCCGTGGAAGATTGGTATATCAACGATCATGGAAACTGGGAATTGAATGAATTCAAAACGATAAGCGATACATTCAAATTAAAATCCATCAACATAGATCTGTCAATTGAAGAACTGTACGAGGGAACAAAACTGCTTTAACGCCGATTATTCCTCAAGAGTTCCTCAATTACTTTTGCATAATGAGTATGCTCTAGTTCATGAATTCGTTCAGCTAGCGTATCAGGATTGTCAGTTGGTAAGACCGTACAGGTAGCCTGGAAAATGATATCTCCATTGTCGTAGTGTTCATCTACATAATGAATAGTAATGCCACTTTCTTTCTCATTTGCTGCTATTACGGCTGAATGTACATTCTCTCCATACATTCCTTTACCACCATATTTCGGTAACAGGGCCGGATGAATATTGATGATGCGATTTGGATAAGCATTGATAAGATAACCAGGTATCATCCATAAAAAACCAGAGAGCACAATAAGATCGATGTTGTGCAGTTTTAATTCCTGTATGAAGGCTTCGCTTTCATAAAACCCTTTTCGATTCACCAGCATCACCGGTATATTATTATCTGCAGCTATTTGCAAAACACCGGCTTTAGGGTTATTGCAAACGATCAATGCTACTTTGATTCGTTCATTATTTCTGAAATGTTCAATAATTCTTTTTGCATTACTACCTGCTCCGGAAGCAAAAATGGCAACGTTATGATCAGCATTTTCAGCTTTTGACTGACTTTTTACTTTTGACCTCCCAACCATCCTGCTTCCCATTTTCTTTAGATAATTCCTGAAGAAATTGAATTGTCCCAATGGTATACTAACGATAAGCACGCATAAAGGCCAGAGAATGGTTACGATGATAATATATAGTATCCAGTAAACAACAGATGGCTCTATTGAAAGAAGTCCCATCACTTTTCTTCCTAAATACCCACAGGAACTGCCACCCAATGCAAAAGTGGTAAATATGAGTATGAATCGTGGCCAGCTAACTTTCCATTTGTCTTTCAACCGGTGAAGCATGCCGCAAAACTGCATCAAAAAAGAACATCATCCGGCTGATTTCTGAAGCCTAATCCGGATCATGTGTTTGTATTGGTTTTTCGTTCTACGAAATAAATTCTAATTCCAAATCGGCTGAAACGCAAGCCAGATAAGGAAAAAATTTTTTTTCCGCTATTGCGTTTTTGTCAGCCTGCTGTCATATTTTTGCCACCGTTTAACGGTAACTTTTCCACATTGATCACAATAGTTTGTGAATATGATTGATAAACCAGGACTAGCCAGGACGATACTGCCATTACTGTTTGTTTGTTTACTCATCTCGTTTGCTACCAGTGCTGTTGCACAAGGTGGCCAACAGATATTTAACCAGAACTGTGCTTCTTGTCACCATCCTTTGAAAGATGGTACTGGGCCGGCTTTGAGTGGAATAGACACTCGTGGTGACTGGACAGAAAGGAAGAATCTCTACGATTGGATCCATAATCCAAATGCATATTCTCAAAAATCTGAATATGCAAAAGGCGTTTCTGATAAATTCGGTGGTGGTGGTATTCAAATGCCTGCTTTCCCTTCATTATCAGAAAAAGACATTGATGCGATTGTTGAGTATGTAAACTCTGTAAAGCCAGCTGCACCTGCTGCTGCCGGATCAACATCTACAGCAGAGCAAAGCGATAACTCCTTATTATTTGGAATACTCACACTAATTCTTGCAGTTGTTGCATTGATCTTATTACAGGTAAATGCCAGCCTGAAAAAATTATCAGACGATAGAGAAGGTGTTCCTGCAGCTGAGCCGGTTCCTTTCTATAGAAACAAAGCCTATATCGCTCTTGGAATCGTTGTTTTATTCCTTGTTGGCGGATATTATACTGTAAAAGGTGCTATTAACCTGGGCCGCAACCAAAACTACCAACCCGAGCAGCCAATTTACTTCTCTCATAAAGTACATGCCGGGGTAAACCAGATCAGCTGTTTGTATTGCCACGTTGGTCCTGAACAAGGCAAACATGCCATGATCCCTTCATTGAATACTTGTATGAACTGTCACATGAACGTGAACGAGTACACAGGTGAGCAGTTATACAGGGAAAATGGTGACGAGGTGAACGGTACAGCAGAGATCGCCAAATTGTATAAAGCAGTTGGATTTGAACCAGGCGGAACATCCAATACCTGGGATATGGACCTTGGTAAAGCCAAGCCTGTTGAATGGGTGAAGATTCACAACCTGCCAGACCATGTATACTTTAACCATGCTCAACACGTTGTTGCAGGTAAAGTAGCTTGCCAGACCTGTCACGGCGAAATCCAGAAAATGGACGAGGTGAAGCAATTTACTGACCTGAGCATGGGATGGTGTATCAATTGTCACAGGGAAACAAAAGTTCAGTTTAAAGAGAATGGGTTCTATAGCATTTACGAGAAATATCATAATGAGCTGAAGAGTGGTGCAAGAGATACCGCTAAAGGCATCACTGCTGAAATGATAGGTGCTACAGAATGCCAGAAATGTCACTACTAAGCATCATTCCGCTCTGTTGCGGGTGAAATTGACTATATAATTTTCATAAGCTAAACCAAAATACTCCTGATAAAAAAGGAGATAAGGCGAATATGGAGAATAAAAAGCACTGGCAAAGTTTTGGGGAACTCAACAACTCGGAAGCTTTCCAGCAATCTGCCAAAGACGAATTCAAGGAAGAACTGCCTTTTGAAGCTGAGGATAACAGTAGTCTTCTTAATACAGCTACCCCAAGAAGAGATTTCCTGAAATATCTTGGTTTCAGTACAGCTGCAGCTGCAGTAGCTGCAAGTTGTGAGATACCTGTAAAAAAAGCGGTTCCTTTTGTAAATAAGCCGGAGAACATGGTTCCGGGTGTGGCTCAATATTATGCCACAACTTATGTACAGGACGGAGACGTGGTGAGTGTATTGGCAAAAGTAAGAGATGGTCGGCCGATCAAAATTGAAGGAAACGAGCTTTGCCCAATTACACAAGGTGGAACATCTGCCAGAGTACAGGCTTCTGTATTGGATCTCTATGATACTGCAAGGGTTCGTAAGCCAATGATCAAAGGATCCGGCACCAAATTCAACGAAGCCACTTTCGAAACAATAGATAAAGCTATAGCTACAGAATTAGCAGGTAAAACTGTTGTGATTCTTACCAGCACAGAAACATCGCCTTCTACAAAAGAGGTTATTGCACAATTCTTAGCAAAATATCCAGGGAGTCGTCATGTAACGTATGATGCAATTTCGCATAGCGGTATGTTACTTGCCAACGAACAAACTGGCAATGGCAGAAGATTACCTTCTTACCGATTTGATAATGCAAGAACCATTGTGAGTCTTGCGGCTGATTTTCTCGGTACATGGCTCAGCCCGGTAGAATTCAATAAACAATACGCTAAGGGTAGAAAAGTTGACCCTAAGGCTTTGACCATGAGCAAGCACTTCCAGTTTGAGCCAGTAATGAGCCAGACAGGTGCCAATGCTGATGAAAGATATATGCACCTTCCTTCTCAAACAGGAATGGTAGCAGCAGCTTTATTAGGTGCTGTCAACGGACAATCTGTTTCAGGAATTTCTGATAAAGCTTTGGCTGATGGTATTTCAAGAGCTGCTGCAGAATTAAAGAAAGGTGGTGGTTTAGTTGTCAGTGGAAGTAACGATGTAAACGTACAGGTGATAGTGAATGCTATCAATGCTGCTATCGGTGCTAACGGAACAACGATCGACTGGAGTACACCTGTAAACTATCGCCAGGGTGTAGATAACGATATGGCTACACTGGTAGCTGATATGAATGCAGGAAGCGTTGGTGCTTTACTGATACATGGTGCAAATCCAGCATACTCATGGGTAGATGCAACAGGGTTCATCAATGGATTGAAGAAAGTACCTGTTACAATTTCATTCAATCCTAAGATCGATGAAACGGCAACACTCTGTAAATACATCATACCTGATCATCACTATTTAGAAAGCTGGGGTGATGCAGAACCTAAACAAGGACATTATTCATTTTTACAACCTACAATTCACCCGTTATTCAAAACACGTCAATGGCAGGATAGCTTATTGAAGTGGAGCGGAAACAATATGCCTTATGCTGCTTTTCTTAAGCAGTACTGGAGTGCAAGAGCTGGTGGTGAAGCAGGTTGGGATAAGATTTTACAGGATGGAGTATTAACTCCTGGTGGAACGAATGGAGTTGTAGCTACTCCTGCAAGACAGGGTGCAGATTCTTTGATCGCCACCACACCAATTCCTCCAACTGTAGTTACTACAGGTGGTGGTTCAGGAAGTTTCAGCGGAGGTTCAGTTGGTACTGCAGTTACTGCTGTAAGTGGTAAAAAAGGTGGTAAGTACGAATTGTTCTTATACCAGAAAGTTGGAATTGGAAATGGTAGTGGTGCCTCTAATCCCTGGTTACAGGAATTACCAGACCCTGTTACAAGAGCAACATGGGATAATTATGTGATCGTTTCTCCTGCTTTTGCAAAAGAGGTTTTAGATATCGATCTGAATAATAGCGGCCAGGCAGATACTTACGAAGCTTATCCTGACAAACCTGTACTAGAGATCAGCGTAAACGGAAAGAGTGTTAAACTCCCTGCATTGATCATTCCTGGTACACACCCGAATGCAATTGGTATTGCTGTAGGTTATGGCCGTCTTGCTTCTGTAGGAAAGGCTACCGTGTTTGGCGATGAATCAGTGGGTAACAAAAATGTTTACCAGTTTGCTACCTGGGCCAATGGAACAGTAGATTATGCAAACTATAATGTAGACGTTAAGCATACTGGAGATACTTATAAAGTTGCACTTACTCAAACTCATAACACTTACGATACTCCACACGGAAAACGTACAGAGGTTATCAAAGAGCTGAGCCTGGCTACTCTACAAAAGAATCCAACCACCATACTGGACGAAAGAGAGAGAGAATTAAAACATTGGGGTGGATTAAAAGATTACGAGAAAAAAGGAACCATTTATCCTTACCACGACAAACCAGGATTGAAATGGGGTATGAGTATCGACATGAACTCATGCACCGGTTGTCATGCTTGTGTTGTTGCCTGCCATGTTGAGAACAACGTGCCGGTAGTTGGTAAGAATGAAGTAATGCGTTTCCATGATATGCATTGGTTAAGGATCGATCGCTATTACAGTGGCGATATGAATAATCCTAACGTAACCTTCCAGCCGATGCTTTGCCAGCATTGTGACAATGCACCTTGCGAAAACGTTTGTCCTGTTGCTGCAACCATGCACAACCAGGAAGGTGTGAACCAGATGGCTTATAACCGTTGTATCGGTACAAGATATTGTGCTAACAACTGTCCGTATAAAGTACGTCGTTTTAACTGGAGTGATTATATGGGTGCAGACAGCTTCCCGGATAATCATGATGAGTGGAATGATCTGAGAATAAACCTGAACGATCCGTTAACCAGGATGGTATTGAACCCAGATGTTACAGTACGTTCAAGAGGTGTGATGGAGAAATGTTCATTCTGCGTTCAGCGTACACAGGAAGGTAAACTACAGGCGAAAAAAGAAAGTCGTCCGTTAGTTACTGGTGAAGGACAGAAGTGGGATGTGAAAACAGCTTGCCAGCAGGCTTGTCCGGCTGATGCAATCGTTTTTGGTAACGTACATTCAAAAGACAGCGACATTACCAAGCACAGGGCTTTGAACATCAACAGAACATTCTATAGCCTTGAACAATTGCATATTCTTCCGAATGTAAATTACCTGGCTAAGGTGAGAAATACAGACAGGATGGAAGAGAGTGTTGGACCTGTTTTGAGTGAAACTGGTGGAGAAAAGCATGAAGGTGCTGCTCATTAGAAGTACGAGGTATGAACTACGAAGTACGGAAGGGTGAATAATGAACCTGGCGTACAAGTGAGTGACACAAGGAACGACGAACAGAGAACAGAAAGCTGGTTAAATAAAAATATTGCTTAAGCAAATAAGGAGTTTGGTTCTTGGAATTTGAATTTCTTATTTGGAATTTAAAGATTTATGGCATCATTAAAATACGAATCGCAGCTAAGGGAACCATTGGTGTATGGTACGAAGGATTATCACCAGGTGACTGAAGATATTTGCCGTCCTATTGAAGTAAAGCCAAGCAAGCTTTGGTATATAGGCTTCTTTATTTCTGTGGCTTTGCTGTTGTTTGGTGTGTACAGCGTTTATCGTGAGGTGACTTACGGTATTGGCGAATGGAACCTGAACAAAACCATTGGATGGGGTTGGGATATCACCAACTTCGTATGGTGGGTTGGTATTGGTCACGCCGGAACTTTGATCTCAGCCATCTTGTTACTCTTCAGGCAAGGATGGAGAACAGGTGTGAACAGAGCTGCAGAGGCTATGACCATTTTCGCTGTAATGTGTGCCGGCCAGTTCCCGATTTTTCACATGGGTCGTGTGTGGATGGCTTTCTTTGTACTTCCTTACCCTAATACAAGAGGTCCTTTATGGGTGAACTTTAATTCACCACTTCTCTGGGACGTATTTGCGATATCTACTTACTTCACCGTTTCATTATTATTCTGGTATTCTGGTTTGATACCTGACTTTGGAACAGTAAGAGACCGTGCAAAAACAAAACTTCGTAAGCTTTTATACGGTATTGCTTCTTTCGGATGGAGCGGTTCTACGAAACACTGGCAAAGGCATGAAGCACTTTCATTAGTGTTGGCCGGTCTTTCAACACCACTCGTACTTTCAGTACACACGATCGTATCGTTTGACTTCGCTACTTCAGTAATTCCGGGATGGCATACTACCATCTTCCCTCCATATTTCGTTGCCGGTGCCATCTTCTCAGGTTTTGCCATGGTGCAAACGCTGATGCTGATCTTAAGAAAAGTATACAGCCTGGAAGATTATATTACACTTGGTCACATCGAAGCAATGAACAAGGTTATTGTATTAACAGGTTCAATTGTAGGTTGTGCTTATTTAACTGAGTTGTTCATGGGATGGTATTCTCAGAACAAGTACGAACAGTACGCTTTCTTCTATAGCCGTGCGAATCTCTTCAGTCCTTACGGATGGAGCTATTGGGGTATGATGGCTTGTAACGTATTAAGTCCACAGATATTCTGGTTCAAGAAATTCAGGAGAAACCTGTTCATCACTTTCTTCATGAGTATTATCGTGAACATTGGTATGTGGTTCGAACGTTTTGTGATCATCGTTACATCATTGTATCGTGATTATCTTCCTTCTTCATGGTCTGTTTATTACAGTCCTACGATCTGGGAGATCGGATTTTACATGGGTACATTCGGATTGTTCTTCACCTGCTTCTTCCTGTTCTCTAAATATTTCCCTGTAATAGCCATTGCAGAGATCAAACATGTATTGAAAACATCAGGCGAAAGCTTTAAGGCACAGGTTGGAAATGTAGAGGCAGCAGGAGTGGATGAGTTTGCTCATAAGTATGCACATGTAGAGAATACCAGTGCACATGGAAAAGCATCAAGTGGAATGGAGCATCATTAGTAGTTGATAGTTTATACTGTAGAGTTGATAGTTGACTAAATAATATAAATAAAGCTTGTAGCTTATTGCTTATAGCTTGCAGCTTTCAGATTATGGCAAAAAAGAAATTTGTTGTAGGATTATTTAACGATGAAGATGTATTGTTTCCGGCTGTGAAGAAAGTTCGCAGTGCAGGTTATAAGATACATGACGTTTATACTCCATTTCCTGTTCATGGTTTGGATCATGCTATGGGTTTAAGAGAAACGAGCCTGCATACAGCAGGATTCATCTATGGTATCACAGGAACGATTACTGCGGTAAGTGCCATCAGCTGGATATTTACTTCAGACTGGCCGATGAATATTGGTGGTAAACCAAACTTTGCATTACCAGCCTGGATACCGATCATATTCGAGTTAACGGTTTTATTTGCTGCTGTAGGAATGGTGTTGACGTTTTGTTACCTCTGCCAGCTGGCTCCTTTTGTAAAGAAGCACGTATTTCACCCGAGAGCAACAGATGATCTGTTTGTAATGGTAATTGAGACAACAGGAAAAACAAACCTGGAAGACCTGAAAGGATTCTTAGCTTCTAACGGTGCTTTAGAATCTTACGAAGAAGTTGCAGAAGCAGGATGGTGGTTAGGTCGTTACGACAAGAACGAAATTCCTTTTGAGAACACTAAAAAAGAAGTAGCAGTAGTTGCTTAATAATATTTGAAATGAGAAAATTATCTATCATAGTTGCTTTGTTTGCCGTGGTTTTTATGGCAGCATGTGGTGGTGTTCAAAGAGAACCCAACGAGGCTTATATGCCAGATATGGCTCACAGCCGTGCCGTTGAAACATACAGCGACAACGAGGAATTGGCTGAGGCAGGAATCTCTTACAGCAAAATGCCTGTTCAGGGAACTGTAGCAAGAGGCCAGGAAATGTTATTTCATATTCCGAAAGATGCTCCTGGAGACAGCACGAACTATGTTGCTTCAAGATCAGTACAGAATCCCATTACATTTCTACCAGGGAAAGAATTGCAGGAAGCTGAAAGATTATATCTTATTCAGTGTGGTATCTGTCATGGTACCAACCTGGATGGTAACGGTCCCTTGTTTGCAAGCGGAAAATTCACTTCAAAACCTGCAACATTGAAAGGTGATCCTAAGTACGAAGCAATGCCTGACGGGCAAATGTTTTATTCTACCACTTATGGCAAGAATATGATGGGTCCTTATGGTGCACAATTGAATACGAAGCAAAGATGGATGGTGATCTATTATATCAAACAACAACAGGCGAAAGGTAAAGCTGGTGCTGCTGCAACTACAACAACTGCTGCAACCGCCGGAACAACAGGAAAAGACACCACTGGTGCAGCAATGAAATAAACAGAAACTAACTGGTATATAAATAAAGAATTAACGATGGCACTTAGAGAACGTTTTGAAATTCCGGGTAAAATGAGAACATGGTCTCTCGGCTTAATAGCTGTGGGCCTGGTTGCTTTGGTGCTCGGATTTATTTTTATAGGAATGGATCATGGTGATGCTGGTCACGGTGGTGATGGTCATCACACTCCTGGCAGTCATATTTTCTGGGGTACACTTATGTACAACAGTATTTTCTTTTTATTAATCACCAATGCTGCCATGTTCTTTATTTGTGCAACTACACTTGCAATGGGTGGATGGCAAATGGTTTTCAGGAGAGTATCCGAGGCTATTTCTACACTCGTTCCAATATTTGGTGTGATTGCTTTTATTGTTTTAATGGTTGTATTGTTCGGCACACATATTTACCATTGGAAAGGAGATGAAGCAGAAGCTGATCCGATATTAAGAGGAAAGCTGGGCTTTTTGAATCCTACCTTCTTTATTATCTGGACAGTTTTGGCTATCGGTCTCTGGAGTTTGTTGGGATGGAGAATGAGAAAATTGAGCGACGAAGCTGACCAGGGTCCAATGGATCATGACAAAGGGCAGAGTTACATCTGGAGAAATACTGTAAACGGTTCTTTGTTCATCGTTTGGTTTGCATTGACAGTAGGTTCTACCGTTCCATGGCTTTGGATGATGAGCCTTGATGCTCACTGGTATTCTACCATGTATAGCTGGTACAACTTTGCAAGTTCATTTGTTGCAGGTATGGCTTTGATCGCATTATTTGTGATCTATCTTAAGAACAAAGGATATCTTGAACTGGTAAATGAAGAACATCTTCATGATATCGGTAAGTTCATGTTTGCCTTTTCAATATTCTGGTGCTACCTGTGGTTTGCACAGTATATGTTGATCTGGTATTCAAATCAGCCGGAAGAAACTGTATACTTCATGCATAGGGTGAAAGGCCCTTATAAAGGCATCTTCTTCCTTAACCTGATCATCAACTTTATTTGCCCGTTATTAATACTGATGAGAAGAGGATCGAAACGTAATTATACTTTGATGACGTTCATGGCAGTGTTGATCATCTTTGGCCACTGGATGGATTATTATCAAATGGTAATCGGCAGTATTTCTCCTGATCATGTAACCTGGGGAAGTTACTGGTGGTTCGATTTAGGAATTTTAGCATTGTTCGTTGGAATATTGATATTCTTTGTTGGAAGAGCTTTGGCAAGTAAACCATTGTATGTAAAGCACCATCCATTTATCAAGGAAAGCATCATACACCATACTTAATAGGATAGCATAAACTAAGAAAACCAGATTAAAACTTTAGATACGATGTTTTTTGTAATAGCAGTTATCGTTTTAATTTTTGTAGTGATCTTCCAGATCGCAAAAGCGAGTGAGTATGTATCTATACTAAAGGGAGAAGAAGCATCAAGAAAACAGAATAATAAGATCAACGGATTTTTGATGATAGCCTTCCTGGTACTTGGTTTACTGGGTGTATGGTGGTGTAATGAATTGTATTACGAGGATACATTACTGCCGTATAAATCAGCTAGTGTTGAAGGTGAAGAAGTTGATGAAATGCTTTGGTTGACCTTGATCGTTACAGGTATTGTATTCGTTCTTACACAAATACTCTTATTCTGGTTTGCTTATAAATACCAGGAGAATGATAAAAAGAAACCTTTTTACTTTCCACACAATACCAGGTTGGAGGTTATCTGGACAGTTATCCCTGCTATCGCATTAACAGTATTAGTGGTAATAGGTTTAAGAAGCTGGTTCAAGTTCACCGGCGATGCTCCTAAAAATGCAATGGTGGTAGAAGTAACAGGAAAACAATTCTCATGGATGTTCCGTTATCCCGGAAAAGATGGCGTATTTGGAAAGAAATATTATCGCCTCATTGATGAAGCTGCAAGCAACCAGTTGGGACAAATCTGGAGAGATACAACGATCTCGATCAAAAATTCAATGGGTGGTGTTAGGGAAATGAGCTTTAAAGCCGATCCTACAAACTTCGATGATATTTTTGCTACACAAACAATGTACCTCGTAAAAGGTAAGCCTGTAAAACTCATCATCAATGCGAGAGACGTAGTTCATAACGTTGGTCTACCACATTTCAGGATGAAAATGGATGCTGTTCCAGGAACACCAACCACACTTTGGTTTACTCCTCAGTATACCACTGAAGAAATGAGAGAGATCACCGGAAATCCAAACTTTGTATACGAGATTGCCTGTGACCAGATGTGTGGTAATGGCCACTACTCAATGAAAGGAGCGATCGTAGTAGTTACAGAGGATGAGTTCAATATCTGGAAAGCCATGCAGAAATCTGCTTATTACACTGCTTTCCCTGATTTAGATCCAAGAAACAAAGCAACAACAACCGATACAAGTGCAGTAAAGCCGGCAACACAAACTGCTGAGCTTAAAAATTAATAATATTTTGTAAAGACCAGATATGAGTAACGAAGCTGTTTTGCATTCACACGACGTACATTCTCATGATGCTCATCACGAGCACCACCATCATGAGACCTTTATATCTAAATATGTTTTTAGCCAGGATCATAAAATGATCGCTAAACAATTCCTGATTACCGGAATGGTTTGGGCTGTTATTGGTGGCCTGATGTCAGTCTTATTCCGTTTTCAGTTAGGTTACCCGGAAGCTGAATTTCACTGGATGAAAGACTTGTTAGGTAAATGGGTGAATGATAAAGGACAGATCACGGCAGAATCTTATTATGCATTGGTAACCATCCACGGAACTGTTCTTGTATTCTTTGTATTGACTGCTGGATTGAGCGGAACATTTGCGAATCTTTTGATTCCACTTCAGGTGGGAGCAAGAGACATGGCTTCTCCTTTCATGAACATGCTCAGCTACTGGTTCTTCCTTGCTGCAAGTTTGGTAATGCTATCTTCAATCTTTGTTGAAACTGGTCCATTTGCAGGTGGCTGGACAGCCTATCCTCCGTTAAGTGCTTTGGCTTCGGCTCAGCCAGGATCCGGAACAGGTATGGATCTATGGATAATAGCAATGGCTTTATTCGTTGTATCATCGTTGCTGGGTGGTTTGAACTATATCGCTACCATCCTTAACATGCGTACAAAAGGAATGAGCATGACGAGATTGCCTTTGACTATCTGGGCATTGTTCTTCACTGCAATTCTTGGTGTACTTTCTTTCCCTGTATTATTATCTGGTTTTATCCTTTTGATATTTGATAGAAATTTCGGAACGAGCTTCTACCTATCAGACATATTTATTGCTACCAATAACGTTGGAGCATTGCCGAATGAAGGTGGTAACGCAATTCTTTACCAGCACTTGTTCTGGTTCTTAGGCCACCCTGAGGTGTATATCATCATCCTTCCTGCAATGGGAATGGTGTCTGAAGTACTTTCCATCAATTCAAGGAAACCGATCTTCGGATACATGGCAATGGTGGGATCATTATTTGCCATCACCGTTCTTGCCTTCCTTGTTTGGGCACACCACATGTTTGTAACGGGATTAAATCCTTTCTTAGGATCGATGTTCGTCTTGCTTACGTTGTTGATCGCTGTTCCATCAGCAATTAAAGTGTTCAACTGGTTAACAACGATCTGGAGAGGTAGTATTCGTTTCACCCCTGCTATGCTTTTTGCTATCGGGTTTGTAAGCTTATTTATCTCCGGTGGTTTAACAGGTATATGGCTAGGTAACTCTGCTTTGGATATTCACTTACATGATACATATTTCGTTATCGCTCACTTCCACATTGTAATGGGTGTAGCGGGTATATTCGGAATGTTCTGTGGTATCTATCACTGGTATCCGAAAATGTATGGCAGGTATTTAAATAATACACTTGGATACATTCACTTCTGGGTAACAATGATCGGTGCTTACCTCATTTTCTGGCCAATGCACTATGAAGGTTTGGCTGGTATGCCTCGTCGTTACTACGATTACAGCCAGTGGGAAAGTTTCAAACAGTTTGTTGAACTGAACAGGTTCATCAGTACTGTTGCAATGATCGTATTTGCTGTACAGTTATTGTTCCTCTTCAACTTCTTCTATTCTATCTGGAAAGGAAGAAAAGTAAGATCTCAGAATCCATGGGGTGCAACTACATTAGAGTGGACCACACCAATCAATCCTGGTCATGGTAACTGGGTGGGCGAAATTCCTGAAGTACATCGTTGGGCTTACGATTACGGTAAGGATGGGCAAGAGTTTATTCAGCAGACAACTCCGGTTGGTTCTAATGAAACGAATCATCATTAACAAGGTTGACAACCTTCAATTGGTTGTCAACCTTTATATATAATGCCCTGTTCAATCAGGGCATTGGTTTTAAAAAAGCGAAGGGAAGAAAATGAGCATGATGGCTAAAGCAGATTTACAGGAAGCAAAAGGTTATGATCTTTCACTGAAGAATAAAGTGAAGGATTATATGTTGCTTACCAAGTTCACTTTGAGCTTTACTGTTGTATTTTCCTGTGTGATCTGTTACCTGCTTGCACCAAACATTATCGAGTTTAACTGGGGCATGATCGGAATTCTTTTTGTTGCCGGTATGCTGGTTACAGGAAGTGCCAATGCAATCAACCAGGCAGTTGAGAAAGATACAGATGCTCAGATGAAAAGAACAGGTAAAAGACCTGTTGCTGCAGGAAGAATGAGCCAGACCGAGGCTTATACTTTTGCCTTGTTTGCAGGATTGGTTGGCGTTGCCATGATGTGGTATTATTTCAACTTCAATGCTGCATTGCTTTCTTTGTTTAGCTTGTTCTTATATGCTTACATCTACACGCCACTAAAAAAAGTGAATAGTATAGCTGTTTTGGTTGGAGCATTTCCAGGTGCATTACCTTGTTTGATCGGTTGGGTGGCAGGTACAGATCTGCTGAATCCTTTTGGAACAGTTACATTAGAAAACGGGACCGAGATATCAAACATGGCAGGATGGTCTTTATTTGGAATACAATTTCTCTGGCAGTTTCCTCATTTCTGGGCAATTGCCTGGGTAGCACACCAGGATTACAGCAGGGTTGGATTTAAATTATTGCCTTCTGATAAAGGCCCTACAAAATTCACAGCTTTACAGGCTATCATGTATTCTGTGCTGATGATACCAATAGGCTTGCTTCCATTTTATTATGGATTAACGGGAACCTTGAGTATGTGGATTGTATTATTTGCCAATATTTTCATGATCGTTCAGTCGGTGAGATTGTATAGCGAGATGAGTGTAAAGGCAGCAAGACGAGTGATGTTCAGCAGTTATATTTATTTACCGATAGTGTTGCTGGCTTTGTTGGCTGATAAGATACGATGAATAGTTTCTGGCTTCTCGTTTCTGGTTGCCGTTTCTCGTTGGGTGATCGCTATTGATAAGTGTTACAAAATTCGGAGATAACGAGAAACGATTTGAACAAGAAACGTGATGAACAAAGTTCAGAAAGTACAAGTGAGTGACACAACAGACGATGAGTAAAGATTTGAAGTTGATCAAATTAAAATAGAAAAGTGATGATGGCTACGATGAGTTCTCCTGAGAGAAAAAGATTACACCCTCACAAGTTTACGATGTGGGTGGCATTAGCAAGTATCGTAATGATGTTTGCCGGGTTAACGAGTGCTTATATTGTGAAGAAGGCAAATGCAAACTGGCTCGAGTTCAGGCTTCCGGATGTTTTCTGGTATTCAACAGTAGTAGTATTGATCAGCAGTGTTACCATGCATTTATCGGTTAAGTATTTTAAGGCCCGGGAAATGTCAAAGTACAGGGCATTGATCGGTCTTACCACGATACTGGGTATCTTGTTTGTAGTATTGCAATGGATCGGGTTTCAGCAAATAGAAGCAGGTGGTGTTCCCTTATTTGGAATAGACAGCAACCCTTCTGCGTCATTTATTGGAATTATCGGTGGTTTACACGGAATACATATGCTGGGTGGAGTGATAGCTCTTGTGGTTATCTTTTTAAGAGCGTATATTGGAACAAAGAAAGTGTACAGCAGTACAGGTCTTGAAATAGCGGCAACCTACTGGCATTTTGTAGATGCGTTGTGGATTTACCTGTTCATATTTTTTAACCTGATATAACAGACAGATAGTAAGCAGAAAAAGCAAATATTTTCTGCGTTGATTAAAGCTTAGCTAATAAATTTGCGAACCAAAATTTCTTAAACCAGATGTCAACAACTGTAACAACAGGCACAAAATGGTGGAGCGGTGGTCATAGTCCATTTAACGTGGAGTATGGTAAACTGATGATGTGGTACTTCCTGATGAGTGATGCCTTCACTTTCGGTGCCTTCCTGATTTCTTATGGAACGATTCGTTTTTCAGCGAATAGCTGGCCTGACCCCAACGAAGTATTTCAGTCTTTCCCGGGATTAGGAAATGGACTTCCATTGTTGTTCGTGAGTTTGATGACCTTTATCCTCATCGTTAGTTCTGTAACAATGGTGCTGGCAGTGCATGCTGGTCACAGAGGTGATAAAGCAGGTGTTATTAAAAACATGATCTGGACGATTATCGGTGGTCTAGCTTTCTTGGGTTGCCAGGCCTGGGAATGGACACACCTTTACCATGAAAATGCATGGTGGGGTAGTAATCCTTTTCCAAATGCTGACGGATCAACCGGTCACCAGGATTTCACTAACTTCTTCTTTACCATTACCGGTTTCCATGGATTTCACGTGTTTTCAGGTGTTGTAATAAATATTATTATGCTTATCATGACCATGAACGGTGTGTTTGAAAGAAAAGGACATTACCTGATGATCGAAAAAGCTGGTCTGTACTGGCACTTTGTAGATCTTGTTTGGGTATTTGTATTCACCATGTTTTATCTTGTTTAATTAACGGCACAATCAACTTATTATGGCAAATACAGCACACGCTGATAACAATAACGCAGGAAAGAGAGAAGTGTGGAAAGTAACCATCATCCTTTCTGTGTTGACCCTTGTTGAGCTTGGACTTGGTTTTATGATGATCGGAATGGAGCAGGGTTTTCTCACAACATTATTAAAAGGGATCATCATCATCCTGATGCTGGCTAAGGCTTTTTATATTGTTGCATACTTCATGCATTTGGGTCATGAGTTAAGAAACCTTATCATGACAATCGTCGTTCCTTTGGGATTATTCATCTGGTTCATCATTGCTTTCTTGTATGACGGAGCTTCTTACGGTCATCTGAAAAACACATACGATCCTGCGTACAAAGAAAGAAGTACACAGAAAACAAATGCAGGCTCAGAACCAGTAAAGCACGATATGAAAGATGTACAGGCACAGCCAAAACCGGTTCAGTCAGGTGAATCACATTAGATAAAACTTAGAGTGTCTTTTTATACGTTCGTCCCGGTAACTTTGCCGGGACGTTTTTTATTATTATGAACAAGAAAGCCCTGTTAGGAATATTGATCGCTGTTATGATACCTGTTGCAGGTTACCTGATAGTGAAATATACAAGTGAAAGAGCTGTGGTAATGCCCAAAAAGTATTATGCAGATGATGTGATTGAAGGAGTGGAAGATGGTAAAAGGTTTTCAGATACCGTGTGGCACAGGGTTGAGAATTTCAGGCTGGTGAACCAGTTGGGAGATACTGTTGAGCTGTATGATCTGCAGAACAAGATCATTATTGCAGATTTCTTTTTTACACGTTGTCCTTCGATTTGCCCCACAATGACGAAGAACATGCAAAAGCTCCAGGCATCTTTCGCAAAGCATAAGAGTGGTAGAAAGGTGATCGATTCTTCGATCGTACATTTCCTTTCCTTTTCTGTTGACCCGGAAAGAGATTCAGTAAGAGCATTGAAGGACTATGCAGACAAGTTTAAGGTTGTCCATGATAACTGGTGGTTTTTAACCGGAGAAAAAAAGAGCATCTACGATTTTGCTTTGAATGAAATGAAGCTCGGTTTGGTGGATGGGGAAGGTGTTGATACCTCATTCATTCATTCACCACGGTTTGTTTTGATGGATAAGAATTTCCTTGTAAGAGGTTACTACGATGGACTGGATACAACTTCGATATCCCATCTTGCCAGGGATATTGGTTTGCTGATGCTGGAAAAAGATGAGAAAGTCAAGAGCACTTTGTTTACCAAGATCATTAGCCTTTCATGGTTATGGCTCATCATCGTGTTTCTTACCATCGTATTTGTCTTGTATATGAGAAAGCGAAGAAAAGAAACGGAAACCCCGTATAAAAAATAAGATATGTTACCTCCCTCAATAAAGAAGAACGACAAGCTTGCGAAAACGCTTATCTGGATATTTTCATTTGTAGTTTTTGCAGTTGTTGTGAGCCTTGGCAGAATGCCGAAAATGGATGTTGATTTTGGATTCGATATTCACTTGTTTGCAGCCATCAATGCAATTACAAATACACTGGTGGCATTAATGCTGATTGCTGCTTATATAGCGGTGCGTAGAAAAAAATACAAGCAACATAAAAGCTTCATGTTTGCTGCTATATATCTTTCTATTCTTTTCCTGCTTTCATACATTGCTCATCATTTGTTTGCTGGCGAAACAACGTATGGTGGACAAGGTGCTATCCGTTATTTCTATTATTTTATCCTCATCACCCACATTATCCTGGCTGCAGTAATACTTCCATTCATTTTGTTTACTGCTTATCGTGGACTAACAGGGGAATATGAAAAACATAAAAAACTTTCGAGGTATACCTGGCCTTTGTGGTTGTATGTGGCAATAACAGGACCTGTTGTATATTTAATGATCAGTCCTTATTATGAATAATGGATAAAAGGCCTTCAGCACATATACAGCTATTGATGTTGTACCTGTCAATGCTAACCGGACTTACGGCATTTACGGGCATCAGTTATTTTGTTCTTGCTGAGCCGGAACCGATGTTTTTCAAAGACTCCCAGAGTGATGTTTTGTTAGTGGCTTTGTTTGTAGCTACAGCATGTATGGCTTTATCAGGATTTATCTGGAAGAAAGATTTACAATCAATCCAGGTAATGGATACGTTGGAACAGAAGTTCAGCAAATACCGTTCGGCAATGATCAAACGTCTGGCTTTAATGGAAGGAGGAGCATTATTTGCTTTGGTTTGTTACTATCTCACAAGTAACATCAGGCTTCTTGTAATTGCCATGCTGATCATTGCAGCTTTTATACTTTTGTGGCCCGGATTAAGCAGGATGTCAAGAGATATTGGTGAAAGCGAAGAAGCTATTAAAAATTTATAAGCCTAATTCTATCATCGGGTCCCAGAATAACTTTTCAAAATCAACGATCACATCGTCTTTAACTGTGATCTTTTCTTTTTCTAAAAGTTCCTGCATAGCAGTAGGTGTACTAAAATGCATTTTGCCGGATAACATTCCATTCCTGTTCACCACACGTTGAGCAGGCACTTTCGGTTTAGCATTATGTGCAGCATTCATGGCCCAGCCAACCATTCTTGCACTCATCTTTGTACCGAGGTAATTTGCAATAGCTCCGTAAGATGTAACTCTTCCTTTTGGTATTAATCTCACCACTTCCCAGACATCATTAAAAAAACTATGCTCGTTAGCTGTCTTTTTAGGTGTTGTTTTTTTAGCGTTAGCTGTTTTCTTTGGAGTTGTTTTCATCTTCTCTTTTTTTCAACAGCATTGTTCTTTTTGGTTCAGGAACATTCTTATAATCAAAAGGACAATTCTTACATCCATTACCACAGCAATATCCCCTGTTAAGCAAATACTCAGCAGTAAATACTACTAAGCCATCGGCGTTGTAATAAAACTCGTCATCATCCAGAAATTTCCTGCTCACGGATCATTGATTTAAGTATTTCATCTTTGTCTAAGGTCAATTCTTTATCAAGGCTGAATTTCAAATAATGCACTTTATTGCTTTGAGCAATATCCAGTTGTTCGTAATGTGTTTTTATCTCTAGCTCTTTTGATCGGCCAGAAACGGAATAAACATTATCATGATCCTCTAATAACCGTAGTTCATAAACGTCAATAACCATCTTGGTAAAATTGTATAAAGCAGGGCTATCAGTCTTCAGGTTCACAGCACCATCCTGTTTTAAAAATTCCTGGTACATTCTCAGGAACTTTGGATGTGTCAATCGCTTTTTTGCTTTCGACATTCGCAATTGCGGATCAGGAAATGTGATCCATATTTCACTGATCTCTTCACTCGAAAAATACTCCGTTATCTTATCGATCTGCGTTCTCAGGAAAGCAACGTTGTTCAAACCTTTATCGAGTGCTGTTTTTGCACCTTTCCAGATCCTGTTTCCTTTAATGTCTACACCTATGAAATTTTTATCAGGATGCATCTCTCCTAAACCAAGTGCATATTCTCCTTTGCCACATGCTAATTCTAAGACTATCGGGTTATCATTTTTGAAAAAAGCATTCCACCTGCCTTTCATTTCAGCAGGATATTCCAAAACATTGGGAAAGGTTTTGATCTGTTCGAATCGCATCAATTTTTTATGACCCATTGCTGCAAAGATAAACAGCAGCAAAACATAAAAGAGAGGCTGTTACATTAAGGTGAGCAATATCCAGATAAGTAAAATAGCATTGATCAGTATCAATCCCAGTAGGAGATTACGGAAATACTTATTATAAGATAATTTCCTTGCCATTGAATAACAAAGCATGGAAATAATGATAAATGCAGCTGTAGTTATAAGAACAACAGTAGCATCCTGCAGAAACGAAGGAAGGTTTACAGAAAAATCATGAATGGCAGCCCTCAGATCGTTCGAGGCTACAAGCGTAAACCAGTATACAATAACAGCCACAATTGACAGTTGAATCAATAAGCCGCTAATGAAATATGTAATTCTTCGTTGTTTCATTTTTCTTTTACTTTTTGCCGTATGCTGCGTCTCGTTGCGAATTCGTTGATGTATATCTTGGTAAGTAGCAGGAACATAGCAATGATTATCGGGCCAAAGATAAGACCTACAAAGCCGAATAAATTAATACCGATCAATACACCAAAAGCGGTGATCAAAGGATGCACATCACCCCATTTTTTCTGAATGATGATCCTGAAAACATTATCAACGAGTCCAATGATTAAGAATCCCCAAAGCAAAACTGCAGTTCCTTTCCAGGCTGGCCCGGTGCTAAACATATAAATAGCCAGCGGAACATATGCTGCTGCTGCTCCAACAAAAGGCAACATGGAAGTGATAGCGGTAATTACAAACCAGAACCACGGATCATTTACTCCGATAATAAGATAACCGATCAATCCTACAATGCCCTGCAATAAAGCAATTAACGGAACTGCCAGTGCATTATTGTACACCAGCATGTTCAGGTCTTTTGCTATCCAGTCAATGTTTTCATCTTTCAATGGGATATATTCATAAAGGTATTCTTCCATTTCCCTGCTCTTGGTGAGCATGAAATACAACATAAAGTACATGAGAATTATTCCCAGCAACGTACTGAATGTAGCTCCTAAGATCTTTGGAAGCAGGTTGGCAATATAAGAAGCAGCCTGTTGAAAATTCTGGTCTGAAAGCAATTCTATTTTATACCGTTGTTCAATACCACTTACAAATTTGTTTAGTGATGCCAGCACTTCCTGGGAATGACTAATAGCATAAGTAATCTTACTGCCGAGCATAGAAATTAAAGCCCAGATAGGCACAAGGACGATTAAGAAAGAAAGAGCTATCAACACTGCTGCTGCTGCACTTCTTTTCCACTTACGTTTATACACCAGTTTGTTCATGGTGTTACGCATGATCACATAAAAAGTCACAGCACCCAATAATGAAGGAAGATAAAAAGATAACTCACCAAATACCACCCAGCCGAGGCCTACTAATAATGCCAGGTAACCAATCTGCTTTAACCGACTATTGTCTATGTATTGATCCATGCATAAAAAATTGCATGGACAAATTAGTGATTTCTAATTTAGAAAGGAACAAAGAGTTTTATGCAGGCGCTATCATCTTCTGGATTAAAACCGGCAGCGAACTTTATCTGCTTCCAATGACCGGTTCCTGAAAGGTGCAACATAAGATGCTGTTAACTCAAAACCACCTCTCCAGCTGGAGGCTGTTTTAAGCTTAGAAACATTCACGTCATAGCTTAATCCCAACGATACACTGTAAATATCCATCTTTACTACAGGGATAAATGCATCGTTCCACCTGTAAAAAGCGCCCAATGCAAAATTCAACGCTTTTTCTTCATCGTAATTTCTTTGCAATTCTGTTTGATACAATACACCTGCTAATAATTGTCTGTGTCCACCCTGTATAAAAAGATCACCGAACATAATAAAGCGATTGATCTCTGATGTGGCATGATTCACACCGGCATTGAGTACATATTTATTTTGCAATGTGGTAGTTGAATTATTCGTGTAAAAAGCAACTTTTGGCCTGTTGAAATGAAACACTGCTGCCCCAAAATAATATCTTGAGTCTTCTCCAAAGCCACTGTTGAAAGTTAAACCTGCACCTGCATCCCAATAAGTAAATGCAGATCTTGAAAATACCTGTGCTGTAGTTGCATTGGGATCAAAAGCTCCATTAACAAATTGATCTCCCATTCTTAATTTGGTAGGATCAAACTGGCTGTTAACAGGTCCAGCCATAAAAGCAAGCGATAGAAAATCATCCTTATTTCCACTGAGTGATTTGTGATAATTTACAACAGGCAACAATTGTGTTCGCTTCATTTTAATATCACCGGCAACATCATGAGTGGCCTGTACACCAATCGTGACCCAGTCGTCCCATCTCAAAGGAAACTTTACCTCGGCACTCACACCGCTTGTCTGAAATGGTACTGTTACACTTTGCCATTGGCTTCTGTGCACACCACTAATCCTTACATCTCCTGTAAAAACTCCGGCTAATGCAGGATTTCTCAGTAATGGCTTCTCATAAAACTGAGAGAAAGACAGGTCTTGCGTAAAACCAGTTACTGCCATTAACATCAACCAACAACACAAAACAATTCGTTTCATTTTCTTTTATTTAGTCGGCGTTATATCGTTACTCAACTTTCGTTGTGTCACTCACTTCAACATTCGGAACATTGCTGAGCAGTTAAACACAGAGAACACTAAGTACTCACAGCAAACACAGAGGTATCGGTGAACTCTGTGTAAACCATTGTGCTCTCTGTGGTTCAATTTTCTTCTTGCTCAATAAAGAACTAATTGTACAAGAGTGCGACGCAACAGAAGATTCATTTTTGTTCTTTTGTTTGTCTCACAATAATTTTTTCTTCTATTTCAATATCGCCGTATTACCCTTGTAAGTATATGGCACATCATTCTCACAAAGCACTTCACAGGTGTACACATACACATCAGGTGGTGCAGCAATTCCTTTTACTTTTCCATCCCAACCAAAGGATTCGATGTTTGGAGGAAAATTCGATTTCTCAAACACCATTTGTCCCCAGCGATTAAAAATTCTAAAGCTCTTCACCGCTTTTACTCCTTGTGCTTTTACAACCAATACATCGTTAATGCCATCAGCATCAGGTGTAAATGCATTTGGAATAAATACCTGGCTGCTTTCACAGAACACACGGATACACATGGTATCGCTGCCACTGCAGCCAAAGAAATTAGTAGCCGTAACCGTATAACATATTTCTTTTTTGGCCGTAGCTATCGGTGAAGGGCATGTTGCACAGCTAAGATCGGTTGGTGGTGTCCAGTTCCATATTGCAATAGGTCCGTTTGTTACTGTTGGAGCTAAGTTGATGAGTTCACCTGTTGCAACCAACCGATCAATGCCAACATTTACCACAGGATAATTTCCAACACCCACAGTAATATAAGCGGTATCCTCGAAACAATTGTATCCGTCAAAACCAATTACCCGATAAACAGTCGTTGCTGGTGGTGTCGCAATCGGGTTAGGAATATTTGCATTGTTCAAAGTATTGGCCGGTGACCATACATAAGAAGCAGCACCTGTTGCATTAAGTTGAACAGTATCACCAATACACATCACCGTATTTGCAGTCGCAGTTACATCTATTGGTTGTGGAACTGTAATAAGAATCGTATCTCTTGCAGCACATCCAAAACTGTTGAATCCACTAACTACATATTGCGTGGTGGTGAGTGGTGATGCAATTGGATTCGGACAGTTATTGCAACTCAATCCTGTAAATGGAGCCCATGTATAGGTTAAGCCACCAGTTGTGTTGATCTCTGCTGATTCACCACGACAGATCACCATATTCGGACTTGTATTTACAAACGGTGATGGATTGATTGTAATGGTAGAAGTTACAGTATCATAACAACCAAAGCTGGTACCCGTGATCAATTGTGCTGTATAATTTCCTGGTGCTGCATAATTATTTGTTACCGTTGCAGTGTTACCGGATGCAAGATTGCTGAATGTCCAGCTATAATAGGTGATCGGGTCAGGAGAAATTACAACAGAGTTATAGGTCACCGGCTGATTAACACAGCCAACAGGGTCATGCACAATTGATGCTTCCGGTTTTACATCCACTTTTACAAAGACAGGAGCGATGGTGGTATCTGCACAACCGCTACTCGATGTTGCGATCAACTGGATGGGCCATGTGTTGGTGGATGTATATGTATGATTTGGATGACGAACACCACTGCTGTTGCCATCACCAAAATTCCATTGCCATGTTTGCATTGGGAAATATGATCTTGAAGTATCATTGAAGTTCACCGTAGTACTGCCACAAAGTCTTAATTGGGTAGAAGTAAATCCTGCATTCACATAATCAACTCTTATGGTATCACCACCAATAATTGTTCTCCTGCAATTTCCATTAGTACCACTGATCAGTTCAGCAGAAGGTACATACACACCACTTTGACTGTATGTGTGATATACAACATTTGAGGTAGCCATTAAGAAAGTCCCATCACCAAAATTCCACCGGATGGAATCTGTACCAGTTGTGTTCGCTTCAAATCGTACCGGAGTATTGCCACAGATAAATCCGTTATCGTAGATAAATGATCCAGTCGGTCCGTTTACGATGATATTTCTTGTGGCCACATAAGTACAACCGTCAGGATCTCTCACCGTCATGGTTACTATAAACGTTCCGGGATTTGTAAATGTATAGTTCACCACGTTACCTGTATCAACAGCACCATTACCAAAATTCCAGGTGGTTAATGCTGATGGGAATGTCTGGCTGGTAAAGGTTACATTAAATGGAATACAATCTCCAATAGAATCACTCACAGCAAAACTTCCCGGCAGTGTTGCAACAACTGTTATCTGTTTAATAATGCTATCGGTACAGGCATTTCCCGGTGCATATTGCCTGATGCCGATAAGTTTTACATCGTAGGTTCCAGGTGTTTGATAGGCGTGAACTGGATTGGTGAGTTGAGATGTGATGCCATCACCAAAATTCCAAAGAAAACCTGTTGCTGTATCAGTTTGATTGGTGAAGAATACCGTATCTCCTACACAAACCGGAGAAGGAAGTGCAGAGAAGTTCACCAGCGGTTTTGCGAAGACTGAGATCGTTTCTGTAATGCTGGTATCAGTACAACCATTGCTTGCCCTTATCACAACACTAAATGTTCCGGTGGTTAAATAACTATGATCTATAGTGTCGATGTTATTCGTAGTGCTGCGAAGATTGCCATCACCAAAATCCCATACAAAATTTGTTGCACCTGTGGAGTTGTTGAAAAACCTTACGGCATGAGGTGCACAACCGGTAGTTTGATTGCCATTGATCGCTACATCGAGATTGATTGTTCTGGCAGCCACCACAATATTATAAAAGCCTGTATCACTTCCACAATCATTCGTTGCAATCAATCGTACATAAAAAGTATCCTGTTGTGCAGTGTTATAGGTATGCGAGACTGGTGAAGTGTTATTCGTAAAGAACGAAGGAGTGCCATCGCCAAAATTCCATTCAAAGGTCATATTCACGCCCAGCGAAATATTATTGAACACTACTGTCAACGGAGAACACCCATAGGTTTTATCCGGTGTAATGATAGCTCGTGGTCTTGATTTCACTCTTATCGGTACAACTTTGATAATTGTATCACACTGTGTGTATGCAGCCAGTGAAACATTATAAATCGTATCTCCTGCAGTAGGATTCGGTTGAAATATGATTGTGCCGGGATTTACTGCAGACGATGTAACACCATTGCCAAAATTCCAGTTGAAGTTGAAACTGCCGGGATTTGGAGTTGTGTTGGTGAATGTTACAGATAAAGGGCCACATCCTACCGTATCACTGGCAGTAAAATCTGTTACTGGAACCGGGAATGTATAGAACCTGGTTGATGTACTATCGCTTTTACAGCCGAATAAACTGGTAGTAACAAGCTTGATTAATATTGAATCGCCTGGCTGTATAATCGTATAGCCCGGAAATGTTGTTCCGGTTCCGATCAACACATCATTTGCATACCAGTTATAAACATTGTTTCTTGTTGGATAAACTGTAGGTTGAATAATAGTTGCATCAATATTGAAGGGAGCACATTCGATCAATGGAGACGCTACAAATTCTGCCAATGCATCAGGATTAACGATCACATCAATAGCAGCTCTTGATCCTTCACAGCCTAAGGCTGTAACCTGGCTCACATAATAAGTGGTAACACCTGTTGCATTAGTTGTTGGAGTTGGAGCAGTAGCGGTTCCCGTGCCACCAACAGCTGATGTGTACCATCTCAGTGTATTTCCCGGAACAGTTGTAGCTGTTAATGGTAAAGCAGGTGCATCAATACAATAATTAACCGGTGAAGTTACAGTAGGAGGTGAAGGCAATGCTGTTACCTCAACTAACACAGAAGTTGGAGGCGATACACAATTATTTAATGTAGCAGTAACTGTGTATGTACCACTGTTGGCTGGGGTGGCATTAATGATTGATGGATTCTGCACATTGCTTGAAAATGCTGCAGGTCCGCTCCATGTATAAGTGATGGCACCTGGTGTAACAGTATTCGCATTAAGCGTTAATGTTTCTCCGGTACAAATGGGACTATTACTTCCTGCTGTTGGTGCTGCCGGTGGATTCGGATCAACCAATACAAAAGGCCCCACAGTATTTGAAGGACATCCGGCAAGTGTTGTTACTCTTACATCAGCATAAGTACCTGCAGAAAGTAAAGGAATGATTAATGAACCAGTTCCTTCTGAAGTGATCGTTGCAGTTACCGGAGCTGTATTTCTGGTATAAGTCACGGTAAATGCAGTGGATGGAGCCAATCCATTCAATACTATTGTTCCGGTAGAAGACAAGCAGAGAATAGGATTGGTGAAAGAAGCACTGCTGATAACGGGTGTTGGATTGATAACAACATTTGTTACTCCTGCAGCAGAAGGACAATTACCAGTTGTTGCAGTAGCGATAACATTGTATGTTCCGTTGGCTGCCGTGGATGTACTGGCAATAGATGGATTCTGTGAACTGCTTGTAAAAGTATTAGGACCGTTCCATAACCATGAAACAGCACCTGCAAACGTTGTAGACGCTGTTAAGTTCAAAGTACTATCTGCACAAATTGGTCCGTTGTTAGAAGCAACAGGTGTTGACGGTGTTTCGTTGATCACCACATTCACTGATCCGGCAGGTGAGACACAACTGTTCAATGTAGCAGTAACATTATATGTTCCATTAGCTGCAAGTGTAGCAGAAGCTATCGTTGGATTTTGAGAGGTGCTGGTAAAATTATTGGGTCCGCTCCAGGTATATGTGATGCTTCCTGCTGAAGCACTTGTTGCAAAAAGTTCTAACAGGTTGCCACTGCAAATTGGTGCATTCGTTGTTGCTACTGGTGTTGCCGGTGGAGTAGGATCCGAAAGAGTAATTGTTGCAGCAAGGGGAGTTGAATTACATCCGTTTAACGTAACAAAGATATTCGTGTACACTCCTGCACTCAATGCTGTAATTGTTATTTCGCCTGATGCGTTTGCGATAAGATTGCTCACTACCGTTGGTGCTCCACCATTTCTAACAAAGCTTACTGTATAAGATGTAGCTGCTGTTAATCCTGTTAGTGTTATGGTTCCGGTTGCAGTAGCACAATTGGTTGGGTTGGTGAAACTGTTTCCACTAATAACAGGTGTTGGATTAATAACTACCGGTGTTGAATTGTTTGATGAACAAGTACCAAGCGTTGCAGTAACACTATATGATCCTGCATCAGCGGTAGTAACATTAGTTCTGGTTGGATTCTGTAATGTACTTGTAAAAGTGTTCGGCCCTGTCCATGAATAACTGACTCCTGCTGTGGTTGATGCTGCAGTTAAAATCAGCGTATTACCAGTGCAGACAGGAGAATTGCTCCCAACAGTTGGTATAGCAGGAGTTGGATTGATAGTGATGTTTATAATTCCTGCCGGTGAGGTACAGCCATTGATGGTTGCAGTAACTGTATAATTTCCACTGGCAGCAGTTGAAACATTCGTAATCGTTGGATTAAAAATATTGCTTGTAAATCCATTTGGTCCACCCCAGGCAAATGTAGCTGCACCTGAAGTTGTACTGGCTTCAAGCGTTAATGTATTACCACTACAAACCGGTGCATTGGTAATGATCGTTGGAGTTGCAGGTGGTGTAGGATCAGACAAAGTAATTGTTGCAGCAATTGGTGCAGAAACACATCCGTTTAATGTTACAAAAATATTGGTGTAAGCTCCTGCACTCAATCCAGTGATTGTTATTTCACCTGATGCGTTAGCAGTAACATTATTCAACACGGTTGGTGCTGCTCCGTTTCTTACATAACTCACGGTATAAGTTCCTGCAACTAATCCGGTAAGTGTAATTGTACCTGTAGATGAAGCACAATTTGTTGGATTGGTTGAACTGCTTCCGCCAATTACAGGTGTTGGATTTATAGTTACAGGTGTAGCATTGGTTGATGTACAGGATCCCAATGTTGCAGTAACAATATATGAACCGCCATCAGCGGTAGTAACATTCGTTCTTGTAGGATTTTGAACTGCACTGCTGAAAGTATTTGGACCTGTCCAGCTATAACTTACTCCTGCTGTAGCAGAAGAAGCGGTCAGGTTTAATGTATTACCTGAACAAACTGGTGAATTACTTCCAACAGTTGGAATAGCAGGTGTTTGATTGATGGTAATATTCTGTGAAGCTACCGGAGAAGTACATCCGTTGATGCTTGCAGTAACGGTGTATAATCCTGATGCTGCTGTTGTAACATTTGCAATAGTTGGATTGAAAATATTACTGGTAAAACCATTTGGTCCATTCCATGTATATGTTGCAGCACCTGAAGTTGTGTTTGCTTCTAATGTTAATGTGTTACCACTACAGATAGGTGCATTGGTGGTTATGGTTGGAGTAACAGGTGGAGTTGGATCAGACAATGTTATCGTTACTGCAAGTGGTGCAGAATTACATCCATTACGGGTAATAAAAATGTTGGTGTATGATCCTGCACTCAACCCGGTGATTGTGATTTCACCTGATGCATTGGCAGTAAGATTATTCACCACTGTAGGTGCAGCTCCATTTCTTACATAACTAACATTATATGTTCCTGCAATAAGCCCTGTAAGTGTGATCGTTCCGGTTAATGAAGCACAATTGGTCGGATTGGTTGAATTGCTTCCTCCAATTACAGGTGTTGGATTTACTGCTACAGTAGTCGTGTTATTAGATGAACAATTGCCAAGTGTTACAGTAACAATATAATTTCCTGCATCAGCTGCCGCAACATTGTTGATGGTTGGATTTTGAACATTGCTGGTAAAAGTACCAGGGCCAGTCCAGCTATAACTTACTCCTGCAGTAGCTGAGTTCGATGTTAAGTTGAGGGTATTGCCTGTACAAAGTGGAGTATTACTTCCAACAGTTGGAACAGCAGGTGTTGAATCGATGGTGATGGTTACAGATCCTGCAGGTGAAGTACAACCACTGATCGTTGCAGTAACGGTATAAACTCCACTTGCTGCCGTAGTAACATTTGTAATGGTTGGATTAAAAATATTGCTGGTAAATCCATTGGGTCCACCCCAGTTATATGTAGCTGCACCACTGCTTGTGTTGGCAGATAATGTTAAGGTTGTTCCACTACAGATAGGAGCATTGGCGTTTGTTGTTATGGTTGGAGTGTTTGGTGAACTTGGGTCTGATAAAACAACAGGTCCCATTGTAGGTGACGGACATCCGTTCAGCGTTACAGTAATGCTTGTGTAGGTTCCGGAAGAAAGTGATGTTATCACAATATTTCCAGCAGCAGATGATGTTCTTGTTATGATAACAGGAGCACCACCATTTCTTACATAACTAACTGAATAAGATGTATTGGCAGCCAATCCGGTTAATGTAATCGATCCGGTAGTGCTACTGCAACTGGTAGGATTAGAGCCTGATACCGTTGTAATAACAGGAGATGGATTTATGGTAACGGCAATCAATGACCTGTTGCTTTCACAATTCGTGGTTGTATTTACCTGGCTTACATAATAATTAGTAGTTCCTGCTGTTGCAGTAGAAGGAGTAGGTGCTGTTGCACTTCCCACACCACCAGACGATGTTGTATACCATAATAAAGTATTGCCTGCAGTAGCTGTTGCTGTTAAAGCAGTAGCGGTTGCTCCCTGGCAATATGTTACAGGTGTGGTTACAGCAGGTGCTAACGGTCTTGGGTTAACAGTGATGGTAAACGTTGCTGTATTGGTACAACCACCATTAGATGCAGTTACGGTAATGGTTGATGTTATTGCAACAGCACTTGCATTGGTAACATTGAATGTTGCAATACTTCCATTGCCACTGGCAGCCAAACCGATTGCAGTATTAGAATTTGTCCATGAAAATGTTGTTCCTGCTAATCCACTGCTGAAGGTTAATGCACCTGTAGGCTCTCCAGGACAAAGTACAAGGTTGGCTGGAACAATAACATCTGGTCTTGGGTTTACCTGGATAGTTCTGATGGCCTGTGTTACACCACATTCATTTGTTACATCTAAAGTGATGTTATGTGTTCCTGAGGTATTGAATGTAATGGCACCAGGACTCAATGTTGTAGCTGTTGCCGGAGTTCCATTTTGAAAAGTCCAGGCATAAGTTGCAGGAGTGGTGGAATAACAATTATTAACCGTAGCCACCGGTGTTGCTGAAGTAAATTGACAAATAGGATTAATAGCTGCAATACTTGCATTAGGTCTGCTCTTTACCGTTACCGTTCTGGATGTTGGAGTAGACACACAAGCACCACTTGAATTTCTTGTTACAAGCGTGATCGTGTAAACACCTGGATTTACAAACTGGAAAGATGGATTTGCAGAAGTCAAACTTCCACTGGTGATTGTATAATTAGAACTGTTTGGTGTACAACCCTGGGCATTGGAATAGGTAACAGTCCATGTGTAAGTATTGTCACCACATATTGGTGTATTTGAATTATTGGTAGTGGCTACATTAACTGGAGTGCAACCTTCGGCATTATCAATTGTAAAATTTGAAGTTGGTTGAGGGTTAACGCAGATGGTTCTTATTGCTGTATCCAGTTGGCATAAAGTGCTGTTTCCAGTAATTAATCGGATAGTATAAGATCCAGGAGTATTGAAATTAAGTCCTAAAGCACTTGATCCGTTTGTCCATGTATTGGGATTGTTGAAACCAAATGTATTTCCTAAAGAACCACTGGTAACAGTATATCCTGTTGAAGGAGTTATAGTCCATACATTTCTTCCTGGTGTACAAGTGCCATTGCCAGAGTTTACACTGTTATTCACGGGACTTGTACTTGTAAGAGTTACTGTATTATTAACACACACAGTATCTCGAGGTCCTAGAACAAAAGTTGCTTCCGGTCTTGAAGAAACATAAATAGGAACAACGCTGCCTTGAGATGTACCACAAGGGTTAGTAGCTGTGATCGTTGCCGCATAAGAATTTTGAAATCCGTTGGAAGTTGTACCGCAACTAGTAACATTAAAAATATGCGTTATGCTGGAAGGCACTGTTCCTGGTGCAGGTGGATGTACAAAAGATGTATCAAAACCGTTGTTGAAGCTAATATTGTAAACAGTTCCTGGAGAATTGGTAGCGGTGCCTGTTATAGGGAAAGTGAGTGCATCACCACTACAGATGGAGGTGTTCCCGGGATTTCCAATTCCAACTGCAGGATTAGTTCCTACAAAAACAATATAGGTAGCTGTATCAATACAACCACCTGCTCCTGTTACAATAAACTGAATGGGATGAGATCCTACTCCAAAAGAATGTGTTGTTGTCCAGTTAGTAGCAGAGTTCGTAGTAAAATCAGGTGATCCATCACCCCAAATTATTCTATAGGAAACATTCGTAGCAAGGGTTGAAGACATGTTCAAGAACGTAAAGTTCGTGCTTGATGAACCACAGCTAACAAAATTATTAGGTGCCTGAAATTCAGGCCCTCCTAACTGTGTTCCCGGAGACTGGTTAACAGTTATATCTACACTATCCCTACTTATACAACCAGTATTGCTTGTTACTGTAAGCCTTACTCTAAAAGTTTGAGGTGTGGTTCCTGGTGTTCCGATAAATCTATGTGTGGGATTTGTTGCAGTAGAAGTATTGTTTGTTCCTGAATTAGGATCGCCAAAATTCCATGAGTAACTTAATCCGCTTCCGGAAGATGTATTGGTAAAACTTACAGGTGTACTGATACAAATAGTAGTGGCTGAAGCATTAAAATCTGCTGTTGGGTTAGGATTTACTACAATATTTACGGTATCATAATGTATAGCACCTCCATTTATCACAACACTATAGGCGCCACCATCAGTAACTGCAGCATTGGAAATTGTGAAAGATGAGGATGTTGCTCCTACGATGTTTGCTGTGTTTTTTGTCCATTGGAATGTTGCACCTGCCGGAGCTCCGTTAGCATTTAATGTAATACCTCCTCCCTGGCAAAATGTTGTAGCACCAGTATATGATATGTTATATCCAGGATCGGCAGAAGCGAACAAAACACATCCCAGCAAAAGAATAATACAAACAAACTTTCTCATCAATCAGTCAATTCTAAAGGTTTAAAGCTCCGTTTCAGGAGTTCTCATATGGATTGGATATATATTGGAATTGATTATTACTTACAAACCCCACACGTGCCTTTATCTGTCTTACAATGTTTGCAGTATTTACAGTTCTTACAAGCCTTACAATTATCTTCTCCTGTACAGGTAGCCATTCTATAACTAAAACTGTACACGCCAAACAATGTAACCACTGCCAGGAACAGGAAAAAAGGAATAAATTTTTTCATACCATCTGGTTTAGAAGGTATAATTCATAGGGGTATTTTCAGAAGGATACGGCCTGCTAAAATGCCGAAAAAAATCGGTATTGAACCTTAAAAAGATTCAATACTGGCAAGGCTTTACGAACAATCGTTAGCTCTACCTATTAATCGGTATGGTCACCGGATTTTAGCTCATAATCCTCATTGTAGCGATATCCCATTACTATTACACAATTCGTGTAACTCGTGTAATCCATTATCACTTATATCACCACCTTCTTCCACCTTCCCCTTTTGAACAAGATGACGGCAACTATAGAAATCGCTGTCTCAGCAGTGATAATGGCAATAAAAACACCGGTCGGACCAAGCTCCAGCAGTATAGCCAAACAATAGGCTAGTGGTATCTGGAAAGCCCAGAATCCAAAAAGATTGATCCATGTTGGTGTCCTGGTATCACCAGCACCGTTAAATGCATTCATCATCACCATACCTATTCCATAAAAGATATAACCAAGACTTACAATCCGTAAAGCCTCAACAGCTACCACAACAACTTTTTCTTCGTTCGTAATGAACCTGACAAAGAACTCGGCGCCAAAAAGAAATAATACTGAAACAAACACCATAAATGCAGCATTATACTTTGCCACTTTCCAAACAGATATTTCTGCTCTTTCTGGTTGTTTGGCTCCTAAGTTTTGCCCCACCAAAGTTGCAGCAGCATTACTTAATCCCCAGGCTGGTAATATGAAGAAAACAATAAGTCTTATAGCTATTGTATATCCAGCGATCACATCATCGCCAAATCTCGAAATGATCTTTATCAGCACCATCCAGCTGGCAGAAGCAATAATGAACTGCAATGTTGCGGTAGAAGCTACGTTGATCAGCGATTTTTGAATATCCCAATGCGGTAGAAAATGTTTCCGCTTCATGCGGATAATGCCTTTATCACTCATCAGGTGATAAACCTGGTAGATCACACCAATACTTCGTCCTATTGTTGTAGCAATAGCGGCACCTTCCAATCCCAATTCAGGAAAAGGCCCATATCCGTAAATGAGTAAAGGACAAAGAATGATATTGCAGATGTTGGCAATCCATAAACTCTTCATCGCTATTGCAGCATTTCCGGCACCACGAAACACACCATTGATCATGAATAACAGCATGATCACGATGCTGCTGGCCATCATTATTCTCGTATAACCGGTTCCTTTTCTTACGATCTCTTCACTGCCACCCATCATCGACAAAATCTCTCCGGCGAAGATCACGCCCAGTATACTGATGATGATCGTTACACTAATGGCTAACATGATTGCCTGTGCACCTGACCTGGAAGCTTCTTCATAATTCTTTTCGCCTACACGTCTTGCCACCATTGCAGTGGCTGCCATGCTCAATCCAATGGCAATAGAATAAACAATGGTGATAACAGATTCTGTAAGTCCGATGGTAGATGTTGCATATGAGCCCAGTTTGCTCACAAAGAAAATATCCACTACTGCAAAAACAGATTCAAGGCTCATCTCCAGGATCATGGGAATGGCCAATAGAAACACGGCTTTACGAATGCTGCCAGTGGTAAAATCCTGGTGTTCGCTGCTGAGCGATTGTTTGATGAAAGAAAATATGCTCTTTCGCTTATTGGTATAAGTAGTCATTTAGTTTCGATTGTTGATGGTAATTCCGTTTAGGAAGATAATGATACCGGCTGAAGTGTTGCATGGCATCGTTCCTTGCGTCGCACACTTCGGCTGAAGAATGTTTTGCAGCTCAGACTGCAGAATTGGGCTGTAAAAAGAGAATCTAAGCCCGGCTTAGATCTTCATATGCAAAAAGATTAAATGAGCGGCAAATATAAGGTCGGCATTGAAATAGGGGAAAAATATATTTGTTATTGGATCAATACCACAGCCCTATTTTCTAATAGGAAAAAGATGAAGTTGTAAGAGCTCAAGACGTATATGGGTTTATACAAAACCTATGACTTCTTACTGATAAGTTCTTTCATCAAGCCATCTATCTCATCTTCTAAGTTATTCAAATGAGCTTTCAATTGCGATATCTCTTCTGAAGGTTTGTTTGCAATCAAACTCTCCTGGTAGGTAGTACTAATGTCGATATATAATCTGCATAAGCTCTTCAACCTTTCCTCACTATTCATCTCGTAAATTAGTCTTAATCAGCGACTATTGTTGCTTAAGGTTAAACACTGTAGTACCATTTCTGTATAGCGAAGGGAAAAACTGCAACAAAAAAGCCTATAAGTTGTGGCTTACAGGCTTTTCGCTCCCCCTTCTGGACTTGAACCAGAGACCCTCTGATTAACAGTCAGATGCTCTAACCAACTGAGCTAAGGAGGAATTTCCGAGTTTTATTTCGGGTGGCAAAAATAGGAGATTTTGTTTTCCAGCCAACACCTTTTTTAAAATTTTCAGAAAAGCTTTTTTCTAACAGCTGGGAAAAGAGTTTATAAGGTTTCGCGGAGATTGATTTCCTCTGCGAAAATCTCTGCTTATCCTGTTCTCAGCGGTTAAAAATTTCAATAAAGATATTCATCCCTGTAAGGATACCTGATAGTGTACAGTTCCTTCACCTTCTGCAAAATCCTGTACCGCAGGTCGTCAATATTCAACCGCTCCGTAGCCGAAATAAATATGGCATTACCCTCTGTTATATTGTCCCATTTCTGGTAAAGCTCTCTCATAATGTCTTCCTTCACTTCATCCTCCAGCCAGTCATCAAAGTTCTTTTCTTCGTACAGGTCCATCTTATTGAAGATCGTCACGATGGGTTTATCAAAAGCTTTAATATCCTGGAGCGTTTTATTCACCACCCCTATCTGGTCTTCATGCTGTGCATGAGATATGTCAACTACATGAAGCAATATATCAGCTTCTCTCACCTCGTCCAACGTACTTTTAAAACTTTCTACCAGGTGGTGTGGAAGTTTCCTGATGAATCCAACAGTATCACTCAGTAAAAAAGGAGTATTCTCAAACACCACTTTACGTGTAGTAGTATCAAGGGTTGCAAAAAGTTTGTTTTCTGCAAATACATCACTCTTCGTCAAGAGGTTCATGATGGTACTTTTGCCAACATTGGTGTATCCTACCAAAGCTACCCTGATAAACTCGCCACGTTCTTTTCGCTGTGTGAACGATTGCTTATCAATTTCGGCCAGCCTTTTTCGCAGCAATGAGATCTTATCTTTTACGATCCTTCTATCCGTTTCAATTTCCGTTTCACCCGGACCTCTGGTACCAATACCACCACCTTGTCTCTCCAGGTGTTTCCACATACCTTTCAGTCTTGGTAACAGGTATTGGTATTGTGCAAGCTCTACCTGCACTTTTGCCTGGGCTGTCCTTGCCCTGCTGGCAAAAATGTCGAGTATCAGATCACTTCGGTCGATCGTTTTTACACCAACTTCTTTTTCAATATTCTGTATCTGTGAACCACTCAATTCATCATCAAATATCAACAGTTCAATATTCTTACTTGCACAATAATTTTTGATCTCTTCCAGCTTTCCCTTTCCAACAAAGGTTCTGCTGTCAGGGTGTGGTAATTTTTGTGTGAATGATTTCACGGCCACTGCACCTGCAGTATCGGCCAGGAATGCAAGCTCGTCAAGGTATTCATTTACCTGCTCCTGTGTTTGTTCTTTCTGGATCAATCCAACAAGCACAGCTTTTACCTCTTCCTGTATCTTTTTTTGTTTTTCTATCAAGTGTCAGTTGTTTAAATATCTGTGTTAAAAAGGTGCCATAAAATTAAAGCCCTGCTGGTTACCACCAACAGGGCTTTCTATTAGCAAGGTAGATTATTATAAGCCACTAATCGTAAGACCAACCTGAAACGGACGAATTTCAGGACCCACATTTTCCTTCAGCAATTGTGTTATCTGGTAAGCACCGTGCAAAGAAAAATGACCATAACCAACTCTGCCGGTTAAGGAAATTCTTGTACCGTTAAAGAAATGCTTCTCTGATTCTTTTACAATATACCTGTTACCATACAAACTTTGATCGTTTTTAGTAACCAGGTCTTTGCCCTTGGTAAAAGCCTTCAGCAAGGTTCCAACTTTTGCACCGATGGCAACTTTGATACCGCTGGCAGGATCTGCAGGGTTAGACATATACCTTAATTCAATAGGTGCTTCAGCATAGATAGTGGTGAGCTTATATTTTTTAAAATGATTGCTGCTATCTGCATTTGTGAAAGGCAAAGTAGCATTTGCAGATTTCAGATCGATGTTAGTATTCTTAAAAAAAACATTGTCACTTCCAATACCAACTCCATAAGCAATACTCATCTTTGGATTTGTCTTAAAAGGCTTATCAAAAAGGAAATACACATTAAAATGTCTTGAGAAGCCTTTTGTTCTGATACTGTCTGGTGTACCACTCCAGCCTGTCATTCCGTATTGAATCATTAAATGATCACTTCCTCTTTCCATGATACTCACTTTAACGGGTATAGAACCAGTATTAGTAGAATCCTGGGCATATAAAGTATTGGCAGTTACAAGTAAAATAAGCAGCGTAAGCGTTCTTTTCATTTGGTTTTATTAATGTAGAGCGACAAAAATAACTGAATAAGCATCTTATTGGGTTAAATAAAAGTCAAAAAGGAGTGTGAAATCATTTGAGTGCAACTAAAACATGGTGTAATTTGCAGCTGTCATTGCAAAATGATCTAAATATCCATACCTGAAAACCCCTGCTATGAAAAACCATCCAAGTTTAGCCGGCAAACATATCCTGTTAGTGGAAGACAATGCCATCAACCAAATGCTGGTAAAATATACACTATCTGCTACTGGTGCAGACATAGACATCTGCGATACCGGAACAAAAGCATTAGAAAAGCTCCACAATAACACATACGATGTTATCCTGATGGATATACATATGCCGGAACTGGACGGCTTTCAAACAACTGAGATCATAAGAAACGAACTAAAACTGCAGGTACCTATTCTTGCTATGACAGCAAGTATTGGTAGCGAAGTAGAAAAATGTTTAACGGTTGGAATGAATGGTTCTGTGCCAAAACCTTTTACCCTGGAATCACTGAAAGCTGCTCTTTCTAAATTTATCGCATAGATCAATTGTATATTCCTTAGGCGGTTTACTGCAAAAATTGGTATTTTCATCGTTCTACTAATCCTTGAGAATGATTAAGATACTTATTGCAGAAGATGAAGCCATGATGCTGGCAGCACTACAAAAGAACCTGCAGGACGATGGCTATGAAGTGATCGCAACTTCCGATGGCCAGGCAGCCATTGATCAATACCATGTTCAAAAACCTGATCTTATTATCACTGATATTCTTATGCCGTTGGCTTCAGGGCTTGAATTGATCAGTGTTGTAAAGTCTGATACACAACAACGTACTCCAATAATTGTTCTTTCGGCAATGGGCCAGGAAGCTACTGTATTGGAAGCTTTCAACCTGGGTGCAGACGATTTTATCACCAAGCCGTTTAATCCCACTGAATTGTCGCTGAGGGTAAAACGATTGCTGCGCAAGAAATGATTTAATTTGTATTGATTTAATTGAATGCCCATGAAAATTTTAATAGCTGAAGATGAGCCATTGATCTTGCAAACTTTAGAGTTAAAACTTAAAAAGGAAGGGTATGAAGTGATTGCCTGTGTGGATGGTCTTGATGCTTTGCAGAAAATTGATTCAGAACAACCGGACCTGATCATCACCGATATTATGATGCCTTATATGTCAGGCCTTGAAGTTGTGCGTAAAGTGAAGAATGATCTTTCATCTAAAAATATTCCGGTGATCGTACTATCAACGATGGGCCAGGAGAGTATTGTAGAAGAGGCATTCGAATTAGGGGCAGATGATTACCTTAAAAAACCTTTCAGTCTCAGCGAGCTGAGTATAAGGATAAAAAAACTGGCAAGGAAAACCGGTGTCTAACTAAATCCATTCTGATTTGTACTCGTTTAACTATTTCCTCTTTCAAAGCCAGTTTAAAACAGCGTTTGAAGATCTTATTACACCCGGAACATTAATGAAAGGGGTGCTCTTCTTTTCTGCTATAACCTTTTCGCTGGTAGTATTTACCTACCTATACCTCGGTTTAAAAAAGAAATCTTTTTTCTTTAAAGACAAGATCAGGAAAAGCCTGGAACTCTGGATCAGCCATGTAATTCTTTCTGAAGAGGAAGAAGATGAATTGCATATTCCTGAGAAGTTTACCAAAATGTTCCGCAATCCTGTGGCGAGGCAGTATGCTATTGATCATTTGATCATCAACAAAAAAGTTTTTTCCGGTGCTGTCGCCCAAAATATTCGTCATTTGTACGAGAAACTGGGCTTTAAAAATGACTCATTAAAAAAACTGAAAAGCAAACTCTGGTATACGAAAGCAAAAGGCATCCAGGAGTTGTCTATAATGGATCAAAACGATCAGCTTATTAATATTTACCGACTAACAAATAGCAGGAATGAATTAGTGCGGAATGAAGCCCAGAATGCTATCATTCAATGGTCAGGGTTTAATGGATTACGATTCCTGGATGTGGTGACTTACGATATAAGTGAGTGGCAGCAGATCCAATTACTTGAACTCCTGAAATTGTTTACCCAGCAAGACATGCCAAAACTTCCCAAATGGCTTTCTTCAACGAATAACTCTGTAATACTTTTTGCACTTAAACTGGCAGAGGTGTATCAGCAATTTATAGTTAAGGAGAAAGTAGAGCAATGTCTTTTGCATGAAGATGAAAAGATCAGGGTACAGGCTGTTAATACACTTGCAAGAGTGGGTAATAGTGAAAGTGCTGATCGTATCATTCAACAATACGAAAATGAATCAATCCTGAATCAGTTGAACATGCTTCAAAAGTTGCCTTTGATGGCAGAAGAGAAGCATGTGTTATTCCTGCAACAACAGTTATTGGATGAAAATGATTTTATCAAATTGTCTGCAGCAAAAGCATTGGGCACAATGCATCATTTAGAACTAGTGCAGCAAAAGGCAGTTGAGCAACCAGAACCCTACGATCATATTTTTAAACATGTAAAAGCGGAACTTGCATTTTGAACTGGTCGGAAATTATATATGATTTCATCACCTATGCAATCTTTATCTACTCGGTAGCGCTATTGCTTTTTTATGTTTTGATCGCTATCTATTCTACCGGTGATGCAAGGCATTATATTAACCGAAACAGTTTTACAGATTATAAAACACTTACTTCTTCTCTTCACGTTCCTTCCATCAGTATTCTTGCTCCTGCATATAATGAAGGAGCCACCATCATTGAAAATGTTCGTTCGCTGCTTTCCATTTATTATGGAAATATGGAAGTGGTCATCATTAACGATGGAAGTAAGGATGATACCATGGCTAAGCTGATTAAAGCTTACGACTTAAAGAAGATTGATTATTTCGTGCGGTACCAGGTGAGTACCAAAGAGGTGAGAGGAGTTTACAAAAGCAGCAACCCGGTTTATAAAAAACTGGTTGTGGTTGATAAAGTCAATGGTGGTAAAGCTGATGCTTTGAATGTTGGTGTTAACATTGCTTCGAACGATTACATTGTTTGTATTGACGTGGATTGTGTTTTAGAGCAGGATGCTCTTTTGAAACTCGTAAAGCCATTTATTGAAGAGACAAAGGTTCGTGTAATTGCTACCGGCGGTGTGGTAAGAATAGCCAACTCATGTGTGATAGAACATGGAAAATTATTAAAAGTTAGGTTGCCTGAACAATATCTTCCACGAATGCAGGTGCTGGAATACATCCGGGCTTTTTTATTGGGAAGAATGGCATGGAGCCGGCTTAATGGCCTGTTATTGATATCAGGTGCTTTCGGTGCTTTTGATAAAGACATTGTTATTAAATGTGGTGGATATGACCACAATACGGTTGGAGAAGATATGGAGCTGGTGGTGAGAATGAGAAGATACCTGGAAGATCGTAAGATACCTTATAAAGTTGCTTTCATTCCGGATCCTTTATGCTGGACAGAAGCTCCAGCGTCTTACAAAATACTTGGCCGTCAGCGAAACCGTTGGACAAGAGGTACTGTCGAAACATTACAGATGCACAAAAAAATGTTCTTCAATCCAAAGTATGGTATACTCGGAATGTTAAGTTATCCTTACTGGTTCTTCTTTGAAATGTGTGCTCCGGCTATTGAGTTCCTCGGCTTTATCGCTTTGATCGTAATGGCTTTTTTTGGTGTGATAGACTGGACAACATTCGGATCATTTTTGCTTTTCATTATTTCATTTGGTTATAGTTATTCTGCATTTGCAGTTTTCATGGAAGTAATCACCTACAACCAATACAAGCGACGAACAGATGTAATGAAATTGTTGCTAACGGGATTGACTGAACCATTCCGTTTTCATCCTTTCGTGGTATGGCATGGCGTGATGGGTTATATTGACCTGGTTCGTAAGAAAAAAAGTTGGGGCGACATGACAAGGCAAGGATTTGGGCCAACTTCAGTTCAGCCAGCAACTGTTTCCCCAATTGAAATTCACCAGCAAGCTGCGATTACTCAGCCTGTAGTTCAACAAGCGATACCTGTTACAGCAACTGTACAAGTTGAATCTGTTAAGAAGGTTAGCATTGGCGATAAATTAATTGCTGCTTCAAGATCTTATACGAGCCATTTGCTGGTGTTGACGATCCTGTTTGTGATGGTGCGAATGGTTGAGGTACTGATAAATATTAATGTGCATGGGAACCCTGGTTCAATTGGTGAAGTGATTGCATTGAGCCTGGTAAAAGATTTTTCTTTTATTCTCTCTTCTGCCATATGGTTGTTTATTCCTTTCTGTCTTTTTTACCTGCTGCATAAGAAGTTGGCAAGCTTGTTCTTTATTGTTGCAGGAACTTTAATTCTGATAGTCCAGGCTTCATTAATGTATTACTACATTAATACCTTAGTGGTTTTAGGTGGTGATCTCTGGATCTATTCCTGGAACGATGTTAAACAAACAGTAGGTGCTTCCGGTGCTTTGAATGCACTCACTATCATTGGTGCAATACTGGGAATTACATTGGTTGTTATGCTGTTCTTGTTCTTTGTAAAAAGAATAAAACCAGGAAGAAAAGTTTCACTGTCAATTATAGCGGTGCTTTTCGTTGCATATATTTTCCAGTTTGGTGCAGCTGCGAATAGTTTAATGATACAGCAGGAATACAGTAATAATTTATCGGCCAATAAGTCCTATGTTTTCTATCAACAATCTTATGACCATTTTTTTCCTAAAAGCGAAATGGATATTTATTCCGATATCTACTCAGGTGAAGCAGATGAGGCATCAACAAAGTTTGCAAACTTTAATTATGTAAATGAAACGGAGTATCCATTCTTGCACACCGTTGATACCACAACAGATGTGCTGTCTCCTTTTTTCAATACAGCTACCACCAAGCCGAACATTGTATTTGTGGTAGTAGAAGGCTTGGGAAGAGCTTTCAGTGGTGAAGGAGCCTACCTGCAAAGCTTCACACCATTCATAGATTCACTCTCTTCGAAAAGTCTGTATTGGGAAAATTTCTTAAGTGCTAGTGGAAGAACATTCGGTATGCTTCCATCCTTAACAGCTTCTTTGCCTTATGGACAAAGTGGTTTTGCAGAGTTGAAGGAAGACATGCCATCTCATCAATCGTTAATGAGTGTTTTGAATAGACATGGGTACAGCTCTTCTTTCTTTTATGGAGGAGATTCCAGGTTTGATAATATGAATGTCTTCCTTGAAAAAAATGGTGTTGCTGTTTATGATGAATCAGGTTTCCCACAAGGCTTTCAGAAGATGCCTGTTTCTGAAGCGGGATTTAGCTGGGGTTATGGCGATAAAGAATTGATGAGACGATTCACAAGTGAAGTTCAGCCTCAGCCCTATATTAGTATACTTCTTACAGTATCAATGCATAGCCCTTTTCTCATTAACGAAGCTGCGGCCTATGATAAAAAGTTTGAAGAAAGAATGAAACAACTCAGGTTTACTGATGAACAGAAAAGATCTTATCGCAACTACAAACGTCAGTATGCAAGTATTCTTTATACAGATGATGCACTCAGAGATCTTATTGAGCAATACAGGCAGAAACCTGAATTTTCAAACACATTATTTATTATAACTGGTGATCATCGGATGCCTGAGATTCCAATGTCCAATAAACTGGATCGATATCATGTCCCTTTCATTATGTATTCACCATTATTAAAAAGAACAGCTACTTTCTCATCTATATCTTCACATCTTGATGTGGTGCCAACATTGCTTAACTGGTTAAAAAATTATGATATTAAAGTGCCGGCTACTGCAACATGGATGGGAACAGGAATTGATACCGCCCGGAACTTTAGAAACATTCATACTTATCCAGTAATTCAAACAAAATTTGAAACAGTAGATTTTGTTATGGGCAATTACTGGCTCAGCGGAGAACAATTGTTTAAGATTGAACCAAACATGGATCTGACGCTGACAAATGACAGTAAAAAAGCCAATCAATTGAAATCGGCGTTTGCACAATTTCGTAAACGCAATAGCAAATTAAGAAAGGGAGTGAAGCTGATACCTGATTCAACTATTAGCTTAAGACCCGTTATTTAATTTCTTCCCTGTAATCATTAAGAATTTTCGTTACCAAAGGTCTGTAAACATTCCAGAAAAAATTTCTGCGGTCTGCAGGATCTGTAGTGTTGTAGAACATTCTTTTAAAAAATGGGATGCCTTTAAAATAAGAGGAGAAAGTAACAATGGGATTGTCACTGAAATCAGCACAGAAATACCAAAACTGATAATCACGAGAGGTGTGATTAATTATTGCAGGGAATGAAGATGGAATTCCGGCTTTCTGTAATTCAGCAGTACCGGATTTATTTACAGGTATTTCAAATTCCGCCAGAACATCATTCACGGTGGTATCAGGAGCAATCACATCAAACCAGAATGAATAATTGATCTTGTCTGGCAATCCATATTTTTTTGCAGCTTCAGGTTTGCTAACGATCTGTGGTAGGTCACGTATGAGATGTGTTTGACTTTCCAGTATCACAACTCTGTCATCGTCCTTAACAAATGCAATTCCACTTTTCTTGAAAGGCCATTTACCTCCATGCTGGTCTATATAATTTTGCACAAGCCATTTGGGTAACTCAGGATTTATCGCTGTATCCAACACATCAAAATATCTTCCGATCCAGCCTGTCCATTTCATATTGAAAGTGTTCTCGAAATCAGCTCTCACAGTAGATGATGTAGGAGATCCAAGACAATTGAATTCAGTTAAGATCAGTTTATGTTTTGCCTTCATCTTCTTTAGAAAATCAACATCTTGCTGGCTCATTCCACCATAAATTATCCCGGAACGCTCTGTTACGTTTTTTCTTTCATACCACTCACTGTTATAAATACCATAAGCATCGGTGAGATAAGCTACATCACAATCATTACTCAACTCATCCAGTTTTGCTGAAGAGAATCTTTCCAGGCCTTTTATCTTGTATTTTTCTCCTCCCAATGGAAAGAAGCCGAAGTAGTCTCTTTGTGTTTCATAAAGGTCAGTGTTGATCTTGGCAAATTTTTCATGATTCAATACCCACATCAATGAGCTATGTTCCTGCCCTTTTTTCGTGAGTACTGTTTTGTCAATAATGCCTAACATTAATGCTCTCTTTGGTGTAATAACCCATACAAGCCACATCCACAAGGGTGTTAAGAGGATGAGGTATAAAATGTAGATATTATATTTTTTCTTCCACATTAGAACCTGCGTTGATAAGAAATGCCAATATCGAATTGATTTCCTTTTGTCTTTGGTAGATATTCCTGGTTAACCCAACCTGCATTAACCCCAATAACATTAAGTTTGGTGATAGATTTTTTCCATGCAACGGAAGCCCTGTTGCTTTGCAATTTGTAATCGCTGTTGAGCAGGATAGCAGAAGGACGATCGTCTGGAGAAATACCTGTGCCGATATTAAAATGAATATAATCATCAGCACCTCCGTAATAATATCTTGCCATCACATTATAAGATTGAGAGATATTATTATTAGATGGAGTAAGATAGGTTCTTGCACCAAACAGCCAGCTCTTATAATATTTGCCGAGATACAAAGTATAGATCCACGTTGCATCAGAAAAATACAGGTATCGTGTTCCCACTTCTGCTTCAAAACTTTTTGGAAGGTTGATGTACAATGAAGCTCCTGCACGGTATTTTGGAAAAACACCAACATCACCCGAATAACCAAAACTCAGGTAGCTGTAAAACGTTTTATTGATTCTCGGATAAGCATCCACTTCATACTGAACACCACTTTCTTTAAACCGGTTGGCATAGTTGACTCTTGCTGTAAATGAGCCGAGCTTTGTTTGCCTTCCATAGTCAACACTTACAATATGCCAGGGATCAGCAAACTGTTTGTCGAAGCTGGTAAAATCATAACTGATGCCTATCCTGTTTTTTGCACGAACTTCCCTGATCCTTTCTGATAGTGCACGAGCCTCTGTATTGTTTTTATTCAGCTTCAATACTGCGTCAATCACGTTTGCAGACTCTTCGTAACGGCGTAAAGCATACAATACTTTTGCTTTCTTCACCAACAGTGATTCTGAGTTTGGATGATGCTTTAATCCGTTATCAGCAACTCTCAGTGCAGACTCATTGTTATCGTTCCAATACTCCAGATCGGCATATGCCGACGATGCATCTTCATTGTCAGGAGCATAATTCAATACATATTCAAATGCAGCTTTAGCACTGTCGTATTGATTGCTCCAGGTATACACTCTACCCATGAATATTCTTATATCAGAATATTGTGGTGAAATAATGAGTGCTTTTTTGCTTAATTCGATTGCTTTTGGATAATTCTTTTCATCAAATGCTGCAGATCTGGCCATCTGGAATAAGCCATCAGATGAAGTGCTGTCTTGTGAAAACGATGACAATGCAATAAACGCAGCGAAAATTATAAGGAGTGATAGCTGTTTGATCATATCGATAAACGCAATTGCGTTCATGTATAAAGATATGGAGAACGATAATATCCAATCATTTCTCAATTAGCGAAATAGAAAAAGCCATTCAAGTGAATGGCTTTTAAATTGATGATGTTAAATATTAAGGAACCAGTGTTACTGTATCTACAGTGGTTACTGTACCAACGTTAACATTGATGCCTGACTTTGTTGCATTTTGATACGTGGTATCATTAGGCACGAATAACATATTATAAGACCCTGCTGCAAGACCACGAATCATATAGCTGCCACTTGAAGTATAAGTACCAAATGTATCCGTTCCCTGGATGGCATAAACTGCAGTCATAGTAGTATCAGGTTTTACAAATCCTTTGATGCTGCCACCCATGGCCTGTAAAGAAGTTCTGATAACGGGCTTAAGAATATACTTATTGCTTCCCGTTTTTACGATGGATCTTGATGCGTCAAAATCAAGTAATAATTTATATAAAATACCCTCATTTACTTCCTGGTTGATCTTCAGTTTTAATCCTGATTGCTGTGCACTAGGTGTTTGTAAAGGATAATCTGTACCATCGATCTTTACAAAATTATTTGGTCCAAGTACTAATCTTATCTGCTGGATCTTTCCGGCTTTGATCTCTGCATCGGCTAATAAGGTATCATTATCATTAATTAATGTAAGTACATCGTAAACACCCTGTCTTACATTTCCTAGTGTCTGCCATCCGTTTGCTGTATCAGAAGAATAATTAATAAGAATATCTCTTACGTCAATTCTCACCTCTTCATAATCTCCCGGATCATCAGTAAGGAATACCTGGAATTTAGCTTTACCTGCAGAAGCGCTTTTATCGGTCTTTGTGCATGAGTAAGTAAATAAACTTACAGCAGTGGCTATGATAGCAATAGCCAGGGTGTTTCGGAGTTTCATAAGTTATTTTTGCAGAGCTAGGCAATTTTGATGCCGCTTCTCAACAAAATACCGGTTAGCTGATTATTTTTCTGTTGATGGTGTCTTTAACAGCTGTTCCTCAATCACTTCTTTCAAAACATGTTTTGGTAAGGCACCGGCCTGCATCATCGGTGTTCCTTCTAAAGGGATAAAAAGAATGGAAGGGATGCTTTGAATCCGGAAGACACCAGATAGTTCTTCCTCCGCTTCAGTATCTACTTTATAAATCACCAGTTTGCCTTCGTATTCTTTTGATAGTTCTTCCAGGATGGGCGCTACCATTTTGCAGGGTCCACACCAATCAGCATAAAAATCGATGATGGCCGGCACATTGCCTTTAAACTTCCATTCTGCACTTTCTTCATAGTTGAAGATGTTTTCCTTGAAACCTGCTGCTGTTAATTGTATTGTTGCCATATGTTGAAGTTATAATAAATGATGATTTTTAATATCATGGATCGCACCAAAGTTATTTCTGGCACAGTTTTTCTTTTAACGTATACAGACGAATAAATGAATCAACAGCAATAGCATCATTCATAGAAAAACCGACAGTGAAGAGATTGATGAATGATGAGAGGGATTAGTAAAACAGATTGGCTTTAGTACCGTTTAGTAAAATCAGCAGCCCCATTGAGGGCTGCTTTTTATTTGAATTCCAGACATCATTAATTTTGATAACGTTAAGAAAATGCAATACTCATTTGGTGTAAGGTAAATTCAATTCGGCAATTATTAACTTACGCTTCCTGAAAACCAATGCTGATTTCGAGTGAAGATTTTCTTCAATATTTTTCTGGTGTTGGCGATTACTAAATACAGTTTCGCAACTGATAGCCTACAGATCGTTTTAAACAGAGTAACTTTTGTTGCGAAAGATACTATTGAATTTTCCTGCACTATTCCTAACCATTCATCGAATGGCCTGGCGGGTGCAACATTGAATGTCTGGATACAACATCTGCAAACAGGAAGGATATGGAAATATCGTTACCCGGTTATAAATGGAGAGTTGAATGCTGCTTTAGCGGTTGGTGATTCAATAATACCCGGCAAGTATGCAATGAATTTTATTTTGCAGGAAGGTCTTTTCAAAATAAACGGAAATCTTAAGAATAATTATGGCAATCCAAAGCTTAACTACCTGATGCTGACAAGAAATAAAGAGAGTCTATTTAATGCAGTCAATTTATCAGGTAAAGGGGATTTCAGAATTCAGAATGTTGTGTTCCCTGAAGAGGCTTATTTTATTTTCTCTCCTGCAAAAAAAACCCGGCGAAACGATCTTTTTATAAAGCTGGTAACACCACTTGACTCATTCTTCACACCCATAGCAGTTTTTACCAGCTTAATAGATATTAAGTCTAATCTACATGAAAATTCCACTCCAGGCACACACTATCAATTCAATTTCAGCAAATTGTTTAATGCGAATACTTTGCCAGAGGTGGTTGTGGAATATAAGGGCAGTACCAGGCTGAAGCGATACGATGAAGAATACACTACTTCTCTATTCAAAGGAGCTACAAAGATATTCGATGGATTAGACGATAACGCTATTGCGAATAGTTCGTCAGTAGAGAGATTTCTTGAAGCCAGAGTTGCTGGAATTCGGATGGAGAACAACAGGCTGGTCTGGAGGAATCAACCAGTGAATATATTCCTCGACGAGTATGTTGTAAACTCCTGGGAAGATATATATGTGAATACAATGGATGTTGCCATGATTAAAATATATGAACCCGGCTCTGGCAGCAATCCTTCTGCCAATCAAGGTGGTACCGTGAGTGTGTATACCAAAAGGGGGCAATACGAAAATATTGGGCAACGATACAAATTCAAGGTCAACGGTTACACACCCATAGAAGCTACTTGGCGATAACGCTATCTTCCATTCAGTTCATGAAGGGACATCTTCTAATTGTTCAACATAACAATGTGGTAATACTCACGTAACAATTCGGTAATACGAGGCTGATACTTTCGCTGTCAAATAAATAGCAGTGAGAATAATCCTTAATTTGTTTGCTTTCTTTCTCATCTCTTATGCTTCCCAGGCACAATCGCAGGGCCGTGTAGCAGGTAAAATTCTTAATGAAAAAAACGAACCCCTATCCGGTGTTGCTGTTACGGTAAAGAATGCTACGAGAGGTACTATATCTTCTGTTGATGGATCTTATATACTGGTGCTACCCACCGGGAAATACGAAATCACTTTTACCACGCTCGGATATCAAACAAAAGTGATCAACGAATTGGATGTGATAGCTAATGGAGTAACTGACCTGGATGTAATATTAATAGCATCGAGCAAGGACCTTGGTGATGTGGTGGTATCAACAACATCGTCTGCAAGAAGAGAAACAGTTAATGCCGGTATTGCATATCAGCGGAATGCAAATACGGTTGCTTCTGTTGTTTCTGCAGAAGCAATCAAAAGATCACCAGACCGGAACACCGGTGAGGTATTGAAAAGAACACCTGGTGCCAGTATACAGGAAGGTAAATTTCTAATAGTAAGAGGTCTTGCAGATCGTTACAACCAGGCTATGCTCAATGGTATTTTGCTCACCAGTACAGAGCCTGATCGTAAAACTTTTTCTTTCGATCTGATTCCTGCAGCAATGATCGATAATATCATCATCAACAAAGCTTTTGTTCCGGAATATCCAGGTGAATGGGCTGGTGGTTTGATTCAGGTGAACACAAAAGATATTCCTTCAAAAGGGTTTTTCAATCTCCAGATCGGTACAGGATTCAATACTCAAACCACAGGAAAAGATTTTTATAAAGATGCACAGGGTGGCAAATATGATTGGTTGGGACTGGATGATGGCACACGAGCATTGCCAACAGGGTATACTACAAAATCTGGTTTCGATACGTTGAATCATGGAAACAAAGTAACCATCGGTAAAGCTTTACGTAATTCCTGGGCACCAAGAAAAATAACAGCAGCGCCAAATGTTTCTTTCCAGGCTAACGGTGGGTTTAACACGAAGTTCATGGGTAAAACAGTTGGGGGAACGTTTGGTGTGATCTATAATCGTAGCAATCGTTTTATCATCCAGGAAAATAATTCCAACACTTTAGCCAGTGAAAATGTTTTCACCAGGAACTTCGACCTGGACGATGATCGATATGCACAGGATATTTCCTGGGGTACTTTGGGAAGTATTGCGCTACAGCTTGATCAAAGAAATCGCATCTCGATTAAATCATTACTCAATGTAAGTTCATCCAATTCAGTTACGCAAAGAAGCGGTGTTGACTTTAACAGGGACGAACAGTTGAAAGGAAGTGAATTCACTTTCAAACAAAACATCTTCAACAGTACACAAATAGCGGGTGATCATAAATTAGACAATAAGCTGTCATTAAAATGGTATGGCTCTTTCAACATCCTTGATGGCTATGTTCCTGATCAACGCAGGATTTTATACTCAAGGCAAAATAACTCAAACGATCCTTACACACTCCTGATATCTAACTCCCTTTCTCAACAAAGCGGCAGCCGTATATATCAAAACCTTAGTGATTATATATATACTGCAGGAGGTGATCTTTCCTACCATTTCAACTTGTTGGGTAAAAAGCAAACGGTGAAAGGTGGATATATGTTACAGGTGAAAGACAGGTTGTACGATGCAAAACTGTTTGCCAACTACTTACCAAAAGACAATCCTGCGTTACGTTTATTAGGAGCTGATGAAGTGTTTGCAGCCTCCAATTTCGGTGATGGTAACCCAAACAGTAACATGTTGGCTTTCGATGCCATCAAGAACAGCAATTTCAGGTATATGGCCAATACCATCTTAAATGGTGGCTTCTTACAGCTGGATAACCAGTTCACTAATAAATTAAGAGTTGTTTGGGGGTTGAGAGTAGAAGATTACGATCAGCTTATCGGAAGTACAAAAACCTGGGATCCACGTCACCAACATGTAGTGGTAAGAGATTACCTGCCTGGCTTAAATGCAACATACAAACTCAATAAGAATAACAATATCAGGTTCTCGGCCTCACAGACTGTTATTCGTCCTGAGTTGAGAGAATTATCATTCCTCAATCTCTATGATTTTGAGTTAAATGCCTCAGTACAGGGAGAACCTTTATTGAATAGAACAAAGGTTAGCAATCTTGATCTGCGTTATGAATTGTATCCGAAAGCTGGAGAGATGTTTACCATCGGCGCTTTCTATAAATTCTTTGATAAACCCATTGAGCAATTCTTTGATGAAGGAATTGGTGGAGCCAGCACATTCAGCTATGCCAATGCAAAACAGGCAACATCTTATGGTGCTGAGTTAGAATTCAGGAAAAAACTTGATTTTATATCCGGCATGAAAAACTTTACACTCCAGGGTAATGCTGCATATATCTATAGCCGAATTAAAGATGAGAAATTAAATATCGACAGGCCACTACAGGGTCAATCACCTTATCTCGTGAATGTTGGATTAATGTATGATTTACCTAAACATGGTTTTTCTGCAACCGTATTATTCAACCAGGTGGGAGAAAGAATTTACCTCGTGGGAAGTATCCAGGCTGGTGCTGGTTCACCGGATATTTATGAAGCACCAAGACCTGTACTTGATCTGCAGCTAAGTAAAAAATTATTAAAAGATCGTGGTGAGTTTCGTTTGAACATTTCTGATATCATTAACCAGACCCAGTATTTCTACCAGAATGGTGATGATAACACTACCTATAGTAAAACACACGATGCGAATCGTTTTACCCGGAAGTTCGGCACCACGTTCAGCTTAACATTTAATTACTCATTTACTAAGTAAACTTTTTAAAAATACAACAATGAAGAAGCTTCTATTTCTACTTATTGCCGCTGCATCGATCACTACAGGTTGCAGAAAGATCGAATCAGATGGACAGATCGTAGTAGTAACTCAACCTGGAGGTGGTAATGGAAATACAACAGGACAAACTATCACATTACAGGGTCGTATTAATGCAGATACTTTGCTTCGTAAACAAAATACTTACATCCTGAAAGGCCTGGTGTACATGGTAGGCAATAAAACCATGACCATCGAGGCAGGCACTGTTATCAAAGGTTCTTTTACAGGTGCTGATGTTGGTGCACTTGTTATAACACGTGGTTCAAAGATTATTGCCCAGGGCACAGCTACCGAACCAATTGTTTTCACTTCAGCTTCACCCAATCCACAGTCAGGTGACTGGGGAGGAATCGTGATTCTTGGAAAGGCTCCTATCAATTCATCCTTCAACGGTACAGCAGGTTTATTGCAGGTAGAAGGTGGTATAGATAATGCAAACGGCGATGGCCTTGCCGGTTCAGGTGATGCATTGGTTCCTGCTCCTGTTGCAAATGATAATTCAGGAGTACTGAGTTTTGTGAGAATTGAATATGCAGGTTATGCATTTCAGCCAGATAAAGAGATCAACAGTTTAACAATGGCAGGAGTGGGTAGCGGAACAACCATCGATCATATACAGGTAGCTTATGCAAAAGACGATGCTTACGAATGGTTTGGTGGAAATGTGAATGCTAATTATCTCATTGCTTTCAAAACGCAGGATGATGATTTTGATACGGATAATGGTTACAGTGGTAAAGTACAGTTTGGTTTGGTGATGCGTGATTCACTGATTGCTGATATCTCTACTTCTGAAGCTTTTGAAAGTGATAATAATGCAAGTGGTACGGCTGCAACTCCAAAAACAACTGCCATCTTCAGCAATATCACTGCTATCGGTCCGAGAGCAACATTGGCAAACTCCGGTAGTTCCTTATTCAGAGGTGCTGCACATATCAGGAGAAATACAGGGATATCTATATTCAATTCTATCATCATGGGATGGCCAAGAGGTATTGAACTGGATGCCGCTACAGGAGTATCTGTTGCTTTAAATGTAGAAGATAGTACCATTCGGTTCAGGAATAATACACTTGCTGGTAATACAACGAATCTCCGTTATTCTGGAACTGCAGGTGCTACCATTACCAACGATGCAACATTTGCTACATGGTTCACAAATGCTTTTTACAACAATGATATCTTAACGAATGCAGCTGACGCAAAATTAATTCAGCCATTTAATTATTCTGCACCGGATCCTACGCCTTTTGGTGGTAGTGGTGGAAATCAAAAAGTATTGAATGGTGGAGGTTTTACAGATGCAAAATTTGCCGGTGATACTTTCTTTAATAAGACGGTTACATTCCGTGGTGCTATTGCTCCTGCAGGTGAACTGTCAACCTGGTGGAAAGGCTGGACAAAATTCAACTATTGATCTTTTTATAGCAATCAATCGAACAGATCAGGCCGGTTTATCCCGGTCTTTTTTGTCAGGCTTAGCGAAACAATTTTCTCATGTGCATTTTAGACGTCACCTCGGTTCTCCGGGGTGTTTTGTTTTAGACATAAACGTTATCAGTTTTGATATTCCAATCAAACCAATGAATAATCCCGACGTCAATAATGTAAATAATACTAAACCAGAAATATTTCGCTGCTGCACGATCCTCAGCAAATAAGGTCGATCAAGTGGTGTCCTCCACTTCTCATAGTAATGTAGAAATACTTTATCTCCGGTTAATTCATATAGCTGTTTCATTTGTTGAACTAGAAGCCGATGATAATTTTTATCTGCTATTTTTTTGTATTTATCATAATAAATCGTTCCATTTCCCACATCATAATTGGCAAGCCTGTTTTTCAATCCATTTATTCCATTGTTAATTACAATTCTTACAGAATCATTTTTAGTTAGTTGCCAATAAGGATATAATCCGGTAATAGCGAAAATATGGCCATCAAGAATAAACGGTGTGTGCATTGCTGTGTCCGCCAGTTCCTCATACCACCATCTGTTTGCAGTTGTATAGGTAAACCCTCCCTGTTCAATTGGTATGAAATATCCCCTCGCTATTTTATTGCTAAGTTGAAGATAGCTGCTGTCTTTGGTAAGTTGATAAGCATCGGTAAAGACCTGTATTGCCAAACCTGAGGTCATACCTGAAGTGAAAGGAACACCAACAGAATCGTACCAGGGTTGTTTCCATCTAAAAACAAATAATGCATAGTTATCAACTTGTGTTATATCACCCTGCAACCATTGCACGCAGCTGAAGAATTTGCTGTAAGCATTTTCATCTTTGGTTTTGATATAGCGCTCGTAATAATCTAACGCATAATTGCAAATGATGGTAGCGTTATACTGTTTGCCTGCTGTGTATTCTCTTAATTCATGGTAATCTACATATGGTACGCCATTGCTGTCCACATGGTTTGTGGAATAGGAAAGCACTGGATCACCTTTCAATTGGTATAATAATGTTCTTACAGGCTCCTCTAATTTATCGCCAGTAAATTGTACGATTATTCCGGCAATGATTAGTGAGACGAGCAGCATCAGGAAGTATCGCATATAAAAGTAAAACCTTTTAATAATCTGTTTAACCATGCTCTTCTTAAAAAACAAGGCCCCAGGCGTCTATCTGCAAATTTAGTGATTGATTAAACTGCTGACGCTTGCAGTTTTACAGGTAGATTTGCTTGTGGATGAATTTGAACTGGAAGTAACATACAACAATACGCTGATGTCTTTCCCGTGTATTTTAATGATGATGGGTTACACTCATAAGATACAGGTACAACTTGACGGAACAACAATCCTTTTTGAACCGGATGAAGAAAAATATTATCGGGCAGTTATTGAAAACCCGGATCGACTGATCGATGTAGGATTACTAAAAGCAATTGCTTCAACTCTGGAAGAAACTTTTAAATAAGGCCTGACAGCATCTCATTTTTTCCAATGCATTTGGTACTCATCATTGTCAACTTTTTTGATTGGCATATAATCTTATATTGCAAAAACTTAACTCATCTGCTATGAATAAATTATTCAAAGGCTTTTTGTTTCTGTTGTTTGCAGCTATGGTGTTCAATACAACTGCACAGGAAATTACCAGGCCTGCCAAAACAGGCATCAGGAATTATAACGACGTCATAACCAAAGAAGCTATCAGCGATAGAGGTTTATTCACCGTTCACAAGGTGTCTGACAAATACTATTTCGAAATTCCTGACAGTTTACTAAGACGTGATTTCTTATGGATCACAAGATTTGCTGCTATCCCTTCAGGATTGGGTGGGGGTTTCGTTAATGCCGGAACTTCAGTTGAAGAACAAATGGTAGTCTGGGATAAAGTTGATACGAAGATCACGTTGAGAAGTAAAACCACTTCAAGCTTTGCAGCTGATTCGCTCCCAATCAATATTTCAGTACTGGCGAACAGCCATATGCCTGTGATCTTTGCTTTTGATATTGCTGCATATAACAACGATGCAAAAGCGAGTGTTATAGACGTTACAAGATTCTTCCTGACTGATGTAAAAGCGATCAGCGGTATCACACCTAGTATGCGTCGCGATTATAAGGTAACCAGGCTAGATGAGTCAAGAAGCTTCATTAATAGTATGAAAAGCTTCCCCCTGAATATTGAAGTAAGACAGGATATGACCTATGATGCTGCTGAGCCTCCGGAGAATTCGTCGGCAGGCTCTATTAGTGTACTGATGAACCAATCACTCGTATTACTTCCAAAAGAACCGATGCAGCCACGTATCTATGATTACCGTGTTGGTTATTTCAATATCAACCGTATTGATTATGGAAGTGAAGCTTATAAGGCAGATGATGTCTCTTATATCAGGAGATGGAGATTAGAGCCAAAAGATGTGGAAGCGTATAAAAGAGGAGAACTGGTAGAACCCGTAAAGCCGATCGTATATTATCTTGATCCTGCAACCCCGGTGAAGTTAAGACCCTACATCAAAGCAGGAGTGGAAGCATGGCAGAAAGTGTTTGAAGCTGCAGGATTTAAAAATGCCATCATTGCAAAAGATCCACCCTCCATACAGGAAGATCCTGACTTTAATCCTGAAGATGTCCGTTATTCCGTAGTACGTTATGTTGCAAGTACCACACGGAATGCTGTCGGCCCAAGTGTTTCTGATCCACGTAGTGGTGAAATTATCGAAAGCGATATCATCTGGTACCACAATCATCTTCGTTCTTACCGTAACAGGTACATGTTAGAAACCGGTGCAGCCAATTCTAAAGCAAGAACACTCAATACACCGATCGAAGATCTTGGTGAAATGATGAAGTACGTGATCACTCATGAAGTGGGTCATGCACTTGGTTTACCACATAATATGAAAGCAAGTGCTGCCTACCCGGTAGATTCATTACGAAGTGCAACGTTCACTAATAAAAATGGTATAGCGGCCACTATTATGGATTATGCACGGTTCAACTATATAGCACAACCAGGTGATAAGAATGTTCGGTTTGTGCGTCAGTTAGGTCCGTATGATTATTATTCCATTAACTGGGGTTATCGTTATATACCTGAAGCGAAGAATGCATTACAGGAAGTGCCTATACTTTCCAAATGGATCACTGACAAATCCGGCGATCCTGTATACCGTTTTGGAAGTGGTGAAAGTTTCGATCCGGAAAGCCAGACAGAAAATATTGGTGATGATGCAGTAAAGGCAAGTACTTATGCAATTAAAAACCTGAAACTCGTTGCTCCACAGTTGTACAAGTGGACTGCTGCCGAAACAAATGATTATGCTGATTTGTCAGAATTATATGGAGAATTATTAGGAGTATTCAGCAGGTATGTTGGTCATGTTGTGACAAATATTGGTGGTGTGAAGCAGGAACGACTTACACCTGATCAGAAAGGAAATATCTATGCTTCGGTATCTGCAAAAGATCAGAAAGAAGCGCTCAACTGGTTGTTGAATAATGCTTTTGGTTCGCTTGATTGGTTGAATCAATCAGAGATTGTTCAGAACATACACCATGCAAATCATGTAGATAATATCAGGTCATTGCAGGTACGTCATCTCAATGCATTATTATCTGCCGACAGGCTTACACGATTAATGGAAAATGAAATAAAGGATGTTGATTACAATGCAGCAGACATGATAACTCAATTACAATCGGGTATCTGGAGTGAATTGACCAATGGAAGCAAAATAAATATCTACCGAAGAAACTTACAGAAAGCCTATATCGATAGAATGAATTTCCTGCTGGCTCCCCAGCCCTCTGCTTCTGCCTCATTACTTAGACCGAATGCTACCCCTGTTAACATCAGCCAGTCTGATATACCATCTATAGTGAGGGCCAGCCTGGTTAAGTTACAGCAACAGTTGAAGACTGCTAGTACAAAACACCAGAATGATCTTACACGTTTTCATATTGATGATGCAATACAAAGAATTGAAAATATTCTTCGACCGATTAAGAACTAAATAACCTAAAGCGAAAGGCAACCTTATGGTTGCCTTTTCAATTATCTTAATGATCGATTTTATCTTTTCTTACCAGGTGTGGAGTAAGGTGGAACTTTTACATCCACCATTGGTTCCTTTTCCAGCAATTTCAAAGCCTCATCTACTGCTCTTTCCAATTGAATATCTTTTCCTTGCGAGACTGCTTTGGCTGTGATCTTTACTTCAATATCAGGCGCAACACCTGTATTCTCTGCGATCCATTTATTTTGTCTTGGATCGAAGATGCCATTATCAGGTGCAGTCATCGCTCCACCATCAACAAAGGCATAATGTGTGGTGCTCTTAACCAGTCCACCCCATGTTCTTGTACCGATCAATGGTCCTACTTTTTGTTGACGGAATACCCAGGGAAAGAAGTCACCTCCACTTCCTGCCAGTTCATTTATTAATAAAACTTTTGGCCCGAGAATTCCTGCAGGCAGTTTTGTTGGTTTTCCTCCAGGTGTTTCATTACTGATGGCGGCACGTAAACGACGAACCATGAGGTCAACCATATAATCATCTAATAAACCACCTCCATTAAACCTTTCATCAATCACAGCACCTTGCTTATCCTGCTGTGCAAAGAAATAACGGTTGAATGCATTAAAGCCGGGTCCTCCTGTATTCGGTACCCATACATAACCAAGTTTACCATTAGAAAGTTGTTCCGTTTTACGACGGTTGTCTTCTATCCATGCCAATTGCCTTAACTGGTTTTCATTTTCTGTTGGCAGAACTCTTATTGTCCAGGCACCATCATTCGATGGTTTATTGTTTACAAGTAATACTGCCTGCATTTTGGCTGTACCATTTAATAAACGATAAGGATCATCAGATGCTGTAAGTGGTTCTCCATTGATTGCTAGAATATAATCACCTTCTTTTACCTGTAAAGCAGGTTGTGCCATTGGTGCTACCAAACCAGGATTCCAGCTTTCTGTTGTATAAATTCTCTTGATCTTCCATTTGCCGTCTGCAGCAACAAGATCAACACCTAATGTGCCTACTCTTGATGTGTCTAACGACGGAAAATCACCCCCGAAAACAAAACTATGTCCCACAGATGTTTCACCACCTAACTGGTCAAGCAAATAAGTAAGATCACTTCTGTGACGGATGTAAGGCATCAATGGTGCATATTGCTCCCATACCTCGTTCCAGTTTCTGCCATGCATATTTGCATCATAGAAATAGTCACGCTGGTAACGCCATGCTTCGCTGAATACCTGCTGCCATTCTGCAACACGATCCAGGTCCATTCTTAATGTAACAGGAACTGTTCCTTCAGAGGCACCTGCAGGTTTTGCGGTTGATACCACCCTCCAGTTGCTACCTTGTTTAAACAATAGTTTTTCACCATTGGCAGATACAGCGAATTGCGATCCGCCTTTCACCATTTCTTCCATCTTCTTATCTGCAACATTGTACTTACTCAACGTTCCACCTGATTGAATGAACACAGATCCCTTCGGACCCATGATCATATTATCATATTCAGCAACAGGTATCGGCATGGCAATAATTCTACGATCAATATTCTCCCAATCAATACGAACACCTTTAAAGCTGGCCGTATCTTTTGTTTTTGGTCTTGATGTGTCCGGCTCTTCATCGGTTTTTAAAGGAAAAGGATTTTGTTCTTCTTTTCGCAGTAAAGTGATGTAAGCACCAAATGTTGGTCTTGCATACTGAGAGCTGGTATTTGCCCATCCACTTCCCAATGCCACATTGGTGCTGGCAAGAAAGTACAGGTAACGACTATTTGCATCCCAGGCTGGTGCAATTGCATCTGCCATAGCATCACTCAGTCTTGTTGCTTTTTTGCTATCGATGTTCCAAAGCATGATGTTGCGAAAATTATTATCCGCAGTCTTTGTATAGGCCAGCCATTTGCTGTCGGGGCTCCAGGTTACACTGGTGTTGCCACGATCACCATTACTTCCACCAATATCTGCAGTGATGATATTGCCTGAAGACAATTCAAGTACCTGTATCATCACTTTATTATCTGTGAAAGCAATGTATTTTCCATTCGGACTCCAAACAGGATCCCAGGCAAGTTTGCTTTCTCCAACAGAAATTTTACGAGGTTCAGTTGTTCCTTCCTGGTCTGTAATGTAAAGAGAATATCCTTTGCCATCTTTATCGGAGAACCATGCCACCTGTTTTCCATCAGGACTCCATAGTGGAACACGATCTGCTGCATTAGAGCTACGTGTCAAGTTTCTTGGATCACCATTTTCTACAGGCACGGTAAATATTTCGCCTCTTGCTTCTAATACGATACGTTTACCTGTGGGAGAAAGCGATGCATTGGTAGCCCTGCTGGTAACATTCTCAGATCTTTTTTCAGCCCAGGGGAAATCACCTGTTACGTTAATAACAAGTTGTTTACTTTTTCCTGAAGCATCCAGCAGGTGAATATTTCCATTATGTTCATACACCAGTTCTTTACCATTTCCTTCCAGCCATTTTATATCGCCTGATTTGTGATCAGTCACCTGTCGTACAGCATTGTTCGATGTGTTGTATGCATACACGTTCATGATAAAATCACGATCAGATAAAAAATAGATCTCGTTATTGTTCATCCACACAGGATGCAGGTCTGTGCTGCCATCCCAGGGAATCGTTGTTTCATTGAGAGAATTAAGATCGAGGATCTGCAATGCAGTATTTTGTCCGCCACGATAATGACGAAATTCAACATCCCATCTAGTCATTCGATCTACAGCAATCTTTTTTCCATCAGGCGAATAATTTCCGTCGAAACCCCAGGGTGCAGGTAATAAAGTTGACGGACCACCAGAAGGTGAAACGATCCAGAGCCTGCTGAATGTAGTAGGTGCATTTTCTCTTCCTGACGCGTAAAGAATATGTTGGCCATCAGGGCTCCATCCTCTTACAAATGATGCTGCCGGGTACCAGGTAAGTTGTGTAGGAGTTCCTCCTTTAGACGAAACAACATACACTTGCATGATACCAGAACGGTTCGAGCTGAAAGCAATCCATTTTCCATCAGGTGAAAAACAAGGATTTCCTTCTGTGGCAGCTGTAGAAGTGATACGTTTTGCATCTCCACCATTTTTTGAAACGGTCCAGATGTCTCCTCCGTACACAAAAGCAATTTCTTCTGTACCCAAAGCAGGCTGGCGTAAAAGTCTTGTGCCCTGGGCAATTGCATTTGATGAGATAAATACTAAGAGCAGTATCAGGTACTGCAAAAACGATGTTCTCATAAAGTGTCTAGTTAGTTTGATTGGATAGTGATGAAGATACAAAGGTTCATGGTGAAATGCATTTTAGTCTTTTGTGAATGGTAGCTGGTGAGCATTAATGGCCTTAAATCGAATTTGTTTTTTTATTATTCTTATGTAAAAAATGCATGGGCTTACCGTAGTCTTACATGGTAAAATTACCGTTGATAAATAGAGAATAACATATACCTGTAATTAAGTAGCTGTTGAATAGCTTCGCCCTGTACTTAATGAACATACCCTCTTAAGCAATGGAATTAAGCGAAAGCCAGAAAGCGATTACAATCATGCTGGTAGATGATAGTGTTATCAATCACTATCTGATTAAAACCCTATTCAGAAAGCAAGGCTTCACAAATGAAGTAAGCTGTTTCGAAAGTGCCGAAGAAGCTTTGATGCAGCTCCGGAACAGCGATGAATATTCTTTGCCTGATGTAATAATATTAGACATCAATATGCCCGGGATGAATGGTTTTGATTTCCTGCATGAATTTGACGGGCTGGGAGACAATATAAAACAGCGTTGTAAGATCGTAATGCTTTCCAGTTCTATGGATACTGCTGATATTAACAGGGCAACATCCAATCCTTTCGTACGGCTTTACCTGCACAAGCCAATCAATAAGGAAAGTATCGGGCTGATACTAAAAGCGATATAACAGCTGTTAAAGATCGCTGCCTGATTTGGGCAGAAGTATGTTATTTATGATTGTAGTTACGCTGGAAGAAAGTCCATCTTTATGGAGAGGAAACAAACTATGGAGAACGAGGCTGCAAACAATTCCTGTATTAGCGAGTCTGTACGATCTGATAAATGGGTCGAATACATCGCTGACAAATATGGAGTATCTAAACAAAGGGTGCAGTTGCTAATGAGTGCTTTTCCAAATGACACTGGAGCAATTGAAGCTGTTTTGAAAAGAGAACGCTTTGTTCGCTAACGATAATAGATGCCAGTTACAAAAAAAGCCACCTTACAGTGGCTTTTTGAATCGATGTAAGCTAATTTATCGTTCTTTTTTATTGCACTAGTAGTCGTTGTGCACTATTGTTTCCTTTGTGGTCTGTGATATGAACAAAATAGGCACCAGGATTAAGTGCAGAAATGTCAACCTGAGATACAGGTAATGTGAGTTGGGTTTGTATTAATATTTTTCCTGCGATGTTAACGATCTTCATTGTTACCACACCTTCTCCCTCCACTGTGATAAAATTACTTGCAGGGTTAGGTATTATTCTAAAACTTACATCAGTGTTAAGCACTACTCTTTTTACATTACTGTAAGTTGTTTTGCCATCTTTATCTAAGATTTGTAAACGATAAAACACCTCCTTGCTACCAGTGAGTTTATCCAGATCACTATAGGAATAGATTGATGAACCGGTTGTATTTCCGGCGGCATTTATTCTTCCGATTGTTGTAAACGATCTTCCGTCTGCACTACGTTGTACATTGAAGTGAGAAACATTTACTTCTGTTTCCGTTTCCCACTTAAGAAAAATTGACCTTTCTTTCTTTATTACATTAAATTCTGAAAAGGTTACCGGAAGAACAGCAGCTGTTAAGATGGGGTCGAAGTCGACGAGCCCCAGACTTCCATCATCCACCTGGTGAAAGATTCTTGCTTCAGCAGTTGCAGGGTCGTCTGTGTTCCAGTAGTTATTTTCAGCACTGATATTATCAATTGAATTATTGTATAAGTCAATGTCTGGTGTGTTGGCGTTCGTGTTATTGATGAATTGATTCTTTCCGTCGTCTGTTGTATCCGTATTCGATAGGTTTCCAAGATTTGGTTTGGATCGGTGCTGTATAGTAATACCCCAAAGGTTTCCGCGGATGATATTACCGGTTACAATCGTGTTTTGCTGACTGGTAGAACTGCCACCACTAAATGCAATTCCACTTCCACCGAGGTTTGGATCATTCTGGATGTTATTTGAGTCGATGATATTATAACTAACCACAGCATTAATGTTTGCTCCACCATTGAAAGTAATCCCATAGCGGTTTTTTCGAATGATGTTCCCATTTATAAAAGCATAGACGTTTCCGGTTGGTAAGAAACCGATTCCGCCACTCATTGTGTAACCACCAATAATAGTATTGCCGATAATCTTTACCGTATCTGAACTGGTACCCGTGGAGCCAAGATTGATCTGTGGTACATTCACATTATTTGTACTGTTAGCAAAAAAATAATTATTGAGAATTTTAGGTGCATTGGCAATATTGGCACCACCCTGTATAGCAGCACGTTTGTTATTAATAAACCTGCAATTTTTAATTACCGGGCTTCCTCTAAATAATGCGACAGCGCCATTCCCAAAAGTGGTTGAAGCCAGATGGTTATTGAATTGCAGAATGCAACTATCCAATGTGGGACTGCAATCACTTATTCTGAATGATACTGCATATTCGAGTGTTAGTTTCCTGATCACACTTCCACTGGAACTGTCAAGCCTCACACCCAGGTATCCGGACGTTAGGTTGTCTGCAGTAAATGTTACGTTATTTGGCGGATCGATCAGTAAAACACCATTCTTTTTTGTACCAAGTAAAGTATTCAGTCCATATCTGACGGTTGCATCTGCAAAGATGGAGAGTGTATCGTTGGTATTGATATAGATACTGTCTACGACATAATAAATACCGGCAGTTAATGTGACACTTCCGCCGGAATTAGTAACCAGATCGTCCAGTGTATACTTCACTCCTGTTCCTGGTGTTACATATTGATTCGCACTAGTTGAGAATGAAACGAGTAAAAGTGAAACGTAAAGGTAAAATGCTTTCATGTTTGGTTGCTTTAATAACGGCAGCAAAGATACTAAGCCTGGTTACCTGACCTAATCTGCCGATTTGATAATAATTATTTGGTAAATGAACACCGTTAACTATAATTGGCGGCTATTCGTTTATTCACATGTCTTGAAAACATTCTGATTTGCCGCCTGATATCTGGCACAGTTTTGAACCTTCATCATCAGCAGAAGAAAGACAGGATATGACCAACAGCAATAGATCATTCTCGTGAAAAGGTTTGGGAGACGATAGAATGAAACGGCATTAGAAGAGACAGGCTTTAATACACTCTCAACAACAGGGGCAGCTTAATAAGCTGCCTTTTTTATGTAAAGACACAAAAGACCTAAAAACCTGCCTCAGTTTCAAATGTTTATTTTCAAAGAACAATAATCCTCTTCTTGATGTAAGGTTCATCCTGCTTAAGTAACTGGCAATTATTACCTTCGCCACATGCCTAAAAAATTGTTTCTGCTGGATGCTCTTGCATTGATCTATCGAGCTTATTATGCCCTGATCCGTAATCCAAGAATAACTTCTAAAGGAAGAAATACCAATGCACAGTTTGGATTCACTTCTACATTAATTGACCTCATCAATAAAGAGAAGCCAACGCATATGGCCGTTTGCTTCGATACGTTTGCACCAACTGAACGCCACACTGACTTCACAGATTATAAAGCAAACCGGCAGGAAACACCGGAAGATCTTTTAGATGCACTTCCCGATATCAAAAGAATTATCCGTGGATTCAACATCCCTGTTGTTGAAATAGATGGATATGAAGCCGATGATGTAATTGGAACACTTGCCTGGCAAGCAGCTGATGCAAAGTATGATGTGTATATGGTTACGCCTGATAAAGACTATGGACAGCTGCTTATTCATGATTGTGTGTACATCTACAAACCAGGTTACCAGGGTGGAGATGTTGAGATACTGGATGCAAAAAGGATTACTGAGAAATGGTGCATTGATAATGTGAGCCAGGTGATAGATATGTTGGGGCTGATGGGTGATGCTGTAGACAATATACCGGGAATTAAAGGAGTAGGTGAGAAGACAGCATGCAAACTGTTGAAGGAATACGGCACACTGGAAAATATTTTAGAGAATGCCGATAACATCAAAGGTGCTTTGGGTGAAAAGATAAGAGCGGGAAAAGATGATGCTGTCATGAGTAAAAAACTGGCAACAATCATTACAACAGTGCCGGTGGAATTTCATGAAGAGGATTACCGCTTAAAAGAATGGAATAAGCAGGATTTGATTGATGTATTCACTGAACTGGAATTTAAAACCTTAGGCAAAAGAATCCTCGGTGAAGACTTCAATGTATTCAATGCTGCACCACAAGGTGTGCAAACTGATCTGTTTGGAAATGCAGTAGAGGGAAAGACCATAAAGGTGAAGGCAGAGGTAAATGCAGATCCACTTCAACCATCAACTGATGAAAATTCAGGTTTTCATGCAGAAAAGAACATCACCAACACTCCTCACAATTATGAATTGATTGACACTGATGAGAAGCTAAAAAAACTTGTTGATGAATTGTTGCAGCAACAGGAAGTTTCCTTTGATACAGAAACCACAGGAACCGATCCCAACCAGGTTGAACTGGTGGGTGTTAGTTTTTCGTATAAACCAACATCAGGATTTTATATTCCTTGTTTAAATGAACAACGGACGAAACAAATTTTAGATCAGCTTGCTCCATTATTTAATGATGAAACAAAAACCTGGGTTGGACAAAACATCAAGTACGACATCATCGTAATGAAATGGTATGATGTAACATTGAAAGGACAAATATTTGATACCATGCTTGCTCATTATCTCATTGAGCCGGAAGGAAGAAGAGGAATGGACCTGTTGAGTGCACAGTATTTAGGTTATGAACCGATACCGATAGAAGATCTCATTGGTAAAAAAGGAAAGAACCAGGGCAGCATGAAAGATGTGGAGCTGGAAAAAATAAAGGAATATGCTGCAGAAGATGCCGACATCACTTTACAGTTGAAAGAAAAATTCGTTCCGTTATTAAAGTTTAAGGAAGTAGAAAATGTTTTTGATGAAGTAGAAAATCCTTTGACCAGGGTATTGGCCGATATGGAATATGAAGGTGTGAGGATCGATGTAGATTTTCTCAATGATTATTCCCGTCAACTTGAAAAAGACATCAAAGAAGTTGAACAAAAAGTATTTGATTGTTGTGGGTTGAAATTCAATCTCGGTTCACCAAAACAACTGGGTGAGGTTCTGTTTGATCATATGAAGCTCGATCCAAAAGCAAAGAAAACCAAGACTGGTCAATATGCCACAGGTGAAGATGTGCTGGCAAAACTTTCCAATGATCACGAAGTAGTGAAACATATTCTTGATTATAGAGAGTTCACCAAGCTTAAATCAACTTATGTTGATGCCTTGCCTTTGATGATCAATCCAAAGACCGGAAGGGTTCATACCTGTTATTCACAAGCTGTTGCTGTTACAGGAAGATTAAGCAGTACGAATCCGAACCTGCAAAACATTCCAATCAGGACAGACAGGGGAAAAGAGATCAGGAAAGCTTTTATACCAAGAGATGCTGATCATGTGTTGGTGAGTGCAGATTATTCGCAGATAGAATTAAGAATTGTTGCAGCGATCAGTGGCGATGCAAATATGTGTGAAGCTTTCAGGTTGAACAAAGATATTCATACTGCAACTGCAGCTAAAGTGTATGGTATTGATGAAAGTGAAGTGACCAAAGAAATGCGATACAAGGCAAAGAGTGTGAACTTTGGAATTGTTTACGGACAAAGTGCATTTGGTTTATCAGAAAACCTTGGTATCAGCAGGGCAGAAGCAAAAGAGATCATTGACACTTATAAGAAAGAGTTCAGCGGTATCACCCGTTATATGGACGACACGATCAACTTTGCAAGAGAGAATGGGTTCGTGCAAACATTGAAAGGAAGAAAACGCTGGTTGAAAGATATTAACTCAGCCAATTTTACCGTAAGAGGTTTTGCGGAACGAAATGCCATCAACTCACCAATACAGGGTACGGCGGCAGATATGATCAAGTTGGCTATGATAAAAGTAGATGCTGTGATCCGGGAGCAAAAATTACGATCTAAAATGGTGCTGCAGGTGCACGATGAATTGGTGTTTGATGTGCCGCATGATGAACTGGAGATCATTCAGCCCTTGATCATCGAAAGCATGCAGAATGCAATGAGTTTACCAAATGAAGTTCCTGTTATTGCAGAAGTGGGAAGTGGGGTGAATTGGTTGGAAGCGCATTAGGCTAAGAGACGAAGGAGCTGGTAAGGAGATAAAAGAGTGAGTACTGCATAAATCTTACACACTAATTATAGAACCTATCTCATTATCTCTTTTTCGCCTCTTTTATCTCTTAGCATCCAGCGAAGTGTTTATTCCTCTAAAAACTTTCGAACAATCTTCTCCGCTTCTTTGCAAGCCTTATCCAGGTCATCATTAACGATCACATGATCAAATTGATCGGCAAATGAAAGTTCGTAAGAGGCTTTGCTCACTCTTGTATCAATGCTTTCTGCAGATTCTGTACCTCGGCTTTCGAGCCTTTTTCTTAATTCTTCTACGGAAGGTGGTTTTACAAACAATGAGAGTGTATTGATCGGGTATTCTCGCTGTACATGAATGCCTCCATGCACATCAATATCAAGGATCGGCACTCGTCCTAAACTCCATATTCTTTCCAGTTCAGCTTTCAGCGTTCCGTAATATTTTCCCTCGTACACCATTTCCCACTCAATAAAATCATTGTTTTTTATATGAGTTTTGAATTCTTCCTCACCTATAAAATAATAATCCTTTCCATTTACTTCTCCTTCACGAGGTTTCCTGGTTGCTGCAGATACAGAAAATGAAAGATTGTTGAATACCTGCAACAAATACCTGGCGATAGAAGTTTTTCCTGAGCCAGAAGGAGCTGTGAGAATAATGATCTTATTGTACGTTTTCATGCAGTGAATTGGTGGCTGCAAAATAAAGCTTTATATGAGAGTAAAAATTCAGGGAAGTAAAGAGGAAAAAAGAAGTGCCCGGTGCTGCAGACCATTGAATACCTCAAGGAAAGGACTTGCACCTTCTCTCCGGACACAAAAAGTTTGGTATATCAACAGCCTGCAACACAAATTTAGCCAATTAGCGTTGTATGAATTGAGATTAAATTTTATTTCACTGCTTATTTTATTATAAACTCAATAGCAGCATAGCTTCAGTGGTGAAAAATTTTCTTGTAGACGATTTGTTTTGGTACGTAATTAGTCTTGCATCAATATATAACATCATTTGCCTGCAAGAGATGAATGTTATTCCGGCAGATATTATTACTCGGTGCTGCAGACCGTTTTTCTTTTGAAGAACGTGAAGGAAAAAAATCCTTCTCTCCGGGTGCCTGCCGGTTTTTAAAAATGTTTGGGGAAATTTTTCATCTAAACAATCATTACAACAAACGTTTTATTTCAGCCCCAAGTTCATTTAAACGAACATCAATATATTGATAGCCTCTGTCTATTTGTTCTATATTTTGAATGGTACTTTTTCCCTCTGCACTTAACGCAGCAATCAATAATGATACACCGGCCCTGATATCCGGACTACTCATTACAATACCCCGAAGCGGCTGTTTTCTTCCCAAACCAATTACTGTTGCACGGTGTGGATCACAAAGAATGATCTGTGCACCCATGTCGATCAGTTTATCTACGAAGAACAACCTGCTTTCAAACATTTTTTGATGGATCAAAACACTTCCCACAGCCTGTGTAGCTACCACCAACACGATACTTAATAAGTCTGGAGTAAAACCTGGCCAGGGATGATCATAAATGGTCATCACACCGCCATCTAAAAAAGTCTGGATCTCGTAACTCTCCTGCTCTGGTATATGAATGTCATCACCGGTTATATTGAATTGTATGCCTAATTGCTGAAATTTCTCCGGTATAATTCCTAGATGATCTACACCTGCACCTTTAATTAAAATATCACTCTGTGTCATTGCTGCCAAACCAATAAAACTTCCCACCTCTATCATATCGGGCAACATCGTATGCTCAGTGCCGTGTAATTTGTCAACACCTTCAATCACCAGCATATTGCTTCCAATGCCACTGATTTTAGCTCCCATCCTGTTGAGCATATTACATAACTGTTGCAGGTAAGGTTCACAGGCAGCATTATAAATTGTGGTGCTTCCTTTTGCCAGAACCGCAGCCATGGCAATATTGGCTGTACCTGTTACAGAGGGTTCATCAAGTAACATATAAGCACCTTTCAGGTTGTTGCCGATCAGTTCAGTAACACCTAAGTTTTCATTGTGCTTCATCTCAGCACCGAGTTTCTGAAAACCGATGATATGTGTATCCAGTCTTCTTCTTCCTATTTTATCTCCACCTGGTTTGGGAATAAATGCTTTTTTAAATCTTGCCAGCATTGGACCTGCAACCATTACAGATCCTCTCAATCTTCCACCTTTTTTTAAGAAGGCTTCAGATCCTAAATAATCAATATCCAAAGCGTCAGCCTGGAAAATGCAGATATCTCTTTCAGGTCTTTCAACTTTCACACCCATGTCCTGCAATAACTCGATCAACAAGTTTACATCAACAATATCAGGAATGTTTTTTACCGTTACTTTTTCATCAGTAAGCAATACTGCAGAAAGTATTTGCAGTGCTTCGTTCTTTGCTCCCTGTGGAACGATGGTCCCTTTAAGTTTTTTTCCTCCTGTAACTTCGAATGATGACATGTGGCGAATTAAAATAATTAACTAAGGTAATTATGTTTGCTAAGTGATAGCCGGCGAAAATAGTCAAATAAAAAAGCATCGAAAAGTTTCGATGCCTTTATACATTCTAAAGCCGGTGGGCTTATTAAAATCGTTTCTTAAAATTCCTGTTTGGTCCGCTACCATTTCCTGAACCACCCCTGTTATCTCTTCCTCCACCACCACCTTGTTGTCCACCACGGTTACGGTTATCATTTCTTCCTTGTTGTCCACCACCACCTCTGTTATCTCTTCCACCTTGTCCACCACTTCTTCTTCCATCATTTCTTCCACCGAAATTTTGTCTTCTTCCACCACTTCTTGCAGGGTAAGTATCACTTTCAAACGGTGCATTGCGATGTTTGATGAATGGCGTGTTACTGAATTCAAGTTCACCACCGGTAATACTATCCAGCTCACTTCTTATCGCATCATCATGTACCAGTTCTTTATGCCAGTTGCTGTAAGCAAGTTTCATATAGTAGGCAATGGCATGAGCGAATCCGGCTTTCTTCTCCTGGTCCTCTTCTTTCAGTGCTTTTTCAATTACTGTTTCCAGGTTTTTCCCAAGGTGATTATATCTAGGATATTTTTTCGGATACGTCAACGGATCAGGCTTTGCCTTGTACGTTTCTTTCTGTGGCAAAGGGTAAGGACTATCTACATCTAATTTAAAATCGCTGATAAAAAATAAATGATCCCAAAGCTTATGGCGGAAATCCTCAACGTTTTTCAGGTGAGGGTTCAGAAATCCCATTAATTCTATCACTACATGAGCCTGGGCCTGTCTTTTTTCCCTGTCGTCTATTGTCATTAAATATTCTACCATTCGCTGAATATGTCTGCCATATTCCCTCATGCTCAGGTAATTTCTTTCGGTATTATACTCCATGTTCACACATCTTAAGTAACAAATGTAAGGATTTAAGGTTTTAGCAGGCTTTTTTGTGATGCAGGGAGAAATAACTCCGGTTTAGCTCTCTTGCGTCGCACTCGTGTACTTCCAGATATTCATTCATCTTTATATATTTAGGCATGCAATTCCAAAACCTGCAGGTGCAATGGGATGAAATTCCCAAAGCTTCAGCTGCTGACCTGAAACCGGTTGAAAAGACCTATTTAAAAGTATTATACATTTCCTGGGCCATTTGGTTTGTGATTCTATTGGCTATCGGGATTACAATCGTTTTATTGATCGATGATATGGATCAGCGTTTTTGGCTTCCGGTAGTAGTTGGCTCAATTATCATAATAGCAATTATAACTTTTATAATTGTTACCGGTTCTTTTAGAAGAAAGGCCTATGCAGTACGAGAGAAAGATATACTCCTCAGAACAGGATGGGTCATACAGAAACTACATATTGTTCCGTTTAATCGTGTGCAACATTGTGTAGTGCAATCAGGTCCAATAGGAAGAAAATTCGGATTGGCATCTGTTAGCATTTACACAGCAGCATCGGGTATCAGTGATATTTCTATCCCTGGATTGAAAACTGAAGATGCAGAAACACTGAAAGCATATATTCTTGAACAAATTCAACCATTAATATAATGGTAAACTGGCAGGATCCACAGCGACAATCTGCTTTCGGAATTTTCATGTTAGCCGGGAAGGCTTTCAGGGAAATGTGGGCATTATTGCTGGTAGCTGCAGGACCATTATCAAAGAAAAATTCACCATTCTGGCTATGGGCAGTTGTAATTGGTGCCTTTGCTTTGATAATATTCGGCAGAGCATTTTTGGAATATTTCTTTTTCCACTTTCATGTTTCAGAAAAACAACTCATTATTAAGAAAGGAATATTTTCAAAGAAGACATTGGTGATTCCTTTTGAGAGAATTCAAACAGTGCAACTGCACCAGAACTTATTGCATAAGATCATTAATCATTGCAAAGTTGCAATTGATTCGGCAGGTTCAGAGGAAACAGAAGTTGCTATCCGGTCTCTTTCATATAATAAAGCCATTAGTTTAAAAGAATTGCTTTCGCAGGAAGTAGCATCAACGGTAAGACAAGAAGCAACGGAAGAGAAAACGATCAGGCTTTCTTCAAAAGATCTTTTTAAAATGGCAGTTTCTGCCAATCATCTTGAAACTTTCGGGCTTCTGTTTGCCTTTGTTCTTGCAAGGTTTGAAGATGTAAAAAACCTGCTAGGAATTAATGCCCTCGACTGGGTAGAATCACAGGGAAAACAAGTGGCATTCACCGCACAGATGATCGGAATAATGATATTTTTTGTGCTGGCTTTTTCCATACTCATCTCGGTATTACGAATCATTCTTAAATACAGTGACCTGACGATCCAGCTTGGCGATAAAGGGTTCCAGTTAAAACATGGAATGCTTTCCATGCAACAGCAATTTATTGGATCTAAAAAGATCCAGTTCATTCAATGGAATGCAAACTGGATCAGGAGAAAGATCGGCATGTATATGTTCCATGTAAAAACAGCCGGTGAAACTGATCTGAAGAAAAAACAAAGGATACATGTACCTGTTACGAGGCAAGAACACCTGCAAAAGCTGGCAGATTATTATCAAACAGAATTACCATCTGTTGCAACTGAACCAGGAACTATCCAGCCACAATATTTTTATCGTCAAATATTACTGATCGGGTTGCCTGTTACATTAATTGCAGCAGGAATTATCTGGATATGGTGGAGCTGGAATGCTTTGTGGGTACTGATTTGGTTAACTTACTTTATCATTAACACAAAAGTCTTTCAGAATAATTTCAGGCTTTGGGTAAATGAAAATGCGATCGAGATATCTAAAGGTGTCTGGGGTAGGCAAAGACTGGTTGTTAACTGGCATAACCTACAGCTTGTAACAATTCAGCAAAGCATTTACCAGCGAAAAAAAGGGCTTGCCAGCCTTTCATTACAAACAGCCAGTGGCGAGGTGAATATTCCTTATTTAAGATTTAAAGAAGCACAAATGTTAGCAGATCATGCTACCCTGAAGATGGAGATTTCACGGGAGAAATGGATGTGATCAGCCATTTTCTGCCGACAGTAATATCTGCCATGCCTCAGTCACTTTTCCGCTATCCAATAATTCCTTTGCATAAATGTGTAGTTCCTTTTCCATTTCTGCAGGATTGATAGAATAATATTGAATGATGTTCTTCAGCTTTTCATCTTCAAAAGAAGGCTCTATAACAGGCATATCATGCACATTGGCTAATTGGCCAAGATTATTTCCGGTGAGAATTGAACTATTTCTTATTCCTTCTGGCAAAGCATCTACCCCAATTCCCAGTTTTACATTCGGTTTTTCTACTTTGAATAAGTTCGTCTCATCTACTTTGCAGTACCAGTCACCGCCAAGCCTTGCAATGTGATTGAATTTTGTTTGATCGATCATCGTTCCATCGTCATTCAAAATGCTTTCATCAACATGCATTACCAGCACTTCGGCTATTATTAATTGTCCGGCTCCTCCTTCTTCACCCAAACTTTTAATCTCTTTTACTTTACATTCAAGTTTCACTTTTGCTTCTTTCACCATCGGAGGTTGAACAACAGAAGCTTTTTCTTTGGTAAAACCTGCTTTGATAAATTCATCAGTTCCTTTTGGATATTCACAGCTGGCTAAACTCACCTGTTGTACCATATCGTAATCACAGATATTGATGACCACTTCCGGAACTTCCATTACATTCTGTAATGAATGTTTGGTGGTATTATCTCTTACTCTTCTTGAAGGCGAGAAAATAACAATCGGTGGATTGGAAGAAAACAGGTTAAAGAAACTAAACGGGCTAAGGTTTACATTTCCTTCCTTATCTATGGTACTGGCAAAACAAATTGGCCTTGGTGCAATAGCATGTTGCAGCCAGGCTTGTTTTTGAACAGGAGGTAGTTCTTGTATGTGAATTTTCATATTTACCGCAGAGACGCAAAGTACGCAGAGGTTTCGCAGAGTTAAAAATTATTTACTTTTCTTTTAAAGCCATCTTTCATGAGCTTAACATTGAAGTTAATAAGATAGCCTAGTTTTTTGTCCGCCAGTTTTAAGTATGTGATCAATTGAGCTTCGTGAATTGGATGCAGATCATCAACAGCTTTGATTTCTAGAATTACCTCATTTTCTACGAGAATATCAATCAAATAAATTTTATCGAGTATTACGCCTTTATAGTTCATATTTATGACTACTCCCTGAGCTGCATAAAGATTTCTTAATTCAAACTCTCTTAGTAAAGCTTTTGTATAAGCAGACTCAAGTAATCCTGGCCCCAATTCTTTGTGAACTGCGATTGCTGAATCTAAGATGATGGCTCCTAGATTATTTAATTGATCATTGGTCATCTTTCTCTGCGTTTCTTTGTGAGCTCTCTGTCTCTGCGGTAAGCGGTTAGTGTGTCTTCTTCTTCGCAAAAAGAGATAAATCACTTTCCTCTCTCACAATCGTATTACTCAATCTTCCCAACCCAGTTATTTCCATCTCAACCACATCACCTTCTTTCAACCACTGCTCCTGGTAATTAGCATCATTTAATTTTCCGGTTCCATTCAATTCTAAAAAGCAACCCGTTCCAACAGTTCCACTTCCGATGACATCACCGGGATGAAGATTAACGCCATAAGATGCTCTTTCAACAATTTCGGCAAATGTCCAATCCATATCACCAAGATTTCCCTGGCTCACCTGAACACCATTCACCCAGCACTTCATATCAAGATTCCAGCTTTTACCTGTATGACCTTCTTTACAAGGAATTTCATATTGCTCCAATTCATCCAAGGTTACCAACCATGGACCTATCACGGTTGAAAAGTCTTTTCCTTTTGCAGGTCCAAGATTCAACAGCATTTCTTCCATCTGCAATCTCCTGGCACTCATATCATTCATAATCATCAGGCCACCAATGTAATCATCGGCTTCTTCGGCCGAAATATTTCTTCCAAACCTGCTGATGACGATCGAAGCTTCCAGTTCAAAATCCAGTTTCTCAAAATGATCCGGCATACAAAGAATTTCACCAGGACCCTGTATGCTATGATGATTGGTAAAATAGAAGATTGGGTATTGATCAAACTCAGCAATCATATCTACTTTCCTGTTTCTCCTTGCTGCAGCCACATGCTGGCGGAAAGCATATCCATCCCTGCAACTCGTTGGAAATGGAACAGGTGCTAATAAACTAATATTTTCAACCAAAATTCCTCTTTCGGGTCCAATGCTTCCGGCTTTAATTGCCTGGTCACCCCTATAAGCTATATCTATGTAATCATCCCAGTAATTCAGGAACATCGTCATGGTGTTGGGTAATTCGGGATGCACCACTTCCATGTTATACAGTCTGTCGTCTACAAGAATGGCCAGTTGTTCATGATCGTTATTAATATAAGAAACAAGCTTCATCGTTCTGTTTTTTAGAGGCCGAAAATAGACTAAAATGGTGCATCAACACAATCAACCTCTGGTCCTGCTGCTTCTAAACCTATGTAAACCAAAAGATTCACCCTGTCTTTTTTCTATTATGGCAGGCATTTTGTTTCTAAATGTTTAACAGAGTAAGGGTTAATTGAACCTCACTGTTAAGCTGAAGCATGAAGGATACGATCATTAAGCCGGCATTTGCAAAAAACCAGGGAGAGATATTGTTCCAGGAGTTGAAGAAAGAAGTGCATGAAACTGTACGAAGCCTTGCTCCACATAAACAATTACAGATCACCCTGAAGGCTATCCTTTTCCCGTTAATGTACTTCTTCACCTATCTCACGGCAATAAAGTTTGGAGAAAATCCGGCGATATTATTTAGTTGTTATTTTCTTTTGGGTTTAATGCTGGTGCTAAATTTCCTCAACCTGATACATGAAGCAGTACATGGAACGCTATTCAGGAACAAACGATTGAACAACTGGTACGTTCATTTTTTTGACCTGATGGGGGCCAACAGTTATATCTGGAAGGTTCGTCATACACGTTTTCATCACAATTATCCGAATGTAATGGGTTGGGACACTGATTTTGAGCAAAGTCCTATTGCCAGGGTATTTCCTCATGGTCCATTCTCTTCCATGCACAAATACCAGCATATTTATCTTCCATTGATCTATCCATTGTATTTGCTGAACTGGTTATTGGTGCGTGATTTTAAAGATTTCTTTAATAAAAAACAGATCGTTTGGAAAGCGGTAAGCATTCCAAGAATCGAATTCGTAAAACTTTTCATCTTCAAGTCTATATTCATCGGGTACACAGTTGTATTACCAAAATACCTGCTTAACATCAGCTGGGCTCAGGCCATCAGTGCATTTTTGATCATGGTTTTTACAGCCAGTGTTATTTCGTTAATGGTGCTTTTATCGCCACATGCCAGTACAGAAAGTGAATTTCCCGTGCCTGACGAAGATGGAAAAATGCCAACCCCATGGTATGTACACCAGTTAACCTGCACTAACGATGTGAAAGAAGATAATTTTTTCACCAGGTTTTTTATGGGTTGCTTTAATTATCACATTGCTCACCATCTTTTTCCTTCGGTAAATCATGTGTATTACCCCGAGATCACACAAATCATACAGAAGTTTGCAGAGAAAAATGATCTTCCTTATCGCCAGTTTCCTTTGGTTACTTCTTTAAAAAATCATTACCTGTTGCTAAAGAACAACGCTTTCCACGAGAATATTTTTGAAGAAACGATGTAACAGGGTGCAGTGCTACTATTGAGCATCGTTGTGTCACTCTCTTGTACGTTTTTATCTTCATTCGGCAAGCATCTTCCTTTATTTGGAATTTGCTATTTCAAATTTGATATTTACACCTATGTGTGGCATTGCAGGAATTATATCAGCTTATCAAGACAAGTTCAACAAAAGCGATGTAGAAAAGATGAGTGCCTGTTTGTCTCATCGTGGTCCTGACGGAACTTCTCTTTGGCAAAATGATGACGCTACTGCAATACTTGGTCACAACAGGCTTGCAATAATTGATCTTTCAGACGCTGCTTCACAACCTATGCATTACCTGGAACGTTATACAATCGTTCACAACGGAGAAATTTATAATTATAAAGAATTAAGAGAACAACTTGTCTCTTTTGGTTATGCCTTCAAATCTCAATCAGATACTGAAGTAATTCTTGCCGCCTACGATCATTGGAAAGATAACTGCCTTCAACACTTCGATGGCATGTTTGCCTTTGCTATATGGGATGCTAAAGAAAGGTCGTTGTTTGCTGCAAGAGATCGTTTTGGTGAAAAGCCATTCTACTTTCATATCGATCATGCCGAAAAAACCTTATGGTTTGCTTCTGAACTAAAATCATTCTACACACAGAGTTTCAGTAAGAAAGAATACAACGGAAATCTTTTGTTGCAATATCTTGCTACAGGTGTCAGCCATAATGCAGATTCGTTGCAGACTTTTCATGTCGACATCATGAAACTTCCTGCCAGGCATTTCCTGAAATTCTCACCTTTTAGCGATAGTGCAATCTTAGATATTGAGCCGTATTACGATCTCGATAAATCAAACCGGATCAATATTTCTGCAGCAGAAGCAGTTGAACAATTCCGAAGTTTATTCTATAGTTCTGTTCACAGACGATTAAGAAGTGATGTTGAGATCGGAACAAGTCTCAGTGGTGGATTAGATAGTTCCTCTATAATTGCTGCAATTCACCAGTTAAACCAATCAAATAAGCCGCAGAAGGCATTTACGGCTTCTTTTCCTGGTTTTACAAAAGACGAAACTGCTTATGCTGTTACTGTTGCAAAACAATTCAACCTACAGCACTATATCACTTCACCATCTGAGTTCAACCTGGTAAACGATATCGAAAAATTTCTTGCACAGCATGATGAGCCTGTCTCTTCTTCCAGTGTGTATGCACAATATAAAGTGTATGAATTGGCAAAACAGCATGGAATAAAAGTGGTGCTTGATGGACAAGGAGCTGATGAAGTGCTAGCCGGCTATTCAAAATATATTCAATGGTTTTTGCAGGATCTGTACACAGGTAAGCAGAATAATCAACTTGAACAGGAATCGAAAAACCTTAATTCAATATTCAGTTTCAAGAATAAACTGGCTGCAAAATTTCCATCCTGGGCTGCCATACAACTTGAACGGAAGTCCTATAAGAAACAAAAAATGCAGCCCGATTTAAACAGGGAATTTATTAAAGAACATATCAGTCATCGGAGTATTTACAAGCCTATCGTAAAAAATCTGAATGATATTCTCTACGATGATATGTTCAGCGGCAACCTGGAAGAATTATTACGGAATGCTGACAGAAATGCAATGGCTCACGGCATTGAAGTAAGACTTCCATTTTTAAGTCATGAACTCGTGGAGTTTGTCTTCAGCTTACCATCATCATTTAAAATGCATAACGGCTTTTCAAAGTATCTTTTACGTGAGACTATGAGTGAGGTTCTGCCTGATGAAATTGTCTGGCGGAAAGATAAGATTGGCTTCGAGCCACCACAGCAACAATGGATGCAAAACAAACAACTGCAGGAAAAAATAACAGAAGCAAAATCAACCCTGGTTAAAGAAAAAATACTTGATAAAAAGACATTGAATAATCCTGTTCAACCAAAAACTGCTCACGAAGCCGATAATTATGACTGGCGGTATTTAAGTGCTGCCAGCTTGTTCTAAAATCGCATCTTTGCAGTCAATTTATAATGGCTCACTGAATTCAATGAAAACGCTGATTTTGTTCCGCGAATTCTGCGTTTTCCGCGAGAAAAAATAAACAATATGAAACTCGGAACAAAATTCATTCATGCTGGTGTAGAACCAGATCCTTCCACTGGTGCTATTATGACACCAATCTACCAGACTTCAACTTATGTTCAGGAAGCCCCTGCTAAACATAAAGGGTATGAATATGCAAGAAGCCAGAATCCTACAAGAACGGCTTTGGAAAAAGCCTATGCAGAAATTGAGAATGGAAAGTTTGGTTTGGCTTTCAGCAGTGGTGTTGCAGCTACAGATGCAGTGATCAAATTATTGCAACCAGGTGACGAAGTAATTGCAGCCAATGATATGTACGGTGGAACATATCGTCAATTCAGTAAGATATGGGAGAAGTTTGGACTGAAATTTCATTACGTGAATATGGGTGATGCAAATAACATCACGCAATACATCAACAGCAACACAAAACTCATCTGGACCGAAACCCCTACTAATCCACTAATGAATATTGTTGATATCGCTGCAATTGCTACAATATCTAAAAAGCATAACATCCTGCTGTGTGTTGACAATACTTTTGCTACACCATATCTGCAAAATCCGCTTGATCTTGGTGCAGACATCGTAATGCACTCCGCTACAAAATATCTTGGTGGTCATAGTGACGTGATTCAAGGTGCTTTGATGATGAATGATGCCGACCTGAGAGAGAAATTATACTTTATCCAGAAATCATGTGGAGCAGTACCTGGTCCGATGGATTGCTTCTTAGTATTGCGTGGGATAAAAACATTGCATATAAGAATGCAGCGTCATAGTGAGAATGGAGAAAAGATAGCACACTGGCTACGCAATCATCCAAAAGTTGGTAAGGTATACTGGTGTGGATTTGAAGATCATCCTAATTACGAGATTGCCAAAAAGCAAATGAGAGCTTTTGGAGGTATGATGAGCTTTACTTTGAAGGATGATAGAGTTGATGAAGCCAAAAGAGTGTTGTCTTCTACTAATTTGTTTGCATTGGCAGAAAGTTTGGGTGGTGTTGAATCGCTGATCAATCATCCTGCAAGCATGACACATGCTTCTATACCACGGGAAGAAAGAATTAAAAATGGTCTTGGTGATTCACTAATAAGGTTAAGTGTTGGTATTGAAGATGCAGAAGATCTTATAGAGGATTTGAAGCAAGCCATTGGATAATGACGAAGAATAAACTCATAGATTTTTTTAATAAGAAGGTTGATCAATATGATCAGCCTTCTTTCATTGAAAATGATCCTGTTTGTATTCCACACATGTTTAAGAAGAAACAGGATATTGAGATTGCAGGATTCTTTGCAGCGATTTTTGCCTGGGGAAACAGGACGACTATCATTAACAAATCAAAAGAGTTGATGGGCAGGATGGATAATGATCCATTTAATTTTATTCAAAATCATAGTGAACAGGATTTAAAAAGGCTGCTGGGATTTAAGCATCGAACGTTCAATGATACCGACCTGTTGTATTTTATTGATTTCTTTCAGCATCATTATTCTAAACATAAGTCTCTTGAAACGGCCTTTTCAATGTATGGAAATTCTGTGGAACAAATGCTTATCGGGTTTCATCATTATTTTTTCTCGTTGGAACATGTACCATCAAGAACCAAAAAACATATTGCCACCCCTGAACGAAATTCTACCTGCAAAAGACTGAACATGTATCTACGTTGGATGGTTCGGCAAAACAGTGCAGTTGATTTTGGAATCTGGAAGAAGATCAAACCTTCACAACTCATTTGTCCTGTTGATCTTCATGTGGCAAGAGTGGCCAAAAGATTTAATCTTTTGCATCGTAAGCAAAATGACTGGAATACTGCTTTGGAATTAACGGAATACTTAAGAACTTTAGATGCCCAAGACCCGGTGAAATATGATTTCGCTTTGTTTGGCCTTGGAGTCATTGAGAAATATCAATAAGAGGTATCATGAAACTAACAGAAACAATTGCCCAGCATTTTTACGAAGTGCATTACGGCGGTAACTGGACAGATGCATCTGTTAAAGATGCATTAGACGGAGTAACATGGAAGCAGGCTTCGCATAAAATAAGAAACGCTAACACGATTGCCCTGTTGCTATTTCACATGAACTTCTACAATATGGTTGTGTATGATCGGCTTGTTGGGGTAAAAAGACATTTTGAACATGAAGAAAGTCTGAAAGCTGAGTTGCATAATGAAGAAGACTGGCAACAGTTGCAGGATACATATTTTGCAAACGTTGCTAAGATTCACCAGGCCATTTTACAGTTTGATGAATCAAATCTTTTTGAGGAAAAAACAAAGAATACACCATACAAGAACCTGCATGGTTTAATTGAACACATTCATTATCATCTTGGGCAGATTAATCTTTTGAAAAAACTTGTTTGATATGAAAGGAGTTGTTGAATGGTATGCTGGTTTAACAGGCTATAAAAAATTTCTCGTAAGCTTTATTAAAAACTCGATTTACTGGGGTTTGATAAAGTTGTTTGTTCTATGGGCAGAAATGGAAGTGTTTGAATGGAAGAAATTCCTGCTACTTGTTACGATCATGGCTTTAATCTGGACGCTTTTGTATGACATGGCATTTAAAGGCTGGGTAAAGAAAAGCTCAGCAAGGAACCAGACCCTGAAGTGAGTGACACAACGAATGACGAGAAAAGCTCTTAAGCCTGCAAATAAAAAAACCGCTGAAAAACTCAACGGTTCAATTAATGTTAATGAAGAAATTATAATGTAATAGGCAAGGATGCTTTTACATTGTCCCACATCATCACGAGGTTGGCTCCTGTTCCTTTTTCTTCAAAGTACATAGTTAATGCTTCTGCACTTTCTTCTGTTGACTGAACAGGAATATCTACTCTTACCAGGTCTTTCTTGGAGTTATAAGTAAAGCTGCCCCATGAAAAATTATCTTTATTAATGATGATGGTCCATTTGTTTTCGTAAGGGATGCAGTACAAAGTATATCGTCCTTTAGGAACCGCTTTGCCACCTATCTTTACATTCTTAAATATTTCAAGTTCTGTTGCTTCATTTGCACCCAATCTCCAGAGTTCTCCATATTTTACAATACCACCAAAGATGGTTCTGTTCGTTTTGAATGGACGACTATAAAGCACTCTTGCAACAGGAAGGTCTTTTGCCTTTCCATTCATCTTTAAGATGGGATAGTTGGCCGGAAAATAACTTACATCCAATGCAGATTTATCAACGTCAGTCACTTTCTGCTGAGCAGTTGCAGCGAATGATGTGAGCACAATACTTATTAATAGAAGAATTTGTTTCATGTAGCTAATTTCAGCAAATATAAAATGCTAAGCCTTTATTAAAAGGTCAAATTCAGCTGATGCGAAATTTTTAACATCATTAAGAAAATGGTCTGCAAGATCTTGTAATAACGCATAATGCTCATTGAAGGCTGTAAATGCTGTTGCTGAATTGTTGAGATATACGGCTCTTCTCGTAACACCTTCAAAGCTTTTTTCAATGCCCCATTTAAACTGGTAATTGTATAGCCAGTCATAGGTTTTCATATAAGGCAGCATTTGTTGGAACTTCTCGGGTAAGATTGCTGTCTTATCGGTTAAACTACTGTACACGGAAGTAGCAAAGTTGCGAAGTGATTGTTGTTGCCAATGTTCATCATTAATGGCCAGAAAATGATCATATACAACATCAACAAAAGCACCTGCATACAAGCCGACAGCAGGTTTGAAGTATTGCCTGGCTTGTTTTGTTGCCTGATGTGTATCTGTAAAGATGTCGATTGATCGATGAAGCATGATGCCTTTTTGAATGCTGGCATCATAGTCGAATTTCTTTTTGCCCTTCACGAAATCGCTCATCATATTACCCAGCAGGATATCAGTGTTACCAAACGATAAGTATGCATGAGCCAGGTAATTCATTACTGCAAAACATTTTTCTGCAGCCATTTAGCCATCTCATCCAGAGCAGTTTCAGAGAATGTTTCATCCAGCATTCCATATTCGTTTACCGTGCACAATGTGCATTTTTGAAAAAGGTGATTTAACCCCGGTAATATTTTTACTTCGTATGACGGCGATTTGCTTTTCTTCAGTGCTTTCTTTATTCCTTCAGTATTAGAATTTGCAAGCACCTGAATGTCTTTCTCACCATTTAATGCCAGCACTTTTGCTGCAGTTTTTTCTAACCACAAAGTAGCATCCGAAGCAAGGAAGAATTGCATCCATGGTTCAGCAAAGCCTGAGATAAGATTTTCAAGAATGGCTTCTGTACTTTCTTCATCAGTAAAACCAATGGCTTTTACAAGATCCGGATTGGAGTTTTGTTTCCAGGTGGCAAATGCCAGTCTTCCTTTCCTCGCCAGAGTAGCACTGTCATTTCCCTCAGCAGATAATTGAATGAATTTTTTGTAGAGTGGAAGATAGTTTTGAACAGCTTCTTTAGAAACACCACTTTGTAATATTAATTGTTCTCCCTGCTCTGCTAAAAGCGCTGAACCTTTTATTCCAGGACCGGCCAGCAGTATCATAAAATCAATATCATTTCGTTCTGCTGCAACAATGGGTGCAATCAATCCACCTTCACTATGGCCAATAAGGCCGATCTTTTTAGGATCGATCTCTTTTCTGCTTTTCAAATATTCAATACTGGTATTAACATCCTTTGAAAAATCTGCACTGCTGGCTTTCGACACTTCTCCGGTAGATTTTCCTGTACCCCTGTCGTCAACTCTTAATACAGCAAATCCAAGTTTTGTTAACCTGTCGGCTATAACTGCAAAAGGCTTGTGTCCCATAATGGTTTCATCCCTGTCTTGTTGACCACTTCCTGATATCAGAATTGCAACGGGAAACTTTCCACCTGATTTAGGATAAGTCAATGTGCCGGCAAGGTGAACAGTTTTATCGTCGTTATCATATTCTACATCTTCTGAATGATAAATGAACGGCGGCTGAGGTGTTTGTGGTTTTGGTTTGGCTGCAGGAATCTCACCTTTCCCCAGCACAAGATCAAATGAGCCACCACCCTGGTTGAATTTTCCGGTAATGGATTTTTGATCTTCAGATAAAGTACCATTGAAATTCGCCCCAACTGTGCTTATGCTTATCGATATCATGCTTCCATTTACCACTACCTGGTCACATGGAATTGCTTTCATGCCCTGGTCAGGACTTTCTGCTGTAGCCAAAAGCTTACCTTCTTTTTCCTCAATATTAAAAACGATCGTAAGGTTGAAGGCAGCAATTTTTCCTTTCCACGTACCGGTAAACGATTGCTGGGCACTGGCGGTAATACTGAATAGCAGCAAAAAGTAAAAAATGTTTTTCATAAATCTTCCTTGAAGTCATGAAGATAATAAAGACAATTTAGATCACCCATTCAGCCGTTGAACCCAGCTAATAAAATTTAATGATGTTTCTGTCGCTATTAGTATTTTATTAAGACTTCGGCTAAAACCCAATAGGGTATTGAATTTCCGGCGAAACCTGATTGTTCTCCAGGTAATATGGTAACCGTTCATACTAAAATCATTGAACGAAATTCTTCTCGTCACAATTCAATTGCTCGAGGAAGTGATTGATGCTAGTTTCAACCTGTCAAACAATACTACATCCACATCATAACCGTAAAACCACACAAAATGAAAAAATTATTAATTGCAGTAATTGCTGTACTCACACTAACCACAACAGCTATCGCAGCAGATGGAAGCAAAAAAGTAAGCAGTACCGTACTGGATAAATTTAAACATACCTACAAAGATGCCGGGGACATTAAATGGACGGTCACCACGCAGTTTGCCAAAGCAAGTTTCCTCATGGATGGAGAAAGGGTAGAAGCATATTATGGTACAGACGGAAATTTCCTTGCAGAGAGTAAAGCAGTTTCAACCCAGGATCTGCCAAAAGCTGCAAGAAGAGATCTTCAAAAAAAATACGGCAACTATACCATTAAAGAAGTAATTCAATACGTAACCTTCGATAAAGTGGAATATTATGTGTCTTTGGAAAATGAAAAGGAAACTAAAATATTAAAGATCAGTGGCACAGGAGATATGCAGGTTTACAAGAGCACAGAAAAATAGTTTAGAAACAGTGCAGTTGGTAAGGAGTTCTGGCAGGACTCCTTTTTTGTTTCCGTAAGTTAATTAAACGAGATAGGATCGGTTCATATTCCTACTTTTGTGCCTCAAAATTCAGTGGAATGAATAAAGGACCTGTATCGAAATTTATAGAACATCATTATCGTCATTTTAATGCTGCAGCTTTGGTAGATGCAGCCAAAGGCTATGAATCTCATTTACTGGAAGGAGGTAAAATGATGGTGACACTTGCTGGTGCAATGAGTACTGGAGAGCTGGGTTTAAGTCTTTCCGAAATGATTCGCCAGGATAAAATTGCTATCATCAGTTGTACAGGTGCCAACCTTGAGGAAGATGTAATGAACCTGGTAGCACACAGCCATTATAAAAGAGTTCCAAACTACCGTGATCTTACTCCACAGGATGAGTGGGACTTGTTAGAGAATCATTATAACCGTGTTACTGATACATGCATACCGGAAGAAGAAGCTTTTCGCCGTTTGCAAAAACACCTGGTCAAGCAATGGAAAGACGCAGAGGCAAAAGGAGAAAGATATTTTCCGCATGAGTTTCTTTACAGAACCATATTAAGTGGTGAACTGGAACAGTATTATGAGATCGATCCAAAAGATAGTTGGGTGGTAGCTGCTGCAAAAAAGAATATCCCTATCGTTGTTCCTGGATGGGAAGACAGTACTACCGGTAACATCTTTGCCAGTTATGTAGTGAAAGGAGAGTTGCATGCCTCTACAGTAAAGAGTGGTATTGAATATATGGTGTGGCTTACAGAATGGTATCGCAATAACAGTAGCGGTAAGGGTGTTGGCTTTTTCCAGATCGGTGGTGGCATTGCAGGTGATTTCCCGATTTGTGTTGTACCGATGATGTACCAGGACCTGGAATGGCATGACGTTCCTTTCTGGAGTTATTTCTGCCAGATAAGCGATTCGACTACTTCTTATGGTTCTTATTCAGGTGCTGTACCCAATGAAAAGATCACCTGGGGTAAATTGGATATCAATACTCCTAAATACATTATTGAGAGTGATGCAACGATCGTTGCTCCATTGGTGTTTGCCTGGATATTGGGTTGGTGATTTTTTAGCCAGCTGAAGTACTTATAGCATCGTTTGTTGTGTCAAATCGACGTAGGAGATTCATCGAAACCAACAATCAAATAATTATTCTGAGGTACTCACTTGTACGTTCTGGGCTTTGTTAAATGAATTAGAACAAAAAATCGATTGCCAACCTACAAAAGGTTGGCAATCTTATTAGCTCTTTTAAAAGTGTATGATGATAAGACTAATACTTGTAACGCTTATTTCTTTTATATCTATCCAGGCTGTCAGCCAGAACGGCTCAATCACAGGTTCTGTTCGTGATGCTGTGAACAATAGCCCTATAACAGCTGCAACGGTAACAATAACACAAGGGAAAAAGACCACAATTACCGATACATTGGGTAAGTATAGTATTTCTGATTTGCCACCAGGTTTTTATACCGTTACGGCATCGGCCTTAGGATATGAAACATCCATAAAGTATAATATTCCTGTAACGTCTGGCAACAGCTATGAGATTTCTTTTGAATTAAACAGGGATGTGAAAATCATTGAAGATGTAACGGTAACCTCATCACGGAAAACAGCAAGAGCAACTTCACTGGAAACACCATTGAGTGTACAAAGACTTACTACTGAAGAAATAAAAAGTAGTCCGGGTGGCAACTTCGATATCAGTCGTGTAGTACAAAGCCTACCCGGAATTTCAGGATCTGATGGACTGGGTAATGGATACAGAAACGATATTATCATTCGTGGAGGTGCACCATATGAGAATGTGTATTATTTAGATGGTATTGAAGTGCCAGTGATTAATCACTTTTCTACTCAGGGAAGTGCCGGTGGTCCACAGGGAATTCTAAACGTGTCACTGATCGAAGATGTAAAAGTGAATACCAGCTCTTTTGATGCCCGTTATGATAATGCCTTAAGTGGAGTGCTGGATTTTAAGCAGAAGAATGGTAATACCAAACGAGTACAGGGTAATTTTAGATTAAGTGCATCAGAAGTTGCTGCTACTTTTGATGGTCCTTTAAACAAAAAACGGAATCTTACATTTCTTGCTTCAGCCAGGAGAAGCTATTTACAATTATTGTTTAAAGCATTGGATCTTCCGATTCGGCCTGACTACTACGATTTTCAATACAAGATTGCTTATGCTCCTAATAAAAAGAACACATTTTCATTTATCGGTGTGGGAGCGATTGATCAGTTCAGCTTCGGCACTATACGAAAGCCAACACTTGATAAATACATCATACTCGATAATGTGCCTTCCAACAATCAATGGAATTATACAGTAGGAGCAACGTGGAGACGAAGCATGAATAATGGATTTTTTACTGTGGCACTCAGCAGGAATGCACTGGATATTGAGATATTAAAGTATGATGGTAATGACCCATCAGTAAATAGTAAGCTCCGACTGAATACTGGTATCAGGGAAACAGAGAACAAGCTAAGGATAGATGTCTCCCAGACTTTCTCCACCTTTAAGATCAGTTATGGTATTTCAACACAGTATGTAGACTACCTGAATAATACTTTCGTAAGGAGAAGAGCTGAAGTAAGAGATAATAACGGAAATCTTGTACAGCCTGCCGATATTTTTCAATACAATACCAATGTTGATTTCATTAAGTATGGTCTTTATTTCCAGGCAGGAAAGCGATTTTTTGACAACAGGTTAAACATCAGTGCCGGAATAAGAACTGATGGCAATTCTTTTATGAACAGTGGTGATGAATTACTGGATCATCTTTCTCCAAGGGTAGCATTGAGTTATGAAATTGCACCAAACTGGACATTCAATACCAGCGTTGGAAGCTATACCAAACTTCCACCCTACACAGTGTTAGGTTTTCAGCAGAATAATGTTTTCCTCAACCGGAATGCAGAATACCTCCGAGCCGATCATTATGTTGCAGGATTCGAATTCATTCCAAAACCTACAATTCGTTTTACGCTGGAAGGATTTTATAAAAGTTATAGTAACGTGCCAGTTTCTCTCAGGGATGGTATCAGCCTTAATAACCTCGGTGCTGATTTCAATGCTTTGGGTAACGAACCAATTGTTTCGTCAGGAAAAGGAGAAGCGTATGGTATTGAGCTTTTTGCCCAGCAAAAACTAACGAAAAGATTATTCGGCTTCGGTAGCTATACTTATGTGATTTCTAAATTTAGTGGACTTGATGGAAAGCTCTTACCTAGTGCTTGGGATAACAGGCATCTTTTCAGCTTTACGCTGGGTTATAAGTTCAATCGTAACTGGGAGTTGGGATTGAAGTATCGTTTACAGGGAGGGTTACCTTATACTCCTTTTGATGAAGCTGCAAGCCGTATCAATTACAGTACACAAGGAATAGCTATTCTTGATTACAGCCAATTTAACCAACTACGACTGGGTACTTTTCAGCAAAGCGATATACGGATTGACAAAAAATGGAACTTTAAGAAGATCACATTGGATGTATTCATTGATATACAGAACTGGACAGCCAATAAAAAGCCTACGTTACCGCAATATACTTTTGATCGTGATTTGAATACCGGTGCATTCATCACAAGTAATAATCAGCCATTGGCACCAGATGGTTCAAATGCATTTCCAAAAATCATCCTGGAGAATAATTCAACGTTGTTGCCGACGATTGGGTTTATCATTGAATTTTAAATTGATGCAATAGATTCCTCTGCACAAGAGTGCTCCGATAGCTATCGGAGCAAGTAAAGCTGAATCGGAGTTACAGGCTTCTGTTTAATAAAAATTAATGATCACATCCTGCAGTAGAACAACTTGCAGTCTTGCGGATGAACCTGAAATTCTGCAAGTGACCGGCAACGATCAATACAACAGCTGGAACTAAAAACCAAAGCTGGTGTTCGTGCCATACCTGTTTGCTGAAAAGAAAGATCATTCCTGCACTGAAAAGTAATATCGGCGACATTTTATGATGATGTTTTCTCCAACCATGATACAATGAGTACATACCAATGGCTGCAGCAAGACAAATCATGAATATCTCAAATAGCAGATTATCAATAATGTTGAATCCAAAAATCGGTAATGATTGAAGAAATAGTGGCAACAGGGCACAATGAATGGCACAGGCCAGAGAAGCACTGATACCTAAAGCATCCCAATTGAATTTTATTCCCTTCATGTAAAGCAAAAATAGCTGAATGCAACTTTGTTGCAAAACATTTGTTTAATTAAGTTCTGTTAAATGGTAAGGCTGTAATTTTGTCTTTATGAAGCGTTTTTTAGGTTATGCCGGTTTTTTTATCGTGTTATTGCTGGTATTTTTCTTCTTTCTTTTCAGGGGAACAGATAAATGGAAGCCTAAACTGGCTACCATTAGCTATGTAAAGCCTTTTAGTTTTACTGCACAAGATGGCAGGCAATTTACCGACCAGGACCACCAGGGAAAGGTTACCGTTGTTGAATACTTCTTTACTACCTGTACTGGTATTTGTCCAAAGATGAATGCCAATATGAAGAAAGTGTATGACGAGTTCAAGGATGAACCTGATTTCCAGGTGCTGGGCTTCACCAGTATGCCAGAAACAGATACGCTGGGAAGACTGAAATACTATTCAGATTCGCTGGGATTAGATCCCAAAAAATGGATATTGTTGACCGGCAGGAAAGACAGTTTATATACAGCTGCAAGGGCCAGTTATATGCTGGATGATCCACAGAATTCTGTCACGAAGATCGAAGATGATTTTATCCATACACAGTTCTTTGCTTTGGTTGGTAAAAATGGAGATGTACGTGGACAGATATATGATGGATTAAAAGCGTCGGAGATTGAACGATTGAAGAAAGATGTACGTAGTTTGTTGAACGAAAAGCAGGGAAAAGGAAATGCTCCTAACCTGTTTGGAAACCCGAAATAGTATGAGCAACGAGATACTGGAATTATTAAAGCGGAATCAGCTGAGTGTAACGGATAGCAGGAAGAAGATCCTCGAATTTTTCCAGCATGCAAATGGTGCATTGGCTCATGCCGATATTGAAAAGCTGAGTGCTGATAAATTTGACCGGGTAACGATTTACAGAACACTGCAAACCTTTGTTGAGAAAGGTATCATACATACCATTCCAACCTCAGATAATTCTGTTAAGTACGCTTTATGTAAAGATGAATGTGCAGCTGGTCATCATCATGACGATCATATTCATTTTCTATGTGATGATTGCGGAACAACTTACTGCTTAGAAAGTCATGTTCCTGCAGTACAGCTACCACAGGGATTTGTTGTTAAAAGAACAGATGTGGTAGTGAGTGGGAGATGTGGTAAATGCAGTAATTAGTTAACCGCAAAGACGCAATGACGCTAAGTTATCATTGCGTCTTTGCGACATTGCGGTTCAAACATCTCTGCGAAACCTTCTCTCTTCTCAGCGGCTCTGCGGTTCGTTACAACTTCTCCATTTCCTCCCTCACAAACTCCATCAGCGTCTTAATATGAGCAGGAGAAAAATCAAACTTCAACCCTGCAGCTTCATATAACTCCGGTAAAGTTTTCGTTCCACCAAGACTTAAGGCTTTCATGTAATTATCCAAAGCCTGCTGCGGATTCTTTTTGTATTGCATCCACATACCAATGGCTCCAAGCTGTGCAATGCCATATTCAATGTAATAAAATGGAACTTCAAACAAATGCAGCTGACGCTGCCAGCTGATCTTCCTGTATTCATCCAATCCTGAAACATCAATTGACCCGGAAGTAAATTCATTCATGATCCGAACCCAGTTCTCTGTTCTTTCTTCAATAGTATGATTTGGATTCTCATAAACCCAATGCTGAAATTTATCTATCGTAGCGATCCATGGGAATATTGTGATCACTCGTTCTAACTGGTGTTCTTTTGCTCTCCTCAGATCATCTTCATTATCAAAAAAAGCTTTCCAGTGATCCATGCTGAATAATTCCATTGCCATGCTGGCAACCTCGGCAATTTCCATTGGATATTCTTTGAAAGCACTCAGTTCAAGATGGTGTGCAAGAAAAGAATGAATAGCATGACCACCTTCATGCACCATCGTTGTTACATCATGCATCTGACCTGCAGCATTCATAAAAATAAAAGGAGCACCACTTTCGGCTAATGGACAATTATAACCACCTGGAGCTTTTCCTTTCCTGCTTTCGAGATCAAGATGACCCATCTGTTTCATCTTAGTAATGCAATCTGCGAAAAATGGATTCAGTTCACGGAAACATTTTAATGTCTTCTCTAACAACTCTTCCCCTGTATTGAAAGGAGTTAGTGGTTTTACACCTTCAGGTTCTGCTTCAGTATCCCATGGTCTTAAAGTGTCTAAGCCAAGCTTCTTTCTTTTCTTCTCATAGATCTTATCAACCAAGGGCAACACATGTTCTTTCACTGATTCCTGGAACTTGAAGCTGTCTTCTTTGGTATAATCGAACCTTCCCAGTTCAACAAAACGATAATCCCTGTAGTTATCAAAGCCGGCATTTTTTGCTATCTTATCTCTTCTCTCTACCAGCTGACTGTACAGTTCATGCAAAGCATCCTTGTCCTCTGCTCTTCTTCCATTGATCTTGCGGTAAACTTCTTCCCGCTTATTCCTGTCGGAGCTTTCTAAGAACTTTGATGCCTGTTGTAAAGTGTATTCCTGCCCATCAACAGTAACCATCATCTTACCGGAGATTACACCAAACTGTTGCTGCATTACACTCAGCTCGGATTGCAGCGGAATATTTTCTTCCCTGAACAGCTCAATACTTTTCTTTACACTTCTCAGGTAGGTGAAGAATTTCTGCTCATCCAGTTCTTTTACAAAAGGCGATTCATACAATTTCCTGTTCAGCTTATCGGCATAAGGTTGCAGCTTCGGTTGTATCTGTGTACAGAAAAATGTAAATGATTCTTCTAATGACTTATCTGTAGTATCACAGGTCATTTTTATTTGTCGCCAGCATGCATCTTCACTTACTACTGCTTCAGCTTCGCTCATGTCGTGCAGCCATTGTTCAAGATCAGCTCTTGAATTGATGGGTCTTTCCACAAGGTCTTTGAAAAAAGGTTCAACAGCTTCCCAGGTAGTCAACCTGAAGTCAGAGGGAATAAATTTTCTTGGAAGCTTTTCAATATTTGCACTCAATAATTCTGCTTTCATAAATAATCGGTTTATGATCTCGGCTTCAGTATTACTATGAATCTTCTCTTGCGTCGCACACTTGTGCAAAAGATATGCTAATCAGCAGGCAGGAAATACACAGGCACAGAAAACATTCTCTGTGCCTGTGTATCTATGTGGTAAGTTATTCTTCGCTAGATTTCTTTTTAGCAGCCTTTTTCTTTGGCTTCTCTTCAGCAACTGCAGTATCAGCTTCGTCACCTGCTTTCTTTTTTGCAGCTTTCTTTGGCTTTGCTTCCGTTTCTTCAGTTGCTACTTCTTCAACGATCTCTTGCAACTCATCTAATGTTGGTTCTTCAGAGCTTTCTTCTTCTTCCTGTTCGGTCAGCTTGATCTCAATATTATTATCTTTTAGTATGCTGAACCACTTCACCATTTTCTTCATATCACTTGCATACACTCTTTCAAAATCCATTTCCGGGTAAACTTTTTTAAAGTATGCAGTAATGGCTTTTGGATCTTTATCAGAAGGTAAAGCTTCTTTACTTTCTTCCATAGCCTTAAAAACATCCACCAGGTTTACGTTTTCACGCTCTGTATATACTTCAATACTCTCTAAGTGAGAGAAATTATGTACCCTGCTGCTCACGAATTTTGTGCTCTTATCTTCTAACGATTTAACGATAGCGCCATCCGATTTACTGGTAACTAATTCAAATAAACCGCCTAATCCTGTAACTGAAATGATCCTGTTGTAATCCATATAACAATAAAATTTGAGGGCTGCAAGATAATCAAAATGAATTTGCAATCCCTTATTTGGAATTTCTCTTAAATGTATCTTTTAAAGGCCGATAAGTACTTGTTAATATAGTCCTGCTTGAGTTTCAGCTTGTACTGCATTATAAACCTCGGATGTGCAACAGCTTCCACATTTTTGAACCATCCGTAATCCTTATTCAACCCTGATAGATACTTGAAGTTTTCTCCCTCACCAATACAAAAACAAACATCCCTGTTCAGACCAAAAGCTAGTTGTTTTTCCATACAATCCACTACAAAAGGCCTTATCTGCTCCTTTAGTTGTTTGTCGTCGTAATAGTTCAGGTTTTTGCCGTCTTTTATAAAGCCCAGCGGACTAACAGCAGAAATATAGATGTCTTTATAAAAAGCGGTTACACCACCATAAGCCTGCATCATTTCATACATAAAAACAGATGACAGTTCCGGTTTCTTTGGCCATGGATTCGGAATGCCGCAATCCTTTTCTAGTCTTATCGGGTCAGTGAATGGAAGACCTGTAATTCCACCACCAAACCTTCCTGGATTGATTCCGATCAGCAGGTATCGTGGCTTCTCATCATCATAAAATTTTTGATAAAAGCGGTTGCAGACTTTTCTTACCTCTTCATTTTTATGCACATCCAATACTTCTGTTCCCTTTGATAACTTAACAGGAAACTTAAGGTTGAACAGAAACTCTGTGATTTTATCTGCAACGCTCATTTACATGAATGGTGTTTAATAATAATTTTTCCGCTTTATATTAGATGTCCAAAACTACTCTACTATGCCTTTCAAAAATGCGATCAGCTGGTTTGAAATACCCGCTACTGATCTTGACCGTGCGACCAAATTTTATGAAACAATATTTGGAGTAACGCTGGCTCCATTAGACCTGGATAACATTAAAATGAGAATGTTTCCATTGGAAGATCAAATGGATGGAGTGGGGGGTGCTTTGGTTGACAGTAGTGGTTTTCATAAACCTTCTGCAACAGATGGTCCATTGATTTATCTTAATGGTAATCCTGATCTTCAAACGGTATTGGATAAAGTGGAAGCTGCAGGAGGGAAGATCATGGTGCCAAAGACAGAAATATCACCAGAATATGGTTTTATGGGTGTTTTTATTGACACTGAAGGAAATCGTATAGGTTTGCACAGTATCCCACAGTAATAACACATGAGTTTCAAAAACAGAACAGCATTCATTACCGGAGCAAGTAGAGGTATTGGTAAAGCCATTGCCTTGAAGCTTGCATCAGAAGGAGCCAATATTATTGTTGCCGCCAAAAGTGTTGAGGAGAATCCCAAACTTGGAGGAACTATTTTTTCTGCCGCTAAGGAAATAGAAGAAGCAGGTGGAAAAGCTTTGGCTGTTCAACTTGATATTCGGGATGAGGAAAATATCAAGACTGCAGTAGAAAAAGCGGCTGCCACTTTCGGTGGAATTGATATACTCATCAATAATGCCTCAGCAATCCAATTGAGCAATACGGAACAGACAGAAGCGAAACGGTTCGACCTGATGCACGACATCAATGTTCGTGGTACATTCTTTATGACGAGGAATTGCCTTCCGCATTTGAAGAAAGGCAACAATGCACATATACTTACGTTGTCTCCACCATTGAACATGAAACTCAAGTGGTTTAAATCTCATCTTGCTTATACGCTTAGCAAGTATAATATGAGCATGATGGCCTTGGGTTGGAGTGAAGAGTTTAAACAGTATGGTATTGCATCTAATGCATTATGGCCAAGAACGACTATTGATACAGCTGCGGTAAGAAATTTATTAGGTGGTGATGCTTTAGCAAAAATGAGTCGAACAACAGATATTATAGCTGATGCTGTTTATTACATTCTAAGCCAGCCATCTTCAGAATGTACAGGCAATACTTTTATTGATGAAGAAGTATTGGCAAAGGCAGGAATTACAGACCTTGATAAATATTCAGTTGTTCCTGGTGGGCAGTTGTATAATGACCTGTTTCTATAAACACATTTTATGAAACGCATTTTTGTTTTCGCCTGTGTGATTTTATTGTTTGCTTTTGTTTCTGATGATGTGTTTAAGCAACTTCACAAACTTTCAGGAACATGGGTGATGAAAACGGAAAAAGGAACAATAAATGAGTTGTGGGATATCGAAAACGATAACCTGATGACCGGTGCAAGCTTCTTCGTAACGAAAGACACGATGGTTATGGAGAAAATGACACTACGGAAAGAGGGCAACGATATTTTTTATATACCAACTGTAGAAGGGCAAAATAATAATCAACCAGTAAGGTTTAAGCTATTAAAATTTAATAAGAACACCTTCATTTTTGAGAATAAATCACATGATTTTCCCCAGCGAATCATTTACAGGTTTGTGAATAATGATTCTATTGTTGCACGAATTGAAGGAGAAGTAAAGGGCAAGAAAAAGTTCCAGGATTATTTCTACAGCAGGAGTAAGTAGGTTTGATTTTTGGATCGTCTTTCTTATGGCTCAGTCACATCAAATATGGACAATCGGTCATTCAAACAGAACGATAGAAACTTTTATTGATAATCTTGTATCTCACAATATTCAGCTGATTGTTGATGTAAGGCAGTTCCCAGGCTCAAGAAAATATCCATACTTCAACAAGGAACAAATAGAGGCAACACTCAGGGAAAATAATATTGGCTACCGGCACATTATTGAATTGGGTGGAAGAAGAAAACCTGCCAAAGACTCACCCAATATCACCTGGAAGAATGCTGCATTCAGGGCTTATGCAGATTATATGGAAACAGATGATTTTGCTAGAGCAGTGAATAAGCTTGAACAACTTGCAGCAAAACAAAATACTGCTTACATGTGTTCTGAAGCTGTATGGTGGAGTTGCCATCGTTCAATGATCTCAGATTACCTCAAAGCAAATGGATGGAAGGTGATGCATATTATGGATATCAATAAAGTAACCGAACATCCTTATACTTCACCTGCAAGAATTGTTGATGGGAAACTCACTTACAGGCCGGATAATGATCAACTTTTGTTTACCTAATAATGATTATGCTTCATCCATTTTCTCTGGTCTCATCTGCGGAAACAACAACACATCCTGTATCGAAGGCTGGTTCGTCATCAACATACACAAACGATCAATACCAATCCCAATTCCTGATGTTGGCGGCATACCGTACTCCAATGCTCTTAAGAAATCATGATCAATGAACATGGCTTCCAAATCACCTCTTTCCATTAATCGAACCTGCTCTTCAAATCTTTCACGCTGATCAATCGGATCATTCAGCTCAGAATATGCATTGGCTATTTCTTTTCCGTTGATCATTAATTCAAATCTTTCAACCAAACCTTCTTTGCTCCTGTGTTTTTTGGTGAGTGGACTCATCTCAACAGGATAATCAATGATGAACGTTGGTTGTATGAAAGTAGCTTCTGAAGTTTCACTGAATATTTCATCTATCAACTTGCCTTTACCAATATTGGTCGGTACATCAATTTTTAGTTTTTTGCAAACATCTCTTAAACCAGCTTCATCCATAGTGCTGATATCAATGCCCGTATTTTCTTTCACTGCTTCAAAAATGCTGATGCGTTTAAATGGTGCTTTAAAGCTGATGGTTGTATCTCCAACTTGAACATCAGTTGTGCCATGAATGGCTAAAGCAATCTTCTCTAACATCTGCTCAGTGATTTCCATCATCCAGAAATAATCTTTGTATGCAGTGTACCATTCCAGAATAGTGAACTCAGGATTATGTGTTCTGTCCATACCCTCGTTCCTGAAATTCCGGCTGAATTCATATACCCAATCGAAACCACCAACGATCAGTCTTTTCAGATATAATTCATTGGCAATTCTTAAATAAAAAGGAACATCCAGGGCATTATGGTGAGTGATGAAAGGCCTTGCTGCAGCACCACCAGGAATTGATTGCAAAACAGGTGTGTCGACTTCCAATGCACCTTTTTCGTTCAGGAAGTTTCTCATCGTGTTGATGAGAATTGTTCTTTTGATAAACGTATCTTTTACATCAGGGTTGATGATCAGATCAGCATATCGTTGCCGATAACGAAACTCAGGATCTGTTACTGCATCAAACACATTTCCTTCTTCATCTCTTTTTACAACAGGTAAGGGCTTTAATGATTTGGTGAGTAAAGTGAAGCTTTGTGCATGAACCGATATTTCGCCCATTTTTGTTCTGAAAACAAAACCGGTAACACCGATGATGTCTCCAAGATCAACAAGGTGCTTGATCACTTTATCGAAAAAGCTTTTGTCTTCACCTTCACACACATCATCTCTCTTCACGTACAACTGTATGATGCCTTTTGAATCCTGTATCTTAATAAAGAACACTTTGCCTTTATCGTTGATGCTCATGATCCTTCCGGCAACACAAACATTGCTGAAGTCAGCTGCCGTTTCTTCAGAGAAAGATTCTTTTATGTCAGTTGAATGGTGAGTGATTGGATATAAGGGTGCAGGATAAGGATCAACACCTAAATCCTGTAATTGCTTTAGTTTATCACGACGAATGATCTCCTGCTCAGATAAATGGTTCATGCTCACTTTTGATTAGGCGGCAAAAATACAGTTTGAGAGGGAAAAGTCATTGGTCAATTAGTCATTGAAGATTATGCACTTAGCTCCAAATTACTATTAAGCTTCGTTGTGTCACTCCCTTGTACGGTTGTTTCCTTGTTCAGCAGTGAACAGGAACCTGAAGAGTGCGACGCAAGAAAAGCATCAGGAAGGAACTGAAGATGGGTTAAAAAAAATCATCTCCAAACACTATCAAACCCCGTATAACCTTTAAATACAAATTTGAATTTACGGGTAGCATTGGTTTCAAAGCTTCCTCTCTTGGTGTAAATGGCCACGGCTCCACCAAAACTGAAACCTCCATTTACTGCAGCAGGTGGATTGTACACTTTAATCATAGCTACCTCTGAAGGAGTTACATATATCGGATCACCCTGTTCCATCCTGAACTCATCTATGTAAACCATCACAGGTTCATTTCTCCAGATCATCAGGTTGCCATCACTTGAAACGCTGAGGCCGGGGATTTTTGTAACAAGAAAACTTGGGATGTCCATGTAAGTCATTATCTCGGAATCCTCCATTCCATCAAACACTCTTGCATTATCATCTTTGAACAAACCAGTGGAATAGAGATCATCGTATTGCGTTACTTTCTTTTTGCCTTTATATACAACGACTACTTCAGGGAGAATAGAATTCTGAAGCGTTTTCTCAAAGTTGAAAGTGTATGGTTGTAATGCTTGGGTATTTGTTTGCAGTTCAGGTTTTATATCTATGATCTGTGTATGAATAGCCAGTGGTGTAAAAGCAGAATCCAAAGGAGTGGCCACATCAATAAAAAGATCATTCTTTTTTACTTTTTTGCCTGGCGTGAAGATGAAAAGGGCCTGGTCTTCAAATAAAATATTTTTTAATAAGAAAGCACCTGAAGAACTGAGTTCAACACTGTTCACCAGCTTTTTATCGCCTTTCATTTGTGCCATATAGTTAAGAGAGCTGTGTGAGTGATTGTTTTTTACCATGCCCTGTACACGAAAAAGACCTTTCTGTAAAACAAAGTTCATTGCATATTTTCCGGGGGGAATTGAATCACCAATTGCTAAAGCTGCATCCAATACACCATTAAGAATGGGGTAACGGAATTTCCAGACCTGTCCTTTTTCAATGTCCTGGATCCATACATTCATTGTTGCAGCGGAAAGACCTTTAGCTGCATGATCCGGAATTCTGCAGGAGAATTCGATACTATCTTTTGCAGCAAAACTCAGCTTACTGAATTTGACAAGTATACTATCGTTGGCATTTGCGGTAAAAGCGAAGACTAAAAATAGAATGCTCAGAAAGGGTTTCATGGCACATATTTAATTATTTCTGCCGAACATTTGAATTATTCTTTTATAAACGGACAGAATTACTTTTGCGGAATGAGAATAGCCATCAATCTAGGTGAAATGAAGGGTGAGGGCTATTTGTTATTGCTGATTACTGAGATGATAAGACAGCGACCAGCTGATGAGTTTTTATTGTTATCGGGTAAGAATCTAAACCTGCATGATCTTTCGTCTAATACCAGTACACATGTGTTTGGAGATTCTTCAGAAAGCATGTTAAAGAAACGATGGAGGCTGGATGTCCATCTCCCATCGGTATTAAAAAAATGGAATGCGGATGTATTAGTGAATTTGGATAGTTCGTGTAGTCTTAGAAGCAACGCTCCACAAGTAATATACGTTCCCGATCTTTTATTTCTGCACGATGCAAAACGATATTCATGGGCAGAAAAGATTCTGCATAGATTTTATCTTCCTAAATATTTGAGGAAAGTAAAAAGTATTATCACACCATCTGAATTTGTGAAGCACGAGATCGTCGATAAGTTCAAGGTTGATAAAGAAAAGATTACTGCAGTAAGCAAGTTTGTAAAGCAAGGTTTTTTGCCTTTAGATTGGGAAGCAAAATCAATCGTAAAAGATGGATATGCTGATGGCCGGGAATATTTTTTATTTGTTGGTGGATTTGATCCTGTAAAGAACCTGATGAATGTGTTGAAGGCTTTTTCTCAATTCAAGAAGTGGCAGCATAGTGAGATGAAGCTGTTAATTACCGGAGATACGAGTATTAATTCGGAGATGTTGCAAAAGATCAAAACTTTCAAGTTCAGGGATGATGTGGTGTTACTTGGTCATGTTACTGATGAGCAATTAACCAAACTGATGGCCGGAGCTTATGCTTTGTTATATCCGTCATTATATGAAGGATTCGGTTTGCCAATTTTAGAAGCGATGCAATCCGGTACACCGGTGATCACTTCAAATAATAGTGCTATGAAAGAAACAGGTGCTGAGGCAGTTTTGTATGTTGACCCAAATGATGACACTCAGCTTTCTGCACAAATGATCAAGCTGTATAAAGATGAATCCCTCAGGGAAAGACTGGTAGAAGCTGGTAAAATACATGTAACAAAATATGATCGAAAATCTTCCGTCGATGCCTTTTGGGAAGTAATTGAACCAGCTGTTACTAACTGAACAGGTACTCAACATCAGCTTTGGTAAGTGTCTTCACAAATCCTTCGTCATCTGTGATAAGGTCTCTTGCTAATGCTCTTTTCTTTTCCTGCAGTTTCAGTATTTTATCTTCTACGGTATCCTTACAGATCATTCGGTAAGCAAAAATATTTTTTGTCTGGCCAATACGATGTGTTCTGTCAATTGCCTGTTGTTCTACTGCTGGATTCCACCATGGATCAACGATGTAAACATAATCTGCAGCAGTAAGGTTAAGACCTACACCACCTGCTTTTAAGGAAATCAGAAAAACACGACATTCTTCATCATTCTGGAAACGTTCAATTGCTTTTTGCCTGTCAGGTGCTGAGGTGCTTCCATCAAAGTATTCATATTTCACATCGAGTTCCTTCATCTTGTCTTTAATAAGGGCAAGCATGCCCAGGAACTGAGAAAATATCAGGGCTTTATGGTTGCTGATGTTTTCTGTGATCTCTCTTCCTATTTCATCCAGCTTCACAGAAACATTCGGGAAACGTTCTTCTTCTTTGAGTATTGCAGGACTATCACAGATCTGTCTCAGCTTCATCAAACCTTGCAGGATGGTGAGCTGTGATTTTTGAATGCCCTGTTGTTCAACAACACCAAGTATCTTATCCCTGAAATCGTTTCGGTAAGCATCGTAGATCTTACGTTGTTCGTCACCCATTTCACAGAAGAGGATCATTTCCTGTTTTTCAGGAAGATCTTTTGCTACCTGCTCTTTTGTTCTGCGTAAAATGAATGGATACAATAATTTCCTGAGGTGATCTTTTTGCTCCTTTTCACCAAATTTATCAATCGGGATAGAAAATTCCTGTTTAAAAAATTCAATACTTCCCAACATGCCAGGATTCAGGAAGTTCATTTGAGCGTAGATATCAAATGTGTTATTCTGTAAAGGTGTACCACTCATGCACAAACGATTCCTTGCTCTTAACAGGCATACCGCTTTTGCAACTTTGCTGGCTGGATTTTTTATCGCCTGGCTTTCATCCAGCACTACATAATCAAAAGCAACTTCCACAAATTGCTTGATGTCGCTTCTTAATGTTCCATATGTAGTGATAATAACATCAATGTTAGGATCAAGTATTGTTTCTTTTGACCTTGCTCCACCATGATGAATGTAATAAGTGAGTGTTGGAGCAAATTTTTTGATCTCATTCTCCCAGTTATACATCAGGGTCGTTGGACAAACTACTAATGCTTTCAGCGATTCCTGTTGTTCCTTTAAATGATGCAGGAAAGATAAAGCCTGGATAGTTTTACCCAAACCCATGTCATCAGCTAAGATGCCACCCCATTTTACTTCGCTTAAATAATTCAGCCATTGAAATCCACTTTCCTGGTAAGGTCTTAAAATGGATTGTAAATGTGCAGGAGCAGGAACAGGGTTAATAGTGTGATGACCTTTTATATTCTCATATTTCTCTTCCAGCTGGAAGAAAAGTTCTTCTTCATTTCGTTCTTCGTATAACTCTTCAATTACACCATAATGGAATTGGCTGAGTTTTAGATTCCCTGCTTTTCCTTCACCAACCCTGAAGAGTAAAGAATATTTCTTGATCCATTCCTCAGGTAGAATTCCAAGTGTTCCATCATTTAAATGAACGAATTGCTGTTTGTTGGCCAGTGCCTTTTTTACATCTGCAACAGTAACTTTTTGTTCACCAAAATGGATCTCCACTTTTGCATCGAACCAATCTGTGTGACTGCTGATATAAATTTTTGTTGATGGTTTGGCAGTGTTGAAGCGGAAATTTTTCAATGCTTCAAAACCATAAACAGGAACATTGAGCTCCCTCATTGCATCAACAAACAAAAAGAACCAGTTGTTTTTTAAAACATCACTCCCTTTTAATGCAAGAATGTGATTTTGTTCCGGACGAATAAAATTCGAATGCAGGCTTTCTATCTTTTCAATGAACTGGCTCTCTGCCTCTGTATTTCGCTGGATAATGAGTAACCTGTCAGACACTGGAATAATTACCTTTTCCTTGTCACCTTTTCTAACATCGTAACCACGGTAGTTGAATACTGGTTCAAAAAGCAGGTAATCACCTTTTTCTTTCAGTAGTAATTTTACTTCAGGCTTAATATCCCTGATCTCTTCTTTTTTAAGGTTACTGAAATGAACCGAATATTCTTTTGCAAGCGGAAGAATGAACTCCTGTAGTTGTTTATTCCACTCTTCTTTTTCAATAATAATTTTTCCTGATGGAAGAAATTTTTCTACCAGTATCACATGCTCTGTTTTCTCCCAGATAAAAAAGTGGTTGCCGGATTGCATGATCAAAGCAGAACTGTGTTTATTATCTGCAACACCCAGATCCCCAATTTCAGTTTTCGTGAAGCAATCAATTTCGTATTGATCATTTTCAAAGCTGACGTTGAATTCGGGTGTGATAAATTTCGCAGAAGTGATGGCCTGTTGAAGATTAGCAGTAGTAAACGATTTGCCTTTTGGTAAATGATAAACGAAAAGGCTGTTGGAAACATCTGCAAATATCTTTTTGTATTTGGGATGCAGGTATTCAGCAATCAGGTGTCTTGTTTCTTCCGGTAACTGGTCATCATGCTGCTGAATGATATTTTCCCAAATGCCACTGAAGGGTGAATTTCTATTTAAATAGCGACTTACTTCTCCCGGCAACAATTTTCGCATCTGCTGAATGATCGATTTATCCTCTTCATCCAAAGCATCTGTGTTCACATATTTACCAAGATCCAGTCGTTCAACTTTACCGGCAAAAGCAGTCTGGTCATTATTTGTTTCTCCTTGTACTGCATCAAGCTGTACAAAAGGATATTGATGTGGATTTGTTGCAATAACGACTCCCACTTTTATTATTGAAGTCTTTTCTTCTGTCTTCTCTTTTACTTCTGCCTCTTCAGGCATTTCTTCAACAGGTAAAAGTCTTGGCGCAGTATAGGATGGAGTAGTGATAATTCTTTTGATGGAAGGATCTAACACCTTAAGAAATGGTTTTCCTTCCTTTAAAAGAAATTCGAATTTTCCTTTGATATCATCGTCAAGTGAATAGCCATAAATAGCAAGTAGTTTATTCTTCTCTTTATCTAAGTTCCTGATGGTATCAAAATAACCAGAGCCGAACGAATGAAGTAATTGAAGTAAAAGAATGGTTTTATGAAGGCATAAAGGATGTGTTGTGTTGGAATTACAATTGCAGCTGGTATCAAAATTCCGCTCTTCGTTTTTCTGGATAACAACTTTAAATTTTTCACCGGAAATTTCCATTTCGGCATCCACTCTCTCATCTTTTGCAGAAATGATGCTGGCCCTGTTGCCTCTTAAGTAATCACCGGCTTCTGTTAATGCATCAGGTGAAGTGAGTAGCTTGATCATCTTCAACTCAAGTTGTTTCATTTTTATAACAGTATGCCGCTGATCGTATTTGATCTCTCTCTCACCCAGCATATTCCTGTCAACAAGATCCTGCAATTGAAACAATGCAGCAGCTTCGTGCCGGCATATTTCTCCAAGGTTATAAGGACATCCACAACGAATGGAGATATTCTTTTCTTCCTTGAATTTGCTGATGTATACTTTGTAATAAGTGGCATAGCTATCATCCTTTACACGAAAGATCACAGCACCTGTGAGATCATCATACTCTACCAGCTCTACATTGCCAATGGCATGTATTTTTTTTCCACGACGGATCACTTCATCAGTACCGTTGTTGTATATGTGTTTGATAAGATGTGGTAATGCCATTCAGCTAAAAATTCCGATTTTAAAATCCCAAATTCCAAGGCTATCGTTCAGAAAAGGGCAATCTGCAAAAGTAACGGAATTGCTTTCAGGTGAACAAATCAAAAGGGAAATGATTTTGTTAAGGTTCAAAGTAAAATGCTGGGTGTAAACTGTTCATTAATAACCGAACGTTGAAGTGAGTGACACAACGAAGACGAGAAGTGATTTAAAGCATGATCAATAAAAATTTATCCTGCTATCAAATCGCCATTATTATAGATCGGCAGAACATTGGCAACATCTGCAGTGACACAGTATTCGAGGTCTTTTTCCAGCCCAAATTTTGCTAAGCGATGCCAGTGAGTGGTTCTTCGTACAAATGTTTTCAGATCGGTTTTATGCAGGTTGTACATTTCTTCAGCCATTAAACTGCTGTCGCAATGAATGGTAAATGAATCTTTGATCCTGCTTACAACAGCTCCGGCGAATAATGTGTCTTCAATATTAAACCGATCTTTCCAGGCACTGCAGCCGAGAATGATATTTTTATTCTCTTTCAACAGGTGATCACATACAGCTGTCAGGTTAGGAAAAGAACCGGTGATCACTTCATCAGCACCTTTTAGCAAAGCCATGTGCAATAATCTTGTTCCGTTAGTTGTAGTGAGTACTAAGGTTTTTCCTTCGATAAATTCTTTTGGATATTCTGCAGGTGAATTTCCATGAGCCAGGCCTTCAATGATTTTTCCATCTCTTTCCCCGGCAGTTATTCCACCGGTTTTTTTGCCTAGTTCAATACATTTTTCCACGGTATCAACAGGGATTACCCTTGTTGCTCCATTATACAATGCTGTAGCAATGGTTGATGTAGCACGAAAGACATCAATGATCACTACAATGCTGTTGGAAACATCGTAGATATCTAAAAGTCTTGGTGAAAGTAGTGTGTGCAGTGTAGGCTTACTCATTCCTGTATAGTCTTGTTCAATGTTTTCCAAAGAAGGTCTTTCAACTCTGTTAATCCTTTATTAGCAACAGATGAAATAAATACATGCGGAATATTTTGCGGCAATTCTTTTTCAATGGCAGTTTTTAATTCATCATCCAGCATATCACTTTTGCTGATGGCGATGATAAAATCTTTCTGCAGCATTTCAGGATTGTATTCCTTCAATTCATTCTGCAATATTTCAAATTCCTTCTTATGATCTGCACTGTCGGCCGGAAGTAAGAACAATAACACTGCATTCCTTTCTATATGTCGCAGGAAACGATGACCCAGTCCTTTTCCTTCAGCAGCACCTTCAATAATTCCTGGCAGATCAGCAATACAAAAACTTTTTCCATCCCTGTATTCCACCATGCCAAGTTGTGGCTTTAGCGTAGTGAAAGCATAATTCGCAATCTTTGGTTTGGCAGCAGTGATAACGGAAAGTAAAGTTGATTTACCGGCATTCGGAAATCCAACCAAACCAACATCAGCCAAAACTTTCAGCTCAAGCACTTTCCATCCTTCCACACCTTCTTCACCTGGTTGTGCATGATCCGGAGCCTGGTTGGTTGGTGTAGCGAAATTTGAGTTACCCAAACCACCTCTTCCACCTTTCAGCCAGATTATTTCCTGGCCATCTTCCAAAATCTCAGCTTCAATTGCTCCTGTTTCTTCATCTTTTGCAACAGTTCCTAATGGTACTTCAATAATTACATCTTTACCATCTCTTCCGGTAGAATTATTTTTCATTCCACCTTCACCATTTTCGGCCAGAACATTTTTGTGATAACGTAAGTGCAATAATGTCCATAGTTGAGAGTTCCCTCTGAGAATAATATGTCCACCACGACCACCATCACCACCATCAGGTCCACCCATAGCAGTGAGTTTATTACGCATAAAATGCCTTTGTCCTGCACCACCATGACCACTACGGCAGAAGATCCTGATATGATCTATGAAATTTGATTTTTCCATTTGAAGTGGGCAAAGATAAGTTTTATGAAGCCGACTGCAGTACTTCTATATAACTTCTGTTGCGTCGCACCCTTGTGCTGAATATAGATATTCAGCTTTCTTTGCATAAATAAAGCCCGGTATAATGAAACAGCCGCTCGTTGTTATTTTGGTTAGCCTGCTCTTTTTTGGTTGTACAAGAAAGATGATGCCGGCATTGCCTGTTTGTATCATTCAAAAGATCGACAGCATAAAAGCTCAACCGAAATGGAATCCTCCAGCCGAGATAAACGAATATGCATTCAGGGGTAAAAGAGTCTATTTGATAACTGCTCCCTGCTGTGACAGGTATATCGAATTAGTAGATGAAAACTGCAATTATATCTGTGCTCCATCCGGTGGATTTTCTGGAAACGGAGATATGAAATGTCCTGAGTTCAGCAAAGAAGCAAAACATGTAAGACTCGTTTGGAAAGATGAACGTTGATCACTGCTTCACCAATTGCATTCTGTACGGTTGTTTGTTTGTTTCAATTACGAGGTAGTAAAGTCCCTCTTGCAGATTTCGCATATTGAGCTTTAGCGGTACTCCGAGTTTGGATTGTAGTTTCTGCTCAATTACCCTGTTTCCATCTTTGTCATACACAAGTACACTTTTAATGGTAACACCTGCTTCTTTTATTGCAATGTATAAATCGCTGGCTACTGGATTAGGGAATACTTTAATCGCATCTTTTGCAAGATTATATTCCACTCTTCTTCGATGAGAAGTGTCTTCCACGCCGTATACTCTTTGAGAAAAGGCCGGAATGCTGAATAAGATGGTTATGATGAGCAGGATAGACTTCACAGTCTGCTTAACGGTGATCCTGGTGTTTTAGTGTAAAAGAAATCTTAAGACTTATTGCGGAGCTCATTCCATGTTCGGTAAGGACTTTCCTGTTCAGGCCTGTCACCTGGAATTTCTCTTAAGGGCTCACATGCTTCCCAATAATTGAACATTTCTTTAGGTAATGACTGGTAAAGTTTGGTTCCATCCGTTTTCCAACTCAACATATCATCTGAGACTTCTTTGATCTTTTTGGCAGGATTTCCAACGATGAGGCTTCTTCGTTCAAATCGCTCATCAGCTTTGATAAAGCTTAATGCTCCAACTATACATTCGTCTTCGAGTACTACATTATCCATGACCACAGCATTCATTCCAACCAGGCAGTTCTTGCCAATAATGGCTCCATGTATCACAGCACCATGACCGATATGAGCTCCTTCTTTCAATAATACGGTAACCCCAGGAAACATATGAATGGTGCAGTTCTCCTGCACATTGCAACCATTTTCGATGATGATTCCACCCCAGTCACCTCTTATGGCAGCACCTGGTCCTATATAAACATTTTTACCAATGATCACATTGCCTGTAACCGAAGCATGGGGATGTACAAAAGAAGATTCATGAACAACCGGGATAAAACCTTTGAAAGAATAGATCATATCAACTTTTTATTCGTTCTAAAGCAGGTGCCTTTGAACAATGCAACAATATGTTGATTTTGATTTGTAATGGTAATGTGATACAAGCCTGTACTTTTCCCGTTATGCATTTCTTTTGCTTCAGCAGTTAATACATCACCCACATGAACTGGTTTTGTAAAGTTGATGCTGGTATCTAATGCTACACTTAGTACATTGCGATTATTACAGGCAAAAGCAAAACAACTATCTGCCAGGCTGAAAGCAATGCCACCATGGACAATTCCAAATCCATTGATCATTTCAGTTCGAACGGTCATTTTTATTTTGCTGTAACCTTCTCTCACTTCAATAACTTCTATACCAAGCCATTGACTGAAGAGATCGTTTTGCATCATGTGATCGACAACCTTATTTGCCAAGTCATTTTGTTCACTCATTCACCTGTGAATTTTGGAGTTCGTTTTTCTAAAAAAGCCAATACGCCTTCGCCATAATCTTTTGTTGCGGCAGCTTTTTGCTGGTACTCATCTTCCATTTTTAACTGCTCCTCCAGAGTATTCTCAGCAGATTCAGTTAATAAATGTTTGGTAAAGGCAAGTCCTTTGGTTGGCATTTGTGCCAATGTCTCCGCTATCTTAAAAGATGATGCGGCAAATTCTTCATCGGGAAAAACCTTGTATATCATTCCAATTCTTTCTGCTTCTGATGCAGATACTTTGTCTCCCAGCATCATTAAAGCTGTAGCTTTTTGCATTCCTATAAGACGAGGAAGAACGTATGTGCCAGCTGTATCAGGTATTAACCCAATCCTGGAAAAGGCCTGGATGAATGAAGCTGATTGTGCAGCAACTACAACATCACAACACAAAGCCATATTAGCACCGGCACCTGCGGCAACACCATTCACTGCAGCAACAACAGGTCGTGCAAGATTTCTTAATCGAATCACAATCGGGTTATAATGTTCCGCCAGTATCTGGTTGAAGCCCGGTGCATCTTCTGCAACAACTTCCGCAAGATCCTGGCCTGCACAAAAACCTTTTCCTGCACCAGTAATATAAACAGATCTTATTTCTTTACTATTGCAGTTGTCTAAAGCTTTCTGCAGTTCAAGCGCCATTTCCCTGTTGAAGGAGTTTAACTTATCGGGCCTGTTGAGAGTAATTACTGCAACATGATTTCTGATCTCAAATAATATAGAACTCATAAGAGCAAGTTAGTGACATTTAAAATAATCAAAAGGCTCTTTGCAATCATTACATTGGTATAAAGCCTTACATGCAGTAGAGCCAAACTGTGATACAAGCCTTGTGTTGTAAGAATTACAAAGAGGACATTGAATGGCTTCTTCTTTTGCAAAAGCTTCCGGTTCACAAACAGCCTGTTTATATTGCGGAGGAGCAATGCCGTAAGCTTTTAGTTTCTGCTTTCCTTCTTCCGTCATCCAGTCTGTTGTCCAGGCTGGTGAAAGATTTTGTTTGATGCTAATGTCGGTGATGCCTTCTTGCAACAATGCCATTCTAATGTTCATGCTGATGACATCCATTGCGGGACAACCGGAATAAGTAGGAGTGATGGTTATTTCAACTTTATTATCTTCAACCCTAACGTTCCTTACAATACCGAGATCAATAATGGTGAGCACAGGAACCTCAGGGTCACATACGTTTTTGAGTATAGACCAAATTTTTTCAATTGATATTTTTTCTGTGCCTGTCATCAGTTACCATGTTGCATCAGGATAAGTTCGTGGCAATACCTGCATTTCAGCCAGGATATATCCAAGATGTTCTGTGTGAACACCCTTTTTTCCTCCCGTCTGATGCCATGTTTTATTTTCAGGAACATTTAAAGTGGCTTCATTGAAAACAGCAGCTATTTTTTCGTTCCACTTATCTTTAATAGAATTCAGATCAATCAATTCTTTCTCGTATTCTGAAGCCTCAAATAGTTCACCAGTAAACATCCATATCTCATCAATGGCTTTTTCCATCCTGGATTTGCTTTCTTCTGTACCATCACCTAAACGGATCACCCATTCACTGCTCCATTTTAAATGATAGGTAACTTCTTTCAAAGATTTTTCAGCGATTGCTGCAATTCTTTCGTCCTTGCTTTGCGTTAATTGCTGGTATAAATAGAATTGATAAGCACTGAACAGAAACTCTTTCAAAACTGTTTGAGCCCAGTCGCCATTTGGTAATTCTACCAGCAAATTGTTTTTATAATCACGATCATTTCTGAAGTAAGCAAGTGAATCCTCTGTTACATCGCCACCCATTAATTCAGCAGCATATTGATATAAATTTCTTGCTTGTCCTACATAGTCCAAAGCGATATTGCTAAGGGCAATGTCTTGTTCTAATATGGGTCCATGTCCACACCATTCTGATAAACGCTGACCCATGATGAGTGCATTATCAGCAAGGTGAATCGTATAGTTGATCAAATTTTCTTTCATCACATGTGTTTGAGTTCATCAGGAAGATCGTAGAAGGTAGGATGACGATACACTTTATCATTTGCCGGATCGTATAAAGCCTCAGCTTCATCAGGATTGCTGGCATGAATGTGTTTACTTTCTACTACCCAAATACTCACACCTTCCATTCTTCTCGTGTACACATCTCTTGCATTTTCAATTGCCATTTGTGCATCAGCTGCATGCAGACTTCCTACATGCTTGTGATCTAGTCCTTGTTTACTACGGATGAAAATTTCCCATAAAGGCCACTCGGTCTTTTTTGTTGAAGATGGTCCACCACCTTTGATCTCACCGTAGTCTCCGTAAAGAATTTTTTTTATAAAAGTTGTATTCATATAGCTCAGTAATGTTATGTTGTACAAGAGTGCGACGCAACAGAAGTACAGTGTTGTACTTTAGTTGACCCAATAAAAACTATGCAGCCTGCATCGCTTCTTTTGCTTTTCTTTTTTCAGCATAGGCTGTTGCAGCTTCTCTTACCCATGCACCGTTTTCCCAGGCTTTTTTTCTTGTATCCAATCTTTGTTTGTTACAAGGACCATTTCCACTCACCACGTTCCAGAATTCTTCCCAGTTGATCTTTCCAAAATCATAATGGCCTCTTTCTTCATTCCATTTAAGATCAGCATCCGGTAAAGTCATTCCTAAAATCTTTACTTGTTCTGCAGAAACATCAACGAACTTTTGACGAAGCTCGTCATTGGTAAAACGTTTGATTCTCCATTTCATACTCAGCTCTGTATTTGGAGAAGCATCATCACTCGGACCAAACATCATCACACTCGGCCACCACCATCTGTTCAATGCATCCTGACACATTTTCTTTTGATCTTCTGTTCCTCTGCTCAAATGCAATAACAATTCAAAGCCCTGTCTTTGATGAAAGCTTTCTTCTTTACATATCCTCACCATCGCTCTTGCATAAGGACCAAAAGAAGTTCTGCATAAAGGCACCTGGTTCATGATGGCTGCACCGTCAACTAACCAACCAATGGCACCCATATCGGCCCATGTTAATGTTGGATAATTAAAGATGGAAGAATATTTTGCTTTGCCGGTATGCAACTGATCGTACATCTCTTCACGGCTTATGCCTAAAGTCTCAGCTGCAGAATATAAATACAAACCATGACCGGCTTCATCCTGCACTTTAGCCAATAAAATAGCTTTTCTTCTTAATGAAGGAGCCCTTGTTATCCAGTTTCCTTCGGGTAACATGCCAACGATTTCGCTGTGAGCATGCTGCGATATTTGCCTGATCAGTGTCTGGCGATATTTTTCCGGCATCCAGTCTTTCGGCTCAATGCGAATGTCTTTATCAATTTTATCCTGGAATGTTGTTTCAAGATCATGCACTTGCATAGAATAATTTTTTTATGATACCAGCTTTCTGTTGTCTATTTATCATTTGTTGCGTCGCACCCTTGTGCTGAACAACAAGCTCAACAAATTTACTATTTAGCTACCCGTTTATACTAAAGCATCAACTTCTTAACTAAACCACTACACAACGTCAAAGTTCACTACAACACGTTCAGTTTTAGGGTGTGACTGACACGTGAGTATAAAGCCTTTCGCAACATCTTCCGGTTCTAACGCATAACAAACATCCATTTTAACTTCACCTTCTGTTACCTTGGCAGAACAGGTTGAACAAACTCCACCTTTACAGCTATACGGAAGATCAATTCCATTGTGAATAGCAGCATCTAAAATTGGTTCGCTGTCGTACTCAAGATCAAACTCAAATTGTCTTCCATCACGGATGATGATGATCTTACTCTTGGCTACATGCTCCTCAACAGTTTCCTGTTTATCGTTTCTTGTTATTCGTTTCTCATTGGGAGAAGTGAACAGCTCAAAATGAATCTTCTTTTCATCAACACCTTTGTTCTTTAAAAAATCCCTTACACAAAATATCATTGCTTCAGGACCGCATAGAAAAAATTCATCTGCATCTATTTCAATATGCTTTGTGAATAGTGCATCACACTTGTCAGCATCTATTCTTCCATGATTGATTGTTGCATCTGTCAGTTCACGGCTCAGAACATGAACAATGCGGAACCTGCTCATGTATTTGTTCTTTAGTGCTTCCAGTTCTTCTTTAAAGATGATAGAAGTCCTGTTCCTGTTGCCATATACTAAAGTGAATGAACTTTCGGTTTCATTTCTTAAAACAGTTTTAATAATGGAAATGATCGGTGTAATACCACTTCCTGCGGCAAAAGCCACGTAATTCTTTTTGCTATCTGCTTTTGGCTCAACAATGAACTTTCCTGTTGGAGGCATTACTTCCAGCATTGTCAAAGGCTTCAATTGCTCATTTGCAAAAGTAGAAAATTGTCCGCCTGAAACCCTTTTAATAGCAACTTTCCATTCATTATCCAAAGGAGAGCTGCAGAGTGAATAAGAACGTCTGACTTCTTCATTGTTGATCCACGTTCTAACTGTAAGATTTTGTCCTGCCTGGTATTGGAATTCTTTCTTAAGCCCTTCAGGTATTTCAAAAGCAACGGCAACGCAATCTGCTGTTTCTTTTGTTACTGATTTAACGATCAACCTGTGAAATTGTAATGCCATATTATTTTGCTAAGCCGTTTATAAGAATGGTGATCATGTTTTCTTCCAGCTCTTTGCCGCTGATCTTTTGTTTGCTCCGGTGAAAACTTTCGATACCGCTTACCGCATGTAGAATGATGAGCACAGCTGTAGATGAATCTATTTTTTTAAATTCTTTCTTTTTGATTCCTTCATCTATAATGCTTGCAAAGCGTTTCCTGTATGTTCTGCGTTGATGCCTGAAATTTGAGAGAAAGGGTTCTGATAAATGTTTCCATTCTCTGTCGCTTACGATTACATCTTCGTAATTATTCAACATTTCTCTTATGTGGAAGCGAAGTAGCTTCTCAAGCTTTTCTTTTGCGGGGATTTCTTCTGCCTCAACTTCGTCAATCTTGTTGGTAAAACGATTGGCCACATCTAAGCAAATCACGTGTAATAATTCTGATTTGCTTTTGATATGATTATATAAACTGGCAGCTTCTACACCCACTACTTCAGCAAGATCTCTCATGCTGGCAGCCTTGTATCCTTTTTCTTTAAAAAGATTAGCTGCTTTTTCAACAATGATCTCTTTTCGGCTGGAATTGTTTTCTGTCTTTATTCGTCCCATGAAGCTACGAAAATAACTAACGAACGTTAGGAATGCAAATTTGATTTTTTGTTAGTTTTATCTGAGAACACAGATGCCGCAGATGATTATGATAAACGCTGACCAGGAATATTTTGGGCGATACGATTCCAGTGAATCTGTGCTAATCCATTCAATCTGCGTTATCCGTGTTCCATTATATCATAGCTTCGCAGCCCATAAATAAAACTGTATTATGAGTTTAGTTGTTGTGGGTTCAATGGCTTTTGATGCAATTGAAACCCCGTTTGGTAAGACTGATAAGATTATTGGCGGTGCTGCCACATATATTGCCTGGTGTGCTTCGAATTTCACCCAACCCGTAAAGCAAATTTCTGTTGTTGGTGGTGATTTTCCTCAGGAAGAACTAGATGCACTAACTGCAAGGGGTGTGGCATTAGAAGGTGTACAGATAAAAAGAGATGAAAAAAGCTTTTTCTGGAGTGGTAAATATCATCTTGATATGAACACAAGAGATACACTCGTTACTGAACTGAATGTGTTGGGTACATTCGAACCTGTGGTTCCTGAAAGTTACCAGGATTGCGAGTTTTTGATGCTTGGTAATCTTGCTCCTGCAGTTCAGTTAAGCGTTATAAACCAACTGAAGAAAAAACCGAAGCTGATCGTAATGGATACCATGAACTTCTGGATGGAAGTTGCATTGAAAGATCTGCAGGAAGTGATCTCTAAAGTGGATGTTTTGCTGGTGAATGATAGCGAAGCACGAGAATTAAGCGGAGAATATTCTTTGGTGAGGGCTGCACAGGCAATTTTGAAAATGGGACCAAAATACCTGATCATTAAGAAGGGAGAGCATGGTGCTTTGTTGTTCCATGAAAACAGTGTTTTCTTTGCACCGGCATTGCCATTGGAAGAAGTGTTTGACCCAACAGGTGCAGGCGATACGTTTGCAGGAGGTTTCATTGGTCACCTTGCCAGGACAAAAGACATTTCTTTTCATAACATGAAGACGGCTATCATTGTAGGATCTGCAATGGCCAGTTTCTGTGTAGAGAAATTTGGGACAGAAAGATTAAGAGAGATCAACAAAGCTGATATTGATACAAGGCTAAATGAATTTGTTCAGCTGGTGAACTTTGATATAGACCTTGTATAAGGTTTATGTTATCGTTTGCGGAAAATGTTTTGATGGTATACGCCTGCTAAAATATATTCGCATTGCAATGCAGACAAATAAGAACATAAAACGTAAGAAACAGCACCTGTAAAGGAAGGTTGTCTTATGTTTATGTTGAATGATAAACGTAAAACCTTCCGAAAGCGGAAGGTTTTTTGTTGGTTGCTCATCATTGTTCAGAACCCTGAAGTGAGTGACACAACAGACGGTGAGGTGAGATATATAGCAGGCTAATAAAAATATAAAAACATAAAAATGAAAGTTGCAGTAGTTGGTGCTACAGGATTGGTTGGTTCAAAGATGTTACAGGTATTAGCCGAAAGGAATTTTCCTGTTACGGAACTAATCCCTGTTGCTTCTGAAAAATCAGTTGGTAAGGAAGTAGAATTCAAAGGCAATAAGTATAAGATTGTTAGTATGGATGATGCTATTGCAGCAAAACCTGCAGTAGCTATTTTTTCTGCCGGGGGAAGTACTTCGTTGGAATGGGCTCCAAAATTTGCAGCTGCCGGAATTAAAGTAATAGATAATTCCTCTGCCTGGAGAATGGATGAAACAAAAAAGCTTGTTGTGCCTGAAGTAAATGCTCATGTGCTTACGAAAGATGATTACATAATTGCGAACCCAAATTGTTCAACCATACAAATGGTGGTGGCATTACAACCATTGCACGAAAAGTATAAAGTGAAAAGAGTGGTGGTTTCAACGTATCAGAGCGTAACTGGTACAGGAAAAAAAGCTGTTGACCAGTTGATGAATGAAAGATCAGGTAAAGAAGGAGAGATGGCATATAAGTATAAAATTGATTTGAATGCATTACCACAGATCGATGTTTTCCTGGATAATGGCTATACCAAAGAAGAGATGAAGATGGTGAAGGAAACAAACAAGATAATGGGTGATGATTCTATTCGTGTAACAGCAACAACGGTTCGTATTCCTGTAATGGGTGGACATAGTGAGAGTGTGAATGTAGAGTTTGAGAATGAATTTGATCTGGCAGAACTCAAATCAATTTTAAGTGAGGCGCCGGGAGTTATTGTTCAGGATGATCCTTCTCAGCAGATATATCCTATGCCATTATGGGCTCATGATAAAGATGAAGTGTTTGTAGGTAGGATAAGAAGAGACGAAACACAGCCCAGGACCGTAAATATGTGGATCGTTAGTGATAACCTGAGAAAAGGGGCTGCAACAAACGCAGTTCAAATAGCAGAATACCTCAATAACAATCATTTATTTTAAGAAAGAGATCCTTTTTTGAGCGAAGCCGGTGACATCACCGGCTTTTGTGTTTCTACGCCTAACCTGCGTTTGTTACTATAAATCAATGAATTAAAAGGGTGTTATGATTCAAATCAGGTTTACGCTTGATAAAACTCATAGCATCCGTTGACATATCTCATGGTTACTCCTTGTGTCTCAGGATACTTTTGACCTGTCAACGGAAAACAAAAACAAATTATTTAAACAGATAAAACTCTAGTCATGAAAACAGTAAAATTCTTCACACTGGCACTTTTAGGTCTGATGATCGGCCTTACCAGTTTTGGTCAATTGAAATTCGGAGCAGCGAATGCAGCTGTATCTATTAAAGGAACTTCTACATTACACGACTGGGAAATGAAATCACAGGCAGGTAAATGTGATGCTACCCTTGTAATGACAGGCGACAAACTCACTTCCATCTCTAATCTTAGCTTTGTGGTTGCAGCAGAAACTTTAAAAAGCGGTACAGGTGGTCTTGACAAAAACGGCTACAAAGCCCTGGATACAAAAAGCCACCCAAGCATCAGCTTCGTAATGACATCAGGAACCGTTACAGCAATCGATGCTACTACTTACCAGTTTAAAGGAGTAGGTAACCTTACCATCTCAGGAACTACAAGACTTACTGACCTGGTTGGTACATTAAAATACAATCCTGCTGACAAAAGCTTTACCATCTCAGGTGCTAAGGTGATGAAAATGACAGACTGGAAAGTAAAACCCCCAGTTGTAATGTTCGGAGCTATTAAAACAGGAGACCAGATTACTATCGGTTACAATCTAAAAATCAAATCATAATTACATACCCACTGCTTAAAACAGTATTAAATCTATCACATGAAAAAGTATATCACAAACGCCGCAAAAATGTTATTAACGATGGCCATACTGGTGCCAATCGTTTCAATAGCACAAGAACAACCTCAAACACAAACAAAACAGGCCCAGATAACTGAGGACGAGAAGTTTACTTATGGAACTCCATCTTACTTCCGCCCTTACAGCCAGAATGGTATTGGAGTGTTTGAAACCACTAAAGAAGATAACAATAAGCCTTATGAAGGCAAAAAGATCAGGTTTGGTGCAGGGTTCACAATGCAGTATCAAAACATCAAGCATGAGAATGCACCTACCGTATTGAGCAACACAAACAGGCTTTGGAAACTAAGACCAGGTTTCATGACAGCTCAGGCTAACCTGTTTATAGATGCTCAGCTTGCTGATGGTATCTCTATGAATGTTACTAACTACATGTCTTCTCGTCACCACAACGAGTTCTGGGTAAAAGGTGGCTATTTCCAACTAGATAAACTTCCTTTCCTTAATAGTGCATTAGTTAACAACATTATGAAGTACACTACTATTAAAGTAGGTCATATGGAGATCAATTATGGTGATGCACACTTCCGTCGTCCGGATGCTGGTCATACACTTCAGTCTCCTTTCATGGAAGGTAATATTATGGATGCTTTTGCTACTGAGATCGGTGGTGAAGTGAATTTCCAAAAGAACGGTTTAATTGCTATGATTGGTCTTTCTAATGGTATGATCAAAGGCCACGTAGATTCTACTTTCAAAACCGCACAGGATGATAATGTAAAAAGAAATCCTTCTTTGTATGGTAAACTGGGTATCGACAAAAAGTTGGGTGATGATTTACGTTTCCGTTTAACTGGTAGCATTTACACAAACAGCAGCCAGGCAGGTAGTGGATTAACACTTTACAGTGGTGACCGTGCAGGTTCTAACTATCAGAACGTAATGGAAGTTGAAAGAGACAATACAGGTGCAGTGAAATCTTACACAGCTATGTACTCTTCAGGTCGTTTCAACCCAGGTTTCAGCAAAAAGATCACAGCAATGATGTTGAATGCTTTTGTAAAAGCACATGGTTTTGAATTCTTCGGTACTTATGAAAATGCAAAAGGCAGAAGCAAAACTGAAACTACTGAAAGAAAAGCATCACAGTTTGCAGCTGAAGGTTTATACAGATTCGGTAAAAATGAATCTTTCTACTTAGGTGCAAGATATAATAAAGTAAATGCTGAATTAAGTCAAACTCCGGTAACTACTCCAGCTTCTGCAGCAAGAACAGTTGACGTGACTATTGATCGTACAGCATTTGGAGCAGGTTGGTTCCTTACAAAGAACGTGTTGATGAAAGCTGAGTATGTTAATCAAAACTACAAAGGCTTCCTTGGAAATGACTTCCGTAATGGTGGTAAATTCAAAGGTTGGGTGATAGAAGCTGTTGTAGGGTTCTAATGACTAGAGAAAAGGCCTGTACTATACAGGCCTTTATTTCAAACAATAAAAAAAGTACTTCTGGATGATTTAAAGCATCACCAGGTTATTGACACCACACTTTCTGTTAATCTGAAACAATCATCTTGTCTGCAAATAAATACAAATACCGTTTGTCGATGATCGTGGTGATGCTTATTTTCTCTTCTGAAGTAAAAAGATAATAAACGTTGTGCATTAGTTTTAGTCTGGTTTAATTGGCTGCATCTTCATGTGGCCAATTTTTTATTCATCCAATGCATTGTTTAGAAACACTATCATGGGTTGCATGGTTTCAAATGCATTCAACACTTTTTTCAAAAGATCTTTATCCGTTAATTCAGCATCCTTTAACGGAGTACTTACTACCCAGCTTTTCAGTTTAATGTAATCAATTGCAGGGTTGTCTTTTTCATATCCTTTTGGCTCACGGCTCAGGCTCGTTTCTTTTGTCTTTTCAAGATCACCAAACATTGCAGCAAACTTTTTGTTGGTAATGATCTTTTTAAAATCACTCCAGCTATAATCAATTTCCTGCCTGATCTTTTTCATTCTGTCGGGTTCTGGCTGCCAGACACCTCCGGCGATGAAACTTTTGTTTCCGGGTTCAATATGTAAGTAGTAAGCAGCGAAAGGTGAGATTCTTCCACCACGTTCAAACGATGCACCGAAGTTGGTTTTGTATGGGCTTTTGTCTTTGCTGAACCGTACATCTCGGTTGATCCTGAACAGGCATTTTTTGCCTTCCAGCGTTTCAAAGTCTTTATCTTTTTTACAAAAGCCTTTGATGATCGCTTCTGCTAATTCAATGTAATCCTGTCTTGCTGTTTCATATCTTTTACGATTGGCATCGAACCATTCTTTGTTGTTGTTTTGGGCAAGTTCTTTCAGAAACTTCAGTGTAGACGGTTGTAGCATATAATTTTGTTGTGTCAACTTTTGTATTTCAATGGAGCTTTAGTTGCGTCGCACTCTTGTACTAAAGCAAGGGAAGCAACATTAGCGTTCATTAGTTGGTATCGGCGTTTATTAGTGCCAGAAACTCATCCTCACTAATAACTCTTATCGTATTTATCTTCTTTGCTTTCTCCAGTTTACTTCCAGCATCTTCACCAACAACCAGGTAATTCAGTTTACTGCTTACACCACTCAACAATTTTCCGCCATGTTGTTCAACCATTTCTTCTGCTTCGCTTCTTTTGAACTTACTCATGGTGCCGGTAAAGAGGAAGGTTTGTCCATGTAAAGTGTCATCTCCGGGTGATTGCTTTTTTTGATTGTTCATTTGTAAGCCAAGCTCTTGTAATTGCCTCAGCATCTCGATATTCTGGTCATTCATGAAGAATAGGTGAATACTGTTTGCTACTTTTACGCCTACATCTTCTAATTGTAATAGATCTTCCTCTGTCATCTTCCTAAAATCGAGCAAATGGTTTACAGCATTCGCCAAAGTCTTAGCTGTCGTTTCTCCAACGTAACGAATACCAAGTGCAAATATTAAGCGATTCAAAGGCTGCTGTTTACTTGCCGTAATTGCTTCCTGCAGCTTCTCTATACTTTTTTTGCCAAAGCCTTCCAGTTTGCTGATAGATTCAAAATCTAAAGTATAAATACCGGGAATGTCTTTTAGTAAACCAAGTTCATAGAACTTTCTTACGTTGGCTTCACCAAAACTTTTAATGTCCATGGCATCTTTGCTTACGAAATGGATAATCCTTTCAACCACTTGTGCCGGGCATTCAATATTTACACATCTCCACACTGCTTCATCTGCTTCTTTCATCAACTCACTTTCACAAACAGGGCAACACTTGGGAAATTGAATTTTCTTTTCATCGCCTGTTCGCAATTCTGCATTTGATCTTACTATGTATGGAATCACATCACCGGCTCTTTCAACCAGAACCGTATCACCGATCATGAGGTCCTTTTCTTTTATCACATCTTCATTGAACAATGAAATAGATCCAACAGTAACACCACCTATCGGCACAGGATCGATCTTCGCTACAGGAGTAATAGCTCCTGTTCTGCCTACCTGAAATTCTACTGCTCTTAATTTGCTGCTGGCTTGCCTGGCTTTAAATTTAAAAGCCATGGCCCATCTCGGATGATGAGTGGTCATTCCCATAATATCCTGCAGTTCTACACTGTTCACTTTAATTACCATTCCATCTATCTCGTAAGGGAGATCATCTCTCTTTACTTCATAGTCACGGCAATGCTTGATAACTTCATCAATACCTTTTACTACAACTTTTTCTTTTTGCGGACTTCTGAAACCGCAATTCCATAAAAGCTCCAGGCAACCACTATGGCTGGTAAGTTCTTTTGGAAAAGCATCATCTTTTTCGAGATTGTAATAGCTGATGTTGTATAAAAATGCTTCCAGTTTTCGTTTGGCAACATCTTTAGGATCTTTCATCCTCAAACTTCCTGAAGCTGCATTTCTTGGGTTAGCTAATGGAGGCAAATTCTGCTCAGCAAGCATATCATTGTATTGCTTGAATGAATGCTTGCTCATCATCACTTCACCTCTTATTTCTATCTGCTGAATACCGTGAGCAGAAAAAGATGCGGTCAGCGGGATAGATCGAATCTGTTTCAGATTCGTTGTAACATCTTCACCATGTACACCATCACCTCTTGTAGCTCCTCTTACAAAAACATCATCCTCGTAAATAAGTGAGATACTGGCTCCGTCAAACTTTGGTTCAATACAATATTCAATCTCAGTTAAACCGGATAGTTCTTTTGCTTTCCTGTCCCAGTCAATCAAATCGTCTTCATTATAGCTATTCTCCAGGCTAAGCATTGGTACAAGATGTTGCACAGTAGTGAAAGTTGCATTCAGGCTACTTCCAACTCTCTGTGTGGGTGAATCTTTGGTGATGAGATGTGGATGCTTTGCTTCTATTTTCTCCAGCAGTTTATACAGTTGATCGTATTCAAAATCGGTGATCAAAGGGTCACTCATAACATAATACCGGTACTCATGAAATCGTAATGCTGTTCTCAGATCCTCAATATGTTCAACAGCATCGTAGCCTGCCTTTTCGAGTATGAGTAAATCTTCAGTAAGTGATTGAATCGCTTTCACCTGCTCTAAATCGTACATAAATTGTATTAGGCGATAAAGTTAAGTGGAAAGCAAAATGAGAAAAATCGAAGTATGTACTTTGTACACATTGATGAAATAACTACCTTGTCTTTTTTTAAGACGATTGCAAACCCTCCAGCCATGTTAAACAAAGATGCCCTCACCTTACCAGAGTATCGTAAAAAGTATCCCGGCTTAATAAAAGACCATAAGGCACTGGTGGCTACATATCCAAAGGTTCCAATTACAGTTGACTGTGTCATCTTTGGTTTTGACGAAAACGAATTGAAGGTACTATTGATTAAAAGCGATTTTGAGATATTCAAAGATAAATGGTCACTCCTGGGAGATTTTGCCGAGGATAATGAAGAACTGGATGATGCCGCATACCGTGTACTAAAACAAAGAACTGGTATGGACGACGTTTATCTTGACCAGGTGAGAGCTTTTAGTAAACCTGACCGTCATCCTGGAGGAAGGGTAATCACTATAGCCTATTGCTCTTTGCTTAATATCCAGCATCATAAATTGAAGATCACTGATAATGAATTGCATTGGCATTCAGTGAATTCTATCAAAAATGATATGGCGTTTGACCATAAAACCATCCTGGATGCTTGTTATTCCTGGCTCCAGAAACGAATACAGGAACATCCGTTGGGTTTCAACCTTCTTCCAGACAAATTCTCATTAAGAGAACTTCAGAACTTGTATGAAGCCATTTTAGGTATCCAGTTAGATCGTCGGAACTTCCGCAAGAAATTTTTCTCCATGGATTTCCTTGTGGATATCGGAGAGTTTGAACAGGACGTACCCCATCGTCCGGGTAAATTGTACAAGTTCAATTTTGAAAAATACGAGAAGAATAAACGGAAATGGACAGGGATTGATTTTGGCTAACGATTAAAATATCCTTTTTTTCTTTAACATTTTTTTGCAGACACAAAATCCTGCTTATATTGTGTACGATTTACACATCTTAGTTTGTGTAAATTATACACTTTATACGATTGCTGCTATGATTAGAAAGCTATTTAGAGCTTATGTATTGCTTGCTACTGTAGTAATGCTTTCTGCATCTACCGTACAGGCACAATTGCTTACCTGGTCTCCATCATTTATAAAAGAAACCGATAATAACGTTGAAATAATTGCCGATGCCACCAAAGGCAATCAGGGATTGTTGAATCATACTTCAACAGATGTATATGTACATATCGGTGTAATTACAAATCTTAGTACTTCTTCTGCCAACTGGAAATATGTACCTGCTTTTTCTGCCTGGGGCACAACAAATTCCCAGATACAGGCTGTATATGTTAGTCCGAATAAATGGAAGTATACCATTCCTGGTAATCTCAGGTCCTTTTTTGGAATTACAAATAGCAGTGAAAAAATCTTAAAGATCGCTATTCTGTTCAGAAGTGGAAATGGCAGTAAGAAACTTGCTAACACGGATCAAAGTGATATGTATGTTCCGGTTTATGAACCAGGATTATTTGCAAGAATAGACAGGCCATATCGGGAACCAAAATATGTTCCTACAGCAGAGCCTATGACTGTTAATGCAGGTGATGCCGTTACCGTAAATGGAGTTTCAAGTGAAGTTGCCAACCTCAGGATCTTATTCAATGGTTCACAGGTTGCTATTGCAGCAAACACTTCCACCATTTCAACTTCTATCAACGCTGTTAGTGGAGATAACCAGATAATTGTTGAAGCTGCTAATGTAAACGGAACAAAATACGATACACTAAACTTCTTCATCAATACACCTGTAAATATCGCTACACAGCCTACAGGAACTGTCGATGGAATAAATTATCATCCTGATAATACATCGGTAACACTTGTATTATTTGCTCCCAGTAAAACAAGGGCAGCAGTCATTGGAGACTTCAACAACTGGACACAGACAGCAACTAACCAGATGAACAGAACTCCTGATGGCAATCGTTACTGGATCACTCTAACTGGATTAACCCCAGCAACCGAATATGCATTTCAATATTTAGTGGATGGAACAATTAAGATTGCAGAGCCATATGCTGAAAAAATCCTGGATCCTTCAAACGACCAGTTTATTTCTTCAACAACGTATCCTGCGCTGAAACCATATCCCGCTGGACAAACAGGAATTGTAAGTGTCTTGCAAACACAGGCATCAACGTATACCTGGACGTCCGGCACTTTCACAAAACCTGACAAAAGAAATCTTCGCATCTATGAAATGCTTTTGAGAGATTTCCTGGCAACGCATGACTGGCAAACATTAAAAGATACTTTGGGTTATTTCAAAAGACTTGGTGTGAATGCAATTGAAATAATGCCTTTTAACGAATTTGAAGGAAACAATAGCTGGGGATATAATCCAAGCTTCTATTTTGCCCCGGATAAATATTACGGTACCAAGAATTCGCTAAAGCAGTTTATAGATGCCTGTCACCAGAACGGTATTGCAGTGATCATGGATATAGTATTGAATCATACTTATGGTTCATCTCCCCTGGCACAATTGTATTGGGATGCTGCTAATAACAGGCCGGCTGCCAACAATCCATGGTATAATACCGTTACGCCACATGCATTTGATTTTGGCGGACAGGATTTCAATCACGAAAGCCAGGCAACAAAAAGTTTCTTCAATCGTGTGCTGCAACATTGGGTGACTGAATACAGAATCGACGGATATCGTTTTGATTTCTCAAAGGGGTTAACCAATAAGCCATCTACTAACGATGCTCAATTCTCGGCTTACGATGCAACAAGGGTGGCTATTATTACCAGTTATGCAAATGCAATAAGAGCTGTTGATCCTGATTCGTATATCATACTGGAACATTTTACCGAGAATGCAGAGGAAATTGATTTTGCCACCAACCACAACATGCTTATCTGGGGTAACCTTAATTATAATTTTCATGAAGCGACAAAAGGAGTATTGGCCAATTCAAACTTCCAGTGGGGCATTCATGTAAACCGTGGTTACACAGTTCCACACCTGGTTACTTATATGGAGAGCCATGATGAAGAGAGATTAATGTATCTCAACATCAATCAAGGTGTAATAGGAGCTACGCATAACACAAGAGATTTGAATACGGCTCTTAAAAGAATGGAAATGGCCACAGCTTTCTGGGCCATGATTCCTGGTCCGAAAATGATGTGGCAGTTTGGAGAATTGGGTTACGATAAATCGATCAACACATGTGAGAACGGAACGATCAATAATAGTTGCAGAACTTCTCCGAAACCAATTCTGTGGAGCTACAAAGACAATGCAAACAGGCTCGCATTACACAATGCGTATGCAAAATTATTTGCGTTAAGAAATCATGCTCCTTATCTGCCAACCTTTGTAACAAATAATGTCGATTATAGTTTAACCGGTGCCTTTAAATGGATGAAAGTCACTTCCGGCTCACTTCGTATATGTGTGATTGGAAATTTTGATGTACAGCCTGTAACCGGATCAGTGGCTTTTCAAACTCCCGGAACCTGGTACGACTATCTGAGCGGCGGAACTTTTATTGCAACGGGTAGCTTCCAGAGTATCACATTGCAGCCTGGAGAATTTCATGTTTATCTAGACCAGGATGCCAATGCAGTATTGCCGTTAACGCTCTTATCATTTGATGGAAGAAGAGAGGACAAATCAATTAAGCTTACCTGGATAACAACCAATGAGACCAATGTTTCTCATTTTGATGTACAGCGTTCATTCAACGGAAGTGAATTTGAAGCCGTAGAAACTGTCCAGGCAGAAAATTCGGTTGCCATCAACCAATATGAAACACTTGATAATGCTTTACAAGCTGTAAATGCTACAGCAAACATTTTCTATCGTTTGAAAATGGTGGATGCAGATGGAAAATTCAGCTATTCTAAAGTAGTAATGATACAGCCACTGAAACAAACGGGTTTTTCAGTGTTCCCTAATCCTGCCAATAGCGGAAAAGTATTTATTAAAGTGGATGGTTATAACAATAGAAGGATAACGGTAAACATCCAGGATGTAACGGGAAAAATATATAGAACAATGAATGCAGCACCTGTAGCAGGTAACATTGCCTTAGATGTGAAAAATGTTGCTGCTGGAATGTATTTCGTGAAAATTATTATAGACGGAACAGTGAAAGTTTACCCCTTGATCATAAACTAACTAATATCATAAACCCTTTTGTATTAAAACTGTAAACAATAAAGTATGAACCTCAAACGATTGCTTATGACTTTTGTCCTGTCATTAGCAGGCTTTGCTTTTGCAAATGCACAGGACAGAGTGGTTACGGGAAAAGTAACCGATTCAAAAGACGGTGCTCCTTTACAAAGTGTTTCTGTTACGGTTAAAGGAAAAACAACCGGAACACAAACTGCTGCTGATGGGTCGTTCCGTATTTCTATTCCTGCAGGATCCAACACACTTGTGTTCTCATCTGTAGGATACGAAACCACCGAAATGGTTGTAGGAAATGGTGATCTGAATGTATCACTTGTTGCTACCGCTGGAGCGAATCTTAGTGAAGTAGTAGTAATTGGTTATGGTACTCAAAGGAAACGTGATGTTACAGGAGCTGTTGCAACTGTAGGCACCAAAGATTTTCAGAAGGGTGCTATTCAAACACCGGAACAATTGATCGCAGGAAAAGTTGCCGGTGTGCAGATATCAAGCAATGGTGGTGCACCAGGTGCAGGAAGCAGGATAAGGATTCGTGGTGGTGCTTCATTAAATGCAAGCAACGATCCATTGATCGTAATTGATGGAGTTCCTGTTGATGGTGGAGTTTCAGGAAGTGTAAATGCATTGAACCTGATCAATCCAAACGATATCGAGACATTCACCATTTTAAAAGACCCTTCTGCTGCTGCTATTTACGGTTCAAGAGGTTCCAATGGTGTAATACTAATTACTACAAAGAAGGGTAGAAGAGGTAAGATTCAGTATAATTTTTCATCTAACTTTTTTGCACAGACATCGGCTAATAAAGTTGATGTTTTATCTGCTGATGAGATCAGGCAGGTAGTAGGTACAAAAGGAACAGCGTCTGATGTAAATAAACTGGGTACTGCTAATACCGATTGGCAGGATGAGATTTTTGAAACTGCTTTCGGACAGGATCTGAATCTTTCTGCAACAGGTGCTGCATTAGATGGCAAATTGCCTTTCCGTGTATCGGGTGGTTATCTTAACCAGGATGGTATTTTAAGAACCGGTAATTTCCAAAGACAAACTTTGAGTTTGAATTTGTCTCCAAGATTTTTGAAAGATGCATTAAGAGTTGATATCAATCTGAAAGGAGCACGTACCACCAATAAGTTTGCTGATGAAGGAGCAATTGGTGCTGCCATTTCATATGATCCAACTCAACCAGTAAAAGTAAATAGCCCTCGTTTTGGTGGATTTTTCGAATACCTTGAGCCATCAAGCACAATCGGTGTTGGTGGGTTTATTCCAAGAGACCTGGCTCCACGTAATCCTGTTGGTTTGTTGGAACAAAGAGATGACAGGAGTGAAGTATACAGAAGCATCGGTAATATTCAATTCGATTATTCTTTGCCATGGATATCTGGCTTACGTGCAAACCTGAATCTTGGATACGACATTCAGTCAGGCTCTGGTACAGTTAAGATCAATGATAGTGCAGCTTCTTCTTACAGGAGATTTGTTACTGCTGACAATGGATCAGGACAACAAGCTGTTACCCATTATGGTGGTGTGAACAACCAGTATAAGCAGAATACAAGAAACCTGCTGATGGATTTTTACCTGAATTATGCTAAAGACATTACCTCTATCAGAAGTCGTATTGATGTAATGGCAGGAACAGGTTACCAGGATTTCTATTTCAAGACTTTCAACTATGCTGATTACAGGTATGATGGTTCTGAAATGCCGAATACAACACCAAATTTCGCATTCAGTGATCCGCAGTATACCATGATCTCTTATTATGGTCGTTTGAACTACACATTAGCGAATAAATATGTGTTGACATTGAATGCAAGAGCAGATGGTGTTTCAAAATATAATCCAAATGATCGCTGGGGCTTCTTTCCTTCAGTAGCCTTTGCATGGAACATCAGCCAGGAAGACTTTTTGAAAAGTTCAAAATCAGTTTCACTACTTAAACTTCGTTTGAGCCATGGAACTACAGGTCAGCAGTCAGGTATCGGTTTCTACGGTTACATTCCACGTTATGGAATCAGTAACGACCAGGCTCAATACCAATTAGGAAATTCATTCTTCGGAATGTATCGTCCGAGTGCTTATGACCCTAATCTTAAATGGGAAACAACCACCAATACTGGTGCTGCACTTGATTTCGGTTTTGCCAATAATCGTATCACAGGTACTGTAGAAGCTTTTATGCGTAAAACAAAGGACCTGTTAAGTACTGTTCCTATTGCATTGGGTACAAACTTCAGTAACCAGATCACTACTAATGTTGGTAACATTGAAAGCAAAGGATTTGAGATCACTTTAAATACTATTCCTGTTCAGAACAACAATTTTACCTGGGAAATCGGTGGAAACTTCACTTATGTGAAGCCTGAGATCACTAACCTTTTGTTGAACCCTGATCCTAACTTCAAAGGTGTTCAGATTGGTGGATTATCTGGCGGTACAGGTAATACCATCCAGATAAACAGTATCGGTTATCAGCCAAATACATTTTATGTATATAAGCAGATTTACGACCAGGCAGGAAATCCAATTGAAGGTTTGTATGAGGATCTGAATCGTGATGGTCTTATCAACAGTGAAGATCTGTATCACTACAAATCCTCAGATCCAACATTATTGCTTGGCATCAACAGCAGCATCACTTATAAAAAATGGTCTGCCGGGTTTGTGCTGAGAGGAAGTTTTGAAAACTATGTTTACAATAACGTGTATTCAAACCTGGGTGTAAGAAATGGCATCTTCAATCCATTGGGTTGGATCAATAACGGATCAAGAAATTACTTAACAACAGGATTTGAGAATAACCAGTATTTCTCTGATTACTATGTGCAGAATGCATCTTTCGTTCGTATGGATAACATCAACATCGGTTACGATGCAGGACAAGTATTCAATAAGAAAGCAACGATGAGAATTACAGCAGGAGTGCAGAATGCATTTGTAATTACTAATTATGAAGGTGTAGATCCTGAGATCAGCTGGGGAATAGATAACAATTTCTATCCACGTCCACGTATTTTCTCACTTGGCTTAAATCTTAATTTCTAATTCGATAAACTCAGATATATGAAAAATATTTTTAAATACAGCTCCGGAGTTTTGGTGGCGGCAACATTGCTTGTCAGCTGTCATAAAGACCTGGATCGTTTTCCTCCTAACGAGGTTACTTCGGAAGTTGTCTATGCCAGTGAAGCTGGTTATAAACAAGTGCTTGCTAAGGTGTATGGATCAATGGCATTAACCGGTAACCAGGGACCAGCAGGTAGTGGTGATGTTGCAGGTATTGATGAAGGTACTTCAGACTTTCTCCGTCTTTTCTGGAAAGCCCAGGAACTTAGTACAGATGAAGCAGTAGTTGGTTGGAATGATGTGGGCATCAAAGATTTCCATAACATGAACTGGAGTGCAAACAACCCAATGTTAAATGGATTGTACAACAGGAGTTTTTATATCATCACGCTTACGAATGAATTCATTCGTGAAAGTTCTCCTGAAAAAGTTGCCGCAAGAGGCTTATCAGCTTCTGCTGCAAGTATCAAAGCAATGAGAGCGGAAGCAAGATTGGTAAGAGCTTTCCAGTATTGGGTTTTGATGGATCTTTATGGAAATCCTGGATTTACCGACGAGAGTACAGCTATTGGTGCAGGAACACTTCCTAGCCAAATAACAAGAGCCAATCTTTTTACTTTCCTGGAAACAGAATTGAAGGCATTGGAAGCTGATCTTCCTGCTGCCAAAACAAACGAGTATGGAAGAGCTGATAAAGCAGCAGCCTGGGCTTTACTGGCAAGAATGTATTTGAATGCACAAACGTATACTGGTACTGCGAAATGGACAGAAGCGGTTACTTATTCTAAAAAAGTAATTGATGCCGGATATACACTGTTGAATAATTATGGTCACCTGATGTTAGCCGATAACCATGTGGCAAACACAGAAGTTATCTGGAGTTTAAACTATGATGGCGTAAAAACAAGAAACTACGGTGGCACTACATTTTTAGTGAATGGGTCTACGAATGGAGATAATACAATGCAAAAGGATTCTGCAGGGTTAACAGGATGGAGTGGATTGAGAACTACTAAGAATCTTCCAATGATGTTCCCTGGTTATCCAAACTTCAGCACGATCACTGATAAGAGAGCACAATTCTTTACACAGGGACATAATCCTGAGATATTAGACATTACAAAATATACTGATGGTCTTGCTGTAATTAAATACAGGAATAAAACAAGAACAGGACAGTATGGAACTGACCCGGGAAGAACATTTGCTGATATTGATTTCCCGATCTTCAGGTTAGCAGAAATGTATTTGATCTATGCCGAAGCTGTAACAAGAGGTGGAGCAGGTGGTACAGGTGCAGAAGCATTAGGTTATTTCAATCTCTTACGCCAGAGAGCTTATGGAAATACTTCCGGTAATGTTGGAAGCCTGAATCTTGATCTGATCTTAGATGAAAGGGCAAGAGAATTATACTGGGAAGGGTTCCGTCGTACAGATCTTATCCGCTATAATAAATTTACTGATGCTGCATATTTGTGGCCTTGGAAAGGTGGTGTTTCAGGTGGAACAGGTGTACCTTCTTACAGGAGAATATATCCTATTCCTGCAACAGAAGTGGGAGCCAACCCTAAGATCATTCAAAATCCGAACTATTAATTCATAAACTTCTAATAACATGAAGCGCTATCTAAATAATCTTCTTTTTGCAACGCTTGCAGTAGTAATGCTTGCAAGCTGCGAGAAAGATGAAAACAAGATCTTTTTCCAGGGAGGAACCAACCCTGTGTTAAAAGCATCATCTACTTCGGCTATGGTATTATTGCCGGCCAATGCATCAAATCAGGCAATTAAATTTGAATGGACAAATCCTGAGTATCGTTTCAATACAGGTATCAGTTCACAGGATGTTATTTATTTTTTGCAGGCAGATACAACTGGGTCAAACTTTACTTATAAGGACATGCAACAGGTGTCTGTTTCTAAAGACCTGGAGTTAAATCTTACAGTTAAGGAATTGAATGCAATACTTACGAAGCTGAATCTCCTAGAGAATATTCCGCACCAGGTTGAATTCAGGATTAAATCAACATTGGGTGGTAACAGTGTACCAC
>JAKFCX010000016.1:0-2265 GCA_036676415.1 Chitinophagaceae bacterium
GGCGGACATATTGTTTCCGGAGCTAACACCGCAACACCAACTGTTGACATGGCCGGTACCTATACTTTAACCGTTACCGATCCATCCAATGGTTGTACTGCTACTGATGTTGCTTTGGTAACCTTGAACAATACGCCTCCAAATGCTAACGCAGGAGCAGATGCCCAAATATTATGTAGTGTAAGTACTGCAATATTATCAGGATCTTCTACTACTGTTGGTGCAATATTCTCATGGGTTGCCAGCGATGGCGGTAATATTGTTTCTGGAGCCAATACAGCAACACCAACGGTTAATGCTGCCGGTACCTATACTCTAACAGTTACTGATCCAGCCAATGGATGTACTGCTACTGATGTTGCTTTGGTAACTACTCAAATTTGTTCAGCTGCTTTATGTACCTATACCCAAGGATACTATGGAAATGATGGAGGTATGTCCTGTGCTCCTGATGGTCTGGGCGGATTTGCAAGTTATACAACCACTGAGCTTATTGCAAAAGCGTTGGCTTCTTATGGTGGTACTATGACTGTTGGATTGCCTGGACATTCTGTTTGGATGACAGCACCGGATGATATAGACGATATTATTAGCGTATTGCCTGGTGGTGGTGGAAGTAAAGTATTGGCACCTTTCGATTATCAAATAAGTGCTTTACCTCCTAATTACTTGAAAAATGGAACTATCAATAATGCTTTGTTGGCCCAAACTATTACTTTGGGTCTTAACCTAGGTATCAATGGTAGTCTTGGTGATTTTGTATTGCAAGCGGGAACTTTTGCAACCGCAGCTTCAGAAGGAGGTTGTGGCTCTGATATTCCTAAGGTACGTTCTTGTAATCCTGATGGAACAGCAAATAATGAATATGAGTATTACACTATTCCTGCTGATGTTGTTACTGCTTTAGGTGCTAATGCTACCGTTGATGGATTGTATGCTTTGGCTAATCAAGCTTTAGGCAGTGGAGACACCTATGGATTATCACTTAGTGCTATTGAAAGTGTGGTTGACAAAATCAATAATGCCTTTGACGGTTGTAGAATACCTGTAGGCTATGGTATTGAGCCGCTGGTTTGTCCTGTGATTACATTGACAACTTTTTCATTGACAAGTGAAGCAGAGGCTGCCAGTTTTGAAGCCTATCCGGTTCCTTTCAAAGATCAGCTTACCATCAAATACAATTTTGATTATGTGTCTGACGTGAAAATTGAGGTGTTTAATTCTCAAGGGGCTTTGGTTTTTTCTATGGTTGATACTAACAGTTATTTGAACAAAGAAGTTACCATAAGCATTAGTTCCAGTTTAGAACAAGAACAAGTGTATATTGTGAAATTAACTACTGATAGAGGAAGCAGTACTAAGACTGTTATGTCTTCGTATTAATTAATTGAATTTATTTTAACTAAAACATCCGGCTGGTCCGGATGTTTTTTTTATGAAAAGAAGCTGCTGTTTTAGGGAGGTTTTCAAGTTAATTCCCTGTTTTTTTTTAAAACTATATTTAAAAAAATAAATTTTGGCACAGTTCATGGATAGGTATAAAAAGTTAACCACTTAAAATTAAAATCATGAAAAAGATTATTACACTTTTGGCAATCATTGGAGTATTTAGCCTGCAGGGATGTACCACCGAAGAAAACGTTGTCTATGATGATAGCGATACTATACCTGAAGCTTTTGAAATTGAAAATGTAGATTTAGTAAGAGTAGCCGATAATGAATATAGTATTTCAAATACTTTTCAAAATGAAGTGGGAGGTAGTTTGTTTGATGATGAAACGGTTTTGGTTTATAGATTAACAGATTTGATTAATTCAACTACTCCGGTGTGGCAGTTAATCCCACGAACTATTTATTTTTCGAATGGAGATGAGTTGGATTATGATTATGATTTTAGTAAAATAGATTTTATAATTACAGCCAGAGGTAATTATAATTTATTAAATAGATTAAGTTATATTGATAATCAAACCTTTCGTATTGTAATTATACCTTCTGATTTATTAGGCAGTATAGATACCAATAATTATCAGGAAGTAATGAATACACTGAAATTAAAAGAAACACAGGTTCAGAAAATTAAGCTCTAATTTTAGTAAAAAGCATAAAAAAAGGAAATCGAGAGATTTCCTTTTTTTATTGTTAGTGTGCCCAGCATGGGCGATAACTCTAGGGTGTAAGTCCCGAACACGCCTTTACAGTGGGAAGTGTTAGCTGACTGCAAGGGTGTCCATTGTGAATTGGAATCTGAAGGAAGCAGTAGGC
>JAKFCX010000017.1:0-71226 GCA_036676415.1 Chitinophagaceae bacterium
CAGAATCTTTCAGGACAGATTCATATATCATTGCTTTTGCTGTCTTCATTGTACCAATGCTGAGTGCAATACTTATCAATTTTTATTTATTGAAAAGAAAAAAGCAGATTAGTCCATTGATCTATGCAAAAAATTATCCTCACCGGGAATAAGATGAACGTAAAGGGTAATTATTACCTGTCATTTATTTCATATGAGGGTGTTCAGATAAATACTTAACAAAATTTCACCACCGCTAACGGTATATTTGCAGCAGCTATGAAGCAGTTCGAGGTACCCAATATTTATCGCAGCAAACTCATCAGTGCTGTAAAGACCAAACGTAAGCAACAGGATAAACTGAAGAAAGACTTCTCTCCTACACTACTGGACTTTGGTGCTGTTCAAATTTATCTTGCCCGCCATTTTGGCTTCTGTTATGGTGTTGAAAATGCGATAGAAATAGCTTTCAGAACGATTGATGAAAATCCCGGTAAACGAATATTCCTGCTGAGTGAAATGATACACAATCCACAGGTGAATGCCGATCTGCAGGAAAGAGGTGTTCGTTTTCTGCAGGATACTCATGGAAAACAAGTGATATCGTTTGATGAAATTACCGGTGAAGATGTAGTCTTGATCCCAGCTTTCGGAACAACACTGGATATTGAGCGAATGCTGAAAAGCAAAGGCATCACGATCGAGAAATACAATACCACCTGCCCTTTTGTTGAGAAAGTATGGAACCGTGGTGAGCAACTGGCTCAAAAAGGATACAGCATTGTAGTACATGGTAAACCAAAACATGAAGAAACAAGAGCAACATTTTCTCATGCATCGTATCACACTCCTACTATCGTGGTGAATGATATGCAGGAGGCTGTTGAGCTGGCTAAATATATTACTGGTGAAAAACCTGCCGAACAGTTTTATCAAGAATTTAAAGGCAGGTACAGTGAAGGATTTGATGTTAAACAACACCTGCAACGCTTTGGTGTGATCAATCAAACAACACAACTTGCCAGCGATACACAGGCCATTGCAGAATACCTGAAGAAGGTGGTGATGCAACATTTTGATCTTAACGAAGAAAATATTGGTGAACGTTTTGCCGATACAAGAGATACATTGTGTTATGCCACACTTGATAACCAGACTGCTGTTGGCGGAATGTTGCAAACCGATGCAGATATTGCAATTGTGATTGGAGGATACAATTCATCCAATACCTCTCACCTTGTTGAGCTTTGTGAAGAGAAACTGCCTACTTTTTTTATTAATGATGCAGATAAGATCCTGAGTAAAGCAGACATTGTTCATGCTGACTGGAGAACAAAGCTGGAAATAATAACGCATGATTTCTTACCGGAGAAAGTTCCTGTAAAAATTCTGATCACTTCCGGTGCAAGTTGTCCGGATGCTTTGGTAGAAGACGTGATCAGGAAGCTGGTGAGTTTTTATGAAACGGATAAAGACGTTGATGAGATCATTGAGATTTTTCAATCCTAATCAATATCTCCAAGGGCATACGCATCTCCAATTTTCAGGAAAGCAAATGCAATATTTCTTATCCTGTCTTTCTTTTTATAAGAAATGTGGATTACATACCAGGTTCCTTCGGATTCTTTATTCGTTTCAAAACCCGTGATTCTATATTCAGGATCCTGGTTAACAGATTGATTAATATCTAAGCAAATATTGTCTACCTGCTCTTTTTCATCTGCCTTCGTATAATCTGCCAGCGCTTTCCATTTTCTTGTCTTATCATCTCCCTGGTAAACAATATATGGAGCAGCTTTATAGAATAAACCCAATTGAGATGTTTTGGGATCACTGAAATCAACGTTCTTACATATCGCCAGCAGTTCTGTAAGTCTTGCAGCCACCTTTGCAGAATCCTGGGCCTTTGCCATTATAGATATGAGTAGGAAGCAGCAGAAAACAAGGAATGATTTCGTTCTCATATCCTAAACTTAAGATTTCCGGCTGATTTTTTTGCCATTTTTATTGTTTTCGCTTCCAGACAAGTAATTTTACCGCCACAAAAGCTGAATATGACCATTGAACAATTTAAAGAACTCTCATTAGCAGAAAAACTAAAAGAGATACGTTATAACGGAAACCTGCTTGGTCCTTATGAAAGACCAAGTGAAGATGGTGGACGAAAAACACAGGGAGACATCTATGAAATTCATGATTTCTGGGTGTTCCTTAGTGAAGATGAAGATATGGTGATACCGACGAGAAAAAATCCTGTAATAGCAGAAGAATAAACGGAAGCTCCTTTATTAGGAGCTTTTTTATTGGAGGTTGAAAGTGTATACTGTGGCAGGAAATTTCAGGCTGGCTGTGCTGGTTTTTCCATTTGCTTTTACCTGGATAATATTTACCTGATCCTTTTCAATTTCCCTTAATAAGGTGTTATTGACTTTAAGCTCTGAAACCGAACCCACTTCTTTCACCTCAAAATAAGCCAGCACGTTTCCTTTCTCCTCTTCAAACCCCACAAAGTTTATCGCTGCCTTATTGCCGTTTACTTCTAATTTAAGATGTTGAGAAATATATTGATCGACTAGTTTCGCTGATCTTTCATACTCACTTTTATCAAGCACATTTACTTTTCCCTTATTCAACTTTACCAGGCTTTTCTCGAGGTCGTCAGCAAAAAGCTTTACACTAATCTCCAGCGTTTTATCTGCCGGATTGAATTCTATAGTTGTAGTTGAAACGTGGTGTGGATGAAAGAATGAAAGCATACACCACATCATCCACTGAACAAAGGAAATTACCATTTAGCAATAATTTTTGTCAAGCACAAAACTCTGGTATAAATTCGAAACCTGGTCTCCGTAAAAAACAATTCACTAAACTTTTGCTCACACGTGTAGTAGTGACGTTTATTTTCACAGGGCCACCATTTGTACAATAAAGGAAATCATCATCATGAGAGTATTGTTTGCAGGCATTTTTGTATTTCTAGGCTTTACGGTTATTGGACAGTCACAGTTCTATAACAATCCACAATCAAATCATGGAAACCGTTTTGAGGAATTGGGTTTTTTATTACCAACTCCAAATGAATATCGCACTGCAAGTGGTGCTCCCGGTCCGAAATACTGGCAACAGCGAGCTGATTATGACATGGACATTGAACTGGACGAAGTAAAGAACTATGTGTATGGAAAAGAAACCATCACCTACTTCAACCAATCACCGGATCCGTTGAGTTATTTGTGGATGCAGCTGGATGAAAACGTTCATCATATTAACAGTGATAATAACAGGGACAATTCCAGCACCATGAAAGCCGAGATGACAGATGCTGAATTGCAGAACCTGGAGCCTTATCGAAAACTGGACGGTTATGGTGTTAATTTGATAAAAGTTACCGATGCATCAGGAAAACCACTGAAATACACTGTTGTGAAAACAATGATGCGGATCGATCTTTCTGCTCCTTTACAACCAGGCCAAAAGTTTGTCTTTAAAATCGAATGGAATTATAAGCTCAACGATAAATCGCAAATCGGTGGCAGAGGAGGATTTGAATATTTTCCTGAAGATGGAAATAATCTCTACTCTATTACACAGTTCTACCCGAGAATGGCTGTGTACAGTGATTTCACAGGCTGGCAGCATTTACAGTTTCGTGGAGGTTCTGAATTCGCTTTGAACTTTGGTAATTATAAAATGAGGATCACCACTCCTGCCGATCATGTTGTTGCCGCAACAGGTGAATGCAGAAACCTGAGAGATATGATCTCTGCAACTCAATTCAACAGGTGGCAGCAGGCACAAAATGCAAACGACCCTGTTGAGATCATTACGCTGGATGAAGCAAAGGCAGCAGAGAAGCAAAAAGCCAATGGCAAAAAAACATGGATATATGAAGCACAGAATGTAAGAGATGTTGCATTTAATTCATCCCGCAAATTTGTTTGGGATGCGATGGCTGTGAATATTGAAGGGAGGAAAGTGATGGCCATGAGTTATTATCCTAAAGAGTCTTATACACTTTATAGAAAATATTCTACCAAAGCAACTGCTCATACATTGAAAGTGTATAGCAAACACACGATTCCTTATCCTTATCCTGTTGCCATTTCTGTTGAAGCAGCCAATGGAATGGAATACCCAATGCTGGCAATGAATTATGGCCGTACAGAAAAAGATGGCACTTACAGTGAAGCAATAAAATACGGGGCCATTGGTGTAATCATTCACGAAGTAGGTCATAACTTCTTCCCAATGATCGTTAATGCCGATGAAAGACAGTGGTGGTGGATGGATGAAGGCTTGAATACTTTCTTACAGTTTCTGACCGAACAGGAATTTGATAATAATTATCCTTCGAAAAGAGGTCCTGCTCATCTCATCACCAGTTATATGAGTCTTCCAAAAGATCAATTGGAACCCATCATGACAAAAGGAGATGCAGTGTTACAGGTAGGGCCAAATGCATATGCAAAAGCCGCAACAGGTTTAAACATTCTTCGTGAAACAATACTTGGAAGAGAGCTGTTTGATTTTGCCTTTAAACAATATGCACAACGCTGGGCTTTTAAACATCCAACTCCTGCAGATCTGTTCAGAACTCTGGAAGATGCAAGTGGGATGGACCTTGACTGGTTCATCAGAGGATGGTATTTTGGAACTGACCCTGTTGATATTTCATTGGATAATGTAAAGTGGTTTAAACTAAATGCCGCTGCAAACACAAATTCATTCAGGCAGGAATCTTTTGAAACATTGGGTCAGCAAAGAAACCGTGCCGATGAAAACATTAAGTTTTATACCGATGTTGATACAACCTTGCGAGATTTTTACTACTATAACCGTGAGGCAGATGAAATGATGAAAGCGGCCGATGCATCAAAAAAAGAGGTGATCGACAGTGCTAACCTGAATAAATGGGCATCGAAAAATTTCTATGAGCTTTCATTCAGCAACAAAGGTGGATTGATAATGCCTGTGATTGTTGAGTGGACTTTTAAGGATGGAACTAAAGAAGTTGACCGTGTGCCAGTTTCCGTGTGGAGATTGAATGAACACAGGATCACAAAGGTTTTTATCAAAGACAAGGAAGTTAGTGCTGTCAGGCTTGATCCCTTCAAAGAAACAGCAGACATCAACGAAGAAAACGGTATATGGCCTTTAAAAGAAATGCCATCTAAATTTAAACTATTCAAAGCCAAACAGGAAGCTGCACGAGGTTCCAGTACCGGTGGAAATGCAATGCAGCGAGCAGCTAATAAATAATGTAAACAGAACTTTTAACAAGGCCTGCAGGAATGCAGGTCTTTTTTTCATTGTTCCACGAGCATTGATTTGCATGCTTATATTGTATTTTTGATAGGATGTATAGTTCACTTTCTTTGTTTCGCAAATACATTCTTTTTTCAGGCATTACTGCTATCGTTATTGCAGCATTAGTTCTGACAGGGTGGCAATTTGGTATAGAAACGCTTAAAACATTCATTCCGGGAGTTACTCCGATGAATCCTGTTACAGCGATCACCCTTATTTTATCTGGAACCTGGATCATTTTATTTACCCGGCAAGAACTAAAATACAGGAACGTTATTGCAGTAATTGTTAGCGTTGTGGGCTTGTTACATGTTATTGGTTATTTCGTAGCCATAGATGAATGGCGAATGGATAGCTGGCTCTATGTAGACGTAAGCCAGAACATTCCTCCTAGGATTCCTCCCAATACAGCACTTAATTTTCTCCTCTGCGGTATTGCTATGTTATTAACCGGCAAAGGACAAAAAAAACAGCAGACCCTCAGACAGAGTCTCTTATTCTTTTCATTCCTGCTCACATATACATCGTTACTTGGTTATGTTTTTGATATTCAGACAACGTATCGTATTGGTGGACTCTCTCCCATGGCTTTGATCACCACCATTGCATTTATGTTTATCCAGGTAGGACTTATTTTTTGTGATACGAGGTACGGACTTATCAAAACATTTGCTTCTGAATTTGCAGGTGGAAGGCTGATGAGAAGGATCATTCCTCTGATACTTTTGATTCCACCTCTTATAAATTACCTTGCCCTGATCGGTTCAAAAAAGGGATGGTACTCAGCAGAATTCGGAACACAGCTTTCTACTTTTATCTTCATCATGTTTCTATTGGTGTTTATTAGCTTCTATGGTGCATATATCAATAAGAAACATCAAACAGAGAAAGAGCATGACCAGAAGTTTGTATTCCTGATGGAATCGATAAATGAAAGCATTCTCGAAACAGATGCTGAAGGAATAATCATCTATGTAAATGTTGCATTCGAAAAATTGTTAGGATACCATCCAAAGGAAATAATCGGACAGTCGGCACTCGATGTTATTATTCCCGAAAAGAACAGGCAGAAATTTGAAGAACGACTTGCCAACAGAAGAAAGGGAATTGAAGATTCATACATCAGCGAATTAATTGATAAATCCGGTCAGAAAAAGCAGGTAGCCATAACGGCTAAGCCCATTCTGGGAAATGATGGTAATCTGAAAAGTATCCTGGTATCGTTAAGAGATATTACAGAAGATCAACGGCAATTACAAGACATTAAAGCATTTACAGATTTTGCGGCGCACGATCTGAAGGCTCCGCTGGTAAATCTTTCTATGCTGATCGAGATGATAAAAGAATCATCACTGAACGAGGAACAGGTGAGCATTATGAAGATGATGAATGAAACATCTAACAAAATGATGTTATTGGTTGATGATCTGCTTCAGTTTTCAAGAATGGGTGCAGCAGAGCTCAAAAAAGAGAAAGTAGATACCTGGGCATTAGTAAATGAAATCTTATCAGAAATGGATACCTCCAAACACCATATTAAAGTTGGAGACCTCCCTGTTATAGAAGCAAATGAAACAGCATGCAGGCAACTCTTCATAAATATGATTGCCAATGCTATTAAATACTCTTCAAAAGCAGGCAAACCGGAAGTTCATATTTATTGTCGCAGAGAAAATGGGGCAGTCAGTTTCATTATTTCTGACAATGGTATCGGCATTGATCCAAAATTCATTGATCAATTATTTCAACCATTCAAACGTTTCACCAGCCAGTTTAAGGGTAACGGGCTTGGACTTGCAATTGTAAAAAGAATCGTTGAAAAACATGGAGGTCAGATTGAGGCTTTCAACAATGAAACGGGAGGAATGCGTTTTGAGTTTACACTGACACCGGGAAAAAGAATGATTTGATTTTCGGCTGTTTCTCACCCGAATGCCATTCAATAAAGTTTCTGTACTTTCAACCCAACTAATTGTATATATGAGAATTGTTCCATTCATAATATCAGCTGCAGTTACTACAGGGCTGATCATCGCTTTTAATACTCAGTTACCAATTGGTGGTGCCAGGTCTCCAAGGTTTGGCTATTTCCTCTCACCACAACAAGGTTTCTGGCAAAATGCAGCACCAGCAGATGAAACATTTGACGGCGAAGTAAAACTGAAAGACCTGCAAGGTAATGCTGATGTGTATTTTGATGATCGTCTCGTGCCTCATGTATATGCCGATAATGAAAAAGATGTTTATTATATACAAGGTTACCTGCATGCTAAATTTCGTCTCTGGCAAATGGATTTTCAAACCAGGGCAGCAGGTGGAAGATTGAGTGAAGTATTAGGAAAATCGATGCTGAGTACAGACCGGTTCTTCAGAAGACTTGGAATGGTATACGCTGCTGAAAATAGCTTGAAGATGGCAGAAGCCGATGCCACTACCAAAGAATCAATGGATGCTTATACAGCAGGTGTGAATGCTTATATCACATCAATGAAACCTCACGAGATTCCTTTAGAATATAAATTGCTTGATGGAACTCCGGAACTATGGACCAACCTTAAAACATGTTTGTTCTTAAAGTTTATGAGCTTTGATCTTGCCGGATCTGAATGGGATTTTGAACTGGCCAATGCCAGAAGATTGTTAGGTGCAGGTGATTTCGAAAAATTGTATCCCATCATACAGGATAGCCTTGATCCCATGATCCCGAAAGGAACTGCCTTTGCTGCACCGGGTATCAAGGTGAAAGAGCCTGTTGTAGTTGATTCAACAATGTATCGCGATATAAAAGATTCGTCCGGAACTTTAGTTTATGATCCGAAACCAGATAAAGACAATGGCAGTAATAACTGGGCCGTTGCAGGAACAAAAACAGCAAGCGGCAGACCAATACTTTGCAATGATCCACATCTTGGTTTAAATCTTCCTTCACTTTGGTACGAGATGCAACTCTCCTCCCCTACGATGAATACTTACGGTGCCACTTTTCCCGGTTCACCCTCTGTAATAATTGGTTTTAACGACAGTGCATCATGGGGATTTACGAATGCCATGAGAGATGTGAGAGATTATTACGAGATAAAGTTCAGGGATTCTTCCATGCAGGAATACTGGTTCAATAATCAATGGACAAAAGCAGAAATACGACAGGAAAAAATTGTTATTCGTGATAGTGCCGATGCAGTAGAAAATATCGCCATGACAGTTTTTGGTCCTGTTATGTACGATAAGCATTACCAGAATAAATTGAATGATGGAAAATATTATGCATGTCGTTGGAAAGCCCATGACCCAAGTAATGAACTGCTAACTTTCAATAAACTGAATCATGCGAAGAATGTAGCAGATTATAAAGATGCGATATCAACTTTCAAATGCCCCGGCCAGAATATGTTGTTCTCAACAAAGACGGGAGACATTATTATTACACAGCAGGGAGAGTTTCCGGCAAAATGGAGAAGACAGGGAGATTTTCCCATGCCTGGATTTGATAGTACTTATATGTGGCAGGGTATGATACCAATGAGTGAAAATCCACAGCAGTTCAATCCTGAAAGAGGGTTTGTAAGTAGTGCCAATCAACTTCCAGTAGATTCCACATATCCATATTATCTTGGAGGATCGTATCCTCCTTATCGTGGTCTTATCATCAACAGGAAACTTGCACAGATGTCTAACATTACTGCACAAGATATGATCAATCTTCAAACAGATAACTATAATGTGTTTGCAGAATTTGCAAGGCCAGTATTAATGAAGTACTTAGACGAATTTGCTTTGGACACTGATGAACAGAAATATATTTCAATAGTCAGGAACTGGAACCTGAGAAACGATGTAAACGAACCAGGTGCCTCTGTTTTTAAACTCTGGTGGGATAGTCTTGAAGTATTGATGTATGCAGATGAGATCAATACGCTAACAGCACAGGGAAAAAATAAGTCAGTAGCAAAATGGCCGGATGAAAGTGTGTTAGTGGAAGGTTTACTTAAAGACTCAAGTGGTTATCGCTTTATTGATAATATCACCACTCCGGAAACAGAAACATTAGCATTACTCATTCACCAGGCTTTTAAAAAAGCTTTGAACGAAATAAAAAATGCCGAAGGTGACCAACAATTAAACTGGGCTAAATACAAAGCCACGGGTATTCGTCACCTCTTAAGAATTCCTGCACTCAGCAGGTTGAACCTTCCTATTGGTGGAGGAGAACATATCATCAATGCAACAAAACAATATCATGGACCAAGCTGGAGAATGATCGTTCATATGACAGATGAAATTGAAGCTTATGGCGTTTATCCAGGTGGACAATATGGAAATCCCGGCAGTAAATATTACGATACGTTTGTTGATAGCTGGGCAGCCGGAAAATTTTATCCTTTACTTTTTATCAAAAAAGAAGCAGTTGCTAATAACAACAAGATTAAGTGGCACCTGAAATTTACCAAAGCCTAAAACCTTACTAATGAAATTCATTATAGCTATACTGTTAACCGCTTTATTAAGTTTTGCTGCAGGCCTTTTTACATCTTTGCCATGGTGGAGTTTTGCAATCTGTGCATTGATCGTTGGTGTTGCTATTCACCAGAAGGCATGGAAAGCTTTTCTGGCCGGTTTTATCGCTCTTGCATTGTTATGGGGCTTGTTAGCTGCCTATCATGATTTCAATAACGAACATATTCTTTCTACAAAGATTGCCGGCGTACTTTCATTAGGCAGCTCTACCCTTTTATTGGTAGTAACTGCTTTGGTTGGTGGACTCGTTGCAGGATTTGCGGCATTAACCGGAAGTTATCTCCGGAAAAGATAAAAGATGAACACCCTCATGCTTTAGTACAATGTTTGCACTACTAATATTAAGAAGAGTAAATGACATTGAGGACTATTGCATGAAACAGAAGAAGAAACCAACAGACAATTACATCCAACTCGTTGAAACATTTATCACTGCACTAGAAAGTGGAAAATCCGGAGCTGAGTTAGAAGGTATTCGTAGTCAGATACGAAACATATCTTCCCAGGCAAGTGCTGCTTCTTCTGTAGAAAATTCTACACAAGCGCTTATTCCAGATCGACTTCCCAAAGAAAATAAATCGAACAACGAATTGGAAGCGTATTCCTGATGTATATAACTAGCACCAAAACAAACTATGATTGCAGAAAAAAAACCCGTCACTGAAATTGACGAGGGAGCGGAACCCCAAACCGAAGTCGTGAATGTAAAAGATCAGTGGCTCCAGAATGTGGTAAAGCTGGTGATAATGATGTTATTGACTTACATCGTAATATTCATGTAAAATGAGGTCTATGCAAATTCGATACAATGAATCCCCGGTAAATGTTGATCGCCTTGACGGAAACACTTTTTGTGTTCACCTCCCCGAGAAAGATATTCGTATTCAATACCAACCAGATAATGAAGGTGCAGATCACTGGCTTGACCTTGATACCAACCATGAGACTGAACAAACCAAAGCATTAGGTGAGCAATTAGGCCATTTACTGGAAAAGTAATTGTGCTTCTCAATTCGTGTCTTTCATTAGTGTAATTCGTGTCTCCCTTTCGTGCAATTCGTGTTTCAAAAAAGCCCCGCAAAATAAATTGCGAGGCTGCCCATAACTACACAATGAAAATCTTTATTTATTAGCAAACAGGTATACAGACAGCTGTACATCTTTTGCAACATTCCCTACACCATAGTTGATGTTCCAAAGCGTTCTGTCGATACTAAAGAAAGCCTGGGCAAAAAATCTCTTATCATCTGCATTACGAATTACTGCAGGAAAACTAACCGGAACTGCAATGCCTTTTAAGTTCAACGTACCATTGATCTTAACATCATTTTCAGAGATATATTCAACATTTGAGATTTCGTAGGTAGCCTCACTAAAAGTTGCCGTTTCAAAGAAATCTTTTGCTTTCAGGTGATCAACAAACTTTGGAGACTCTTCTCCTACCAATGCTACAGAATTCATATCAATCACAAACTTTCCACCTGCTAATTTGTTACCATCAAGCTTGATGTCTCCACTTTTTACTTTTAAAACTCCTGTATGATACCCGGATTTCTTAGTACCCACGAATTCCACTTTCGAGTAATCAGTCAGCACATTATAACTGGTGAGTTCTTTCTTTTCTGCTTTATACGTAAAAGCTGAGATGCCAATGATTGCTGCTATTGCAACGGTTGAGACAAGTATTCTTCCTTTCATAGTCTGGTTTATGCTTTTGATTAGGAAGTAAATATAGGATTATATATGTATCTACATCTATTTTTACAATTCTTTTACATTGAACCAGCTTCAGGTTAAGAAAATGCAATTGTTGCGTCGCACTCTTGTGCTGCTAATTCGTTATGCAGCAGGTCAAATTCCTGCTGATGAAAATCATTTTACTCTTAAATTTCACTGGTCTATCTTCGCCGGAAATTTAGAACCGCTTATGAATTTGCACGAATACCAGGCTAAGGAACTTCTAAAAAAGTATCATGTACCTATCCAGGAAGGCATTGCAGTAGAATCAGTAATGGCTGCCGAAGAAGCTTACCGTAATATAAAGAACCAGACAGGTAACAATTTTGCCGTTATCAAGGCACAAATTCATGCAGGTGGTCGTGGCAAAGGAAAGATAGAAGGTTCTGAACAACGTGGTGTAGCAGTAGCCAAAAGCCTGGAAGATGTTACAAATATTGCTAAGAATATTCTTGGCCATACTCTGGTAACCATTCAAACAGGTGCAGCAGGTAAAAAAGTAAATAAGATACTGATTGCACAGGATGTTTATTATTCAGGTGCAAATCCAACAAAAGAATTTTATCTCTCCATATTATTAGACAGGACCAAAGGCCAGAATGTGATCATGTATTCTACCGAAGGTGGAATGGACATTGAAGAAGTGGCTCATAAAACTCCTGAAAAGATCTTCAAAGAATGGGTTCATCCTGGTGGAAGTTTACAGGGCTTCCAGGCAAGAAAAATTGCCTTCAATCTTGGCCTGAGTGGCGAAGCTTTCAAGAACTGTGTAAAGTTCGTTACCAATCTTTATAATGCCTATGTAGGTTTGGATTGCAGCATGCTTGAGATCAATCCATTGTTTAAAACAAGTGATGAAAAGATCATAGCAGTTGACTGTAAAATGAATCTTGATGAAAATGCACTCATCCGTCATGCTGATCTTGCACAATTGAGAGATGTAACGGAAGAAGATCCTACAGAAGTAGAGGCTGGTCAATACAACCTGAACTTTGTTAAGCTTGATGGCAATGTGGGTTGTATGGTAAACGGTGCAGGACTTGCTATGGCAACAATGGATATGATCAAATTAAGTGGCGGAGAACCAGCAAACTTCCTTGATGTTGGTGGTTCAGCCAATGCTCAAACTGTTGAAGCAGGCTTCCGTATTATTCTGAAAGATCCAAACGTAAAAGCAATTCTCATCAACATTTTTGGCGGAATTGTTCGTTGCGACAGGGTTGCTGCAGGTGTTATCGAAGCGTATAATAAATTAGGAGACATCAACATACCAATCATTGTTCGTTTACAGGGAACCAATGCAACAGAAGCAAAGAAACTGATCGATGAAAGTGGCTTGAAAGTTCAGTCAGCTATCCTGCTTAGTGAAGCTGCAGAACTGGTTAAGAAAGCTGTTGCCTGATCCTGCAATATATATACATCTTTTTTTCTCAAATAACTATCGGAGTTGTCATTTTAATTGGCAACTCCGATTTTTAATTTGTGGGTGGAACAAAACCCCTTGCTATGAAAAAGATGTACATTCTTCTTTGCATATTGTTGATGGTAGCAACAGCAAAGACGCAGATCATCAACATTAAATCAAATTTCGGAGATCCACAGGGAGCCAGCCTTGGCAACAAAGTAGTATATATTAATGGTGCTACAGGAGATATTGGCAGCACCGATGGAACTGTTGCAGGCACAATAGATATTCCTTCATCAACTGTAATTATTGCAGGCAACACGGCTTCTAAGATCGGTAACAAAGTTGTATTTGCAGGTGTTTCAGCTGCTGCGGGCACAGAAATGTGGGTGAGTGATGGAACACTTGCCGGTACTATTTTGCTGAAAGATATTAACCCTGGTCCTACTGGATCTGCTCCACAAGGAGGCAATGAAGGATATGCTGTAGTGGGTAACACGGTATATTTTACAGCTGATGACGGTACAAATGGAAGAGCTTTATGGAAAACGGATGGTACTCCATTAGGTACGGTGATGGTGAAAGACCTTGACGCAACTGTACTCAACTTCCCTATACATATAGGAACACAGGCAGGAATCTTATTTTTCACAGCAAACACCGGAACAACTGGTTTAGAGCTCTGGAAATCTGATGGCACTAACAGCGGTACTATATTGGTAAAAGATATTAACCCTTCGGGTTCCACTTCATTCTCACAAACATTTACAAGCAATGGAATCTACACATACTTTATTGCTGATAATGGAACCTCAGGTTATGAACTCTGGCGTACAGACGGAACATTGGCAGGAACAATAATGCTGAATGATTTCGCTGGTGGAAGCGGTTTCAATATTTCTTCGGGCGGAACTTATGACTGGGTATTTCATTTTTTCAATAATCATCTTTACTTCCATCCATCTGGGCCAGCCTTAACCGGTACAAAAATGTATAAGACCGATGGAACGACTGCAGGCACATCGATGGTAATGGATTTCTATGCCGGAGCCCAATCATTCATCGATCTTTCAGAAGCAGTTGATATCGGCGCTAATTTTTATTTTGTTGCAAATGGTGAACTATACAGCAGCGATGGAACCCAGGCTGGTACTGCTATACTAGTTCCACAACTTTCAGGTCCCCAGATTTACAGGCCGGAAGAAAACCTGGGATCCGGATATCTTCCAGGACTTTTTGCAGGAGGCAGATTCTTTTTCAAAGCCGATAATGGAACGAATGGTTATGAACTTTGGGTGAGTGATGGTACAAGTGCAGGAACATTTATGGTGAAAGATATTTTCCCAGGAGCTACCGGATCTATTCCAAATAATGATGATGAACACTTCTATACAAAATATGCATTCTTTTTTACTGCAGATAATGGCATTAACGGTGTTGAATTGTGGCAAACTGATGGAACACTTGCAGGTACTTTTATGGTTAGTGACCTGTATGCAGGAGCTAATTCCTCCGATATTCAATTTTTCGGTGTTGCTGAAGCCACCAACAGGCTTGTCTTTCGTTCAACAGATGCAACCGGTGCAGATATTAATGCACTGACTACAGCTGTTGTTCCTTTCCCATTAACACTTACTACGTTTAATGCTACATTAAATGGAAGTGATGTTTTGCTTACCTGGAATACAGAAACGGAAGTGGATTTTTCACACTTTAATATTCAAAGAAGTATTACTGGTTCAGAATTTACCACAATCGCAAGCGTTAGTGGAAACTTAGCTAACTATCAATACCTGGATAAACAACCTGGAGAAGCCGGTGTCTATTACTATCGACTGCAGATGACTGATAGAGATGGGAAATACACTTACAGCAAGATCGTTTCAGTTAAACTGCGTAGTACATTCAGTATGCAGGTTACCAACACAAAACAAACAGCATTCATACGTTTGAACGAGGTAAACGGTATGGTGAATATTAAACTTATTGGTGCTAATGGAAATATTTATTCAATAACATCTCAAAAAATATCGAATAGTGAAATGATAAATCTTTCAATAGGAAATCTGGCCAGTGGAATTTATATAATTGCCGTAGAGTATAACGGCATCATCAAAACACATCGCATTATGAAATAGGTGTAATAAGTTTCACCTCATACACAGGACTGAAAGTATATTTCAGTCCTGTTTTTATTTCCGTACAGGTATAACGACTTCTTCTCTTCTCCCCTTTCTTAAAAAACCTTTTGTCATCTGTTTGAAAAATACTGCCCATCGGAATTTCTGCAATATTAAAATAGCCCTCTCGTTTTTGGGTATCATATTTCCGCAACGTCATTATTAAAGCAGTTTCACCATTGGCTGTAGCTGCAGGATTTATCACTGATTGCCGTAAGACCTTTTCAATATCCGTTGGAAATATTTTCTTCTCTATAAATTTCACCAGCAACTGTCCATAACTGGCTTTCCATTCTTTACCATGAGGTTCTACCCTGTTCCTGAATTGTTCAAAAGTGAGCAAGTGAGCAAGCTCGTGTAACAATGTTATCAGGAACTCATATTTGTTCAGGTTGGAATTTACTGTGATCCTGTGATTGGCTCCGGCGAATGCATGACGATAATCTCCCAGCACCGTTTTTCTTCTCTTTGTTACACTCAGGTGAACTTTGTAATGATTGAGATAACTTACAACATCGTCAAAAGATCCTTCCGGTAAAAATGCAGCAAGAGCCTGCATCGGATGCTCTTCAAATGCCATCAGTTTTCTTCGATTTACTTAAACGGATGGTGGCTCTTTTTTCTACCCAGGTATAGATGATGTATAATAACAAACCAACAAATACTGAATTAGTACTCGTGGCCTTACCTGAAATCGTAATATAAATAAGTGCAGCTGCGGCTATCCCCAACAACTTAATAATATTAGCCAGCATTACACTTCGTACAAATACATTAGGATTAGGGTTTGATAATGCTTTTGCATGAAGCGTAAGACTTAGAATGCTAAGTAAAAACAATAAACCATTTGCTCCTGCAACAACCCTGTAGTCGATCTTCCACCTTGCTAATTCCGTGTTCAAACCAAAAGCAAGCAGGCACACGATACCAAATACGAGAAGAAGTCCACTGAATTTACCCATACTATTTTTTTGAAGTATCCTTCATCACTTTCCAAAACATGACGAGGAGAATGAGCAAAGGTAGTAACCATGTAAATACAGGTATGGAGATGCTGATCTTTTTGTCGATCCAGTGACCAATAAAAACACCCAATCCCAAACCCACCAAAAGCTGTGTAGCAAAACCTGCGTACTGAAGAAGCAGTTTTCTTCCATCATCCTTTTTCGCCATATTAATCCTGTGTATATTCCGGTTCAGGCAAATCGAGTAAAGTAGTATCCCTGGCTGTGATCTCACCAGACAGCACGGCCTTTACACTTTTGAGATATCGTTCTTTTTGCAAAATGGCTTTTTCCAAAGAATCAGTCCTGATCTTCAAAGCTTGTAACTCCTGCCGGCTTTCCTTCTTTCCATATCCCGGTATATAATATTTAAGGGGAGTAAAAACCAGCAAAGCCACTGTAAAACCAACCATCAACACAAAGATGGTGCTCATACTTATATAAACACTTAACCTGGTGAGTTTAAATGTAACAACTTCCTCATATGTATCATCATTCATAACCACCAGCCTGTACCTGTTTCGTACCGATTTCGGTGTAATGGTCACTTCGTCTTTTTCCATTCTTGTTAAATAGGATTTAAAGGTAACATCTAAAGTGAATTTGCGACGTAACGAATTGAAAAATAACTGTACTTTTAAAACGACTTTTTAATCCTAATCATCCAAATCGTTGATGAGATATTCAATAAAGATCTGCAGCCTGGCCCTTTCATTACTGACGGTGGTATCCATTTCGTTTGCACAGCCCGGAAGTACTGTTGACCTGAAGAAACCCACACAATATGAGAACAGGGAACTTCGTTCAGAAAAAACAGGTGAGAAAAAGCTTTCCACACCAAAAAGAATTCTCCAGAACACTTTTACGCATTACAATTATTATTTCAACGCCAACAATAAACTCAACCAGATTGTAGACAGGGCTAAAGCATCTTACCAGGATGATTACACAAGGCTCCTGCCCTTTTACAGCTATACTTTAGATGGAACCGCCCAGCAAAAAAACGACATCGATTCAGTGATCTATAAATGCACTGCAGGAATTCTATTGCATGACCTTAGGAGTGACTGGATAGATAATCTTTACCTCTTACTTGGCAAGGCTTATATGTTCAGGAAAGACTTTGATTCTGCCACACACACCTTCCAGTACATCAACTATGCTTATGCACCGAAGGATGATGGTTATGATATTCCTATCGGCAGCAATTCCAGTAATACGAATGGTGTATTCACCATTGCAACTAAAGAGAGTAAGAACGTTTTAAAGAAGATCGTTACACATCCACAAAGCAGGAATGAATCATTTATATGGCAGGCAAGAAATTTTGTAGAGCAAGGTGAGCTGAGTGATGCTGCAGGATTGATAGAAATCCTGAGAAATGATCCCAATTTTCCAAAGCGACTTAAAACAGAATTACACGAAGTCGTATCGTATTGGTTCTACCATCAAAATGCATATGATAGTGCTGCATTTCATCTTACGCTGGCACTGGATGAAGCTGATGGCAGAAAAGATAAAGCGAGATGGGAATATCTGATTGCACAATTGTATACGCTTGCAGGCAAAAATGAGCTTGCAGTTAAATACTACAATAAGGCTATTAATCATACTGTAGATCCTGTGATGGAAGTGTATGCACGATTGAATTCACTTCGTATCAATAACGCCGGACAAAAAGACAATTACATTCAGAAAAACCTGGATGATCTTATCAAGATGGCCCGCAAAGACAAGTATGAGAATTACAGGGACATTATCTACTATACTGCAGCCAAAGTGGAGATGGAAAGAAACAATCCTCCCGGAGCAATAAAGTGGTTGAAAAAAAGTATTGAAACCAGTAACAATAATCCCAAACAAAAAGCAGAGTCGTTCCTGATGCTGGCAGATCTCAGCTATAATACCAAAACTTATGTTGCTGCTTCAGATTATTACGACAGCACGGTAGTAAACGACTTACGGATAGAAGCAGACAAGGTAAGAGTGAATGAAAGAAGACCAGCGCTTAAAACAATCAGCATAAATATTTCAAAGATATCAGAACAGGATAGCCTGCAGAGAATTGCGAATATGCCTGCAGCAGAAAGAGAAGCTTTCATCAGACGATTGGTAAAACAACTTCGTAAATCAAAAGGATTGAAAGATGAACCTTCATCTGGCGGTAACAGTGGTTCATCACCTGGAAATTCAGGCACTGACATATATGCAGACAGTAAAGCTGAATGGTATTTCAGTAATCCAGGATTGAAATCTAAAGGATATAGCGAATTCAAATCTCGCTGGGGTAATCGTCCGAATATTGATAACTGGAGAAGACAGCAGGCTGTTGATCGTACAGCAGGTAAAACCGTTCCAGGTGTAACAAACGGAACCAATACTAATGCCGCTGATAGCAGTGCCGAGATCAGCTACGAATCATTACTTGCTAAGTTGCCATTAACAGAAGAACAAATAACGGCATCCAATAAGATCATACAGGATGCCCTTGCTGAAAATGGTAAAACATTCAACGAAAAACTGGAAGATTACGATTCAGCAATAGAAACATTTGAAGAACTGCTGAGAAGATTTGCCAACCCTTCACAGAAAGAAGAAGCCCTTTTTGCACTGATCTATTTGTACAGTAAAACCAATAATACTGCAAAAGCAAATGCTGCAAAACAACAATTGCTTTCAGAATTTCCAAATGGAAAATTCAGCCAGATCATAAAAGAATCGGCTGGCAATACAAATGCTCCTGTAAAAAAATCAGACGCAGCCACAAAAAAATATGAAGAGATATACAACCTGTTCATCTCCGGAAAATTTGACCAGGCTGTGGAAGAAAAGAAAAAAGCCGATGCTGCTTACGGCAATTCTTTCTGGACCCCACAATTGCTCTTCATAGAATCGATCTACTATATCAAACAAAGACAGGATAGCACTGCAATCAACAGGTTAACTGCAATCATCACAACTTTTGCTTCTTCTCCATTAGCAGAAAAAGCGAAAACGATGATTGATGTATTGGGCAGGAGAAAACAAATTGAGGATTATCTTACAAAGCTGGATGTAGAGAGAAAAGAAGATGACAGGGTTGACCGTGTGGTGATGACTGAACCTGATAAACAAACTACAACAAGAACAACAGAACCAAAAACGGTTACTGACAAACCGGTGGCAGTAGAAAACAAACCGATAAGAATAGATTCATTAACAACTAAACCTGCAGTAGTTACTTCGGCAAGCAAATTCAATTTTGCGCCGGGTGATGCACATTATACTGCCATTATTCTTGACCAGGTAGATGGAATGTATGTGAACGAAGTAAAAAATGCATTCAACAAATACAATCTTGAAAAATTCTACCGCCAGGTCATCAGGATATCGAGCCAGGTTTTAGATGAAAGATATACCGTGGTTTTATTGGGTCCATTTAAAAATGCAGGAGAAGCTGTGGATTATGTTGATAAAACAAGACCAGCAACAGCCGGAAATATTTTACCATGGTTAGGAGCCGATAAATACAGTTTCCTCATTATCAATAATGCCAACCTTGAACTGCTGAAAGAAAGTAAAGATTTACCGGGTTATAAAAAAATGCTCACTGAAACTTTACCCGGTAGATTTTAAAGCATGATTATTGCTCTAATTTCGTCATTCATTTAGCGAATGCTGAATTTCAAACCCTTGTGTTTATGATGAATCGAAATGTTGACGCCAACAAAAAGAAGCCTAAAACTAACGAGACAGGCACCAAAAAATCTGTACGAATACTCTGGAGAGCTTTCTTTATAACTTTTGGTGGATTTATATTGCTTTTACTTGCATCCAACTTTGGTTTGTTTGGAGAAATGCCTTCCATTGAAAGAATACAGAATCCTTCCGCCTCACTTTCCAGCCAGGTGCATGCAGAGGATGGAACACTGATGGGGAAATACCACTTAGACCAGGATCGTGTAAATGTTGATTATAAAGACATCAGTCCACATGTGATCAATGCCGTAGTTGCTACTGAAGACGAACGTTTTTATGACCACAGTGGTATAGACGGTGAAGCTCTTGTAAGAGCTGTCTCAGGTCTTGGTAGTAAAGGTGGAGGTTCTACCATCACCATGCAAACAGCAAAGAACCTGTTCACAGAAAACTGGAATACCAGCAACTTCATCAAAAGGATATTACAAAAAGTAAAAGAATCGATCATAGCGGTCAAGCTCGAAAGAAATTTTACCAAGGAAGAGATCGTTACGCTTTACCTGAATACTGCAGCCTTTGGCGATAACGTTTTTGGAATACGTAATGCATCAAAAACCTTCTTCCAGAAAGAACCTGACCGTTTGAATATTGAAGAATCAGCAGTACTTGTTGGAATGTTGAAAGGTGCTACGAGATACAATCCAAGACGTAACCCGAAACTGGCACTCGACAGGAGAAACACCGTGATCAACCAGATGGTGAAGAACAAAAAGCTTGATGCAGCCACTGCAGAGATTGTAAAGAAAAAACCAATTGAACTCAACTATAAGAAACTTGATCAGAATGCTGGTTTAGGACCATACTTCAGGATGATCCTTGGTGAATACATGAAGCAATGGTGCAAGACACATGAAAATGCAAATGGTGATAATTATGACCTGTATCGTGATGGCCTGAAAATTTACACTACCATCAACCCGAGAATGCAGTTGTATGCTGAAGAAGCTGTGGCAAAGCACATCAACTACATGCAAAAAATATTGAACTCTCAAAGTAACATCAGGACCGGAAGCGTTTGGAAAGGAAGTAAACAACAAGCTACACTGGACAATGCTATGAAGCAAAGTGAGCGTTGGAAGAATCTTTCGAAAGAAGGAATGGAAGATGATGAGATCAGGAAAACATTCACGCAGAAAGTACCTATGAGGGTTTTTGCATGGAACAACAGCAGGGAAAAAGATACAGTAATGACTCCGTTGGATTCTATCAAATACCACAGGCAAATGTTACAGGCAGGTTTCATGGCAATGGATCCTTTGAGTGGTGAGATCAAGGCCTGGGTAGGTGGAATTGATTTCAAGAATTTTAAATACGACCACGTTAACCTGAATACTAAAAGACAGGTTGGTTCAACCATCAAGCCTTTGTTGTATGCACTGGCTATTGAAGAAGCAGGTTTTACTCCCGAAACACCAGTGGTTGACCAGCAACAGAATTTTGGTCATTTTGGTGTGGTACCGGCAACAACAGAAAGTTGTACTGGTGGAACAATGCCAATGGGCCGTGCACTGGCATTTTCCAGAAACTGTGCTTCTGCTTATATCATGAAACAGTTGGATAATGGCGGAATCAATGGGGCAAAACGTTTTGTTGATTTTCTGAAGAGGAGTGATATGAAAGCTGAAGTGGAGGCCTACCCTTCTATTGCTTTAGGTGCTGCGGAAATATCATTGTTTGATATGATGCAGGCGTACAGCATGTTTCCTGGAAGAGGTTTTAATGTAAAGCCAATGTTCATCACACGTATTGAAGATAAAAATGGTAACGTGATTGAACAGTTCATGCCCGAACGTAAAGAAGTGATCAGTGACGTAGCGGCTTATTCTGTTGTTAAGATGATGCAGGGCGTTATACAGTTTGGTACCGGTAGAAGAATGGGTAGCTATGGTGTTAAAGGAGAAATAGCTGGTAAAACAGGAACCACCAATGATAACAGTGATGCATGGTTCATGGGTTATACACCAGGATTATTAGGAGGGGTTTGGGTTGGTTGTGACGACAGGTTTATTCGTTTTAATTCAACTAACATTGGCCAGGGTTCTGCAGCAGCATTACCGATATGGGCTTATTTCTATGATAAATCATCATCCGATCCTAATTGTGGTATTGATACGAAAGCCACATTTGTAAAACCTGAAGTAATGACCAATGATATTAATTATGATTGGATGACAGGAAGTTCAAATGAACCAAGTGGTGAAGATGGAATGGGTAATGGTTCTGAAGATGATTATGTGATTCCTGATGGAACTGAATACATTGCACCAGAGTCTCAGATACCTGAAGATGAAAATACCAACAAGCCTAAGAAAGATACAGGTAGAAACATTCCAAAAAAACCTGTAGAAACACCTGCAAATACACCTGCAAACACAAATGATCCGAAGAAAGATCCCAAAGCGGTGATGCCAAAAAGGCCTCCTGCTGGTGGAAACAGGTAATAAAATAATTAAGTGTACAAAGGTCATCTTGAAAAGGATGGCCTTTTTGTTGCTGCACATGGGCATAAAGCACAAGAGTGCGACGCAAGTGAAGCTTCATAGTAGCACTAGCTATGTCCCAAAAAACTGTTAACGCTTCTCTCAATTCTAAACTCAAAACTCATAACGCTGAACTGTTCTTATCTTTGCCGCCATGCAAAAAAAGCGGTCGGTAGCATTTCATACACTGGGTTGTAAACTCAACTTTTCGGAGACCTCCACCATCAGCAGAATGATGGAAAATGAAGGCTTTGAAAAGAAAGAGTTTGACGACAATGCCGACGTGTATGTAATTAACACCTGCTCGGTTACCGACAATGCTGATAAAGAATGCAGGCAACTGGTTAGGAGAATTCAACGCAAAGCTCCGGAAAGCCTTGTAGTGATCACTGGTTGCTATGCACAGTTGAAACCAAAAGAAATTGCAGCGATACCGGGTGTTGATCTTGTGCTGGGTGCTTCAGAAAAATTTAATCTTGCACAACATTTACTTGAATTAAGCAAAGGCGATTCTACCAAAATATCAAGTTGTGATATTGAAGATGTTTCAGGCTTCAATGCTTCTTATTCATTAAACGATCGTACACGAACTTTTTTAAAAGTGCAGGATGGATGTGATTATACCTGTTCATTCTGTACCATTCCACAGGCTCGTGGAAAAAGCCGCAGCGATAGTATTGAGAATGTGCTTAAACATGCTCATGAGCTTGCAGCTAAAGGTGTGAAAGAAATCGTACTCACTGGTGTGAACCTTGGTGATTTTGGCAAAGGTGCTGATGGCAATAAAACCAATGAAGAAGATTTCTTTGACCTGATAAAGGAACTGGATAAAGTAGATGGTATAGAACGTTATCGTATCTCTTCTATCGAACCCAATTTATTAACCAATGAGATCATTGAATTTGTAGCAGCCAGCAACAAGTTTATGCCGCATTTTCATATTCCATTACAAAGTGGAAGTAATAAGATACTCGGTTTGATGAGAAGAAGGTATAAGAGAGAACTGTATGCTGAGAAAGTGCAGCTCATCAAACAACTGATGCCACACTGTGCTATTGGTGTTGATGTGATCGTTGGTTTTCCTGGTGAAACGGATGAAGATTTTAAAGAGACTTTTGACTTCCTCCATAATCTCGATATTTCTTATCTACACGTCTTCACTTATTCTGAACGTGATAATACACATGCTTTAACCATAAAACCTGTTGTGCCCGTTAATATAAGGCACGAACGTAATAAGATATTGCGTAACCTGTCTTACATGAAGAACCAGTACTTTACTGAACAACATAAAGGGCAAAACAGGAAAGTGTTGTTTGAAGGCCACAATAAGAATATGGTGATGGAAGGCTACACTGACAACTACATTCGTATCACAACTCCTTACAATCCAGCTTTTGTAAACGATATTGTAAGCTGGACTGTCTAACAAATTCCCCAACAAACATTTAGGCACGGCATTGGTTTTACCTTATGTTATAAGGGAGGATATGTTATGAAAAAGTTCCAGGTAGAAATATTGTTTCAGATAGATGACGAGTTCATGAGTTTGGTGCCCTTGCATCGTAACTACATCAATCATCTTATCAATAATGATGTGATAGACATGTATGCTGTTAGCATGGAGAGCCAGAGAATCTGGATCACCATCAATGCAGAAACAAAGACAGAGGCAGACCAGTATCTTATGAAGTCTCCGTTGTTTAAGTATTGGGATTACGAGATCGAAGAATTGTTTGTTTATGATGGACAATTATTCAGGTTTCCTTGTTTCCAGCTGAACTAAGGATATTGAGATAATGAAAGGTGTCTGACATTTAAAAATGTTTGACACCTTTGCGGAGTCCACATCAGACATCTGATATCAGCCATTCACCTACATTACACAGCCACTTCTACAATATTAGTTTTCGGAAGATTTGCATTCCTGATAGAAATATTCCTTACGCTCACACTTGCAAATTCCCTGAATGCCTTTTTGGTGATGTTATCATTACCCACCATTGCAGGTACACCCTGGTCACCACCTTCACGTATGGATTGTACCAATGGAATTTGTCCTAAGAAAGCAAGATCATATTCATCAGCTAATCTTTTACCGCCTTCTTTTCCAAAAATGTAATATTTATTATCTGGCAATTCTTCCGGTGTGAAGTAGGCCATATTCTCTACGATTCCAATGATCGGAACTTTTACATTAGCCTGTCCGAACATAGCAATGGCTTTTTTTGCATCAGCTAAAGCAACTTCCTGTGGTGTGGTTACTACAACAACACCGGTAACCGGAATCGTTTGCACAATGGTTAAATGAATATCGCCAGTACCTGGCGGCATATCTAAAATAAGGTAATCCAATTCACCCCACTCTACATCTGTCACAAACTGTCTTATAGCAGAACTTGCCATCGGACCTCTCCAGACCACTGCATTTTTTTCATCAACAAGATACCCGATGCTCAAGGTTTTTATGCCGTACTTCTCAATCGGAACGATCATTCCTTTACCGTTCACATCCTTCATCATCGGTCGTTCACCTCTTAACCCAAACATAATCGGAACGCTTGGGCCATAAATATCAGCATCCATCAAACCAACACTGGCTCCACCTTCTTTCAATGCTAAAGCAAGGTTGGCAGCAACAGTACTCTTTCCTACTCCACCTTTTCCGCTCACAACTGCAATAATATTTTTTACGCCTTTCAATACCTGGTTCTGGTCTACCCTGTTACTCGTTGTATTGGCAGTAAAATTTACATGCACATTTGCTTCTTTGTTTACCATTAGTTTAATGGCGTTTTCAGAAGCCGATGCCATCATATCTTTCATCGGGCAGGCCGGTGTGGTAAGTACGATCGTAAAAAACACATCGTTACCGCTGATCTTGATGTCTTTAATCATATTCAACGTTACCAGGTCTTTACCAAGATCAGGTTCCTGTACGTTACTCAAAGCCTTTAAAATCTCCTGTTCAGTCATCACGCAAGTTTTTGTTAAAGTCAATTATCGAACGGCAAAGTTAACGGCTGGCTGCCGTACTTTGTTTCGAAACAAGGAAGCTTAATTTTTTACATATATCAGCTTTTGAAAAGACCGAATCTGTAACTTGAGCAACAACGAATGGCGAAACTTCTACAATACACTTTCATCTTATTCTTCTCCCTGATCGTTTCGGTGGATGGTTCAGCTCAGAATGGCAAAACAACTACTGCATCAACCGATTCTGTGATACAACTGTATGGAGTTGTAATGACGGCCGACAGCTTAAGAGGTTTACCAGGAACGAGTGTAGTGGTTTTAGGAACAGGCAGAGGAACTTTCACCAACGAATACGGCGTTTTTTCAATTGCTGTATTAAAAGGTGACCAGATACAATTCTCTTATATCGGTTTTAAAGATAAGATCATCACCATTCCTACCAACCTCGAGGAAAATCAATATAGCCTTGTTCAACTTTTAGTGTCAGATACAGCTTACCTGCCGGCCACAATTATCAGGTCAAGACCAACCAGGGAACAATTCGAGAGAGATTTCGTAAACACACCTGTACCTGATGATATGCTTGAAATAGCCCGAAAGAATAATGATGAGGCCAAACGAAAAGTGTTGATATCATCTTTACCCCGTGATGGCCGTGAAGCTGTGAGCCAGCAGTTTCGTAACCAGGCTGCAAAAGCCTATTATGCTGGTCAAACACCACCAATGCAGGTTTTCAATCCTGCTGCCTGGGCCGATTTTATACAGGCATGGAAACGTGGCGATTTTAAGAAGAAGAAATAGTTACTAAGCGATATTGCTACTATTTAGCATCGTTGTGTCACCTCTCTTGTACGTTCAAAACAACACGCAACTATTACCAGCTTTAGTTAATTTGCAACATGCCCGATGCTGTTGAGCAATTAAGAAAAATCACTTCTGCCATACATCCACTTAGCCAGGAAGAGATGGAAGCATTTGTATCTGCATTTACGCAGTATACCGTAAAAAAGAAACAACTACTAACCAGCCCTGATGTAAAAGAACAATACCTGTATTTTATCACAGAAGGTGTACAAAGAATATACAGCATTGACGATGATGAACGTGAGGCCACTGTTCTTTTCACCTATCCCTACTCCTTTGGTGGTGTATTGGATTCATTCATGCTGCAACATCCTTCCAAATACTTCTATGAAACAATAACTGCTTCATCATTTCTGAGAATTACTTATACAGAGCTGGATCAACTCAGAAAAATTTTTCCAGCTATCGAACAAATCCTTACTAAAGGATTATCACTCTCTCTATCAGGTGTATTAGAAAGACTGGCAGAGATACAATCCCTTTCTGCTGAGCAAAAACTTAAAAAACTATTCAAGAGAAGCCCTCATATCTTTCAACTAATACCACAGAAATACCTGGCCAATTACCTGGGAATTGATCCTACTAACTTCAGTAAGTTTATGAATAATGTGAAGCTTTGAAAACATTGGTAAATACCAATATTTGATTGATAACACTGTTTCATTTTTGTGATCTAAACAATCAAGATCATGAAAACAAAAACACTCAACTACGGTTCAATTGCTTTTATCTCCCTGTCAGTACTTTCCATTTTAAGTGTGAGCATTATGGCTTTTATTAATCCTCAGCAGGTAATGGATCTTGTACAGGTAAATCTAGGAAACAATGATGCATACAGCTCTATTCGTGGTGTGTATGGTGGAGTAGGTATTTCCATTGCAGCAGTCATCATTTATTTGTCAAGGATGAGCATCTCAATGGGATTAGGCTTCCTCACAATGTTCTGGGGAATGTATGGCCTAAGCAGGATTATTACCATCCTCGTTGAAGGAAACCTTGGTGCTTTCGGAACACAATGGCTTACTATCGAAGTTAGTTTTACTGCAATTGCACTTCTGCTTTTTATCGCTCACTCAAGAAAAGATAAACTGGTATACAGATAAAAAAGCCGGCAATGCCGGCTTTGCTTTTATTCTTTTCTTTCCAGCAGTTTTAGAAACTGGTCGAGCTGTGGTAAAATCACAATTCTTGTTCTGCGGTTAGCTGCTCTTCCTTCACTCGTTGCATTTGATGCAATAGGTAAATGATCAGCACGTCCGGCTGCAGCCATTTTTGCCGGATCAAGGCCATAATCTTTCTGCAGCATTCTTACAACAGTAGTAGCACGTTTCACGCTAAGATCCCAATTATCGAGTAGCACACCACTTTTGTAAGGAACACTGTCTGTATGACCTTCCACCATAAATTCAATATGAGGTTGATTCTTCAAAACGGTTGCAACCTTACCCAGCACTTCTTTGGCTGGATCTGTTATTTCATATTTGCCGCTTTTAAAAAGAAGCTTGTCAGAAATATCAATGTACACCACTCCTTTATCAATTTTAATATTGATGTCTTCATCCTCAATATTGCCAAGTGCACCTTTCAAATTCATCACCAATGCCATATTCATTGAGTCTTTTCTTGCCAATGCAGATTGCAGATCCTGTATATAAGCATCCTTGGCTCCAAGGCTCTCCAGCGATTTCCTGATGCTCTCAGCCTGTGAAGCCGAAACCACAGACATATCCTGTAACTGCTTTAGAACAGTTGTATTATTTTCTTTGAGGAAATCGATCTGCTTATTCAGGTCTGTAATTCTGGTAGTAAGGTTAGCATTCTTATTTTCTTCATCGGTCAGGTGTCGCATAAGCGTTGCCTTGTCACGATTACAATCCATAAGAGTAGTTTGCATTCTCATGTATTGTGCCCTGAGCGTGTCATAATCGAGAAGAACAGCATTAAATTTTTTACTACTAACGCACGAAAACATAAAAGGTGTAAACATCACTACACCTAGAAGAACCTTCCATTTCATATTTGATCGTTTGGGTATGATCAAAGATAATAAGGATACTAATTTGCCTGAATGATATCTGTCAATACTACTTCATATTCATAAGATCGATCATCAGGTTGAAGGCATCTAATGATGTAGCACTATTTAATTTCAGTGGCTTGATGATATAGCCGGAAATACCCAACTCTTTTGCCGCCTCGCGGTCAACTTTTTCATCGGAAGTTGTTATGATGAAACATTTAAGATCTTTCCATCGGTCGTCATTCCTGATAGCCGTTAAGAATTCAATACCGTTCATCTTAGGCATATTGATATCTATCAAAGCCACATCGGGATTCACCACATTTTCATTATTGAGCATTTCCAATGCCTCTTCCCCATTCCTGGCTGTGTGCAATTGATAAAACAGTTTCATTTTGTCAAGCGACCTTCTCATATCTATTACATCCAACTGGTCGTCTTCTACCAACAAAATATTAATCAGTTTTTCCATAAATTATTTTTTACTCCAGGTAAATGAAAATATTGCTCCTTCACCAGGTTTAGAACGAAGATTTATCGTCTCGCCTCTTTTATCGAGTATCTTCTTTACAATTGCCAGTCCAACACCAGTGCTTTCAAAGCTGTCTCTTTCTTTTAACGTTTGAAATATCACAAATATCCGTTTGTGGTATTGTTCAGGTATTCCTGGTCCGTTATCTTCTACAAAAAACTCGTACTTATCGCCCAGGTTTTTATGATATATCCTGATCTCACCCTTCTCCTTATCATTATACTTTATTCCATTACTCACCAGGTTGGTAAATACCTGGAATAAAGGAATTCTCTCTCCGTACACTGTTGGCAGCTTTTCCTGTAACGTGATACTCACATTCTTATTTTCCGGCAGGCTGTCCTTCACATCTTCTATCAATTCATTAACATCTATCTGCTCTTTCGGCACAATTTCTTTACCAATTCTTGCATAAGAAAGTATGCCTTGTATAAGATTTTCGGTTCTGATCACCCTTCCTTTAATCAGCTGCAAGTACTCTTCTATTTTAGGCGAAATCTCTTCTTTGTGATCTTCTTCGATCCACGACACAACATTGTCAATTCCACGAAGCGGACCTTTCAGATCATGTGAAACAATATGGGCAAACTGGTCTAGCTCTTCATTCTTTTCTTTCAACAAAGAAATATTGGTGTCTAATTCCTTCGCCATGTGATTAAGCGAATCAACCAAAGCGGTCAGTTCATCATTACCCTTGTCTTTCAGGTTCACATTGTAATTACCCGAAGCAATTGTATCTGCCATCCCGACCATTCTATTAATTCTCCTGGCAATACGCCTGATGAGAATAACCACAATCACCACAGCAGCAACAAGAGAAATGGCGGTTAATATAAAAGCCCATTCGTTGCTTCGTTGGGCAGATGCAGCAAGCATAGATCTCCTTTCATCTCTTACCTTGTACTCCCAGTTACTAAAATCACGAAATTTAGCCTGTAGTTTTCGTTGTAATGCTTTTTCGCCTTCTGCTTTTTCCCGATACAATTTATTGTAAGCGGCTATATTACTTTCATCAATATTGGCCAACAACTTAGCTTGTCGCAACGGTTCGGCATATTCTGCTATCCACTGATCATGCAGTACCTTGATATCGTTCAACAAGCGTAACTGCGATGTATCGTCACTCAAGGTGGTAATCTCGGGCAATATCCTTTCGTTTTCAGCGGCTGCTGAATCATACGATTCAATGAAATATTTCTCACCCATGATCATAAAACCTCTCAGGCCTGCTACCATATTAATGGTATTTCGCTGAAAGCGGCTGCTGTTTCTAACGATCTCTGTTGATTTTGAAACAAATTCTGCATTATCTCTCACCTCTTCTGAAAGTCGAAAGTTGATATAAGTTGTTATAGAAAAAAGGAGTAGAATAAAAACAAAGCTCAGTAATATGAAACTTGATATTTTCATAAGCAGCGAACATAATAAAAAATGCTTTCCAATTAAGCCGCTTTGCCTGTAATAGGCAATTCTAATAAGATTCCAATCTCACCATAAAAAAAGACAGCCAGGCTGTCTTTTATAATTTAATATCTTGGTTTGTATCCACCACCACCGGATCCTGATCGGTTTCCTCCACCATAACCGCCACCACCTGGTCGGCCTCCACCACCATAACCACCACCTCCTGATCTTCCTCCTCCGCTGCTTCCCCTGTCTTCGGCTTCTTTAACCACTAAAGTTTTTTTACCAATAGCCAGATCATTCAAGCCCTCAATTGCCTCCATACCTTCCTGCCGTACCGGCATATCAACAAAAGCAAAGCCTTTGCTCTTTCCGGTTTCTTTATCAATAGCAACTTTAGCCGAAGTAACAGAGCCGAACTTCTCAAAAAACTCCATCAGTTCATCATCATCCATGTCATAAGGGAGACCAGCCACAAAAATTTTCATCGAATACAAATTTTAGCGAATGTACAGAACTTATTGTGTTGATTATGCTATCTGATATATTAACTTTCCTCATCAATTTCTGCTTATGAAATATAACAGCAAAAAACTGGTACTGCTATGTGGATTGATGGTAATTATTTCATTTTCGATCGCCTGGAATCAGCCGCGAAATAATGACGGACGTAACCTGAAAGTGTTACCCAAAAATATCAGCTCAGACAGTCTTGAACGTGTAATGGATGGTTTTGTTACAGCCCTTGGTGTTGATTGTGGCTTCTGCCATGCCCCAAAAGATCCGCAACAACCAAAGAAGCTCGATTATGCAAGTGACGCCAATCATGTAAAGGATGTTACCCGTACCATGTTAAGAATGACCATGGAGATGAATGATAAATACATGACTTCCTTACCCAAAAAGAATATTCAGCTTGTTAGCTGTAACACCTGCCATAGAGGAGAGACAATGCCTGGGCAGTAATTCGTTATAGAGGCTTTAACATCTTAAAAATATATGGCACACTTTTTTTACTAATAAGGAAACAAAAGACGAGTTTATGACCAACAGAAGAAACAATGAAGAAAGGCCACCAAGGAAAAGATTCATCGTAAGGAAAGCGGCCGAACTGGTACGTTCAGTAAAACTATCAGGTGAAAGAGCACAAACAGCAGGTAACGAGATGATCACCTCTGCTGCGGCTAAATTCAATAACCTTTTTTCTGCACCGAATTCACAGATACAAGCACATTAAATGCAAAGCCGGGGATTAAAAGTCCCCGGTTTCATTTTCAGAATGAAACGAAAGCGTTAACTTACAGTTGTAGTTCTACCAAAAACACGGAAATAATCAAGCAAGGCTTTGATCTGATGCGTAGGTTTTAGAATATTTTCTAACACTAAAAACTAAACGTATGGATTCTCACGCCACACTGTACAAGTACACGCTGTTATCAAGAGGTATTCTTGCAGGGCTATTCGTAGGTATTTTAGCTTCGGCTATCAACCTCCTCTTTGAATACATCTACCGTTCGGCAACACAGTACCAGTTTGCCGAGTACGTAAACATCAATTCCATTATTCTCTTCACCATCCCCACATTGATTGCTGCAGGAATTGTGTATGCTATCCTTTTGAAGTATGTAAAAAAAGGTGCCTGGGTATATACCATTGTAGCACTTGCATTAACCGCCATTGTTGCCTTGTTCGTTCCATTAGGGCCTAACATGTTCCCCAACGGTGAGGAAATGCCAGCCAGTGCAAGAGGATTAACCATGGGTATCGAGATCATCACCGGCCTAATGGGTGCTTTTGCACTGCCCTATTTTGCAGAACATCCAAAAATCTGGAGCGATACAGAGGTGGAGAGAGAACAGTATAGAGTATAGAGTAGATAGCCTGGAATTCTTTCTTACGCTGTAAAAACGCAGGATATTTGTAAACTTGCTAATGAACGGTAAAGACTCATTCATTCAATTCATTTTGTCGCATCACCCGATGCCGTTGGAAAAAGCTGCTGCCATTGCAGAAAAGTTTGCGGAGAAATATTTCAATAAAAATCAGCTGTTGCTACAGGAAGGACAACGCTGCAATGAATATCATTTTTTGTGTGAGGGGTTCGTTCGATCATGGACCACAGACCTGGAAGGTCGTGACGTTACTACAGCCTTTCACCCTGCAGGCACCGTGGTTTGCGAACTGTTTTCTTTCTTCAAACATATTCCAGCACAGGAAAACATACAAGCTTTGGCTGATTGCCAGACACTGACCATTACTTTCAGCGAATTACAACAGGCATTTCATGGCTTACCAGAGTTCAGGGAATTTGGCAGAAGCATCCTGGTAAACGCATATGCAGCATTAAAGCAGCGAATGCTATCAGGCCTCCATGAAACTGCAGAGCAACGATACAAAAATCTTATTCAACACTCACCGTTAGTATTTCAATTTGCATCTTTAAAACAGATAGCCTCATACCTGGGCATCACCGATACTTCGCTAAGCAGGATCAGGGCTTCATTTGCCAAAGAGAGCTAAACAATAACTTGTCATTTGGCAAGAATTATTCACCGTGATGTACGTTGTTTTGCAATATCAAAACAGATAAATTATGCAACAGGTACCCATCTACATCAGCATTGTATTTGTGCTGACTACTTTTTACGCCATATTCATGTTTTGGAAAGCATCAAACTACTCCAGATTGGTTTTAACAATCCTTGTTTCATGGCTTGTTGTACAAGGTGGTATTTCACTCACATTATTTTATACAGATACGAGTTCATTACCTCCCCGGTTTCTTTTATTGATATTGCCTGCCTTTGCAGTAATCGCAATAATTTTCCTTACAGGAAAAGGACGGAAGTTGATCGCTGAACTCGATGACCAATCGCTGATACTACTGAATACGGTTCGTATACCTGTTGAGATTGTGCTTTTCTGGCTATTCACCTATAAAGCGATACCGCAGGTGATGACATTCGAAGGAACCAATTTTGATATACTAGCCGGGTTATCTGCACCTGTTATCTGGTACCTGTACCGGAAAGGTATTAGTAATAACATTTTACTCGCATGGAACATAGCCGGTCTTGTATTATTGGCAAACATTATTGCAACAGCCATACTGGCTGCCCCTACCCCTTTTCAACAACTTGCACATGCACAGCCGAATATTGCAGTAATGTATTTCCCTTTCGTGTGGCTGCCATGCTGCGTGGTTCCATTGGTATTGTTCAGTCACCTGGTGTTGATAAAAAAAGCGATGGCAAGAAAAGCTGTTTACGCATCTGTGGTCTAGCGTATTAAGGGATGACAGCCTTTCGAAAGGTTGTCAACCCTATCCTCTTTCCAAGGAAAAATACGTTTGCCCCATAGCGTTTTAGCGGTTTGCATTTCTGCCTCCTACTTCTTCCCAAATTTCTTCTTCAGCTTATCAATAAAACCGGTACTTTTCTTTTTCTCTTCACCTATCAAAAAACCATAAGGCTTCAAAGGTTCTACATGGTCGAAGACGATCTTTAGCATACCCAGTAAAGGAATGGCCAGTATTAATCCAGGGATACCCCAGAGTAATTCTCCCAACACCAGTACCATGATGGTAAATAAAGGATTAATGTTTACCTGTGAGCCTACCACCAATGGTTCTAAAATATATGTCTGCACAAATTGAACGGTTGCATAGGTTACTAAAACGCCAACGATCATTCCTGTATCTCCACCTTGTGCGAAAGTCATTAATACGGTGATGGCTGTTCCGGTTACATTTCCTACAAAGGGAATGATCTCGAGTAAGCCACACAATATGGCAAAGAAGATGGCATTCTCTACACCTACTATACTGAAGCCGATAGAATACATCACCCACAACATGGCTATCATGGTTCCAAGACCGGTGATGTATTGCTGTGCTACTTTACCAGCATCTGTCATCACCTTACGACTCTTTGATCTGTCGTCTGGTGGTACAATACGGAAAATGAAATTCTTGATATGATTGCGGAAATACAGGAACATAAAAATATACACCAGCGTTAGTATAGTATCAACCAGTATACCCATAATACTGGTGACAAGCGTGGTTGCCATTGCTGGTGAACCACCTTGCTGGGTTTGCTGATCTACGATCTTGTTCTGTTCTTTTGGTGTAATACTGAAAGCTTCGTGTATCATTTGCTGCACACGACTAACAGCACCGTTTACCATTTGCTCCAGTTTTTGAATGTTTCCGATAAAATCTGTGAGTTGCCATGCAAGCAAAGCAATCATACCTGCTATGATGATAATGAGAAAAAGAGTGGACAAAAGTGCAGCAACACCATGAGGTATTCCTTTCCGTTCCATCCATTTGCTCACTGGTAAAAGCAACAAGGCCAGTATACCTGCAAATGCCAATGGAATAAGAAAAGAACTGGCATAATACAATGCCACTATAGAAAAAGTGAGCAAGGCAAAAACCCTGATAGCCCTTAACATTAAACTTTGTTGCATACCGAGCAACGAGAAAAACTATGCCATAATCAGCCGAAAAAGGATTGTATTTGTATGATTCTTAATAAAATCGATGTTTCTTTAATCAATTATAAAGGAGAATCAAACGCGGTATACTGAATTTTGCAAGTAATGCGAAGAAAAAAGATCACATGGTTTCAATGGTTCATGCAAAGCTGGCTGTTCCTGATGCTGATCTGGCTGTTCATGGGTTTCGCCCTTGGTACTTTATTGCTATTGTTTCCCTTGAGAACATGGGTGAATTATGTGAGGGAAAATGATCTCAGCGAAACTGCAGAGAAGATGGGTGTTATTCTTATGATGCTGATATTAGTAGTGGTATCATTCATCATCAGTTATAAACTCTATCAATGGCATCTTCGCAGGAAGAAAACAGGCATCACAATTCTCTCTCTTGCCATACCTTTTGTTGCTGCTGCAGCTGCACTGGCTTTATTTATGAACCCAGACCTGGTGAATAAAGGTGCTGAAACAGACCAGGTATCTCAGCAGTTTACCATAGGACCTTATCCTACCGAAGCAAAAATAGAACAACTGAAAGTTGAGGGTTATACAGGTATTATTTCATTATTACATCCTGCCGTAGTTCCTTTTGAACCAAGACTCCTGAATGAAGAAGAAGAAGCAACAAAAAAATTCGGGATAGAATTGGTAAAAGCACCGATGCTGCCCTGGATTGGTGACAACACCTCATCGTTAGAGAAAATAGAAAAACTGGTAAAAGCAGGTAAAGGAAAATATTACATCCATTGCTATCTTGGAAAAGACCGGGTTAACGTGGTGAGAAACCTGATAGCAAAAGTGGGTGGTGATGCTGGTGCTGTAGCATCCGAATTAGGAACTACTTACAGAACCTTTGAGAAGATGCAGAAATTTGAAAGAGGTGAGTTGTACAAGCTGGCTGAGGATATTTATATGACGCCCTACCCTACTGATGAAGAATTTCTTTCTTTTTTTCTCGCAGGAAGAGTGAAGAGTGTAGTAAATATTCTTGACGGATCTAATAAGGAAAATAACCAGTGGATAACAAAGGAAAAAGCGGAACTCATTAAAGCATCGGTTGAGTTCAGGCATTATTCCATCAGGGAAAATCCTCCCGAAAAAGAGGTGAGCCGTATTATTGATTCTGTGCTTACTTTACCAAAACCTGTTGTTATTCACCGGTGGAATACTATTTCTTCAGATGTAATATTCTTCAGGAAGATATTCAGGAAAAAAACAGGAAGCGAAATTCTAAACTTAGCCACAAATGTTCCAGAATCTTATTGAGCGATTCTTACCCGAAGCTCACATATTGCAAAAGCTGTTTTTGCCTTTACTGCTGGTGGCATTGTTTGCTGCTGTACTTTCCGGATGGATGAAAAAGAAAGGTGTAAGAACTCCTTATACCCGTAAGACTTTTCACTTCATCATATTTTCACTGGCCGGTGTGCTTCAATATTATTACGGTCTTCATGCAGTGAGCCTGTTGGGTGGCATTGTATTCATCATGGTGGTGATTGCTGTTATACTCGGCAATAAACTCTGGTTCTATAAATCCCTGGCAAGAGAAACAGATGCACCGCATGAAAAAAAGTTTATTATTCTTCCCTTGCTTTCTACGGCTGCAGGTGGCATCATCAGTAATATATTTTTTCCCGGCACTGCTTACATTGGCTATTTCATTGGTGGATGGGGAGATGCTATTGGTGAACCGGTTGGTACCAAATGGGGCAAACATAAATACACCGTTCCTACCTTGTTCGGTGTAAGGGCTACAAGAAGTATTGAAGGATCTACTGCAGTAATGTTACTGAGTACTGCATTGGCAACATTCTTTCTTATACAAATAACGCCATTCACTTTTATCACTTATTTAATGTATGGTGCTTTATGTGGACTGGCTGCTGCATTGGTGGAATCGGTAAGCAGTCATGGACTGGATAATCTTACGATACAGGTGGCTGCTGCTGGAATTTTGCATTGGATAGTTAGCTAAGAGATAAAAAGAGTGAAGGAGAAAAAAAAATGAGAAATAACCGCAAAGACGCTATGACGCTAAGATATGATTGAATATTTCATTCCATAGTCAGATCGGAGACGATCAGACTATTTATACGCTAACTCTAGTACTCCTATCATCTCTTAGCGCCATAAGCAAAAAACTCCAATCAAATAATAAAAGAAACTATTAACGCTCAAATAGCATCAACTCATATATATTCGGGGCATAATGCGATTTTTGATGAAACGATTGTACTTAGCCCTTCTTTTACTTCCATTTAGTTTAATACTCACTGCACAGGTTCCGGCAGCATTATCTTCTGCAGAAATTTACCGTGGAATAAAAAAGCTGAACGTGTTGGGCAGTGTTTTGTATGTCGCTGCTCACCCTGATGACGAGAATACAAGGTTACTGGCTTACCTGGCCAAAGAAAGAAAGTATCGTACCGGTTATTTAAGTCTTACCAGAGGTGATGGTGGACAAAACCTGATTGGTGATGAACAAGGTGTTGAACTTGGATTGATCAGGACACAGGAACTACTGGCAGCAAGAAGAGTGGATGGTGCAGAACAGTTCTTCAGCCGTGCTTATGATTTTGGCTACTCGAAAACTGCAGATGAAACATTGAAGAAATGGGATAAAGAAAAGATACTGAGTGATGTGGTATGGATCATTAGAAAGTTTCAGCCTGACGTGATCATTACCAGGTTTCCCGGTGATAGTCGTGCTGGTCATGGACATCACTGGGCTTCTGCATTGTTAGCCAACGAGGCATTTACTGCAGCAGCCGATCCAACAAAATTTCCTGAACACTTCAAACATGGAGTAAAACCATGGCAGGCAAAAAGAGTTTTATGGAATGCATTTATTTTCGGCAGCAACACCGTACCGGATGGTGCTTTCAGAATGGACGTAGGTGCTTTCAATACATTACTCGGCAAAGGTTATGGCGAAATAGCCAGTGAGAGCAGGAGTAATCACAAGAGCCAGGGATTTGGTGCAGCAAGAACAAGAGGTGAAACATTTGAACATTTTATTACAACAGGTGGGGAAAGACCAGTAAGCGATATTATGGATGGCGTTAACACAAGCTGGGATCGTGCCGCCCATACTGTTCTACAGCAACAGGTAGATCAACTGGTGAATAATTTTTCATTTGAATATCCAAACAGGTCATTGACAGGATTGATTGAAGTATATAGAACAATCAAAAGCCTACAGGATAGCTATTGGAAAGAACAAAAGTTGAAAGAAGTACAGGTGTTGATAGAATCTGTTGCAGGATTATTTGCTGACGCAACAACGAATTCTTCATCTGTTATCCAGGGTGATAGTTTACGGATCAACTTTACATTGAATAAAAGAAACGAATCAAATGTATTATTGAAAAATATTTCGGTTGAACAATTTGATTCTACGTTAAATACCACACTCAACACAAATCGCAACCTGAATATTGCTAAAACGATATTTATCAATGATCAGAAGAAGATATCTCAACCTTACTGGCTGGAACATTCCATGCCGAATGGGAGCTTTGATGTGAGAGATCAGCATTGGATCGGCAAAGCAGAAAATGATCCTTCATTCAAAGTCAACTATAATGTAGAGATAGAAGGAGAACCATTTGTTATAACAAGACCTGTGCAATATAAATTTACAGATCCGGTGAAGGGCGAAATATATCAGCCGGTCGTGGTGTTGCCAAAAATTGAAGTGCAGTTTGATAAGGACAATTATATCTCAGTGAAAGGAAGTACAGTCAACGGAAATTATGTTATCAAATCAAACCTCAAAAACAATACAGCGAAATATTTCCTCCAGGCACAACATTCACCTGACTGGAAAGTCAGCAACGACAGTTTTTATCATGAAGGTCCCTCTGCTATAATCACTTCTGCATTCTCCCCTATTGATAAAAAGACAAATTCATCTGAAGAGATCGCATTGGTAGCAAAAAATCACACCACATACCCTGGTTACACAAAGACGATCAGTTATGATCATATTCCAACGATAACCTATTCTCCACCGGCAAAAGCAAATCTTGTAAATATTGATGTTAAGATCAAAAGAAAACGTGTCGGTTATATAACAGGAGCAGGTGATAAGATTCCGGAAGCCCTGCAACAGATGGGCTATGATCTGGTAGTACTGGAAAAAGACGACATTACAACTGCGAACATAAAAAAACTTGATGCCATTATTACAGGCATCAGGGCTTATAATGTACATGCATATCTTTCAGAAAAATATGAAGTGCTGATGAACTTTGTAAACAATGGTGGCAACCTGATTGTACAGTTCAACACCAACAACCAGATTGGTCCTGTAAGAGCGAAGATCGGTCCATACAATTTTAATATTTCGAGAACAAGAGTGAGCGAGGAAGATGCAAAGGTTACATTTGCTTTGCTGGCCCATCCTGTATTCAATACACCAAATAAAATTACAAATGCTGATTTTGAAGGATGGGTACAGGAAAGAAGTGTATATGAAGCAGATCAACTGGATTCGGCTTTTGTAACACCATTGGAAATGAATGATCAGAATGAAAAGCCTGGCAAAGGAAGTCTTATCATTGCTAAACATGGAAAAGGAAATTTTATTTATACAGGTTTAGCTTTATTCCGTCAAATTCCTGCAGGAGTGCCTGGTGCTTACAGGTTGCTGGCAAACCTGATTGCTTTACCAAAGAACAAGTAGTATGAAGCAGCAAGAGAAAATACCTTTATTCAAAAGCTGGAGACAATGGTATTGGTTTGTTGTGATCATATTGTTAGCGCTAATCGTCTTCTTTTCCTGGTTCACTAAATATTTTTCATGAGCCGTTTAGACTGGATCATATTAGTTATTACACTGGTAGGAATTATCAGTTATGGTTTGTATAAAAGCAGGACGTCAAAGAACCTCGAAGGATATTTCCTGAGCAATCGTTCTATGCCCTGGTATTTGGTGCTGCTCAGCATTATGGGTACACAAGCCAGTGCCATCACATTTTTATCAGCGCCGGGGCAAGCTTTTACTGATGGGATGCGGTTTGTACAATATTATTTCGGTTTGCCACTTGCAATGATCGTTATCTGCATCACGTTTGTGCCGATGTTCAAAAAACTGAATGTTTACACGGCTTACGAATTCCTCGAACAAAGGTTTGATGTAAAGACAAGAACATTCACTTCAGCATTGTTTCTTTTATCAAGAGGATTATCAACAGGTATCAGCATCTGTGCACCTTCCATTATCCTTTCATCATTGATGGGCTGGGATATTTTCTGGACGAATATTGTAATGGGTGGATTACTCATCATTTACACTGTTACAGGTGGAGCAAAAGCAGTAGCCTATACACAACAGTTGCAACTGATCATCATCTTCAGTGGAATGTTTATCGCAGGATATTATATCGTGAACTATCTACCCAATAATATCAGTTTTACTGAAGCATTGAGTTTGAGTGGTGCAACAGGAAAATTGAATGTGATCACCAGTGGATTTAAAGCAGATGGCAGTTTTGACCTGAAAGATAAATTCAACATTATCAGTGGAACGATTGGTGGATTTTTCTTAGCACTCTCTTATTTCGGCACCGATCATAGCCAGGTTGGCCGATATTTAACTGCAAAGAATAATACGGAAAGCAGGTTAGGATTATTAATGAATGGAATCGTAAAGATTCCTATGCAATTTTTGATATTACTGATCGGTGCATTATTGTTCGTGTTCTATCAGTACCAAAAACCACCGGTATTCTTTAACGAGGTAGCCGATAAACAGGCTTACAATACAAGCTATAGGCCTCAGTTAGAAAAGATAAAGGCTGAATACAATACTCATCAATTGACTGTTGCTGATTACAGCACCAAATTCATCGAAGCTGAAAGAGCAAACGATGCAGCAAACACAACGCTTTATAAAAAGCAATTACAAGAAGCCAATGCACAGGCTCAGGCTTCACGTAAAGCTTACGTGGATGTAATGAAAAAAGCAGTGCCGGGAAAAGATAAAGATGCAGATTATGTGTTTCTTCATTTTGTAGTTGATTATTTACCTGCAGGATTGGTGGGATTGCTTATCGCTATTATTTTCCTGGCAGCCTGGGGTTCTATTGCAGCTGCTTTGAATTCATTAGCCTCCTGCACCATGATAGATTTTTACCTGCGGTTTAAAAAAGATCATGCGCATCCAGAAAAAAATGATGCTTCAGAATTAAAAAAATATCATCTCTCCAAATGGTACACATTAGCCTGGGGATTGTTCTGTATTGTAGTGGCCCAGTTTGCCAGCCAGCTAGGCAATAGTTTGATTGAAGCAGTCAACATTCTCGGCTCTCTATTCTATGGCGTAATCCTCGGAATATTCATTGTTGCTTTTTACGTTAAGAAAGTAAAAGGCACGGCCATTTTTATTGCTGCGATCATCGGTGAACTGGTTGTGATCACATTATTTGTTTTAGATCATTATGGAATCTTTGGATTTGGATTTCTCTGGCTAAACGTAGTAGGATGTGTTGCAGTAGTATTGCTTGCCATACTTATGCAAAACTTCTACAAACAAAAAAGCCTCACTGTAAGTGAAGCCTGATGTATAGATGCAGCTTATTTCCATTAATAAGCGTTCTCTTCTCCTTTTACTACATTGTATGCGGTAAGGAAAACGATCTTAACGTCTGTCCAGAAACTCCAGTTTTCCATATACCATATATCGTGTTCAATTCTTCCCTGGATGTCTTCAAGGTTCTTGGTTTCACCACGATAGCCGTTTATCTGTGCCCAACCGGTAATACCTGGTTTTAGAAAATGACGGATCATGTATTTATCGATGATCTGCTTATAGTCATCGTTCATTTTTATTGGGTGAGGTCTTGGCCCAACTATACTCATCTCTCCCAACAATACATTGAAGAACTGTGGTAATTCATCCAGGCTTGTTTTACGCAGAAACTTCCCAATTTTAGTTACACGAGGATCATCCTTGGTAGCCTGCTTATACTGTGTGTCGGCTTCAGTTGTTCTCATTGACCTGAATTTGAAAACCCTGATGCGGTTCAGGTCTCTTCCTAACCTGTTCTGTATAAAAAATACAGGGCCTTTTGAATCTAATTTTATTAATATAGCTATGATCGGTATCAGCCAGCTGAGAATAAACACCATTACAAATAGACTGAAGAATACATCAAACACTCTTTTCTTTAAACGATTGGCAATATCATCAAGCGGTTCATTTCTCAGAGAAAGAATCGGCATCTGGTTAGCATAATTCACATGCACACCACTGTGAACAAAAGAATGAAAATCAGTAGCAAATTTGAAACGGATGAAATTATTTTCCGCTTTCTCAGCCATATCATATAAAAATGGATATTCCTTGGCCGGCAATGTTGAATATATCTCAGAGATATTGTTTTCTATTGCATACTGCAAACACTCCTGTGGACTTCCGATGATAGGAAATGCTGATAGCTCATGTACATTTTCGTAATCCTCGAAGAAACCATCAACAGCAATATTCTTACTGGTAGATAAATGATGATCCACTAAGTTTTTTGCTGCATCATTATAGCCGATGATCACCACCTTTCTCACAAACCTTTCATGAATACGCACCACTTTGATAGCAGCCAAATACATAAGACGGCTCACCAGTAACACAGTAGCGAATCCAGCAAGAACAGCTACGATAAATTTCAACTCATAGGTAAAGGGAACTAAAAAAATAAATGTGGCAACCATCAGCAGGTAAACAACGTAAGACTGGAAAGTATGCCTCGTTAATGTTCCAGTTCTGTATGAATTTGAATTGATGTACATGGAAGTTGAAGCACAAGCCAGCATCCATGCAAGATTGATTACAAGAAACAATGCTAAGTAGGAACTTTGAAATATGCTGTTGGCATCACTCATTAAGAACAATGCAGCAGCAAAACTCATGTTGATTCCCCACAGATCAATAAATGTAAATACAAACTGGAAAAAACTATTGTAACGGCTATTCATAGCAGATTTGATAAACCCTGAATAAATAAATTGGTAACAACTATGTTAAACGATTTTTATACCAGATTCTCCAGCAGCTTACATGATTGTTTTGCAGCGACATTTAAATACCCCCAAAACAAATATGTGTAAAATCGTACACAGCTACTTTTGCCTCAGGCAACTTCCTGCTGTGCAACAAAGAGATCAGCAGCAACAGGTTTAGATGAATAGAATAAATCTTTGATTTGTTTCACCCTGTTCCGCCATGAATTTTCTTCCGCCACCTCTACTCTTCTCTTTGAAAGTTCCGGTGTGTCTTCATGATAAGCCCTGATGCAGGTCTGAATGAAATCTTTATTATCACACTTATACACGATTTTATCATCAAAATGCCAGCTAGCGAGGTTTGGCATATTGGTAACCACACATGGTTTTCCCAAAGCGAGGTATAACCATAATTTGTTAGGGGTAGCTCCTTTGTTTAATCTGGATACTTCGTAAGGCGCAATGCAAACATCTGCTTCACTCAAACAATCATGCAGGTCCTTTCCTGTTTTAGCACCAACAAAACGGGCATTGGTAAATCTTGCCAGCTTCTTTTTATTCGCTTCACTTACAGGACCGATGAAAATAACATTGAATTTTTCAAGCATCTCGTACAAAAGATTCATATCAAGATTGTAATCGAGATAACCAACAATACCTAAGGTAGGAAGCTCCTTTTCTTTCTTTGGCGTTTTGATGCCGTCATATTTTATTACCGGGGCACCTAAAGGAATTACATGTGTGTTTGTATTATAACCGCCAATCTTCGTTCCCATATAATCTGAAGTAACAATACAGACCCTTGCTTTCTCTGCAACGAGTCTTTCTGTTTTTGTATGATAACGATTGATAAAAAATGGATTGAAGTTTCCAAAACCAACATTATCGTCGGCACAATAGAAAACTACATTATCAAAATACTTATGTATGCCGGGTGCTGTATAATCAAAACTGATGACCATTTCAAAGTCAACTTCCAGATCTTTGATCTTTTTCATCAACCAATTGTGATATAACTCATTTAGTCCTGCAGTTCTGTATCTCACTTTGTAGAGTACTGGAAAATAGGGAGTGATCACAACAACATTATCCTCAGCTTTTCTCAATTCAATTCTCGGTCTGCCTACCCTGTTTCGTTCAACGAAATAAACAACACCTTCTTCCTTTAATTCATTTGTTACCTGGTGCCTGGCTCTTGGTGGTTCATCCCAGACAGTTACGGTTGTATAGATCAGGTAGTTTTTCATAACAGTGATTATATTGTAGCCGAATTATTGTTCTGTTTTAGGCCATAAAGCAATCCTTCTTTCCTTCCAAGAAACATATTATAAAATTCTTTCGCTTTTTGCCTGTTCAAACAAAAAGCTGCTTTTATCAATGGAGCTGCAAGGCCTTTCAATACAACATGCTTCGGCACTTTATATTTAGCATACATCAATCCCATTGCTCGTTGCCTTGCCCTGATGGTTTCTGTATCTCTTGTAGTAATCGGAATATATTTATGATTGACGGCGATGCTTGCATCATAATATATATTCATGCTTTTATCTGCTGCCCTGAAGGTTAGTTCAGAGTCCTCTCCTCCTCCAATATATTTTCCAATACCGATCGTTTCAAGAAAGCCACCCAGCTGCTGAAATATTCCTTTATTAAAGAACAGTACATAAGTTACGTATCCAACAGCTTTAAATGTGAAAAGCTGCCTGATGGACAGGTTGAATGAATTATTGTGAACGTATGGATTTTGTTTCCAGTTAATAACCAGCAGATCTGTTTCAGGTTTTGATTCAAAGAATTGCTGCACTTTGATCAGCGAATCACTTTCAAACCAACAATCATCATCCGGAAAACAAATGATAGGATACTTTGCTTTTGATGCACCAAGGTTTCTTGCTTTAGATTGATTGGCCTCTTTCATTTTGATATGAACGATATCTAACTGACTTTTATAACCCTCCAAAAAGTCATCAAGCAGGCCATCCTGGTTTTGATCGACTATTAGCAATTCAAGATTTTGAATATTGTTTTTTATAACAGAATCAAAAAGTCTTACTAACTCATCCTTTCTGCGATAAGTAGCCACTACAGCAGATATACCTTTCATAAGAAATATTTTCGATTGATTAGCTGAATTCAGCCTTTTCTACACTGCAAAGCTGCTGCCAGTTATAAGTTGATCGCTTTAAATTGATAGCCCAGATTGGAAAAATGATCTAAAACCCTGGGTAGTGCATATCGCAAATTTCTCGATGCAACTTTGTGATCATGAAACAGAACGATGGAGCCTGGTGTAGCATTATCAATTACATTAGTCAGGCACTTTTCTTTGGGGGTATTCTCGTCAAAATCTGCACTCAATACATTCCACAATACAGTTCTTAAATTAAACTCCTTGTTCTTCAGATGTTTCACCTGGTTCCAGGTTATATGGCCAAATGGTGGACGGAAAATATTTGAGTGGATCAGCTTAGCAGCGTCCTTAATATCATTGAAATATCTGCTGTTGTTCGTTTTCCAACCGTCAATATGAGAATGAGAATGATTCCCAACTACATGTCCGTCGGCAATCACCTGCTTGAATAACTCAGGATTTGCCATTACGTTCTTACCAATGCAAAAAAAAGTTCCCTTAGCATTATGCTTTTTAAGCTGCTCCAACACAAAAGGGGTTTCTTCAGGATCAGGTCCATCATCGAAAGTTAAAAACATAACTTTCTCATTAGTATTCATCTCCCAGATACAATCACCATAAAATCTTCTTAGCCACTTTGGCTTTTTTACAAAATAGAACATGCTTTGTTTATTGTAAGGCTGCTTTCTTTTTTAATGGATTCGATCTTATCATTTTCATCATGTTGGCAAATATGTATGCCGGTTTATAATACGAGAAATCGAATACCTGAACGTTTTGGGTTTTAAAATAGACCATATACCCCACAAATAATAATAGCTCTGATGCCGGCCAGGCTATTGCTGCACCAATCGTTCCATATAAGTTGATGAACAAAATGAGGAAAGCCACATTTAGAAAAAAGCCGGCAAGAAGAAATCGAATATGCACCCCATCTTTTTTCAGGTTCAGCATGATCTGCTGTCCTAAAGCTGAATTGATTGTTGAAAACAATAATGCTATAGCAGATATTTTCAGCAGGTCAACTGCACTACTGAATTCGTTTCCAAAAAATAGTAAGATCAATGGCTTTGCTATAATGAATGTACCTGCCGCCATAGCTATTGCCAGGAAAACCAAATACGGAAAAGCTTTGTGCACACGTTTTATTCCTGCTGAATAACCTTGTACGAAAGCTTCTCCAATATATGGAAACAGCACAGTATTCAGCGGCATGGAAACAATGGATTGTATAATGATGATTAGCCGTAATGCGGCTGAATAGTAACCAATATCAGTAGTAACCAATAAGAAGCCGGCCACGATAATTCCTGTAGAAGAAGCCTGGTTGCTGATCCACCAGATAAGCGATAAGGTTCGGTTTTCTTTTAAAGTCTCAGTTACTTTCCTCCAACCGATAAATTGAAACCGAAGACCATATTTCTTTAATGCCCAGAAAAAAGAAACCAGCGAAACCAGTATATGTGCAAGACTGGTGATTAATGGATGATAGATATAGTCGCTTCTTTCTGTTACTACCAATACCACTGCAACTGAGAAAAGAAGTTTGGAGATAAAACTAAATACAGCATAACGCCTCGAATCCTGCATGCCATTATACAACCAGCTGGGATTTAATATCCAGCCAATACACATGAGGTAAGTAAAAATATTTACGAGTTTTTCATTCTTTAGTTGATCAAACCAAAAAAGGCAACCAATGAAAACGATGGTTGAAACGATTGAAATATAAATTTTGGCAAAAGTGATCCGGCTGAAAAGTTCCTGGATCTTTTCCTTATCCCCTTTATAAGAAATTATTTTTCTTGTACCGTAAAGGTCAAAGCCTGCATTAATAAAGAGAATGAAATACCCAACAAAGGCGAAAGCATAGTTTACTGCTCCATATTTCTCAGGCCCGATTATCCTGGAGATAATGGGAAGGGTGATCATAGGTAATACATAATTACCTACCTGTAAAATGGAAAGCGAAAGAAAGTTAACCAGCGTTCTTTTCTTGCTTCCAGGAGCAGCACTCATATTAAAAAGAAAATATTTATAGCGGTTTAAGGATGGATGATTTGAAATGTCCCTCACCAAATGAAGGACATTTCAAACTTACCCTACATTTGAATATTGCTGCTGTTGCAATGTTTCAATAGATGGTTGTGCTTGTTTAATTGAAACCACTTTTGCATTTTCAGTCTTTCCAGCCACAACACGGTAACCTAATGTTGGAAGTTCAAGCTTGTAATTAGTAGCAGACTTTTCAGTAGATGTACCATAAACATAATTGAGGTTTCTGATAGAAGTTTTCTCAACTTTTACGTTTGTGTGATTGCAAAGGAAATCTTTGATCATATGGATTTCCTGTTCTTTTACTACTGCTGGTTTTCCTAACCAGTAAAGAACATTCACAACGCCATTGATCTTTTTTAAAGCTGCAACATCCTTCTCATCGATCTTAACGAAAACACATGAAGAGAATAAAGGCTGACCTGCTGATTTTTTCAACGTCCACCATTTGCTCTGCACTTTGTTTACCGGACAATAAGATTCGATGTTTTTTTTCTGTAACTCTTTTGTAACTTTCTGTTCCATTCCCTGCCTGGTGTAAACCACGTACCATTCGTAAATATTCCTTTCCATAATGAGCGATTTAGATTTGTTCTTTAAATTAATTCCCAACTTTTGTTTCTTATTATTTGTCTGTGCTCGTATATAGCTATTAAAAAAAAATGCCAAAGTTTAACCTGAGTGTTTTTTATTATTCTTTTCTTTTGTCCTTTTTTTGTCAGCGGCTATATTATTCGTTGATAGACAGTGCCACATTAATAAGCTGAACAATAAAAAAAAACTCAAATCTTAATTTCTAAAAAGTTAAAAGCCACCCAGAGGTGGCTTTTAAAGGAATTAAACAGCTGTTGTTTTATTAAAGCTGATTTGCATTGCGGTAAGAATGGTGGGATACCCCATTTTTCTTTACCCATAATTTAGTCCAAAGGTTTTTATTCATGTGAACGTGCTTATTGCCATATCCAAAACCTTTTGTTTTTAAAATGAACCCTCTTGCCTTAATGCCATTAAAGATCAATGCAAGGCCTTTTAAAGGCTTCAACTCATTTGTCTCATCCAATTTCTTAATAACAGATTTGGCAGTATGCCTGTGCCTTATAACATACAAAGTAGCGTCACAGAGATCTGAGAGTATATACGGATGGGCTGAAGGGTTAACAGCAACCCCATCTATCAGTATGAAATCAAATTTATCATCCAGGTATTGAAGCAATGCTTCTAAATTACCATTCAACAAAAGATCTGCATCACCATTACCACCGTCACCTGAAGGAATTACAGATAAATTCTTATAGCCGCTTGCTTTAATAATTTCTGCAGGCGATGAAACTTCGTTGTTGAGGAATTCTGAAAGTCCGGCTGTATTAAATGCCCTGAAAGTTTTAGTAAGCTTACCCGTTAACATATCAGCATCAATCAAAACTACTTTCTTTCCTGCCTGTGCCAATGTAAGTGCAATGTTTGCTATCACCAGGCTTTTTCCTTCTCCTTCATTGCTGGAGGTAATTAATACTTTCTTATTTCGATTGTCTTTTGAAAAGAAACCGGCAGCAATGCATAATTGCTTGAATTCATCCTGGGCCGTAGCAAAATCTTTTCCGGTCAACAACATCTGCTTTCCTTTTCTCACATGAGAAATTTCACCGAGCAATGGATAGACAGTCTGATTGGTAATATCATTTCTGAATAATACTTTATTGCTGAGAATATCACGGTAAATGATGTATGCAATCGTCAATACAATCGCCAGAACCAAAGCAGCTCCATAAGTAAAACCTTTATTGGGGCTAACCGGTAAAATAGAAGCCGATGCTTTGTCGATCACCTGGCTTTCTGTAATTGCAGATGAATATGCTAATGCAGTCTGTTCTCTTTTCTGAAGCAGGAAATTATACAAACTGTTTAATGTAGACTGCTCTCTGCTTACATTTATCAGCTCTCTTTCTTTGGCTGGAATAGTTCCTAAGGCGGAATTGTAATTATTATTGGTCAAAGCAAGGTTACTCAGACTAGCCTGTACATTGATTCTTTGGTTACGAACATTTTCAAGAATGGCTGGCTTTAATGTGTTAACCTGGCCTACAACAGTTTGTAAAGCAGGATTATTTTCTGCAGTCGTTTGTTTCAGCCGCTCATATTGAAGTTCAGCGTCATAATATTTTTCAAGCAGGTTCGAGAGCATCGGATCATTCACACCTAATGTAGAAGGAGCAATACCTGCTGTTGATGCTTTTGAAGTGATATATTTCTCCACCTGGTTTAGAACAGAAAGCTGTACATTAAGATCAGAAAGCTTTTGGTCGTTCATTGCAACATTCTGCAAATACAAACGGCTTTGATCAGTAAGATTTACCACTCCTTCCCTTGACCTGTAATTCGATATTCTTCCTTCCACACCATTCAGATCACTCACCACTTTTGCAATACGCTGATCAAGAAAAGCGATCGTGTTTTTTGCCAATCCTGTTTTCTGTTCAGCCGAGGCTTGATTATACTTATCGATCATCGCATTCACGATGTCCTCACCTCTTTGAGGTACAGGGTCTTTGAATTTTATCTTAACAATGCTGGATAGTTTGCTTGTTGCACTAACATCCAAACCTGCATACAGACCTGCTGATACATTCCTGGGATCGATCAATGAAAAATAAAGATCTCCCGGTGACGATTTTTTGAAATGTGGATTCTGTGTAAACATCAACCTCCCATATTCAGTAGAGACGTACTGATTGATGGGGTATTGTTTACTTCCCAGCGTAACAACTTTTTTGTTGAAATCATACTTATAAGGAACCTTCTTTGCTTCTTTCAGATTTTCAGGATCTTCTGCCTGAACAACTACAGGAGAAGTTTCATACGCTGACTTCTCTACAAATTTTCCTTTCTGGTAAGTTGGTGCATATAAATGAAGGTCTTTTACTACTTCGTCAACAAATGTTTTTGATTTGATCACCTCCACCTCATTCTCTACAATGCTTTTAGCGGAAAGCATGTTGATTGATTCCGTGATCTGGTCATCATTCACACCCTTCTTTCCATCTTTAACCTGAATCGTTGCAGCAATTTCGTACACCGGTTGCTTAAACTTCAGGTACACCCATGCTAACATAATGCATGGAATGGCCAGCAATACCAATAGCGGCCAGTAAGGAATATATTTATGACTGATATCTTCAATTAAATTTCCGGATCCGTCGGTTTTTTTGATGATCTTCTTCATTAGTTTCTTGTTAATCGGTCTATAATAATTGCCATGAATGATAGTCCACTTAAGATTGCAGGAAGTGTTTGCCTGAGTGTAGTTGTACTGCTGATCTTCTGCTTGTTGGCTTCCACGTAAATCACGTCATTTGTTTTCAGATAATAATATGGTGACTTGGAAACAAAATCAGGAGACATCAGGTCGATCCTACGAACGATCTTCTGGCCATTTTCAACCCTTATCAGCAAAACATTATCTCTTTTACCATAGATGGTAAGATCACCTGCCATTCCCAATGCTTCGAGGAAAGAAAGCTTTCCGTTTGTTGCAGTAACTACTGTAGGTCTTCCAACTTCGCCCAGCACAGTTACACGAAAATTCATCAAACGAACATTCACGATCGGATCAATCAACAATTTTCTTTCATTAAGTGTAGTAGACAACTTTACAGCTAACTGGTCAAGGGTTAAACCTTCAGCTTTCACATTACCAATAATGGGAAAAGAAATATTTCCCTGGTTATCTACCAGGTAACCTGTGGTGATAGAACTAACACCATTACCACTTGAATGAGAAATTACTGATTCGTTCGGCTTATTAAAAACTTCTGTTGCTTCAGGATTAAGACTTGTAACAATAATACTCAACTGGTCATTCTTCTGAATCGTTGGATCTATGGCCTGGTCTGAATGAACAGAATTCTGTATATCATTAAAATAAGTTGCTCTTTTGGTGTTAACACAGGATGTTACAGTAACCAGCAGTAATACAAATACAAATGAATGCTTCAGCATAGGAAAATATCGCATTGCAGATTTTTTACTTTTTAGGATATGATGACTTGACTAACCAAATACTTAACCATTTATGGCTATCTCCCACCTTAAAACAGTGCCGTTTGCATAAGCTATTAACCGACAGTTAAATCATCATCTTGAAAAAGCATAATGACAATTACCACGCCAGTCTAAATTCTATATACAGGGAAAATGGACTGTGTAATTTTTCTACAAACACATTAAATCACCTGGCGAGATAGAGATATCCTGTGATCTTTGGAGCACCATTTCTAAGGTCGATCACATAATAATAGGTTGCTGTGGGTAATGGCTTACCGTTCTTTGTTCCATCCCATGGTTTATAATTACTGCTTCTCATTATCTCCCTGCCGAATCGGTCAAACAACACTAACTCAGCTTTTGGATAACTGTTTAAACCGGCTATATTCCAAACATCGTTTCTGCCATCGCTGTTAGGAGAAAATGCATTTGGTATCAACACTTCTTTAAATATGGTAACCCTCATCGTATCACTATCAGTACCACAACCGATATCAGAAGTTACATGTAATATGTATGATGTGTCTTTATCAGGTGAAACAGACGGAGACAAAGTCTGGCTTCCCAGCATTGTATATTGTGGAGTCCAGTAATAGCTTACATTTTCTCCCGTAACCGAACCATTTAATTGAACCGTACTTCCTTTTATCACTGCTATATCTGAACCGGCATTGGCCACTGGCTTTTGAAAAACCCTGATACTAACGGTTGCTGTATCTGCACATTGAGTTCCAATGGAGCCGATCACGGAATAAGTGATGGTGGACAATGGTGCTGCAGTAATGCTGGCTTGAGTAGCATCGGCTATTCCCGTTGCCGGTGACCATTGATAGGTATTTGCACCTGATGCAATAAGCACCACTGATTCTCCTTCACAAATAATTGCAGAATCTGTATTGACTGTAACAACCGGCCTTGGAGATATGGTTACTGTTGTAGTATCGCTCCATGTGCATCCATTTAACTGTGTAGAAGCAATGTAATCTCCACTATGAGTTTGTTGTGCCTGTTGTATTGAAACCTCATTTCCTGATTCTGTAAAACCGTTAGGTCCTCTCCAGGTGATGGAATTTCCTGAAGCGGATAATATAATGTTATTGCCTTCACATACAGGACCATTATTGGAAGCGGTAATAGATGGTATTGATGTAACATAAATATTAACCGGCTCAGAAGCAACACGGCATGTGGGAGAGTTTATATTTCCTGATTCAGCAACCAGTAAACGGTATGAATAATTTCCGGTGGATTCGGTCGCATTAAAATCAACATTATACGTTGTTCCTGTTTCACCTGCAATATCGGTCCATGAAGATCCATTAAACCTGTTTTGCCATTGATACACAGGATTGGTATAACCTGCAGAAATATTTGACTGAATGCTATAACTCTTTGAAGTACCTCCACATAAAGTATCAATAGTAGTTCCTGAACCTGCGATTGTTGCTGTTACCTGTGGACCACAGGCACGAAATGTTATATCATCTAAACCAACATCATTACCACAGCCACCTGGTGCATTGTTCACCATTCTCAACACTACATCTGTAACTCCTGCAGGTGTGGTAAAATAGAATCCATATTGCTTCCATTGTGTTGGGCTGGTGGCTGGAATATCACCTGTAGTGTAAGTCTGTAACAAGGTTCCGTCGGTTCTTTCTATCCTGAAAGTGATATTGGGCACCACATATTGTGTAGCTCCCCAGCAAACAATTGGCTTGCTGATATTAACGAGCCAGGCTGCAAATTCATAAGTGCTGCCGGCACATAAGTTTCTAACTGTATCCAGATAAAAATGTCCCGGTGCAAACGATGCATTCACCAACATAAAATATCCATTGGCGTCACCGGTATGATCTGTAACTGAATTCCATAGTGTATCAAAACAGAACTCTGTTTTATTTCGCACCGCATATTCACCATCCCTGGGACAGTCTGTACTAACATAATTATAATTAGTGGTTGCAGCAGAAAGAGGTGCACCAGGATTTGCTCCAGCACCAAAAGTGATATTCACAATCGGATCTCCAAGGCTTCCCTGGCACATTTGGGCTGCACCAGTAGTTGCTACACAACCAATAACGATTGTGCAGAGAAATTTCATAACTGATTTTCTTGCTGACTGTCTAAAGTTCCTCCACATGATAATAGTTCCCGCTAGCAAAAGGCAAATACTAAACCAAACACTTTATCCATAGAATTAAGAACAGAATGTGGAAATATTGATCAATATGTGGTGATATGATTTTAATGATGGTGATAAATACAAGTGAGGCATAACACAATACATTAAACAAAACCACAGTAAGTAATGGTATGTGATTTGACTAGATGATTGTTTAATCAGACCATTTATATTTCATTATGCGTTTTCGTGCTATTGACACTTTCAGGGGGCTTGCAGCCATTCTTGTAATATTGTTTCATATACCCGATTCAATTCTATTTGCTGGCAACCAGCTGGTTGCTCATGGTTATATGGCTGTTGATTTCTTCTTTGTGCTTTCGGGTTTTGTAATGGCACATAGTTATTTAAAGAAGATAAATGATCTGCCTTCTGCAAAAGATTTTGCTGTAAAGCGTTTTAAGCGGATTTACCCGTTGCATTTATTTACGCTGTTAGTGTTCTTTGCTTTTGAAGCAACACGTTTCTTTGTTGACCAGTATTTCGTACCACTGAACACACCACCGTTTGAAAATTCCGGTTTCTGGTCGTTCATTGGAAATCTTACGCTCACTCATTCAATGGGGCTTTTCGATCACCTTAGCTGGAACCTTCCCAGCTGGAGTATCAGTGTAGAATTTTATGTGTATATATTCTGGGCTTTGGCATTGATCGCCTTTCGTAAAAAATTATGGCTGGTTGGATTGATATCTGCTCCTGCTATTATATGGTTCTTATGGAGATTCAATGGAAATATCGAGTACACTTTTGATTATGGTTTTATCCGTTGCCTGTTTGGATTTTTACTCGGTATGTATGCTTATCTTTTTGCAAAGCGGTTTGAAAAAAAGATGAACGTAACACTGGCAACAGTTACAGAGATCGGCTTATTGGCAATTACAGGCTACCTGTTGGCATATATTCCAACTACGTACCATTGGATGATGCCATTCTGGTTTGCCATCGTTATCATTTTCTTCTCTACTGAAACCGGCTATGTGGCAAAATTATTTGCACATCAAAGACTGAAGTTTCTTGGAGATCTTTCGTTCTCTTATTACCTGACACATATCGTTATCATCAGGGCTGCAGACCTGTTATTCTACAAAGTGCTGGGCTTTTCGCACAGCGTTATTGTGGAAGCTTTCTTCCTTGTATTTATATTCAGCATTATACAGGTTGTATCTCAGTTCACTTATAAACATATTGAAATGAGGTTCCAGGCTAAGCCAAAACCAAGAGTGGAACCCGTGCAGGATAGAATGGAGCCTGTGGTTGCAGGAGTTAAATAACTTCAAAAAAATTCGATAAAACTTTATTTGATTGGGTAAAGTTTAAATTAGTGCCTAACAACATTAATGAAGAGATTCCCCATAGCTAGTTTGCTCTTTGCACTTCAAGCTTGCCAGGAGAAAAATGAGTTTACTAATCAAGGTAATAAACTTACTATTACTTCAGATACGGCCATCAAATTAATACAAACTGCAAGTGGGACAATTCTACCATATAAAGAAGTGATGATTAGAGATAGTAGATTTCAGGTTGTGATGCTTGGAAATGACACCATATTTGTCTCAACTAAAGATTCAAACTTTACAACACCAGAAGATTATCGTATTGGAATTCGTTTCGGCGACTTACCAAAACAGCTTAAAAATAATATCAAAAAAGAACCGGGATTCAGTTACTGGATTAACCTATCGGGTTGGAAGCTTGGATTCTGCAATGGCAATTCATGTACAGATTATATTCCATTAGACAGTTCTGCTGTTGACTTCATTTTTAAACGATATTAAGTGCCAAAAAAATAAATGGAACTATCTCTTCTCATCTAAAAACAAAAAGAGACCTCATCGGTCTCTTTTTTATCATATTCATTCGATAAACTATCCTTTCTTCCTTAATCCAACCACTACACCATAATAAGCTGCCTTTTTACGGTATTGCTTATCAAATAAAGTTGGTGCATCATCTTTTCCCTGGTGGGTGATGATCCAGCTGTACTTATCTGTTGGATCCCAGAAGGTAATGCCCACTCTTTGTGGTGCAGGCACCAACCTGTAATATGCACCAACTACAAACCTGTACAGATCACGCTGTGCAATCAGGTCGGCTTCTGTTGGCTGGTAACCGAAATAATTCCATGGGTTAACACGAATATCCATTTCTGAGATACGGATCTTTAATCCGGTAGCAGCTAACTTCTGTAATGCTCTTTCAATTCCACCCCTGTCGTTCTTCGTATCTAAATGCATTTGTAACCCAATGCCGTGTACCGGTACACCGGCAGCTTTTAACTGGTTGATCATCCTGATCATTGAATCGAGCTTCACACCATCAGATTCCAGCTTTGCTTCATTGAGGAATAATGTTGCATTTGGATTGGCCTGGTTGGCATACCTGAATGCTTTCTCTATATAGCCTGCTCCTAAAAATTCAGCAAAATAAAATTTATCTCCTGCCATTGAACCCGGTTGTGGATTCGTTTTGATCTTTCCTGTTCCATCTTCCAAAGGTTCATTCACTACATCCCATGAAGTAATTTTATTCTGGTAGCGTAAGACTGACTGAGTGATAAATCTTTTCATCGCAGTATCTACTTTCACAGGGTCGATTGCATAAATGCCATCATTCGGACGAGGAATACTCATTGCATCAATGTAAAAAGTACCGGCTTCAGGAAAATGAAACTTCAGGCTTGCCAGGGCTTCATTTGCAGTAAAGGTCCATGAATATTTTGCCCAGTTTGGCGTCAGCACAAATGTCTTTTCCTGGTAAGTGGTATTTTGAACCACTGCTTTCAACCGGCTTCCGTTGGCTGCAGCTTTTGCATAAAAACTCAGCGTATATGATCTGCCTGCAGTTAAAGAAAAATTATCACTATAGGTTTGAATACTATATTGAAAAGGGCCAGGCGTAACAACATTCACTCTCATTGCTCTCATTCCCTCATATACACCGGAAGTTTCCTGCTGAAAATTTCCTGTTGCACCCGTTGCCACCTGTGTGATCCAGTTGGTGAACACATCTCCTGCTCCTGTTTCAAATCCTGAATTCGGAACCACATTCGTTTCACTTGTTGTTGAACGAAGTGATCTCATATAAGTGGTGTTGGTACTTTGCCAGTCAACCAAAGTATGTCCAAACACACTCAGATTGGCAGCATCTGCAATAGCGATCAGCTGATCAGATTTAGTATAATCAAGACCTCCTTCATTGGTGACTACAGAAGCATGTTTCAATTCATTCTCCAATGTAACACTATTGAAGTGTTGCTTTATGATATCCAGGTAAGCAGGATCATTTACTAATGGGTTCAGCTGCACTCCTACTCCAATTGGAAACTCTGCGAGATTTTTAATTACACCAGTCGTATCACCTGCTTTATATTCATCAACAGCAGATGGATTCTTCTTGCATGAACTAGCATACACACCCAGTAACAGCGTTACTGCCAAAACATAATTCTTTCGTAACATGAGACAATTGATTTTAAGTTCCTGCCACTACTTCATAAAAAATTGAGCCAATCTTAACTGAACCATAAGGAATACAGTAGTAGAAGCGGCAGCATTACCTGGTGAAAGGAACAGGAGCAGGCAAAGGATAGTAACGAGTTGATGGTTCTTCCACTTCCTCAACTACTTCATCTTCCTCATCATCTGCTCTTTTTTTGAAAACAGTATACCAGAAGAAGAGCATGAGTAATACAAAGAAGAAATGTTTACCCCGGAAATAGCTGGTTTCTGTGATATTGTTGATGCAGAATACAACCGAAATAAACAACATCACAATATTTTTATTGCTTAACACCCTGAAAATATTAGTGAAGTACTGGAAGAGGAACAGCAATAAACAAATAACACCGATCCATCCTAAGGTAACTTTTGTATCTAGGTACCCATTATGGCCTGAGTTCGGTGTCCACTCCAGTTCATGAAGACTTGCTTTGGGATGATATGTTTTTTCACCCCAGTATGCACCTGTTCCAAAGCCCAGCCATTGTTTGTCGTAGTTACGAAGATCCATCAGCATCACGTGCCATACGTCGCTACGGCCGGTGAAGGTCATATCTCTTTCTGCAAATTCCATTTTCTCTGCTTCGCCTTTTTCAAAAGTCTGGGTGTAATAAGGAAGATACAACCCTGCAGCAATAACAAATATCAGGAATGGCCTGATCAGGAAACGGAAATTATATAGCACAAAACAGATGATTCCACCTACCATGGAAGTTTTACTATCACATTCCATTGCCTGGTAAATAATCAGGCCATTGAGCAACAGCCACAAGGGCCATTTGATGGATTTGCGTTTATAGAAATTCAGTATCAGGAAAAAGAATGAAAGAAACTGTCCAAGGTTATTGGGTGAAGAAAAGAACGATTGCTTTCTTCCTGAATCATCAATAGTCCAGCTGGATTCTGCAGGAAATAATGCAATGGACAAAGCACTCATCACACCGATGATGATCGCAAAACGCTTCAGCACATCAAATACATACTCATCACCTTTCTCCCAGAATATTTTTACAATTGCGAGTGTCTGGAAGATAGTGAGCAAGGTCCTGATAATGATCTGCCGCGATTCGCCTTTCATCACAGGATCTACCCAGGTTAATGAAACCAGGATCAGCAGCATCATCGTTATCATCATCACACACCTGCCCCATTTCAACGTAAGTGATTTACCGACAAAGAATAAATAAGCAAGCGATAATAATGCAAACACCTGCCCGAGTGCATTTGTTAATGAAGTAAGATTGATCCATTTTCCAAACGTTACAAAGAAATCAGCGAAAGGAAACAGCAGGAAGAACAGGTTCACTTCACCCAATAAAAAGCCCATAACCTTACCTGTATAAGTATAAGATGGCTTAAGTTCCTGTTCAAATTGAATAGAAGGTGCGTACATAGATATTCCCAACAGCACCCTATATAGCAAAGCTGCTGCCATCCTGTGGTTCTGTTGCAAAAAATATCCACGAACTTTCTGCAACAAACAATAACCTGTTGAAAGATAAAATACTTGTTACGCAAAATTTAATTCCAACCACTTCATTAAAACCAGGTTCAACAGGTTTTCATCGAACGGAAAACCAAAACAGCAGCTGTGTAAATTGTCTACACAAAAAAGGTTGCCATTACAGCAACCTTCTCACAATACATATTTTAATGATGGTTATTGACCGATCACTTTTATCAAAGTTCCTTTTGGTACATTATCAGTCAACTTCATACCATTCAGAATGGCCAGTTCTTCCAGCTTTGCCTGAGGCATATTAAAACTTTGCAATGCCTGTGATAAAGTTGTACTGTTTGCAACTGTTTTGATCCTGATCCTGTCTGGTTTTTTATTCAGCTTTGCAGGGTCAGTAAGTTGCCTAAAGTTCTGCATGGTGTTGTTGAAAGTACTTACGTAGTTGTTGAAATCGGCTACCGATGAAACACCGATAAAATGAAAAATGCTCCCGTTGTACTGGATAAAATACGACATCGTTCTCACACTTGCCGGCTGTTGCTGCTGTTGTTGATCTCCCACCTGGTCTGCCACAACATACAGTGCAGGTAAACCACTTACAGTAACACTTCTTGATTCCAGCACCTGCAATTTATATTGCTGAACTGCATTATTGGCTGCTTCCTGTAAAGTGTTTCCACGGCCTCCCATAAACATCAATAAAGCTTTACCATCCTGTGGAGCCAGTTGAACCACCTGTGGTGAATTCTGGTACATCCATCCCTGTGGAGTTGGGAACTGGAATTTCATTGGTGGATGATAGAAAACATTATTCTCTAAAAATCCACCACGTGGATCTTCTCCATATATTAATCCATCTATTCTTCTTAAATATTCATTTCTTTTTACCTGCGGATTGGTCAGGTTAAGCTTTTGCTGCCATTCTGTTGCCAGTTTATTCGTTGCAACATTCCTGTCTCCGGGGTTTGGGTGAGTTGATAAAAAATCAGGCAACTCAGAAGAACCGGTCTTTGCACCTTGTCTTTCCAAAGTAGTAAAGAAGCCTGCCATCTCGTGTGCATCATATCCTATTTTAGTAGAATACTCCACACCAAGTCTGTCTGATTCTCTTTCCGCATCACGCCCAAACTTCAGGAACATTAGTCCCAAACCTTGCGAAGCAACATCAGCAAATCTTGCCAGGTTAGGATTGATCACCACACCTGCAATAATGCCGAGCTGTCCCAGTAGCTGGTTACGTTGCTGTGCTACTGAATGTCTTGCTGCAACGTGGCCGATCTCATGACCCAATACACCGGCAAACTCAGCTTCATTATTAAAATGAGCCATGATGCCTCTTGTGAAATATACATATCCACCAGGTACAGCAAATGCATTCAGCACTTCAGATTCTACTACCCGGAAGTGGTAGGCAATATTTGGCCGGTGAGAAATGGCTGCCATCTGGTTTCCTTTTTCAGATATAAATCGTTGTAAAGAACTATCCTCATACAAACCGAATTGAGCAATAATTTGCGGGTCAGCTTCCTGTCCCATTGCAATTTCCTGTGCCTCCGACATAAACACCACCTGGCTTTTACCTGTTACCGGGTTCCTTGAACAGGACTCTATTACTACATACGTAAAAAGGAGACTGCAGATGAAGAATAGCTTTTTCATTTTCTAAGATTTAGTGCAGTACTTGCAAAGATAGTACCACAGCAGCTGGTTCTCAGCAGATTGAAATGGGATGAGTGGCTCAATAGGCTGTTGAAACAGGAGGTATCGCAGCATTACCAACCTATTTTCGTAGCAGAAGTTTGGCTATGCAGCATGTAGAGTTTTTTCACAACGATCATTTTGAAAGGAATTATTCCAGGAAGAAAGCAGTTGGCGACCTGTCAAGATTCATTGACTATTTCTGGGAAATAAATTTTGAAGAACTGGATAAAGAATATCCGGATGGTTTTTCTGACGCACTTTTCCCCAATATCGGTTATACTTATCTCATTAATCTTGGTACGCCTTTCATCATTCAATTAGATGATGAAAAGTTTGAAATGAAAGCTGATGGATTTCTGCCGAGGCATTGTAATATGATTTGCCATCATTCACCAGGCAATAAAATATTCGGCATTAAGTTCAAAGTTTCGCCGGTTGTTTTCCAGAAGAACATCAACTTCTCGGAATATAAAGATTACATCTTTCCTTTATCTTACCTGATCGACAGGACCATTGTTGAAGCAGTAAAGAAAGCCGGTGAGTTTGATAAAAGAGTTGAAATAATATCTGGTTACTATCATGAGATCATCGACCAACACTCACTTTCATTAAAATATGTTGATATCGTCGTATCTATCCTGGATGAATGTTACCGGGCCAACGACTTTAATACTTCAGTTGAAGACCTTGCGAAACGATACAATATCAGCTCAAGAACCTTGCAACGGTATTTTGAAAAAGCTACCAGCGTCAATAGCAAAAAAGCGTTACAGACCTTACGTATAAGAAAAGCTGTAGAGCAATTAGTAGCCGATCCTGCCAACTTTGATTATAAAAAATATGGCTATTACGATCACAGCCATTTTTACAAACACCTCAAGCAGTTCATCAATAGCCATAATATCTCTATTCTTGAACCACATCTTAAATTGCTGAAAGGAAAATAATTTTCGTCATTGCGAGGCACGAAGCAATCTCATATTTCGCACCTCATATCTCCTGTCTCTTGCCTCATACCTCCTACCTCCTATCTCTTTTTAATTCCCTCCAGCTCTTCTTATTTCCTCTTCCGAAGCCATTGCTTTTCTTCTGGCTGCCTGCACCTTGTTATTTCCAAATCGATAAGTGAAACTAAGATTGGCTACACGTGTCTCCCTATAGGCGTGCCAGTTCTCTACATACTTCCCGGCATAGGTAACAGTGGCTCTTGGAAGGTTTGTCCAGAATATATCAGAGATGTTCAGCCTGATAGTGCCATTTCCCTTCATCACTGTTTTCTGTGCACCAATTGCAATACCCCATTGTGCTTTTGACACCATATAACCTTGTCTTCCTCCTGAATAATAATTCGCATTCAACTCAGCCCCCCAACCTTTCTTAAAAGTAAAGCTGTTATTGGTCCTGATGTTGGCTGCAGGAGCACCATTGCTGATCGGCGTTTTGGCAAGATCACCATTGAAGTGATTATAGAAGATGTTTACATTATTCACCATATACCACCACTTGTTTACTTTGATTGGTGTGGTGGCAGTCAGGCCTATATAATCTGATGATGTAAGGTTCAACGGTATTTGCGTAGTAATATTTGAATCGGCACCTGCAGCAATTTTGAAACCTGGTATCGCTTCAAGTATTGGAATAATAGCCGTTGTCTGTGGATCTTTTGTATGACTATAGCCCAGGGTAAAACTCATATTCTTTACAGTATAACTCATTTCATAGGACCAGGTGAGTTGAGGTAACAACTCCGGTTTACCTGTTGCATATGTAGTAGCATCAATCAAAAACAGGAAAGGATTTAATTGTGAGTACCCTGGCCTGTCAATTCTCCGGCTCACAGAAATGCCAAGTGTTTTATCCTCTTTCAGTTTGTAATTGAAGAATGCACTTGGAAAGAACTGGAGGTAACTTGAATCCCAATGCTGGTCTTTCTGTACCTGGTGTGTATTCACCTTTGTTTGCTCTGCACGTAAGCCTAATTGTACACTGAACTTCTTTGCTTCCTTGCTGTAATTGATATAAGCAGCATGATTGTATTCATCATAAAAGAACCGATTGGTCTTTGTAGTATCTACTTTGGTTTCTGTAGGGAATACATTGAAGAACTTTGCATCATTGTCTGCCGTAACATAACTTGATTTTATACCAGCTTCAAACTTTTCACCTTTACCAAAGCTGCTGGAATAATCAACCTTACCTGTTTTCAATGTTAGTTTGCCATCCTGGTCGCCATCTAAAATATCAGCAGCCTTCGGACTGCCATTGATGTCGTAAAATGCAGATGATATTCTTGTAAGAGAAGCTGTATTGAACACACCATAATCTGCATCTGCAGACAACTCTCTTCCCTGCCTGAATGTATGTTTGAAGTTGATATTACCAACTGCATTCCCGTTATGATCATTGTTTGTTCCTAAGGTATTGAAACGATAATAAGGAATGCCATTCTTATCATTTACCACCGAATTATTGGTATTGGTCCTGGTAAAATGAAGCAGGTTGGTACTCACGACAAAACCCAGGATCGTTTTTTTAGATGGAAAGAAGTCTGTTCCAAACCGGGCATTATGAAAGTCCAGCGGCATCTTTGCATAATTCTCTTTATCATCAGAACCATTGAACACACCATCTTTATAAAAATTACGGTTGAGGATAAGATGGTTCAGGTTGATCCTGTAACCATAAGAATAACTGCCAAACATATTCATGGTCTTATTGCGGTAGTTGACATTCAAACCTGCATTTGCTTTGGGATAAATACCTTGTCCATACCCTATATTAGCTGTACCATTCATCCCCAAACGCTGGTCTTTCTTCATTCGTATATCAATGATGCCGGAGTTACCAGCTGCATCATATTTAGCAGAAGGATTGGTGATGATCTCTATTCGGTCAATTGCACTGCTTGGTAATCCTCTTAAATAATTCGCAAGGTCAGCACCCGTCATCGGTGATGGTTTTCCATCGATCATGATGATCACGCCTGCCCTTCCTCTTAAACTGATCGCATCATTCTGATCTATTGTAATACCGGGTGATCTTTCCAACACATCCATAGCTGTACTTCCTGCACTGATGATGCTGTTGTCAACATTCACAATGATCCGGTCGGTTAACCGTTGAATAAACGGTTTACGTGCAGTGACAGTAACATTATTAGCATCGTTGACTGCTTTTGGCAGCAGCTTCATTGCAGGAACTGTTATTTCTGTTTGGCCTTCACTAATATTGAGCATTGATGAATAAGCTGTCTCATAATTCATCATCTGCACTTTCACGATGTAGCTTCCGGGTTTTACCTTATTCATTTCCGCCCATCCATTCTTATCGGTGAAAGCTGTTCTGATGATAGCTGAATCTTTTACACTTCGGAGCTCTACCGTTACATTCTCAACAGGTGTACCTTTCTCATCCAATACCTGTACTGTTACTTTAGCTGATTGCGCTATAACATTTGATGAGATCAGCAGCATCATAAACAGGAGTAAGTTCTTCATGTATCTGTCTTTTGCCCAAAACACTTTAAAATTCGTGGTACTATTTTGTAAAATATCATTGCCTGCTTTATTGCTCTATAAACGGGTTGCTATAGTCATTAACACAAATAGCAATGTCGTTTTTTTACACAATGCAAAGGGGCATAATATTGGTGCCATCAATCATATGAGCCAGGCATTTGTAAAAGAAGGTGACGAGCAGTGGTTGGGTGATATCGATCCAACCATAAGAGCATTGATCAATTACTTAACCCGTGAGAACAACGGCATAAGGGTTTACGAGCAGAAGCAATTTGTTGATCCCAAAACAGGTAAAGAAGTATATGTGATGAGTAATGGACTCTCGTACTCAAAAGACATGGATGGAAGATGGGAGATTGTTGGATTATAAATTAAAAAAGCCCTTCCTGCTTGACGATTTCCCAAGGATATCCTCACACGCTCATGTAAATACAATTTATTTAACTTACAGATTTTTGATCTTACCTTTCATTGAATGATACATATTAAACATCTTTTGCTCTTGCTGATTTGTGTTGTATTTTTCTCATATAGTTCAGCACAAAAATATTATGATGTAATAGATTCTTTCATGGTGAGCAAGTTTATTATTTCTAATAAAACAAGCGTTATTGATACCGCTTTTTTGAATTTTAAAAAAGTAAAATATCCAGAATTTTGTATAGCGGAAATCAGGCAAAATTTTATTAGAACGGATGTCGTAGAATATCCGCTATGCCCGTCTCGAATTATTTTGTACGGTCAATCTACGAGGAACAATCTCCATGTGTTACTGTTTGAGGAATTTCAAGGTGGAAGAGTTGGAGTTTCCTGTGAAATGTTTTTTAGTGTCAGGAACGGGGTAAGCAAGTACCTGTACTTCTATTGCAACCCAAAAGTTCGTAGCTTGCGAGGTTTGAAAAAGTGGTTACGTCAGGTTAAGGAAATCGCTCCAATGAATGATTTCCGGTAAGCCCAAAACACCTGCACTTTCTCCTATGTCTCACCGAACATCAAATTAGTACATACTAAATTAAAAAGCCCTTCCTGCTTCGCAGAAAAGGCTTTGTGCCCAGGACTGGATTCGAACCAGCACGTCCTTTCGAACACCACCACCTCAAGGTGGCTTGTCTACCAATTTCAACACCTGGGCTCCGTTGAAGGAGTGCAAATATAGTTTTTAGCGGTATATCTCCCAATAACTATATCATTACTTCCCTGTTGATCTTACAGCTAATTTTACCGGATGAACACAGCCCGTTTAAAACAACTCTTTCCTACACTGGAAGAAGCTCTTTTTGAAGAACTGGTGAAACATGGAACGGTAAAAGAAGTAAAGGCCGGAGATACCTTGCTTCGTGTGGGCCAGACAATTCGTTCTACCATGCTTGTGATGGATGGCATTGTAAAACTCTACCGTGAAGATGAGGAGGGAAAAGAATTTTTTATTTATCATCTTGATGCCGGTCAGGCTTGTTCGCTTTCGATGGTATGTGCTGCAAAACATGAAACCAGCGAGGTACTGGCCAAAGCACTGACCGATGCAACTATTCTCAGTATTCCCCTGGAATTTATGGATCAATGGATGGGTAAATACAAAACATGGTACCAGTTCGTGATTACGTCATACCGGGACAGGTTTGAAGAACTATTGAAAACGATTGATGCCATCGCATTTTCCAACATGGACGAAAGGCTGGAAGACTATATAAAGAAGCAGGTAGACAAACTGGGCAGCAGTCTCAAAATGACGCACCAGGAAATTGCAACCGATCTCAACTCATCACGTGAGGTCATCAGCAGGCTGCTAAAAAAGATGGAAGCAAAAGGCTGGCTGGTCATTAACCGGAATACAATAGAATGGGTTAAGAAAGATTAACATCATCTCTGTGACAAATATCACTGTACACAACCCATGATGCCATCATTTTTGCAGCATGGAACTGGCAGGATATATTGCATCGCTTTTTATCGGAATTTCACTTGGATTGATCGGTGGTGGCGGATCAATATTAACGGTTCCCGTTTTAGTTTACCTGTTTGCTGTTTCACCTCCTGTTTCAATCTCCTGGTCTTTGTTTATAGTTGGTATTACCAGTCTCGTCGGTGCATTCAACAATTATCGCAAAGGCCTGGTAAGTCTTAAAACAGCCTTTTTATTTGGAGCATCTTCTATCACCACTGTGTTTATTGTTCGGAGGTTTATTATTCCTTTTATACCAGATATTTTGTTCAGCCTTGGTTCGTTCGAAGTGACCTATTCGTTACTGGTAATGGTTGTTTTTGCTGTGCTGATGCTGGCCGCTTCGGTTTCTATGATAAAAAGCAGGCAGATTGAAGCAGATAACACCGTAAAACAAAATACACCGAGGTTAATGGCATATGGTGTGTTGATTGGCCTGGTCACAGGTTTCCTGGGTGCCGGGGGAGGATTTCTTTTGATACCGGCTTTGGTCTTCTTAATGAAGCTGCCTATGAAAAAAGCCATCGGCACTTCCCTTTTGATCATTGCACTCAACTCGCTCATTGGTTTTGCTGGCGATATTGGCCAGGATTTAATTGACTGGAAATTCATCATCACGCTTTCGGCAATAGCCATTGCAGGCATTTTTATCGGGGGATATTTCAATCAAAAAATAAATGGCAGCAAACTGAAAAAAGGGTTTGGCTGGTTTGTTTTGGCAATGGGTATTTTCATAATCATCAAAGAAATAATTGGAAGCTGAAGCATACCCGATTTTATAATAAAAAGCTAAAAGCCATTCATGAGATTGCTATGTAACTTTTGTCACGCAGCAACATAGAATGATCAGGCAAATTTGCACAACAAAATCACATTATGAACCTCGATAACGTTACAATAGTGGATGTAAGATCCACGGAAGAGTTTGCAGAACAGCATTACCCCGGTGCAATTAATATTCCATTGGATCAGGTGCCGCAAAGGATAAATGAGTTTAAAGATTTTAAAATGCCGATCGTAGTTTATTGCAGAAGTGGCATCAGAAGCGGAATGGCAGTGGGATCTTTAAAGCAAAACGGCATCACTGATGTGATCAATGGAGGAGGACTGGATGATATGTTACATTCTAAATTAAATTCCAATGTTTGATCTTATTAAAAGTCTTTTTAAGCCGAAAACCGATATGGCAAAACTTGTCCATGAAGGTGCAGTGATCGTGGACGTAAGAACAAAAGGTGAATACCAGTCAGGCCATATCAATGGTTCCAGGAACATTCCACTGGATAAGATAAAGACTGAAGTGGCAGCCTTGAAACGATTGAATAAACCGGTTATCACGGTATGCCGGAGTGGTGCAAGAAGTGCAGCAGCAAAAGCCGTATTATCCTCAGCAGGAATAGAAGTATACAATGGTGGTGCATGGAACAGTTTAAAAAAACGTCTTCAATAGTATGAGATTAATATTGCAGCGATGGAACCTGATGAGAATACTTAGATTGGTAATTGGTATTGCGGTGTTGGTGCAGGGAATCATAAATAAGGATGCCGTGTCAATCATTTTAGGTTTGATCGTTGGCGGAATGGCCATTACAAATACGGGTTGTTGTGGAAACAATGGCTGTGAGGTTAAAAGCACCGGCACAAACAAAACAAACAGGATACACTATGAAGAACTGGATCATAAGAAATAAATTATATGGCATTGGAGCAGTAGCCGGTGCACTGGCAGGTTTTTTCTACTGGAAATACATTGGCTGCCTTACAGGTACATGTGCCATCACATCCAATCCAACCAGGAGCACCATTTATTTTGCATTCCTGGGTGCATTACTATTCGGAATGTTTAAAAGAACAAAAGAAAAATCTGCCTGATCAACTCCGGTTGATAGAATAATCTCCAAACTACATTAATTACAGGTGTACTAACTTACAGAACATTACAACCTAAAATCAACAATCGAATATGCTGGAATTTTTAAAACAGCCATGGACATGGTATGTGGCAGGTGCAATAATTGGATTAATCGTACCAGCCTTGTTATTATTGGGAAATAAACATTTTGGCATATCAGCAAACCTGCGTCATGCATGTGCCGCATGTTTTCCTTCCAACATACCCTTCTTTAAATACAATTGGAAAAAAGAGGTATGGAATTTATTTTTTGTTGCAGGAATTTTTATTGGTGGCTTCATTGCGTTTCAATTGCTATCCGATCCACAACCTGTACAGGTAAACCCGGCATTAGTAGCAGAGTTAAACGGCTACGGCATCAATGATTACAACAACCTTGTTCCTACGGAAATATTCAGCTGGGACAGCTTGTTTACTTTAAGAGGTTTTATTCTTTTAGTGATTGGTGGATTCCTGGTTGGATTCGGAACCAGGTACGCTGGTGGTTGTACAAGTGGACACTCAATAATGGGATTAAGCGATCTGCAGGTTCCCTCACTCATTGCTACGATCAGTTTTATGGCAGGTGGTTTTATAATGGCCAACCTCATCCTGCCTTTTATTCTCAATCTATAAATACAATCTATGTCTGTTATAAAAGATATTCAATTCAAAGAAAATCAAAGCACCACCAATGGCTTCGATACTTCCATCACCGATTATGAAGTAAGAAGTCTCGATACGATGTGTGTGAATGATACGGAACTGCAACATCCGTGGTGGTATAATTTCAAATACCTCGCAGTAGGTATTATATTCGGAATTGTATTCGTTAAGGCCGAAGTGATCTCCTGGTTCAGGATTCAGGAAATGTTCAGGTTGCAAAGCTTTCACATGTTTGGTGTGATAGGAACAGCAGTGGTTGTTGGAATGATCTCCGTGTGGCTCATCAAAAAGTTCAACATAAAAACCGTTCATGGTGAAACGATAAAGTTTTACAGGAAAAAATTCAATAAAGGACAGATCATTGGCGGTCTCATATTTGGTTTGGGATGGGCAATGACCGGTGCATGTCCAGGTCCATTGTTTGCACAGATCGGAACAGGTGTTCTTGTAATTAGTGTTGTATTGCTGAGTGCTATTGCAGGTACCTGGGTATATGGCTATTTCCGTGAACGATTGCCACATTGAATTTTGTAATCATGTTTTACTATGTGACAACTGTCACTGTCTAACTTATTTAACCTTTAGAAATTTGTACAATAAAAACACAGCACAATGCAGATAAAACAATGGGAAGATAAAAACCTCGCACATTTCAGTTATGCTATTTTGGATGAGGGTGAGAAGAAGATCATACTAATAGATCCTTCCCGAAATCCGCAACAATATCTTGATTATGCAAAAGAAAATAATGCAACGATCACAGGTGTTATCGAAACACATCCGCATGCTGATTTTGTGAGCAGCCATTTAGAAATCAGCCAGGCTACAGGTGCTACCATTTATGTAAGCAGCCTTATAGGTGCAAGCTATGAACATACTGCGTTTGATGATGGCAATACAATCGGGTTAGGAAAAATTAAATTAATTGCTTTACATACACCTGGTCACTCTCCTGACAGCATATCAATACTATTGGAAGACGATGGTAAACAGCATGCAGTTTTTACCGGAGATACACTTTTTATCGGTGATTGTGGAAGACCCGACCTGAGAGAAGGTGCAGGAAACCTGAGAAGTTCAAGATTGGAACTTGCTAAAACTATGTATCACACTTTACGGGATAAATTAATTCCGCTGAATGATGATGTATTGCTGTATCCTGCTCACGGTGCTGGAACATTATGCGGTAAAGGTTTGAGCAAAGCCAACAGCAGTACTATGGGAAAAGAAAAGGAAACCAACTGGTCATTGCAACCCATGACTGAGGAAGAATTTGTGAATGCGCTTTTAAGTGATCAGCCATTTGTGCCAGCGTATTTTCCGTTTGATGTAGAGATCAATAGAAAAGGTGCAGCACCATTTAAGAATAGCATCCAGTCTGTTTTGATTGGAGCGGAGCTGAAAACTGAAAACGATAATTCCAGGTTAGATAAAGCTGTTGTGATTGTTGATGCAAGAAAGGAAGATGAATTTAAAAAAGCACATCTCCCAAATTCAATCAACCTGATGGAAGGTGCAAAATTTGAAACATGGCTGGGAAGTATCGTTAAACCTGGAGAGCCATTTTATTTAGCAGCGGAGAATACAGATCAATTGCAAAGATTAATTGAACGTACTGCTGCAATAGGGTACGAACAACAGGTAAAAGAAGCATTTGTTTTAAGTAATGGAACTGTTTCAGAACCAGCTTTAGACCTTGACACTTTCAAAAAGAATCCTTCGGCTTATACAATTGTAGATGTGAGAAATGCCTCGGAAGTAAAAGAGGGCAAACCGTTTGAGAGCAGTATATCTATTCCACTACCCGAGTTAAGGAACAGGGCGAATGAAGTTCCAACGGATAAGCCAATTGTTGTTCATTGTGCAGCAGGTTACCGAAGTGCTGCAGGCAGTTCTATTTTACAATCATCTTTAAAAGATAAAGTAAAGGTTTTCGATTTGGGTGAAGCGATAAAGCAGTTTTAAAATTCAAAATACCCAATAGCAAAACGCAATTATAAAAGCTGGCAAATGATTATTGAAAGCAAAGATCATTGGAATAATGTATACGCTTCAAAAGCAGAAAATGAAGTGAGCTGGTTTCAGCCCTACCCGAAAACATCTATGGAGTTTGTAGAATTATTTAAACTGCCTTTAGATGCAAACATCATCGACATTGGTGGAGGTGACAGCCACTTTGTTGATGCATTACTTGAAAAGGGTTATCAGAATATTTGGGTGCTTGACATCTCCGCAAATGCTATTAACAGGGCAAAACAAAGATTAGGTAACAGGGCTTCAAAAGTGAATTGGATCGTTTCTGATATTACCGGGTTTGAACCACCGGTTCAATTTGACTTCTGGCATGATAGAGCCGCTTTTCATTTTCTAACTACCGGGGAAAAAGTTTACAAATATGTTTCCATTGCCGAAGATGCCATAAGAAAAGAAGGTTATTTAGTACTTGGTACATTCTCAGAGAACGGACCAACCAGGTGCAGTGGTTTAGAAATAAAACAATATTCCGAAGCATCTATGTCAGCAAGATTTGAAGTGGCTTTTGATAGAATTAAGTGCATCACAGAAGATCATATCACACCAGGAAATACCATTCAGAACTTTTTGTTCTGCTCTTTCAGAAAGAGGTAAGTTCACTTTGACTCAGATCAGGTCAAATGCCCTGGCATATTGCGACCATACAAAAAGATTATTTGTATCAAGTTTTTGTTTGATGTTTTTCCTGTGAGTGTCAACTGTATGAGGTGATACGAATAACTCTTCTGCAATTTCATTCGTACTTTTCCCAAGTACAACATGTTTCAGAATCATTTTTTCACGTTTGGTAAGATCATGAAATTTGTCACCATTTTGTCGCAAAAAATTATTCTCCTCTAACAAACGGCTCACCTTCTGGCTAAGATGATGGTTCGGGTCTATCGGTATTGCTATTCCAATAGTAAGTAAAGGGTTTCCATTTTCATCACGCATGAATATTTTTACCGAGGTACAATACCATTCCCAGGGATAATTTTCATTTCTACGTACCTGCTGAAATAAGGCCACCAATTCATTGTCGTTGTTTCTTTCAAGCAGCCCGATCATTTTTGGCACCTGCTCTTTGGTCTCCTCTTCATTAAAAAATTTTGCGTGATATTTCGGTCCCATTTCGATCAATTCATCTAAGCTCACTCCAAGAATATCAAGACCACGTTGCGACATGTACTCAATGGAAAGATCCCGCATATTATGTATCAGCACAATACCTGGCATCTCGTCGGCTATCAATTTTATTTCATTGATCCGATTCCGGATCTTTTCTTTTAGGGTTGGGTTCTCAGTTAGCATTATATTCTTTTTCCAGTAGCGTCTATGAATTCTAAACTGCAAATAAAATTATCAAGATAAAAATATTTTGATTGCATACTTCTTCAGATCAAAGGTTTTTCTCATTGACAGGATTTCAAATGATTATAATCATAAACTATCACATATGCATTCGTCACCATCATTGTATTCAAA
>JAKFCX010000018.1:0-1659 GCA_036676415.1 Chitinophagaceae bacterium
TGGCAATACCATGGAATCCCCAGCCGAAGGCGACTGGCAGAACAGTAAAATGACCGAATCGTATGTGAAATTTATAAAACAAATAGGTTTCAATTCTGTACGGATTCCCTGTAACTGGGTTTGGACTCATTTAAGCGATCCGGCCAAAGCGAAAATTGACCCTGTGTGGCTTAACCGGGTGAAAGAAGTGGTTGGATGGTGTGTGGCTAATGATATGTATGTGATGCTGAATGCTCATGCGGATTTGGGCTGGCTGGATAACAATATCAATTTGGCAAAGAAAGATTCCGTTAATGCAATGCAAAAGGCGCTTTGGGAACAGATTGCTACCACCATGCGTGATTTTGATGAGCACCTGATATTTGCAGGCGCAAACGAACCTCCGGCTGATAATGCCGAGCAGATGGCCATACTCGATAGCTACCACCAGACATTTGTTAATGCAGTTCGCTCTACCGGAGGCAGGAACAGTAACCGGGTGCTGGTTGTACAAGGGCCTAGAACAAACGGTGAATTAACTTATAATCTGATGAATACGCTGCCAACAGACAAGGTCCCTAACAAATTGATGGTTGAGATACATAACTACACGCCTGCTACATTTACGATAGTAACGGATGGAGATGTAAGTTGGGGCAACATGATTTACTACTGGGGAGCTGGGAATCATTCTACTATTGAGCCAGACCGCAACGCCACTTATGGACAAGAGAATGAGATCCTTGATGAATTCCGAAAGATGAAACAGAAGTTTATTGATAAAGGTATTCCTGTGATGCTGGGTGAATATGCTACCTGGAGGCGGACTGCCGGCCTCGGCAAGCCTGTTCCTATGGATACGTTGATGCACAACAAGTCTGTGGATTACTGGTCATATTATGTGACCAAACAGGCTAAAGTGCATGGTCTTGTGCCATTCTGGTGGGAGATAGGTTTTATGTTAGACAGAGCTAATAATGTGGTAAAGGATCAGCGTATGTATGATGCCATTATTGAAGGAGGTAAGTAAAAAGTGTAGTGTCAATTATTGCATAAGGTTATTCCCTTTCCAAATAAACAGCTTTAATTTTTAAATATGAATAATATAAAAAGTACCCCTATTATTTTAGGATGTCTTATGGCGATACTATCGCTTGCATCCTGTAAAAAAAAGAATGCTGTCCCAGCCGAGTTATCAGTTTCTCCAAGTGCAATTACTTTTCCAGCCGAAGGGGGAGCATCCGATATAACAATATTATCTAACGCAGAGTGGAGTGTCAATAACCCTCTTTCTTCGTGGTTGCAAATAGATAAAACAAAAGGCAGTAGCGGCAGCGCTACAATTCACTTAACAACCTTAGGCCAAAACGGAACAGGTGCAAGCCGCTCAGGCTATTTGGATATAACCGCATCAAACGGCCAGAACAGGCGGGTAAAGATTACTCAACCGCCTACCATCTATCCATCTTATAACACAAGCCCCAAAGCACCCGATGAAACAGGAATGAGCAGCACGGCCGTGGAACTGGCGGCAAAAATGCATTTGGGAATAAATTCTGGCAATACCATGGAATCCCCAGCCGAAGGCGACTGGCAGAACAGTAAAATGACCGAATCGTATGTGAAATTTATAAAACAAATAGGTTTCAATTCTGTACGGATTCCCTGTAACTGGGTTTG